>CBDIHP010000043.1:0-316064 GCA_965279195.1 Isosphaeraceae bacterium
TCAGGCGGCGGACCGACTGCATGGGCGGGGTGTCGCCCACGAGCAGCGGGGTCCCCTCGACGGCCTTGAGCCGGGTCTCGTAGGCCGTGGCCTTGTTCGAGAGGTCCCGTCGCTCGGCGACGCGGCGCAGCAGGACCTCCAGTTCGGCCCACTTGCAGGGCTTGGTCAAATAGTCGAACGCGCCGAACCGGAGCGCCTGGACGGCCGTGTCGACCGTGGCGTGCCCGGTGAGGATGACGACCTGGGTCTCGGGGCTCATCTGGCGGATCTGGTTGAGGACCTCGATGCCGGTGAGCCCGGGCATGCGGAGATCCAGCAACGCGACGTCATACGAGCCTTTTTCGATCGCCTTGAGCGCGGCGGTGCCGTCGGGGCAGACGGTGACCTCGTGCCCGAGCCTCGGCAGTTCCATCTGCATGAGGTCGCGGAGATGGGCCTCGTCGTCGGCGAACAAGATCCGGAGCCCGCCTTGCGGTTTCTCCATGGCCAGTCATCTCCCCGTTCGGCCGATAGTGACAGAGCCGGCACGGCCCGCGCGGGTCCATCCGCCGCGATCGCCGCGCCGCCCTCGGAAATAGATCATCAAGATGGAGCCGATCAGAAGCATCAGCGGGCCGCCTTCCTCGAACGGTTCGACTCGCCCCCGCCCCCGGCGATGGCCAGGGTGGGGCGCTGCCCGATCGAGCCGTGCCCCGGCGCGTCGGATTCGGAATCCCCCGCGCCCCGGACCGGGAGCCGGACGGTGAAGGTCGAGCCCAGCCCCTCGCCGGGGCTGGTGGCGGAGATCTCGCCGTGATGCTGGTTGATGATCCGATGCGTGATCGACAGCCCCAGGCCCGTCCCCTTGCCGGTCTTCCGCCTCGTGAAGAACGGCTCGAAGATGTTCTCCAGCACCTCGGCGGGCATGCCGCAGCCGTTGTCGGCGAAGGTCATCTCGGCCATGCCGTGCGAGTAGCGGAGGTCGATCCGCAGGGTGCCGTTGCTCTCCATCGAGTCGAGCGCGTTGACCACCAGGTTCAGGACGACCTGCTTGATCTCCTGGGCATCGACATGGGCGAGCACCGCCTCGCGGGGCTGGAACAGGATCTGTTTATTCCGGTACTTGCCCATGTGCCGGACCATCTCGACCACGCCCTGGACGAGCGAGACGAGGTCCGTGCGCTCGCGCTGGATGTCGTTGCAGCGCGAGAAGTCGAGCAGCTTCTCGGTGATGCTCTTGCAGCGAAACGCCTCCTCCTGGATCATCCGCGTATAATTATGGATGACCTTGGAGTCGGGCTTCTCGGGGTCGAGCAGCGAGTTCAGGCGGTTTTCGAGGGCCTCGGCGCAGAAGGCGATGGAGGCGAGCGGGTTGTTGATCTCGTGGGCGACGCCGGCGGCGAGGAAGCCGACGCCCGCGAGCCGCTCGGACCGCACGAGCTGCCGGCTGCGTTCCTGCACCTGGCGTTCGAGGTCCTCGTACATCCCGCCGAGCTTCGAGGTCATGTCGTTGAACGACTCGGCCAGGGCCTGCATCTCGTCGCCGCTGTCGACCAGGATCTTGTGGTCGAACGCCCCCCTCGCGACCCGGATCACCCCGCCGTGCAGGAGCGACACCGGCCGGAGCACCCAGCGCTTGAGCAGCAGGGACAGGGCGATGAGCATGCCCAGCACGGCGATCGAGGAGATCCAGACGATCGCGTGGCTGGTGGCGTATTTCTCCTGCGACCGCAGCAGGATCGCATAGAAGTCGCGGTGGAGCTTCTCGGGCAGCTTAGAGACTCCCTCGCCCAGCCGATCAACCCGGATCCGGAACCCGTCGAGCCGGTTCTTGGCGGCCGGGAGTTCGCGGAGGACCTCGGGGTGGAGCTTGAGGTAGCGCTCGGTGCCGGGCAGGGCGTTGGTGACCGGATTGACGGGGTCGAGGTCGTTGAGGATCGCGACGAGGTCGTGGTCGATCACGAACGCCAGGCTGCTCTCGTCGACGCCGCGGTCGGCCCGGTTGCCGTTGATGGCGTTGCGGCGCAGCTCTTCGAAGTAGGCCTCGAGCGCCAGCCGGGCCTCCTTCGTCTGCTCGCGGAGTTCCTTCAACTCCTCGGGCGACTCGGCGCGGGGCACCTGGATGCGCAGGACGTCCTGCATGAGTTCCTTGGACGCACCCAGCTCGCGGAGCTGGTCGACCAGGGTGAGGTTGCTGTCGTGGAAGGCGTGGAGACCGAAGATCGTCCCGCCCAAGAGGGTCAGCATCATGCCGACGACCAGGCTGAGCCCGGCGATCAGCTTGACCCGAAACGCCATCCTCGGCAACGGCATGACCGCGACCTCCTGTCGCTCACGCAAGCGGCCGGGCTCCATCCCCAGCCTCGAAATTCCCGGCCCCACCGGTCCGGATCGGGACTATACCAGACCCCCCGGAACCCTCCTAGGCCAGCGGAAGAATTTCCTCAAGTCCCGGCAAATCCGTGCCGAACGAGGTCTCGGCTGGGGTGCCGACGACGACCGCAGGGAGGCGTCGCCCCACCCACACGCGGACGCACTCCGGATTCGCGGGTTGCTTCGGTGCGAGGTCGTCCTACCCCGTGTGGCTGACATTGAATCGGCTCAACCAGCATTCACCGGCCCACAGCGCCGTTGCCGCGTGCTCGCACCAGTGGATCCGCCCGGTGTACCACCAGAGAGAGGCGGCCTCATCCGGAAATCCCCGTTCGCAGAGATCGAGGCCGCCCTGCAACTCGTCCAGGACATCCAGCAGATCATCGAACAGGTCGCCGATCGTCGGTTCCCCAGGAGGGATGACCAGCGGGTCGCAGACTCCGTAGTACTGGAAGGGCAGGCGGGCTGCGAACGCCGTGCGAAGTGCCCTCTCATCAAACCGACGCGACGGGCGATCGTCCTCGGACAACAGATCGAGATCCGCTTCCGCAAGCCTCGCATGCCCGGCGATGAGCGACGCCAGGAGTCCGCACATCTCGCGGACGGCCGCCGCTCCCGTGGACGTACCTGCGGCTGACCATGCGATGAAGCGGCGGGCATCCTCGACGAAAGCCATGAGCCAGGCCTTTTGTAGGGTGTGGTGGCCGCGTCTTCGCGGCCTCCGCACCAAAATGGGCATCGCCTTGATCGGTCGTATTCGTCGGCGCGGAGCCCCGCGTCCCGTTGGTCCGCCGGGCACCAAACCCTACATCATTACATCGCGAAGTGCTTGATCGAATCCGTCGCGAAGGCCAGCACCGTGGCGGCGAGGAGGGCGACGAGCAGGGCGATGCGGAGGGCGACGAGCCGGCGTTCGAAGGTTGCCTCGACGTCGGGGTGGCCCTCGACGCCCTGGAGGAAGCGGATCCGCTGGGCGACCGTGCCGTGCCGCCAGTGCTGGAGGTCGCGCCAGATCGCCCAGCGCGGCCTCGAGCTTCTCGCGTTGCCGCCGTTCAGATTCTCCACATCCAGCAGGGCACTCGTGAAAATCTGAACGCCCGTCGGGCAGATGGGGCCGTCGGGGACGTCCTCCGCCTCGCCGTCGTAGAGGTCGGGATGCGGCGAGCAGTCGGGCGAGTCGCACGAGACCGCGTGGCATCCGAAGAGGTCGGCCTGGCGCTCGAAGCGTCGAGGACAGGGCGCCGAAGATCGTGAGGAAGTAGGTCCCCAGGAACCCCAGCGAGAGCGAAACCTGGAGCGCCTCCACCCCATAGGCGGGCAGCCCCTTGAGCAGGTTCGAAGCCACCGCGCGGTCGATGCCCGCGACGACCAGGGCCATCACACTCAGGCTGCCGAGGAAGAAGACGCCGAATGAGAGCATGTGCCGGTGCCGGACGTGCCCGACCTCATGCCCGAACACCGCCACCACCTGCTGCGGCGTGAGGCTCTCCACGAGCGCGTCGGTCAGCAGGACGTAGCGGAAGAACGGCAAGACCCCCGTCACCCCGGCGTTTCACCTGCGAGTAGCCCGTGGTCCCAGACCAGGATCTCCGAGCACCTGAACCCGAACCGCCGCGAGACGCGTTCCAGTCGCTCGCGGAGCGGGCCGGCTTCGAGCGGGCGGGTCTGCCAGGCGAACCGGAAGATCCCCGGCGAGAGCACCAGCACGACCAGCCCCATCCCCGCCACCAGGGCCATCTGCATCTCGGGCTTGGTGGACGCCTCGGGCAGGAACGTCCGGGCGAGGTCCTGCCCCAGCGCGAACACCAGGGCGAACGGCAAGACGAGTCCGAGAGTCTGCCGGGCCCTCAGGTAGAGGAACCGCCCCGCACCGCCCGGTCGGAGCAGGATCCCCGCCAGCGATTGGGCCCGGAGCGCCCGTTCGGCCGGATAAAGCGCCCACCAGGCGACGATCTGCGCGACGAGGTAGGGGGCCAGGATCAGGGCCTCGTCGACCACGATCGCATTCGCCAGGCCGAAGCCCGTCCGGACGACGTCGGCCCAGCCCACGACGTCGATGATCCAGGCATAAGCGGCCAGGACGAGCAGGTCGACCAGCCGCGCGACGACGAGGTAAAGCCTGCGGAGCCTGGGGGTTCGGTTCTGATACTGGTCCGGGTCGAGTGCCGACCGGCTGCGGCTGATCCGCATCAGGACCAGGCAGCCGAGGGCTAGCGACGTCAGGCCGACGACCCCGACCGCGCCGAAGGTCTCGACCAGCCGGTCCCAACGCTCCTCGACCGGCACGGGGGCCCGATCCGCCGAGAGGGCGTCCGACCCGAAGGCCAGGAACAGCGCGATGAGCAGGCAGATCGGCATGAAGGGCCCCGGGCGGACGACTCATCGGGCTCGGTCGCGACGACCATCATCGCAAAGCCGATCAGTTCATCGCAACCCCGCCAAGCACGAGCTGGATCGCCATCGGGACGGGGGCCGACTCGCCCTTGACCGCGACGCCGAGGGGCACGACCGCGCCCCAGGTATCCTTGTTCTCGTCGTGGGCCATCGTCGGCTCGGCCCCGGCCGGTCCGCTCGGCTTGAGCATCATCAGGATGGCGGGATGCGTGGTCCCGGCCGACTGGGCGCTTTCCTCGGAGAGCTTGTCGCCGGTGACCTTCGCCAGGCCCTTGTCCTTGCCGGCGGGGAGGAGCAGGGCGTAGTCGCGATACTCCGAGACGCCCAGATGGGCCCCGTTCTCGGGCTGGATCCCGTAACGCAAGGTGTAGGTGCCCTTGGAGATCGGCTGATCGCGGTAGTCGTGCCCCTCGCCCGCGAACTTGAGGGCGCCGAAGAGTTCGCCGGCGGCGAGGTTCGGGAACAGGATGTTGCCCTTGTTGGCCCCCGGCTTCTCCGAGGCGGGGGTCGCCTTGCGGAGCCAGAAGTCGGCGTAGGGCTTGCCCTTGCGGTTCGTCACGCGGTAGCCCGTCGGGAGCAGTTCGGCCTTGATCTCGGGCGAGAGGTCGGCCGGCGGCCCTTCCTTCAGGACCTCGACCTTGAGTTCCTCCGCCGCCGCGAACGCGGCCGGGGACACGATCAGGGCGAACGCCAGGGCGGGCAGGAAGGTCGGGCATGGACGTCGCATGCGAGGTGGGACCTCTCGGAGGTGGGATGTTAGGCGGGCAGGCGGGCCGGACCGGGCCCTCGGGCACGATTTAACTCACCATAGGCAAACAGAACGCCGAAGGAAAGCCCCGTCGTCCTGGGGAATCCTCCGGCGCCTGGGATTCGTAAAGGTTGACAGCAAAACCAGTTCCGTCAGGAACCGGCGTGGAACGTCCCGACGAAGCTGGTGCGGGCGTTGCGGTCGTCCCAGTTGGTGCCGAGCCCCTTGGCCTTGAAGGTGTGGCTCAGGGTGTAGGCCGGCAGGACCTTCGCGCCCTTGGAGAGCGGCTCGTAGGCCACGACCTCATTGCCGCAGAAGTGGTCGCCGTCGTTCAGCGGCCGGGTGAAGATCTCGGCCAGTCCGGGTGCCCAGAACCGGGCACGCGGGGCCTGCGGCATGCCGTGGTCGGCGTGCGACTTCTCGGCCGAAGCGCTTTCGTGGGCGGCACTTTCGACCGTCAGGCTGATGATCGACGTCTTGACGTCGACCACGTTCTTGAGACGGTCGCCCGCCAGCGACCTGGCCATGGCGATCAGGGCCGAACGCTGGCGATCGTTGGCGTTCTTGTCGATGATCAGGATCGTCTTCGCCTGGTCGGGCAGGTCGACGGAGAACGTCGACGAGCCCCGGATCGCTGCGGCGATCGACAGGCCGGAGATGTCCACGCCGTTATAGGAGCCCTGGTTCACATGCCAGGCCAGCACCGCCTGATGGCCGGTGATGAAGATCTCGGCGTTCGAGAAGCACGGCCCGGTGAAGATGTCGTTCGTCCGGGCCTCGACATAGTCCCCGTGGACCCCGGCGGCCTGCGCCGAGGTCGGGGCCGAACCCGCCAGGACGGCCAAGGCCCCCAGCGCGGCAAGCGTCTTCCGCATCGTCCCGCTCTCCCTGTCGGTTGAACCGACCCAGAATCGAAGTCCATGCCCGCTCGGGCCCAACACAATCCGTATTATTGAGCCCCCCCGACTCCATGGTCAAGCACGACCGACCCGCATTTGCCCGGCCGATCGACGGATCGTCCCGACTTGCAACGGAGGCCCCCGCGATGCTCGTCCTGATCATCGAACGCTTCAAGGACCGCAACCCCGCACCCATCTACGCCCGGCTCAAGGAGCAGGGGCGCGGGATGCCCGACGGCCTCCGCTATCGCGACAGCTGGATCGAGGCCAATTTCGACCGATGCTTCCAGCTCATGGAGGTCGACGACCTGGCCGCCCTCCAGCGCTGGATCCTCCAGTGGCGCGACCTCGTCGAGTTTGAAATCGTCCCCGTCACCCCCTCCGCCGACGTCAGGAAGATGTTCGAGTAGGGTCCGCTGTTGCGAATTCCACGAGATAGCAACCATTTATTTCGACCCGGCGCGTGCCTCGGCGATCGTCCGGCCGCGGTGATGCGGGAGGGTGTGGGCCTTGGGGGTCTCGATGCGCTGGGAGGTGTAGATGCCCCGGTGGCCGGAGGAGATGTAGCTCACGATGCAGGCCAGCGTCAGCGGCACGGCGAGTCCGGATCCGAAGAGTTCGATGCCCATCAGGATGCATGCGATCGGCGTATTGGCCGCGCCGGCGAACACGGCCACGAAGCCCAGCGCCGCGAACAGCGGGGCCGGCTGATGCGTCAGGTGCGCGAAGGCGCAGCCGAGCGTCGCCCCGATGCAAAACAAGGGGGTGACCTCCCCCCCCTTGAAGCCCGTGCCGAGCGTCACCGCCGTGAACAGGATCTTGAGCAGGAACGCCCAGGCGACCACGCCCTCCGGCTCGAAGCTCTTCTCCAGCAGGGGCAGGCCGAGGCCGAGGTAGTCGCGGGTCCCTGCGGCATACGTCAATCCGATGACGAGACTCCCCCCCACGGCGGGCCGGAGCCAGGGGGTGCGGATCCTCGACTTCGCGACATGCTGGACGAGATGCGTCAACTCCGCGAACGCCAGGCTCGCCAGCCCGAACGCCAGGCCGGCGAGGGCGACCCAGAGCAGCAAGGGCACGCCGACCTCGGGGATCGGGCCGACCGGATACGGGTGGTGCCCGATCCCCAGCGCCCGGCAGGTCAGGTCGCCGACCGTGCTGGCGACGAAGCAGGGGACGAGCGCATCGTATCGGATCCGGCCGATCGCCAGGACTTCGAGGCCGAAGATCGTGCCGGCCAGCGGCGTGCCGAAGACGGCGCCGAAGCCCCCGCTGATGCCGGACATGAGCAGCATCCGCCGATCGGCCCGATCGAGCCGGAGCGCCCTCGCCGCGAGGTCGGCGAAGCTCCCGCCCATCTGCACCGCCGTCCCCTCGCGCCCGGCCGAGCCGCCGAAGAGGTGCGTCCCGATGGTGCCGAGCGCGATCAACGGGGCCATCCGCCACGACACATCCCCCTCGGCGTGGTGGATGCGTTCCAGCAGCAGATTATTCCCCCCCTCGACCTCGCGCCCGAACCTCGCATACACCCACCCGATCCCCATCCCCCCGACCGGCAACAACCACAGCAACCAGGGATGCGCCACCCGCGTCCCCGTCGCCCAGTCCAGCCCGATCAGGAACGCCGCCGACGCCACCCCCGCGAGCACCCCCACCCCCGAGCCCAGCAGGCACCAGCGGATCAGGGACGCAAGGAGATGGATGTGTTCTTTCAGGTGAGTTTTCAGCATGTCTCGGTCGTTGTGGTGTGCGAACGTCTTTTCCGGGTTCCTCGCCGAATCAAGACGCGAATCTGGAGTGCGTCCGCTTGCTGACGCCCTGTTCCCGCGAAGCTCGCTTCGCGTGCCCGTCTCGCGGCGCAAACCTTCGATTGGATCGAACTTTTCGGGAGCAAGCTCCCACCGGGCGAGAGCGTAGGCAAGCGGGCGCACTCCAGATCATCGACCGGTCCCTGCCCGAATTTCAGCCGTTCCCGCCCGACGCGGCGTACAACGCCCGCCCGTCCGGAGGGGGGACGATCGGCCACCCCAGCAGGGTGAGCGTCGTCCTGGCCGAGATCCGCAGCCCTTCCCACAACGGATGTTCGCCCACGGCGAGGTCCGACCACAAGCCCTCATCGAACAGCGGTCCGCCGCGCGACATCTCGGTCAACCTGCGATCGATCGCGCCGATGGACTCCCGCTGGATGTCCGAGAATTCGCCGGCCAGTTCCCGCAACGCCACCTCGGACCAGTGCCCGAACTCGCCCGCCAGTTCCTCGGCGACCGGGGCGAACGGCGGGAACAACCCTCGCTGGGTCCCCACGTCCATCGCCAGGGCCTGGAGCGACCGGCGGAACATGTTCCGGATGTCGTTTCGAGCCTCTTCGTCGATTGATGGCATTTGGATTTCTTGTTTTATGGCTCCTCCGATGCGGAGGCCGCGAGGACGCGGCCATCGCACCCTACTCGACGACCCGTTCGACCAGGTGGGCCCGGTTCTCGGCCGGGGGGAAGGGCTCGGGCCAGAATTCGACGATCCGGGTGATGAGGCTGCGGGACGGGTCGATCTCGAAGAAGGAGAGGGCCCGGCCGTTCTGGGTGCCGTCGCTGACGCCCACGTCGGAGACGGCTTCGGCCTCGCCGGCGACGATGCGGTGGACCTGGAATGTCCAGCGCCCTGTCGTGGGGTACTCGGCGTTCATCCGGGCGAAGGTCTCGGGGCCCCGGATCCGCTCGCCGGACTGCGGCCAGTCGAGGGTGAACTCGGGGGCGAGGACGGCCGCGACCGAGGGGAAGTCGTTCGAGGCCATCAGGTCCCAGAAGCGCCGGATGATCGGTTCGGTCGGGGGCATGCGGTCGTCCCGTCAGTTCGAAGGATCCTGGCGTAAACGTCTCTGGCTGGATCCCAGCGCCTTGCGGACCTCCGGGTCGTCCTCGACCGCGAGGGCCTCCGCGATCCGGGGGAGCAGCCAGGACGCATGTTCGGGGTGGTGGCCCAGCGCAATTGCAACCTCCCGGCGGACGTCCGGCTCCGGGTCGTCCAGGAACCGGGCGAGGCGAGGAAGCCCGGCCGACACACCGGCGTGGACGGCGGCCATCGTGGCCTGCTCCTCGGCGAGCCGGTCTTCGAGCGTCTGGCCCTGCTCGGTCAGGATCCGCTCCCACATGGCGCGTTGCTTCTCGTCCAAGATTCGCCCGGTGAGATAGACCGAGCCGTCGGCGATGGCGGCGATCAGGAAGGCGACCCGCGACGGGTCGGGCACGCCGGGGGCGTCGAGCAACTCATAGAGGAACGGCAAGGCGGCTGCGGACGCGGGGTAGATTGTCCCCTGGTGCCAGATGTTGCCGAAGAGATCGGTGAGCGCCTCGTCCATCTGCTCTAGCGACCCGGCCGCCAGGCCCCGGATCAGGCCCGGGAGGTCGGTCGCTGGCCCATAGGCGTGGGTCAGGGCGGACCAGTCGATCTCGTCGAGTCGTTCGAGCATGCGGCGGTCCGTCGGTGGCGGTGGGCGGATGGAAACTCGAGCCTATCGCCGATGCCGGGCGCGGACAAGTTGGCGAACGCCCGGGACGGTCCGCGCCGAGAAAGGGCCGGTCCCTCTCGGGCCGGCCCCTGATCTGATGGCGACGCATCCGATCTCAATGGATCAGGCCGCGCGGCGGCGGGCCCGCCAGGCGCCCAGGCCGACGAGGGCGATGCCCGTCAGGGCGAGGCTCGACGGCTCGGGGACGACCACGCTGGAGGGGGTGATGATCGCGATGCCGCGGAAGGCCTGGTTGGTGCCGGCGGTGGCGATGGTCGTGAAGGTGCTGCTGGAGAAGCTGGCGTTGTAGCCGCCGCTGTCGGTCAGCGAGACGATGCTCGAACCCGCGCGGACGGCGTAGAGCGAGACGATGCCGTTGACGTCGACCGTGCCGGTCAGGCCCCGGAAGGCGTCGGCGGCGACGCCGAGGTTGCCCTTGAGCGTCCAGGTTCCGCTCGCCAGCGCGTACTTCTGGAGGCCGGAGGCGTCGTCATTGGCGAGGTAGAGGGTGTCGATGCCGGCGGTGCCGTCGAGGTCGGCGAAGAAGAAGCCGTAGGGGCTGCCGGTGGAGGTCGGCAGGCCGGGGAGGTTCGTGATCGTCTGGCCCGAGGTGGTCGGCAGGCCGGTCCCGACGCCGGCCATCCGGAACGCGCCCGACTGCGAGCTGGCGTAGAGCTGGCCGTCGGCGATGTTGGTGTAGCGGAGGTTCGTGACCGTGGTGCTGACCTGGGTGCCGGTCCCGACCGTGCCGACGGTGGTGCTCCAGAGCCCGCCGGTGGCGCCGCTGGCCCCCGAGGCCCAGACGGTCGTGCCGTCGGTGACCGCGCTGCGGATGTTGTTGCCGCTGTAGGCGGTGGTGAACGCCGTGCTTGTGTTGATGTTGCCGTTGAGGTCGATGACGCCCACCACGCGGTTGACCGTCGCGGTCGAGGTCCCGGCGATGGCGGCCGTGCCGACGGCGGCATCATAGCCGGTGACCGTGATGTAGCCGTTGTAGGAGGTGATGCCCCCCTCGGACGTGGCGGTGCCGCTGGAGGTGAGCCGACGGTTCGAGCCCGACACGACCGTCGGCATCGCGATCGACTGCACCGGGCTGGATTGGCCCGCGGTCGTCCGGTACTCGTCGACGAACACGGAGGTCGCCCCGTTCGTCAGCGCGGCGCCGCCGTCCCCGACGCGGTAGACGACCAGGTTGCCCGGGGTCGGGACGAGGAACGCCGCCTCGGTGCGGCCCGCCGACAGGGCGATCGCGAGCCCGAAGGCGAGCCCGGCGGTCCCCATGAGAAATCGAAACATGAAGTACTCTCAGAGTATTGTGCGTCGTCCGTCCTGGCTGCATGAATGGCTGGGAGCACTAGTCTTTACCGGAATGAACAGGTCAGTCAAGAAAGAGAACGCAAGTACGCGATAAGTTTACGGAATCCACACAAAACGCGAGGATCAATGGAGGTCCGGACGATCGGCGGGTTCCGGTCGAGACGCGCGTCGACCTCGGCGAGCACCCGACGATGCCAGTCGAGGTCATCCGGGCGGACGATGAGGACGTCGAACCCGTGTCGTTCGGCCTCCAGCGCCACACCCGCCGAGTCGTCGACGTGCAGGTCGATCCCAAATACGCTCGGGTTCTTCGACGGGCCGGCGCGTCCGACTTCGCGGGCATGCCGATCCTGGTTGACCACGCCCCGGATCGTCAGCCCGAGGCACCCGAACCAGCCCCAGATGTATCTCCGAGACCGGAAGGAGGTCGTATAAATCCAGGTCTCGCAGCCTTTCCGGGCGAGGGCGTCCATCAGGTCGCATGTCCCCGCGCGTAGCTCTTCGGGATACCACCACCGCAGGAACCACGGCGGCCGTCGCAATTCCTTCGGCGCCTGCGGGCAAACCAGCGTGTCGTCCAGGTCGAAAGAGATCCGCATGGGCGTGGGGACGGCCGGGCGGCGGTTCAGAACACGTCGTCGTCGAGCGGAATGAGGTCGTCGTCGGAGATTGGCAGGGCGGGGAGGTCGATCGGCGGGGCGACGGGCGACTGCGGCGCCGGGGCCGGCGCGGGTGTCGGTGGAGGCGGCGGAGGCGGGGCGGCGGCGGGGAGCGGCAGGGGGACGGGTGCCGGCGGGGCGGCGAGGACTTCGAGCCGGTAGATCAGGTGGCCGATCGCGATCTCGTCGCCGGGCTGGAGCCTGGTCTCGTCGACGAGTTCGCCGTTCACGCGGACGCCGTTCCGCGAGCCGAGGTCTTTCAAGATGACCCGGTCATACGCCAGGGCGATGCAGCAATGGCGCCGGGAGATCTTGGGGGAGTCGAGCCGGACGTCGCACTCGGGGTGGCGGCCGACCAGGAGCACCGGGCGCTGGAGGTTGATCGGGGCGATGTTGCCGGGGGACAAGGGGACCAGTCGAGACATGGACGGCGGGCGCTCCGAGTCGGTCGTGCGGCGATCCTGGCCGGGTGGCGGCGGGGGGATCGATCAATGCTCGGAGAGCTGGCTCTCGACGCCCTTGGCCTCGCCGGGCATCTGGACGATGACCTGGATCCGGCACTTGTCGGCGACGCCGGCCGGCAGGAGGTCGCGCACGGCGGCGGCGAGCGGGTTGTCCGAGCCGGGGGAGGCCATCGGGATCGAACCCAGGGGCAGCGAGGCCGAGCCGGGGGAGGAGGCGGCGAGCGGATTGGCCAGGGGGTCGGGCTCGCGGCCCGTCGCGGCGCGGGAGTTCGCGACCCGCGAGGCGGTCTGGCTCGGGTCGGCCATGGTCACGTCGGACCCGACGATGCCGTTCTCGAGCCGGTATCGGATGTGGGCGATGGAGAGTTCGTCCCCGGGACGGAGGCGACCCATCTCGACCCGCTGGCCGTTGATCCGGATCCCGTTGGTGCTGCCCAGGTCGCGCACCACGACCTCCTCCTTGTCCTGGGTCATGCAGCAGTGGTGCCGCGAGACCCGCAAGGAGTCGAGACGGGCATCGCATTGGGGATGCCGGCCGACGACCACCATGGTGCGATCCAGGGGGATGTCGGAGCCTTCATCCAGAGCCACCAAGCGTGCTGCCATTGGGCATTTCCTGAACCGGAGCCGCGGACGAGGAACCGCCTGGGGGGAGTTTCGTCGCAGGGACCTGCACACTCCATTATAGGGCCCGCATCTCGCAAACAGCCAAGGGCAATCTCGAAATTTTCGAGACGATGCGGCCCGTGCGACCCCATTCGCGCCAACCCCCGCTCGCCCGCGACGGCCTGGGGGGCACCCCGACGTGCGCCGCTCGCGACGAGCGAGTCTTTTCTTAACGCAAAGCGAGACCGATTCCGACAGAAAAACCCGAAATCCAGACATGTTTCTGGAAATTCCTCCGACGCGTCGATCGATCCCCGCCCCTGAGGCCGGACCCGCTCGTTTCCCCGTCCGCGGCGGGCGAGTAGACTCGGGATCGGGCCCGCCCGAACCCCGGCCCCGGCCTCCCCGATGCGACGATCCCTTGAACCCAGATGCGAACATCCCCGGACGCGAGGCCCGCAGGCAGGCCGAGCAGGCCCGACTCGACCGGGCCAGGCCCGCCGCCGAGCGGAACCGCCTCGGCCAGTTCGCCACGCCTCCGGGGCTGGCCCGGCAGATCGTCGCGCACGTGAGGGCCCTTCGGGGCCCCTGGGATGACCCGATCCGGTTCCTCGACCCCACGGTGGGCACGGGGGCGTTCTACTCGGCGTTGTCCCATGTGACTGCCGGGAAAGCGATTGAGTCGGCCATCGGCGTCGAGGTCGATCCCGCGGTTGCGTCCGTGGCGCGATCCCTCTGGGGCGAGGCCGGGTTGACGGTGCTCGAAGGGAGCTTCTTCGACCTCACCCCCACCGGGCCCAAGGCCAACCTCGTCCTGGCGAACCCGCCGTACGTCCGGCACCATCACATCTCGCGCGACGAGAAGGTCCGCCTGGGACGCCGGGTGGCCGGGGAACTCGGGCTGGCGGTCAGCGGCCTGGCGGGTTTGTACTGCTACGTATTGCTCTGCGCGGATGCCTGGATGGCCGACGGGGGGCTGGCCGCCTGGCTCATCCCCTCGGAGTTCCTGGACGTCAACTATGGCGAGGTCCTGCGCCGGTATCTCTCGGAGCGGGTCACCCTGCTGCAAATCCACCGGGCCGACCCGGCCGACCTCCAGTTCGGCGACGCCCTGGTGACCTCCGCCGTGGTGATCTTCGCCAGGGTGCCGCCCCCGGAAGGTCATCGCGTGCGGCTGTCCCTGGGCGGCGAACTCGCGCGGCCAGACCGGACCGAAGACGTGCCGCTGGAGGCGCTCCGGGCGGCGCCCCGGTGGTCGGGGTTCTTCTCGGGGCGGGTTGCGGCGACCCAGGGGCCCACGCTCGGCGACCTCTTCGACATCCGCCGGGGGGTCGCCACGGGCTGCAACCGCTTCTTCATCCGACCCCGGGAGGAGTTCCTCGAACGGGGGATCCCCGACGCGTTCCTGAAGCCGATTTTGCCCGGTGCGCGGGTCCTGGGGAGCGAGGTGATCGGATCCGACCCGGACGGCTACCCCAGGTTGCCGCGACCGCTGGCCCTCATCGACTGCGACCTGCCCGGATCGACCCTGGAGCGCGAGCACCCCCGGTTCTGGGCCTACCTCCAGGTGGGCCGGGAGCAGGGGGTCGCCGATGGCTACCTCGCCAGTCGGCGAAGGCCCTGGTACTCGCAGGAGCGCCGCGAGCCCGCCCCGTTCCTCTGCAACTACATGGGCCGCCCCGGGAAGGATTCGCGTCCGTTCACGTTCTACTGGAATCAGTCCCGGGCCATCGCGCCCAACGTCTATCTGATGCTCTACCCGAAGGGCCCCCTGCGCGAGCGACTTGCTGATCCCGAGGTGCCGGGACGCATCTTCCAACGCCTCCAGGCCCTCCGCCCGGACGACCTCACCGGACAGGGCCGCGTCTACGGCGGCGGGCTGCACAAGGTCGAGCCGAACGAGCTGAAACGTATTCGCGTTGATGAATTCGTGTAGGGTGTGGTGGCCGCGTCCTCGCGGCCTCCGCACCAGGCATGCTCGTCGGGATCGTCGGCCGATGTCGGTGCGGAGCCACGCATCGTGCGTGGCACCACACCTTACCGGACGTTCCCGCGGGTGGTTTCGAGTCGGGTGTGGTGGCCGCGTCCTCGCGGCATCCGCACCAGAAAAGTGAGCAAGAATGCCCTGAGGTTTCCCCGCAGGGCGCTACGATCGGGCACGGATGTCACGCCTCCGGATGGTAATCCGGGCACGTGGCGCAGTGGGCGATGGTGTTGAGCTGGAGGCGTTCGAGCGCGGCGGCGAGGGCGGGGGCCTTGTCGTCGCCGGGGGGGACCTCGGAGATGGTGCAGTGGCCGTGGAGGTCGCAGGCGCGGACCCACTTGCGCGGGCAGGCGCAGTCGAGGCGGTCCTTGATCGGTCCGAGGTGGGTGCAGTCGACCGTCTGGCGCGGGTCGCGGGGTTCGAGCAGGATGAACCCGTGATTGGCCAGCTCCATCCAGCGGTCGCGCGGGGCGACCTGGTCGTTGGCCGGCAAGGTCACCCGGGCCTGGATCTCGCCGATCGTGGAGGTGCCGTCGATCGCCTGGAACAGCGCGTGCGAGGCGGCGTCGAGCTCGCCCAGGCCCCCGGTGGAGGTGCGGTAGGTGATCCGGCCTCGCGGCTCGGCGGGGTCGGGCGAGATCGCGGCCGGGGCGGCCAGGCCGCTGCGGTGCGGGATCAGGTCGGCGAGGGCGGCGTCGCCCTTCGAGGCCAGCTCGTCGGGCCAGCCCGGGTAGCGCGGCTCGAACGTGGCGAGGCAGCCGTAGATCGAATACTCGTGCGGGTGCGTCGACGGTTCGAGCACGTCGATCAGCTTGCTGCGGCGGGCGTCTTCGAGCTGGGCGGCCAGCTTCTGGAGCCGCTCGGGGATGTCCTGGCCGAACACCCGCTGCGGCTGCCAGGGCGCGCGGGCCGAGGCGTAGAGCCATCGCAGGCCGGCGGCCTCGAACGCCTTCACCGTGTCGTCGAGTTCGAAGTCGGCGGCCGGCTCGTTCAGATAGGCGGAGACGAACGCGTCGATCTTCGGCAGGTGCTTGCCGAACCGCACCGCCGCGTCGCGCCGCAAGGGGTGCTCGGGGCGGAGGGCGTAGAGCAGCTCCAGTCCGATCGCCGCGCGTTCGGCGAGGTTCGACCCGACGGGCGCGAGGGCCTCGATCGCCTGCCGCATCGCGCGGGTCCAGACGCGGGCGTGCCGCGAGGGGAAGGTGGCGAACAGCAGGCCCTTCGGGTTCAACGCCTTCGCCAGGTTCGCCAGGATCGCCGACGCCTGGCCGTGCCCGGTGACCCGTCGGCAGACGATGTAGTCGAACGTGCCGAGTTCGGCCGGGAGGGGCTGGGTCAGGTCATGGGCGACGAAGCTCACGTCCTCGCGGCCCGCCGCGCGGGCGCGGGCCCGGCCGAGTTCGAGCGAGACGTTCGAGAGGTCGACGCCGACGACCGTCGAGCCGGGGTTGATCGTCGCCAGGGTGATCGTCGAGGCCCCGGTGCCGCAGCCGGCGTCGAGGATCCGGAGGTCCTCCAGCGGGTGCCAGGCGTAGCGATGCCGCTGCCAGGCCCAGCCCAGGTGGAGGTTGTCGTCGATCCAGGTGAATTGCTCGGGGACGATCGGGGCCAGCTCGGGCGAGGGGTCGGGGAAGGTGTCGTAATGCCTCTGGATCGCGTCGCTCATCGGGCTGGCTCCGGGGGAGAGAGGATCGATGGTCGCTGGGGGATGAGTGATGGGCGGGGGATCCATGTCTCGATGCGATCCCCGGTCACCCATGACGAATCACCCATCGCCCATCCTTCATTTCTCCGGGCTTTCGCTGACATCTCGGATCAAAAGCACGGGCTTGCCGCCGTCCTTGAGGGATTTGACGGTCTTGGGGCCGCCGGGCGGGGCGAGGCCGGTGACGTGCCCGGTCACCTGCGGGCCGTCGGCGTCGAGGACCATCGTGTAGTCGGTCCCGTGCGTCTGGATGTTATCGGCCATGATGTGGACGTAGTTCCGCCCGTCCGTGCGATATTCCGGGCGGGTGGTCACCTTGAACATGGGGACCTTGCCGGTCGTGCCGAGATAGACGTCCTCGATCCGGACCATGGTCGCGGGCGCGGCCGGCAGGCCGTTGAACTGCTCGATGACGAACGGGGCGACCCGATAGGTCAACCCTTCGAAGTCGCTCAGGACGTTCTTGTAGGAGTGCATCCCCCCGTAGAGCCCGCCGTGGATCTTGACCAGGCTCTCGGATTGCAGGCTGGCGTGGAAGACCGAGACCCCGTCGAACGTGGCGTTCGAGGCCCAGGTCCGGATCGGGACCCGGCCGGCGTTGAGGAACTTGACGTTCCGGCCGTTCAGGGCCGACCACGCGCCATAGACCCCGCAATCGGAGCCGGAGAGCTCGCAGTCGATGATGTCCGTCATGTAATTGGCCAGGAGGTTGAGGGTGCCGATGGCCTGCGTGCCCCCCTCGATCCGGCAACGCTCGATCTTGAGGTTGAGAATCGCCCCGACCTGCACCGTCGGGCACCCCGGCATGCTCACGATGTGCAGGTCGCTCAGGCCGTTGCCCAGGATCCCCCCGAGCTGGCTGTACATCGCCGTCTGGAGGAAGTAACCGACGTGCTTGTAGGGCGGCACCAGTCGGGAGACCGAGGTCACGAATCGCCCGGTCGTGGGGTCGTCGGGGGAGTCGGTCAGCGCGAGGGCGGAGATCAGATCCGGGTCGTCTTTCTGGTCTTCGAGATACCGGTAGCGGTCGTCGATGGGCTTGCCGTCGACCCTCGCCTGCGGGATCCCGGGGCGTCGGCTCTCGTATCGCAATCGCCGCGAGAACGACAGGCCGTGGAGCCTGAGGTCGAGATCGGTCGTCCGCCCGAGCGCGCCGACGGGGGCGCGGAGGTCGGCGGTCATCGAGGTCGCGCCGAGGATCAGCGGCGAATACTCGTTCCGCGCCAGGGTCGTCGGGCCGGTCCCCTTGAAGAACTTGCCGTAGGGCCGGTCGATCGCCGTCTCGACGCCGTTGGAGAAGGCCGAGACCTTGCGATGCTCCAGGTCGAGCTGGAAGGTCAGCCGCTGGACCCCGCGCGCCTTGCCGCTGAAGAAGCTGAAGCCGTTGAACTCGTCGCGGCCGTCCTCGGCCGTCCGGAAGTGGACGTCGAACTGGTTGGGAGTGCCCCCCTTCTCCAGCGAGAAGACCAGGCTGCCGCCGAAGGCGAGGTAGCCGATCGCGAAGATCCCGCCGACATACCCCCCCGGGAAGACCCCGCCGTCGGGGGACTCGACCGCGCATTCGACGGTCAGCGTCCTGGTGGATCCCCAGTTGTCGAGGACCGTATTGCCCATCTCGGGCTCGGGCCCGCCGTGCGAGAACGGCACCGCCTGGAAGATGACGCTGCTGTCCTTCTTGGTGCGGATCCCGAACCGCTGTCCCGGGGCCTTCGCGACCGACTCGTCGAGCTTGCCGAAGACATCCGGGCGATACGAGGCGTCGAGCCGGAGCGGCTTCTGGTCCTTGATCAGCTCGCCGGTGCGGATCCCCAGCACGAAGACCGGCCCCTTGCCCCGGTTGGTGACCTGCGGCTGCTGGATCGGGTCCCCCATCACCCGGATGTTCGCGTGCTCGATCCGCAGCGGCCGGGTCGTGACGTAAGGCAAGGTTGAGGCGGGAAATCGGATTACGCCGTGGGTCTGGCCGAAGACCGCGCCGGGGACGCTCAAGCGTCGCAGCAGCTCGGCGTAGGCGGCCTCATAGGCGATGGCGTTGTCGGTCTTGCCGTTGTCCCCCCGGCCCCCGAAGTCGGTGATGTCGACGATTGGGCCGCCGGCAAGGGAGGAACCCCCGGCCCCGGTCGGCCGTCGGGGGGCGGATCGGGGCGCCGTCGCCTGCCCGTGTGAGGCGGCGGGGAGGGCCGCCAGGGACAAGATTCCGGCCAGGGCGATCCGCCCGAAGGTCTTGATGCGGCAGATTTTGGGCATGATGCAACGTCTCAGGAGCGGCGTCCGGGGGCGTATGAGTGTGGCGGCTGCTGGCTCACGTGCGGTCGGGGCACGGGGGAACCCGGGCGGGCGGACGCGGCGGCGGCCGGGATCTGCCCCGTGTCTCGGAGCCAGGCCAGGGCATCCTCCAGCGACTCCCGGACCGGCCGGGGCGTCAACCCGAGGGCGGCCAGGCTCCGGCTGGCGTCGAAATGCATCGTCCGGCGGGTCAGCCGCACGCCCGTGACCGTCGCCTTGGGCGGCCGACCGGACACATGGTCCGCCCAGGCCTCGCTCAGGACCGCCACGGCCAGCCCGACGGGAAACGGAACCGACCACCTCGGGACCGGGATGCCCGTCCGTTCCGACAGGATCGAGAGCAGCCCGACGAGCGTCAAGTTCTCTCCCCCCAGCAGGTAACGGCGACCCGGCACCGCCCGGTCGGCAGCCAGGGCGATCCCCTCGGCCACGTCCCGGACGTCGATCATGTTCAAGGTGCAATCCATGCGTGCAGGTAATTTTCCGAGGCAGAAGTCGCGAATCAAGCGGGTCGGCGGGGAAACGAGGCGGTCGCCGGGGCCGACGGGCATGGTCGGGTTGACGATCAGGATGGGATGCCCGGCCGCCGCCCGATACCGCGCGGCGTTCTCGGCCCGGAGCTTCGAGCGGCAATACGGCCCGACGGCATCGGCCAGCGTGACCTCGATGTTCTCAGCGATGGGCCCGGTGTGTCGGGCGCAAGTCAAGATACTCTCGGTGGATACGTGGACGATCCTGGCGGCGCCCGCCTCGATTGCGGCGTCGAGGACGTGGACGGTGCCCCTGTGGTTGACGGCGTCGAAGTCGCGGCGGTCCCTGGCCCAGAGGTTGGGGTTGGCGGCGAGGTGGAACACCCGATTGGGTTTGTTCCCGCAAATCGCGTCGCGGACCGCCTCGCGCTCGCGGATGTCCGCGAAGACCGTCTCGACCCCCTCCGGCAGGTGGGAGACGTCCACCCCCGGCTTCTCCACCACGACCACCCGCCCCCCGCGCCCCGCGAGCCTGGCGACCAGGTGACTGCCGATGAACCCCGCCCCTCCGGTGACGATCGTTGTCGCGTCCATGCCGTTCGGTTCCGCCTCCCTGGCCCAGCATCCCGGTCACCGCTCCCGGGCCGATCATGGCAGAAAACCGCGAGGAAGGGTATGCCCATTCCGTGGCGGCCGGTCGCAGACCAAATTGCTATATGCAAATGGGTCCGCAGTAACGGGCCCTATGGGCTATTGCCCCCCGGGGGGGAAAGGTCCAAACTAGGGGGAACAGCCCCAACGAACCCGCCGGGACACGGAACGAGCCGCGATGGAGACGACAACGCCGATCGGGACGGATCAGGATTGGGCCGCGCGCGAGAAGGAATGGCGCAAGCGTTTGCGGCGTATCCGGTTCGGCGTCGAGTCCGTGGACGTGCAGGTCCAGAAATTGCGGCGGGTGACCGTCGCCTTGACGGTCGTCGCGGCCATCGTGGCGACGATGTTCCTGGCGATCTTCCTGGCCTTCCGCCGGCCGGACATCGGCCTGGTCGTGATCGCCGTCATCTTCGGCCCGATCGTCGGCCTGGCCTGGCGCGAGCAGAAACGGCTCGAAGCGGGGGTCCAGGACTACCTGGCCGAGAAGAAGGCGCGTGAATAGGCGGCCGATGCATCCGGTTGGACGCACCGACCGCCTGGAGTGCGGAAGCTTGCCTCCGCTTTGTCCCCGCGGGAGCTTGCTCCCGAGAGACCACATCGACTCGATCTCGTCCCCTTCGACCACGCATGCGGAGCAAGGTCCGCGAGAACAGTGCGGAAGCGAGCATCCGCACGCCAGGTGGTTCAGACCAGCACGGCCTCCCGGCGACGACGGGGGGTGGGGGCGGCTTCGAAGGCCTCGCCGTCGTTGTCGTCCTCGTCGTCGTTCAGGATCTCGCCCCACTCGGAGACGTCCGCCACGCTCGCCTGGAGTTCGGCCTTGAGCCGCTTCCGGGCGGTGTGGAGGCGCCGCTTGATGGTGCCGATCGGGGCGTCGAGCTGATCGGCGATCTCCACCAGGGACTGGCCCTGGATGTAGAAGGCGATCAGGGTCTCGCGGTCGAGGGTCTTGAGCTTGTTCATCGCCTCCCAGAGCCGCTGGGCGCGCTCGCGGGCGATCAGTTCATCGAGCGGGTCGTTGCGGACCTCGCCGGCCCCTTCGAGGATCTCGGTCTCGACGTTCGGGGGCGGCAGCTTCCGGGTGGCCCGGTTGATGGCCATCCGCGCGGCCACCTGACGCAGCCATCCGGCGAACCGCTCGGGCTCCCGGAGCTGATCCAGGCGCTTCATCACGTGGAGGAAGACATCCTGGGTCAACTCGGCGGCCTCGCTCGGGTTCCCGAGGCGTCGCAGGCAGACGGCGTAGACCGTCCGCTCGAACTGCTCGACCAGCCGCCCGAACGCCTCGCGGTCGCCCACCTGGGCGAGCCGGACGAGGTGAGCGAGGTCCGACCACTTCTTCGAATCCTTCGGCGAAGTCTCTACCAAGGTCGCCAACACGGGAATTTGCCCCCCCCGGTTCGCCGGGGTGTCATCATCCGCTCGTCGGTGGCGTCCGCCGCTCCGGCCGTGTCTTTCATAGACGGCGAGCAGTCGCGGGCGCACCGCGGTCCACAGTCCAGGCGCACGACCCTCGGACAGTTCGGGCGGGGCTCGTTCGGTGGGCAGGGATTGGCCGTGCACGCGAGCGATGGTCGCCGACCGACGTCTTGCCCCTCGATGGGGCGCGGACGGCGACGGCTCGCTCGGTGCGGCCAGACCCAACCCGGAGCACTCGGCCCTTGGGGGTCGGCGACCGACGGTGACGGCTGGGGCGCGGTTCTCTCGTTCGGTTCGGTTCAGTGCGTTGTGGGTGCGACGGCACCCACGGGCATGACCACGAGCGAGCGATCCCGCGCGGGCCAACCTCCCGATCAGTTCATGGGCTCTGCGGCAGTCGAGGGCGTCTTCGGGGCGCGGACGATGCGGTTCGGTTCGACCTTCGGGCAGGGCGGCGGTGTCCTCGCGGACGGGCCACCCTCGCGGTCGGACCTACTCAATCGTCGCGCCCGGTTCGTCCGTTCGACCGGCCGGGGAGCGTGGCTGAGCAGGGGGTTTTGGCACTCAAACCCCCCGACACTCGCGTCAACTCGACGCGGCGGCGGAGGTCAGGATTCTGTCTCTGGCACCAGGACGGGCCGGGCCGGAACTCGGGCGAAGGCTTGCGGCCGTCCGGCTCCTCGTAGCTCGCACCCTGGAGGTCTCCAGGGTTTGCGCCGCGAGGCGGGAGGTGCCGCGTCCCTGTAGGACGCCTAACCCCCCGATGCCTTGGGCCTGGCCTTGCGCCCGGCGATGCTGTCGGTCGACCGCTGTGGGTACGACCGGCGGCAAGCTCGGCGGCGCGTCCGCTACGACGAGACAATCCTGCGTCGCGAGCCCGGGGCGACCCTGGAGGGAATCCAGGGAGGTCCAGGACGTCCACGACGTTGAGCCGGGTTCCCAGGAGCCGAGCCGGAGGCCGTCCAGAATGCCCAGGGAACCTCGAATCGAAATCGAGATCAGGGTCATCTCGATCGAGTTCATGGGTTTCATGGTCGGAGCCTCCTTCTTGGTCTTTGGGGTAAACCCGACGCGCACGGGGACCACCGGATAGACCGGATGGACGTCGTGACGGGAGCGCAGGGTGGCCTTGTCGTTGTTCGCGTCGTTGACCGACGCGAGCGACCGCGAGCCGAGGTTCAGCCGGTTGAGATTGGCCGACAGCGTCCGGTTGATGCGGTTCGACATGGACTAACCCTCGCTTCCGCCACAGGAAGGGCGGGGATGAAGAGGCCGGGCGGGCGATCGTGGCCCGTCCAACCTGCCGGTGCGACGCCTGTATTCTAGGTCATCCAGCCGGCTCGGGTGGGAACAAATGTTCCCGATCTTGGATCGAAGTCCAGGGTCCTGGGGGCCAGGAAGCCCCGAAAACCTTTCCTCCGACGGACTTCGGACGGGCAACGCGCCCGGCCGAGGGGCAAGGAGTGGATGGGAAGGGCAAAGGAAGACTGATTGCGGCTGGGGATGTGATGAGCGTCCTTCGTCGCGGATCACGACGGCTTTGACATCATAGACGTTCGACGGGTTCGCGCGAATTCAGAACTTTTTCCGGATGAGGCCGGAAATCGACAACCGGCCGTCCTTCGGAGGACCGTCCGCATGACCGGGTTCGAGGTGCTGGGTGAGGACTTGAGACGCAGATCGCGAGTGGCGCAGATCGCGAGCGCAGGAAGCGCTGGGCGAGGGTCTCCCGACCCCGCCCCCACATTCGCCGCGCCGTACCACCGAATCGGGTCTCCAGACCCGTGGCGTCTCGGCGGACCCTACAGGGTCTCCTCGGGGTCGATCGCGAGCCAGAGGACGACGCCGGCGAGGCTGACGAGGCCGCCGAGGGCCAGCGACGCGCCCCAGCCGTAGAGGGAGCCGACCCAGGGGGTGACCGTCGGGGCGAGCATGCCAAGGAGGTTGCCGCCGGTGTTCAGGAAGCCGCCGGAGGATCCGCCGCGAGGCCCGCCCAGTCGCACGGCCGTCGCCCAGAACGGGCCTTCGGACATCCCCACGCCGCACATCGCCAGCGAGAACCACAGCACGATCCAGTACGGGTGCGTCGAGAACACCCCCGCGCCCAGCAGCACCGCCCCCGCGATCATCCCCGCCATCGGCACGATCCGGAATCCCCGCCTGCGGCCGATGGCGTGCTCGATCCGGTCGGAGATCCAGCCGCCCAGCGGCATCCCCACCGCCATGCCCAGGGGCGGGAGCGCCGCCAGCCAGTGGGCCTCCTGCTCGGGGAGCTTCTGCACTTCCTGGAAGTAGTAATTCATCCAGTACATGAACAGATACTGGAAATAGCCGACGGCCCCGTAGCTCAGGGTGAGCAGCACGAGCCCCCTGTGCCGGAAGAGGCGGGTCCAGGGGACGGACTCCTTCGCGGCGTGGGGCGCCTCGTCGTGGGCGACGTCGGGGCGGTCGCGGGCGATGACGGCCCAGGCGACCCCCACGGCGGCGGTGAGGGTCCCCGCGATCACGAACGAGGCGGGCCAGCCGAAGAGGTGGATCATCGCCGAGAACACCAGGGGCGTGACCGAGACCCCCACGAGCGCCATGCCGTTGACCGCGCCGTTGGCCCGCGCCCGGGAGCTCGGCCCGATCCAGTGCCCCACCGCCTGCGCGCAGGCCGGGTGGATGGGCGCGGAGGCCAGCCCCATGCAGCCCCGGACGATCAGGAGCAGGAAGATGAGCGTGGCCGAGTCGCCCGTTGCCAGGCCCACGGCCCCGGTCAGGGCCACGAACAGCCCCGAGCCGAAGGCCACGAACAGGAGCGCGGCCCGCGTCCCCACCCTGTCGATGAACAGGCCGCCGGGGAACATGCCGATGGTGTACATCAGCAGGAAGGCCGAGTAGACCACGCCCATCCTCGTGGGCGAGATGTCGTACTGCTTCATGATCGCGGTGTCGCCGGCCGTGGCCATGCTCACGCGGTTGAAGTGGTTCATGAACGTGAAGCCCATGAGCAGCACGATGATGCCCAGAGCCCCCGCGCCGGCCTTGCCGGCCGGGGATCCCTTCGCTGGGATGTCGATGGGTTCGGCGATGGCGTCTCTCGTCACGTCAATCCACCCGGTATTTCTGGAGGGCGTCCCGGTTCAGTTCGATGCCCAGCCCGGGCCTGTCGGGCGGGGCGATCACGCCGTTGACGACGGAGAGGTCTTCGATCAACAGATCCCTGCGCAAGGCGGATTCGGCCAGTTCCATCGGCAGGAACTCGACGAAGGGGCAATTGTCGACGGCCGACGCCAGGTGCACGCTGGCCGCGATGCCGATGCCGCTCTTCCAGCAATGCGGCACGATCTTGAGGTTGCGCTCCCTGGCCAGGCGGGCGACGCGGATCGCCTCGGTGAAGCCGCCCACGCGGCCCACGTCGGGCTGGAGGACGTGGATTTTCCCGCGGTCGGCGAGGTCGAGGAACTCCCAGTGTGTGTTCTGCCACTCCCCGGCCGCGATCGGCACCGGCGACCGCTCGCATAACTGCGCGTGGCCTTCGAGGTCGTCGATGTCCAGCGGGGTCTCCAGGAAATCGATGTTCGAATCGGCCATGCGTCCGATGACGCCGAGCGCCGTCTTCCAGTCGTCCCAGGCGTAGGCGACGTCGACCATGAGCGTCATGTCGGGCCCGACGGCGCTCCGGCAGTCGGCGACGATGGCGACGGCCTCGTCGTCGCTCTCCTGCAGGCCATGATGACTGTAGGGCCCGTTGATGCAGACTTCGAGTTTGGCGGCCTTGAAGCCGAGGTCCCTCGCCCGCACGGCCTTGGCGACGAGGGAGTCGCGGTACTCGGCCAGCGTGCGGCCGTCGGGCAGGAGCGAGGCGTAAGGGACGACGGGCCGGGGTTCGGTCCCCAGCAACTTCGCCACGGGCTTGCCGAGGGCCTTGCCTTTGATGTCCCAGAGGGCCATGTCGACGGCGCCCATCGCGCAGATCAGGGCGCCGCGGCGGCCGGTCATCTTGGAGCCGGAGTAGAGTTTCTGCCAGAGTTTCTCGGGTTCGAGCGGGTCGGCCCCGAGGAGCATCTCTTCGAGGCCGAGGCCCATGCAGTGCGTCCCCCGGGCGCGGAGGCACTCGCGGGCGACCCAGGGATTCGTGTCCGTCTCGCCGACCCCGACGAGGCCCTCGTCGGTGTGGATCTCGACCACGAAGTCATCCTGCGCCGACGAGCAGGCCCCGGCGTCGTAGTCGGGGATCAGGAGGACATGGGCCTCGATTCGGGTAATCTTCATGGGAGTGCATACCGTGCTTTGGAGTGCGGGAGCGGGGCTGCCGCTTTCATGCGGGGAGATCGGCCGATGCCGGGCAGGTCGGGGAATCCAGGGGCGGGACCTGTGCGACGTTCCCCCTCGAAAGCGGCGGCTCCGCTCCAACACTCCCAAAGGGGTGGGCGGCGCACCGTGCCGGGTGGACGGCTTGCGGGGGCGAGGTTAAGGCACCCCGGGTGCAAAGTCCAGACGCCGGTCGAGGTGTCGGGAAAACGACGCGAGGGTGTCAATCGCGCGTGGCGGTGGCGAATCGTCGGGTCGATGCTCGACAGGCGTCCGGATGCATCGTCACAATCGTACGCGAGTGGACGTGACCGCATTCCCCCCGGTGCGATACCCTGCCCATGACGACGCCCCTCCTGAACCGCCCGCGCCTGGCCGTCCTGGTCGACGCCGAGAACATCGCGGCGAGACATGCCGATCCCGTGCTGAAACGGGCCGGCGAGCTGGGATCCATCGCCGTGAGGCGGGTCTATGCCGACTGGTCGCAGCCGGCCGTAGGGGGCTGGCGCGAGCCCGCGACGCGGCACGCCTTCGTGGCCATCCAGCAGTTTCAGCTTGCGACGGGCAAGAACGGTACCGACTGCGCCCTGATCGTAGACGCGATGGACCTGCTCCACTCGGGCAAGGTGGAGGGCGTCTGCCTCGTGTCGAGCGACTGCGATTTCACCCGCCTGGCCTGCCGCCTGCGCGAGTCCGGCCTGATGGTCTACGGCTTCGGCGAGCGCAAGACCCCCGCCGCGTTCGTGAACGCCTGCGACCGGTTCACGGCGGTCGAGGATCTGGCCGTCTCATCCAGGTCAGACCCCCAGTTCGTCGTCGGCAAGGTGCACCCGAGTTTCCTCCGCGAGCCCCAGGCTCCGGCCCGGAACGGATCGGAGAGCGACGGCGGTCCCATCCGGAGCGTCCAGGCCGAGGCCCCGGGTGCCCTTGGTTCGCCCAGGACGGCTCCGGTCGAGGTCATCTCGATGGTGAAGACGGCGGCGCCCCTCCCCGCCTCGTCGCTGCCGAAGGTGCCGATGAGCCAACTGGAGAGGCTGCTCCGTTCGGCGTTCGAGGATGTGGTGCAGCCGGATGGCTGGGCGTCGCTGACCTCGCTGGGCAGTGCCCTCCGGAAGCGCTCTCCCGACTTCCAGCCGAAGACACATGGTCATGCCGGGTTGTCGAAACTGGTGAACGCCACGCCTTGCTGCCGGATCAAGCGGACCGCTCACCCCAGGAATCCCTCGGCCGAGGTCGTCTGGGTCAAGGTTGGCTGATGACAGGTATGGATCTCGCTCCGCCGTGAGATGGCCTTCCCGATGCGGGCTCTTCGATCGGGCACGCGTGGCAGGCGCCGCGGCAATGGAGCGGTCGCAAGCGACCGCATTCCAGATCCACGGTCGCTTCGATCAGCCGCGGATGACTGACCGGGGGCAGGATCTGGAGTGCGTCCGCTTGCTGACGCCCTCGCCCGGGGGAGTTTGCTCCCGAGGGACCGCCTCGGGCCGGATGTTCCCGTTGGTCGAGGCCGATCCTACGCTCGGCGAGGCGGGTTGTCGGCGCGTTGGCCGCGAGGACGCGTCGCGACCCCCCACCATTCCGGCCGCGCGATGGGGCACGCCCGCGCGGCGTTGCCTCGCTGTTTTCGTCCCCCTTCCCCTCCGCCAGCCGGCCCGCTCAGAATCGGCCCTGGGTCGCGGTCGCGCGGGGGCCCTGGGGGATCCGGGGGCGGCTGGAGGCCGGCGCGGGGGTATGGGGCTGGTGGGTGCGGGTGTTGGTTGCGGGGCGAGGAGCCGGGGTGTCGGCGTCGGATTCGTCCTGCTCGCTCCCGGCCGGGGTTGGGAACTCGTCGACGTCGATCGTGGCCTCGTCCTCGACGGTGAAGCGGTCGAGGAGCTTGTTGAGCTCGCCCGACATGGCGGCGAGTTCGCTGGCGGAGGACTGCATCATCGTGGCGCCCCGGCTGGTGTCCTGGGCGGCGTCGGCGACGGCCTCGATGTTGTCGGTGATCTGCATCATGCCGTCGGCGGCGTGGCTGACGTTGCGGATGATCTCGTTGGTGGTGGCGTTCTGTTCCTCGACGGCGCTGGCGATCGTGCCCTGGAGGTCGCTGATCTCGCCGATGATCTTGCCGACGTGGCTGATGGCCTCGACGGCGGCGCCGGTGTCTCCCTGGATGGTCTGGACCTTGGCCACGATCTCGTCGGTGGCCTTGGCCGTCTGCTTGGCCAGCTCCTTGACCTCGTTGGCGACGACGGCGAAGCCCTTGCCGGCCTCGCCGGCGCGGGCGGCCTCGATGGCGGCGTTGAGGGCCAGGAGGTTGGTCTGCTGGGCGATGGTCGAGATCACCTTCACGACCGAGCCGATCTCGTCGCTGCTCTTGCCGAGCTGCGCGACGGTGTGGTTCGACGATTCCGCGAGCAGGACCGCGTTGGCGGCGACCCTGGCGGCCTCGGTGGAGTGCCGGGAGATCTCGCAGATGGTGGCCCCCATCTCCTCCATCGACGCGGTGACCGACTGGACGCTGCCATTGATCGCGATGGTGGAATTCGAGACGACGCCGGCCTGGACCGAGGTCTCCTCGGCCGCGCCGGCCATCTGGAGGCCCAGGCCGTTGAGGTCGTCGGCGTTCCTGGCCAGCCGGATGCTCAGGCGGCTCGCGGCGCGGACGGTCTCGGCCATGTGGTGGAGGGCCCGGTTGAGCGCGACGGCCATCCGGCCGAACTCGTCGAGGGAGCCCCGACGCAGCCGCGCGGTGAGGTCTCCCCGGCCGACCCGCTCGAGGACCTCGACGGTGTCGCGCAAGGGGGTGCAGATGCCGCGGATCAGGACGGCGGAGAGTCCCATGACGCAGGCGACCAGGATGGCGTTGATGGCGACCATCCAGGCGACGCGCCTGGCGATCTCGGCATTGGACGCCTCCTCGATGGCCGCGACGTGCCTGTTGGTGAGGTCCGTGAGCCTGCGGACGACCGCGTCGTGCTCGCGAAAGCGGGGCTCCAGGGTCTGGTCGCAGACCTTGCGGATGGCGGCCTGGTCGCGCGCCTCGACGACGGGGAGGAACCGCTCGTCCCAGGCCTTGAAGTAGGCCGTCGCCTTCTCGCCCGCCTGGATGATCAGGGCATCGAGGTCGGGAGAATTGAGGCTCTTGCCCTTCCAGTACTGGGCCCGCTGGTCGTAATCCTTGCGGAGCCGCCGCGCGAGCGCAAGGTGTTCGTCGAAGGGCGCCCCCTTGGGCAGGGACGAGAGCTGGTGCGCGAGCAGGTGGGTCTCGACGATGTACTCGGGGGGGGGCAGGTAATCGGCGACCAGGTCCTTCAGGTCGATGATCGACTGGTAGATTGTGCCGTTGACCTTGATCCGCTCGAGCGTGCCGAAGACGAAGCCCCCGAAGGTGAGGAACCCCACGGAGAAGAGCACCACCTGGAGGTAGAGCTTGCGCCGGATGGTCAGGAACGGGGAGTACGGGTTCGTGTGCCGGGATTCGATATGCTCGGTCATTGGCTCGCCCTTCCGATCCGATTCGTCAGGCGCGACCGCCTGTGCGCGTGGCGTCAGCGCCTCGCCCGGGGTCGCCACCGGGACAGACCCGGCCGGGCGATCGCCTCGCCTCGGTCGGCTATCGGAAGGGTAGGTCAGGTTCGGGGCGGGCGCGGGGCACCGTTGCCCGGAATCGACAGGACGGGGCGAGCAGGGTGGGGGGATTCGTCAGGCCGAGGCCGACTGGGTGGCGGGGCGGTCGAACCGGATCACGGACAGCGGCGGCTCCGCGCCCGCCGTGTGGTGGACGATCGCGCAGATCCGATCGTCCTCCCAGATGACCATGTCCGGCAGATTCTTCTGGGGGTTGGTGCGGCACAGCCCTTCGATCTCCACGAGCAGGTCGTCGACCTCGAGGTCGACCCCGTCGCGGCAGATGTAGTCGTCGGTCGAGAAGGTGATCGTGTATTCGCGGAGCCTGGCCATCGTCGTTCTGTCTCCCTATCGGGGCGGAGGCGCCCCAGGGAACTCAACAGCATCCTGACTCAAATCATGCAACCTCGCGCCGGAGATTTCTCCACTGTTGGCCCCGATCATCGCAAGTGAACATCGCGAGCGATCCGGGCGTTGGGGGGAGTCAACAATGTGGACACTTCCCGGCAGAAACGACCGAAGATGGACACGATCTCGCGCCAGGCCGCGGCGCACGCCCGTCTTCGTTCACGAGGGACAGGAGGTGTCCGACCGGCGTCAGGCGGACGGGACGCGAGCGGGGGGGCGACTCCGCCGTCGGTCCGGGACGCGGCCGGCCGGCTTGCTCCGCCCGCATCCCGGGCCGGCGGCGGGTCCGGTTCAGAGGGTGAACCGCGGATTCTGGACGAACGCCCGGTTCACGAGGTTCCGGGGCTTCTCGCCCACGAGGACCCGGCGCACTTCCTCGGCGGCCTTGGACCGCAGCTCGATGTAGCCTTCCTGGCTGTAGAAGGCCGAGTGCGGGGTCAGGAGGACGTTCGGGTGGTTGCGGAGCCGCTCGTCGTCCAGGGGTTCGCGTTCCAGCACGTCGATGCCCGCGCCCATGAGGTGGCCGGATTCGAGGGCCTGGACGAGCGCCTCGGTGTCGACGCAGCCGCCCCGGGCGGTGTTCACCAGGATCGAGCCCGGCCGCATCTTCGCGAGGGCCCGCTGGTCGATGACGTGGTACGAGCCGGGGTCCAGGTAGCAGTGCAGGCTGACGTAGTGGCTCTGCTCCAGCAGCGGGTCGAGCGTGTACTCGCGCCGGACGCCCAGGGCCTTCTCGACGCCCGGGGGGATGTTCGGGTCGTAGAACACGACGTCGAGCCCGAAGGCCTTGGCCCGCAAGACCATCGCGGTGCCGATCCGGCCGCAGCCGATCACGCCGAGGGTCTTGCCCCGGAGCCGGGGGGTCTTGATGGCGGAGTCGAAGTTCCAGCGCCCGTTGCGGATGTCCTTGTCGCTGGGCATGAGCTGGCGGACGATCGCCAGCAGCATCATCATCGCGTGGTCGGCGACCTCCTCGGTGCCGTAGTCGGGGACGTTGCAGACGGCGACGCCGTGCCTCCCGGCGGCCTGGAGATCGACGTTATTGTACCCAACCCCCGCCCGGACAACGGCTTTGCACTTCGGGGCGCGAGAGAAAGTGAACTCGGAGATCAGGGGGATGTCATGGAAGAGCAGGAGCGCATCGGCCTCGGCGAGGTAGGGTTCCAGGTCCTCCTCTCGCCATTTCTGGGCGAGCGCGACCTTCGCGACGCCGTCGAAGATCGGGCCTTCGATCGCGATGTTGTCGAGGAAGTCGGTCGCCAGGACGGTGTAAGGCACCTGGGACGAGGACGGGGAGAGCGTCGACATCAAGCAGTCCTCTCAAGCGAGGTCGTCGGAGAATCGGCGACCCCGCCCGGGGGCGTCCGGGTCGCCTGAGAATCGGGATTCGGAGGCAGCCAGCCGACCACCTCGTCGGCATCGGCCACGATCAGGGTCAGGGACTCGCCCGAGGCCAGGTCGACCATCAACCGCTCGGGCAGGCCCCGGAGCAGGCCCAGGAGGAAACTCGGGGGCGTCTCCGCCCGAAGGCCCAGGATCTCCGCCCGGCGATGCTTCCAGGTTTCCACATCCCAGGCGTCGTGGAAAAACCAGAGCGATTGGTTCGTGAGTACCAGCGAGCCGACCTGCCAGCGGCGTCCCGGCTTGAACCGCGCTGGGACGCTGGAAACGACACGCTCGTTGGCCCCGATCTGGAACAACGCCCCGTGCGGCTCGGACATCGGCCGGTGCCAGCGGACGATAATCGGCCGGACGATGAACCGGACGACCAGGTCCACCAGGACGGTCAGCACCGTGGTGATGACCAGCGACCTGTAGAAGACGAGAGGGGCGTAGAAGAACATCGACCTCACCTGTCGGCCCGGAGGCACTCGGGCCTCAACGAACCGCCAGACCCAGAGCAGGCCCATGACGACCCAGAGCACGTACAGTCGCCAGAAGAGGCGGCCGAACGCGAGCCGGACGTGGGGCGGTTTCGGAGTCAAGGGCGGGCTCGCGGGGTGATCGGGGGCGGGGGAGGCGGACAAGCCCCTTGGTTATCGCCGAAAGGCGTTGTACGTTCAACCGGCCTCCAAACCTCCCGCCTCCCGACCAATCCGCACGCCGCCAGGGGACTTGCGACCATGCCCAGGATCAAGGAACTGCTCGCCCAGAAGAAGGTCGTCCGGGTCTTCGGCGCCGGCCAGCTGCTCTCCCCCAAGTTCATCGAGATCGTCGGCGAGCACGGCGGGTTCGACGCCCTCTGGCTCGACGCCGAGCACGCCGGGATCTCCATGAAGGAGATCGAACTGGCCACCATGGCCGCCCGCTACTACCAGCTCGACAGCTTCGTCCGCCAGCCGGCCACCGACTACGCCTCGATCATGCGCTCCCTCGAAGCCGGCGCCGGCGGCCTGATGGTCAGCATGTCCCAGACCCCCGAGGACGTCGAGAAGGCCGTCCGCTGGGCCAAGTTCTACCCCCGAGGCGAGCGCGGGATGAACGGCGGCAACCGCGACGGCCGATTCGGGCTCACCCCCCTGACCGAGTACGTCCCGAAGGCCAACGCCGACACATTCATCGGCATCCAGCTCGAAACCGCCGGGGCCATCCACTCCGTCGCCGAGATCGCCAGGATCCCCGACATCGACCTCCTGTTCGTCGGGCCCGCCGACCTGAGCCAGGTCATGGGCTGCCCCGGCGACTTCGAGAACCCCAAGTGCCTCAACGCCATCGAGGAGATCGCCCGCGTCTGTGCCGAGGCTGGCAAGCCCTGGGGCATCGTCCCCAGGGGCGCCGACTACGCCTCCCGGATGCTCAAGTGGGGCTGCTCGATGTTCGTCATCGCCAGCGACATCCACGCCGTCCACAATGGCCTGCGGGCGATGAAGTCGATGTACAACGCCGCGCTTCCGGAGTGACGCGTCGGGTGCGTCGCCACGCGGCCCCCGGGCCCGCGTACACCGCAACGACGGGGCCCCACGCCACGAAGCAACCCCTGAATCTGGAGTGCGTCCGCTTGATGACGCTCTCGCCCGGCGGGAGCTCGCTCCCGAGAATCGGCTCCTCTCGCCAGCAACCGCTTCGTTCCGGCACGCGAAGCGAGCTTCGCGAGAACAGAGCGTCAGCAAGCGGACGCACTCCAGAAGGCGTGGCCGGGCGTGTCGTCGGTGGGGTTGGCCGAAGACGGCCCGCACTACCCTACTTGAGCATCTGCAAATATCCATAGAGATCGGCCAGATCGCTGGGCGAAAACCCGTCGAGCAGCCCGCTCGGCATCAGCGACTCTTTCCCCGGGCGGCGGGCGGCGATGTCGCTGTTGGCGACGCGGACGGTGGTGGTCGCGCCGGTCTGGACGATCAGGCCGTCGGCCGATTCGAAGGCGATGAGCCCCGAGACCGTGCGGCCGTCGGTCAGCTCGACCAGGGTCGTGCGGAATGCGGGGGCCACGTCGCGCGACGGGGCGGCGATGGCCGTGAACAGGTCTTCGCGCGAGAACCGGCCGGTGACGCCCGTCAGGTCGGGGCCCAGCGCCCGCGTCCCGGTGTGGCAGGTCTGGCAGCCTCTCTGGCGGAACAGGGCGTCCCCCTTCTCGGGGCGGCCCTTCGACCAGTCCACCTTGCCCAGAAGGGTGGAGAGGGCCTTCGGGTCGAACCCGGGTGTCCCTTCAAGGGCGGCCGAGAGTTCGGGGTGCTCCTTTCGGAAGGCGTCGAAGGCGGGGGCGTAGGCGTCGCGGAGAGTCTTCGCGTTCGGGTTTGATGGTTCTGTGACCGACCAGCGAGGGCCGTCCTCGCGGGCCAGCCAGGCCGTCAGCCGCTTGCGGAGCCCGGCGTCGCGGGGTTCGCCGAGCAGGCGACGGAGCAGCCGCAGGGCCGGGACGAGGTCGCCGGATTTCCTGGAAGGGTCGAGTTTTTCCAGGGCTCCGAGCGCGGCCCGGGTCACATCGGGCTGGTTCGATTCGAGCGATTCGAGGAACCTCGGTCGATCGACTGCATCGGGCGTGCCCGAGGCGAGCCGGGGCAGGAGGGCATCGCGCAGGGCGGGGTTGCTCCACTGGGCCCGGAGCGCCGGCTTGACCTGGGCGTCGGGCAGGGCCTTGACCAGTTCGAGCATCGGGGCGTTCCACTCGAATTCGGCGTCGGCCTTCGCGGCGTCGAGGAAGATCCGGGCGGCCCGCTCGCGGTGCGACGGATCCAGCCCGAGCGCCCAGCTCGCCCGGCCGGGGCTGGCGAAATTCGGCGAGGCCAGCAGCCGGTCGGCCAGACCGGGGTCGCGGGCGGCGAGCGCGGCGACGAGCTCCGAGAGCCGGTCGTTCCAGCTCTGCTTGATCCGCTGATCCTCGCCCTTCAGCTTGGCGTCGAGGTTCAACAAGGCGTCGGCCGTCCGCTTCGAGACCGCCTCGCTGCTGGCCCCCCTGAGCCGCGAGAGCACCACGAGGTAATGGACGTCGCTCGTGGCCGAACTCGAAGGCGTCCAGAACGACGCCACCCGGCCGGGGAGTTCGGGCGAGGCGGCCTCGATCATCGCCAGGACCCGCGCATGCTCCTCATTGAGGCGAACATCTTTCGATGCCGTCGGGAAGTCCTTGAGGATGGCCGATTCGATCCGCGCCGGGATGTTGCCGAGGCCCGAGATGGGTCGAGAGGGGGCATACGCGGTCTGGACCTCGATCGGCGGGTTGGCGATGGCGAAGTCGCCGAGGGCGAGCATGATCAACCGATCGGCCTGGATGGCCTCGGCGGATCCGGGGTTCCGGCCGAGTACGCGGAGCGGACGTTCGAACAGAGATGCGTGGGTTTTCGAGTCCCCGGACCGCCAGACCTCGGCGAGCCCGGCGGTCAGCTCGGCCTGGTTGAAGTGATACAGGTGCTGCCCGGGTTTCATCTGATCGAGGACGATGTCCCGATCGGCCTGCGGCAATCGGCCGAGTATGCGGGCGAACGCGAGGCGGGGGCGAGGGTCGCCCAACAGGAGGTTGAGCGCGAGGCTCGGGGGGACCGGCCCCCTGAGCTTGCCGAGGGCCTGGCGCTCCATCAGGGCCCGGAGCGCGTCCAGACGGGTCGTGAGCTGGGGGGCGTCGGCCAGCTTGAAGAGCGTCGGCTCGGCGATGGCCAGGTCGGGGTGCCGGCCGAGCAGCCAGGCGAATCGGGCGCGGACCTCCTCCTTCTTGTCGCCGACGAGGAGCTTGGCCTCCCCCTCTCCCATCGACTCGCCGCCTCCCTGGTAGAACTCGGCCAGGACCTCGATGGCCCGGATCCGTTCGGGGACGGGCTTGTCCTCGTCGGTCGCGGCGGCGACCAGCGCCATCGCTCCGAGGCCCTTCGCGACCGGCTCCCACTTCGCCCGCGACCAGGCCGAGAGCGGCTGCGGGGCTTTCAGGACGGCATCGACATCGGCGAACTCGGGGCAATCGGTCTTGTTCGCCGGCTTCGCCTTGGGTTTGGCGTACGCGACCCGGTAAACGCTCCCCCGGGTGCCGCGTCCGCCGATTGAGACGTAAAGCGAACCATCGGGCGAGACCTCCAGGTCGGTCGGGGCGAAGCCGTCGATGCCCGTCGGTTCGAGGAAGACCTCCCGCTCCATCCCGTAGGACGCCCCGTTGCGGGGCAGCGGGGTGAAGAAGACCTTGCCGAAGGTCCAGTCGCAGGAGAACAGGCCGTTGCGGTAGCGGTCCGGGAAGCGGTCGTGGCGATAGACCGCGACGCCGGTGGGCGACCCTCGGCCGATCGGGAAGCTGGGGACGTTGTCGATGAAATCATCCCGACGCGCCCAGCTCCGCATGTATCCGGTCACCCGCCAGCCGTGATGCTGGCCGGGCTCGATGTGGTAGAGCCGGGTGGGGGTGTACCAGGGGAGCAGGAAGTCCCGCTCGACGTCCGAGTCGTAGGTGAAGAGGTCCCCCTGGAGGTTGAAGTCGATGTCATACGGGTTGCGGAACCCGTGGGCGACGACCTCGCAGCCCGCCGGGTTCAGGTCGGGCGGCAGGCGGAGCAGGGCACCGGCTTCGACGTCCTTGATGAGCGAGCCGGTCCCTCTCGTGTGGATGGCCCGATTCACCTTGGCGTCGTTGCCGGCGATGACGTACCAGAATCCGTCCGGCCCCTTGCGCGGGGCGTGGCCGCCGTGCTCGGTGAAGGCCAGGGGGATGATCCGTTCGGGCGGCCCGTCGGCCTTGCCGTCGGCGTCCCTGTCGCGGTAGCGGGAGAGCCAGCCGTCGCCGCAGAAGATCAGGTCGTTGCCGTCGAAGGCCATGCCCATGCCGCCGGTGGGCGTCTCGCAGAAGACCGTCGCGCGGTCGGCCTTGCCGTCGTTGTCGTCGTCGTGGAGCGTCTTGACCCACCCCCGGCTGGTCACAACCACCCGCCCCCTGGCGTCGAGCGTCATCGCGTAGATGTCGTTCGCCAGGTTCTCGTCCGAGTGCTGGGTCAGAACGAATCCTTCGGGGAGCTTCACCGAGGGCGCGGACGCCTTGGGAATGCCAGCGGGTTGAGCAGCGATATTCCCCGCGAGAAGCAGGAGGATTCCCAGTGTTAACCCGTAAACACCCGCCGGATGTTTCGGCCGGCCGGACATTCTGTCACCTGTCATGAACACGTTCTCGTCTCCCGAGGGGATGACGGCGTCGGCGGATTGGAGAGGCATCGTGGTTGCACCCCGAGCATCTCGACCGACACGCGATGTCGGCCTGCGACGATGCGGTCGCGGGCCGGCGTCGCGGTCGCGGTCTGTCGGGCGGGGAAGACCCAAGGCTACGGCAGGATGCGGCCCGGGTCGACGGGGTGCCTAGAATGAACGCATGGGAACCTCCTCGCTGCTCCGGGCGACCGACCTCGGCCTCTACTGCGAGGCGGGCGACTTCTACATCGACCCCTGGCGGCCGGTGCCGCGCGCCGTCCTGACCCACGGGCACGCCGACCACGCCTGCCCCGGCTGCGGCCGCTATCTGGCCGCGTCCGACGGCGAGGCCGTGCTCCGCCAGCGGCTCGGGGCCTCGATCACGATCGATCCGATCCCGTATCGCGAGCCGTTGTTCATCAACGGCGTCCGGGTCTCGCTGCACCCGGCGGGTCACATCCTGGGCTCGGCCCAGGTGCGGCTCGAAGCGGGCGGGATGGTCGCCGTGGTCTCGGGCGACTACAAGATCGAGCCCGACGCCACCTGCGCGCCGTTCGAACCGGTCGAGTGCGACCTGTTCGTCACCGAATCGACCTTCGGCCTGCCGATCTACCGCTGGCGCCCCCAGCAGGAGATCCACGACGACATCAACGCCTGGTGGCGGGCCAACCAGGAGGCCGGCAAGACGAGCCTGCTCTTCGCCTACGCCCTGGGGAAATCCCAGCGACTCCTCTCCGGCCTCGACCCCTCCATCGGCCCGATCCGGACCCACGGCGCCGTCGAGGCCATGACCCGGGCCTATCGCGCCTCCGGCGTGGCGCTCCCCGAGACGATCCCGGCCAGCGCCCCGAAGCCCGAGGGCGGCTGGCACCGGGCGATCGTGCTGGCCCCGCCGTCGGCCCAGGGCACCCCCTGGACCCGGAAATTCGGCGCGGTCTCCGGCGGGTTCGCCTCGGGCTGGATGCGGATCCGGGGCGCCCGACGGCGTCGGGCGGTCGATCGCGGATTCGTCCTCTCCGACCACGTCGACTGGCCCGGCCTGCTCACCGCCCTCGACGCCACGAAGGCCCGCGAGGTGCTGGTGACCCACGGGTACTCGTCCGTGGTCGTCCGCCACCTGCGAGATCGCGGGATTGATGCCGATGTGCTCGCCACCCGATACGAAGGCGAGGCCGGGGCCGTGGCGACGGGGGAGGACCAGGATACGGGTGATGATTGAGGCACATGGCGGCACCGTAAGCGCTGGGCGAGGGTCTCCAGACCCCGCCCCAAGCTTCGCCGCGTCGTACCACCGAACCGGGTCTCCAGACCCGTTCATCCTGACGGAGAGGGACCGGTCTGGAGACCGGGTTCGGTGGTCCCCTCCGTTCGCGGCAAGGGCGGGATCTGGACACCCACGCCCAGCGCTTTCGACCCACGCCCAGCGCCCTCGACCTCCTTTGAGATCATGCGATCGGAGTCGCCCTTGCGAGCCTTCGCCGAACTCTACGCCCGACTCGACGAGACGACCCGGACGAACGAGAAGGTCGACGCCCTGACGGCCTACTTCGCCGGGGCGCCGGCGGGCGACGCGGCGTGGGCGTTGTATTTCCTGATCGGTCGGAAGATCAAGCAACTCGTGCCGACCAAGCTGTTGCGGGCGTGGGTGTCGGAGGAGGCGGGGATCCCCGACTGGCTCTTCCAGGAGTCCTACGACGCCGTCGGCGACCTCGCCGAGACGATCGCCCTCCTGCTGCCGGAGGATCGCGCGGTCGACGCCTCGGGTGAAGATTTGCCGTTGCAAGGCTGGGTCGAGTCGCGACTGCTCCCGCTCCGGGGGATGTCCGAGGCCGAGCAGCGGATGTCCATGCTCGACGCCTGGCGGCGGCTCGACCGTCGGGAGCGGTTCGTGTGGAACAAGCTCATCAGCGGCGGCTTTCGCGTGGGGGTATCGCAGCAACTCGTCACGCGGGCGATCGGCCGGGTCAACGGAGTCGACCCGGCGGTGGTGGCGCACCGGCTCATGGGCGACTGGGAGCCGGATGAGCAGTTCTTCGCGGGCCTCGTGAGCGTCGACGCGAGCGACGCCGATCACTCAAGGCCCTATCCGTTCTGTCTGGCGCATCCGATCGAGATGGGCGAGTCGGACACGCTCCAGTCGCTGCTCGGCGACTGCTCCGAATGGATCGCCGAGTGGAAGTGGGACGGCATCCGGGCCCAGGTGATCCGCAGGCGGGGTGAGACGTTCATCTGGACCCGGGGCGAGGAACTCGTCACCGAACGCTACCCCGAACTCGGCACGCTCGCCGCACATCTGCCCGACGGCACCGTCCTCGATGGCGAGATCCTGCCCTGGAAGGATGGGCTCCCGCTCCCGTTCGCGCAGATGCAGCGCCGGATCGGCCGGAAGACGGTGAGCAAGTCGATCCTGAGCGAGGTCCCCGTCCTCCTCCTGGCGTTCGACCTCCTCGAATTCGACGGCCAGGACGTCCGCAGCCGCCCGCTCGACGACCGCCGTAACGTGCTCGAAGGGCTGGTCGAACGCATCAACCTGGCCGAACGCTTACGGGTGTCGCCCCGGGTCGTCGGCGAGACCTGGGAGGAACTGACCGAGGCCCGGCTGACCTCGCGCGAGGTCCAGGCCGAGGGGATCATGCTCAAGCGTCGCGATTCGATCTACCAGGTCGGCCGCAAGCGGGGCGACTGGTGGAAGTGGAAGATCCAGCCGTTCACCGTCGACGCCGTCCTCACCGCCGCCCAGCGCGGAAGCGGCAAGCGGGCGAGCCTCTACACCGACTACACCTTCTGCGTCTGGGACCGGCCGTCGGAGCAGGAGGGGGCCAGGCTCGTCCCGATCGCCAAGGCGTATTCGGGCCTGACGGATGAGGAGATCCGGAGGGTCGATTCCTTCGTGCGCAAGAACATGCTGGAGAAATTCGGCCCCGTGCGGACCGTTGCCCCCGAACTCGTGTTCGAACTCGCCTTCGAGGGGATCCAACTCTCCCCGAGGCACAAATCCGGCATCGCCGTGCGGTTCCCCCGGATCCTCCGCTGGCGGACCGACAAGAAGCCGCCCGACGCGGATAACCTGGAGACGCTGAAGGGACTCCTCGTGTAGTGTGGGAGAGAAACGCGTCGAACCGGCCGCGTCAACCCAGCCGACGAGTGCGGACCAACCTCGACTTCAGCTTTCTTTCGAATTTCTTCACCCATGACCCATCATCCATTCCTCATCCTCCTGCTGATGCTCCCCGCACCCGAGCGATTGACGTTCGATGGCCTGCCGAAGCAGCGCCCGCAGTGGTCGCCGGACGGCTCGCTGCTCACATTTGCCCGCCACGAGGCCGGGGGTTCGCAGGTCTGGCAGTATCTCCATCGCCCGGGGGCGAGCAGCAAGCCCTACCGACTCACGAAGCGGATCACGCCCGAATACGACGCGACGTTCAGCCCCAAGTCGCCCGCGATGCTCCTCGTCGTGATCCCCCAGATGGGAACGCAGGGGAACCTCGACATCGCCTCGACGCGATCGGACGTCTCGCCCGACTCCGCCGAGCGGCCGGAGCCGACGACCCTCCAGGGGGATCGCGAAGGCCGGCTGTCGCATCAGGAGTGGCCGAGTTTCTCGCCCGACGGCTCGCGGTTCGCCTTCAGTTCGACGCATGAGGGCAATCAGGAAATCTATACCTGCAAGGCCGACGGCAGCGACACTGTCCGCCTGACGCAGAGCCCGGGCATCGACAGCCATCCCAGCTGGTCGCCCGACGGCCGGACCATCTACTTCGCCACCGACCGCTGGGGCGGACTCGAAATCGCCAGCGTGAAGGCCGACGGCACGAACCTGACCCGAATCACTTGCAGCCCCGGCCTCGACGATTACCCCGCCCTCTCGCCCGACGGCAAGACCCTCGCCTGGGTCAGCCAGCGCGACGGCAACATGGAAATCTACCTCTCCGACCCCGACGGCTCCCGCCCCCGGAACTTCACCAACCACCCCGCCCGCGACACCCACCCCACCTGGACCCGCGACGGCCGCTCCGTCACCTTCGTCTCCGAGCGCGACGGCAACGGCGATATCTATCAACAAACCATCATGCCAAAAAACTAGATCCGGTCTCTCTCCTCTCTCCGTGTGTCGGTGGTTCAATTCCCAGGATCCATATCCCTCGGCCGGATGTGTGGCGGCGGGATCGACGGGTGCGCCGTCACGACCGGAGCCGAAGCATACCCCGGCAAGGGCGACGGCTGGTCGAAGTTGATCCGCTCGCGCTCGATCACCATCGGCCGCTTGCGCACCTGGAAGTGGATCGCCGCCATGTATTCGCCCAGGACTCCGAAGAAGAACAGTTGCAGTCCCGAGAAGAAGAAGAGCGCCACGATCAGCGTCGGGATCCCCGGCTGGGCCAGCTCGCGGAAGTAGATCAGGTTCACCACCAGGCTGAACAGGGCGTAAAGCATGCTGATCGCGGCGACCGTGAAACCGAAGAACATGCAGAGCCGAAGCGGGATGTTCGTGAATGAGATCAGGCCGTTGAGCGCCTGATCGATCAGGTGATAGAGCCGATTCTTGGAGAACCCTTTCTTGCGGGCCCGCCAGACGTAGTCGATGCCCACGGCCTTGAATCCGCAATTGGCGATCATGCCCCGGATGTAGGGATACTGATCGTCATACTTGCGCAGGGCGTCGACCACGAGCCGGTCGACGAGCTGGAACTCGCCGACGTCCGGCGGGATGTTGATGTTCGCGAACCGGCTGACCGCGCGGTAGTAGGCCATCCGCGTCCAGCGCATGATGGCCCCCTCCTCGCGGTTCTTCCTCACGCCATAGACGACCTCGTTCCCCTCTCGCCACTTCGCGACGAACTCGGGGAGAAGCTCGGGCGGATCCTGCAGGTCCACCGCGAGCAGGACGAGCACGGCGTCGCCACGCGTGGCGAGCAGTCCATTGAATGTCGAGCGGAACGGGCCGAAGTTGCGGGCGTTCACGATCACGCGGACGCGAGGGTCGCGTCTCGCCAGGTCGCGGAGCCGGGCAACGGTCCCATCGGTCGAGGCGTTGTCGCAGAAGACGTGTTCATAGTCGTAGGTAGGGAGTTCGTTCTCCATCACCTTGCGGACGGCCTCGTAGCAGTCCTCGACATTCTCCTGCTCGTTGAAGCAAGGGGTGACGATGCTGATGAGCTTCTTCGGTTCATCCACGATCATCTCCCCCGCTGCGCGACTCTCGGACGAGCGAACGCACCACCTCGGCGAGGTCGCCCGCCATCGCCCGCATGTACTCTTGACTGCCGATCCGATGATAGATCCGATCCGGCACTCCGAACCGCCGGAACCGCACACGTCCGACGTGGCTGGACTCCGCCAGCACCTCGGCCACCGCCGAACCCAGTCCGTTCGTGACGCTATGCTCCTCCACCGTGACGATCACGGCGGTTTCCGAGGCCGCGCGGATCACCGCGCCCGCATCCAGGGGTTTGATCGTGTGCATGCTGAGCACGCCGGCAACGATTCCCTCATCGGCGAGATGCCCCGCGACGCGCACGGTCTCGTCGAGCATGCCCCCCGTACTGATGAGCGTCGCGTCCCGCCCGGCTCGAACCCGGATGGACCGGCCGATCGCGAAATCCGGCTCGGCCTCGTGAACGACAGGCTCCCTCGCCTTGCCCAGCCTCAAGTAGCACGGTCCATCCATCGAAGCGATCGCGCGAGTGGCAAGCTGCGTTTCGATCGGATCCCCCGGCGCGACGACCGTCATCCCGGGCAACGATCGGAGAATGCCCAGATCCTCGACTCCGTGATGTGTGTACCCTTGCGGGCCATACGCGAACCCGCCGCCGACCGCCACGATCTTGACGCTCGCCCCGTGGTAGCAGACGTCATTGCGGATCTGTTCCAGGCAGCGAAGTGTGGGAAAGTTCGCGATCGAGTAGGTGAACGGGACGATCCCCTCGCGGGCCAGGCCGGCGGCGATGCCCGTCATGTTCTGCTCGGCCACGCCGACGTTCACATAACGATCCGGGAATGCCTCGATGAATCGCTCCAGGACGCTGAACCCCAGGTCGCCGGTGACGAGCCAGATCCGATCGTCGTGCGCGGCCAGTTCGCAGAGGGTCTCGATGAACGCCGTCCTCAAGGAGCCACCCCCAGTTCGGCCAGGGCGGCGGCGAGTTGCTCGTCGTTGGGCGAGCGATAATGCCAGAGGAGCCGGTCCTCCATGTCGCTCACGCCCTTCCCCTTGACCGTGTGCGCGATGACGATGGAGGGCCGGCCGGCTTCGAAGGGAAACGACGCGAACACATCCAGGAGCGCAGGAATGTCGTGCCCGTCCACCTCGCGGACGGCCCAGCCGAAGGCCCGCCACTTATCCGCGAACGGGTCGAGGTCAAGGACCTCCTTCACGGTCCCGAACGACTGGATCTTGTTGAAGTCGACGATCGCCACGAGGTTGTCGAGTTTGTGGTGGGGCGCGAACAGCACGGCCTCCCAGATCGAGCCCTCGTCGCACTCGCCGTCGCTCAGGAGTGCGAAAACGCGATGCCCCTTGCCCGTCCGCTTCCCCGCCAGGGCCATCCCGCAGGCGATCGACAAGCCGTGGCCGAGCGACCCGCTGGAGACCTCGACGCCGGGGACGCCGTGGTGTGTGATGTGCCCCGCGAGCTTCGTGCCGTCCTCGCAGTAGGTCTTGAGCCACTCCACCGGGAAGAATCCCCGCTCTGCCAGCGTCGCGTAGATGGCCGCCGCGCCGTGTCCTTTGCTCAGGAGAAATCGGTCACGATCCGACCAGTCCGGCCGGGTCGGGTCGATGCGCAGCACCGAACCATAAAGGACGGCCAGGATGTCCGTCATCGAAAAACAGGTGCCGATATGGGAGGCATTCGCCCTGTGGACCATCCGCAGCGCGTGCGCCCGGATGCGTCGGGCGAGGTCAGCCAGAGCGGCCGGATCGGTGCTCACGATACCACTCCACGGTGCGCCTCAGCCCTTCGCCCAGGTCGACGTGCGGCGACCAGCCGAGGTCGTCCCTCAACCGGGCGATGTCCGCCTCCAGGTGCATCACCTGGTCGAGGCGGTAAGGGACCTCGCCGAATCCGAGTTCCAGCTCCGGGTCGATCAGGTCGCGGATCGCCTCGATGATTCGCCGCAATGGCAACGACTGCCCCGAGCCGAGGTTGTAGACCCCGACGGCCGCCTCGTGCACCGCCGCGCGATAGATGGCCTCGGCGGCGTCGGCCACGTACAGGTAGTCCCAGCGTTGCTCGCCGGCCGTCAGCGCGGGACGCTCACGGCCGAGGAGTTTGAGGATCAAGTACGGGATCATCCACGCCGGATCATCCATGGGCCCGTAGGTGGAGAAGACCCGCATCCAGGCGAACTGCATCCGGTACTCGTGGCAGAGCCGCGAGGCGAGCATCCAGGTGCAGAGCTTGCTGAGCCCGTAAACCGTCGTCGGCCTCGTGGGAGTATCGACGCCGATCGGCCCCTCGGTCGGGCCGTACTCTGCCTGCGAGCCGACGCCGACGAATCGCGAGGCCCCGACCCGGCTGGCCAGATGCACGAGGTCCAGCGTCGGCCCGACGTTGTCGGCCTGCCTCGGGTCATTCCGCGCGGCGTTGCCGACGCCCGACCAGGCGAGGTGGACCACCGCGTCGGGCTCGAACGCCGCGATGGCCGGCTCGGCGAATTTGAGATGCGCGATGTCACCCTCGATGACGGTGGCGCTGTCGAGGATCGGGTTGATCCGCCAGAGGTTCGAACCCCGCGAGCGCACCAGGACCGCCACCTCGTGCTCGCCCGCGTCCGCGAGCATCCGGCGCAGGACGTACGACCCGATGAACCCCGTCGCCCCCGTCAGGAAGATCTTCAAACCGCCCTCTCCCTCAACACAATTCCCGCAACGCCCGGTCGATCCGCGACGACGCTGGCGGCCTCCCCGGCCGGTCTGAATAGCCGAACCGCTGCCTATGGACCGTCTTCGACAGCGCGATCCGCAGATAATAGAGCCAGAACCGTCGCTCGAAGTCCACCGGCCGGGTCGTTTCCGTGGCCGACCAGTAGGCATCGAGGAAGCACGACCACCGCCGCTCGGGATGAAACGTCGCCCAGAAAGCCAGGTCGAAAACCGGGTCCCCCGAGAGACAGTCCTCCCAGTCGATCACCGCCGTGATGCCACGATCCCGCTCATGGAAGACGTTGTGATTCCCCAGGTCGCCGTGCAGCAGCGAGGGGGAAAAGCCATCCTCCCGCGAGCCGACATCCCGGAGGCAACGTTCCACATCCTTGGCGGCTCCCTCATCGAGTATCGCCGCGTCGACGCAGGCCCGGACGTGGTCGTTGAGCCGGAGCCGGAGATAGTCGCCCCAGCGGTCGAACAGTCCTGCGACCTTGTCCGACAGTCCCAGGACCAGCGGCCCCGGGTCGATCCAGCCGTAGCCTTCGGTCGGGATCGCATGGACCCTGGCCAGGAATCGGCCCAGGTCGGCCAGCCGCGGCAACATCTCCGCGTCGGCCTCGTCGAAGATGCGGAGCGAATCGCCCCGGGCCTCTTCCATGATCTCGTAATCGAATCCGACCCGCTCCCGGGAGCTGTCCACGACCGCGATGCGCAGCGAGGCCAGGCCGGTTTCATGCAGACGTCGATACGCCCAGGCATCGACGTGCAGGTCGAGGTCGCGGCAGGATGCGACGAGCCGGTTGGTCCGGATGATCCAGCGATCGCCGGAGGCCAGTTCGGCCCGGAAGAGTTGATGGAACGTCCCCTGATGGTCGAGCGGTTCGAGCCGAGTCGGACCCTCGCCGAGGTGCACGCGACACAAATCGGCGAGCGGGCGGAGATCCTCCGGCGGCCCGGCATCGCGGAGCGATCGCAGCAGGGCATCCGGCAGGGGCGAGTCGGTCTTGGGATAGAACGTCGCGCGCCGGAGCGAGCGGTGCCCGGCGATCCGTCCGGCCAGGCCCGCTTGCGAGTCGGACTCCAACCCCGCCGGTTCAGAAGAGGTTGTCATAGCCGAGTTGCCGCAGCATCACGATGGAGAGGGCCTTGATGCGCGATTTCTCGTCGGCCGTCAGCTCGTTGGCCGTGGCCATGTTGGCCTCGGGCGTCGGCGTGCGGACGGTGCCCCAGGGGTAAACCTGTTCGAGCTTCTGGCCGTTCCAGCTCGGGTAGAGCATGGTCTCGGACCACGAAATCCCCAACCTCGCGGCCAGGCGGGTGGTCTCGGCCTTCGGGTCGGCCACGAGATCCTCGAACTTCACGATCGTGAACGCATCCGGATACTTCTCGGCATACGTCAGCGCGAGGAGCTGACTGTACGTCCAGGTCCAGGTGTACCGCTCCAGGCTCAGGGGGAACGGCCGCTTCTTGGTGTCGGCGTAGCCCGAGTAGGGGTTGCGGATGACGTGGAGGATGTGGCCGTTCGTGGGGAAGTCGGCCAGGATCTTCTCGGTGTCGAGTACCTGGACCGGGTTGTAGCCGACGTATGCCTTTTCCAGGCCCGTGCGAGTGACGTTGGTCCAGGCCTCGAAGGTCGAGCGGAAGTACGCCTCGACGAGATTGGCACGCGTCCGGGGTTTGTCCTTCATGAAGCCCAGGAACGCCGCCTTGCGGTCCGACTCCTTGATTTTCATGTCGGCATGCCGGAACTTCGAGCGTTCGGGCACCCGGAGCATGACCTTCATCTCCTCGTCGAAGAAGAGTTCGTAGTCACTCTCCGGCGTCCCCTGGATCGGGAACTCGGGCCAGCGGTAGCGGAAGGGGACGTAGGTCGAGAGATAGTCGTTGACCACGCTCGTGCCGACCTGCGACTCGAACGGATAGACGAACAGCTCGGGGTGGCCGTCGAGGATCCGGTGGGTCGTGTTCCCGCCGTTCTCGTACATCGCCGAGAGCATGATGAGTTTGAACGGGCTCAAGCGTGATCGTCCTTCCGCGCAAGGCGAGGTCTGGGTGAAATCTCAGCCGGCATCGAGGAACTCGCGGTACCACCGCACCGTCCGCGTGAGCCCGGACTCCAGGGAAAACAAGGGGGACCAGCCCAGCACCCGGCGGGCCTTCTCGGCGCTCAGGTACTGGTGGATGATCTCGTTGGACGCCTCATTCCGGACATCAGGCTCCAGGGCGACGCCGACCTCGGCCAGGATTTTTCGCACGAGGTCGAGGACCGTCACCTGGATCTCGTTCGAGAAGTTGAACGCCTCGCCCTTCAAGTCCGGCCGCACCGCCAGGGCCTCGGCCAGTGTCAGGTAGGCGTGAGCCCCGTCCTCGACATAGAAGTAATCGCGGATGTATGTCCCGTCGGAGCGGATCACCGGCCGCTGCCCGCGGAGTGCCGAGCGGATCGTCCCCGGCACGATGCGGTTCCAGTTGAGGTCGCCGCCACCGTAGAAGTTGCCGCATCGCGTGATGACGACGGGCAGGTCGTAGCTCACCGCGTAGGTCGTCGCGATCAGGTCCGCGCACGACTTGCTGACATCGTAGGGGTGCTTGCCTTGCAACGGCGTCGATTCGTCGTAGGGCAGGTGGTCCTGGTCGCCGTAGGCCTTGTCGCTCGACGCCAGCACGACCTGCTTCACCAGCTTCGACCGCCGGCAGGCTTCGAGCGTCGCCCAGGTGCCCTGGATGTTCGATTCGAAGGTCGAGACGGGGTTGCGGTTGGCGATGCCCACGATCGTCTGCGCGGCGAGGTGGAAGACGGTGTCGATTTCGTGCTCGCCCAGCGCCCGTTCCATGGCCGCCTGGTCGCGGATGTCGCCGCGGACGACCTTCACCCTGTCGACCAGGCCGCCCCGGTACAGTTCGCTCTGGGGGACCCAGTCCCGCACGAGGCAGACGACGTCGGCCCCGTGCTCCAGCAGGCGTCGGACGAGCCACGAGCCGACCAGGCCAGTGGCGCCGGTGACGAGCGTGGGGCGGTCGGTCCAGAAGGTGCTCATGAGTCACCCCAGACCTTCCAGGGGGCCTGGCCGCCGTCCCAGAGTTCGTTCAGCGCCTTGTATTCGCGGTAGGTGTCCATCGCGAAGAAGAAGCCGTGGTGGCGGTAGACCATCAGTTCGCCCTCGGCCGCCAGCCGCTCCAGGGGCTCGCGTTCGAGGATGCAGTCGTCGCCGTCGAGCAGGTCGAGGACCCGACGGTCGAACACGAAGAAGCCCGCGCTGGCCCAGCCGTCGAGCTGGGGCTTTTCGACGAACCGCTCGACCTTCCCCTCGGGGTCGATCTCCAGCACTCCGAACCGCGAGGTCGGGCGGACGGCGGTGACGGTCGCGAGCCTGCCGTGGGATTTGTGGAACCGGGCCAGGGCCTGGATGTCGACGTCGGCCACGCCGTCGCCGTAGGTGACCATGAAGGTGTCGCCGTCAATATAGCGCTGGATGCGTTTGACCCGGCCGCCGGTCATGCTGTTGAGGCCGGTCTCGGCGAGGGTCACTCGGAAATCCTGCTCGGCGTGGGCGCCATGGACCTCGACCTGGTGCCGGCTGCCGAGGCAGACGGTGACGTCGTTGTTCATGGCCTCGTAGTTGAGGAAGTATTCCTTGATCATCCAGCCTCGGTATCCCAGGCAGAGCACGAAGTCGCGGAACCCGTGGTGGGCGTACGACTTCATGATGTGCCAGAGGATCGGCCGCTGGCCGACGTCGACCAGGGGCTTGGGGCGGAACTCGGTCTCCTCGCGGAGCCGGGTCCCCTGCCCGCCGCAGAGGATGACGACCTTCACCGCGACGGACTCCCCCACCCGGGCCCGACGGCCCCGGGTTTCTTGATCGTAAGTGGAAGGTTGCGAACCGCTTGGGCGTCGACGACCTGGGCCAGTATGCCCACGCATCTTAACGGCAATCGCGGCGCCCGCTCAAGGGGGCAACCGCGGGCGGTCCCCTGGCAAGGTGCCCGCCGCACTGGTATGTTGTGCTCTTGTTGAACGGCTCGGATCGGGCGGCGCGGAGGGACGACCATGACGCGCGTCGGCGGCTGGCTTGCGATCCTCGGACTGGTGGCGGGGGGATCCGTTTCGTCCCGCGCGCACGCCATGGGGCCCATCGATTACGCGCGCGAGGTCAAGCCGCTGCTGGCGAAACATTGCGTCGGATGCCACGGCGCGACTAAGCCGCGCGGGGGGCTCCGGCTCGACACCGCCGAGGCCGCCCGCAAGGGGGGCAAGTCCGGTCCCGCCGTCGTCCCCGGCGAACCCGACGACGGCACCTTGCTCGAAGCCCTGGCCGGCGGCGGCTCGATCCGCAAGATGCCGCTCAACCGCCCCGGGTTGAACGAGGCGCAAGTCCAGACCCTCCGCGACTGGATCCGGCAGGGCGCGAAGGCCCCCGCCAACGAGGTCGCGAGCGTCGCGCCCGAGGAGGTGCACTGGGCCTTCGTCGCGCCGAAGCGTCCGGCGTTGCCGGGGGTTGGGTTGAAGGAGTGGCCGCGGAACCCGATCGATACCTTCATCCTGCAACGCCTCGAACAGGCGAAGCTCACGCCATCGCCCGAGGCCGATCGCGTCACCCTGATCCGACGCCTCAGTCTCGACCTGATCGGCCTGCCGCCGACCCCGGCGGAGGTCGACGCCTTCCTGCTCGACCACCGGCCCGACGCTTACGAGCGGGTCGTCGACCGCCTCCTGGCCTCGCCCCACTACGGCGAGCGCTGGGGGCGACTGTGGCTGGATCAGGCCCGGTATGCCGATTCCAACGGCTTCAACATCGACGCCCCGCGCAACATCTGGAAGTACCGCGACTGGGTCATCGACGCCCTCAACCGCGACCTCCCCTACGACCGCTTCGTCGTCGAGCAGGTCGCCGGCGACCTGCTGCCGGACTCCTCGAAGGATCAGCTCGTCGCCACCGGATTTCATCGGAATACGCTGATCAACCAGGAAGGCGGCATCGACCTCGAACAGTTCCGGAACGAGTCGGTCCACGACCGCGTGAGCACCACCGGGACCGTCTTCCTCGGGCTGACGGTCGGCTGTGCCCAGTGCCACGACCACAAATATGATCCCATCTCGCAGAAAGAGTATTACCGACTCTTCGCCTTCTACAACAGTTGCGACGAGCCCGAACTCGACTTCGGCACGACCGAGGAACTGACAAAACGCGACGCCGTCGACGCCCAGCTCAAGGCCCTCGAGGCCGAGCTGAAGGCCTACCTGCCGACGATCGAGAAGACGCAACCGGCCTGGGAGAAGTCGCTCTCGAAGGCCGCGAAGGACGCCCTCAAGCCCGAACTGCGGGAGATCCTCGACCTTCCGACGAGCCGACGCAACCCGGTGCAGCAGGAGGCCCTGTTCGCCGCCTACAAACTTCAGGAGCCCGGGGCGGTCGAGCGGCAGAACAACATCGACGCCCTCAAGGCGAGGCGGCCGAATCTGGTGGCGACGATGATCGTCCGCGAGCGCTCCCAGCCGCGCGAGTCGTTCGTGCACGTCGGCGGCGACTTCACCCGCAAGGGCGAGGTCGTCACGCCCGGCACGCCCGCGTCGCTGCCGCCGATCGCAACGCGGAACCCGGGCAAGCCCGACCGGCTCGACCTCGCCCGCTGGCTGGTGGATCGCAGGAATCCCCTCACGGCCCGCGTGGCGGTGAATCGCGTCTGGCAGGAGCATTTCGGGCGAGGGCTGGTCGAGACGGAGAACGACTTCGGCACCCAGGGATCGCCGCCCAGTCACCCCGAACTGCTCGACTGGCTGGCCGTCGAATTCCTCTCACGCGGCTGGAGCGTCAAGTCGCTGCACCGGTTGATCGTGACGAGCGCAACCTACCGGCAGGCATCAACGGCCCGCCAGGAACTCGCCTCGGTCGATCCCGGCAATCGCCTGCTGGGGCGGATGTCGCGGCTGCGGCTGGACGCGGAGCTGATCCGGGATTCCGCCCTGTTCGCGAGCGGCAAGCTCTCGGGGAAAGTCGGCGGGCCGAGCGTGTTCCCGCCTCAGCCGGCGGGGGTGATGACGCTGGGCCAGATGACCCGCGAGTGGACGCCGAGCAAGGGCGAAGATCGCTACCGCCGGGGGATGTACACCTTCTTCTGGCGGGCCACGCCGCACCCGAGCCTGATGGTCTTCGACGCCCCCGAATCGACCCGCACCTGCACCCGACGCCCCCGCTCGAACACCCCGCTCCAGGCGTTGACCCTGCTGAATGACGAGGGGTTCCACGAGCTGGCCCTGGCCCTCGGGGAACGGTCGCGGACGTCTGCCTCCACCGACGCCGATCGCCTCAAGCACGGGGTCCGGTTCGCGATCGCACGCGAGCCCTCGGCGAGGGAGCACGCGGCGCTCACCGCCGTCCTGAACGACGAGAAGGCCCGCGGCGGCGAGCCGGCCGCGTGGGCGACCATCGGACGCGTGCTCATCAACCTCGATGAATTCCTGACGCGGGAGTGACCGCCGTGAGCGACGATCCTTTGCTCGCCCAGACCCGCCGGCACTTCTTCCGAGATTGCGGCGTCAAGCTCGGTTCGGTCGCGCTGACGAGCCTGCTCGCCGAACAGGCCCGCGCCGAGCAGACCGTCCCGTCCGGCCCGCTGGACCCGAAGCCGCCGCACTTCCAACCTCGGGCGAAGAACGTCATCTTCCTGTTCATGGCCGGCGGCCCGAGTCAGCTCGAACTCTTCGACTACAAGCCCAAGCTCCAGCAATTCCACCGGCAGCCGATCCCCGAGTCCTTCATCAAGGGCCGACGGTTCGCCTTCATGGACATCTTCACCAAGAACCCGCCGACGCTCCTCGGCACCGCCCGGAAGTTCTCCCAGCACGGGCAGTCGGGCGCGTGGGTGTCGAACTGCCTGCCGGAGTTCGCCAAGGTCGTCGACAAGGTCGCGATCGTCCGATCCATCGCCACCGACGTGATTAACCATGCCCCGGCCAAGCTCTTCGCGAACACCGGCTCGACCCAGTACGGCCGGCCGAGCATGGGGGCCTGGGTCACGTACGGGATCGGTTCGGAGTCGCGGAACCTGCCGGGGTTCGTCGTCCTGCAGTCGGGCCCCCGAGGCCCGCGCGGGGGGGCGGTCAACTGGGGGTCAGGGTTCCTGCCGAGTTCCTATCAGGGGGTCCCGCTCCGCGGGAACGGCGAGCCGATCCTGAACCTCGCAAGCCCGAAGGAGATCGGCCCCGACCGCCAGCGCAAGGCGATCGACGCGATCACCGCCCTCAATCGCGAGCACCTCGAAGCCACCGGCGATCCCGAGATCGCCGCGCGGATCGCCTCGTACGAGATGGCTTTCCGGATGCAGACCAGTGCCCCCGAACTGATCGACCTCAAGGGCGAGAGCCAGGCCACGCTCGACCTCTACGGCGCCACACCGGGCAAGCCCTCGTTCGCCAACAACTGCCTGCTCGCCCGCCGCCTGGTGGAGCGGGGCGTGCGATTCGTCCAGCTCTACCACGCCGACTGGGACCACCACGGCGTCCCTGGCCAGGACCTCACCGGCAACCTCGACACCGTCTGCCGCGACATCGACCGCCCCTGCGCCGCCTTGATCCGCGACCTCGAATCGAAGGGACTCCTCGACGAGACCCTGGTCGTCTGGGGCGGCGAGTTCGGCCGCACGCCGATGGGCGAGCCCCGCGAGACGATCGGCCGCAATCACCACATCGACGCCTACACCATGTGGATGGCCGGCGGCGGCATCAAGCCCGGCCTCAACCTGGGCGCGACCGACGACTTCGGCTTCGCTCCCGTCGAGGACAAGGTCCACATCCACGACCTCCACGCCACGATGCTCCACCTCCTCGGCCTGGAGCACACCAAGCTCACTTTCCACACCCAGGGCCGTGACTTCCGCCTGACGGACGTCGCCGGGAATGTCGTGACCAAGCTCTTTGCATAGAACCGGGAAATTGGACCGCCAAGACGCCAAGGACGCGGTAATCGAAGAAGGAGAATTGAACCACAGAGGCACAGAGACCCCAGAGAAGCAAAAGATGCATTGTTGAATTCTATAACTCTGTGCTCTCTGCGCCTCTGTGGTTCGATTCCTCCCCTCTTCCTCCGCGTCCTTGGCGACTTGGCGGTCCAATTCTTCACCCAGGAACGGCCACATGCGTTGCTTCGTCGTCGTAACAGCATTGTTCCTTGCTTCACAGGCCCACGCCGGGGAGTTGAAGGCCGGGGCGGCGATGAGCAATGTCACGCCGAGGCTGGGGAGTTCGATCAATGGGAACATGACGGACGTGACTGCGCGTCATGTCCATGATGAGCTCCATGCCCGCTGCCTCGTGCTCGATGATGGCAAGGGGAAGGTGGCCATCGCGGTCGTCGACGCCTGCGCGGTCGATCGGTCGATCGTGCTGGCGGCGAAGGGGTTGGTGGAGACGGAACTCGGGATCAGGCCGGGGCGTGTCCTGATCTCGGCCACGCATTCACACTCGTGCGGCACGACGACCCGGCTGTTCCAGTCGAGCCCGGATCCGGAATATCAACGATTCCTCGCGCGTCGGATTGCAGATGGGATCGTCCGTGCGAACAACAACCTGGTGCCGGCGAAGCTGGGGTATGGCGAGGGCAAGAATGATCGGCAGGTGTTCAACCGCCGCTGGTTCATGAAGCCCGGCGGCATCGGGCCGGACCCGTTCGGGAAGCGGAACGACACGGTCAAGATGAACCCCGGCCACGGCAATCCGTACAACGATCGCCCCGCCGGGCCGACGGACCCGAGCATCCCGGTCGTGTCGGTTCGGACGGCCGACGGCAAGCCCCTGGCTCTGCTGGCGAACTACTCGTTGCACTACGTCGGCGGCGTCGGCCCGGGTCATCTCTCGGCCGACTATTTCGGCGCTTTCGCCGACCGGATCCAGCAGCTCCTCAAGGCCGATCGCCAGGATCCGCCGTTCGTGGCGATGATGTCCAACGGGACAAGCGGAGATATCAACAACGTCAACTACGCCGGCAAGCCGATCCCCGCGCCTCCCTACGGCCGGATCAAGCAGGTCGCCGATGACGTCGCCGATGAGGCCGTGAAGGCCGTCGGGTCGATCACCTACAGCGACGCCATCACCCTCGACGGCCGCGACGCGATCCTGACGCTCGGCGTCCGCAAGGCCGATGCGGCCGAGTTGCGGCGGGCGAAGGACCTCCTCGCGAAACGCCAGGGCCAGCCGCTCCGGAACCTGGAGGAATTCTACGCCGGCGAGACCGTGGCGATGGCCGGGTATCCCGACACGGTCGAGGTCCCGGTGCAGGCGTTGCGGATCGGAGACATCGCCATCGCGGCCATCCCCTGCGAGGTTTTCGTCGAGATCGGCCTGGAACTCAAGGCAAGATCGCCGATCAAACCGATGTTCACGATCGAACTCGCCAACGGATACAATGGCTACCTCCCGACCCCCGAACAACACAAGCGCGGCGGCTACGAGACCTGGCGGGCGAAGTCGAGCTATCTGGAGGTCGACGCGTCCACGAAGATTCAGACGAAGGTGCTCGAACTCCTCGGCGAATTGAAATCGGCCCGGTAGGGTGTGGTGCCACGCGATCCCGCAGGGTCGCGTCCACCGCACCTGTCGGACGCGGAGGATGGTTCATCCCGTCGCGCATCCAGGCCCGCCGTGGGTGCGGTGGACGCGGACGTGCGTCCGCGTGGCACCACACCCTTCATCAGGGAGCGTCACATGCTGACCGTTGTCGTCCTGCTGGTCGGGCTCGCGGCTTCGTTGTCGGCTCAGACGGAACGGGTGGCCGTGGATCGGGGGATCGCATTCTTATCGGCCGAGGTGCCGAAATGGTCGCGTGAGAACAAGTGCTTCTCCTGCCACAACAACGGCGATGCCGCGCGGGCGTTGAACCTCGCGGCGAGGCGAGGCAGGACCATCCCCGCGAAGGTCCTGGCCGACACGAATGCCTGGCTCGTCCAGCCGGGACGCTGGGAGAAGAACGGCGGTGAAGGGCCCTTCAGCGATAAGCGTCTGGCCCGGATCGTCTTCTCCGCGACACTCTCCCAGGCCATCGAGACCGGGCAGATCGCCGATCGGACGTCCCTCAAGGCCGCGGCGGAGAAACTGGCAGGAGACCAGTCCGCCGACGGCTCCTGGTCGCTCGACGATCCCGTCGAGGCCATAGGCTCGCCCGCGACCTACGGCAAGCCGCTGGCCACGCTCCAGTCGAGGAACGTCCTCACGCATGCGGATCCCAATGTCTATCGCGACGCCATTGCCCGCGCCGATCGCTGGCTCGGGCGCCTGCCGATCGAGACGATCCTCGACGTCTCGGTCGTCCTGCTGTCCACTCCAACGCCCGATCGTCGCAAGGAGGCTTTGGCCCTCCTGGAACGCAGCCAGTCCGCCGACGGCGGCTGGGGCCCGTATGCCAGCTCACCGCCCGAGGTGTTCGACACGGCGCTGGCGATCCTCGGCCTGCAACTCCATCGCGATCGGCCGGGGATCCCCGATCGCATCCGGCGGGGCCGTGCGTACCTGATTCAAAGCCAACTCAAGGACGGCAGCTGGCCCGCGACCACCCGACCCACCGGCGGCGACAGCTACGCCCAGACCATGTCCACCACCGGCTGGGCTCTCATGGCACTGCTGCAGGAGAATTGAACCGTCGAGACGCCAAGGATACGGAGGAGGAGGGATTGAACCACCGAGACGCAGAGATCACAGGGGGGAGGAATTCGGACAAGGCAACTAATGGCATTTGTGTTTGCATGAAAATTTAATGACGTTCCCTCTCCGTCCTCTCTGTGTCTCTGTGGTTCAATCCCTCCCTCTTCCTCGGCGTTTTTGCGGTTCACTGGATTTCCACCGCCAACTTCAGCATCGTCGCATCCTCATCGCGGCCCGAGCGGGGGGTGGGGCGGAGGACGTCGATCTCGAAGGTTCGCCTCAGGCTGTTGCCGGCGAGGTCTTCGAGTTCGGAGTCGATCATCAGCGTGTATTTGCCCGCGATCCAGGGCGAATTCGGGGTGAAATGCCAGGTGGTCTCGCCGTCTTCGACCTTGACTCGCCCTTCGACGTCCTTGCCGTCCGGGCCCGTCACGCGGATGGCGTTCTGGAGCATCGCGCGGTCGAGCGGCTCGGGGAAGCGGAGGCGGAGCGGCTCCCCGGTCCCTGACTTCGGTGCCTCGGTTTTCCACGATGCGAGCGTCGGCTGGGTGTCGTCCGGAGGGCCGATCTTGAAGCGCTTTTGGGTGGGTCGGCTCAAGGGTTCGCCCGATTCGTCCGGCCAGTTCGCGTCGACGACCAGTGTGTAGGATTTGCCTTCCTCGAAGATCGGCCCGTCTTCCTCGCGGGGCTTGAGGCCTCGCTTGATGCGGCCGGGATCGAGGAGGAGCGTCAGGCGGGTGCCCGTGGGGTCCCAGAGTTCCTCGCCGATCTCCAGGAAGGGCAGTTCGATCGCCTTGCCCTTGTCGTCGAGGATCTTGACCGCCTTGTACGCCTCGCCGCGCGCCATGGGGGCGGAGAATTCGAGGTAGAACTTGAGCTGGTTCTCCGGCAGGACGTCCGCCGAGGGGGAGACTCCCGTCAGTCTCGTGACCTTGCGCGCGGGCCGGGCTCGCCGGAAGTTGGCGACAAGCTGGCCGACCTCACCGGGCCGGTTGTATTCGAATATGCCGAGGTAGGTCACGTCCGGGTCGAGCGGGAACCTCGGCGTGAACGTGAGGGTGCGGCGCCCGGCGTCGTACGACCTGTTGCCTGGGAGGTCGAGCGACTGGCCGTCGGACTTGCGGACGAAGACGACCTTGAGGTCGTTCGACTCGTCCTCGGTCACGCCCTTGAGGACGAGGATCATGGCCCCATTCCCCGGGCCCGGTTCCCAGGCCAGGGTCTGCCGTGGCCCGTCGGCGGGGGAGTAGGCCACGGCCAGGACGGTCATCGCGGCGGATGCCGCCGCCGGGAGGAGGTACCTCCCGGCGGCGAAGGGTCGGAGGCTCACGGGAGGTCGACCGTTTCGAGGTTCAGGCCGTCCTTGCCCTGGATCAGGACGAGGGCGTGACCCTTGTCGAGCAGGTCGAGCTGCTGCACGCCCTTGAGGCCGGCGATCGTCTCGTAGGAGACGCCGGCCTTCTCGCTGCGGACCGGCTTGACGATCCCCTCGGCGTCGGGCACGCCCTCGGTCGGGATCTTCATCACGCCGCGGGCGCTGTTGGCCATGAGCAGGTAGTCCTTGCCGTCCTTCTGGTAGACGACGAGGTCGAGCGGCTTGTTGCGGTTGCCGAGCTCGGCGATGGTGGTCCCCTTGACGTGGGCGCCCGGCTTGAGCGAGGCGACGGGGATCTTCACCAGCGGGGTGCAGGTGTAGGCGGCCAGGATGTGCGGCTCGCCCTTGACCTTGTAGGCCACGAAGGTGCGGATCGGCGACTTGGTCTCGAACTTCCCGTGGGCGCCGTGGAAGATCTCGATGCTCGATCCGGCGTCGCCCGTGCTGAACGGGTAGGGGATCGAGAGGAACCGCGAGGAGAACTCCTCGTTCGACAGGCCGGCGACGAACACCTGGCCGTCCACGAAGGCGAGGTCGGTGATGGCCTCGGCGCGGCCGGTGCGGGGGTTATCCCCGTTGGGGACGTCCTTGAGGCTGGCCTTGGAGTATTTCACGTTCGCGAGGTCGACCAGCTCGGCCTTGCCCGAGGCGTCGACGCGGACGATCGCGGGGACGGCCGAGGGGCCGCGGCCGCGGGAGACGCTCAGGAACGCCGCGCCGGTGGCGGGGTTCACGGCCACGTCGTTGATGATGACCTGCTTCGAGTCGGTCGCGAGCAGGTCGGCGACCTTCTGATCGATGTTCTCGACCTTGATGGCGCCGCCGGGGGTGCCTTTGTCGCCGGTCTCGATGGCGAAGATGGCCGCGCCCTGGGTGTCGCCCACGAACAGGGTGCCATTCGCGCCGAAGGTCAGGGCCCCCGCCGACTTCAGGTCGGGCTTGCCCTGCCCCTGCTCGGCCGCCCGGGCCGAGGCGCCGGAAACCGCCAGCGTCGCCGCCAATCCCAAACCCAACCACGCGTTCCGCATGAGGTGCGTCTCCCTGGTGGATGAACTTCGAACCATCGAGAATCCAGTCGCGCCGGACTGAGAGAGGGTGAATCGTGGTTATACGCCGCCCGGCGACCGGCTGGCAATGGCCCGAATGCCATTTGGATCGTCACAGTCACAAATTCGATTGACTTAGTCAAGATTTTTCCGGCCTGAATCCAACCTTCCGCTAGGACTTGTGGCGTCGAGGGGATTGGTGAATAATGCGATATTGCTTATCAGTCGGGCCCTGGCATCCGGGCCCTCCCTCCCGCCTCCCTTCGAATCGAGCCGATCGTGCCGAATGGCCCCGACGCCGAACACGACCTCGTCCTCGGCCTGATCGGCCTGCGCCACGGGCTCTACGGACACCAGGCCCTGCTCGACGCCCTGGCGACCTGGACGGCCCGTCGCGGTCAGGATGTGCCCCTCGGGCAGGTCTTCGAGGAACTCGGGATCCTCGACGCCGAGCGGCGGTCGCGGCTCGAAGGTTTGACGCTGGAGGCCGCCCTCCAGCTCCTGGCGGCTCCCAATGAGTCGATCCCCTCCCGGACGGACGCCTCGACCCAGCCGATCGTAGAGGCCGGGCGCACCATGCCGCCGGAGACGTCAGCGAGCGACTACGGCACGAGGGTCGAGTCCGTCGCCACGCAGCACGGCGTGGAATCCACCGTCGCCGGCACGGGCGAGCCGTTCGCCACGCGGGTCGATTCGACGGTGAGGGGCTGGCAGGATGGGCTGCATCCGCCGGCCCCGCCGCCGATGCTGGAAAGGCCTCGTTACCACGTCGTCCGGCCGCATGCGAAGGGAGGGCTGGGGGAGGTCCACGTTGCGTTCGACAACGAGCTCCAGCGCGAGGTGGCGCTCAAGAATCTCAGGCCGAGGCACGCCGACCGGATCGAGAGCCGAAACCGGTTCCTCCGCGAGGCGAAGATCACGGGCCAGCTCGAACACCCGGGGATCGTGCCGGTCTACGGCCTCGGCCAGCAGCACGACGGCCGGCCGTATTACGCGATGCGGTTCATCCGGGGGAACAGCCTCCAGGACGCCATCGACGAGTTCCACCGCGAGGCGAACGCCCAGCACGACCGGCTGATGGACCGGCGCCTGCTGGAACTCTACAAGCTCGTCCGGCGTTTCCTCGACGTCTGCAACGCGGTCGAGTACGCCCACAGCCGGAACGTCCTGCACCGCGACATCAAGCCCGCGAACGTGATGCTCGGGCCCTACGGCGAGACGCTCGTGGTGGACTGGGGCCTGGCGAAGCCGTTCACCCGGAGCGGGGGCTCGGTCTCGATCGATGAGGCCGACGACGAACACTCCGGCGAGATCCTCGACGAGAGCGGCGTGCAGACCGTGGTCGGCCGCGCGGTGGGGACGCCGCAGTACATGAGCCCCGAGGCCGCCGCCGGCGAGTTGCACCGCCTGGGCCCCGCGAGCGACGTCTACAGCCTGGGCGCGACGCTCTACTGCCTGCTCACCGGCCAGGCGCCGATGCCGGGCGACCTGCCGATGACGACGATCCTCGAACGGGTCCAGGCGGGCGACTTCGCCTCGCCCCGATCCGTCGCCCCGCACACCCCGCCGGCGCTGGAGGCGGTCTGCCTGAAGGCGATGGCCGTCCGCCCCGAGGACCGCTATCCGACCGTCCGCGCGCTGGCGGAGGACCTCGAACACTGGCTCGCGGGGGAGCCGGTCTCGGCCTATCCCGAGTGGATCGGCAAGCGGGCCTGGCGCTGGGGGAACCGGCACCCGTGGGTGGTGGGGAGCGTGGGGATCATCACCGGCCTGGTGATTATTGTCTTCCTGATCGCCGCGTTCGTGGTGATGCTGCCGGCGTTCCTGCTCGCCCTGATCGGGGCGGCGGTGGGGACGGCGGCCGGTGCGCTCGGCGGCGGCATGAAGCACGGCGCCCGGCGGGGCTGGTCATTCGCGTTCCGGATCGGCACGGCGGTCGGCGGTGTCGTCATGGTCCTCTCGGCCCTGGCCATCGCCTCGTACGAGTTCTCGATCTGGCGGGCCTCGCGGGACCGATCGCCGACCGCCGAGGTGGCCCGCACCGTCACCGCCGCCGACGGCCTTGCCATCGCCCGGGACCACCTGGCGCGGGGCGACATCGCCGGGGCCACGCGCTGGCGAGACTGGGTCATCCTGTCGATCGATGAAAGCCTCAAGGCGCCCCTGGATGGCGATCGTCGGGCCGAGTTGATCCGGGCGCGCGACGACGCGGTGAGGCTGAATTCGGGTGCGTCGGGCCCGGGACCGCCCTAGGCGAAGAGTTCCTCGACGGGCGTCCCGATCGGCGTCAGTCCCATCCCGGTCAGTTCGGTGGCCCCGATGCCGAGGCGGGCGAGGATCGTGGCGTTGAGGTCGGCGGGCGAGACGGGGCGGTCGGCGGGTCGTTCGGCCCGCTTGTCGCTCGTGCCGACGGTCCGGCCGCCTTGCACGCCGGCACCGGCGACGAGGGCCGAGTAACAGTGGTTCCAGTGGTCGCGACCGGCCTTCTCGTTGATCCTCGGCGTCCGGCCGAACTCGCCCGCGGCCACGACCATCGTCGTGGAGAGCAGCCCCCGGGAGTCCAGGTCGTCGAGCAGGGCGGAGAGGCCCTGGTCGAGGATGCCGGCGTGGCGGTCCTGCATGATCTGGAAGTAGCGGTCGTGCATGTCCCAGCCGCCGTCGCCCCTGTCCTCGGGCCCTTCGACGTGGGTGCTCCAGTTCACCTGGACGAACGGAAGTCCCGACTCGACCAGCCTCCGCGCGATCAGGCAGCACTGGCCGAAGCGGTGCCGCCCGTAGGATTCGCGGAGGCGGGCCGGCTCGCGGTCGATGTCGAGGGCGGTCAGGCTCTTGCTCGAGCCGATCAGCGACTGGGCGAGCGCATAGTGACGCTCCATGGCCGCGAACTGGGCGGATGAGAGGTCCTCGCTCGCCAGCCTGGATCGCAGGTCCCAGCGGGCGTCGAATCGTCCGGCGGCGACGTTCTCGGGCAGGGCGATGTCGGGCAGCTTGAGCCCGACGCCCGGCTCGTAGTTGATCCGGAACGGGTCGTTGGCCGCGCCCAGCGTCCCGCCCCCCTCGCCGACGACGCGCCTGAGCCCCTGGTGGAGCGGGTCGCCGAGGATGACATACGGCGGGAGCCCCTTCCCGTTGGACTTGCCCTGGTCCTTCGCGAATCGTCCGACGATCGCCCCGGTGCTGGGCCGCATGGCGTTGGGCTTCGCCTGGCCGTCGAGCCCGACCGCGCCCGCGATGTTGCCGGTGAGGGCGATGGTGCCGGCGACGCCGTGGTCGTTGGACTCGTGGGCCATGGTCCGGATGACGGCGTACCGGTCCGAACGCCGGGCGAGGCCGGGGAGCAGCTCGCAGACGCGGAGGCCCGGGGTGCGCGAGACGATCGGCTCGAACGGTCCCCGGTATTCGAGCGGGGCGTCGGGCTTGAGGTCGAAGGTATCCAGGTGACTCGGGCCGCCCCAGAGCCAGAGCACGATCACGGCCCGGGCGGGGGCGTCAGGCCCGGCGGGATTCGCCAGCGAGCGCGCGGCGAAGAGGTCGCCCAGGGACCAGCCGAGTGCGCCGAGGGTCCCTACCTGGAGGAAGGCCCTGCGCGACCGGGTCTGGCAGGTCGTGGCGGTCCCGCGTCCGACGTTGAGCATGGGAGAATCCCCTCGGTCGGCCCTGGCGGGAGAGACCGCCCGGCCCGTAAGGTTGAACGGCGCGCAAACGTCGATGCAGCGATCATAACCGAACCCCGGGTCGCGGAGAATCTCGGGCCTTGCGAACCGGGGCCGCCCGCCCGGGACGGCGGCGAACCAATCCGATCGAAAGTGTCTACTCTGGCAGGCGCTCATGCTGATTTTGAGGGAGTGATCGCGAAAGCGGCCAGTTTGGCCGGGTCGCAGGTGGCCGGCCGTCGGATCTTCGGCCATACTCGAAACGTCGGGGGCCCTGGCGGGGGTCGGCCCGGGGCGAGGTCGGTCTCTCTTCGCGACGCGGCGAGTCGGGCGCATGCACGAGACCCACGACAACACCCAGGCCACGCTCGCCTTCCTGCTCCTGGCGGTCCAGCGGCAGTACCTCTCCCCGCGCGCGGGTCGACTGCTCCTGAAGACCTGGTTCCAGGCCAGCGAGCGGCCGATCGACCGCCTGGCCGTCGAACTCGCGCTGCTGGATGAGTCGGTGGCGTCGGGCCTGGCGTCGGAGGTCGATGCCACGGCGGGCGGGCAGGGGGATCCCGAACTCTCCGACGAGGAAGCCGTCGAGGCCGAGGTCCTCCGGCTCCTCTCCTGGACGGGATTCGAACCCGAAGAAGGAGGACCGCCCGAGCACACGCGAGGCGAGGCGTCGCAGGGGACGTTGGCCTGGCCCGACCGCGTGCCCGAAGTGCCGGTTTCCGGCCAACCTTCGGGGGTCCAGTTGACGGCCGGGGCGATGATCGGGTTCGATCCGCCCTCGCTCGCGGATCCCCTCGATTCGTCGCTGGTCGCCGCCCCGCTCGACTCGGACGCGACCCGCCCGATCGGCTCGACGACCGAGGTCGATCTGGGGCCGACCGGGACGCGACCTGGCGAGGACCAGGCGTCCGCCGTCCTCCCCTATGTCGTTCAGGAACCCCTGGCCGAGGGCGGCCTGGGCGAGGTCCTGATCGCGAAGGACATCCGCCTGAACCGGAAGATCGCCCTCAAGCGGATCCTCCCCAGGTTCCTCCATGACCAGCGGAGCCGGGCGAGGTTCCAGGTCGAGGCGGAGATCACCGGCGGGCTGGAGCATCCCGGGGTGGTGCCGATCTACGCGATCGGCGCCTACGACGACGGCCGGCCGTTCTACGCGATGCGGCTGGTGGACGGGGAGACGTTGCGCGCGGCGATCGATCGGCTTCACCAGCCGCACGGCAAGCCCCGGACCCTGGAGTTCCGCAAGATCCTGGGCCGGTTCGTGGCGGTCTGCAACGTCGTGGCCTATGCCCACAGCCGGCGGGTGCTGCATCGCGACATCAAGCCGTCGAACATCCTGCTGGGCAAGTACGGCGAGACCCTGCTGATCGACTGGGGCCTGGCGAAGGTGATCGGGGGCCCCGACCTCGCCGGCCACGACGCGGGGCCGACCGACGCGACGGTCGCGACGCTGCCGGAGACGTCCTCGATCTCGGGCGAGCCCGCCCCCTTGCCGCCCTCGGGCAGCGTACTGAACCTGACGCTGATCGGCTCGGCGGTCGGCACCCCGGCGTACATGAGCCCCGAGCAGGCCCGCAGCGACCTGGAGGCCGTCGGCCCGCCGAGCGACGTCTACGGCCTGGGGGCGACCCTCTACGCGATCCTGACCGGTCGGTCACCGGGCGGCACGCGGGGCGGCGAACGGGAGATCCTCAAGCGGATGGCGTCGGGGCAGTTCCCACGCCCCCGGGAGATCCGCCGGGACATCCCCGAGGCCCTCGAAGCGATCTGCCTCCGGGCGATGGCGGCCGAGCCCCGCGATCGCTACGACAGCCCCAAGGCCCTGGCCGAGGACGTCGAACGCTGGCTGGCCGACGAGCCCCTCCCCTGGCGCAAGGAGTCGTGGGACCGCCGGATTTCCCGGCTCGAACGCCGGCATCGCGGGATCATCCGGGTCGCCGGCATGGCCCTGGTCCTCCTGAGCGCCGGCGCCCTCGTCGCCGCGACCATGATCAACCTGGCGCGCGAGAAGGAGCAGATCGCCCTGCGGGAGGCGAGGGCGGGGAAGTCTGAGGCCGAGCGGGCCACGGTCGAGGTCTCCCGGACCAATTCCCGGCTCCTGATCGATGAGGCGATTCGCGATTCCGGCCAGGAGCCGGGCGAATCGCTCCTGAAATTCATCCACGCCTGCCGCGACCTCCCCGAGGACGCGGCGGACCTAGATCGGGTCGCCCGCCTGGCGATGCCGGGGGTCCTGGAACGCATGCACACCGTCCGGGGCATCATCGACCCCGAGGGGCAGGCCAACGCCATGGCGATCGACCGGTCATCGCGGCTGATTGCCACCGGCACCGAGCGCGGGGATGTCGCACTCTGGGCCGCCCGCGACGTCAGCCCGGTGGGCGAGGCCGTCCGGATCCCGGGGACCATCCTGGGCCTGGAGTTCTCCGGCGACGGCTCCTCCCTACTCGTGCGGACGGGGCTGCCCAGGGGATCCGGGAGCGTCGTCGTGCTGGAAGTCGCGGGCCTGCGGCCCCGGTTCGCCCCGATCCAGAGGCCGTCGGAATCCCGCGCGGCGACCTTCGCCCCCGACGGCAAGACCTTCGCGACCGGCGACGCCTCCGGGGAGATCGCGGTCCGCGAGGTTCAGACCGGGCGCCTGGTCTGGAAGGGGATCCGCCAGGAGGGGCCCGTGGCCGACCTGGTGTACCACCCCGATGGCCGCCTGATCGCGGGCGGCGAGCGGCGCACCATCCTGGTCCTCGATCCCAGGACCGGCCAGCCGATCGGCAAGCCTGCCGTGGCCCAGGAGGAGGGCAGGGCCGCAGGACCGGAGGAGAAACTCAAGTCCTTGACCCTCGCGCCGGACGGCAAGCACCTGGCGTCCACAGGCGAACAGGCTTGCTTCCTCTTCAAGGTCGGCGACCCCGGGATTGACCCTGCGGGGCAGAAGATCGACCTGAACCGCCCCTTCTGGGTCCGGTTCGGCGACGACAATCGCCACCTGATGGGCTGCGGTTACAACAACTCGGTCCGCTTCTGGAAGCTGGACGCCGACGGCCGATGGGGGAGCCAGGAGCGCTACCTGCCGCACAGGAACTACGTCAAGGCGTTCGACCTCTCCCGGGGCGGCCACCTCGCCATCAGCGGCAGCCGCGACCGCGTCGCCCAGATCTGGCGGATCGACGGCGACGACGCGCACCGCGTCGGGCAATCCCTGCTGCATCCGAAGCCCGTCGAGGCCGCGCTCATGAGCCCCGACGGGACCTTCGCCGTGACCCGCGACGAGGATCGGGTCGTGCGGGTCTGGGGCATCGCGTCCCCGCGCGTCTCGCGGCGGATCGCGAAGTTCGACTCGTCGATCCTGAACCTGGCCATGACCCCCGACGGTTCGGAACTCCTCGTCGGGACCGGGCCGGCGGGCAAGCTCCAGCGCATCGACCCCCGCGACGGCAAGCCGACCGCGCCGCCGATCGACCATGGCGACGTCGTCTGGACGTTCGCCGCCGATCGCTCCGGCTCCCGCGTGGTCATCGGCGGCGGGAATCGCGTCCGGATCTACGACCTCGCCTCGGGGAACCCGCTCGGGCCGCCGATCGCATACGACCAGCAGGTCCTCTCGGTTGCCTGGCATCCGGACGGGCGGCGCATCCTCGTCGGCTCGCGGGAGGGGATCGTCCGGGTCTTGATCCCCGAGACCGGGGCGCGGGCCGGCGAGATCAAGGAAGAGGGACAATCGATCGGCAACTCCATCCGGTTCACGCCCGACGGCACCACCCTGGTCGTCGGCGGCTCGCGCGGGAACATCTACCTGTACGACGCAGGGACCTTCCTGACCGCTGCCGCGCCCCTGGTCGGGCACCTCGACCCCGTCCGCTCGCTCGACTTCAGCGACGACGGCGGGCTGCTGTTCTCGGCCAGCCAGGATTCCACGGCCAGGATCTTCGACCTCCGCCGGCGCCAGTCGCCGGGCGTGACCCTGGCGCACGGCAACTGGGTGACGCGGATCCGGAACAGCTCCGACGGCCGACTGCTCGCCACCACCTCGCTCGACCATTTCGTCCGGATCTGGGACCTCGCCACCGGGCGCCTGGTGTGGGCCTCGCCCGATCAGGCGATCGGCCTCTGGTCGCTCACGTTCCACCCCGACGGCCGCTCGCTCATCGTGGGCAGCGAGCGGGGCGAGGTCAGCGTCTGGGAGATCCCCGTGCCGCTGACCGAGGACCTGGCGACGATCGAGCTCCGGGCCGAGATGCTCACCAACCTCCAGCTCACCGAGCAGGGGGAGGTCGTCCCGATGTCGGCCGCCGAGTGGCAGACGCGACGCGCCTCCGTGCTGGCGAAGTCCCCCTCCCGTCGGGGTCCGGCCGATGTCCGCGACTGACCCGGCCGATCCTCCGGGGTCGGAGCCGTCCCCCTCCGCCGAGCAGATGGAGCGGGCGATCCGGATCCTCCAGGCCGCCGTCGCGACGACGGCCCTCGGCATCCTGGCGGTCGCCGCGCTCTACATCCTGGCGCGATGGCGATAGCCCGCCCTCAGACCGACGACGGCACGGCGAAGCCCAGATGGTGGGCGAAGTGCATCAGGTGGAAGCGGATCCACTCGTCCCTGGCCATCGGGCCGAGGCGTGGGTGACCGGTGAACGGGCCGTCGGAGGCCAGGAATGCGTCGATCCGGCGCACGAGGTCGTCCGCCGCCGCCCCGGCGTCGACCGCGTCGGGCGCCCCGAGGATCTCCGGGGCCGCGACGCCGTCCGGGAACTTCGCGTAGGACAGGAACCGTCGCCGCCAGACGTCCTGCTCCCGGGTGGGCCCGGACGAGGCCGGCGGACCCTCGACCGTGAGCCGCAGGGCCTCGGCCAGATGCTGGAAAATCTGCGCCAGCGTCCATTCGCCGACGCAGGCGTGTCCATCCAGCAGTCGGCGGACCTCGGCCTTCACCTGGTCGAAGTCCGCGAATGATAGTTCCCTGCGCACTGGAATTGCTCCCCCCGCCGTCGCGATCGCTTCGCCTGGGCGATCTTGATGGCGACGACGCGGGGAGTCAATGGGAACCATCCGGCTCGGGCCGCGGCGGCGAGGGATGCCGGACTGCCCGAGGCGCGGGGCTCAGGGGGTGGCCAGGGCGATCATGAAGTTGAGGAGCGGGAAGTCGAGCCCGCCGGAGGCGGTGAGGGTGATCGAGAGGTCGCCGTCGCCTGCCGGATGGTCCACACCGAGCGGCGCCTTGCCGGCCGAATTGAGCGGCAGGTTCAGGGTGAAGTTCGAGCCGGAGACGCTGGACGTCACGGAACTGCCCGTGATGGGGTAAATCCCCGCGCTCATCGGCTGTCCCGAGTTGAGCCTGACCCTCGGCGCGACACCGTTCGAGTCGGTCGGGAAGGCGATCCCCAGGGACGTGGGCAGATTGCTCCCGGTGCCGGAGATGGTCAGCACGCCGGTCGTGTCGTCCAGGACGAAGGAGAGCGAATTCGTGTTGATGGTCATGGCGCCGCCTCTTTCAAAGTGAGCTGGATCGGCGCCCCCGACCTCCGTCGGCCGGGGGCATGCTGCGGGCAGTGCCCGGCAACGCTGTCGGGCGGTGGTCTCCGGATCCGCCGATGGGTTCTCACAGAGCGGGACGAGACACAAACGGCCGCGATCGGGGGGAGAGGGCCGATGTCGGCGTCGCCGCCGGCGCGATGCGTGTCCTCCGATTCGACACACCGATGACACACGAGGTTCGCCCGCACGGGGAAACCAGGGCGCGTACACCGAACCGGGAACCGTCCGGAAACGGGACTCAATCGGATAATCCGGATCCGCTCGTGAACCGTGCAACTTTTGTCGAAGTTTCTGCTTCGCGATGGATCCGGGGAGCGGTTCCCGGGCGAACCGTCGAGGCGCGATCGCTCCGAATCGTCTCGAAGGATGACGAACCGTCGGCATTTGTTGACATCGGATGATGGCCCTGGTAGATGGGTCATCCCGGAAAACACCTCCCCATCCGTTCGGTGATCCGCATGCTCTCCTTCCCCTGGATCCTCCGCGCCGTCGGTGTCGTCCTGATCCTCCTCGGCTACTTCGCCGGGGCAATCCGCCGGGGGCGCCAGCCGTCCAGCAAGATCCTCGATCACCGCCTGAGCGATCGTGAGATCGCCGCTCGCCTCCAGGAGCAATCCGCCCCGGGCGCATCGGGGATCCTCGTCTTCCTCGGGATCCTCTGCTTCGCCGTGAGCCTCGTCTGGCGGCTGATCGCGCGGTTCTTCTGAGGCCCGAAGTGGATTCGGTGGACGCGGGGATGTCCAGGGGTAGGGGGCGATGCGACGCGTACCCTACGCGCGATGTCTGCGTTCAGCCGATCGGCTTGCCCTCGCCGTCCTGGCCGAGCAGGGCGAGCAGCAGGTTGTCGTGGGGGTAGGCGTGGCCGAGGTACTGGCGGAAGGCCTCGGCGTGCTCCACCCCGATCTCGGAGCCGCGGTGCCGACTCCACTTCGACTGGCTGTCGAGGTACTCGTCGATGCCGTGCTGGCGGAGCAGCCAGTTGCGCTGGCTGGCGTGGCACGCGAGCATCTCGCGCTTGGTGGCGAAGACCGGGGTGACGTCGACGTGGAACCCGGCCGGCTGCGGTTTGCCGTCGCGGTCGGCCCCTTCGAGCGCGTCCACGTAGTAGAGGTGGGGGATCTTCGCCAGGGCCGGGGCGGGCTCCCACTGGCGGGTGACGTAGTTCGGGATCGGGGCGCAGAAGCAGGCGTCGCGGACCAGAGTGCTCGTGGCCTCGTGGTCGCAGAGGTAGTCCACCGGCGGCGGGGCCAGGATCAGGTCGGGCCGGGTGCGGCGGAGGACCTCGACCATCTTGCGCCGGGAGTTGTCGTCGTGGAAGATGGCCAGGTCGCGGAACTCGACGCAGAGGTAGCCGGCCCCGATGAGGTCGGCGGCGGCCCTGGCCTCGGCCCGCCGGATCGCGGCGATCTCCTCGGCGTCGTGCTCGGCCGAGCCGCAGTCGCCGGGGGTCATGGTGGCGATGGTGACGTGGCAGCCCTTCTGCCTGAGCAGGGCGAGGGTGCCGGCGCACTGGAACTCGATGTCGTCCGGGTGGGCGTGGATGGCGAGGATGCGGGTCGGGGCGGACATATCCGGGACGACTCCTGTCGAGGGTGGTTGGCGGACGGATCGGGAGATCCGGTTTGGTGGTGCGGCGAGGCGAGGGGGAGGGCGGCATCCGGAGAGGTTCGCCCGGCGCGGGGCAGGAGGCTCGCTCGTCGCCTCATCGAGTGACGCCGAGGATGGCCCGTCGGACGCCTGTAACCCGGTGTCGCAACAGGCTAACGGGCGATCGGGCGTGGGCAAAGGGGTTGCCGGCGGGGCGTCCGTTGCGTTGACATCGGCGGATCGGCGGCCCTATAATCCTGTCTTCCTCCCCCCTTGAGAGAGGGCGGGGGTCTGTCCGCGCCCGGATCTCCCGCTGGACCTGCGTTGTTCCCGCGGCTCGGGCCGGGCCTTCGACGGGGTGTTGGAAACGGATTTTGATCCGCTTTCCCCCTCGTGCGTTTTCTCGATCACAGGCAGGAGCTGGACGCAAATGGCGGTTCGAGTTGGGATCAACGGTTTCGGTCGTATCGGCCGTCTCGTGTTCCGCGTGATGGCGGCGCAGCCGGACAAGTTCGAGGTCGTGGCGATCAACGACCTCTCCGACGCCAAGCACCTCGCCCTGCTCCTCAAGTACGACAGCGTCCACGGCCAGTTCCACGGCACCGTCGAGGCCGGCGAGGGGAGCCTGATCGTTAACGGTAAGACGATCAAGATCACCCAGGAGAAGGACCCCGCGAACCTGCCCTGGAAGGAACTGGGCTGCCAGATCGCGCTGGAGTCCACCGGCTTCTTCACCAACAAGGCGTCGCTCCAGAAGCACATCGACGCCGGCGCCGAGCGCGTCGTCCTGTCCGCCCCGGCCAAGGACAAGCTCGACGCCACGATCGTCATGGGCGTCAATGATTCGATCCTCACGAAGGAACACCGGATCATCTCCAACGCGTCCTGCACCACCAACTGCCTCGCCCCGCTCGCCAAGGTCCTGAACGAGACCTTCGGCATCGAGCGCGGCCTCATGACCACCTGCCACGCCTACACCAACGACCAGCGCGTCGCCGACCAGGTCCACTCGGATCCCTACCGCGCCCGCGCCGCCGCCATCAACATCATCCCCTCGACCACCGGCGCCGCGAAGGCCGTCGGCGAGGTCATCCCCGAGCTGAACGGCAAGCTCACCGGCTACGCCCTCCGCGTGCCCGTGCCCGATGGCTCGATCGTCGACCTCACGGCGACCCTCAAGAAGGAAGTCACCAAGGACGAGATCAACGCCGCCGTCAAGGCCGCCGCCGACGGCCCGCTCAAGGGCATCCTCCAGTACGCCACCGACCCGCTGGTCTCCAGCGACATCATCGGCAACCCGCACTCGTCCATCTTCATGAGCGAGTGGACGATGGTCATCGACAAGAACATGATCAAGGTCCTCTCGTGGTACGACAACGAGATGGGCTACTCGACCCGCACCACCGAGCTGATCACCAAGCTCGCCGCCCTCGGCTGAGCGTCTGATCTTCGCGGATCGACCGACAAGGGGCCGGCCCTCGCGCCGGCCCCTCTGTCCACCGAGGCCGATCCGAATCCTACCTGGTGATGTCGTTGTGAATCCGTCTTGAGCTCATCGGGAGCCAGTTCGGGTGCCACGGGCTCGGCCAGTGCGACGGATGCAACAGCCCGAAGGAACGGCTTCGACACGGGGCTCTCGGGATTGTCAGCAACCATGGCCTGGAGTCGGGGCCGTCCCGGCACTGGCAGAGCCAGTGGCACCCCAACTGGCTCCCAATGGGAGCCCATCTTTTCACGGCCTCATCGACACCCCTACCTGGCCATCATCTAGGACTCCCGCCTTGCCCAAGCAGACCATCCGCGACCTGGCTCTGAAGGGCCGCAAGGTCCTGGTCCGGGTCGACTTCAACGTGCCCCAGACCAAGGATGGGGAGGTCTCCGACGACCGCCGCATCCGCGCCGCGCTGCCGACCCTGAACTACGCGCTGGAGCAGGGGGCCTCGCTCGTCCTGGTGAGCCACCTCGGACGCCCCACCGGCGACCCCGCGGCCGACGCGCCGTTCAAGCTCGACAAGGTGGCCGCGCGTCTGCAGGAGCTGATCGGCCGGCCGGTGACCAAGGTCGACGACACCGTCGGCCCGCTCGCCAAGGCCGCGGCCGCCGCCCTCCAGCCCGGCGGGATCCTCGTCGTCGAGAACGTCCGGTTCAACAAGGGCGAGAAGAAGGGCGACCCCGCCTTCGCGAAGGAACTCGCCGGCCTCGCCGACGCCTACGTCAACGACGCCTTCGGCACCTGCCACCGGGATGAGGCCTCGATGGTCGCCGTCCCCGAGCAGTTCAAGCCCGAGGACCGCGCGATCGGGTTCCTCGTCGAGAAGGAACTGCACATCCTCGACACCCTCCTCGGCAGCCGCAAGCCGCCGATGATCGCCGTCATGGGCGGCGCCAAGGTGTCGGACAAGATCGGCGTCATCGAGAACCTCCTGCCGAAGCTCGACAATCTGCTGGTCGGCGGGGCCATGACCTACACCTTCCTCAAGGCCCAGGGCCACAACACCGGCAAGAGCCGGGTCGAGGCCGACAAGCTCGACGAGGCCCGCAAGCTCCTCGCACTGGCCGGACCCAAGCTCGTCCTGCCGGTCGACCACCTCGTCACCGACACGCTCGACGCCGCCACGGCGAAGACGAGCGTCGTGGTCGGATCGGACCTGCCCGACGACGCCATCGGCATCGACATCGGGCCGGCGACCGTGGCGAAGTATGGCGACCTGATCAAGGCCGCCGGCACCGTCGTCTGGAACGGACCGATGGGCAAGTTCGAGGACGCCCCGTTCCGCAACGGCACCCTCGGGGTCGCCACCGCGATGGGCTCGTCGCCGGCCGTGACCGTGGTCGGCGGCGGCGAGACGGCCGAGGCCGTCGAGGAGTTCGGGTTCGCCGACAAGGTGAGCCACGTCTCCACCGGCGGCGGGGCCTTCCTGGAGTGCCTCGAAGGAAAATCCTTCAACTCGCTGAAGGTGATTCCCGATCGTTGAGGGGAGACACCCCGGCCGGGCTTCCGAACCGCCCGGCCCGGTTGTTGCACGTCTTTCTCACCCAACCGAAGAATCCGCCAGGGGATACGCCGCGATGGGGACCGACCGCCACGCTCCGGAGGCTCGCCAGGCCCGACTCAAGGTCTGGGATGCCCTCCCGCGCCCGCTGGTCACCCCATCCCTCCTGGATTGCGACTACACCCGGGTCGGCGATCAGCTCGTCGAGCTGGAGTCGGCCGGGGTCCAGGCGTATCACCTGGACGTGATGGACGGCCACTTCGTCCCCAACCTGAGCTACGGGCCCCCGGTCATCAAGGACTGGCGTGCTCGGACGGACCGCCCGTTCGACACCCACCTGATGATGTCCAACCCCGAGCACTACCTCGACGCCTTCGCGGCGGCGGGCTGCGACGTCCTGATCGTCCACATCGAGGTCTTCCCGGATCCCTCCGAGATCCTCAAGGCGATCCGCGGGCTCGGCTGCCGGGCCTCGCTGGCGATCAACCCGCCGACCCCCGTCGGCACCCTGCTCCCCTACCTGGGCGAGCTCGACGCGGTCCTGGTGATGAGCGTGATGCCCGGCCGCGGAGGTCAGGCGTTCACGCCGTCGGTCCTGGACAAGGTCCGCACGCTGCGCAAGGAGCGGCCCGACCTGGAAATCTCGATCGACGGCGGCATCAAGCCGAACACGGCCGAGGAGGCCGTGGCGGCCGGCGTCAGCCAGCTCGTCGTCGGATCGTTCGTGCTCCGACAGCCAGAAGGGAATTACGCGGCGGCCCTGGCCGAGTTGGCCCAAGGGACAAGCCGCGGGTCCGAACGAGGTCGAGCCCCGGCCCACTGATCGCGGCCCGGGCCTCGACAACCGAATGACCCAGGTGGTCCTCATCCGCCCCGGCGCGACCGTCTACGACGAGCAAGACCGGGTCCAAGGCGTGCTCGACGTCCCCCTCTCCGACCGCGGCTGGGCCGAGGTCGCCGGCCTGGCCGAATCCCTGGCCGGGCTTGGACTTTCGCTCTCCGCTCTGTACTGCGGGCCCGGCGAGAATGCCGTCCTCACCGCCGAGGCCGTCGGCAAGGCCCTCGGCCTACGGCCTCGCAAGATCGACGACTTCCGCAACCTCGACCAGGGGCTCTGGCAAGGCCTCCAGAAGGACGAGATCAAACGCCGAAATACCAAGGTCTTCCGCCAGTGGAAGGAAGACCCCTTGACCGTCTGCCCCCCTTGTGGGGAGATGGTCGCCAGCGCGATCGAGCGGGTCAAGTCGGCCCTCAAGCCCCTGATCCGGAAGCACCGCGGCGAGGCCATCGCCCTCGTCGCCTGCGACCCGATCATCCAGCTCATCGCCTGCCAGCTCCGGCGCGACCCTCGCGTCCAGCTCGACGAGGATGTCCACACCGGCTGCTTCGAACAGATCGCCATCGCCCCCGAGTGGGGCAGGCACGACGAGGCGGGTTGAGATCGGTCCGGCCCGGTCGGGCGATTCCCAGGACGTTTCCCAATGAGCCAGCCGCCCGCGACCACCCAGCCATCCACGAACCGAGGAGCCCGACCGACCATGGCCGGCAAACGCGGAGGAAGCCCCAGCTCCTGGCACGGACACTTCGAACCCAAGAGGGTCCCCGAAGGCGTCTGGATGCGCTGCGATGGCTGCCAGGCCACCCTCTTCCGCAAACAGGTCGTCGAGAACCTCAACGTCTGCCCCGAGTGCGACCACCACTTCTCGATCACCGCCGTCGAGCGCATCCGACAGATCCTCGACGCCGACACCTTCGAGGAGTGGTACGCCGACCTCAAGCCCGGCGACCCCCTCGGCTTCAACGACCGCCGCCCGTACCCCGAGCGCGTCAAGGCCGAGCAGGAACGCACCGGCCTGAACGAGGCCGCCGTCGTCGGCCAGGGGTTCATCAAGGGCATCCGCATCGTCTTCTGCGCCACCGACTCCGGCTTCATCATGGGCTCGATGGGCTCCGTGGTCGGCGAGAAGCTCACCCGGGCCATCGAGGAAGCCACCCGCCAGAAGCTCCCCGTCGTCATCGTCTCCGGCTCCGGCGGCGGGGCACGGATGCATGAGGGCATCTTCTCCCTGATGCAGATGGCCAAGGTCTCGGCCGCCATCGCCCGGCACAACTCCGCCGGCTGCCTCTACATCAGCGTCCTGACCCACCCCACCATGGGCGGCGTCGCCGCGAGCTTCGCCTCGCTGGGCGACGTCATCCTCGCCGAGCCCAAGGCCCTGATCGGCTTCGCCGGCCCCAAGGTGATCCAGCAGACCGTCCGCGTCCAGCTCCCCGAGGGCTTCCAGACCAGCGAGTTCCTCCTCGAACACGGTTTCCTCGACCGCATCGTGCACCGCAAAGATCTCCGAAGCATGCTCGCGCAACTGATCGACTACGCGACCCCGGGCTGATGGATCCGCGCGAGGCGTTGCGACACTCGCTCCAAGGATGTCCCCCATGGCGACAGCGACCACCGCTCCGCTCCGCCCCGGTGTCGTCCTGCCGGGAATCGGTTGGGAGGGATACCTGACTCTCCTCGACCTGATCGGCGACGGGCACACCCGAGTGACCTATGATCGGGGGGATGCTGAGGTCATGTCACCCTCTCCGGCACATGAGCAATTCTCCACACTGTTCTGCTTTCTCGTGATGGCCCTCGCCGTGGCCTCCGAGACGCCGCTCCTTGCCTACGGCTCGACGACGTGGCGGAAGCGTGCGGCCGACCGCGGGATCGAGGCAGACGAATGCTTCTATGTCGGCGAGAACGCAAACTTGCTCAGCGACGTCAAAATTGACGTCGAGACCAGCCCCCCGCCCGACCTGGCCATCGAGATCGAGGTCACTCGCACCGTGATCGAGCGTCTCCCGGTCTACGCCGGCCTCGGCGTCCCCGAGATCTGGCGGTTCGATGAGGAGTCGCTGACGGTCCTTCTCCTCGACGAAACAGGCCATTACGTCGAGTCTGCGCGAAGTCGAGCCTTCCCCTGGCTTGAGGTGTCGGAGGCCGCCGGGATGATCCGGGCCGGTCTCGGGAAGAACCTCGTCGCCTGGCAGCGCGAACTCAACCTCTGGGCCAACGAACTCCACGCCCGCCGGCAAGTGAATTGAACATCCGCATCCACGGCCTGCTGCTCGACGCTTGGCCGAGCGATCTTCACGAGCTTCCAGCGTGTCGAATCGGGCTCGACGGCCTCCCCGTCCAGCGTTTCAGTCCACCTTCTCCCGGCAGTAGTAGATGAAGTCGGTGATCGCGGGCGTGCCGCCGGTGGCGCGGATGAGCATGGCGATCTGGCCGCGGTGGTACCAGGCGTGGCCGTTGAGCTGGGCGAGGATGTCCTCGATCTGGTTCCGGAACCGGCCGGCGTCGAGCGAGGTGTACTCGAAGGTCTGGGCGAGGGCGTCGTCGGTCCGGGTCGAGAAGTAGGCCGACCAGTGGTGGCGGATGTCGACCCAGTCGGCGATGATCTCGTCCAGGGTGGCGTCCGTCGGGAACAGCGAGCGGTCGGACGCGGGCACGATCCCCAGGCGCTGGAGCCACATCCGCCGGGCAGCGATCACGTGGGCCAGGATCGACAGGGCCCGGACGTAATCGGCCCCGTCCCGACACCCGACGGGGACCGTGTCCAGCGACTCGACGACCTTGTCGAACGCCAGGCACTCATGCTCAAACCAGCGAGCGAAGCGATCGACCAGGACGCTCGACATACCCAGGCCCTCCCCATCGGCCATCCACCGAATCCATCCAGATTAACCCATCCGACGATCCTTCACGAGCGCCTTGTAGGCCGCCACGGCCATGCGGTCGCAGGCCTCGTTCTCGGGGTGGCCGTTGTGACCCAGGACGTGCTGCACCTTGACCTTGTGCGTGCCCAGGAGTCCGTCCAGCCGCTGCCAGAGTTCCACGTTGCTCACCGGCTTGAACTGGGCCCCTTCCTTCCGACGCCAGCCGTTCGACTTCCACTTCGGCATCCACTCGGCGATGCCCTTGGCCACGTACTGGCTGTCCGTCACCACAAGCACCTGGCATGGCCGCTTGAGCGTCGCCAGCCCCTCGATGACGCCCGACAGCTCCATCCGGTTGTTCGTGGTCGTCGGCTCCGCGCCCGAGCCGTCCATCACCTTGCCGGTGGCCGGGTGCTGGAGGATGTACGCCCAGCCGCCGGGCCCCGGGTTGCCGCTGCAGGCCCCGTCGGTGTAGAGGCGGACGAAGTCCGGGGGGGCCGTGGGGTCGGGGGCGAGTGACATGGACGCGGTCCGTGCGTGGAGAGACTTCGGGCCTGGGATGATCCTCGCCAGGCATTGTAACGAGACCCGCCCGGGGAACCCAGAAGGGCCTCCCCGGGACAGCGGTCTGGTTGTTGCAAGTCGTTTTCAGATCAATACTTGCGGACAACGCCCACGAGCACGCCGAGGATGTCGACCTTCTCGCGGAAGATGGGCCGCATGGTCTTGTTGGCGGGTTCGAGGCGGACGCGGTTCTTCTCGCGGAAGAACCGCTTGAGGGTCGCCTCGCCCTCGTCGTCGCGGACGGCGACGATCTGGCCGTCGCGGGCCTGGTTCTGGCGGTGGATGATCACGAAGTCGCCGTCGGCGATGTGCTCCTCGATCATCGACTCGCCGGTCACCTGGAGGGCGAACTTGTCCTCGGTGGCCTCCCACTCGTCGAAGTCGAGGGTCTCGGTCTGCTCGACCGCCTCGATCGGCTGGCCGGCGGCGATCCGGCCGAGCAGGGGGATGCCGGTGGCCAGCGACGGATCCGGCTCCTGCATGAGCTGGATCGCCCGCGACATGTTCGGCTCGCGGTGGATCAAGCCCTTCTTCTGCAAGGCCTTGAGGTGGCACATGACCCCGTTCGGGCTCTTGATCTGGAACTGGGTCCCGATCTCCCGGACGGTCGGCCCGTAGCCGCGCCCCTGGATCTTCTCGCGGATGAACTGGTAGATCTCGCGCTGGCGCGGGGTGAGCGAGTCGAGGATGGCCATGGAAAAAGGCTCCGGAGGCAAGGAGGGACGATCCTTCGCCCCGAGCGCTGGGCCGATATCCATACGGATCCTCCGTAAGGTTTCGGGCCGTGACGGGTCCCGGTCCTGGTGATCTCCCTGATCGGCCATCGGTCCCGGTCGTCGCTTGAACACTACGACACGGACGATCACCATGACCCTTTGCGCTCTAATGTACACCGGTCGTCTAGCGCACGCGAGAACATTCTCCCAAAAATCTTCGACCCTCCCCACCGCATCGCCCACCCCCATCACACGTTGCGATCCGTCAACGTCCCCACCCCATCCTCGCCCCCGATAACCCTCCCTCCCCGCCTCCCCGCGACCACCATTTCCTCCCCTCCAAACCACACGTTCCGAACCCCCCAGACCCCCTCTCAGCTCCCCGCCACCCCAGAACCACCCCCAAACCCCGCTCAAACGCCGAAGCACCGAATTGCGAAACGAACCCAAATCGCTGTAAACCCCGACCTGGCTCTGTCTTAACCTCCATCGTCACGCTTGCGTCCCAAGCCGTGCAAAACCGTTCGGACGGCCTGGAGGTTCTCATCGATCCGTAGGCCAATCGGAAGTATTCACCAGATCCACTAAAAGTCAAGATGGGCTGCTTGTGCAAAATGGGTGGTTCTGCTCGGCAATTCAAGCTGTCTATCTGATCCATGGCGAGCACACGAGAATTCCGCAACATGTCGGCTCACGCGGCTTTGTGAACCTCCAACCGCCGTGGAAGTGAGCGCGGTCGCCAGTTAAGGATTGAACGGGCCAGGAAGACCTCAGTCCCGGACAATCTCCAGCCTTGCCCCGGCCCCCCGGAACCGCTGAATCAACGTCCGCAACTCCCTGGCTGATGCACGGGCCCCGAAGCCCAGGGGAGTGGAAGACGCCGCCTGACCTCCGCCGGGGAAATGCCGAGGGTCTCCCGATACAGCAGGGACACGCGGTTCCGATCTGGCCCCGGGTCAACGACATGGACGGTATGCTCCGGCCCACTGTCGTCCGCGAGATCAGGTGAGGCATAGCTCACGGTGCCTCCTCCTTCATGACCGCAGGAAGCACAATTTTCGGCCCATGCTGTCTGCCAAAAGGATCGGAGATAACTAGCAGAGGTCCCCTTTGAGAGCAAACCTTGAGCTGAGCCCAACTGGCTGTCCTGGCTGTCTAACGAAGGCAGACCGCTATTCCTGCTCGTCGCCGGCGGGGATCCGGATCGTGATCTCATCGGCCATGCCGACGCCTCCAACCGTGGTGCCGGGTCGCGGCCCGAGCGGGCCTGCATCTGGGCGATGTTATCCGGACGTCACCTGTGCTGATAGCAATACCCCCCGCCGGCCACTCGGCGCATGCAGGGCGTGCCGTCCCTGGTCGGGGCGCCGCACAGGTCGGACGGCATAGAGAACGACGAGCCGCCCGAGAATGGAAGCGAATATGACGAGCTGCCCGAGCCGGGTATCGAGAAACTTGGATGCCTTGCCGCCGCTGGCGCGCGCCTGGCCTGGGGCTCCCGCTGCTCGTCGTCGACCTTTGCTTTCGCCTTCTCGGCCTCCGGAGTCCCAGGGAAGTCTGTGACGATCCGGCGGTAGAACTCCCGGGCTGCTTTGGCTTTCCCGGCCTTCTCCAGGTTCTGGGCCGCCTTGAACAAGCTGGCCGCGCGGGCCACCGGGTCCACCTTAGGCTTCGGCTTGGGATCTTTCAGAGCCTGACGCTCGAGCGGGTATAGCACCCCCTCGATTAGCTTGATGATCTCCGCCTTCCGCTTCAGACGGCTGGTGCGGACGGCGAGGAGACCGTCCTCGAGCTGCTTGGTCAGGGCCTTGCGAGTCGGGATGTCGAATGCGGACCCGGACGCCTTGAGCACATCAGCCGACAGGTTGCGGAGACAATAATCCGAGTCGGCGTCGAGCGTGTCGACTTCGGCACACAGAACCGTTTGCGACGGCCCGGGGACCCTCCCCCGGCGACCCGGCTAGCAGCCCGACGACCTTCCTGAGTCGGCCGATCGCCCACTCACCCGCCTCGGTCGCGCCGACCTCCTGCCAGTCGAGGACCTCGATCGACTCCTGGGGGCGGCCGTGTGACTGGTTGTACAGGTAGTCGATGAGGGTGCATTTGATGCGGGCGATGATGCCGGCCTTCCCCGAGTTGCGTGCCGCGACGACCGCATCCTTCAACCCGGGCCCTAGGCCCCTCGACATGTAGGCGTGTGCCCGTTCGCCGGTGGCCACAGCGTCGAGCAGGTCGAAGGAGTAATGCAGGTCCTGGAACCCGCGGTACCCATCCGAGTAACGGTCGCTGATGTCAATGCCCACACACATCGTGAACCGTTTGCCGACCAGGTCCTTCGCGTCAGCCTTGAGTTTCGGGACGCTCGCATCGGTCGGGAGCGCCTTCGCCTGGGCAAGTTGCATCACGCCCTTGCCTACGACCCTGGGTGGCCCGGCGGCCATCTCCGCGCGGAGGTGGCGGAGCATCGGGGCCAGAAGCGGGCCGGGGACCGCACCGGACTTCTCGACCTCCGCATACGCCTTGATGCGGGCCGACTGGTCGGGCGATTCAAGGGCGGAGGCGAGTGCGGAGATCCTGGCTTCCGGAAGAGGATTGGCGGGGCCGTCGAGGATCAGGGCGATGGCCACTAGGGCGGACGCTGCGAACATCATGGGGGGAATAGCCTCTTGTGGTGGGTGCTTAGCGCTTAGACGGTGGCTCGGTAAATCCGATCTTGAGGGGAAGGGAACTGGGGACATGCAACAGGGAAGAGAACTGTGGACATTCAACAATACCAACTCCCCGCTGTTGTTGGATGTCCTCGTTTCTGCCTCCAGGCGGATGGGACGTCCGACACTCACGCGATGTCGAGGGCGTGGAGTTCGGGCTTGGGACGGTGAGGGCGCCCTCGTCGGTTCCCAGGGCTCACGCCCTGGGCTACTTCATGACGCCCTTCCAGGGCGGCGTGATGATGGGGGCGCGGGTGGTTGTTTGTGAGGTGGACCGCGGCCGGAGGGGCCGCGTCCATCCAATGTACGGGCATTCCCAGAGGCGTAATGGCGAGGGCTGGGGTGGGCTTGGCTTCGACGCTCAGTCCCGATGCGAGATGACGGCCTGCTGGTTGGTGGGGTGGAGAGAAATGAATTCGTTCCGGGCGAAGCCGGCGGAGGCGAAGAGGGATTCGTATTCGGCGAAGGTGTAGGCGTCGCCGTGGGGGGTGGTGGCGAGCATGACGAGGGCGAAGGCGGCGGTGGAGGGGGAGTGATGCGGTCGGGGTCGGGGATGAATTCCAGGGTCAGGCAGCGGCCGCCGGGGGCGAGGGCGGCGTGGGCTTTGGCGGCGAGGCGCTGGCAGGTGGGCATGTCGAAGTGGTGCAGGAAGTTGGTCAGGAGGACGACGTCATAGGGGCCGCCCCAGTCGAGGTCGAAGGCGCTGCCGGGGAGGAGTTGATAGCGGTCGGAGATCCCCGCGCGGGCGGCGTTCTCGGAGGCGACGGCGAGGACGTTGGGCCAGTCGAGGGCGGTGATGCGGGCCTTCGGGTAGCGTTCGGCGACGGCGATGCCGAAGAGGCCGTGGCCGGCGGCGACGTCGAGGACGCGGAGGGGTTGATCGGGGTCGGCGCCGACGAAGTCGGCGAGGAGCTGGGCGGGCATCCGCATCATCGGGCCCATGGCGCGGGCGAATTCGACCCAGACGGGGTTGTCGTCGGAGACGGTGCCCTCGTCGGAGATGGCCGTTCCGCCCTTCCGGACCGCGTCGGTGAGCCGATGGAAACTCTCGCGGAGGTCGGGCGCGAGCATGAATCGGGTCACGCCGCCGAGGTAGGCGGGCGAGTTGCGGTCGAGGAAGGCGCGGGAGTCGGGCGTGAGTTCGTAGCGGTCGCCTTGCTTGACGAGGAAGCCGGCGATGGTCAGGGTGTCGGCCAGGATACGGACGCCCCGGGGGGACGCCTGGCACGCCGAGGCGAGGGCCTCCGCCGTGTCGGACCCCGCGCCGATGTGCGTGAACAGGTCCAGCTCGACGGCCGCCCGGAGGGCCTCGGTGCGCTGGTAGGCGCCGATGGTGTCGAAGAACAGGGCGGGGGAGGGGCCGTGCGACATGGCGGTCGTCCCTGATGGGATGGTTCGGGATCCTGGCGATCGGAGGGCGATTCTACGACGAGGGCGGCGAGTTTGGCAGGCGGTGGGGAGGGGTCGTCCGGCGAGCGTGGGTTTCCATCGGCGGCCTGCTCGGCGGGAGTGTGAGATTCTTTGGGGTTCGGCAAACCTATTCTGGAAGGGTCTGGTCGGGGTGTGGGGCGTCGCGAGGGGGCGAGGGGGCTATGCTCTGCCCGTCGGAGATTGGGGAGATCCTGGAGAAGGTGGATGAGGGCGACCGCGACGCCTTCCATCGGATCGTGCGCGCGTATAGTTTGCCGCTGCGAAGCTTCCTGGCGAGTCAGTTGCATCACCTGGAGGATGTCGACGACCTGTCGCAGGAGGTCTTCATCACGGCGTTCCGCAACCTGGGGACGTTCCGCAGGGGGAGCGACTTCGGGGCCTGGCTGCGGGGGATCGCGCGGAACAAGCTGTCGGACCACTTCCGGGGCGCGACGAGGCGGTATCGGGCGCTCGAACGGTTCCGCGCCGAGGTGCTCCAGGCGGCCGAGCTCGAACTGGAGCGGGCGGCGGCGGAGCACGACGGCGTGGCGATCGAGGCCTTGCTGCGCTGCATCGGCCGGCTGCCGGAGAAGCTCCGCCGGGTGGTCCGGGCCGGGCTGGACGGGGGCAAGGCCGCCGCGCTGGCGGAGGAATTCACCTCGTCGGTGGGCGCGGTCTACACGCTCCATTACCGGGCGAATCAGATGCTCCGCGAGTGCGTCCGGAAGGAGCTCGGCTGATGGATTCGGACCTGCGCGACCTGCTGATGATCTGGACCGGGGCCGAGGTCGAGGAGTCGCGGCGCGAGGAGTTGCTCCGCCGGGTCCGCGACGACGCCGCGTTCCGCCGGGCGTTCGTCGACGAGATCACGATGCTGGGGAAGCTCAAGGCGGTGCAGTCGTCCGACCCGCGATGGCTCCGGCTCGAAGACGAGCTGGGCTGGGGCGAGGAGGGGCCTTCGGCCGGGCTCGGGCTGGAGGACGCGGTGGCGCTGCGGCTGGCGGACGAGCCTTTGCCCCGGGGGATGCGCCGGAGGCGCTGGCCCCGGTCGGCCTCGGCGGCGGCGCTGCTCCTGGCCGTGGGCCTGGGGCTGGTCCTTGGGGCCTGGTGGAGGCGACCGGTGCCGTCGCCGAGGCCGGTCCCGGGTGCGGGGCAGGCGCTGGCGGTGGTGGTCGAGCTTTCGGGCGCGACCTGGGACGCCCCCACGGGACGGCCGCCGGTCGTCGGTGAGATGCTCGGGCCCGGCCGGCTGCGGCTGAGGTCGGGCCGGGTCACGCTCTCGATGCTCACGGGCGTGATGGTCGTCGCCGAGGGGCCGGCCGACATCGACCTCGTCTCGGTCGACCAGATCTACTGCCGTCAGGGGAAGCTGCGGACCCGCGTCCCGCCGGGGGCGGAGGGGTTCGTGGTGCGGTCCGCCGGGTCGGCGGTCGTCGACCTGGGGACCGAGTTCGCGATCAACCTGACCCCGGAGGGCCGCGCGAGGGGTCGGGTGTACCGGGGGAAGGTCGAGGCGTCGGTGCTGGGGCCGGGGGGTACGCCCGAGCGGAGCCAGGTGATGCCCGAGAGCCGCTCGTTCGAGATCGACCCGGGGTCGGGGACGATCGACACGCCCGAAGGGCCGGAGAGCTACGCCGGGCCCCTTGACCTCGTCGCGCCCCCGCTGGGCCTGGACCCGTCCTACCGCCGCGAGGTTCTCGAAGCCCGGCCCTGGGGCTACTGGCGGTTCGACTCGCTCGACGGCGGTCGGGTCCGCAACGAGGTGGAGGGGGGGCCGCCCCTGTTGGCGGTTGGCCCGGTCCGGCTCAGCGGCCCGGCGTCAGGCAACCGCGCGGCGGTGCTCGACGGCCCGGACCTGATGCAGTACCTGACGCCCGAGGTGCCCTGGTCGCCGCCGCTGCGGTCGGGCTATGCGGTGGAGCTGTGGTTCCTGAGCGAGACGATCGCGCACGCGGCGCTCGCGAGCCTGGTCATCCCGGCCGACACCAACCGGCACTCGTATCTCCTGGAGCTGACCTCGCGGAATCGCCTGACGCTCCACAAGCCGGCGTCGATCCGGATGTTGCACCGGTTCCCCCCGGGGGAGAGCGGCGGCGACACGATCTTCTCGGAGCCGTACTACCTCCCGTTCCGCTGGCATCACCTGGTCGGGCAGGTGCGGGACGGCCGCATGGAGGTGTACTTCGACGGCCGCCCCTCGGCGTCGCTCCAGTTGACGCCCGGGGACGTGCCGGGCGCGGGTCAGCTGCTGTTCGGGCGGCTGACGACATCGCCGAAGACCGACCCGGGCTGGTGCCGGGCGTTCCGGGGCCGGCTGGACGAGATCGCCGTGTATGGCCACCCGCTGACGCCCGAGGTGGTGCTGCGGCACTACCGGCTGGGGCTCCCCGGGGCTCGATGAAGCGATACGGATTCCATATCCGCAAGGGATTCGGTCACAAGGTGTTCCGTCCGACAGCGACGGACTGCGCGAGAAAATTTTGCGGGGAGTTGTGAGATGCCGGGGTTGGGCGGCGAATATGGTCTTCATCTTTCTTCATCAACCCGGTTCGCCTTTCGACGAGGGTCGCGCCCGCGCCCGCCGTCGATGGACCTCATTCTCCCCGGAGGACGTCCATGCCCGCATCCCGTCGACGACGCGGCTTCACGCTCATCGAGCTGCTCGTGGTCATCGCCATCATCGCGGTCCTGATCGCGCTCCTGCTGCCGGCGGTGCAGTCGGCCCGCGAGGCGGCACGCCGCGTCCAGTGCACGAACAACCTGAAGCAGCTCGGCCTGGCCGTTCACAACTACATCTCGGCGAATAACTGCTTCCCCAACCTGATGACGAACCTCCCCTCGGCGCTGGCGGCGCCGAGCCTGGGGATCCAGCGGCCCTTGAGCTGCTTCGTCGCGCTCCTGCCGGGGTTGGAGCAGCAGCCGATGTACAACGCCGTGAACTACACCTTCGGCGCGACCGAGGCGCCGAACTACGTCACCGTGACGTTCAACCGGGTCTCCGCCCTCATCTGCCCGTCGGAGAGCATCTCGACCGGCCCGCTGATCAACTCGTGGACGAACTACGCGGGGAACATCGGCGGCCCGTCGACCTTCATGCAGTACGGCGGCCCGATCGTGGTGATGGCCGACGACGCCTACGGCGCGCCTGGCGGCCGGAACGTCAACTCGGGGACCATCGGGGTGCAGTCGGTGACCGACGGGATGTCGAACACCGCGATGTTCAGCGAGAAGCTCGCCGGGCTCGGGAACACCTCTCAGCAGATCACCTCGGGCTCGGGCCCGGACGCCAAGCGGGTGGTGTTCCAGGTGACCGCGCCGATCACCTCGAACAACGCCAACGCCGCGCAGGTGCAGGCGGTCTACGCGGCCTGCAAGGCGGTCCCGAGCACCAGCCTGCCGCCGCCGTCGAACAACGTCTGGAACGGGATGATCTGGAGCGGGTCGCGCTGGAACACCCTACGGCAGGTCGCCTACATGCACGGCATGCCCCCCAACAGCCTGAGCTGCCAGCCGGTCGGCACGACCGACGGCATCGTCAATCCGTACTATGTGGGGGTGTTCAACACCTGGATCACGGCGTCGAGCAACCACCCCGGAGGCGTGAACACCGCCCTGTGCGACGGCTCGGTCAAGTTCATGAAGGACGGCATCGACCGGGCCACCTGGTGGGCGCTGGGCTCGCGGAACCTGGGCGAGGTGATCAGCGCCGACGCGTACTGATCCCGCCCGTCAACGCCCCGGACCCCGAACGTTCCCCTTCCCGCAGGACCCCCATGAGACCGACCCGACTCGCCCGTGCCATCGCCGCGACGGCCTCGCTCGCCCTCGCCCTCGCCGCCGGCTGCGGCTCCTCGCCCGACGCGGCCACGGAAGAGCAGAAGAAGGACCCCGCCTGGATCCAGGCCAAGCTCCGCGAGATGGACAAGGGCCTCACCCCCGACAAGCCCATCAAGACGCCCGCGCCGGAGAAGTGATCCCGATGGTGCCAGTTCCCCCCACTGGCCCCGTCAGCCGGCCAACCCTCCCGGATGGCGACCGGTCCGGGTAGGCCGGTCAGTCCTTCAGCAGCGCTCGCACCTCGACCGTCCCGCCGGCCTCGTAGACGGGATTCTCGTCGAGCAGGGCTCGCGCGGTGGCCAGGTCGTCGCAATGAATACGCAGGAAACCGTTGATGGGCGTCCTCGCCGCCGCATCGTCGCGGCCTTTTCGGCAGGCGATGCCGGGGCCAACGGAACTGCCCCCGTCGAAGCATCCGGACTCCCGCAGGCGTCGGAGGTAGGCCGCCCAGGCCTCGCCGCTGTCGGCGAGGGCAGGGTCGGTTGCATCGTCGTGCATGAAAAGAATGAATTCGTCCAAGGGAGCCTCGTGTCACGTGGGTGGGTGGGTAAGGTCTGGTCGGCCAGCAGGGCGAGGGAGGTGTCGCGAGGACCGAGCGAGAGGTGAAGGATGCCCGACGTCCTCGGCGACTTTCTGATACCAGAGGTTGGTGCGGTTACAAGATATCTGGTTTCCACTTCCGAGTCGAAGCGGGACGATATCTCTTGCTGTCTCGGATCAAGAATTTTCGGACAGATTCACCAGTTCGTATCGGCGGTCGAAGCGGAAGCCCCGCGACTCCCTGGTCTCGATGACGATGACGCCTCGACTCATCGAAACCGCGAGGATCGACTCGGAATCCGGGTCGTACTCGGGAGGATCCGCGAAGGACAGACCGGCATCGCGGAGTCGTCTTGCCCCGGTCCCGACCTCGCAAAACTCGCGGAAGATCGCTTCAAGCGACCCGCGTTGATTCGCACGATTCAATGCGAGTGCATCTTGATCGATCCCGTCGCTACCCCAGTCGATCGACCGGTGATGGCGTAGCATGTCGTGGCCCCACGCATTCATCGCGGCGAAGAAACGCACCAGGGTTTCCGCGGCCGAGGGATCGATCTCATCGGTTCCCATGCTTTCACTCCACGCTTCCGGTCAACCGGGGCACGAATCCGGAGTCGGCTTGGGGGGCAGCGGTTCGTCGGGCTTCGGAGAGCAGCGGGGGTTCGGACCCAATCCATGCAGAGCATCGGAAAGAAGTCCATCTTGCCGGATGATCGGAAATCGAGCAAAGTCCTCGACACCTGAACCTCCCTGCCTCGTGCGAGGGGGGCGACCAAACCAATCGGGCGGCAATCCCGCGCAGGCCTTGAAAACGGAGTCCCCCATGGCCAGGGTGGTGCATTTCGAGATCCACGCGACGGACCCCGAGGCGTCGCGGGCGTTTTACGGCAGCCTGTTCGGCTGGACCTTCCGTCAGTTCGGCACCATGCCCTACTGGACGATCGCCACGGGCGATGGGCCGGGGATCGACGGCGGGCTGCTGCAAAGGCAGGGCTCGGGTCCGACATCCGGGCAGGCGGTGAACGCGTTCGTCTGCACGGTCCAGGTCGACAACCTGGAAGACACCCTCGCCCGGTCCCAGGAGTTGGGGGCGACCATCGCCCTGCCGACCATGCCCATCCCCGGCGTCGGCTGGCTGGCCTATATCAAGGATCCCGATGCCAACATCCTGGGGCTCATGCAGCCGGATGCGAGTGCGTCGATGTGAGGCGGTGAGTGATTATCTCGTACGTCGGCGCTTTGGCCTCGCGGCTTCAGCGTCGGAGACCGTTTCCAGTTCAATCTCGGTGACCGGGCCGGTGCGGATGGATTCGAGGAAACAGCGGTTCATCGACGAGAATTCGGCTCGCGGATCCGCACGGATCGCGAGCCGTTGTTTGAGATGAGACGGCGGTTCCTCGATCCGCGCGGAACGCAGTTCCTTGATGAGTTCGTGGATCACCTGGAGCGTGGAGAGGTGATCCCGCCGTTTTCGACCAGTTTGGGCCGGTTCAGCCCCAGGGCTTCGATGGTGAGTTTGGCGTCGGGATCGTCATCAATGGGGTAGGCGATCTCGCCTCGGAAGCCGATCTTCGAGGTGGGATCGACCTGGGATGGGTCGAGGAATCGAGGCCGTTCTTTCTTGATGAAATGGCTCGGGGATGTCGCCCGCTGGGAGTCGTCCTGGAGGGGGAAGAGGTTGCGTTTGTGACGCGAGTTGCAGAGTTCGCAGCAGAAGAAGAGGTTCGACCAGGTGTAGGCGAGCCAGAAGTAGCCGGGGCGATTGAGGGGATCGCCGTCGGCCTGGACGTAGCCGCCCTTGGGTCGGAAGTGCTCGACGTGGCCAAAGGAGATGTGGGTGATCTTAGCCTCACAGAAGCAGCACTTGTCGTGCTGGGCCTTGATCAGGGCGTCCTTGACCTCCTGGCAGCCGTAGATGTCGCGGTCGAACTCAAACTCGTGATCGCCTTTTGTGTACTTCTTGATCAATTCTTCGGTGGCCGGTTTGCCCTTTTCTCGCAGGATCTTCGGGGCCACCCTCGGTTTCGAGACGCGGATCATGGCTTCTTGGTCTTCCGCGGGGTCGCCTTGCCGTTCGCCCGTTTCGGCTTCGAGGGTTTGGCCTTCTGCGGCCTGGTCTCGTCGATGAACTGCTTGACCTCGGAGCGGAGGACCTTCACGGACTCGCCGGTGACGATCGTCCCGAGCTGCTGTTCGATCTCGCTCAGTTCCTTGAGATCGGACTCGCTGAGATGGCCCTGGCTGAGGATCTGTGTGCGGCGTTCCAGGAGCCTGTCTTGCCACGGAGGCCGGGCGCTGGGGAGGTCGAAGAGGTCGCTGGTGTAGATCTGGTCGATCCGCCAGTTGCGGATGTGGTCGAGGTCGTTGATCACTTCGACATGGTCACCCACCCGCTTGAGGAGGACGATGTTGGCATCCTGCCCGGCGGCGGCCTGGACGATGAGCGGGTTGTGGGCGGTGACGATGAACTGGGTGTTGGGGAAGATGTTGGTCAGGACATCGATGAGCTGACGCTGCCACCGTGGGTGCAGGTGGAGTTCGATCTCATCGACCAGTACGATTGCGGGTTCTTCCAGTGGATTCTCAATGTTCGAATAATGCTCGGCCATACGACTTGCTAGGTCGATCACCCATGCCGTGACGGTCTGGTATCCGTGGCTCAATTGGTGATATGAAACCCAGCCGTAGGGCGTTTGAAATTCGACCCTCGGTTGAGGATACACTCCTGGGTCGATCACGACTCTGACATCCGAGACATCCGGCAGGATCTGACCCAACAGGTCTTTTACCTGGTTAAGTCGATGATTCTGGAGGATTGTTGATGCGTCTTGCTTGCTTGCCGAATGATCGAGTCGAATGATCCAATCTTCTGGGTCACGGAGGCTCGCTGTCGAGTCAAACGCGGATGCGACGAGTAGAGAATTGTTTTGCGCAACTCGATCCCCTCCTCGGCCCGAACCATAGCAGTAAAGAGGACAAGGCGAGGGATGCACTGACGCTGAATTTATGATTTTATGTGTAATTTCGACTATTGACTTGCTTTGCTCTTGCGAAGAAAAATGGACGTTTAGACTATATTCGATTGGTTGGGTGGAGTTGGCGTGCCCTATCAGGGCTTTACTCAACAAGAAGACAGATGAAATCAGTTTTGTCCGTGTCGCCTCATTCGACGCAGCTCTTGCGGCAACCTCGGCGGTTTCAAGGCTTTTGAGAATTGTTGTCTTGCCCGTCCCGTTCTCGCCGAGCACGATCGTCCAGTTAGCCAAACGACTGTCGGAGGTCTCCAGAGAGACTCGTTGGGATGGTCCTTGAAAACAGCGGACCCCACTTAGCTCGACGGCGCTGAAGAATGAAGTCCCTGGGTTCCTTTCCCGTAGGTCAGCCGATGTGCTTCGATCGGAGTGCATCGGATGGCTCCAGGTACAAGCAGTAACTTGATGCAGGCTATTGTACCGGCTCGGTTCCGGAAGAGAAGCAACACAGGGTGACGATGTTCTGAGCCGGATTTCGTCAAGAGGTAGTGTCGCCTTGCAACTCGATTGGTCCGCAGATAGCGGACCCTACGAAGACGCCCCCGGGGGTGAGCCGGGGGCGTCTTGTGGTCGCGCTGCTTCAGTCACTCACCATCTCAACGGCGGAAGAACTTGCCGAGGATCGGGTGGCACTTGTCGCAGGAGTCCATCGGCAGGACGCCGTGCTCGCTCTGGGCGGAGGCGACGACGGACTGCGAGGAGGGGAGGACAGGGGTCGGGCAGGTGACGGTCACGGGGACCTTCACGCAGACCTCGACCGGGACCTGGCGGCAGATGGTCCGGGGGACGCAGACCGTCTTGCACTCGGTGACCTTCTTGGTGACGGTCACGGGGTCGTAGACGGTGCAGGTCACCGGCTCGGTGCGGCAGGTCTTGTAGCACTCCTTGCGGACGCACTGGATCGTCTGGGTCTCGCAGACGGTCACCGGGACGCAGCGGGTCCGGGTCTCGCAGACGGTCTCGCAGATCGTCTGGGGGACCTTCTTCACGCAGGTCTCGGTCACCAGGCGGCAGGTCGTCACGGGGACCTGGCAGGAGCGGGTCTCGCAGACCATCCGGCAGGTCGTGACGGGCACCTGCTTGACGCACTGCTCGGTCACCAGGCGGCAAGTCGTGACGGGCACCTTGCGGACGCAGGGGTCCTTGACCATCTTCGTGACGGTGTAGGGCACCTGCTTGACGCAGGTCTCCTTGACCATCCGGGTGACGGTGCAGGGCACCTGCTTGACCGCGGTTTCCTTCACCATCGTGGTGACGGTGTAGGGCTCCTGGCGGCACATGGTCTTGGGGCACATCTTGGTGACGGACACCGGCACCTGGCGGGTGCAGGTCTTGTTGACCATCACGCAAGTCGTGTAGGGGACCGTCTTGTAGCAGGTCTCGTTCACCACGCGGCAGGTCGTGACGGGCACCTGCTTGACGCATTCGCGGGTGACCATCTCGCAGATGGTCTCGCAGACGGTCTTGTAGGCGGTCTCGCTGACCATCCGGGTGGTGGTGACGGGGACCTGCTTGACGACCTCCTGGGAGACCATCGTGCAGGTGGTGACCGGGACCTGCTTGGTCACGGTGTACGGCACCTTGCGGCAGACGGTGTAGGGGACCTCGCGGGAGATCGTCTGGCGGTCATAGACCGTCTTGCAGACGTTCTGGATCTCCTCGGTCGGGACCCACACCTTCTTGCAGACATAGGTGCCGGGGCACTGGACCCAGCAGCCGTTGACGCACTTGGTCTTGCCGGGCTTGTAGACCTGCTGGGTCTGCCAGCAGCCCGACTTCTTGATCACCTGCTCGGTGACCGTGCGGGGCACGCACACCGTCTCGCAGACCGTCTTCGACGCCGTCTCGGTGACCGTCTTGTAGCAGGTCTCGCTCACCGTCTGATAGCTGGTCGTCTGGACCGGCCGGCTGACCGTGTAGCGGCACTCCTTCATGACCGTCTCGCAGACCGGCTTGCAGACCGTGTACGGGACCTGCTTCTGCACCGTCCGACGCACGGGCGTCTGGACCGTGTAGCGGCATTCCCGGGTCGAGGTCTCCTTCACCTGGCGCTGGACGGTGTAGGCGACCTGCTTGTAGTTGGTCTGCTTGACCGGCACCTGGACGTTGTACGCCTGGGTCTGCATCACGGTCGTCTGGACCGGCACCTGCACCGTGTAGGGCACGTTGCGGTAGCAGGTCTTCTGGACCGGGCGGCAGACGGTGTAGCAGACGTTCTTGTAGGAGGTCTCCTGCACCGGCCGGCAGACGGTATAGGCGACGCTCTTCATGCGCGTCTCCTGGACCGGCCGGCAGACGTAGTAGACCTGATCCTTGTAGGACGTCTCGCGGACCTGGCGGGTGAGGTTGTAGACGTGCGACTTGAGGACGGTCTCCTTCACAGGACGGCTGACCGTGTAAGTGCGCGTCTCCAGGTGGGTCTCCTTGACCGGACGCTGGACCGTGTAGGTCACGTCCTTGTAGATGGTCCGGGAGACCGGCCGCTGGACGGTGTACTGCTGCTCACGCAGCACCGTGCGGTAGACCGGCTTCTGCACCGTGTACGGGACGTCGCGGACGTGGTTCTCCACGATCGTCTTGTAGTTGGTGACGGTCCGGGGCTGGAGGATCGTCTCGCAGACATTGCGCTCGACCGTGATCGGCTTCTGTTCGTAAATGGTCTCCGAGACCTGCCGCATCACGGTCTGGCGCTGGAGCTGATATTCAACGTGCCCGCCACACTCCTGGGGCACGGGGCAACAGCGAGAAGAGGCACCGCCAGCATAGCTGGCCGCCTTCGCCGGGTGCGCGGCCGCCCCCACCCCGACGAGCAGGGCAAGGAGCAGGGCCGACGGAAGATTACGCATCGTCAGACGCTCCACGACAACACTCCCGACAGACGTCAATCGACACGATACGGCCAGGGAGACTCCGCCTCACCTCTGCCGGATCGCTAAACTCACTGTCTTCCTTCGGCCACGATGCTTACCAGCTTCAGGGTCTTTCTCTATTTCACCTAATGCCCGAAAACCCCCCAGTCGCAAGGTTTTCCCAGGCGCAATACGCCTCACAGGTCGACCGGAGCGACCCGCACAGCCCGGAGAGATTCGCCGGGCGTTGCGTTGGGAATCCTGGGAAAAGTCGGGCCCGGCGTGCCAATGGTCGGGTAGGGAGGGGACGTGGTCGGTCGGACGAAATGCGGGTGCGTCTTGTCGGGTGTGGTGGCCCGCGGACCGGCGGGACGCGGGGCTCCGCGGCGTCGGAGGCCGACGCCGCGTCGGGGGGGGGACCCGAACGTCGGGGCATTGGGTCGGTGTGGAGGCCGCGAGGACGCGTCCACCAGGAAAACGAACCGGCCCGAGCGAGGTCGCTCGGGCCGGGCGGGGGAGTCTTGTGGAGGTCGGGCTCGCCATCGCGAGGGCCGTTTCAGTCCGACTCCGACGGGTAGCGCTCGACGACGTCGCCCCGGAGCCATGCCGCGACCTGGTCGAGGGCCTCGTGCCCGAAGGGGCGGCCGGCGGCGGCGAACCGGGCCGGCTCGTACAGGGAGTTGAGCGGGCGTTCGAGGACCGGCAAGCCGGGGCACCTCCAGCGGCCGTCCCGGGTGAGCGTCGCCTCGGCCGGCTCCTTCTTGTGGGTCAGGAAGGCGACCACCCCGACCACCACCTGCGACGGCGGCAGCGCGGTCGTCGCCTGGACGCAGGGCAACCCCAGCCAGAACGCCGGCCCGCCTCGCCCCCTCCCGCACAGTTGCTCCGCGCCCGGTTCCAGGACGACCGTCCGGCTGCTCGTGAGCGTCCGCATCTTCCAACTCCTTCTGCCGACCCGGGGAGTCACGTCACGGTGGGTACTCTATCATAGTGAACGTACGTATACAATCGGAAACCCCAGAAAGTCCTCATCCCCCACCGCGCGGTACGGCCCCATCGGGTCTTCCGACCCATCTTGGAACGCCCCCCGTGCCGCGCCCCGGGCCTCCCCACCGAGGGGGACCCGAACCCTCCGGATTCGTCGACCTTGCCGGGTCAGGTGCCCTTGCGTCGTTTGGGGAACCAGATAAGATGAGAAGACTGGATGCCCTTCTCGGACTCGCTCCCTGCCAGGATCTTCCGTTTCCACAGTTTGTGAGCACGCCCCCTGGGGTGTGCTACACTGGACTCGAACGGGGACCCGGTCCTGGCGTGGGCTCGTCGCGAGGCGGGGTGGCGTCGAGGGGTCGGGACTCGGGCTGTCGGCGACGACGGCGGGTCTCGGTCACGCACTGGGAATCGGTCAGACAGGGGCCCTCCATCAGGATGGGGGGCCGGCCCGATCGCAAGGAGGTGACCATGTCCGTCCGTCGCTGGAGTCCCCTGGTCGGTTACGGTCTGCCCGGAATGATCCTCGGACTGGCGATCGCGGCCTGGTTCGGCGGGAAATCCCCCTCGGCCCTGGCCCAGATGCCCGCCCAGTCGGGGGAAGCGTCGGGGACGATCGCGTTCACCACCACCCTCGGCGGCTCCACCACCCAGATGCTCTACCTGATCGACACCAAGGGCCAGTCCTTCGCGGTCTATCGGGTCGACCCGATGAACGCCAAGGGCAACGGGGCCGTCAAGCTGGAAGCCACCCGTCAGTATCGCTGGGACCTCAAGCTCAACGAGTACAACAATCAGGCCCCCGAGGTGACCGACGTCGAGGCGATGGTCCGGTCGATCGGGGCCAGCAACGGCCAGACCTCGAACCCCAACCCCAAGCCGGTCCGGTAGTCTCAGGGAACGTGGGCGTCCTCGTCCTCGCGGTCCCTTTTGACCTTCCCCAAATAGCGTCGAAATCGACCGAAACCCCAACGCCCGGGCGGATGGCCCCCTGAAATCAGGGGGCGTCCCCCTGACGATTGATCCGATCGCGAGGAGCACGTCGATGGCCCAATTCTACACCCTGGAAGAGGCCGCCCGCGTCCTCGGCATGAGCCCCGAGGAGCTGAAGAACAAGGCACAGCACCGCGAGATCCGCGCCTTCATGGACAGCGGCTCGTGGCGGTTCCGGGTCGCCGACATCGACGAACTGGCCCGCCGCCGCGGCATGGGCAGCGACCCCGAACTCTCGCTCTCCGACCTCGACCTGTCGGTCCCGACCGGCGGCTCGGCCAGCGACGAGATCAACCTCTCCGAGTTCCAGCTCGGCACGGTCAAGCCCGACCTCGGGCCCCAGAGCATCCAGGGCCTCCCCGCCTTCGAGGCCGAGAAGGACGTGCAGTTCGACGAGTTCGCCCTCCCGCAGGGCGGCGCGGTGTCGAACTCCAGCTCGACCATCCTCGGCATGGACCAGAGCGGCAAGCTCCCCAGCGACTCCGACGTCCGCGTCATGCCCGAGCTGCTCACCGGGCCGAGCGACTCCGACGTCCGGCTCGCCCCGATCCCCTCGCGCGGTCCCGGCGACTCCGACGTGACCCTCGTCAACGACGACCAGTCGCTGGGCGACTTCACCCCGGTGTCCGGATCCAGCGACACGGCCATCCGCCAGAGCCCGCTGCTCGGCTCCTCGGCCGAGGTCTCGGCCGCCGACGCCGGCTCGGACTTCGAGCTGACCCCTTCGAACGTCATCGACGCCCTCCAGCCTGAGAGCGGCTCGGACTTCGAGCTGACCGCCCTCGACCATTCGGACGAGTTCGAGTCGACCCCGATGCTCGCCGCCGGCCCCGGCGACTCCGACGTGACGGCCGCCGAGCCGACCGCCTCGGGCATCAACCTCGGCCGCCCCAGCGACTCGGGCATCAACCTCGGCGGCGTCGGCCTGGAGAACCTCCCGGCGGACTCGATCGAGCTGAGCCCCCTCTCCGGCGACGAGATCAAGGCGTTCCAGCCCCCCAAGCCGGCCGCCAACCCCGCCAAGCCGAAGCCGTCCCTCGCCGCCACGCCCCCCCCGGCGACCGCCAAGGGCGAGAAGGACATCTTCGACGACACCGACTTCAGCCTCGAAGTCGACGCCTTCGACTCCGGCGGCGACTCCTCCGAGCACGAGGACAAGACCGTCCAGCTCGACCGAGGCTCCGACTTCGAGATCGACGACTCCGACTCCGCCTCGGAAGTCTTCGCCCTCGATGAGGACGAGGTCGACACCAGCGCCGCCACCGCCATGGCCCCCGCCGTCACCGACGACGAGTCCGGCGAGTTCAGCGCCGATGACGGCGGCGACATGGGCGGCAGCGGCTGGGACGTCGAGAGCGAGAGCGTCCCGACCCGCGGCGCGGCGTCCTCGGCGTCGGCCGGTTCCCCCGTCCTCACCTCCGCGGCGGCCGCCGCCGAGTGGAGCGGCGTGTGGGTCGGCGTCCTCGGCTTCGCCTCGTTCCTCATGCTCCTGGCGCTCTTCATCTCCTTCGACCTGATCCGCAACCTGTACGAGTACAAGGGCGGCTCCCTGGTCGGATCCGGCCTGATCAAGAGCATCGCCGGCCTCTTCGGCGGCTGAGTCCCAGAACGGAATGGATGATGGTGGATGGGTGATGGGTAAGCCCGACGCCGGCCGCGCCGAAGGAACGGCCCGCCGGCCTCGCAACTTCCCCCTCGTCGGATTTCCTGACCCATCCACCATCACCCATTACCCATCCCTTATCCTCCTTCGGGAGACCACGGCATGGATGCCAGACCCCGGGCGATCGCGTTCGGCTCGACCCTCGGGCTCTTCCTGGTCCTCGTCCCCGGCTGCGGCTCGGGAGGGATCGGGTTCGTCTCGAAGAACCGGCTCGACGAGGCCACCAAGCTCACCCAGGCCCTCCGCGCCGAGAACGCGCAGCTCAAGGACGTCGCGCTCAACCTCCGGTCCGACAACCAGGACCTGACCCAGCGGGCCGTCGACGACGCGAAGACGATCCGCACCCTTGAGACGGCCAACCGCGGCTACGAGAAGGCCATCGCGGGCTACCAGTCGGACCGCGAGAAGCTCCAGGCGTCCTACGAGAAGATTCAGCGGGTGGCGAGGATGCCCCGCGACACCAGGCTCTCCGACGCCTGGAACGACGCCCTCGGGCGCTTCGCCGCCGAGATCCCCGGCGCCGAGTTCGACCGCGGCAGCGGCACCCTTACCCTGCCGACCGACGGCCTCTACGAGCGGGCCCAGGACGGCCTCTCCCCCGAGGGCCAGAAGCGGCTCAAGCAGCTCGCGAAACTGATCGCCGAGTCGTCCCGCGACGACGGCGAGGCCCCGGACATCCAGATCGACGGACACGTCGCCCTCTCGCCCGTCCGGCTCACCGGCGGCGACGACCGCGCCGAGACCTCGCGCGCCGAGGAGCTGAGCCTCGCCCGCGCGGCGAAGGCCCGCGAAATCCTCGCCCAGCCCAACGGCGGCCCCGCCCCGAGGTTTTCCGTCGCCGGCCACGGCTCGTCTCGCCCCATCGTCGACGCCGACGATGACCTCTCCCGCGCCCGCAACCGCCGCCTGGAGATCACCCTCCGCCCCCCCGGCAAGCCCGCGACCTGACCCCTCGACCGACGACGGGCCCCGATCCGGGCGGGGGCCGGGGGCCGATGATCGAGTTGGCGGGTTCTGATGTCTCGGGGTGAGAATGCGATCGGATCCGGGAAGGGCCGAGCTACTCGCTGATCCGAAGGACCAGCCAGATCCCGGCCCAGAGGGCCATGAGCGTCACCCCCGCGCCGACGACGGTCACGGCGGCCGTGGCGGCGAGTGCCTCCAGGTGCTGGCCCAGCCCCCGGGCCTCGCCCAGGCTGCCGACCGTCTGGAACATGGCCAGGAGGGTCACCAGCGCGGCGGCCATCATGGCGGTGCCGAACACGAAGGTGACCACGGTCACCCGCCCGGCCGGGCTGCGCACAAGGGACATGACGATCGCGGAGAGGAACACCGCCAGGATCAGGTGGCCGATACGCATCCGATCCCACCCCCGCCCTTGTCTGGATTCCAGGGCCCGTCCCTGGCACAATGCCAGCGTCCCCGACCGAACGATTTCGTGCCGGACGCCCCTGCGCGCCCGGCCGTTTGACCGCCCGATTGTAGGAGACTCTCCGCTCATGGCCAACGGCGCCAGCCCGACACAGTACCGTTTCTCGTTCGGCCCCTGGAATATCAGCACCGGCGCCGACCCGTTCGGGCCCCCCGTCCGCAAGGAAGTCGAGTTCGCCCGGAAGATCCGCGCGTACAAGGAACTCGGCTTCGACGCCGTCCAGTTCCACGACGACGACATCGTCCCCGCCGACCTCGACTGGCCCGCCACCCAGCGCGGCATCGCCGCCGTCAAGAACATGCTCGACGGCGAGGGGCTGTTCGTCGAGATCGTCGCCCCGCGCCTCTGGGAAGACCCCCGGACGATCGACGGCGCCTTCACCTCCAACAGCCCCTCAGACCGCCAGTATGCCCTCGACCGCGCCAGGCGTTGCGTCGACATCGCCCGCGAGGTCAACTGCAAGAATTACGTCCTCTGGCTGGCCCGCGAGGGGACCTACATCCGCGAGGCCAAGTGCGGCAAGACCGCCATCGCCCGCCTGCTCGACGCCTGGAACGCCATCCTCGAGCACGACCCCGAGATCCGGATCCTCGGCGAGGCCAAGCCGAACGAGCCGATGGACCAGGCCTACCTGCCGACCGTCGGTCATATGATCGGGCTCTGCTACAAGACGATCGACCCCAGGCGGTCGGGCGTCCTGATCGAGTCCGCCCACTCGATCCTCGCCGGCCTCGACCCCGCCGACGACATGGCCTACGCGATGTTCCACGAGAAGCTCTGGTCCGTCCACCTGAACGACCAGAACGGGCTCAAGTACGACCAGGACAAGGTCTTCGGCAGCGTCGACCTCCGCCGCGCCTTCGACCAGGTCTGGGTCCTGGAGAAGAACGGCTTCGGACAGAACGGCGAATGCGTCGGCCTGGATATCAAGGCCATGCGCACGACCGTCCTCGACGACTCGATGTACCACCTGGCCCACTCCAAGACGATGTTCCTCCGCCTGGTCGACATCGTCCGCGGCGTCGACCACGCCCGCGTCGAGGAACTCCGGGCCAACCGTCAATATGAGCAACTGGAGATGCTCATCCTCAACGCCCTCACCGGGCGCTGAGGCCGGGAATCGCGGTGAGACGCGGGCCCGGGGCGACCGGGCCCGCGTCTCCCGATGCCTACTGAGAGAGGCCGATCTGGCGGCCGTAGGGGACCCCGAAGTCGCTCCCGGGGATGCCGCCGCTGCGGTGGACGTGGAGCAGGAACAGGAACGAGAGCAGGGCCGAGGCGCAGAAGGTCACCAGCAGCATGCGGCGGCCGGTCACCCGGGCGACCACGCCCCCCAGCAAGAGGGCGGGCAGCCACAGATAGGGGCCGGGGAATGTGATGATGCAGTAGAACGTGTGGACGGGGTTGGGCGCCAGCGTGATCAAGGTCCCGTATCCCCAGAAGGACGCACCCATCAGCAGCGACAGGTTCGACCCGGTCGACCACAACCGCCGCAGGGCACTCGGCCTGGCCCGGGACAACTCGCGGCCGAAGGCGACGACCGCACGCATCAGCACAATTCCGAGGACGGCGTAGGTCGCCAGCGCGGCGTAGGTCGCCCGGCCCGCGACGGCGGGCGAGCGGAGGAAGTCGACAAACGGCGCCCGCTTCAGGCTGAAGACGATGTCGGCGCCGAACGGCTTGCCCGCCCAGAGCAGCCAGTATCGGAGCTTGATGATGTCATTGATCTTGACCGAGACGATGTCATCCGTCCCGCCCTTCGGCCTCGTGCCCGCCGACTGCACGAGGTAGATCGCCCAGGGGATCATCGGCAGGGCACCGACCAGCGTGCCCGCGGCCCAGTAACGCCATCGAATCGGAGACGGGTCGGTCCGGTCGAAGGCCAGGGTCCAGAGCATGAGCGCGGCGGTGAAGATGAATCCACTCATGTGGATTTGCCCCGTGAAGGCCCCGATGAGCCCCCAGCAGAAGGCCCCGGCGGGCGTCCGGCGATACCACCAGCCGATCCAGTTGAGCGCCGAGAACAGCGGAAGCACCGACTGGGCCCAGATCTTCCGGGAGTGGATGACCTCGGTCGGCGAGACGGCCGCCAGGGCGATGGCCCAGGCCCAGATCGCCCGCTGATCCCTCGGGACCGCCCGCCAGGCGAACCCGGCCAGGACGGCGAGCGCCAGGACGTTCAGCCCCTCGACCGACCGGGCCAGGCCGATCGGATCCCCCGCACCCGTCAGCCTCGCCAGGGCGCTGAAGACCCACACGCTCATCCCGGCGTTGCGCGGGCCCGCGCTCGACGGCATCCCCAGAGCGGGCCAGGGCGACTTGCCACCCAAGCCCAGGGCCGACTCGGTCGTGTAACGCTCGTCCTGCTTGTACTCGATGTCGGCCCCCCAGGCGAACCGCAGGGCGGAACCCAGCAGGAGGGCGACGACGAGCAAGGCGAGCAGGCCGCGATCGTCCTGCTGGGGGTCCTCGATTTCCTGCGGCGGCACGGCGGACATGATCGGCACTCCCGGATGCAACACCGGCCCGCCCGTCGCGCGCGAGCCCACCCAAGTTCCATCGAAATGGGCATCGGATCCGCGCCAGCCGGGGCCGGCCTCAATCCTGGGGGACCAGGCTCCAGTGCAGGGCGTCGATGCCGGCCAGGCCCGGCGGCGGCGGCACCCGGCGGCCCGGGCCCGACACCGCCCTCGATCTCATCGCATCGAGCAGCGCGTCGCGGACCCGGGCGAGCCCGGGGTCGGCAGCGAGGTCGCGGGTCTCCCCGGGGTCGTCGCGGGTGTCGTAGAGCCGGGTCGAAGGGCCGGGCAGGGGGCCGCCGGTGGCGTAGCCGTCCAGGCGTCTCCGACGCCCGGTCGAGACGACCAGCTTGTACCGATCGTCCCGGGCCATCGCCTCCTCGTTCTCGGTGTACTCGCTGTAGGCCACCTCGCGGCCCCTCGCGCCCGGGGTCCCCAGGGCCAGGCCGGCGAGCGATTGCCCGTCCAGGCCCGGCGGCAGCGGCAGGCCGGCGAGGTCGAGCATGGTGGGCATCACGTCGATCAACTCCACCAGGTCCGGCACCACCCGCCCGGCCGGCACATGCCCGGGCCAGCGGACGAGCAGGGGGACCAGCACCGAGGGCTCGTACGAGCAGTGTTTCTCCAGCCGGCCGTGCTCGCCGAGCATGTAGCCATTATCACCTAAAAATACAACAATCGTTTCGTCGGATAGCCCTTCGGCGTCGAGGGCGTCGAGCACCCGGCCGATCTGGGCGTCCACGAACGAGACCGACGAGTAGTACGACGCGGCCACCCCGCGGAACTGCTCGGGCGAGAGCCGCCGGAAGATCGCCGGCTGCTCGGCTTTGTCCGCCTCGGTCAGCCTCGGGTCGGGGAACTGGTCGGGCCGGAAGGTCGCGGGCCAGGCGTCGGGGAACTGGAACGGGGCGTGGGGGTCGTAGAAGCTGACCACCAGCCCGAACGGCCGGGACCTGTTCGCCTTGAAGAACTCGGCCGCCCGGTCCGAATAGAACCGCGACTCCATGGCCGACTCGGGCAATCCGGCCGGTCGCACCTCGGCGTTGAGCCAGGCCTCGGGCGGGTCCTGGAACGGCCGCCACTTCCGGCGCCGATCGCCCTCCTCCGGCGGGTGGGCCTTGAGGTGCCGCTTCCAGTCGTCGGTGTCGAGCAGTTCTCCGAACCCGTGCCGCGAGCCCGAGTTGAAGTGCATCTTGCCGTAGGCGGCGGTGTTGTAGCCGAGATCCGAAAGCCAACCGCCGAGCGTGACCGCGTCCAGCGGCATGGCCGACAGCAAGCGAGTCACCCCGACGTTGTGCGGCAGCTTGCCCGTGATGAACGACGCCCGGCTCGCGGTGCAGAGCGGCGAGTTGCAGTACGCCCGCGTGAACCGAACCCCCTGCGACGCCAGCCGATCGAGCCGGGGCGTCGCCTTGCGAGGGTCGCCATCGACTCCCAGGATCCCCCCCCGGAAATCGTCCGCGACGATCAGCAGCAGGTTCGGGACCTGTTCCCCGGCAGAGATCCTCCGCGACGGATGCGCCGGCCCCGGCCTGCCATCCGTCGGCGCAACCCCCAGCGCCGCCAGCAGCAACACCGCCAGCCCGACCCGCACCACGCGTTTGCCCCGCCCGTTCGACAAATCCCCGCCTCCGCGACAGACCTCAGCAAACTCCCGGGCCTCCGTCAACCCGACGCGCCGGATTCGAAAACGCGGGAACAAAGCCAATCCCCGCGTTTGGTTCGGAAATCACCGCGTAGGGTTCGCCGCGACGCGTACCCGCGTCCACCGCACCGACGGTGCCCCTGGCCGCGCGGGCGGATGGCATCGTCGTCCGCCCCCGTCGGTGCGGTGGACGCCGGCCCGGGAGGCCGCGTCGCAGCGCACCCTACGAAATTTGCGGGAACAAAGCCAATCAACGCCTTTCGTTCGCGAAACATCGTTATCGTTCACGCGTCCTCAAGCCGTCACGTCAACATGTCCAGCCATCCTCTATAGACGCCCCTCCGTCCACTCGATTCGCCGGAATACCGGATTTCTCGCCGCCATCAACCCCTGCAGTCCCTGCGATCCAAACAGAGCGGCCCCGTGTGTCCGGGGCCGCTCGTGGCATCGATCGCCGATCGAGACCAAACAGAACGAAAGCGGGCGCATCGCTTATGGAATCAAATCGACGAGAGACTCGAAAGGCACGCGAGGATCGCTTCCGGGGTCGTGGCGAAGGGCATCGCACTCAGGCCGCTGCGTTCCGTCGGGCTCCGGGGCGTCCCCGCAGCTTCGTCGCGCCGGCCGATCGGTCGGGCCTTCGGACGCTCCGGATTCGACCTCACCGTTTCGGACTGGAACGTACCGAGGTCGATCACGCCGCCCCGTTCGACCGTCACTTCCTTGTACGCCTCCTTCGAGGGCCGCATCAGGCCCCGCATGGACTCGCCGCGGGGAATGGCGAAGACCGTGCATCGGGTGTCGACCAGGACCCCTGTGAAGCGGTACTTGCCCTGGCCATCGGTAACGGCCTCGGTCCTGTATGTCGCCACGGATTGCCTGGTACCGGAGGTGACCTGGATCAAAATCATATCGCGGCCGACGTCGGGCGAGCCGTCAGACTTGAGCAGCCGGCCGGTGAGGATCCCGGCGGGAGACATCGGAATGCGGAGATCCTTCGACCCGTCATTGATCCGGACCGACCCGGCGAGCGTCCCTTCCGCGTTGCGGGCGATGACGAGGGCCTTCGGATTCGGGCCGCCCGGCGAGAAGACGACCATCCTCGACGGCCGTCGAATGACCTTCACCTCGGCCGGCACATCGAAACGGAACAACCCGTTCTCGTCTGCGGTACCTTCCGGCGGGGTGACCATCTCGCGACCGAACGGCAGAGCGGTGATGATCGCCCCCGGCACCTGTGGTTGGGCCTGCCCGGTGGCGTCGAAGGCCGTACCGGAGATCGTTACCGGCTTCCACTCGGGGTCGGTCTCATCCACGACGAGTTTGAAATGGCGGACCTGTTTGGTGGCCGGTGTGACCGTGACGTTGACCTGCTCGGAGTGCATGTCATCGGTCCCGGCCGAGATCCGATAATCGCCCGGGGCGAGTAGGATGTTGAGGCTGCCCGACAGTCCGGGATACGCGTAGGTCGTGAAGGACTCGCGATCCCCTCCATTCAATCGAATATCATTGTTCCTGGGCTGCGGGGGGCCCAGCATGGTCAGCCGCAGATGCGCGCCGGCTCGCGGCTTGCCGTCCGGCCCGACGATCCCTGCGCCGATTATGCCGCCTTCGACGACGCGGAGATCGAGCCCCTCTCGGTCGATGCCCCGTTCCGAATAAATCCCGAAGATCGGCGCGGCGGCCCTGCCTCCCTCCAGCAGGGCGATCGAGATGGTGCGACGCGGCGGCACCTTGAATCGATAGATTCCCTCGGAATCGGTTCGAGTCCAGCCCTCCGAGTAATCGCCTCGGTCCGGGAATGCCTGGAAGCCGACGAGGGCACGTCGGAGCGGTTTCCCGTCCGTCTGAATGACCTTGCCCGAGAAGGTCACATGGGAGGTTACGCGATACTCCACGGGCGACTTACTGCCGGGTTCGAGATGCACCGGCTGCAATTCCTGGCCTTCCCACGGGAAGATCACGACTCTGGGCTGGGAACGGATCTCGCGAGGCAACCAGTGGAAATGGGCGATCCCCTGGGCGTCCGTCGCAGCGGTCATTGACTCGGTGGCGGCGATATTCAGAGGTCGGGATTTGCCTCTCAAGGAGATCCCGTGCAGGTGGACGCGAAAGCCTGCCCGGGGCTCCTTCTTCTCATCGACGACTCTCACACTGGCGGACTGCGCACCCAGCAGCCGCAGCGTGATGGATTCGGGAATTTCAGATGGACCCGTGTTGAAGTAGTAGGGATCCACCAGGAAATAATCCATCCCGACCCGATCCTTGTGTGCCACCACGGCACTGATCCGGGCATCGGCGGGGACCAGCAGACGCGCCCTGCCTTCGGCATCGCTAATTTGCTCGGCGAGCGGCCCATCGGCGTGGACCGTCACATGGGCCGACGGCACGGGTTTCCCCGTCCCATCCTTCACCAGGACGGCGATCTTCCGGGCGGGCTTCATGTTGATTTCGACGGGCATGTGCGATGTCAGTACCCTCAGGGGACTGGTTGCATAGCCCTGGATTGTGCCATCGGCGTTGGTGGCGATGATGTTCTCGACCCGCCTGGGCGGTCCGACCATCCTCAGGGTGAAACGCCCGTAGGCACCGCTCACGGCTGGCTCGGGCTGCTTGCGCAACCACGTCCCGTTGACCCGGATGCCCGAAAGCGTCTTCTCGTCGTCGACGGTGGTTCCTTCGATGACCGTGACGGTCTTGTCGCCGAAGGTCGGGTCGAACGGGAAGGGCGGCTCATCGGCCGGGGGGGATGGAAGTTCGACCGGATCTACGGATGCGGCTTCTGGGGAGGTGGATGCGGGCTCGGGGCTCGCCTCGCTGGCCTGGGCGGGGGGGAGGAACCGCAGGCCGGCGAGGGGGAGGGCGAGGAGGGTCACCACCAGGGTGGCGGAGAGGGTCCGCAGGGGGGACGGGCGGGTCACGGGGGGCCTCCGTTCGTCGAGGATGTCGCGCACGCGGGTTTCCAGGGGCTCGAGCGCCTCCCAGAGGCCGACCACGGCCAGGTGTCGTGTGCGAGGGGGGGACTGGCGTTCGGCGAGGGCGAGCAGGGTCCGGGCGTACGAGGTGCGTCGGCTCCGGCCCAGGACGTGGTTGTCGCAGACCGCCTCGCGCGACCGGGAGAGGCGGCGGTTCAGCAGGTGGATCGCCGGGTGCGGCCAGAACAGGGCGGTGGCGATCCGCTGGAGGAGCCCGAACAGCGGATCGCGGCGGAACGCGTGGGCGCATTCGTGGATCAGGATCTCTCGCAACGCGTCCGGGTCGAGCGAGGCGGGCAGCCCTTCGGGCAGGTAGATCGCCGGGTAAATCGGGCCGCCGGCGAGCGGGCCCGGGAGGCCGGGGACCTCGAAGATCGGCGGCAGCTTGGCGTCGGGACCGAAGGCGTTGCGGAGTTCCGCCAGGGCGGCCGGGTCGGCCGGGCGGGCGAGGCGGCGGAGCCGTTGCAAACCCATCAGGCCGTGAATCAGTCTCAACGCGAGCATGCCCGCGACCGTCAGCCAGGCGGCCACGGCCAGGCCGCAGAGACTGGCGCGGTCGAACTCGAACGCGGGCTCGACGGGGGCCGCCTCGACCGGAGCCAGGATCCGGGGTTCGGCGACGACGGGCTCGGGCATCGCGACGGCGGGCAGGGGGGCCGGCTCCTCCTCGACCCTTTCCACGACCGACAGCCGGGGCAGGGGCAGGGCTGGTTGGGGCGGCGGGGCCTGGGGCGGTTCGGGGCGGCGGGCCTCGGGACGGGGCCAGGTGACGGCGAACCATTGCGAACGGCCGGCGAGGGGGACCAGGACGGGGAGGGCGAGGATCAGGAGCAACGCGGCGCGGTCGATCGCGTGCGACGTCGCCGGGTCGCGACGCGCGAGGATCCGGCCGAGCAACCCGGCCGCCGACACGACCGCGGCGAGGGCCGACGCGCCCAGGAGCACCAGGAACCAGCCGTCCGCCCCCGGATCGAGCCGGGCGAGCGTGTTCATGTGCGGCCTCCTTTCCCCTTCGGACGCCGGGCGGGGGATTCCTCGGGCGTTTGCGGCTTCCCCTCGGCCCGATCGATCAGGGCGCGGATGCGATCGGCCTCGTCGGGGGAGACGCCCCGGCCGTCGAGCAGGGCGTGCACCAGCCCCTCGGCCGAGCCGTTGAAGGCGGTCTCGACGAGCTTCTTGACCATCGTGCCGAGCGTGGCCTTGCGTGCGACGGCGGCCTTGTAGCGGAAGGCGTGCCCCTCCTCGACGACGGTCAGCCAGCCCTTTTCCTCCAGGCGGGCCATGAGCGTCTGCACGGTGTTCCTCGCGACCTTCCGGCGCGGGCCGAGGGCCTTCCAGACCTCGGCGACGGTCACCTCGCCGCGGTCCCAGACGACCTGCATGATCTCCAGTTGCGCCTCCGAGAGCGCGGGCGGGTCGGGCTCGGACATGACGGGAGACTCCTCGGGGACGGTTTTGCCTACGACTGTCGGCAAGTTTACCGACGCCTGTCGGCAAGTCAAGGGTCGGCGGGGTGCGGGCTCGATTCGCGGGGCCGGTGGGTATACAATTCGGGGTGAACTCCCGCCGGATTGCGACCGCCGCCATTGCCCCGCCCGCCACGGTTCCCGCCTGGCCGCGTCACGCCCGTTGAAGGAATGAGGGTCGTTCGCCATGCACGACGTCCGGATCGCCTCTCGGACCCGATGGATTGCGCTGGGATTCGCCGCGCTGATGGGTCAGACGGTTCTTCATGCGGCCGACCCGAAGCCGGACGCGGCGCCGGTGGATTTCAACCGGGAGATCCGGCCGATCCTGTCGAACCAGTGCTTCACCTGCCACGGCCCGGACGTCCGCAAGCGGAAGGGGGTGGCGAAGCCCCTGCGGCTGGACACGGAGGACGGGGTCTTCGGCGACCTGGGCGGCTACTCGGCCGTCGTGAAGGGGAAGCCGGAGGAGAGCGAGCTGCTCGAACGCATCAAGGCCGACGACGCCACCGCCATGCCGCCGAAGGGGCACGGCAAGCGGTTGAGCCCGGCCGAGGTGGCGAAGTTCGAGGCCTGGATCAAGCAGGGGGCGCCTTACGCGAAGCACTGGTCGTACGTGATCCCGACGCGGCCCGAGCTGCCGCGCGAGACGAAGAATCCCATCGATGCGTTCATCCTGGCGAGGCTGGATTCCGAGGGGCTGAAGCCGTCGCCGATCGCCGACAGGGCGACGCTGATCCGCCGGGTCTCGCTCGACCTGACGGGCCTGCCGCCGACCCCGGCGGAGGTCGAGGCGTTCGCGAAGGACGCCCGGCCGGACGCCTATGAGCGGCTGGTGGATTCGCTGCTGGCGCGGCCGAGCTTCGGCGAGCACTGGGCGCGTTACTGGCTCGACCTGGCCCGCTACGCCGATTCGTCCGGCTACGCCGACGACCCCCCGCGCACCATCTGGGCGTATCGCGACTACGTCATCCGTTCCTTCAACGCCAACACGCCCTTCGATCGGTTCACGGTCGAGCAGCTCGCGGGCGACCTGCTGCCGAACCCGACCGACGACCAGCTCGTGGCCACGGCCTTCCACCGCAACACGCTCACGAACAACGAGGGCGGCACGAACGACGAGGAGTTCCGCACGGTCGCGGTGGTGGACCGGGTGAACACCACGCTGGCCGTCTGGATGGGCACCACGATCGCCTGCGCCCAGTGCCACGACCACAAATATGATCCGATCTCGCAGGAGGAGTATTTCAAGGTCTACGCCATCCTGAACAACACGGCCGACGCCGACCGGGGCGACGAGTCGCCCACGCTGCCCTTGTTCTCGCAGGCCCAGGTGACGCAGAAGGCCGAGTGGCAGAAGCGGGTCGGCGAGCTGGAGAAGTCGCTGAAATCGCCGCGTCGCGAGGCGCTGTCGGGGCTGCCGGCCTGGGCCGAGACCCTGAAGGTCGAGCCCGAGTGGCGGTCGGTCGAGCCGGTCTCGGTGGAGGCACGCGGCGGGTCGAAGGCGACGGTCCTCAAGGATCAATCGATCCGCATCGCGGCGAATCCGGATGTGAAGACCGACGCGTATACCGTTCAGATAGCGCTGGGGGATCGGCCCGTTGAGGCGATCCGGCTGGAGACGTTGCCGGATGACAGCCTGCCCGGGAAGGGGCCGGGGCTGTCGCCGGGGAACGGCAATTTCGTGCTGTCGCGGGTGGTCGCGCAGGTGCAGGAGCCGGGCAAGTCGGCCCCGGTGGCTCGCTATGTCCGGGTCGATCTGCCCGGCAAGGAGCGGATCCTGTCGCTCGCGGAGGTGCAGGTCTTCGAGGACGGCGCGAACGTCGCCCCGCGCGGGGATGCGAAGCAGAGCGGGATCGCCTACGGCGGCGAGCCGCGTCGCGCCATCGACAGCAACACGAATGGCGATTACTACGGCGCGAACTCGACGACCCACACCGAGCCGCAGGCCAACCCCTTCTGGGAACTGGACCTCAAGGCCGACCGTCGGGTGGAAAAAGTGGTCGTCTGGAACCGGACTGACGGCAACGTGGGCTCGCGGCTGGCCGGCTACACGCTGAACCTGCTCGACGCCGACCGCAAGCCGATCCGGACGCTCAAGGATCAAGGCGCCCCGGCACCCTCGACCACCCTGGCGATGGACGGGCCCCGGACGGTGACGCTCGCCTCGGCCTTCGCCGATTACGAGCAGACGGATTTCGGCGCGGCGTCGGTGATCGGCAACACCGACCTCAGGAACAAGGGCTGGGCCGTCGGCGGCAAGCTCGGCGAGCCCCACACCTTGACGCTCGTCCCCGCTACGCCGATCGCCGCGAAGCCGGGGAGCGTGCTCATTCTCAAGCTCGAACAGGTGTCGAAGTTCGAGAATCACACGATCGGCCGGTTCCGCCTCGCGACGACATCGGACCCGAAGGCCATCGCGATCGCCCGCGTGCCGGCCCCGATCGCGGCGATCGCGAGGATGCCGAAGTCGAAGCGGTCGGATGCGCAGGTGGCCGAGCTGGAGCGGCATTACGCGGCCGAGGTCTCGCCGGAGCTGAAGAAGGACCGCGAGGAGCTGGCGAAGGTCCGGAAGCAACTCGCCGACCTGAAGCCCGAGACCACGGTGCCGATCTACCGCGAGCTGGCGGGGAAGGATCGGCGTGTGACGAAGCTACAATATCGCGGGAACTACCTCGACCTCGGCCCCGATGTGAAGGAGGGCGTGCCTGCGGCGTTCGGCGGGCTGCCGAAGGACGCGAAGCCCGACCGCCTGGCCCTGGCGAAATGGCTGGTCTCGGACCGCAACCCGCTCACCGCCCGGGTGATGGCGAATCGGTTCTGGGAGCAGATTTTCGGCCAGGGGCTCGTCGCCACCAGTGAAGAATTCGGGGCGCAGGGGGAACAGCCCAGCCATCCCGAACTGCTCGACTGGCTCGCGACCGAGCTGGTGCGGACGAAGTGGGATGTGAAGAAATTCTTGAAACTGCTGGTGACCTCGGACGCCTACAAGCAGGCCTCGAAGGTCTCTCCGGATCTCGTTCAGCGCGACCCGGAGAATCGCCTGCTCGCGCGCGGCCCGAGGTTCCGGCTGCCGGCCGAGACGATCCGCGACCAGGCCCTGGCCGTGTCGGGCCTGCTGTCGTCGAAGATGCACGGGGCGCCGGTGAAGCCGTTGCAGCCCTCGAGCGGCCTGAACGCGGCGTTCGGGAGCATGATCGACTGGCAGACGAGCATGGGCGAGGATCGCTACCGACGGGGGATCTACACGACCTGGCGGCGGTCGAATCCGTATCCGTCGATGACTACGTTCGACGCCCCGAACCGCGAGGTCTGCACGCTCAAGCGGTCGCGGACCAACACGCCGCTGCAGGCGCTCGTCACCCTCAACGACCCTGTCTACGTCGAGGCCGCGCAGGCGCTGGCGCGGCGGATGGTGAAGGAAGGCGGGCCGAGGGTCGCGGGGCGGATCGATCGCGGGGTGTTCCTCTGCCTCGCAAGGATCCCCGGCGACGAGGAGCGGAGCCGGCTCGAACGGCTGTTCACGGACGCCCGCGCGGTCTTCGCGAAGGATCCCGAGCGTGCCAGGAAACTGGCGACCGACCCGCTCGGCCCGCTGCCGAAGGAGGCCGACCCGGCCGAATTCGCGGCCTGGACGGTGCTCGGCAACGTGCTGCTGAACCTCGATGAAACCCTGATGAAGCGTTGATCGGATCTGGAGCGGAGGATATTCCGATGGACCCTCGCCTCGAACGTTTGCAACTCCAGACGCGTCGGCACTTCTTCAAGCAGAGCCAGGCGGGCCTGGGGGCGATCGCCCTCGGCTCGATGCTGGCCGTCGATACGCTCGCCCCCAAGAGGGCGAACGCCGACATCGCCATCGGGCCCGACCCGCTGGCGGTGAGGCCGCCGCACTTCGCGCCCAAGGCGAAGCGGGTGATCTACCTGCACCTCACCGGCTCGCCGCCGCACCTGGACCTGTTCGACTACAAGCCCGAACTCGTCAAGCGCGACGGACAGCCGTGCCCCGACTCGTTCCTCAAGGGGCGTCGGTTCGCGTTCACGACCGGCGTGCCCAAGCTGCTGGGGACCCCTCGCAAGTTCGCGCAGTACGGCAAGGGCGGGGTCTGGATGTCGGACGCGTTGCCGAACCTCCAGAAGGTGGCGGACGACGTCTGCGTCATCAAGTCGATGACGACCGATCAGTTCAATCACGCGCCGGCCGAGCTGCTGGTCTACACCGGCTCCCCGCGCTCGGGGCGGCCGAGCATCGGGGCGTGGGCGACCTACGGGCTCGGGTCGGAGAATCAGAATCTGCCGGGGTTCGTCGTCCTGATTTCGAGCGGCGTGCAGCCGAACGGCGGCAAAAATTCGTTCGGCAGCGGGTTCCTGCCGTCGGTCTTCCAGGGCGTGCAGTGCCGGTCCAAGGGCGACCCGGTGCTCTATGCGTCGGACCCTTCCGGCATGGACCGCAGCATGCGGCGGATGAGCCTGGACGCCATCCGCGAACTGAACGAGATCCAGGGGCGCGAGCTGGGGCATCCGGAAACCCAGACGCGCATCGCGCAATATGAACTGGCGTTCCGGATGCAGACGTCGGTTCCTGAAGTGATGGACATCGGTCGGGAGTCGAAGCGGATCCTCGAAGACTACGGCGCGGAGCCGGGTGCGTCGAGCTTCGCGAACAATTGCCTGCTGGCCCGCCGCCTGGTGGAGCAGGGGGTCCGCTACGTCCAGCTCTTCGATTGGGGCTGGGATTTCCACGGCACGGGGCCGGGCGAGGACATCCGGGACGGGTTGACGAAGAAGTGCGCGACGATGGACAAGCCGGTCGCGGCCCTGATCCGCGACCTCAAGTCGCGCGGGCTGTTCGACGAGACCTTGATCATCCTCGGCGGGGAGTTCGGACGGACTCCGTTCCGCGAAGGGCGCACGGCCGGCGGCAAGATCCTGGGCCGGGATCACTATCCCGACTGCTACACGATGATGCTCGCCGGGGCCGGCGTGAAGGGCGGGTACAGCCACGGGGCGTCGGACGAGCTGGCGTTCGGCATCGCGCAGGACAAGGTGCACGTGCACGACCTCCAGGCGACGATCCTGCATCTCCTGGGCATGGACCACGAGCGGCTGACCTACCGCTTCCAGGGGCGGGACTTCCGGCTGACGGACGTGCACGGGCAGGTGGTCAAACCCGTCTTGAGTTGATCTGGAGGGGAATCGAACCACAGAGACGCAGAGAACGCAGAGAGGGGATTTTTCAGAGTTTTGTCATCTCATTCTCTGTGCCCTCCGTGTCTCTGTGGTTCAATGGATTTTGCTCAACAAGGAATGCTCTCATGAGTTCGTTCGTTCTCTGGGCCGCGATGGTGGGGTTCCTGGGGGAAGCCAGGCCGAATGTCGTCCTGATCGTCGCGGATGACCTGGGGGGGGCGGATCTGGGGTGTTATGGGAGCGCGTTCCACAGGACGCCGAACCTCGATCGGATGGCGTCGCAGGGGCGCAGGTTCACGAGGTTCTACGCGGCGGCGCCGGGTGTGCTCGCCGACGCGGTCGTCGCTGATGACCGGCAAGCATCCCGCGCGATTGCACCTGACCGACTGGCTGCCGGGCCGGGGGGGATCGGCCGGATCAGAGGCTGTTGCGCCCGAAATTCCGGCAGGAATTGCCGCTGGAAGAGGTCACACTCGCCGAGGCGTTCAAGGCCAACGGATACACGACCGGGCATATCGGCAAGTGGCACCTGGGCGGCAAGGGGTTCGGGCCGAAGGAGCAGGGTTTTGATGTGAACATCGCCGGGGATGAGACCGGCACGCCCATGTCGTACGTCGCGCCCTTCGGCAGGAATGACCGGCGGATGACGGGCCTGGAGAAGGCCGAGGACGGCGAGTATCTCACCGACCGGCTCGCGGGCGAGGCGGAGAAGTTCCTCGATGCGAACGCGTCGAGGCCGTTCTTCCTGTACCTGCCGCACTTCGCGGTGCACACGCCGATGGTCGCGCCCGAGGCGACGGTGGGCAAGTATCCGAAGTGGGACGGCACGCCGCACGGCAAGCAGGAGAACCCGACGTATGCCGCGTTGCTTGAGCATCTGGACAGGGCCGTCGGGCGGGTGCTGGCGAAGCTGGAGGCCTTGAAGATCGCGGACAACACGATCGTCGTCTTCACGAGCGACAACGGCGGCCTGGCCACGCGCGAGGGGCCGAAGACCCCGGCGACGAACAACGGGGCCCTATCGGGAGGGGCAAGGGCTATCTCTACGAGGGGGGCATCCGTGTTCCTATGATCATCCGTTGGCCCGGCAAGATCGCGCCGGGGCAGGGATGACACCCCGGCGATCAGCTGCGACCTGCCGCCGACGCTGGCGGAGCTGGCGGAGCTTGGCAAGAATCCGCTGCAACCGCTCGACGGCGTGAGCCTGGCCGTCCATCTGCTCAAGAACGAATCGTCATCCCCTCGCGCACTTTACTGGCACTATCCGCACACGAGCAACCAGGGGGGAACTCCTTCCGGGGCGGTGCAGGAGGGGGGGTGGAAGCTGATCGAGTTCTACGAAACGGGGCGCCGCGAGCTGTTCCAGGTCGGCAAGGATTTCCGGGAGTCGAACAACCTGGCGGAGGCCGAGCCGAAGAAGGTCGAGGAGCTGGCCGCGAAGCTGGACGCGTGGCGGAAGGCCGTCGGTGCCCAGATGCCCGGGCCGAATCCCGATCATGTCCCCAACCCGCCGGGCAAGGACGGGGTGATCGTGATGCCCGCGCGATCGGCGGTGGTTCACGGCAACACGCTCCGATATGAGCCGCTGCCGCACAAGAACACGCTGGGCTACTGGGTGAAGCCGACGGACTGGGCGTCGTTCGAGTTCACCGCGCCCAGGGCCGGCACCTACAAGCTGGAGCCGCTGGTCGGCTGCGGGAATGGGTCGGGCGGGAGCGTGGTGGATTTCCGGGTCGGGGATCAGGTCAAGACGCTCACCGTGCCGGTGACGGGCGGGTTCCAGGCGTTCAAGCCGCAGGACCTGGGGACGATCGAGGTGAAGACCGGCCGGCAGACCCTGGAGGTCCGGCCGGTGTCGAAGCCGGGGCTGGCGGTGATGGACCTGCGCGAGGTGAGGCTGGTGCCGGTGAGGTGATGCCCTCGTGGTGAGAAAGGCAGGCCGGCTCCAGGCCCCGGCGCTGGGCGAGGGTCTCCCGACCCCGCCCTCACCTTGAGAAGCGTTACCAGAGGAACGGGTCTCCAGACCCATCAATCAACTGCCCCGATCACCGGGGTTTTCCCGATGGGTCTGGAGACCCGATTTGGCAGTCTGGCGCGGCGTGCGTGGGGGCGGGGTCGGGAGACCCTCGCCCAGCGCTTTCGACGCTTGCTCTTCGGCTTCGCCCTGCGCGCTGTGCGGACGCGTCAAAGCGTCTTGTTTCAAACGGAGGCGCGGAGCAGTCTTCGCGACAACAGGGCGGAAGCGAGCTTCCGCACTCTATATCATGTGTTAATCCTTGTCGTTGAGCTCCTTGCGGAGTTCGGCCATCCGCTTCTTGAGCTGCTCGGCGATCTCGGCCTGGGCGGGCTGGCCGTAGAGGTTGTGGGACTCGTGGGGGTCGGCCTGGAGGTCGTAGAGTTCGAATTCCTCGGGCGTCGTGTGGAAGTGGATGAGCTTCCAGCGGTCGGTGCGGATGCCCCGGTGGGGCTTCACGCGGTGGGGCTGGGGGTACTCGTAATACTCGTACAGCCAGGCATCGCGCCAGGGGACGTCCTTGCCCTCGGCCAGGGGGACGAGGCTCTTGCCCTGCTGGCCGGGCAGGGCGTTGAGGGGGATTCCGGCGAAGTCGAGGATGGTCGCGGCGAGGTCGATGTTCAGCGCCATCTTGGTCGGCTTCGTGCCGGGCTTGATCTTGCGCGGGTAGCGGATCAGGAGCGGGACGCGGATCGAGGGCTCGTGCATGAGCCGCTTGTCGAAGAAGTTCCACTCGCCGAGGAAGAAGCCGTTGTCGGACCCGTAGATGACGACGGTGTCGTCGGCGATTTTCTTGCCGTCGAGGGTCTTGAGGACGCGGCCGACGTTGTCGTCGACGGCGGTGACGACGGCGGAGTAGTCCTTGACGAGGTGGTCGAGGTTGCGGACGTCGTCGAAGTCGCCGATCTTCATGTCGGCGTCGGCGAATGCCTTCGACTTGCCGGCGTAGCCCGCCTTGAAGTTCGGCGGCTCGGGGACGCTCATCCCTTCGTAGAGCTTCGCGTAGCGCGGGGGACGCTGCCAGGAGCGGTGGGGGGCCTTGAACCAGAGGAAGAGGCAGAAGGGCTTCTCGTGGGGCTTGTTGAGGTATTCGAGGGCCTTGTCGGCGAGGATGTCGTCCATGTAGCCCTTGTAGACCTTGTCGGGCTGGCCGTTCTCGGAGATGACGGGGTCGTAGTAGCGGCCCTGCCCCTTGAAGCCGAAGTAGTAGTCCCAGGTGCGGTCGCGGAGGTTGCCGACCATGTGCGACTTGCCGATGAAGGCGACCTCGTAGCCGCTGGCCTTGAGGGCCTCAGCGACGATGGGCTCGGACCTCGGCAGGGTCATGTGGGCGGAGTTGTCGAGCACGCCGGTGACGTGGGAGTACTTGCCCGTCAGGTAGCAGGCGCGGCTGGGGGTGCAGAGGGCGTTGACGACGAAGGCGTTCTGGAACCAGGCGCCTTCCTTGCCGATGCGGTCGATGTTGGGGGTCTTGAGCAGGGCGTGGCTGGCCAGCGAGAGGGCGTCGGCGCGCTGGTCGTCGGTGAGGAAGAAGACGAAGTTGGGCCGCTTCAGCGGAGGAGACTCGGCGAGGGCCGGGCCGGCGAGGAGCAGGGCGGCCAGGCCGAGCAGCGGGGCGATGGGCTGCCGGTTGCGCATGGGGAGAGTTCCTCGGTGTCGATGCGAAGGAAGGGTCGCGACGCCGGGCGCTTGGCGGGGCGGCGCGAGAACGTCACAATCGCAAGGTCGCGGCCGGGTTGCAAGCCAGCAGGAGACGACCCGCCGGGATCGCGCCCGCGAAGGACGAGGCCCGAGCCCGGCCCGGACATTCGACCCGGCCGCCCTGGATCCGCATCGATCCCATCCACGGACCCGCCATGCCCTCCATCCGAATCGCCCCCCGGACGCTGCTCCGGATCGCCGTCGCCTCGACGATCGTCCTCGCCCTGCCGGCCCTCGGCCTCGCGGAGGAGCCCGGCCACGCGCCCGGCGGGCATCACGAGGCCCCGTCCGTCTTCTGGGCCTTGCCGTTCGCCGCGCTCCTGCTGGCGATCGCCACGTTCCCGCTGATCCACCGGACCCACCACTGGTGGGAGGAGAACCGATCCAAGCTGCTCGTGAGCGCGATCCTCGGCGGCCTGATCCTCGCGTACTACGGCCTGCGGGGGGACGGCTTCCACGGCTCGGCCCCGGGCCTGGGGACGGTCGGGAGCGTCCTCAAGCATGCGATCCTCGACGACTATGTGCCGTTTCTTACGTTGCTGTTCGCCCTTTACGTGATCGCCGGCGGCATGCGGGTGACGGGCGACCTGGTGGCGACCCCCGGGGTGAACACGCTCTTTCTGGGCTTCGGCGCGCTGGTGGCGAGCCTGATCGGGACGACGGGGGCGTCCATGGTCCTGATCCGCCCGGTCCTGGAGACGAATCAGGAGCGGAAGAAGGTCAAGCACACGGTCGTGTTCTTCATCTTCCTGGTGTCGAACATCGGCGGGAGCCTGCTGCCGATCGGCGACCCGCCGCTGTTCCTCGGGTACTTGCAGGGGGTCCCGTTCCTCTGGACGCTCAACCTGACGCCGTACTGGTTCGTCACGGTCGGGATGATCCTGGTCATCTACTACGTCTGGGACCGGTACGAATTCCGGCACGAGTCGATCGAGTCGAAGAAGGCGGACCTGCGGCACGTCACCAGGCTCCGGGTGCGCGGGGGGATCAACCTGCTGTGGATGGCGGGGGTGGTGATGGCGGTCGGGCTGATCGTGCCCGGGCGGACCTTGCCGGGGACGTCGTTCGTGGTGCCGACGTACCTGCGCGAGGCGGTGATGCTGGGGCTGACGGGGCTGTCGCTGGCGACGACGCCGCACGGGCTTCGGAAGACGACCCAGTTCAGTTACGGGCCGATCCTGGAGGTGGCCTGCCTGTTCCTGGGGATCTTCATCACGATGCAGCCGCCGATGGAGATCCTCCAGGCGAAGGGGGCTGCGATGGGGTTGTCGACGCCCGTGCAGTTCTTCTGGGCGAGCGGGAGCCTCTCCGGCGTGCTGGACAACGCCCCGACGTATCTCGTGTTCCTCCAGATCGCCAAGACCCTCCCGATTGCCCCGGGGGCCTCGACCGTGGCCCTGCTGGACGGGCAGGTGGCGACGTCGCTGCTGGTGGCGATCTCGCTGGGCGCGGTGTTCATGGGGGCCTTGACGTACATCGGCAACGGCCCGAACTTCATGGTGAAGACGATCGCGGAGCAGCGGGGCGTGGCGATGCCGAGCTTCTTCGGCTACGTGGCCTACAGCGCCTCGGTGCTGATCCCGGTGTTCATCGCGGTGTCGTTCCTGCTGCGATGAAGCGGATTGCCCGGGGCCGGGTGCAAGGCCCCGGGCGCCACCGTTCGTTTGCAGAGTGGCGGCCGGGCGGTGCGTGGGCGGATGCGATATTCCTCGCGACCGGCTAATCGGATAGAATTGCGTGATCGCTGATCCGAGACGACGCCGTCCGAGTTGCGAAGTGGCCCGAGACGGCGACCGTCTCCGAACAGGATCCTCCCCCCGAACCGCGCCCATGCCCTGACCGATCCCCGGATCGGAAGTATCGTCGCGCGATCGAGTTCCGAAGCCGTGAGGGGGCCGTCTACGATGCGATGGACGTCCGGACGCATGATCACGTTCGGCGCGGTCGTGCTCCTTTCCATCCTGGGGGGCCGGCTGGTCTACTCGGTCTGGGCGCTGCGCAACCTCGACGACTACGGCCGCGGGGTCGACCGGCTCCAGTCGGCGATGGAGGCGGTGCTGTCGGTCCACGCCGGGCTCTGCCACGTCGAGGCGACCGAGCGGGCCTTCCTGCTGAATAACGAGCCGGCGGAGGGCGAGGAGTTCGAGGCGGACGTCGCCCGGTTGCGGGGGGATCTCGACCGGCTCGATCGGGAAGTGGTCCCGCTGCCGGGGAGGGCGTTCGAGGTGGGGGCGATCCGCCGGATGGTCGACGTCCGCATCGAGCTGATGCGGGGGCGGATCGCCCTGGCGAAGGCCGGGCGGCTCGACGAGGCCCGGAAGCGGTTCCTCGCCGGCGGGGATGAGGATGCCGCCTCGCACGCGCTGGCGACCGTCATCCAGGTCGAGAAGGCGCAACGGGACCAGATCCAGAAGGGTCAGGAGGATGTGGCCCGCACCTTCTCGCTGACCCTGCTGGTGGAGTGCTTCGGCACCGCCCTGCGGGCGCTGGTGACCGTCGTCGGGGCCGTGGCGTTGCACCTGCTCATCCGGTCGCAGCAGGTGAGCCGCCGGGTGATCGAGCGTCAGCGGAAGATGTTCGAGGCGACCCTGATGAGCCTGGGCGACGGCATGATCGCGACCGACCGCGACGGCCGGATCACCGTGCTGAACGACGCGGCGGCCGAGCTGATCGGGACCAGCCGGGGCGAGTCGATCGGGGCCGCGATCGGCCAGGTCTTCCGGACCTACAATAAGCCCGACGGGTCGCCGGTGTCCTGCGCGAGCCAGAAAGTGCTGGAGTCGGAATCGGGCTCCGATCGCGTCTCCGACGAGGCGTTCCTCGGCCTCGGCGATGGGCCCGACGATTTCCGCCCGCTGAGCCTCACGGCGGCGAGGATCCGGGACGACGAGGGGAACACCTCGGGGAGCGTCCTGGTCTTCCGCGACATCACGCCGATCCGGCGGTACCAGGCCGAGTTGAGCCAGAGCGAGGCGCGATTCCGGCAGCTCTCGGACGGCCTGCCGATCAGCATGTTCGTGATGCGCCGGGACCAGTCGATCGAGTACATGAACCACTCGGCGATGGAGTACATCGGGAACCCCTCCGAGACGATCGAGGCGATTGGATGGGCGTCGCTGGTCCACCCGGACGACCTCGGGCCCGTCCTGGAGCGGCTCCACGACGCGATCGGCGACCCCGAGATGAAGCCCGCGGAGGCCGAGTGTCGTTTCCTTCGACGCGACGGGGTCTACCGCTGGTTCCTCGTCCGGATGGCCCCGCTCGACCTGGACGAGCACGGCCCTCTGACCTGGCTCGGGACGGCCATCGACATCCACGACCGCCTGCACGCCGAGAAGCGCCTGGTCCAGAGCGAGGAGCGGCTCCGGCTGGCCATCGAGGCCGGCCAGGTGCTCCCGTGGGAGAACGACGTCGTCGCCGGGGTCTTCCGGGCCGACCCGATCTTCTACGAACTCCACGGGTTCCCCGAGGGCCAGGCCCCCAGCAGCCTGGCCGGGTGGGTGGCGTTCTTCCACCCCGACGATTCCGCGGCCTATATCCGGGCGATTCAGCAGCACCTCGCGGGCGAGACCGACCTCTTCGTCTTCGACTATCGGGTCCCTCGCGCGGATGGGAGCGTCCTCTGGTTCGAGGTCCGGGGCTGGGCCCGGGAGCGTGACGCCTCGGGCCTGCCCCTGAGGCTCTGCGGCACCACGATCGACATCACCCGGCAGAAGCTCGCCCAGATCGAGGCCAACACGCTGCTGGCCCGGCTCCAGGCGATCTACCGCGCCTCGGAAGGGGTCGCGATGGTCGCCGTCGGCAAGGACGGCCGGATCACCGATTTCAACAGCGGCGCGGAGGCCATGCTCGGCTACCCCGCCGAGGAGGTGATCGGCCGGCTGACCCCGCTCGCCTTCCACGATCCGGCCGATTGCGCGCGGATCGGCGCCGAGATGGCGGCCACGATGGGCGTCGAGGCCCACGGCGGCGAGGTCATCTACGAGTACCTCTCCCGGTTCGGCGTCCTCGATCGCGAGTGGCTCTGGGTCCGCAAGGACGGCTCCCGTCTGGTCGTCGACCTCGTGCACACCCTCCTGCGCGACGCCGACGGTCGGGTCATCGGGTGCCTTGGCATCGCCCGGGACGTGACCGATCGCAAGCGGGTGGAGTCGGAGCTCCGCCAGAGCGAGGAGAGATTCCGGATCCTGGCCGAAGCCCTGCCGCACCAGACCTGGGTGATGCGCCCGGACCTCACGTTCGAGTACATGAACAACCTGACGGTCGATTTCACCGGCGTCACGGCCGAGGAGATGGGGACCGAGGGCTACTACCGTCTGATGCATCTCGAGGACATCGCCCGGGTCGCCGCCGAGGTCGCCCCGCTCCACCACGCCGGTCGGCCCTATGAGCTGGAGTTCCGCCTGCGCAACCGGCAAGGCGAGTATCGCTGGATGCTGAGCCGCACCGTGCCCCTGAAGGACGCCGCCGGGAGCGTGACCCGTTGGATCGGCACGACCACCGACATCCACGAGCGCTGGACCGCCCGCGCCGAGCTGGAAGCCAGCGAGAAACGCTTCCAGGACGCCGCCGAGGCCCTCAACGGCTACATCTACGAGGCCGATTTCGTGAGGGACTTCACCTCGCTCAGCAAGGGATTCCAGTCCCTGCTCGGCCACGACCTGGCCGAGAAGGCCTCGATCTCCGAATGGTCGCAGCTGATCCACCCCGACGACCGCGGCCGGATCCACGAGGAGATCCGGGGCCACGCCTCGCAGCGCCGGCGGCGGGGCCAGTACGAGTACCGCCTGCGGCATCGGGATGGTCACTATCTCGATGTCTGGGACAGCGCCGTCCATCACTACGACGAGGCCGGGACCATCACCCGGGCCGTCGGCCACGTCATCGACGTCTCCGACCGCAAGCGGTTCGCCCAGGCCCTGCAGGAGGCCGATCGCCGCAAGGACAACTTCCTCGCGACCCTGTCGCACGAGCTGCGCAATCCGCTCGCCCCGATCCGCTCGGCCGTCCAGGCCATGCGCCTGACCCTCGACGACCGCGAGGCGCTCCGGTCCAACCTCGCGATCGTCGACCGCCAGCTCGCCCAGATGGTCCGGCTCGTGGACGACCTGCTGGACGTCACCCGGATCAGCCGGGGCAAGGTCCACCTGCGGAAGGAGCCCGTCGAACTCGGCGGCCTGCTCCGGCGCGCGATCGAGACATGCCAGCCCCACCTGAGGGCGGCCGGCCACCGGATCGCCTTCGAGTCGCCCGACCAGCCCATCTGGGTCGAGGCCGACCCGATCCGCCTGGAGCAGGTCTTCGCCAACCTGATCCACAACGCGTGCAAGTACACCGGCGCCGGCGGGGCGATCGCCCTCCGCGTGGGACGTCAGGCCGGCGACGCCGTCGTCTCGCTCCTCGACAACGGCATCGGCATCGCCCCCGACCAGCTCGGCCGGATCTTCGAGATGTTCTCCCAGGCCGACCAGGCGATCGACCGCTCCCAGGGGGGGCTGGGCGTCGGGCTCTCGCTGGTGCGCAGCCTCGTCGAGCTGCACGGCGGCGAAGTCGAGGCCCGGAGCCAGGGGCTCGGGCGGGGGAGCGAGTTCCTCGTCCGGCTCCCCGCGAGCGACGCGGCCCCGGCGGCGGTCGCCCCATCCGCCCCCGTCCTGCCCGAATCGCAGCCCGGCGCCGGCAACCCGCCCGATCGGATTCTGGTCGTCGACGACAACAAGGACGCCGCCAACATGATGGCGACCGTGCTGCAGCTCTACGGCCACGAGGTTGAGGTCGCCTACGACGGCGAGGCGGGCCTCCATTCCGCCGACGCGTTCCGGCCCACGGCCGTCATCCTCGACATCGGCATGCCCCGCCTCAACGGCTACGACGCCTGCCGCGCCCTGCGGGCCCTCCCCGCCGGCCGCGACGCCCTGCTGATCGCCGTCACCGGCTGGGGCCAGGAGGAGGACCGCGAGCGATCCCGCCACGCCGGCTTCGACCACCACCTCGTCAAGCCCGTCGAGATCCGCACCCTGCTCGAACTCCTCGCCCAGCCCCGCCCCGCGCGGGTCTGATCGCCGGGGCGGATGCGGTGGTGGGTGCGCTGTGTCCTCGCGTCCGCGCCGGGCGAGCATCTCCCGATGCCGCCCGACCGATGGCCGAAGGGGACCGCTGAACTGGATCTCCCGATCCGTTGACATGGGAGAAGGTCGCCGGTTCGGGAGATCCGTTTTTCGCGGTACGGCGCGTCATCCGTGGGGGCGGCATCGGGAGATGCTCGCCCAGCGCCAGGATGCTCGCCCGGCGCGGACCTCAGGATTGCTCGGCGACCAGCCGTTCCAGCGTGTTGCGGCAATCCCTGGCGATCCGGCGGAACCCTTCGCTCAATCCGGGCTCGTCGATGAGCTTTCCCCAATATGCAACGGCTCGGCCCGCCGCCTCGTGCCAGATCCGGAAGTTCAGGGCGGTCGGCGGGTAAGGGGTATACGGCCGCTCGACCAGGGTCGAACCGGACGGGGCGAAGACCATCGGCAGCATGTCGTAGGCCGGCGTCAACGTGAGCGTCATCGTCCGGGCCTCCTCGGCGAAGAAGCTCAGGTTGCCGAAGTGCCGATCCGTGTTGCCGATGAGCTGGCCGAAGGTGTCCAGCCAGACGATCGTGTCGGCGTCGCCGCGTGTCAGCTTGAGATCCGGCGCATCGAGGATCCGCTGTGCGGCCCGGCTCCAACTGTCGAGTGCGTCGCCGAGGAAATGGTTATTGATCGTGAGCAGCGAGACGATCCCGCGACGCCCCCGTCGACCGATCCGGTCGAATCGCCCCACCTCCAAATAACGACTCCCCTCATGGTCGAACCACTTCGATTCGGCGGCCGGTATGCCGAAATTTCGGAGAACCTCCAGGGCAAGATGTTCCACAACCAGCAGGTCACGCCAACGATCGGCTACTGTGCCGTCGCCGCTGGCAAACTTGACCAGGAAATGACGTTCCCCGGACGCGACAGCGAACTTGGGGTGTTCGCCTCCGGCCGATGAACCGGGCTGACCGGAGAGTGTTCCTGAGGCCAAGGCGGCGTATTCTGCCCGGGTGTAGCCCGGTTCGCGCCGAGCGAGGAAGCGGTTCAGCGATTCTTCGCCCAGGATCAGGTTGCCGACGCAATCCTCCCCGCGCAGTGCGAGAGCAATCACGAGGTGGTCGTCCTTCCAGTCGGTGATGCGGCCTGGCAGTTTCAACTCGGGGTACAGGCTTGGGAAGCTGCGCCCGATGTATCCCTGGGGGCGCATGTCGTCCACGAAGGGAGGTAATCCGGGAAATGCCTGACCGTCGCCCGACGACCGCTCCAGCCAGCAACCGTCCCGTGAGAGGAATCGAAGCACGCCGTGCTCGATCACCTCGCCATCCTCGTTTATCCGGAAGACGGGCGCCTGTTGCCCCACGATGGGGATCTGACGAGGCAGTGCATAGCGAGTTGCCACGCTCCGCCCCACCCGGAGGATTCGCGGGCCGGCTTCTCGAACCAGGCGAGACAGGGACGGCTGGGAGATTTCGAGCGCCTGCTGGATCTCTCTCCCACTTGACAGACCATTTCGCAGAAGGTGGACGAGCCGCTCGACATCCCGCATCGAGTCTTCTCTGAATGGCCGGATGAATAGCAAATTGTTGCAGTTTAACCGTTTTTGTTAGCCATTTCGAGGATCTTGCAAGCGAATTTTGAATCGCTTTTCGAATGGTCTACGGAGAGCCTCGAGGATCAGAGAGGCGGTTCGGATTCTCCGAGATCGCCCCTCTGGGACACGAAAGGACTGCTGTTACCCCGAGACTACTTCCCGATGCAGAACCGCTGGAAGATCCGGTCGAGGATGTCGTCGGTGACGGTGGCGCCGAGCACCAGGCCCAGGTCGTCGAGGGCCTGGCGGAGGTCGAGGGCGACGAACTCGTCGCCGAATCCGCCGGCGAGGGACAGGGCGGCGTTGCGGAGGGATTCGGAGGCCCGGGTCAGGCTCTCGCCGCAGCGGGCCGAGGTGCCGGCGGGGAGGTCGGCGGAGCTGGATCGGGAACGCAGGGACGAGGCGATCGCGGCGCGCAGGTCGGCCAGGCCCGCGCCGGTCTCGGCGCTGGTGGGGAGGCCCTCGGGCATTGGGGGCGAGGCGAGGTCGGACTTGGTCCAGACGAGAAGGTGGGGGGGGGATGGGGATGGACAGGTCCTGGCCGTCCACCGGCCGGCAGTGGAGCAGGAGATCCGCGGTGGCGGCCTGGAGGTTCCGGCGAGACTGGGCCTCGGCCTCGATGGCGTCGCGGGCGTCTTCCTGGCCGGCGGTGTCGATGAGTTCGACGGCCTGGCCGTCGCAGTCGAGGTCGGCGCTGAGGTAGTCGCGGGTGGTGCCGGCGACGGGCGAGACGATGGCCTCGGCGCGGCCGAGCAGGGCGTTGAACAGGTGGCTCTTGCCGGCATTCGGGGCCCCCACCAGCACGACGCGAGGCTTGCCTTCGACGCGGTCGCGGGCCCGGAGTCGGTCGGCGAGTCGGGCCAGGTCGTCGGAGGCGTGCCCCAGCTCGGCGGCGAGGGCCGAGCGTTCGAGGCTGGTGACGTCGGACTCCTCGACGAAGTCGAGGTTCGCTTCGAGATGGGCCAGGACGTCGAGGAGCCGGTCGCGGAGATCCCGCAGCGGGCCAGACAACCCGCCGGCGAGCTGGCCGAGGGCCGCGTCGAGCTGAGCGGGGGATCGGGCCTCGATCACGCCGAGCACCGCCTCGGCCTGGGTCAGGTCGATCCGCCCCGAGAGGAACGCGCGGAGGGTGAACTCGCCCGGCTCGGCCAGTCGTGCCCCGCAGCGGAGGTAGTGCGCCAGGACCTCGCGGACGATGGGCGTGCTGCCGGTGGTGTGGACCTCGGCCATCGGCTGGCCGGTGAACGTGCGGCGGCCCGGCCAGGCGACGATCATCGCCGGCAACGGGCGCCGGAGGGTGGCGATCGTGAGTTGCCCCTGCCTCGTGAAGGGGCGAGGGGATCCGGATTCGAGGGGGAGGTCGAACCCGGTCGCGGCGACCTTCAACGCATCCCGGCCGCTCAGGCGGACCATCCCGCGGAGGCTGCCCCCGGGGGGGCTGGCGATCGCGGCGATGGTCTCCTGGGTGTCGAGCAGCCGCATGGCTTGGGCGTTCTCAGCGGCGCTTGCCGGGGCGTTGACGGGGACGGTCGCGGTCGCAATCTCCGCCACCGCCGCCGCCGGGGTTGCTGCTGCCGGGGGCGGGCTTGCCCTTGGTGCCGTCGTTGCGGAGGGTCCGCTGGTGATCGGCCTCGGCCATGAGCTTTTCGAGGCGGTTGGCCAGCCAGCCGGAGGGCTTCCTGGGGCCGCCGTTGCCGCCGTTGCCCCCGCCGCCCTTGTTGTCGTCGTCGCCTTCCTCGATGGTCGGCTGTTTCTTGGCGAACTTGGGAAGGAGCAGGCGTTCGGCGATCTGCCAGGTGCTCGACGTGATGAAGTAGAGCCCCAGGCCCGAGGGGACCTTGTAGAACATGACGGCCATCACGACCATCATCACCTTCATCACCTGCTGCGACTGCTGCTGCTCGGGCGTCGTCGCCGGCGGCGAAAACAGCTTCGTCTGGACCATCATCAGCGAGACGACGAAGAGCGGCAGCAGGTTGAAGTACGGCCCGAGGAACCCGCCGATCAGCGGCAACTCGAACGGGAACTTTGAACAGCATGTCGGGCGCGGCGAGGTTCTCGATGTAGAGGAACGACGAGTTCCGCAGCGGCACGCTGCTGTTGAGCGCCTGCCAGAGCCCGACGAAGATCGGCATCTGGATGAGCGCCGGGAGGCAGCCCGAGGCCGGGTTGAAGCCGTGCTTCTTGTAGAGCGCGAAGGTGGCCCGGGTCAGCTCCTCCTTGTCGTCCTTGTGCTTCTCCTGGATCTCCTTCAGGTACGGCTGGAGGTCCTGCATCTTCTTGCTGATCAGGGCCTGCTTGTAGCTGATCGGGAACATGATGAGCCGCACGCACATCGTCAGGAGGATGATGGCGATGCCGTAGTTGCCATTGGTGCCGCCGAAGAACCCCGACACCTGCTGCGTCAGCCCGTAGATCAGGTCGAGCATCGGGGCGATGACGTAGCGGGCCAGGGTCGAGGCGAAGGGGATCGGCAGCGACGACTTGCGGTAGGCCCCGAGGTCGTCGGCGCTGAAGGGGGCGAGGGCGGAGCCCGTCTTGGGCCCGGCGAAGACCATGTAGTCGTGGGTCACCGGGGCATTGGGGGCGACCCGGAACTCGCGCGAGGTGATCTCAACGCCGACGTCGGACTTGGCGGCGGTCTTGGGGTCTCGGACGCTCAGGAACGCCTGGGCCTCGCTGTCGGTGCGGTTCTCCTGCCCGGTCGGGAGGGGGACCGGCTCGACGAACGTGGCGAAGTACTGGTTCTCGACCCCCGCGAACTTCAGCGGCAGGGCGGCGATCTTCTCGGGTTCCGCCAGGGCGCCCACGACGTCGCTGGCGCTCCGGGTGATGATGTCGGTCGAGTTGCCGTTCACCTGGGCGAAGATCACGTCGCGGTAGGTGCTGGTGTAACCACTCGCCCTCGATCGGGATCCCGTGCGGGCCGATCAGCTTGTAGGCGACCTTGAGGTCCTTGTTCGGCGACTCGAACTTGAGGCCGACCTGGAACCCGTCGGCCTTCTTGCGCAGGGTGTAGGTCTTGGTGATCGTGAGGTCGAGGTCGGCGACCTTCGTCTGGAACGCCAGCGACTGCCCCTCGCCGTCGAGCCCGTTGGCCGAGACCGGCGTGACGACCGGGCCTTCGGGCGACTTGCGGACGACCTCCCAGACCTGGGCGTCGAGCGGGTACTCGACGACCGAGCCGCCGCTGGTGGGGCGGGCGAGGAGGATGATCGACAGCGACAGGGGCGCGTTTGCTCGCCGGGTTGACGTCGATCAGGTCGAGCCGCTTCTCGCGGTCGGGCTTGTTGTTGAGGAACTCGGCCTCGTACCTGGCGAGGCTCAACGCGTCGGACGGCCGCGCCGCGCTGGCTAAGCCCGACCTGGAGTCGGTAGGCGTCGGCGGCGGGGTCGGACGCGGAGCCGAGGATCAGGTCGCCGGGCTTGACCATGGCGACGGCCGGGCCCTTGGGCTTCTCGGGTTCGCCGGCCTTGGGCTTGTCGTCGGCCTTGGCGGCGGCGTCCTTGGGCTGATCCTTGGCCTTCTCGTCGGCCTTGGCGAGGGCCTCGGCCTTGGGGGCGTCCTTGGGCTTGTCGTCGGCGGGCTTCGCCGGATTTTCCTTGGCGACCTTGGCCGGAGGCTTCTTGGATGGGTCGGGGAGCACGCCCGTCTTCACGAGGGCGTAGTTCATCCCGTACATCGAGACGACGGAGAGGATCAGGAAGGCGATCAGCCGCTTCTCACTGCTCATCGTGGGCAAGACCTTGGAGACGGGAGAAGGCAGCCGTGGGGGCCGGGGGCCGATCGTCATTCGGATCCCGAGCCCGGGCGCCTGGTGGCCTCGGCGGTCGATTGGCGACGGCCCGAGGGGTGTTTCCAGCGTCGGACGTGGGGTTGGCGTGTTGCGGGCGATCCGACTCGGGTCTCGGATGCCCCGCGACCCCGGTGCGACGCCCGGGGTCGGGAGGAGCGATGGCGTCTTCGCAGGCATTCGCCCGCCGGCCCCGAAGATTGTCGGGGACCCGCGGGCGGGTCCGCCCGGCGGGGGTCAGCGGCCCTGGCGGAGCCGGTCGCCGAGGAACGGCTCCAGCTCGGAGATCTCGTAGATCTTCTTGATCGTCTTCTCGAAGTCGTAGCTCAGGCGGGCGGAAGTTGATCCGGATCGGGGCCGCCGGTCGAGGCTGCGCCGGCGACGAAGGTGTCGTCGTCGGAGGCCCGGCCGTCCTCGAGGATCACGTAGCAGGCACGATTGTCGCCGTCGCGCGGCTGGCCGACGGAGCCGACGTTGACCATCACCTTGCCTTCGCCCAGGGTGTACTCGTGGTCGATGTCGTCGGGGGCGAAGAACTGGTAGCCCTCGGTGAACACGCCCGGGACGTGGGTGTGGCCCTGGAAGCAGTAGCGGTCGACCAGCTGGAAGATCCGCTCCATCTTCCGGTGGTTGTAGATGTCCTCGGGGAAGATGTATTCGCTCAGGGGGTTGCGCGGGGAGCCGTGGACGAAGAGGAACGGCTCCATGCGGTGGGTGCGGGGCAGGAGGCCGAGGAACTCCCATCGGAGTTCGTTGCTGGCGCGGTCGTCGGCCCGTTCGAGCTGCTCGCGGGTCCAGAAGAATCGCCCGCTCGGCCCCGATGTTGAAGCCGTCGGGGTCGAACATGGCCCCCTGGTCGTGGTTGCCGAGCAGGGTGACCTTGCAATTCTTCATCACCAGGTCGATGCACTCGCGCGGATTGGGGCCGTATCCGATGATGTCGCCGAGGCAAAAGATCTCGGAGATCCCCTGGGCCTTGATGTCCTCCAGGACAACCTCCAGGGCTTCGAGGTTGCCATGAATATCGCTGATCAAAGCGCGACGCACCGGGGTGGAACCTCCGAGCCAAGAGACGAAAGACGCGTGACGACGAGGGGGAAACTCTGAGGGCAGGACCCGGCCGACAACACGATCGTATCCTTGTAAAATAAATCGCGTTGAGGCCGGGGGTCAAGGTCAAGGGGGCTGTCCCGGGCCGCTTTGAGGGGCCATCCCGGGCCGTCGCGGGGGACGGACCGCCCACCGCCGGTCGCCCCGGTCCCGATCGGGTTGGAGACGTTCGCGTGAAGCTGATGGCGATCGAGACCTCGACCTTGCGCGGGCGTCCTCGCCCTGGTCGAATCCGAAAGCAGGTCGGCGCCGCCGACCGTCACCCCCGGCGCCGTCGATCCCGCCCTCCGGCACGGCCGGGGCCTGATCCCCGCCGTTGCCGACCTCGTCGCTTCGCTGGGGCTCCGGCCGACCGACCTGACCGCGATCGCCGTCGGGCTCGGGCCGGGGATCCTACACCGGGCTCCGCGTCGGCGTAACGGCCGCGAAGACCATGGCTTACGTCCAGAAGGTCCCGCTCGTCGGGCTCGACAGCATGGACGTGATCGCCCACAACGCCGGTCCCGGCCATCATCTCGTCTCGGTCGTCGTCGACGCCCAGCGCGGGGAAGTCTTCGTGGCCGACTACGCCCGGATGCCCCCCGGATCTCATCTCGAACGGCTCGGGCCGACGCGGATCGAAGTCGCCGAGACCTGGGCGGCCCGCCTGGCGCCGGGTACCCTGGTGCTGGGCCCTGCGCTGGATCGACTCAAGGTCCAGTGGTCCAACACGATCGAGCGAGGCGACCTCGACGCCGGGCACCCCCGACCCGAGCACCTGGCCCGGGTCGCGGTGTCGGCCTTCGAATCCGGCCGGCGGGACGACCCCTGGTTCCTCGAACCGGTCTACCTCCGCCGCAGCGCGGCCGAGGACCAGTGGGACAAACGCGAACAGGCGACGACGGAAAGCCAGACCCAGCCATGACTTCCCAGCCACCCACGCCCTCGGTCGCCGACGCCGATCAGTCCCGAACCAAGGCGGCGTACGCGCTCCAGTGGAACCGGTTCCGGATCCTCCGGCCCGAGGAGGACCGGGCGACCTTCCGCAACCGCACCGGCCTGGGCCCCGATCGGCTCGCCGGAACCCTCGTCCTCGACGCCGGCTGCGGCATGGGCCGGTACCTCCGGGTCGCGGCCGAGTCGGGCGCGAACGTCACCGGCATCGACCTCTCCGAGGCCACCCGCGCCGCCCGGGACCTGACCGCCGACTTCCCCAACGTCGAGGTCGTCCGCGGCGACCTGCTTCGGCCCCCGTTCGCGCCGGGCACGTTCGATCACATCTACTCCCTGGGCGTCCTCGACCACACCCCCGACCCCCGCGCGGCGTTCTTGAGCATCGCGACGCTGCTCAAGCCCGGCGGCCGGATCGCCATCTGGGTCTACCCGAAGGAAAAGCCCCGGGTCGAGGCCGTCATGAACGCCCACCGCGCCATCTCCCGGCGGCTTCCTCTGCCCGTGCTCGTCGCCCTGAGTCGGATCAGCGCCCCGATCGGCGGCATCAAGGGCAAGCTCCTGAACAGCCCCAACCGCCTGGCCTCGCGCGCCGGGGTGGCTTTGCACGCCCTGACGATCGGCGTGTCGATGCACCCCGACCCCGAGGTCCGCGTCTGCGACACCCTCGACTGGTACGCCCCGAAGTTCCTCACGCGGCACACCAGGGAGGAAGTCGAGGGCTGGTTCCGGGACGCCGGGCTGGTCGACATCGAGGACCTGTCCCAGGGGCAAGTCTTTTTCCACCAGGGGCAGGGCAACGGAATCAACCTGGCGGGCAAACGCCCCCTGTAGGGTGTGGTGCCTCGCGGACCAACGGGACGCGAGGCTCCGCACCAATGCGGTCGTATGGTCCATCATTTCCCGGTGCGTCCGGGAGCGTGATCGGTGTGGAGCCGCCGAGGACGGCGGCTCCACACCCTACTGAGCCAGATACGCTTCGATGGCCCGGCAGAAACCGACCAGCGAGGGCTCGATCGCCAGGGGCTGATTCCCCTTGCCGGTCAGCTCGCGTAGGTGCTTCTGGTGGGATTTCCACAACTCGGCGGGCGACTGTTGCGGGTGGGCCCGGTGGTAGGCGTTCCGGACGTAGTAGGTGCCGGTGTTCGGGATCGTGCTGGTGGTCAGCCCGCCGCCGCGTTCGAACCGGGTGACGAACTCGTAGTGGAACTGCCCGACCGTGCCGGCGACGACGCAGGCGAAGGTGTTCAGCGCAGACAGGGCATATCCACGCAGATACAAATCCGCGAACCTGTCGCAGTGGACGTTCCCGAGCGGCTCGAAGCCGAGCTCGACCAGCGTGGCATCCACGGGGGCGAGTATCTCGGAGGGGGAAACCCGGCAGGGATCCTCGCCATCGATCGGTCCGGCGATGCCTTCGAGCCGTTCCTGGATGCGGTCGTAGAGCCGGTCCCATTCGGACTCGCGGAAGGTGGCGACCTCGCCACGGAAGAGGACGGGACCGTCGGACGGGGCGGCGAACAGATTCACGAGGGAGTCGCTGACCTTCTCGATGGTCTCGCCCCACTCCGCCTGCGACTGTTCGTCCTGCGCCTGGTCTTCGCGGGTATTCCAGGGGCCGTTCAGGAACCGCTGGCGGAAGACCATGAGGCTGGTGAAGAGGGTGTTGTCGGGGCTGGCCGGGGTGACTGTCCGCCCGTCGACCTTCGGCCAGTCGGCCTTCTCGAAGAACCAGCCGGTCTTCCCCGCCGCCTCGCGGACGGCCCTGGCGTCGGCCTCGGTCGGCAGCTCGAACGACGGCGATGGTTCGATCATCTTGCGGGTGAGTTCCAGGGCTTCGAGCAGGTCCGCGGGGCGGAGCGGGATCGATGCGTGCGTGACGAGGAAATGGCCCTTGCCGTCGAGCACGCCCAGGTATCGCTGACGCCCGGCCTGGTGCGGGGCCCCGTCGTCGGTGACGCTCGAGACCATCTCGACGGTCGTTCCGCCGGGCAGCTTCGCCAGCGCCTCGCCGACCTGCCGGAAGAACCGATGCCGGTGGCCCGGCGGGGCCCAGGGGACCTCGATGTAGGTCCGGCCGTCTCGGAGATGGTAAGGCCGCCAGTGCTCATAGGAAGGCGGGATGAACAACCGGCCGTCCGACGGATGGATCAGGAGGTCGACCTCGGTGTCGGTCTGGCAGAACCAGGGGATGTGCCAGAACAGTTCCAGGTCGGAGGCCGACAGGGCGACCGGGCCTCCCGCGATCGGCCGGGCCTTGGGCGCGAGCTTGTAGAGCGACTCCGATCGATCGGACGTCCCGGCCGACTCCCGCAAGCCCCCTACGTTCCAGTCGGGGTCGTCCTCCAGCCGGACCCGGGCCTTGCCGGCGCCGATGATCTCCAGGAACTCGTCGACGATCTCCTCGACCGCGAGCTTGCCCGTGGCGTCGGCGATCAGCGGCCGGAGGACCTTGTGGTCGAAGCACAGATCCAGCGACTTCACGGCCTCGACGATCCGCGCCGCCTGGAGCTTCCTCAAGGCCTTGATGCCGGACGCACCCTTGGCGTCGCCGAGTTTTTCCAGGAGCTCAGGCGGAGTCTTGTAGGAGTTGGGACCTGCGAATTCGAGCCGTTCGAGGAGTGTGGCGGTCGGCACCTTGGCGTCGGATTTCGTCACCACCGACGGACCGCCGTGGTGGATCCAGGCCCGAACCGGCGCACCCTTGCGCGGCAAGACGGCGAAGGTCCACCAGCGGGCCAGGTCGCTCCTGAGGATGAGGACCGTCTCCTCGACCGATCGGGCGAACTCCCGGGCCCGATCCTCGACCGCGGCATCCACCGGCCCTTCGAAAAGGTCGAAACGAAGCCAACCCCAGACGCCCGCCCCCCCGAAATCCGCCGGATCGGCCTCCGGAAAAGTCTCCCTGGCCCGGTTCAGCTCCTCGAAGGGGAAGACGATCAGGCCGAGCGTTTGGGAGGGCATGCGCGGGATCCCCTGGGGATGATGGCGGCACAAGGTCGGAAAAACGCATTGACTCAGAGTTGCGATGTGTATGCGAAATGCCGCGAAATGTGACGTCCCGGTCGGCATCGTTTTCCCCGGCGGGCGGATGTTTGACAACCCGCGCGGGATGCTCGATAGTGAATCCGACCCGCCTGACGCCACCCGCCCCGCTCGCCCGCCCGCCAGGGAGGACCCCGCCCATGCGGCCATACCGACCGCGACGCGGCCTCGTGACCGCCTTGATCTGCACCCTCGGCTGGACAGCGGCTCTCTCCGCAAATGGGCCCGCGCCCGATCATTCGGGGGCGGTGGGGGAGTTGCTGCGGAAGCGCTGCGAGTCCTGCCACGGGCCGAAGGTCCGGAAGGCGGGCTTGCGGCTGGATCGGAAGGCCGACGCCCTGCGAGGCGGCGACTCCGGCCCGGCGATCGTCCCGGGCAAGCCCGGCGAGAGCCCGCTCCTGGAGCGAGTGACCAGCCGCGAGGAATCCGAGCGGATGCCCCCCAAGGGGCCGCCTCTGAACGAGGACGAGGTCAAGGCCCTGCGCGACTGGATCGCGGGCGGGGCGTCGTGGTCAGATGAGGGCGGTTCGGCATCCACGGCCACGGCCGAGGCTCACTGGTCGTTCCTGCCGATCGTCGAGCCCCAACCGCCGGGGGTGAAGGACGCCCGCTGGGCCCGCAACCCGATCGACCGATTCGTCCTGGCGAACCTGGAGTCGAAGGGCGTGCGCCCCTCGCCCGAGGCCGACCGCGCCACGCTGCTCCGGAGGCTCCACCTCGACATCACCGGCCTGCCGCCGACGCCCGAGCAGGTCGACGCCTTTCTCGCCGACTCGCGCCCCGATGCCTATGAGCGGGTCGTCGATCAACTGCTCGCCAGCCCGCATTACGCCGAGCGCTGGGCGCGGCACTGGCTGGACCTGGCCCGCTACGCCGACAGCGACGGCTACGAGAAGGACCTGCCCCGGCCCTACGCCTACCGGTTCCGCGACTGGGTCATCGACGCCGTCGGCCGCGACATGCCGTTCGACCGGTTCACGATCGAGCAACTCGCCGGCGACCTCATGCCCGACGCCACCCCGGCGACCCGCCTGGCGACGGCCTTCCACCGCAACACCCTCACCAACCGCGAGGGGGGCGTCGACCCCGAGGAGGATCGGGTCAAGAACACGGTCGACCGGGCCAACACCACGGGGACCGTCTGGCTCGGCCTGACCGTCGGCTGCGCCCAGTGCCATTCGCACAAATATGATCCGATCTCCCAGCAAGACTATTATCGATTGTTTGCGTTCTTCAACCGCGCCGTCGAGAAGGACGAAGCCACACCCAAGCCCGGCGAGGTCGAGGCCCACAGGAAGGCCCTCAAAAAATTCCTGCGGGAACAAAGCCAATGGCAGGAGGCCATCCGGGCCGACGAGCACAACGGCCGGCCGATCCGCCAGGCGGCCTGGGAGGCCTCGTGGCGGTTGCCGAAGGGCGAGCCGACCGAGGTCGACCGGATCCTCGCGACCCCCCGGGCCGAACGGACCCAATCGCAACTGGCCACGCTCGCCGATGCCCATCGCAAGCTCGACCCGACTCATTCGGCCCTGACGAAGCAACTGGCCGCCCTCGAAAAGGCGGCCCCGAAGGAGGATTTCCACCGGCAGCCGACGCTGGTCGAGAACCCCAAGCCCCCGGTCACCCACCTGCTGGTCCGGGGCGACTTCCTCCGGCCGGGCATCGTCGTCGAGCCCGGCGTGCCCTCGGCGCTCCCGACGCTCGCGACCAGGGGGAAGGTCGCCGACCGGCTGGACCTGGCCCGCTGGATCGTGTCGCCCGGGAATCCGCTCGCGGCACGGGTCGCGGCGAACCGGGTCTGGCAGCACCTGTTCGCCAAGGGGCTGGTCGGCACGCCCGAGGATTTCGGCACCAAGGGCGAGCCGCCGACGCATCCGGGGCTGCTCGACTGGCTGGCCGTCTCGTTCCGGACGTCCGGCTGGAGCCAGAAGTCCCTGATCCGGACGATCGTGACCTCGTCGACCTACCGCCAGTCGTCGCACCCTCGACCCGACCTGGCCGACCGCGACCCGCTCAACCGCTGGCTGGCCCGTCAGGACCGGATCCGCCTGGAGGCCGAGACGGTCCGCGACCTGGCGCTCTCGGCCTCGGGCCTGCTCGACCGCAGCGTCGGCGGCCCGAGCGTCCGGCCGCCGCTGCCCTCGGGCGTGGCCGAGCTGGGCTACGCGGGGAGCGTGAAGTGGGTCGAGAGCCCGGGCACGGCGAAGTACCGGCGCGGGCTCTACATCTTCCACCAGCGGACCGTCCCCTACCCGATGCTCTCGACCTTCGACGCCCCCGAGGGGACCGTCACCTGCACCCGCCGGGAGCGTTCCAACACGCCGCTTCAGGCGCTCACGCTCATGAATGATCCCGTGTTCATCGACGCCGCCCGGGCGCTGGGAAGGCGGGTCATGGGGCAGGGGAGCGATGACGCGGAGCGGGCCCGCTACGCCTTGAGATTGGCCGTCGGGCGTGTGCCTTCGGAGGCCGAGGTGGCGAAGCTGGCCGCGCTGGTCGGCACCTTGAAGGCACGCTTCAAGGCCGACGCCGCCGGTGCGCGGGCCCTCGCCGGAGTGAAGGGAGACGCGACCGACCTGGCGGCCTGGACCGTCGCGGGGCGGGTGACATTAAACCTTGATGAATTCTATATGCGTGAGTAACAGCGTGGAGTGCGGAAGCTCGCTTCCGCTCTGGCCCGGCGGGAGCTTGCTCCCGAGAGAAGACAACGAATCGACAGCGAAGACCTTCGATCCGGCGCGCGGAGCGAGCTCCGCGAGAACAGAGCGGAAGCGAGCTTCCGCTCTCCATGAGGGGTTTTTCATGCATCCCATCCAACTGGCGAGGCGTTCGTTCCTGGCGACCTCGGCGAGCGGTCTCGGCACCCTCGCGCTGGCGAGCCAGCTCCGTGCGGATGGGCTGCTGCCGGGGAATCATCCGCTGGAGCCCAGGGCCCCGCATTTCGCGCCGAAGGCGAAGAGTTGTATTTTCATCTTCCTGGAAGGGGCCCCCAGCCAGATCGACCTGTTCGATCCCAAGCCCGAGCTGAACCGCCGGCACGGGCAGGCGTTGCCGGAGTCGATGGTCAAGAACGTCCGGTTCGCCTTCATCCAGAAGGAGTCGGCCGTCCTGATGGGCAGCCCCCGCAAGTTCGCGAAGCACGGGCGATCGGGCCTGGAAGTGTCCGACCTGCTGCCGCACCTGGCCACCTGCGCGGACGACGTGGCGCTGATCCGGTCGATGCACACCGACGCGTTCAACCACCACCCCGGCCAGCTCATGATGAACACCGGGGTGATGACCTTCGGGCGCCCGAGCATGGGCTCGTGGCTGAACTACGGCCTGGGGAGCGAGTCGAGCAACCTGCCGGGCTATGTCGTGCTCACCGCCGGCCGGGGGACCAGCGGCGGGGCCTCGAACTGGTCGAGCGGGTTCCTGCCCAGCTCGTATCAGGGGGTGCTGTTCCGCTCCAAGGGCGAGCCGGTCCTGAACCTGGAGAATCCCGCGGGGCTTTCCGGCGACACCCAGCGCCTCGGGTTGGATACACTCCGGTCCCTCAACGAGGAGCGGCTCAAGCAGGTCGGCGACCCCGAGATCGCCAGCCGGATCGCCTCCTATGAGCTGGCCTACCGGATGCAGTCGGCCGCGCCCGAGCTGATCGACCTCTCTCGCGAGTCGAAGGCCACCCGGGAGTTGTACGGCGTGGATCGCGACGAGCAGGGGATGCTCAACTACTCCAATGGCGGCAAGGGGGAGTTCGCGGCGTTCGCGACCAACTGCCTGCTGGCCCGCCGCATGGTCGAGCGGGGCGTCCGGTTCGTGAACCTGTATCACGCGACCTGGGACCATCACGCGAACCTCGACAAGGGGCTGGCGTTCAACTGCAGGATGGCCGACCAGCCGATCGCGGCGCTGCTGAAGGACCTGAAGGCCCGGGGCCTTCTGGACACGACGCTCGTGGTTTTCGCGGGCGAGTTCGGCCGGACGCCCCTGGGCGAGAACCGCAAGGGGCGGGACTCGAACACGGGCCGGGACCACCACCCGTTCGCGTTCTCGCTCTGGATGGCCGGCGGCGGGATCAAGGGGGGGCAGACGATCGGCAAGACCGACGACATCGGCTGGAGCATCGTCGAGGAGCCGATCCACATCAACGACCTCCACGCCACCATCCTCAAACTGTTCGGTTTCGACCACATGAAGTTGACGTATCGGTTCCAGGGGCGGGATTTCCGGCTCACGGATGTCGGGGGGAAGGTCGTCGATCGGTTGATCGGTTGAGGAAACGAAGCAGGCCGCCGCGCCATGTCGTAGACTCCGGGGAGGCTCGGGATTGCGGCGGCGGTCCGGGGTCGGGGGATTATTGCGTACGCTCCCCAGGTTATGCGGTCGCCGGCGCTTGACATCCCTTGCCCAGAGGCTTAGGTTCGTGACAAGTTCGCGGGCCTCCGGGTCTCCCCGACACACGCCCCGGCGACGATGCCGCCCGGCATGCCTCTCCTATCTGCCCCGACCCCCTTCACCGAGCACCTCGATGATCGTTCAGAAACTGCGCGACATTCAGCAGCGGTGTGGCGGCTATCTCCCCGAGAAAGAGCTCCGCGATCTTTCGAAGGAAATCGAGACGCCGCTGCACCGGATCCACGAGGTGGCGAGCTTCTATCCGCTCTATCGCCTGACGCCCCCGCCGAAGGTCGACGTGAAGGTCTGCCGGGACATGGCCTGCCACCTCCACGGCGCGAAGCGGCTCCAGAAGTCGCTCGAAGGCTACGCGCGGGAACTCGGCGGCACGGGCGAGGTCGAGATCGACGGGGTCTCCTGCCTCGGGCAGTGCGACAGCGCCCCGGCGCTCTCGATCAACGACAACTGCTACTGGGGGATCGACGAGTCGTCGATCCGGGGCAAGATCCGGACGGCCCTGAGCGGCGAGCACCTGCACCACCAGCACGCCGACCGCTCCACGATCGGCTGGAAGATCGACCCCTACGACGGCTCCCCCCGGTTCGACGCCGTCCGGTTCCTGGTCGAGCAGAAGGAAGGCGCCGCGCTCTATGAAGGGCGCAAGGACAAGGTGATCGAGGCCCTGAAGGCCGCCAACCTCCGCGGCATGGGGGGCGCGGGCTTCCCGACCCACCTCAAGTGGTCGACCGTCCGGGGGGCTCCCGGGTCCGAGAAGTACGTCGTCTGCAACGCCGACGAGAGCGAGCCCGGGACCTTCAAGGACCGCGAGCTGATGCGGCGGACGCCGTACCTCCTGATCGAGGGCATGGTCCTCGCCGGCTTGATTACCGGAGCAACTCGCGGTTATATTTACATTCGCCACGAATACCACGAGGAGGCCGAGGTCCTCGAGCAGGCGATCCACAACGCCCAGCGCGCGGGCTACTGCGGCGACAACATCCTCGGCTCCGGCCTGTCGTTCCCGATCGAGGTGTACGTCTCCCCCGGCGGCTACATCCAGGGCGAGGAGAGCGCATTGCTCGAAGCCATGGAGGACCGCCGCGGCGAGCCCAGGAACAAGCCGCCGTTCCCCGTCTTCAGCGGCCTCTACAACAAGCCGACCGTGATCAACAACGTCGAGACCCTCTGCTGGACCCCCGCGATCGTCCTGCACGGCGGCGAGTGGTACCGCGACGGCGGGATCCACGGCGCCACCGGGATGCGGTTCGTCTCGATCTCGGGCGACGTCAACGAGCCGGGGGTCTACGAGGTGCCCTTCGGCCAGACCGTCCGCGACCTGATCTTCCGCTGCTCCGGCGGCATGTCGGGCGGTCAGAAGCTCAAGGCCATCGCGACCTCCGGGCCCTCCGGGGGGTTCCTGCCGGCCGAACTCAGGCGGTCGACCATGACCTCCGCCCGGGCCAAGGCCTGGGCCGACGCCAACTTCGAGCCGGGCTCCGACCTCTACGACACCCTCGACCTGCCGCTCGACCTGAACACGCTCGGCCAGATCGACAACATGCTGGGCGCGGCCTTCGTGGCGATCGGCAGCAATGCCTGCATGGTCGACTTCGCCCTGAACTGCGTCGAATTCTACCGGAACGAGTCCTGCGGCAAGTGCGTCCCCTGCCGCATGGGCAGCCAGAAGCTGGCCGACATCCTCACCCAGATCACCACCGGCACCTTCCCCGGGCGCGACCTCAAGTTCGTGGACGAGCTGGCGACCGCGATGGGCATGGCCTCGATCTGCGGGCTCGGGCAGGTGGCGGCGAACCCGATGACGACCCTCATGAAATACTTCCCCGAGGAGCTTGAGGCCCACATCAAGCACCGGAAATGCCCGGCGGGGGTCTGCAAGTTCGCGGGCACGGCGACCAAGAACGGCGCGCACAAGGGCTGACCCGGGATGCCGGCGGAGCCGGCCGTCCGGATTGATCCACCTTCACGGGTTCATTTGCCGACGAGGACGACGATTCATGTCGCAGACCCTGAGCGCCGAGACCAAGATGGTGCACCTGACCATCGACGGCCAGCCCGTGGAGGTCCCGGACGGGACCACGATCTTCGACGCCGCCGCCAGGATCGGCATCAAGATCCCCGTCCTGTGCCACCAGCAGCACATGACACCCGTCGCCGTGTGCCGCGTCTGCTCGGTCGACATCGGCGGCCGCGTCTACGCCCCCGCCTGCTACCGGCAGGTCGACGAGGGGATGAACGTCAAGACCCACCACAGCAACGCCGCCGTCGAGGGGACGGTCAAGACGCTCGTCGACCTCCTGATGGCCGACCATCCGTCCCCCTGCGCCAAGCACGAGAAGTACCACGACTGCGAGCTGGAAGTCCTGGCCGAGCATTTCGGCATCAAGGAGTCGCAGTACCCCGCGCCCCACGCGAATAAGGAGCACGACGAGTCGTCGGTCGTCATCGCGGTCGACCACAACGCGTGCATCCTCTGCGATCGATGCTCGCGCGGCTGCAATGAGATCCGCCACAACGAGGTCATCGGCCGGGCCTACAAGGGCTACAAGTCGAAGATCGCCTTCGACCTCGACAACCTGATGGGCAACTCGACCTGCGTGAGCTGCGGCGAGTGCATGATCTCCTGCCCGACCGGCGCGCTGACCAACCGCAAGACGGTCCAGGTGCACAAGGGCGCGGCCGCGAAGCTCGGCGGCGAAGGGCTCTTGACCGCCGAGGAACTCGAGACGATCCCGCTGTTCGAGGGCGTCTCGCGGCCGTTCCTGCGGTTCAATGAAGGCGCCGTGCGCCGCAAGCGGTTCAAGCTGGGCGAGGTGATCTGCCGCGAGGGCGAGTCGGGCTCGACCGCCTTCTACATCGAGAGCGGCGAGGTCACCATCCGGATCAAGACCCCGTTCAGCCACGTCAAGAACCGCAGCCAGGGGTCATCGGGCACGGGGCTCCTCGGGCTGGTCAACCGGTTCACCGTCGACCTCGTCCGCCCCGACAAGAACGAGCCAGCCGGCTCGCACGCCGATTACATCCACATCGACGCCCCCGTGTCGCTCCTGTACGGCGACCCCGTCGCCACCCTGGAGACCGGCGACATCTTCGGCGAGATGACCTGCATGAACCACTACCCCCGATCCGCCACCGTCGAGGCGAACGGGGACGTCACCGTGCTGGAGATGGACCGCAACGTCCTCTACATCCTCCAGCGCAACAAGAAATCCAAGGCCCTGCTCGACGAACGCTACCGCCGCCGGACGATCGACAACCACCTGCGCAGCGTGCCGATCTTCGCCGACATCGCCAAGAGCGACTACGACTACCGCCGGCTCGTCGACCTGCTCCGCGACCGGGTCGAACTCATCCGCAAGGACAACGGCCAGCTCATCTTCGAACAGGGCGACATCGCCGACAGCCTGTATCTCATCCGCACCGGGTTCGTGAAGGTCAGCCAGAAGTACATGGGGGCGGAGTACGTCCTCAACTACATCGGGCCGGGGGCGTATTTCGGCGAGATCGGGCTCATGTCCGACCTCCCCGGGCTCCGCGACCTGGGCGCGATCGCCGGCCGCCGCACCGCGACCTGCATCTCGCTCGACCACCTCGACCTCGTCCGCATCGACCGCGACGCGTTCAACGAGGTCCTGGAGCAGTTCCCGCAGGTCCGCGCGGCGGTCCTCAAGACGGCCGAGGACCGGCTGCTCGAAACCGCCGAGATGATCAAGCGGATCAACAGCGTCCCGCTCGCCGAGTTCCTCAGCCAGGGGCTCTTCGAGGCGCAGAACCTCCTGGTGCTCGACCTGGAGAAGTGCACCCGCTGCGACGAGTGCACCAAGGCCTGCGCCGACTCGCACGAGGGGGTCACCCGGCTGATCCGCGAAGGGCTGCGGTTCGACAAGTTCCTCGTGGCCAGCTCGTGCCGGTCGTGCCTCGACCCGTACTGCCTCGTCGGCTGCCCGGTGAACGCGATCCAGAAGGGCAAGTCGCGCGAGATCCGGATCCTCGACCACTGCATCGGCTGCGGCAAGTGCGCGGACAATTGCCCCTACGGCAATATCAACATGCATTCGGGCAAGGTCGTCTACGAGGAGGACCCCAACCACCCGCTCGCCGACAAGCGCGGGCGCGTCGCCGTCGTGCAGCAGAAGGCCACCACCTGCGACCTCTGCAAGAGCTACGACGGCACACCGAGCTGCGTCTATGCCTGCCCCCACGACGCCGCGCATCGCATGAAGGGCCCCGACCTCCTCGAAATCGTCAAGCTCGGGAAGGCCTGACCCGACCACTTCCGCACTCCGAACCACCCGGAGTGCGGAAGCTTGCTTCCGCTCGGTTCTCGCGGAGCTTGCTCCGCGTGCCAGAACGTAGCAATCAGTGAATCCGGAGTGCAGCCGCTTGCCGACGCCCTCTCCCCGTGGGGGCTTGTCCCCGAGAGGCGGCGTCCGTTCGATGGCAACCGCTTCGATCTGGCACGCGAAGCGAGCTTCCGCACTCCGTGCCTTCGGTCAGGGTACGGGCTATCGGTTGCGCGGGACGCCCAGGACGAACGCGCTGGCGATGTTCGAATCGTCGTCGGTCCAGACCTGGCCGTCCTCGCGGCGGCGGGGGACGGTCCAGCCGGGGGCGTCGGCCAGGGGGCCCATGTCCGCGTCGCGGCGGGCGGCGACGAACCAGAGGGACGGCTGGAGGCCGGTCTTCATCTGTTCCGGCGTCAGGTCCAGGTCCTGCACGACCCGGCCGACGATCCCCGCGTCGGCCGCGAGTTCGCCCAGGACGGGTTCGAGGTCGAGGTAGCGATTGGTGATATTGAACGCCAGCAGGCCGTTCGGCGCCAGGCGTTCCAGGTAGAGCGCCAGGGCCTCGCGGGTGATGAGGTGGACGGGCAGGGCGTCGGAGCTGAAGGCGTCGAGCACGAGCAGGTCGAAGCGGGAGGACTCGGCCTCCTTGAGCCGCAGTCGGGCATCGCCCAGGACGATCGGCGTCGCGCTGGCCTTGCTGTCGCTCAGGTAGGTGAAGAGTTTCGGGTCGCCCGCGATCCTGGCGATGGCCGGGTCGATCTCGAAGAAGGTCCAGACCTCGCCCGCCTTCGCCTGGCTCGCTAGCGTGCCGACGCCCAGCCCGACGATGCCGATCCTCGCCTTCGGCGTGGTCGTCTGGACCCGATCGACCACCCGCCAGATCGGCCCCCCGCGCCGGAAGTACGCGAGCGGTTCGTCGCGATGGCCGGCGTCGAGCCGCTGCTGGCCGTGCAGGGTGCTGCCGTGGAACAGGCGTCGGAGCGGTACGGGCTGGTCGACCTCGGTCACGCGGATCACGCCGAAGAAGTTCCGCTCCTGGAAGACCGTCCGCCCGTTGAGCCCGACCGCGAACGACGACGCCAGCCAGACCGCGCCGATCGTCAGGGCCAGCCTTCGGGGCCGGCTCCTCAACGTCCAGATCGACCAGAACGCCAGACCGGAGGCCAGCACCGCGCCCAGCGGACCGAGGCCGTTCCCCGCCGCCCCCGGGTTCCGGACCAGGACCAGCGTGATGCCCCCGACGCATGCCGGGATCCACAAATCCGCAGGCCATCCCCCCTGCATCTTCCCCTTACGGGTCGCCACGGCGGGGACGAGCAGGCCGATCGCCGCGAGCACCAGGGGATACTCCGCGAAGCCGCCGAAGATCACCGGCGCGACCAGGGCGTTGAAGACCCCGCCGAGCAGGCCGCCGACGGACATCGCCAGATAGTACGACGTCAGTTGCCTGGGGTGCGGCTTCTCCGACGCGAGCAGGCCGTGCGACAGCAGCGAACCGACCGTCAGGGCCAGCAGGTGGATGATCAGGAGATATGGCTTCACCAGCGGAATGGCCAGGATCGGCAGCAGGATGATGAGGAACGCCGGGTATGTCCGCGCGGCCAGCCTCGTCCAGTCGATCGACGGGTCGCGCTGGAAGACCGCGATGAAGGTCAGGAGGTAGAGCGCCAGCGGCACGACCCAGAGCAGGGGGACCGGCGCGAGGTCGGTCGTGAGGTAGGTCGTCGCCCCCATCATCAGGCTCGACGGCAAGGCCGACAGCAGCATCCATCGCGGCCAGGATGCGGCGACCCTGGTCGATCCGGCCGGTTCGTCGGTCGCCAGATCCGGCCCCGGGTGCGGCTGGATCCGCGTCAGGAGTCCGCACGCCCCGACCATCACCGCGAGCACAAGGTAGGCGACCGCCCAGGCGTTGAGCTGGGCCCCGAGCGAGAGGTAGGGCTCGATCAGGAACGGGTAGCCGAGGAGGGCCGCCATGCTGCCGAAGTTGCTGGCGGCGTAGAGCGGGTAGGGGTTGGACGCCCCGCGCAGGTCGGAGCGGCTGTACCAGGTCTGGAGCAGCGGCGACGTGGCCGAGATGACCACGAACGGCCCGCCGATGCCGACGACCAGCCGCAGGAGCAGCCAGGAGACCGGCGCCTCGATCGCCGCCGGGCCGGGGTCGCCCGGGACCAGGACGATCGGGAACGTCAACGCGGCCAGCGCCAGGAGGGCGATGTGCACCCAGCGCCCGGCCTTGCCGCCGAAGCGATCGGCCGAGAGGTGGGCATAGGCGTAGCCGGCCAGCACGGCGGCCTGGAAGAACATCAACGACGTGTTCCAGACCGACGGCGCCCCGCCGAGCGTCGGCAGCACGCTCTTGGCCGAAATCGGCTCGATCACGAACAGCAGGAACGCGGCGAGGAAGGTGGTCAGGGCGAACAGACCGGCCAAGCGTCCTCCCCGCCACGCCACCCGCGCGGACGTCGTCAGTTCCCGGAGGGTAAGAGCGTCGGCAGGATCTCGCCCGAGGGGCCGTAGAGCCCGATGTCCACGAGTTCGCTCAGGTGCGTCGGTTCGAGGTTGATCTCGACCACCCGGCGGCCGACGCGGCTGGCGAGGCTCGCCAGGCCGGCGGCGGGGTACACCGCCGCGCTCGTCCCGATTACCAGGAAGACATCGGCATCGATCGCCGCCTGACTTGCCTCGTGGAACGCGGAAGGCGGCAAAGCCTCGCCGAACCAGACCACGCAAGGCCGGGCCAGGGCCCCACACGACTCGCATTTCGGCAACGGGGGCAGCGGATCCAGGCCGGCGTCCTTGCGCCACCCGCACGACACGCAGCGGATCTCCGCCAGGTTGCCGTGCAACTCGATCACGGCCTCACTTCCCGCCCGGTGGTGGAGGCGGTCGACATTCTGGGTGATGAGGGTCAGGCGGGGGATGAGGGTCGCGAGCGTCGCCAGGGCCTCGTGGCCCGGATTGGGCCGGGCGGCGGCCACGATGCCCCGTCGCCAGTTGTAGAACTCCCAGACCTGTGCGGGATCCGCCTCGAACGCCTCGGGCGTGGCCAGGCTCATCGGGTCGCGGCCCTTCCAGAGCCCGCCGGCCCCACGAAAGGTCGGGATCCCGCTCTCCGCCGAGACCCCTGCGCCGGTCATCGCGGCGACGTGACGCGCGGAGGCGATCCAGTCCCTGACCCTCTCCCGATCCGTCACGGCTCGAACCCTTCCGATCAGAACTCCGGCAACGCGCCGCTCTTCACCGCCCGCACGACCATGAACACGCCCGTGCTCAGGACGGTGATCGGCATGCCGATCATGAACAGGATGCTGTAGAAGTAGCCGTTCCGCATCCCGGCCGCCTGCGGCGAGGTCGAGTTGGCGACCCCTTCCTTGCAGTTCGGGCAGGCCGAGGCCGACCCGGGCGCGGCCAGGATCGCTGTCGAGAGCAGGGCGGCCGCGAGCCACTTCGAACGCGTCATGGCAACCACTCCATCCATCCAGGACCCGGGCGGATCGTGTCGGGTTCGCTCGGACTCAGACAGGCATCTGGTAGAGCATGAGGTAGATGACGACCCCGGTCACCGAAACATACAACCAGATCGGGAACGTCAGGCGGGCGACCTTCGCGTGAAGGTCCCATTGCTTCCGGAAGGTCCGGTAGAGCGTCAGGCTGACGAGCGGCACCACGCCGAAGGTCGCCAGGAGGGTGTGCGAGAGCAGGATCGCGAAGTAGGCGACCCGGATCGGCCCCTGGCCCCGGAAGGCCACGCTCCCCGCGAAGTAATGGTAGACGAGGTAGCAGCCCAGGAACAGGGCCGAGACCACCACCCCCGCCGACATGCAGATCGCATGGGCCTTCCACGCCCCCTTGCGGATCAACACCCAGCCGAGCACCAGAAGGACCGCGCAGGTGCCGTTGAGGGAGGCGTTGAGCGCGGGCAACTTGCGGTACCACGCCCCGGCGGATCCCTTCTCCTTGGCCAGGCCGATGAGCCGCTTCATGGCCTCGGCGTCGCTGGAGACGAAGGCGCCGAGGACCTGATTGTTGCGGTCCACCAGCACCAGGCGGTCGCTGTGGGCGACGGCCTCGGCCCCCTCTTTCTGGTCGGCCGCGGTGTTCGGGGCGACGCTCAGCTTGAACTTGTCGAGGATCAGCTTGTAGACGTCGTCCCTGGCGCCGGTCAGGAACCACCAGCCGTTCGGATCGGCCCCGAGCCCCTGGGCGTACTTGGCGAGGACCTCGGGCGTGTCGTACTCGGGATCGACCGAGATGCTCACGCCCTTGACGCCGCCGGGGCCGACCTCGTTCAGGATCGACTTGAGCTGCGCCGAGATCCGGGGGCAGGAGGCCGGGCACCGGGTGAAGATGAACGCGGCGATCCAGACGTCGTTCGCCAGGTCGGCCTGGGTGACGGCCTTGCCCGAGCGTTCGGTCAGCTTGTAGTCGCCGAGCCCATACCCGGCGGCGGAGAGGTCCTCGGCCGCGGGGGGCGGGGGCGTCGAGCCGCCCCGGGCGGCGAAGGCGGTGCAGACGGCGAGGGAAACCAGGACGGTGCCGACGACGAGAAGCCAACCCGTTCGATAAGCGTTCACTTCAATGAATCCACAGGTAGGGTGGGCACCGCCCACCGCAACATTCCATCAAAGCGGCTCGCGTTGAAACAACGATGGTTGCGACGGGCCGAAACCCGCCACAACCATCGTATGCGGAGGCCCGCGATTGGCGAGGGATTAGCGTTGGGCGATCAGGCGGATGGCCGGGGGCGACGGCTCGACCCGGACCTCGATCTCGTCGTCGATGGCACCGACGCCCGAGGACGGACGCATGCCGACGTCAGGATAGAGGGCGAGGACGAGCATCACCGCCAGCACGCAGGCCGGGATGATCATGAGATAGACCCAGTTGCCCTCGAACTTCAGGTGCATGAAGTACAGGGCCACGAGCGCCGCCTTGGTCAGGGCCATGGCGGTCAGGCCGAGGACCAGGATGGCGAAGTGGTTCGCGACGATCTTGGCGTAGAAGTATTCGAGGATCGTCAGGAACAGCAGCGCGAAGAAGATCTTGATGTACGGGGCGTGGGCCGAATCTTCGACAGGTGCGTCGGTCGCGGCGGCGGCGTGGGCCATGGGCGAAGTCCCTTGCGAAAGAGGCCGAGTCGGGCGGCGAGTGCGTCGGGCGGGGCCGACGACCCGGTCCCTTTAGACGAGGTAGACGACCGTGAACAGGATGATCCAGACGAGGTCGACGAAGTGCCAGTAGAGGCCGATCATCTCGACCGCCGCGTGGTTCTCCTTGGTGAACTTGCCCATCGCCGAGCCGATCACGAGGATCGCCAGCATGAACACGCCGGCCGCCACGTGGGCCCCGTGGAACCCGGTCATCGTGAAGAAGCACGAGGCGAACAGGCTGACGTCCGGGGTGAAGTGCCCGGTCGCGCTCACGCCCACCGGGTAGTGGTGCTCGAACATCAGCGAGCGATACTCATACACCTGCACGCCGAGGAAGATGGCGCCGAAGATCAGGGTCGCCACCAGCCAGTTGAATAGCCGCTTCTTGTCCCCCTCCTGGATCCCCTTGAGCCCCAGGACGAGGGTCACCGACGAGCAGATCAGGATGAACGTATTGGCGGCCGTGAGGTCGATCGAGAGCGGGTTGACCGACTCGATGTAAGGGGGCGGCCAGCTGTAGAACGTCACCCCTTCGGTGCCGTGCGACATGTCGCTGACGGCCGTGCCGGGGGAGTACTTGTCGCTGTAGGTGGTCGGCGGGCTGCCCGCGCGGAGCACGATGTACGAGCCGATCAGGCCCGTGAAGAACATGATTTCCGTGGCCAGGAACAGCCACATCGCGACCTTGCCGGGCGTGATCTTGGCCACGTGGCCGTGGCTTTGGGCCGCGGCCGGCGAGGCGGTTCCTGTTCCAACGGGGAGGGCTGCGGCATGCGACATCGCGGGGTCCACCTCGGAATGGGATCGGATCGGTGGCCGACCGCCCTCCCTTCGGACGGGCCGGTCCGGGCCGTTTCCGGTCGTGTCAGTGCGTGAGCGGTCGAATCGAGACGGCAGGCGTTATCGGGCGGCCCCCGGCGGTCAGGCCGGGAGCGGGTTGAGCAGGAGGAGCAGGAGCACCGCCGGCAGGTAGAGGATCGAGGCCTTCAGGAGCCTCCGCGCCGAGGCGTCGGAGACGTCCAGCCAGAAGTCCACCGACGCCTTGACGTAGAACAGGCCCAGCAGGAGGGCCCCGGCGAAGTACCAGGTCCCCGCCATGCCCACCGCCGTCGGCAGGAGTCCGACCGGGATCAGGGCGAGGGCGTGAGTCACCGCCTGGCGTCCGGTGATCCGGCCCGAGGGGTCGACGCTCGGGAGCATCCGGTGCCCGCCGCGGGCATAATCGTCGCGGTGGATCCAGGCGATGGCCAGGAAGTGCGGGAACTGCCAGAGGAACAACACCAGGAAGAGCGCGATCGGCTCGATCCCCAGCCGCCCCGTGGCCGCCACCCAGCCGATCACCGGCGGCAGCGCGCCCGGCACGGCACCGATGGCCGTGTTCAGGGTCGTCACCGGCTTGAGCGGGGTGTAGACGAAGGCGTAGAGCACGAAGGTCGCGAGGGCGACGAACGCCGCCCCGGCATTGGCGAACGTGGCCAGGATCGCCAGCCCCAGGGCGGTCAGGGCCGTCCCGAACAGGGCCGATTCCAGGGCGCCGACGCGGCCCGAGGGGAGGGGCCTGCGGGACGTCCGGCGCATCCGGCCGTCGCTCTCGCGCTCGATGAACTGGTTCCAGACGCTCGCCCCGGCGGCCACCAGTCCGGTGCCGAGGAGCGTGAGGAAGAAGGTCGTGGGGTGCGACGCGCCGCGGGTCCCGAGCAGGAACCCGGTGGCGACCGTGATCAGAACCATGGTCGCGATCCGCGGCTTCGTCAGCTCGACGTAGGCCGGGACCCGGCGCGACCGGGCGGCGGACCCGACCTCGCGCAGTCGCGCGTCGGAGAGCAGCGGCGAGGGGGCCGAGAGAGGGATCGCGGTCTTCACGCCAGGATTTCCTCCAGGACCGCCCCACGGGGCGCCGCCGAGACGGGCTCGGCTTCGGTCGTCTGTTTCGGGATCCCCAGGTGCCGCCAGGCCCGGAGCGTCAGCACGATCCCGCTCGCCAGCAGGAACGCGGCGTTCGACTGGTGGAAGGTCCGGATCATCGCCTGGTAGGTCGTGATCTCGACCGGCGTGCCGTCCAGCGGGAGCATCCACCACGCGCCGACTCCCAAAGCCACCTGGGCCAGCACCGCGAAACCCAGCACATTCGACGCCGGCATCAGCTCGGGCACCGACGCCTTGCGGCGATGGATCGAGCCCACCAGGGCCAGCGCGGCGATCAGGACGACGCTCGCGAGCGTCGCGTGCACGACCAGCCCGAGGCCGTAGTGCCGGAGATAGGCACCGGCCACGATCTGGCAGTAGATCAGGGCCAGGACGCCGGCGGTGAGGTATCGGAAGTGGTCCGTATCGGCCCGCGGCGGGCCGGCCTCGATCCAGCGGCGGCCGGTCAGCACGACGATCGACACGAGCAGGCCGAAGAATGCCTGCCCGGTGCAGCCGTGGACGGCGGCGAGGTCGGTGGAGATCCAGCGCACCCGGAGGCCGCCGAGGATACCCTGGCCGATGACCGCCGCGAGGGCGAACCAGCCGAGGGCCTTCATCGAGCGGCGGGTCCTGGAGAACTGGAACCAGAAGGCCAGGACGATCATCGCCACGCCCACGGCGGCGCCGTAGAGCCGGTGCGTGTGCTCGATGAAGACGCCCCAGGCTGCGTTCCAGAAATCGTAGACGAACATGTTGATGCCGAACGTCGTCGGCCAGTCGGGCACGGCCATCCCGACCTTGTAGGTGGTCACGGTCCCGCCCACGAGGAGCAGCGGGAAGGTGAAAACGGCGGCCGCGAGCGCGACCCAGTGCGGCCCCCGGCGGTACACCGGGGACGGCTCGGTCGGGTTCGCGGCGCTCGTCGAAGTCGCGGGGTTCATGCGTCTGGACCGGTGGGCCGGTCTCTGTCCGGATGTCCCTTGGGCAGAAAGGGGAATCGAGGGGGAGGTCGCCAGGACGCTCCCCCTCGCTGGGTTGCTCGACGGCTCGGCATGGCCCGGGTGATCAGGCCATGACCGGATCCAGCGGGCCGGCCGAGGCCGGACGCGGCTTGTCCTGGGGCAGGAAGTCGTCCTCGACGCCCGGCACGCTGTACTCGTAGGGGGCGTGATAGACGGTCGGGATCTTCTCGAAGTTGTAGTAGGGCGCCGGCGACGGGATCGTCCACTCCAGGCTGTTAGACTTCCACGGGTTCGAGGACGCCTTCTCCCCGATGAAGATGCTGGAGAGGAAGTTCCAGGCGAAGATGAACTGGGTCAGGCCGAGCAGCAGGGCGCTCACGGTCATGATCTGGTTCATCGTCATGATGCCCGTGCCCGAGAGGTACTCGTACACGGTCGGGTCGGCGATCCGGCGCATGTGGCCGTGCATGCCGACGATGTGCATCAGGAAGAATGTGCCGTTGAAGAAGAGGAACGTGAGCGCGAAGTGGATCTTGCCCAGCGTCTCGTTCATCATCCGGCCGAACATCTTCGGGAACCAGAACGGGATCGCCGCGAAGATGGCGAACGTGCTGCCGCCGAAGAGGACGTAGTGGATGTGGCCGACGATGAAGTACGTGTCGTGGATGTGCATGTCAACGGGCGTCGCGGCCATGAAGATGCCGGAGAGCCCGCCGATGATGAACATCGCCACGAACGCCATCGCGTTGAGCATCGGGGTGGTGAACTGGATCCGGCCGCCCCACATCGTGCCCAGCCAGTTGAAGACCTTGATGGCCGACGGCAGGGCGATCATCATCGTCGAGAGCATGAACGTCGCGCCCAGGGCGGGGTTCATGCCCGACTGGAACATGTGGTGGCCCCACACGATGAAGCCCAGGCCCGCGATGGCCGCCACGGCGAAGATCATCGGCTTGTAGCCGAATAGCGGCTTCCGCGAGAAGGTGGCGATGATGTCGGACACGAAGCCCATCGCCGGCAGGATCATGATGTAGACGGCCGGGTGGGAGTAGAACCAGAACAGGTGCTGCCAGAGCAGCGGCAGGCCGCCGCCGACCGTGGTCGGGCCGTTCGCCACCTGCCAGTTGGCCGGGCTGAAGAAGTTCGTGCCCGCCGTGCGGTCGAGGAGCTGCATCACCAGCGCCGAGGTCAGGACCGGCAGCGCGAACGCCTGGAGCAGGGCGGTGATGAACAGGGCCCAGACGCTCATCGGCATCCGGAACATCTTCATGCCCGGGGCGCGGAGCATGATGATCGTGGTGATGTAGTTGATCGAGCCCATCAGCGACGACACGCCGGCGAACAGGAGGCCGATCAGCCACCAGTCCTGCCCGTGGAGCGAGCCCGGGGTCGACCAGTGGGAGGTCGAGAGCGTCGGGTAGCTCGTCCAGCCGGCCTCGGCGGTGCCGCCGTCGACCAGGAACGACTGGATCATGGCCACGAACGAGAACGGCATGGCCCAGTACGAGTACATGTTCAGCTTGGGGAACGCCATGTCCCGCGCGCCGATCATGAGCGGGATCAGGTAGTTGCCGAACGCGCCCGTGAGCAGGGGGATGATCACGAAGAAGATCATCACCGAGCCGTGCATGGTGAAGAGCTTGTTGTAGTACTCGGGCGGCATCCGGTAGCCCTGCTGGGCCCAGAGCGTCTGGCTCAGGATGGGCATGGGCGACCACGGCCAGGCGAGCTGCCAGCGGATGGCCATCGCCAGCAGGCCGCCGAGCACGAAGAAGATCAGCCCCGAGAACAGGAACTGGATCCCGATGATCTTGTGGTCGGTCGAGAAGACGTATTTGAACAGCGGGTTGGTCGGCTCGGGATGGATGTGATCGTGGTCGTGATCGTGTCCATGCCCGCCGTGCGCGGCGTCGTGGCCGTTAGCGTGCTCGGTGTTCGACATGATCGTGATAGGCTCCCTTACTGACCGCTGGTGGCGGCGACGCGGTCGGTGTTCTGCTCACGGATGGCCTTCTGCATCCACTCGTCGAACGACTGCTGGCTGGGATGGACGGTGACGTTGCCACGCATCTTGTAGTGGCCCCAGCCGCAAAGCTCGGCGCAGGCGAGTTCATACTTGCCCGCGTCGGTCGTGTCGAACCAGACGGGGATGGTCAGGCCCGGGACCGCGTCCTGCTTGATGCGGAGGGCGGGCAGGAAGAATGAGTGGAGGACATCCGAGGAGGTCAGCTCGATCAGGGTGTCCTTGCCCTGGACGAAGTGGAAGTCGTTGACGAGCTGGAGGTCATCCGCGGTGCCGATCCGGCCGTCGGGGCCGGGGTACTTGAAGACCCACTGGAACTGGCGGGCGGTCACGTGCGCGGTCGGCTGGACCTTCGGGGCGGCCGACCGGAACTTGATGCTCGACCACGTCCCCATCTGGTAGAGGGCGATGAACACGAGGATCGCCGCCGGGATGATGGTCCAGATGACTTCCAGCCGCTGGCTGCCGTGGAAGTACTGGGCCACGCGGCCGGGGGCGTCGCCGTCGCGCCAGGCGATCCAGACCAGCACGACCTGGGTCCCCAGGAACACGATGCCGGTGATCCAGAGGATCATCACGAACAGGTGGTCGACTTCCTTGCCGGCCGAACTCGAGGAGTAGAGGTGCCCTGTGGTGTCGCCCGGCCCGTGCGGCAGCCACATCTCGGGGTAGAACGGCGAGGCGAAGACGACGGCGGTACTGATCAAGGCCGCCAGGCCGAACAGGACACTCCAGAGTCGCCAGGTATGCACGGAATCGCTCCCTTGCTGACAGAGGCCCGAGGGCGGTCGCCCGTCGGCGGCATCGGACGCCGGGCCTTGCTCTTCTGATTCGTCGGTGTCGAGGTCGCCCCGGCCTGGGAAGGATCCCGGCGCCTCGGGAGGATACGTCGAAGGCCCGGTGAGCCGGGCGTGGGATGATTCGAGGGGATGCGGCGAGATCGGCGGGCCGTACGACCCGATCCCGCCCCGGTCGTCCGGGGCGGGATCGCGTCAGTGGGGCTCGCTCAGTGGGCCGCCGCGGGGGCGGAGGTCATCGCGGTGGCGGCCGGCTTGGCCCCCGCCGCCTTCTGGAGCGCCTCGGCGTCCCGCAGCAGCTCGGGGCTGTGCGGCAGCTCCAGCACGAAGTTGACCACGTCCCAGATCTGCTCGTCGCTCAGGAGGCTGGAGTGGGCCGGCATCTTGGCGCCGTTGATGCCCTTGGCGATCCGCCAGTAGAGGTCGATCGGGCGACGGCCCCCCTTGTACACGCCGGCCTGGAGGTTCGCCGGGCGGAGCGGGTTCTGCCAGTCGTCGAGCGAGCCCTTGACCCAGAGGTCGACCTGGCTCGCCAGGAACGTCCGGAAGTCGGGGTCGGACAGGGTCGGCACCAGGGCGACGGCGGCGTCGGCGACCGACTGGCCGTTCTTCTCGAAGTAGGATCCGAACTCGGCCGCCGGCACCTCGGGCAGGAGCTTCCGCTGGTCGCGGAGGTAGCTCAGGACCGCCGGGGTGCTCTTGAGGTACGCCAGCACGCCGGCCGGGTCGCTCTTCACCTCGTGGGCCGGGGCATGGCCGTCGCCGTGCGAGGCGCTGGCCGACTGCTTCGACTCGTAGAGCCGGTGGATGGCGACGTCGAGCGGCTTGAGCCGGAAGACCACGTCCTGCGTGACCTGCGGGTCGATGAAGCTCGACCCGTTGCCCTTGGCCTGCGGGCCGTGGCAGCCGGCGCATTCGAGCTTGTTGCCGGTCTTGTTGATCCCGAGGAAGTAGTCGCGGCCCCGGAGGATGCTCTCGGGGGTGGCGGGCACGCGGGCGACCTTCGGATTCGGGATCGCCTTGCGGGACACGCTCGGGTCGTCCGACCAGGACGAGAAGACGTTCTGGACGATTTCCTGGATCGTGTCGGCCTCAATCGGCGACTCCTCACCCTTGGGCTCGTCGGCCAGGGCCGCCTCGTCGATCAGCTTCTGCTCGACCTCGCCGCGGATGGAGAGGAAGATCACGTAGTCGATGACCTGCTCGATCTCCGAGTCGCTCATCAGCGCCTCGAACGCCGGCATCGACGTGCCGTGGAGGCCGTAGAGCAGGGTCTTCTTGAGATCCGCGCGGGTCGGCTTGGCGTTCGTCGGGTTCGTCGAGGTGAACTTGTAGACGCCCTTGCGGTAGTCGCGCGGCCGGGGGTAGAGGAAGTTCGCCGTCGGGCCATCGCCCGCGCCGAAGACCCCGTGGCAGTGGAGGCAGTGCTTGCGATAGAGGGAGTAGCCGCCCTCGACCTCCATCGCCTCCGAAAGCCGGATGTTCTCGTTGTTCCGCTTGGCGTGGCTGGCGAGGTAGTAGCCGCCAGAGCGGATCCCGGCGAGCTGGGCGGTGCCGGTGGGGATTTTGATATCCTGGACGTTCTCGCCGAACTTATCCGCGAGGGTCTTTCGGACCGCCGCGCGGAGTTTGGGCTTGGCGGCCAGGTCCTTCGCGAGGCGTTCGTGATCGCGGTAGGCAATCGACCCCGACGGAACGTCGCCGCAGCCGGCCGTGGCCAGGGTGCAGGCGATCAGGAGCAAACGGAACCGGGACCTCACGCGTCTATCCTCCCAACGCAAACGCGGGCGGGCGAAACACCTCGTCGGAGGTCGAAACCCACGACCGGCCCGGCGACCTGCGCCGGTCGCGGCCTGGTAGATCCTGCCCGGGGGTTCATTCGTGGAACGGGCGGCGAGACATGAGCGCCCGGACTCGCGGGAACGGACCGACTCAATCGCCGAAACCCCGAACTCGGCCCAGTTTCTGGACCAGGATCGGGGCCGCCATTCTCGGGCGAGCATAGGCAGGCGTCAAGTCCGTCGTTTTTCCGAGGTTCCCGACCTCCTCGGATAATGTAGCCACCCCCAATTTTCGCTACAAGTCGCCCCGCGATTTCATTTGTTTCGGGAATTCTGAAAACACCGAAATCGACGAAAAATGGGTAGTCTGGATGCGATTTGGTGAACTGCGGGTTCTGTGTGGCCGATACGTCTTGCGTGAAAACCACCACCCATCCACAGCCGAAGCCGAGGCGGGCGAGGTCCCGCCACGGTTACGACCACTCCTTCTGGGGTGAGCCCGCGCCGGCCGAGCGCGAGGACGAGGCCGGCTACTGGTCGATCACGCGCAAACCCTTGCCGTGCTTGCTGTTCGTGGCCCCGATCCTGGTCGCGTACGAGGTCGGGGTGAGCTACCTCGGCGGGGCGGCGGCGGAGTCGGTCCGGGCCGGGGCGGATGCCTGGATCCGGCACGCGTTGAACTCGGTGGGCCTGACGGATCGCTGGCTCTTGCCGATCGGCCTGCTCGCCGGCCTGCTCGCCTGGCAGGTGATCGAGGCGAAGGACTGGCGGTTCCGACCGGGGGCGCTCCTGGGGATGTTTCTGGAGAGTCTGGTCCTCGCCGTGGTCCTGGTCGGGCTCAGCAAGCTGGTGGATCTGGGATTCGACCGGCTCGAAGCCTCCCCCAGGGTGCTCGCGGCTGGCGGGACAGTCAAGGCGGCGAGCTTGAAGTCGCTGGTCGGGTTCCTGGGTGCGGGCCTGTATGAGGAGACGCTGTTCCGGTTGGCCCTGATCCCCCTCCTCTACTATGGGCTGAGGATCCTCCAGGTGCCGGGGCTGGTGGCGACGACCCTGGCGATGACGGGCTCGGCGTTCCTGTTCTCGATGGCGCACCACGCCGGGGCACCAGGTGAGCCGTTCACCTGGTTCGCGTTCATCTTCCGCTGGATGGCGGGGGTCTTCTTCGCCTGGGTGTATCTCGCCCGGGGGTTCGGCGTCGCGGTTGGCACGCACACTGCGTACGATATCCTCGTCGGCTGGTTCGACTGGCAGCTCTGAGCACGCCGGTCGGGCCGATTCGCCCAATGACGACGCGGAACGCCTGGCCGTGAGAATCCTCCACCTGTCCGACATCCATATCTGGCGGTATTCCTATAACCCCTTGCGGCTCTTCAACAAGCGCGCGGTGGGGATCGCCAGCCTGCTCGCCGGCCGGGCCGGCCGGTTCCGCCTCGAACGGCTCAACGAGGTCGTCGAACGGGCCGTGGCGCTCGAACCCGACCACGTCCTGATCACGGGCGACCTGACCACGACCGCCCTGGCCAGCGAGTTCGACCAGGCACGCGAGGCCCTCGACCCCCTCCTGAACGACCCCGTCCGGGCGACGGTCATCCCCGGCAACCACGACCGCTACACGACCGGCTCGGTCCGCTCCCGGGCCTTCGAGCGGGTCTTCGGCGCCTATGCCCCGACGCCCGGCTACCCGTGGCTTCGGCAGATCGATGAGAAGACCGGCATCCTCGGCCTGGATCCGACCCGGCCGCACCTCTCAGCCCGGGGACACCTGCCGCCGACCCAGTTCGCCATGGCCCGGGATCTCCTGGCCGAGCCCAGTCTACGCCCGCGCCGGCTGATCGTGGCCTGTCATTACCCGGTCGTCGCCCCTCCGCTCTACGCCGAGGAACTCCACGCCAAGCGGATGACCAACGCCCGCGACGTCGCCGGCTGGCTCGCGACGCTCGGCCCCCACGTCTACTGCTGCGGCCACGTCCACGCCGCCTGGGCCTTCCAGCCGCCGAGCATCCCCGGCCAGCTCTGCCTGAACTCCGGCGCCCCCTTGCTCCGCGACCCCACCGGCCACCGCCCGCCGGGCTTCCTCGAAATCACCCTCCACGACGACGACGTCAGCGTGAACCACCACGCCTGGCTCGGCGACACCTGGGACATCCGCCCCCTCTTCCAGGACCCCGCCTTCTTCCGCCGCTCCGCGACCCCCGAACCCATCCCCCTGCCGACCTGACACCCCCTTTGGAGCGAGGGAGCCAAGCTCCCGCTTTGGCCCGAAGCCGACCGCCCCGGCTCGATGTCCCCGGAGCGGTTGATCGTCAAACACCGCTTCGAAAGCAGCAGCCTGGCTGCCGCACTCCAGGGGTGCATTCTGCCGAAACGAACCCAATTCTCCGCATGTCTTTGGATTTCATGGATTTAACGATCGACACTCCGTAACCGAACGAAACCATCCTGTCTACAAGAGGGGGCGGAGGTAGGTGAGGTCCTTGGCGGTCTGGTCGATGAGGGCGGGGGTGTCGAGGTCTTTCCAGCTGTGGGGGCCCTTGTATTCGCTGTGGAGGGAGATGGGCCCCTGGAATTTGTGGGATTTCAGGACGCGGAAGACCTCGGGCCAGCCGACGAGGCCCTCGTCGAGGGGGAAGAGCTTTTCCGACCAGTGCTTCCCGCCCACCCCCGTCCGGACCCATCCGAAATCCTTGACGGCGAGCATGCGGATGCGGGGGGCGAGGAGTTCGAGGGACTGTTTCCAGCCGCCGGAGCCGCCCTCGACGGCGGCGTGGCCGGGGTCGAAGTAGGAGGCGATCGTCTCGGGGTTGCGGCCCTGGAGGAGTTGCAGAACCGTCAGCGGCTGCGAGGTCACATATCCAGGGCCGCTGTGGTTGTGGATGCCCAGGGTGACGTGGCGGGCCTCGGCGAGGCGTTCGAGGCCGTCGAGGTGGGACCGGGCCTGGTCGATCGACGCCCGCACCTTGCCGGCCGGGGCCATCCAGTAGCCGAGTTTGATGTATCGGATGCCCAGCGCGGCGGCCGTGTCGAGGATGGCGGCGGCGTGGGGCTCGTCGGCCTTGAGGATCCCCGTGGTGATCATGGGCACGCCCAGCCCGGCGTCCTTCGCGACCTTGAGGGCCTCGGGCAGGGCCTTCGCGACGTTCTCCGGGAGGACGTAGCCGGCGGGGCGGACGGTCAGGTCGATGCCGTCGAGGCCGAGTTGCTTCATGGCGCGGCTGCACTCGGGCAGGCTCAGGTCCTGGAGCATCTTCGAGAACATCGCGAGCGCGGGCATGGGCAGAGGTCCTGGAGGGAGAGCAGGGCGGGTTCGCTTCGGCGCCGCGTGAGAGAGGTTCACTTTTACGCTCGGTGGGTGGGGATTCCAAGGACGGGACCGGGCGATCGGGGCTTTTTCCTTGCAACCGGCGTCGGGGGCGGTTACGACCGGGGGTCTCTCCCCGGGACGCGATCCTGCGAGTTCCCTTGATCCAGAGATGTTGGAGTGATTCGATGACGAATTCGGTCTGGCGTGCGGGGACGGCGGTCCTCGGGCTCGCCTTCGGGCTGCTGGCCCCTTCGGCCCGCGCCGATCATCCGGTCCAGGTGGCGGTGAAGAGCGCCCGGGCGGCCACCGAGGCCCCGGTCGTGTTGCCGGCGCCGGCGTCGCTCAAGCAGGGGGTGTACACCCTGACCGCGACGGGGAAGCCCGGCGTGCCGGTGCAGGTGTACGAGTCGGGCGGCAAGACCTGGATGGCGGCGGTGTTCCCGAAGCTCGCCGAGGGGACCGAGACCTACAGCCTGAGCCCCTCGACGGAGAAGGCCGGCGTCGAACTGTTGCCGGAGGGAGGCGCGGTCGAGGTCAAGGTTGGTGGGAAGCCGTTCCTGACCTACCAGACGACCCTCGGGCCGAAGCCGTTCTACTGGCCGATCTACGGGCCGACGGGGTCGCGGATCACCCGGGCGTTCCCGATGGAGAAGGTCGAGGGGGAGAAGACCGACCACCCGCATCAGCGGTCCCTGTGGTTCACGCACGGCAAGGTCAACGGCATCGACTTCTGGTCGGAGATGAAGAACCACGGTTCGATCAAGGAGACCAGCCGCAAGCTCGCGACCAGCGGGCCGGTGCTGGCGTCGATCGTCACCACCGACGACTGGCTCGGGCCCGACGGCAAGAAGGTCTGCGAGGACACCCGCACCGTCCGGTTCTACAACGTCGCGGCGACCCGCGTGCTCGACTTCGACATCGAGGTCCGCGCCAGCGAGGGGCCGGTCGTCTTCGGCGACACCAAGGAGGGGATGTTCGGGATCCGGGTGCCGACGAGCATGGACGTGACGAGCAAGAAGGGGGGCAAGATCACCAACGCCGAAGGGTTGAACGATGAGGCCGCCTGGGGCAAGGCGTCGCCGTGGGTCGATTACACCGGGCCGGTCGAGGGCAAGACCCTGGGCATCGCGATCCTCAACCACCCCGAGAGCTTCCGTCACGCCACCACCTGGCACGTCCGGACCTACGGCCTCTTCGCCGCGAATCCCTTCGGCCTCAAGGATTTCAGCAAGAACAACCCTCCCGGCGACTACACCATCCCCAGGGGCGATTCGATCCGGTTCCGCTACCGGGTCGTCTTCCACGAGGGCGACACCGCCTCGGCGAAGGTCGGCGACAGCTACGGCGTCTACGCCCAGCCGCCGACGATTGAGCTGCTGAAAGATTGAGTCGGGTAGAGTGCGCTGCGACGCGACCGACCTGGCCGCGTCCACCGCACCGACGGGGTCGAATGACGCGGCCAGATACGCGCGTCGGGGCGTGATGTCAGGTGCTGTGGACGCGAGTACGCGTCGCAGCGCACCCTACGGAGGACAGCAAGCCATCGACCGGTACGTCGTGGGGCTCGACGGGGATCTCGTCAACCCACTGCGGGGAGAGCAGGGCGGACCAGCGGGGGACGTCGGGGCGGAGCCGGGGCAGGAGGCGGTCGTAGTGGCCGGCGCCCCGGCCGAGGCGGTAGCCCCGGAGGTCGAAGGCGATTCCGGGGACGAGGATCCAGTCGACCTCGGACGGGGCGATTTCGGGGAGATCCTTGCGGGGTTCGAGGATCCCGAGCGTCCCGGGGACCAGGTCGGTTTCGAGGTCTTGCACCTCGTGCAGGCTGAGGCGTTGCTCCTTGCGTCGCACGCGAGGGCAGAGGAGACTCTGACCCCGGGCGATGGTGCGTTCCAGCATCGGCCGGGTGTCGAGTTCCTCGGGGAAGGCGGAGACGTAGAGGAGGACGGTGCTCGCGTCCGCCAGTCCGGGTAGCTGGTCGAAGTGGTCGAGGATGAGCGACTCCTCACGCCGGCGGGCCTGCGGGTCGAGGGCGAGCGTGCGTGCGATGATCGCGCGGCGGAGGTCGGGCTTGGAGGTCATGAGACGGTCCAGGGACCACCCGGAGTGCGGAGGCTTGCTTCCGCTCTCGCTGATGGGAGCGTGCTCCCGAGAAATTCCATGCTGCCGGCAGCGATGAGCCTCGATCCCGCACGCGGAGCAGGCTCCGCGAGACCCGAGCGGGAGCAAGGTTCCGCACTCCGGGGCCCGCCGGAAAAACCAGCGGCCCGCCCCAGCCGCCGGTCGAGCCGGGGCCGGGGCGGGCCGGATTGGCAACCTCCACCGCAATGCCGTCGAAACGCTTTTGAGAACCCGCAGTTTAAGTGGGAGGCGAAGGTCTGGACGGAACGAGCCGAGCGACCGGTGAGCTCCCTACGGGTATACGTTGGTTCGCCAAAAGAACACTTCTAACGAACATGGCAGAGGTGGTCCGGGCGAACCCGGACTACGGTAATGTAGCCCCGCGATGGCCCAGATTCAAGCCGACCCTGATCGGATTCCCGCCCCGATCGAGGCGGGAATCCGACGTGTTAACCCCGGTTCACGACGGGTTCGGTCGGGTCGGGAGGTCCTGGCCGCGGAGCCTGGCGAGCTGGTCGCGGAGGCGGGCGGCCTCCTCGTATTCCTCAAGCTGAACCGCCAGCGCGAGTTGCTGCTCGACCCGCTCGACCGGCCCCTTCGGACGCGCCTGGTCCAGCTCGCGTCGCCAGCGGAGCAGGACCCCCAGCTCCATGCATTCGGCCTCGCTGTCCCCCTGCTCGTACTCGGCCAGGAACGCCCGGATCTTGGCGACGCCGTCGTCGATGTGCTCGAGCGCGCCCTGGAAGTCGTCGCGGTTGATCGCAGTCAGGCCGAGAGCCCGGGTCCGCATCATCGTGACGTACGGCCGGTACTGGTCGAACTGGAGCTTGTCCCGCTGACGGATCGCGAACTTGTTCACGAACGCGAAGAGCCGGAGGTTCCGCTCGGTGTCCCGGATCACGATGTCGTAGCGCTGGAGGTGGAACGCCGCGAAGTAGCGGTTGTAATACTGCACGCCCTCCCGCATGAGTGCGGCGCAGGCGGCGGCGTCGAGCTGATAGTGGGCGTCCGCCTCGCTCGTGGCCTTCTTGGCCAGCTTGCGGACGCGGGCCTCGTGGTAATCCAGGAGCGATTCGACCCCGTGCGGCCTCTGGCCGTCCGGGCGGCCGTCCATCTCCATCTGGAGGAGGCCGAGGTCGATCCGCATCTGGAGCTTCTCTTTCCCGTCGAGGCCGGCGACGATCCGGACCTGGAGGTCGTCCGGGTCGTACTCCCAGCCGTGGAGGGTATTCGTGATGTCCTTGCTCAACGGCACATGCTCCTCTCCGGTCGAGGTCCGCCGGCGTCGCGATGCCGTTTCGATTGGCCGCCGCGAGGACCTTCCGAGATTAGTGTACGCAAGGGCGTCAACCCGGCCCGACGCCCGTCGTCGGCCGCCCCGGAACGCGGACGCCGCACGAGGCGCCTCCAGGCCGGGGCGGCTGGAAGATCCTCGTGCGGCGTCAATGGGCGCGGAGAGAGGCGACAATGTCGGGCGGGCCCGGTCCGGATCTCAGAGCTCGTTGCCGTCGTGGATCATCGGCTCGAGTTCCTTGGTGTTCCGCTCGACCGCCAGGACGATCGTCCGCTCCTCGACGCCGTCGGCGCTCGACGCCACGGCCGGGATGATCTGGCGCGAGTCGGGCAAGCTGAACCGGACGGTGAAGGTGCCGTCGGGGCGGACCTGGACGTTCTCGCCCTGGAGGGTCACCTTGGCATTCGGCTCGGTCGTGCCGTAAACGACCAGTTCGGCGTCGATCTCGAAGTGGAACTTGCGGGAGAGCGACGACATCGCACCGGTGCCGAGGGTCTGGAGCGACAGGCTCTGGAGCGGGCGACGGCAACGCTCCTCGAAGATCTCGCGGAGGTCGTTGGCGACGGCCGGGCCGTTGGCGCCGAAGGACTGGCTGTAGATCTTCTGGAACTGCTCCTGCACCGTCGACCAGGTGTCGTCGAGCATGTCGGAGACGCCCGCCTTGGGGGTGTTCACGACGTTGGAGCGGGAGAGGACGAAGAACTTCCCGCGGCGCGAGAGGTAGCCGATGTCGACCCGGTAGGACCTCGGCGGGTTGACGACGTCGATGTACCAGTTATTGACGCCGCCGTGGATCTCGATGTCGCGGATGTGCCGCTCGCTGGCGGAGGTGGTGTCCTCGCTGGTGACGTCCATGAGCCGGAGGATCGGCTTGGCGGCGTGCCAGTCCTGGCCGAGGGCGGCCTGGGCGCGGCCGAGGGTGGTCTTGCTCAGCTCCCAGTAGACGTGGAGCCAGTAAGGGTCGCGGACCATCGCGATGATCCGGTCCTTGATGCAGGCGTGCTCCAGCGGGCGCGCCGGCGGGACCGGGATCGGGCGGGAGGGGGCGACAGCGACGGGGGCGGGGGGAAGGACCGGAATCGGCTTCTTCGCGCTCGGGGCAGGGGCCTTGTCCCTGGTCGTGGCGGACTTGCCGGACTCTTTCTTTGATGAGGCCGGGGCCGGCGTCAATGCGCGGATCAGTTGATCCTTCCGCATCGCGTGCCAGCCGACGATGCCCTGGTCCTTGGCCATCCGCGCCAGAACCTTCTTATTGCAGTCCTTGAGCGAGTCGACGGTCATGCGGGGCCACTCCGTCACCACCCGCGACGCGTCGGGACGCCGCGGGTCGGGCAAGGAACGCGAGGTTCATCCGTGAGTGGGCCGATCCGGAAAACTCCTTGCCAACCGGATTTTTTCCGTCACGTGGGGGAAACCGACCCGAATTGTGTGGAGAACGATTGCCGTCGGGGATAGAACACCACTGGATTCAAAATCCGGGCACAAAAAAAGCGGCCGTCTCCCGTATCCTGACGGGAAGACGCCGCTTTAGTTTGGGACGGACCCTGAGCGCAACGGTGAAAGCATCACCAAACCTCGCTCTCGGTTCGAGTTTGTTTCACGGTGGGCGTGACGGTTAGCTTCGTGGTTGATACCAAATCGATCGCCCGGCGTCAATCAAAATTCAAGCAGGATCGTCCAGGACCGGACGGGCGACCGTTTTCGTAACGCCCGCCCCTGGGTCGGGGGAGGCCCCCTCGCCTGTCAAAATGGCGAACGCAAGGGGACGGGTCCGACCTCGCTTGACTTCGTGAAAAATTTCTCGAATACTCCGTGTGGGGAGTTGACAGCCCGTTTCATGCGGGTATATAAGATTTTCTCCTAGAGGTTGAGTTCGTGGTCGTGTCCTCGATCGGGGGCCGGGTGAGTCGTCATCCGAGTCGCTCCTGCTCGCGTTCTTTGTACGCGCAGGCGTGTCGCCCGGGTCGGGGGAAACGGCCGTGTCCCAGCCCGATTCGTCCTCGAGTCTGACGCTCGGCGTCATGTGGGCCACCCGGATCACGTCCGTGGGCCTGGAGTTCGCCATCCCCGCCCTGGTCGGGATGGAGATCGACCGACGCTGGTCCACCGGGCGCGTGGCGACCTTCATCGGGGCGGGGCTCGGCTTCATCACGGGGATGGTCCACCTGGTCCGCATCGCTCGCGAGGCCAACGTCCGGAAGCCGCCCCCGGCGCGTCGCTGACGAGAACTTCGCCGACGCCGAACGAACTCCCACGATCCTCGCGTCTCCCAGGTCGATCCGGTCCACCGCGGGTGCCCCGAACCCGGGCGTCCCGGGCGCCGATTCCCTCGACTCGCCCGGACCCGTCCGCTTCGCATATTCGAGACTCTTGCGACATGGCACATAATCCGCTCGAACACGCGATGGATCACACCAACCTGGAACTCCCCTGGGGGAGGGGCGGGTGGATCCTTGAGCTGGGCAAGATCCCGTTCACCGACATCCCGCTCACCCGGTTCATGGTGATGCAGACGATCGCGGCGACGCTGGTCGCCCTGATCGCGATCCCCCTGGCCCGGCACGCGGCGAAGAATCCCGTCTCGCGCGGGCCGCTGATGAATGCCTTCGAGGCGATCCTCCTGTTCATCCGCGACAACGTCGCCCGGGCCTCGATCCAGGGGCACGACCACGGCCATGACGAGGGCTTCGGCGAGGGCCACGAGCACGACCACGGCCACCGCGATGCCGCGGAGGTCGAGCGCGAGATCAAGGTCGGGCACGAGGCGGACAAGTACGTCCCCTACCTCTGGACCCTGTTCCTCTTCATCCTCGTCAACAACCTGCTGGGCCTGATCCCGGGCGGGGCGTCGGCGACGGGCAACATCAACGTAACCGGCGTGCTCGCCGTCATGACCTTCGGGGCCGTCGTCGTCGCGGGCATGCGGGCCCTCGGGCCGGCGACCTACTGGAAGCGGATCGTCCCGACGATGGACCTGCCGATCTGGATCAAGGTCGTGATCTGGCCCTTGATGTTCGTGATCGAATTCCTCGGCCTGTTCATCCGGCACTTCGTGCTGGCCGTCCGGCTCTTCGCCAACATGCTGGCGGGGCACGTCGTGCTGGGGGTGATCCTCGGATTCATCCTGATGGTCCAGAATTCGAGCATGATCTACATCGTGGCCCCGGCGAGCGTGCTCGGCGTGGTGCTCCTGAGCTTCCTGGAACTCCTGGTGGCGTTCCTCCAGGCGTACATCTTCACCCTGCTGGCGGCGCTGTTCATCGGGACGGCGGTCCACCCACACTGATCCGAGACTTCTCTGGCGGGCCCGGCGGCGGCGGATGGCCGGCGGCGGCGCCCGCGGACGGGGACGAGACGATCGTCCTGGTTCGCCTTGACGTGAAATGCGGCGGTGCGGGGCGTAGCCCGCACCCTCGCCCGTGGGGAGTCCCGCACCGGCTCGCCCGGAGAGCTGACCCCGCCCGACTGTCCCGCTCGATTGCCTGAGCTGCCTTCCTTCCTAGGAGTCGACTGTCCGATGAAACTCGCGAAAATCGCCGCCCTGGCCCTGGCCGTCCTGTTCGTCTCGCAGGCCCCCGCGTTCGCCCAGGCGGGCGGCCCCGCCCCCTTCTCGCAGCTCCGCGAGTTCGCGGTCGCCCTCGTGATCATCGGCGCGGCGTGGGGCATCGGCAGCCTGGCCAAGGGCGCCGTCGAGAGCATGGCCCGTCAGCCCGAGATCGCCGGCACCATCCAGATCACCATGATCATCGCGGCCGCCCTCATCGAAGGTGCGACGTTCTTCGCGCTGATCGTCATCGGCTTCCGCCCCGCCTGAGCGGTCGACGCGGACGGTTAGCGGTTTGCGGGACACGTCCGGGAGTGGCCGACGCCCACGCGTCGCCTCCCGGACTTCCCCGTTGCCGGTGCGGGCGACAGGCCCGCATCCCACCGAATCGAATCGAATCGAAACACTGCCCTGATCTGATCTGGTCCGATCCGGCTCGCTCGCGGCCTCCGCGGGCATCGCATCGCTTTGCTCGCCGGGCGGGATGCGCAAGGTCGCCCCGCCGGAAGCCCAGCCCAAGAGGTGTCTTTCCATGCTCCGGCATCCGATCCTGGCCGTCGCGCTCCTGGCCGTCGGGCTCCTGGCCCTCCCCACGCGAGGGGACGAGCCGAAGGCGGGCGGGGCCGCCGGACACGCCGCGCCGGCCGCGGCCGCCCATGCCGACCCCGGCCACGGTGCCGCCCCCGCCGCCGATCCCCACACCGGCCCGGCCTCCAAGAGTGCCGACACGTCCCATGGCGCCGGCGAGGCGTCCCATGGCGGCGGGCACGGCGCCGGCCAGCCGAACATCCTCGAGGCCCAGGCCCCGCTGGCCATCTGGACGGTCGTCGTCTTCGTCGTCCTGCTGACCGTCCTCGGCAAGTACGCCTGGAAGCCGCTCCTGAAGGCCCTCGAGGCCCGCGAGGAGCACCTCCTCCACGTCCTTCACGACACCGAGAAGGCCCGCAACGACGCCGAGCGGCTGCTCGTCGAGAACCAGAAGCAGCTGGCCAACGCCGCCGAACAGGCCCGCGCCGTGCTCGAACAGGCCCGCCGCGACGCCGAGGCCGCCGCCGACACCATCGTCAAGAAGGCCCAGGCCGAGGCCGAGGCCTCCCGCGAACGCGCCGAACGCGAGATCGCGACCGCCAAGGACCAGGCCCTCGACGAGATCTGGACCAAGACCGCCGACCTGGCCGTCTCGGTCGCCGGCAAGGTCCTGGTCAAGGAACTCACCCCGGACGACCACCGCCGGCTGCTCGACGTCGCCGTCGCCCAGCTCCCGTCCCAGAACGGTCAGGGGGCCCGCGCATGAGCGACGCGATCGAAACCGCACCCAAGACGGTCTTCGACGACGTCTCGGCCCAGGTCGCCCGGTCCTACGCCGACGGCCTGCTCGGGGCGGTCGGCGACCGCGCCGAGGAGATCCTCGGCGAGCTGGAATCGGTCCGCGACGAGGTCTTCGGGGCGTTCCCGGCGTTCAGTCGCGTGCTCGACTCCCGGACCACCTCCGTCGCCGACCGCGACCGCATCCTGGTCAACACGCTCCAGGGCCGGATCGACCCCGTCTCGCTCAACTTCCTGCGGGTGGTCAACCGCCACGACCGCATCAACCTGATCTCGCTGATCGTGGGCCAGGCCCGCCTGACCTGGGACCGGAAGCAGAACCGCCGCCAGGTCTCTGTCCGCGTGGCCGCCCCCCTGGACGACGCCCAGCAGGCCGCGCTCCGCGACAAGATCGCGTCCTGGATCCAAGCCACCCCCATCCTGACGTTGACGGTGGATCCGTCCCTGATCGGCGGCCTCATCGTCCAGATCGACGACGACGTCTTCGACGCCTCGATCCGGAGCCGTCTCGAATCCCTCCGGCACCGACTCATCGAAAGAAAGAACTATGCCGAAATTCAAAGCCGATGAGATCGCATCCGTCATTCAGAGAGAGATCGAGCAATTCTCGTCCGAGGTGACTCGGTCGGAAGTCGGTCGCGTGCTGGAGGTCGGCGACGGCATCGCCCGGATCCACGGCCTCTCGGGCGTGATGACCGGCGAGATGGTCACGTTCCAGAACGGGGTCAAGGGGCTCGCGTTCAACCTGGAAGAGACCTCGGTCGGCGTCATCATCCTGGGCGATTACAAGGCGATCCAGGAAGGCGAGACCGTCACCGCCACCGGCGAACTGCTCCGCGTGCCGGTCGGCGAGGCCATGGTCGGCCGCGTCGTGAACCCGCTGGGCCAGCCGATCGACAACAAGGGCCCGATCGTCACCAGCCACACCCGGCTGGTCGAGTCGCCGGCCCCGGGCATCGCCGAACGCCAGCCGGTCGACGAGCCGATGCAGTCGGGCGTCAAGGCCATCGACGCCATGACCCCCGTCGGCCGCGGCCAGCGCCAGCTCATCATCGGCGACCGCAAGACCGGCAAGACGGCCATCGCCATCGACACGATCCTGAGCCAGAAGGGCACGGGCGTGATCTGCGTGTACGTGGCGGTCGCCCAGAAGGAGTCGACCACCGCCGCGCTGGTCGACGTCCTCCATCGCCACGGCGCGATGGACTACACCATCGTCGTCGCCTCCGGCGCCGCCGACCCGGCCCCGCTCCAGTACCTCGCGCCTTACGCCGGCTGCGCGATGGCCGAGTACTTCATGTACGAGAAGGGGGCCGCGACCCTCTGCGTGTATGACGACCTCTCGAAGCAGGCCGTCGCCTACCGCGAGCTGTCGCTCCTGCTCCGCCGCCCGCCGGGCCGCGAGGCCTTCCCGGGCGACATCTTCTACGCCCACAGCCGCCTACTCGAACGCTCGGCCAAGCTCGCCGAGACGTACGTGATCGTCCCCGAGTCCAAGTCGACCGGCGAGACGGACGTCATCACCGCGGCCGACGCCGTCAACGGCAAGGTCTACGTGGGCGTCCCGGGCAAGGAAGAGGTCGCGCACGAGCTCAAGGAGCATTTCGCGACCGGCCACAAGGTCGCGAAGATTACCGCCTCGGGCGGCTCGCTCACGGCCCTGCCGCTGATCGAGACCCTCGAAGGCGAGGTGTCGGCGTACATCCCGACGAACGTGATCTCGATCACCGACGGCCAGATCTACCTCCAGCCGGACCTCTTCTTCGCCGGCGTCCGCCCGGCCATCGACGTCGGCATCTCGGTCAGCCGCGTCGGCGGCAAGGCCCAGATCAACGCCATGAAGAAGGTCGCCGGCGGCCTCCGGCTCGACCTCGCGGCCTTCCGCGAGCTCGAAGCCTTCGCCCAGCTCGGCACCGAGCTCGACAAGGCCACCCAGCTCCAGCTCGACCGCGGCTACCGCATGGTCGAGCTGCTCAAGCAGCCCCAGTACCAGCCGATGCACGTGGCCGATCAGGTCATGAGCATCTACGCCGGCACCGAAGGGTACCTCGACCAGGTCCCCGTCAAGGAAGTCCCGCGCTGGGAGAAGGAATTCCTCCAGTTCGTCCGCGACGTCAAGCCGGCCCTCCGCGAGAAGCTGGTGGCCGACAAGAAGCTGACGGACGAGATCCTGACCATGCTCAAGGCCGCGCTGAACGAGTTCAACGCGTCCTACAAGTCGGCCTCGAAGAAGGCCGAGCTGGCGAGCGTCTGATCGGCGAAACGAACCCATCCGCCCCGCGGAACCGCGGGGCGGATGGGGCCCCGATGCCGGCCCCGCTCCCCGCCGCGACCTTTCTCCCAATCGTCCGAGCGACTTGAAGGCGAGTTCCACCGATGGCCAAGGCCCGTGCGATCGTCAAGCGCCGCAAGGCGGTGCAAAATATCAAGAAGATCACGCGCACGATGGAGCTGATCGCCACGGCGCGTTTCAAGAAGGCGCTCGACCGGGCGACCGAGGCGGAAGCCTACACCCGGAAGATCGCCGAGCTGGTCGCCGACCTGGGCGCGACCGCGATGGAGGTCAGCCACCCGCTCCTGGAGCAGCGGACCGAGGTCAAGAACTCGCTCCTGCTGGTCCTCTCCAGCAACCGCGGCCTGGCCGGCGGCTACAACGGCAACGTCCTCCGCGTCGCCACCCGGTCGCTCCAGGACAACGAGGCCGAGGGCGTCAAGACCCGCCTCGAGGTCGCCGGCAAGCGCGGCATCAACTACTTCCGGTTCCGCGGCACCCCCTACGACGCCACCTACACGCAGTTCGAGGACAAGCCCCAGTTCGACCAGGTCAATGAGCTGGCCGAGGGCTACATCGGGATGTTCGTCCGGGGCGAGATCGACCGGCTCGACGTGGTCTACACCAAGTTCCTGAACGCCGCGCGTCAGGTCGCGGTGGTCGAGACCCTCCTGCCGATGTCGGCCTCCCAGGTCGGCCAGGCGGTCGACTCGGTCCGGCAGGCGAAGTCCGCCGAGGCCGCCAAGCCGGCCCGCAAGGGCGAGCCCGTCCCCTACGAATTCCTCCCGGATCCCAAGAGCATCCTGGAGGAGATCGTCCCGGTCTCGTTCAAGGTCCGCCTCTTCAAGTGCTTCCTCGACGCGGCCGTGAGCGAGCAGATCGCCCGCATGGTCGCCATGCGAGGCGCCACCGAGAACGCCGACGAGATGGTCAAGTCGCTCACCATGCTCTACAACCGGGCCCGTCAGGCCCAGATCACCCGCGAACTCGCCGAGATCATCGGTGGCGCAGCGGCCCTCGAATAAGCCAATATGAGGAATGGTTGATGGTTCATGGTTGATGGGTGTGACGCACCGGGATCCCCATCAATCGACCATCAACCATCAACCATCTCCCATTTTTTCAACACTCTGCCTCCGACGGGGACTCGAAGATGGCCACCGCGACCGCGACGGGACGCATTTCCCAGGTGATCGGCTCGACCTTCGACGCCGAGTTCGAAGAAGGGCACCTCCCCGAGATCTATAACGCCCTCAAGATCGAGAGCAACGAGAAGGGCGTCCGGATCAACCTGGTCGGCGAGGTGCAGCAGCACCTCGGCGGCAACCGGGTCCGCTGCGTCGCCCTCGGCTCGACCGACGGCCTCGTCCGCGGCATGGCGGTCGTCGACACGGGCTCGCCGGTGGGGGTGCCCGTCGGCAAGGGGACCCTCGGCCGCGTCTTCAACCTCCTCGGCGAGCCGATCGACGGCCGCGGGACGGTCTCGGCCGACGAGATCTGGCCGATCCACCGCGACCCGCCCGCCTTCGACAACCTCTCGCCCAAGACCGAACTCTTCGAGACCGGCATCAAGGTCGTCGACCTCCTCACCCCGTTCGTCCGCGGCGGCAAGATCGGCCTCTTCGGCGGCGCCGGACTGGGCAAGACCGTCATCCTGACCGAGCTGATCGCCCGCATCGCCAAGGTGCACAGCGGCTACTCGGTGTTCGCCGGCGTCGGCGAGCGGACCCGCGAGGGCAATGACCTCTGGCTCGAAATGCAGGAGACCAAGATCGGCTCCTCGGGCAAGTCGGTCATCGACTCGACCGTCATGTTCTTCGGCCAGATGAACGAGCCCCCGGGCGCCCGCCTCCGCGTCGCCCTGTCGGCCCTCACCAACGCCGAGTGGTTCCGCGACTCGACCGGGGCCGACACGCTCCTCTTCATCGACAACATCTTCCGGTTCTCCCAGGCCGGTTCCGAGGTGTCGGCCCTCCTGGGTCGTATGCCGTCGAACGTCGGCTACCAGCCGACCCTCGCCACCGAGATGGGTGCCCTCCAGGAACGCATCACCTCGACCAAGAACGGTGCCATCACCTCGGTGCAGGCCGTGTACGTCCCGGCGGACGACCTCACCGACCCGGCCCCGGCCACGACCTTCGGCTTCCTCGACGCGTTCATCGTGCTCACCCGCTCGATCGCCGAGAAGGGCATCTACCCGGCCATCGACCCGCTCGGCTCGTCGTCGCGTATTCTCGACCCGCAGTACGTGGGCCAGGAGCACTACGACGTCGCCCGCCGCGTCCAGTCGATCCTCCAGCGCTACAAGGAACTGAAGGACATCATCGCGATCCTCGGCGTGGACGAGCTCTCGGAAGACGACAAGATGGTCGTCAACCGGGCCCGCCGCCTGGAGCGGTTCATGTCCCAGCCGTTCTTCGTGGCCGAAGTCTTCATCAACAAGCCCGGCCAGTACACCAGCCTCGCCGACACGATCCGCTCCTGCCGCGAGATCTGCGAGGGCAAGTGGGACCACCTGCCCGAGTCGGCCTTCCTCTACGTCGGCTCGGTCGAGATGGCCGAGGAAGCCGCCAAGAAGATGGCCCGCTGAGCGAAGACCTCCTCATGACCCGAGGCGGGCGCAGTTGTTCCGCCCGCCGACGGGTCGTCGAGGGAGTATTTTCTCATGTCTGGTGCTAGTGCCGGTGCTGCCATTGCTGCCGCCGCCATGAACGCGGCCAAGGCCTGCGGCGTGGCCGTGACCGTCGAACCGTACGACTTCCTTGAGATTGTCTACAAGAATCCGAGTGCCCTGGTGGTCGTCGCCCCTGCGGGCTTCATGTGGCGGAAGTTCCGCTACGCCACCTCGTACAAAGGGTTCATCCTCCACACCCTGACGCCGGATCCGCTGGACCTCCCGCCCAAGACGGAGGTGATCCAGGCCAAGTCGATGTGGATGCCCGAGATGTGACGGAACCGTCACTCGCAACCGATCACGAAGTGGGGAGTTCCCGGAACATGGCGACTGCCGAGTTGAGAGAGGTCGACGGCCGGTCCGATACCGGCAAGCTCGTGGGCGGCCAGCTCCGCTGCGTGGTCGTCACCCCGGAACGGACCCTGTTCGATGAGGTCGTCGACTTCGTCGCGCTGCCACTGTTCGACGGCGAGATCGGCCTGCTCCCGGGCCGGACGCCCCTGATCGGCCGGCTCGGCTACGGCGAGCTCCGGACCCGTACCGGCGACGTCATCAAGCGTTACTTCGTGGATGGCGGCTTCTGCCAGGTCCGCGACAACGTCGTGACCGTCCTGACCAATCGGGCCACCCCGGCGGCCCAGGTCGACGCCAGCGACGCCAACCAGGAACTCGAATCCGCCAAGACCCTCAAGCCCAAGGGCGACCTCGACCAGGTCGCCAAGGACAAGGCCGTCGAGCGTGCCCGCGCCCGCGTCCGGATCGCCAGCCGCCGCGGTTGAGACCGGTTGGCCCACTTCCGAAACACCACGAGCCGGGGCCCGCTCAGGGGACGCCCCGGCTCGTGTCATGGAGTGTGGAAGCTGGCTTCCGCTCGGTTCTCGCGGAGCTTGCTCCGGGTGCGTGATCGAAGCTCGATCCTTCGATCGGAGGCGATTTCTCGGGAGCAAGCTGCCGCTCTCCGGGCGGTCACGCCAGCGGGTCGTTCTTCTCTGGCAGGAAGCTGTAGAACGCCCTCGGGTCGCGCAGGAACGCGCCGACCCAGGTCAGGGCCAGGAAGATAGAGCCCCAGATGAATTCCTCGCCGTGGGTCATGCGGGTGGCGATGACGCCGCCCCAGAATCCGCTCACGAGCAAGAGCCCCAGCGAACTGGTTCGGGGGATCAGCAGCAAAACGGCCGCGATCGCCTCGCCGCCGCCGACGAGCGCGGCCTTGCCGTCCAGCCCGCTCTTGGCCATCTCCGCCGCCATCTCGGGGTCGTTCAGCTTCACCAGCTTGAACACGCCCGCCATGATGATCAGGGCCGCGATCAGGATGTGCAGCACCCAGCCCGCAATCTTCCGCGCCTTCGTCGGCATCGCTTTTCCCCCATTAGGGTGCGTTGCCCTCCGGGCCGTCCCGCGGCCCTTCTGACCCCGCACCGACAGTCACCGGGAAATTTCTAATCTCAATTGTTGAGAATGTCAACTATTGGTTTTTGAGAAAGTCAAGTCGGCGGAAAGATGGCCGGGGCGGGTTTCGCGTCGTAGAATGGTGGCATCCCTGTTCCGACCGCACGCGAGAGGTACTGGCCGAGCCGATGACGCCGAAGTGGTCCGCCCTCTTCCTGCTCCTGGGATCCGAATACGGCCGGTTCCACGCCGCGTCGGAGGAACTGGGCCTGTCCACGTCGCAGGCCCAGCTGCTCTGGGGCATCGAGCCCGGATCCCCCGCGCCGATGTCTTCCCTGGCCGAACGGCTGGGCTGCCACGCATCGAACGTGACGGGCCTGGTCGACCGCCTGGAATCGCAGGGTTTGGTCGTCCGCGAGCCCGGCCAGGATCGCCGGGTGAAGGCCATCGCCCTCACCGACGCCGGCGTCGACGTCCGCGCCCGGCTCATCGCCCGGATGGACGAGCCCCCGCCGGGCCTCGCCCGCCTGGAGGAGTCCGAGCGGTTGGTGCTGCTCGGGCTGCTCGCGAAGGCGTTTCCCTCGTAGGGTGTGGTGCCATTGGCGTCGTGCCACGACGCCAATGGCTCCGCACCGACGGTTTGCCCTGCCAAAGAGGGTGATCCATCGGGATATTCGCTGTTGTCGGTGCGGAGCCCCGCGTCCCGTTGGCCCGCAGGGCGCGACACCCTACTTCCTCGGGAACGGCCCTTGCGACCACGACCAGAGGGGCCACCGGGTATTCGCCCCGCGCATGGTGCGCTCGCCGTTCACGAACCCGGCCAGGTAGATCACAACGGCCAGACCCACCACGCCGAACGTCAGCCACCCCGTCATCGCCAGGGCAGGCACTTCCTCGACCCCGTCGGCGTAATCTTCACTCGCGGATTCCGCGTCGACCGGCGTGGGAGTCTTGAGGAACACATACAGGAACATCAAGCCGAACAGGATCCAGAAGACGTTATGCATGTTCACATAACGGGGGCGACTCGGGTAGAAGAAGTAGTGCGCCGTCAGGTTCTGAAACAGGATCATCGTCAGCGATAGCCACAGCACCGGGAACGCCACCGCCCACTTCGACCGGGCCTTGCTCGCGTAGAGCACCAGCCAGATGAGTGCCCCCAGGAACCCCAGCCCGCAGACGATGTTGATCGCAAGCATGACCCGCCCGGCGAGCTGCTCGGGGTTCGCATAGCCGTAGCCCTTGAGGGCGGCGGCATACTCCTCCAACTTCTTCACGGTCTCGATCCGGGCGATCCGGTGCCACAGGGGGATGAAGGCGAGCGAGTAGACGATCCCGTAGAACGCGACCAGGCCGACGTTGCCATTCTCCGGCGGGGCGTCGTAGCGGCGGTGGACCATCCCGAAGGTGAAAACGAAGCCGCCGATGAACCCGCAGGACGTCTCCATCACGTTCCAGTGATTGATCGACCAGCCGGTCAGGCCCTCGAGGACGTTGGCTTCGTTCCCCAGGAGCCGGCCGAGGCTCATCCCCAACCCGAACCCGACGTAGCCCAGGATGGCGCCGCGGAGCCCGCTGGACTTCCGGTTCGCCGCCAGCCAGATCATCGACGCGATCGCCGCGCCCATGTAGCCGATCGAGCCGTTGTTCCGGGGCGGGTTGATGTCGAACCCGAGCCAATTCACCACGATCGCCGAGGTGACCCAGCCGCCGAACAGCACGGTGCCGGCGTAGCCGAGCCATTCCTCGGTCCTGAGCGGCTTCTTCTCCAGCAGCAGGCCCATCATCGCGCAGCCGAAGGTGCCCCAGGCGGAGCCCTGCAGGAAGAGGGTCAGGAATCCATAGCCGTAATTGATGAACGTATCGGCCTGGGCGTATCCGTGGAGGATGCCGTAGCTCATGGTGCCCCCCGCGCCGATGCCGATGCCCGACACGGCGGCGAGCAGCGGCATCCAGCGGTAGAGCGCCGGCTGGCCGCTGACGAAGGCGAAACCCAGTGCGAGCGCCACGCCGGGATACATCGCCCCGATGAGGTGGCCGAAGTCGCCCCGGATGCCCCATCCCAGGCCGACCGCCAGCGCGACGAACAGACTCCGCCCGATCCGATCTCCGAGACTCATCCTGGCTCTCCGTCGTTCGACGAAAATCGGTCAGGGGGCCGACTGCGAGATGTCCTTCGCCTGCTCGTTCTTACCGCCCTGGATCGCATTCGCCGGGCGGCAGGACATGACCGCGAGGGCGGCGAAGCCGGTCCCGGCGTTGGCGATGTAGTGGGCCTTGTCATTGTTCAGTGACCTCGTGAACCAGCGGCCCGAGGCCCTCTGGTTCTTCGACAGCCACGCCAGGCCCTTCTGGATCGCGGTCGATTCGGCCGGGATGCCCGACTTGCGCAGGACGTACATCACCAGGCCCGTGGCGTAGCCGTCGCTCGGGGCATCCTTGGCGTCGTTCGGCGTGTCGTCGCGACGCTTCCAGGTCCCCAGGGACGGCAAACTCCAACCGCCGTCGGGGCGCTGGAGGGCCAAGAGTTCGTTGATGGTCGCCTCGCGGGCCTCGGGGGTCATCAGCCCCTTGAGGCCGACGTTCGCCCAGAGCAGGAAGGTCCTGTGATGGAGGTCCGGTGCGGGGGTCTTCGCGAGATAATCGCGGAGTTTCGCGAGGCCCTTGCCGGCCGACTCGGATTTCGCGTAGTCGCCCGGGGCCTGGCCGACGCCCACGGCGGCGAAGACCGCGCCAAAGTAGTCGTCGTGCTCATAGGGCGGCCAACCGCACTTGAGCCAGTTCCACGACCCGTCGGGCTTCTGGAGTGTCCAGATGCGGTCGAGGGCCTTGCGGCTCGACGGGCTGAGGGGGGCCTTCGCGGCCTCGTCGTTCAGGGCGAGCGTCACGGCGGTGGCGACGACCTCGGCATCCCAGCGCGGCTTGGCCTTCTTGTCGGCGTCGTCCCAGTGCGCGACTCGGTCCTCGAAGAACGCCCGGATCTCCTTCGCCGCGTCAGAATCGGCGTTCGGCAGGGCAGGGCGGGCGATCATGTAGGCATAGTTCGTGTGGCAGGTGCCGCACTTGTGCTGGCGGGTCCAGGCCAGCGACACGTCGTCCATGATCCGCGCGGTCGCCCGGAGCGACATCCGCTCGGCCATCGGCTCCTCGGCCGAATTCGCGGCGGGGGCGGCGGGCTTCTTCTCCTGGAACGCCTGCGCGCGCGTGGAGAAAACGAGGAGGGCCAGGGCGAACGTCCAGGCCCGACGGCGCGGCGAGGTCCCGATCATGTCGCTGACTCCTCCCGGATCGTGTCCGACTTGCGTGCGAAAAGGAGGACAAATGTTTAACCGGTCGCGGGCGTGCGGGCAAGGGGCGACCGTTGTCGCGCCGCCACGCCGGGGCGTTGCCACTTGCCCGCATCCCGACGCTGGATTAGCCTGAACCGTGCGAGGTCGACCGCCCGGACTCCCCGCCTCACCGCCGGCCCGCCGTCAAGACGATCCCACCCTCCCGCCGCGTGCCGATCGACAGAGGAGACACGAGCATGGGCAACGCCCGTCCCGCACGGCCCGCCGGCCGAGGTTGGCCCCTGCTCGCGTTCGGGCTCTTCTGGGTCGGATCCGGGCCTGTTCGGGCCGACGACTCGCTGGCCGTGTACGATGCCCAGATCAAGGAATCGGCGCGCCAGCACTGGTCCTTCCAGCCGGTCCGGTCGCCCGAGGTCCCGAAGGTCAAGCGGGCCGACTGGGTCCGCAACCCGATCGACGCGTTCGTCGTCGCCGGGCTCGAAGCGAAGAGCTGGACGCCCGCGCCTCCGGCGTCGCCCCGGGCGCTGACGCGACGCCTCTTCTTCGACCTCAACGGCCTGCCGCCGGCCCCGGACGAGGTGGCCAGGCTGGAGAAATCGCCGAGCCCCGAGGCGTTCGACCGGCTCGCGGACGAGTTGCTGTCGCGGCCCGCCTACGGCGAGCGCTGGGCGAGGCACTGGCTCGATGTGGCCCGCTACGGCGAGTCCAACGGCTACGAGCGCGACGCCGCCAAGCCAGAGGTCTGGCGCTACCGCGACTACGTCATCCGATCCTTCAACGACGACAAACCCTTCGATCGGTTCGCGGTCGAGCAGCTCGCGGGCGACGAACTGGGGGAGGGCGAGATCGCCCCCGCCGACCGCGTGGCCACCGGCTTCTACCGCCTCGGCCCCTGGGACGACGAGCCGGCGGATCCCAGGCAGGACCGCTTCGACCAGCTCGACGATATGGTCTCCACCACGTCGGAGGTTTTCCTCGGCCTGACGATCGGCTGCGCACGCTGCCACAATCACAAGTTCGAACCGCTGACGATGCACGACTATTACCGCATGGTCGCCGTCGTCGACCCGCTCGACCGCCCCCGCGACGGCCGGACCGAGCTGCCCGCGCCCATCGGCTCGCCCTCGCAACTCCGACGCTGGGAGCAGGTCAAGGCCCAGGTCGGGACGCTCCGCGGGCAGGCGTCGCAACTCAAGGCAACGCCCCTCGACGAGGCGAAGGAACTCGCCGGCCAGTTCGACGCCACGGCCGACGCCCTGCTCGCCACGTCCGGCGCTTCCGAGCCGACGATGGCTTATGTGATGAAGGAATCGTCGAACAGGCCGCCTCGCACGTTCCTACTCAGGCGGGGCCAGGCGACCGCCCCCGGGCCGGAGGTCCAGCCCGGAGTGCCGGCGGTCCTGGTGAAGTCGCAACCGAGATTCCTCGGGGCTGGCGAGTCCACGACACGACGCAGGCTGACGCTTGCGCAGTGGATCGCCAGCCGCGACAATCCGCTGACGGCCCGCGTGATCGTCAATCGGGTCTGGCAGCACCATTTCGGCGAGGGGCTGGTCCGCACGCCCAACGACTTCGGCACGAACGCCGAGGCGCCGACGCATCCCGAACTGCTCGACTGGCTCGCCGCGTGGTTCATGGACAACGGCTGGTCGGTGAAGAAGCTACATAAGCTGATCCTGGCCAGCAACACCTGGCGGATGTCCTCTCGGATCGTCGAGCCGTCGTACGCCGAGGAGGATCCCGAGAACCGCATGCACTGGCGGCACTCGTACAACCGGCTCGAAGCCGAGGCCATCCGCGACGCGATGCTGGCGATCTCCGGGCGATTGAACCCGAAGATGTACGGCCCCTCGATGCACCCGCCGATCCCCAGGGAAGCCCTCGAAGGGTCGAGCGACCCGGCGACGATCTGGAGGGCGTCGGACGAGGGAGAAGCGTCGCGACGAACCATCTACATGTTCGTGAAGCGTTCCCTGATCGTCCCGATGGTCGAGGTGCTCGACTTCTGCGACACCGCCCGATCCGCCCCGCGTCGGACGAATACGAACGTGCCGACCCAGGCGCTCAGCCTCCTCAACGGCGGGTTCGTGCTCCAGCAGGCCCGCTACCTGGCCGAGCGGGTCGAGAAGGAAGCGGGGCCCGACCCGTCGCGCAAGCTCGACCGGGCGTTCCTGCTCGCCTTCAACCGGACCCCGAGCGAGAAGGAGCGGGCCGCGCTGCTGGCCTTCCTCGATCGCGAGGTCGAGTCGGCCCGGAAGGAGTCGCCGGGGCGGCCCGAGGCGGAACTCCGGGCCCGGACCTGGGTGCAGGTCGGCCGGGTGATCCTGAACATGAATGAACTGGTTTACGTCGAGTGAGCATGACTCCGCGTCGGACCCATCCGGGGGGCAGACCATGAACAGCCGTTACGTGCCGAATCCGACGCCCTGCGGCAAGTCGCGCCGGGAGTTCCTGTGGCAAGTCGGCGGCGGGTTCGCCGGGCTGGCCCTAATCGACCTTTTGTCGCGCGACGGGTTCTTCGCGAAGTCGGCCAGGGCGGATGGCCCCTCGGAATTGCTCGGGCCCAAGCCGCCGCACTTCGCGGCGAAGGCCAAACACGTCATCTTCCTGTTCATGAACGGCGCACCGAGCCAGGTCGATACGTTCGACCCCAAGCCCTTGCTGAAGAAGTACGACGGCAAGCCGTACTCGGGGAACACGCCGGTCGGCTCGAACGGCCGCCCGATCGGGCACCTGATGAAGTCGGCGTTCACGTTCGAGAAGCGGGGCAAGAGCGGCCTGCCGATCAGCAGCCTGTTCCCGAACATTAGCAAGTATGCGGACGATCTCTGCGTGATCCGTTCGCTCCAGACCGACACGGCCGCGCACGCGTCGGGCTGCCTCCAGATGAACACCGGCAGCGTGCTCCTGGGCAAGCCGAGCCTCGGCTCGTGGCTGAGCTACGGCCTGGGGACCGAGAACCAGAACCTGCCGGCGTTCGTCGTGATGACCGACCCGCGCGGCGGGCCGATCAGCGGGGCCTCGAACTGGACCGCCGGCTACATGCCCGCCGCGCACCAGGGGACCCTCTTCCGGGGCAAAGGCTCGCCGCTGCTCGACCTCGCCACCCCCGAGGGCACCACAGACCGCACGCAGCGGCACACGCTCGACGTCTTGAAGTCGCTCAATCAGGAACATGAAAAGGCCCATCCCGGCGAGGCTGAACTCTCGGCCAGGATCTCGGCCTACGAACTCGCCTACAAGATGCAGACGAGCGCGGCGGAGGTCGTCGACCTCGACCGGGAGTCGAGGGAAACCCGGGCCCGCTACGGCCTCGACGACGACCGCACCCGCGACTTCGGCCGCAAGTGCCTGATCACGCGTCGCCTGCTCGAACGCGGCGTGCGGTTCATCCAGCTCTACTCCGGCGGCGGCCACATTGAAGATACCTGGGACGGCCACAACGACTGCATCGGCAACCACATCAAGCACGCGGGCGAGACCGATCAGCCGATCGCCGCGCTCATGGCCGACCTCAAGGCCAGCGGGCTCTGGGACGAGACCCTCATCATCTGGGGCGGCGAGTTCGGCCGCACCCCGACGAGCGAAGGGGTCGGCAAGCCCGGCCGCGATCACAACCCGCACGGGTTCACCATGTGGCTGGCCGGCGGCGGCGTGAAGGGGGGCCAGGCCATCGGCGCGACCGACGAACTCGGCTTCCTGGCGGTCGACGAGCCCTATCACGTCTCCGACCTGCACGCCACGATCCTCCACCTCCTCGGCCTGGATCACACCAAGTTGACGTACTTCTTCCAGGGGTTCGATCAGAGGCTCACCGGGGTGCGTGGCAAGCTCATCAGGAAGGTCTTCGCCTGAGCCTCACCGCGACGGCGGCGGTTGTCGACGACGATTCCGGTCGGGTATAAATGGGCCTTCGCGCCCGGGATCCGACCTGAGAATCGAGCCACCGACCCATGACCCCACGCCGATCCGTTCGCCTCCCCTTGCTGGCCCTCGCCGGGCTCTTCCTGGCCGAAACCCGGGCCCTCGCGGAGGACGCCGCGCCCATCAAGCCGACGGAGGCCCTGGTCCTCCGACAGGCCGGTGCCCGGGGGCCGGGGCGAGGACGGGGGCGTTCGATCGTCAACGCCGATCCGCTCGTGTCGAGGTGGATCCGCGACGGCTGGGCGTCGCCGAAGCCGGGCGATTCGCTCGAACTCAACGGCGGCAAGGCCAGCTGGGAGCCGGTCGCGGCGGGCAAGGACGGGGCGTTCACCGGGCCGGGGATGTTCGGCGGCCAGGCGCTGGTGAAGGTCCAGGCCGACAAGCCGGGCGTCCAGATCCTCCAGGCCAACGGGGCCAATTCGGTCCTCGTCAACGGCGATTCCTTCCGGCCGGGCGATGTCTACGGATACGGATATGTCAAGCTGCCCATCGCCCTCAAGGCCGGCGGCAATGACCTCCTCTTCCAGACCGGCCGGGGTCGACTGTCGGCCGAACTCGTCGAGCCGAAGGCCGTCGCCCAGTTCAACACCGGCGACGTGACTGCCCCCGACTTCCTCGTCGGCCGCGAGGTCGCCGACTGGCTCGGCGTGATCGTCCTGAACGCGAGCGAGGCGATGGCGACGGATTTGTCGATCCGTTCGAGGGTCGGCGACGCCCCCGAGCAGGCCCAGACGCTCCCGACGTTCCTGCCGCTGGCGACCCGCAAGGTGGGCGTGCGGCTCCAGTCGCCGGCCTTCGGCAAGACGGGCGAGCAGGAGGTCACGCTCCGGCTGTTCAAGGGGGGGAAGGAACTCGACAAGGCCACGCTCAAGCTGCGGGTGCGGAAGCCGGACGAGTCGCACCGGCGGACGTTCCTGAGCCAGATCGACGGCAGCGTGCAGTATTTCGGAGTCCAGCCGGCGCGGCCGCTGCCGGGGTCGAAGGAAGCGCCCGCGCTCGTGCTCTCGCTGCACGGGGCGTCGGTCGAGGCGATGGGGCAGGCGGATGCGTACGGCCCCAAGCGTTGGGCGCACGTCGTCGCACCGACGAATCGCCGGCCGTATGGGTTCGACTGGGAAGACTGGGGCCGGATGGACGCGATCGAGGTGCTGGAACTGGCCCAGAAGCAGCTCAGGACTGATCCTAGCCGGGTCTATCTCACCGGCCACTCGATGGGCGGCCACGGCACCTGGCAGGTTGGCGCGACGTTCCCCGACCGCTTCGCCGCGATCGGCCCGAGCGCGGGCTGGATCAGCATGATGAGCTACGCGGGCGTCACCAAGCCCGAGCCCGCCGACCCGCTGGCGGCCATCCTCTCGCGCGCCCTGAACCCCAGCGACACCCTCGGGCTGGCCCGGAACTATCTCCACCAGGGTATCTACATCCTCCACGGCGATGCCGACGACAACGTGCCGGTCGCCCAGGCCCGGACCATGAAGAAGGTGCTCGAAGGGTTCCACCGGGATCTGTCGTACTACGAGCAACCCAAGGCCGGCCACTGGTGGGGCGGGCCGAACGAGGACGGCGGCACCGCCTGCGTCGACTGGGCCCCGATGTTCGACCTGTTCTCGAAGCGCCGCCTGCCCGAGAACGCCGAGGTTCGCGAGGTCGAGTTCGCCACGATGAACCCGGCCATCTCCTCTCGCTCGCGCTGGGCGTCGATCGAGGCGCAGGCGAAGCCGCTGGCCCCCAGCACGATCAAGCTGAACGCCCGGCCGTTCAAACGTCGGTTCGACGGCACGACCCAGAACGTCGCCCGCCTGGCCCTGGACGTCCGCCACCTGGCCCCGGGCGAGCCGATCGAGGTCGAACTCGACGGCACGCCGGCGATCCATGTCGAGTGGCCGGGCGAGTCGGGCAAGGTCTGGCTGGAACGAGACGCGAAGTCGGGCGTCTGGGCGTCGGCCAAGGCCCCGTCGAAGGACCAGAAGGGGCCGCACCGCGCCGGCCCGTTCAAGGAAGCGTTCCGGAACCGGATGGTGTTCGTTTATGGAACCCATGGCAGCGAGGCCGAGAACGCCCTCTGGCTGGCGAAGGCCCGCCACGACGCCGAGACCTTCTGGTATCGCGGCAACGGCTCGGTCGACGTCATGCCCGACACCGCGTTCGACCCCAAGGCGGACGTCGATCGGTCGGTCATCCTCTACGGCAACGCCGCCAGCAATGGCGTCTGGGACGACCTGCTGGGTTCCAGCCCGGTCCAGGTGAAGCCGGGCGAGATCAAGGTCGGTGACCGGGTGGAGAAGGGCGAGAACCTGGCGTGCCTGGTCGTCCGGCCCCGGCCGGACAGCGACGTGGCGTCGGTCGCGGCCGTGTCGGCGACGGGCCTGGTCGGCGAGCGTCTCACCTTCGCCCTGCCGTACTTCATCTCGGGCGTGGCCTTCCCGGACGTGACCGTCGCCACCATCGACGGGGCCGGGGCCCAGGTGAAGGGCGCGGGCTTCTTCGGCAATGATTGGTCGATCGCCTCGGGCGAATTCGCCTGGAAGTGAGCCCGATCGGAAATGGCGTGGGGCATCCGAACCGGAGGGCTGGCGCAGCCCTCTGGACGTAGGACGCCCGCGCCCGGGCCGCGTCGGCATCCCCGCTCGGCTTGCTCTGCCCGGTAGAATCCTTTATGCGCATCGGGGGTGCGGCGGTTTGACGCCCTCGGGCGCGGATTTGGAGATCGACAGCATGTCGGGGTCGGCGAAGGACGCGGAGGCGGTCATGGATGGCGATGCAGGGGAGTCTGGCGAGTCCGGGGGCTCACGCGGGACCCAGGCCGAGCGGACGATGGTCACGGTCGCGCTCCTGCTGGCGATGGCGGTGGCCGCGCTGGAGCAGACCGTCGTCTCCACCGCGATGACCAGCATCATCGCCCAGCTCAAGGGGACCGACATCTTCCCCTGGGTCTTCTCCGCCTACCTCCTGGCGGCGACGGTCACGACGCCCATTTATGGCAAGATCGCCGACATCTGGGGCCGCAAGCGGGTGCTCCTGTTCGGATTGTTCGTGTTCGCGCTCGGGTCGGCGCTCTCGGGCATGTCGACCTCGATGCCCATGCTGATCGGCATGCGGGTCATCCAGGGGATCGGGGCGGGTTCGCTCGGGCCGATCGTCCTGACGATGATGGCGGATATGTACACCTTGAAGGAACGCGCGAAGGTCCAGGGGTACTTCAGCGCGGTCTGGGGGGTGTCGAGCATCGCGGGGCCGTACGTCGGCGGGCAGTTGACCGACCGCCTCTCCTGGCGCTGGGTGTTCTACATCACGGTGCCGGTCGCCATGCTCGCGGCCTGGACCCTGTGGAGGCACGTCCACGAGACGCCCGCGAAGCGCGAACGCACGCCGATCGACTGGGCCGGCGCGGGCCTTCTGGCCCTGGGGCTCTCGGCGATCCTCCTGGCGGTCCTGCACGGGCCGCAGTCGGAGTGGTGGGTGGTGGTGGCCTATGGCCTGCTGGGGCTGGCGTCGCTGGTGGGGTTCGTGTTCGTCGAGCTGAGGGCGGCCGACCCGGTCCTGCCGCTCGACCTGCTCCTGCACGGCCCCATCCTCGCGGCGGTGTCGGGGAGCTTCCTGATCGGGGCCCTGATCTTCGGCATCGACACCTACGTTCCGCTGTTCGTGCAGGGTGTGCGCGGCGGGACCGCGAGCGAGGCAGGCGAGATGGTGACGCCGCTGTTCCTGGCCTGGGCGATCAGCGTGGCGTTCGCCGCGCGGGTGGTCGTCCGCTTCGGGTTCCGGAGGACGGGCGTGGTCGGCTCTTGCATCATCTTCGCGGGGATCGCCATGCTCGCTGCCGGGGCGAACTGGCCGGAGCACTCGCGGCCGGTGTTCATCGTCGGCCTGGCGATGGTCGGCATGGGGATGGGGCCGACGTCCTTGAGCTACGTCCTCGGCGTCCAGAACATCGTCGAGTGGAACCGCCGGGGCGTGGCGACGAGCGCGGTCACGTTCATGCGGACGATCGGCGGGGCCCTCGGCGTCGGGCTACTCGGCGCGTCGCTGGGGATCGAGTTCGCCTCCCGGCTGGTCGCGGCCGGGGCCGACGGGATCGACGTCGCGGCGGCCCTCAGGCCCGAGACGCACGCCCTGCTCACCGCCGAGCAACTGACCCTCGTGCAGGCGTCGCTGGGCGTGACCTTGCGGGACGTCTTCCTGATGATGCTGGGGATCTGCGTCCTGGCCCTGTTCTGCTCCAGCCGCCTGATCGCGACGACCGAGGGTGGGACCGTCGGCCGGCCCGAGACCACGGAGGGGACATCTCCCGAGGACCTGGCCGCGCTCTCGATGGAGCACTGACGACGAGGCGGTTTCGTGATACACTGTCCGATCCGGAATCGTAACGATTTTCACGCGTGTTGACCTGTTGGAGCCAGTGGCACACGAACTGGCTCCCGACGGCGCAGGGCGTTCCTTTTAATTTTTCCATCCATTCTCAAACATGGCGAAGCGTTACTGGCTGTTCAAGTCGGAGCCGGACGAGTTCTCGTTCGCGGACCTCATGGCCGCGCCGGGGCAGTCGACGGGCTGGGACGGAGTCCGGAACTATCAGGCCCGGAATTTCCTCCGTGACGACGTGAAGGTCGGCGACGGTGTGCTGTACTACCACTCGAATTCGGAGCCGTCGGGCATCGCCGGGATCGCCGAGGTGGTCGAGGCCGGCCACCCCGACCCGACGGCCTTCGACGCGGGTTCCCCGCATCCCGACCCCAAGAGCAACCCCGCCTTGCCGACCTGGTATCAGGTCACTATCAAGGCGGTGAAGCCGGTCGAGCCGCTCCTCAGCCTGGCGACGTTGAAGGCGATGCCGGGGCTCGACGGGCTGGAGTTGCTGCGGAAGGGGAGCCGGCTGTCGATCCAGCCGGTCTCGGCCGAGCACTGGAAGATCATCCAGAAGGCGATCGGCAAGACGTCCTAACGGGTCGAAGTTGGCGGGAAGGTCATCAGGTCATGGCGAAGGGTTCGCGGCGGGGCGGGGGCTTGGCGCCCGGGGCGGGGATGTTCGGCGTGCTGTCGATGAACAAGCCGGGCGGCGTCACCTCGCGCGACGTGGTCAATCAGGTGGGGCGGGTCCTCGGCCGCGGGGTGAAGCTCGGCCATGCCGGGACCCTCGACCCCCTGGCGACCGGGGTGCTCGTGCTTTGCGTCGGACCGGCGACCCGGCTGATCGAGTACGTCCAGGCCATGCCCAAGACCTACCGCGCCGTCATCCGGCTCGGGGCCACCAGCGACACCCTCGACGCCGACGGCGAGATCACCGGACGCCTGGACCCGCCCATCCCGACGGCCGAGGCCGTGCGGTCGGCCCTCGCCACGCAGGTCGGGCTGATCGACCAGATGCCCCCCGCCTACTCGGCGCTCAAGGTCGGCGGCCAGCGTGCGTATGATCTCGCCCGCGCGGGGCAGGAGGTCACGCTCCAGGCCCGCCCGGTGCGGATCGATCGGGTGGAACTGATCGATTACGCGTGGCCGATGCTGACGATCGAGGTGGATTGCGGCAGCGGCACGTACATCCGGTCGATCGCGCGTGACGTCGGCGAGATCCTTGGCTGCGGCGGATTGATCCAGGTCCTGACCCGGACGCGGATCGGCGGGTTCCGGATCGAGGAGTCGCCGACGCCTGGCGATCTCGATTCGATCGATGCGATCCGCGAAGTCCTCCGGCCCGCTCTCGACGCGGTCTCCAACCTCCCGGCCGTGTCGATCAGCGAGGCCGACGTCGAGGCGATCCGGTATGGCAAGGCCCTCCGGGTGGGCCCGGATGTCGTGACCTTTGGCGCGTTGGGCGGGGAAATCTGCCTGCTCTCGCCCCGGGGTACGCTTGTCGCCATCGCGATTGTTGACCCGCAGAGCGGATTTCTCAGGCCCTCCAAGGTGTTCTGCGGGGTCGAATCCTTGGGGTAAACGGGGGCGATGTTTCGGGCGTTGTCGCCGTAAGTCATTATTTGGATTTCGTTAAAGAAATGTGAAGATGCCGCTTGCTGGTTGGTGCTTGGGTGGATATAACACGGAATTGTGAAGATTCGGATGGTCCTCTCTGCTTGAGGGCTGAAGACCTCACTTCTTTCCGATCTCACTCCTTCTTTTCTTAACCGTTCACGTCCTACTGACTCATCATTTGCAGACCTGTTGCGTCGCAGGGTGCAGTCCTCTGCGCCTCGGACCCAACAGGCCGGGAGGCCCCATGCGCCCAATGCGACGCCGCGGATTCACGCTGATCGAATTGCTCGTCGTCATCGCCATCATTGCGGTCCTGATCGCGCTCCTGCTGCCCGCTGTGCAGGCCGCCCGCGAGGCCGCGCGGCGGATCCAGTGCACCAACAACCTCAAGCAGATCAACCTGGCGCTCCAGACCTACCACGACGCGTTCGGCAGCTTCCCGTACGCCGGCGGGTTCAGCCCGCACCGCGGCTGGGGCTGGACGCCGATGATCCTCAACCAGATCGAGCAAACCCCGCTCTACAACACGATCAACTTCCTCGACTCCTGCGACTGCGTCTCGATGTCGACGATCCGCAGGGTCGTGATCGCGTCGTTCTTCTGCCCGTCGGATCCGAATAACAACACGCTCTTCACCGACCGCACCACGCCCCTGTCGCCCTGCATCGGCGGCCCGATGACGCCGGACAACTCGAACGGCCTCCAGAACGGCATGATGTGCAACTACTCGGGTAGCTTCGGCGACGGCTACGCGAACAAGCCGGGCAACCCGTACGACACCGCCGGCGCGAACCTCCAGTACGGCTGCGGCGGCTGCAACGCCTCCGGCTCGGCCGCCGAGACCCCCACGGCCGACTGCCAGTCGCCCACCGGCGCCTACGGCTCGGGCCCGAACCACCGTGGCCTCTTCGACTATCAGAGCCGCTCCAGCGCCGTCGGCCTCGCCGCGATCACCGACGGCACCAGCAACACCATCTCGCTCGGCGAGGTCGCCTCGATCACCCGCTCGCAGTCGGCCGTCTGGTACACCAACACCGGCACGACCAACGGCACCTGCCTGCCGATCAACTGGACCCTCCAGATCACCCAGCGCGACCCGAACTACGCCAAGGCCAACAGCTGGTCGGGCCGGGGCTTCTCCAGCTTCCACCCCGGCGGGGCCAACTTCGGCATGTGCGACGGCTCGGTCCGGTTCTTCAAGCAGTCCATCAACCAGAAGACCTACAACGCGCTGGGCAGCCGCAAGGGGGGCGAGGTCATCAGCGCCGACGCGTATTGATGCGAGCGGCCACCTCGACACGACACGCGACAACCCGTTGGAGACGTCCATGCCACGCCGACCGTCGAAGCCGGGCCTGTCCGGCATCGCGACCCTCGTCGTCCTCATCCTCCCCCTGGGGCTCGCCGGCTGCGGCGGCGAGCCCGGCGTGGTGAAGGCCAGCGGCAAGGTCTCGTACAAGGGCCAGCCCGTGCCGAGCGGGACCGTCTTCTTCACCCCCGAGACCCCAGGCAAGCGCGGGGCGCAGGGGACGATCGACTCCTCGGGCAACTTCACCCTGGGGACCTACGCGACCAACGACGGAGCCTACAGCGGCAAGCACAAGGTGACCGTCGTCGCCCAGGGCCCCGACAAGCCCGTCCCCCCCAAGATGAAGGGCAAGATGATGCCCGAGGACATGCAAGGCTCCGGCGACCCACTCGTCCCCAAGAAGTACTTCTCCCCCGGCACCTCCGACCTCTCCGCCGAGGTGACCGAGGGGGGCAAGAATTACTTCGAGTTCGAGTTGAAGGATTGATCCCGTAGGGTGTGGTGGCCGCGTCCTCGCGGCCTCCGCACCGATATTTTGATCGTTGAACGGCCACACGCCCCGTTGGTGCGGAGCCTCGCTTCCCGTCGGTCCGCGAGGCACCACACCCTACTCGCTCGCCAACTCGGCGATGGCGAAGAGCACCTGAGGGATCAGGCGGAAGCCGGGCAGGAGCGGAGTCTCGTAGGCGTCGTCGGCCTTCACGACGATGGTCTCGCCGGCGGCCCGGTTGACGGTGAGGATCTTCCGGAATCGGTCGAAGATCCAGTATTCCTGGATGCCCGCCTCCAGGTATTCCTCACGCTTCTCGACGTAATCGCGCTGGCGGTCGCGTCGATCGGCCGAGACAAACTCGACCGCGATCGTCGGCAGGTCCGACTTCACCCTCGGATGACGCCCCAGGCCCGCCCAGATCAGGCGGTCTGCTCGGCGACGGCCACGCGAGGTTCGGATGTACCGTTGCGGGTAGGTGTAATCGAGCCGCTTCCCCTCCGGATGATCGTCGCGATAGTTCAGCAAGAGTTGCCCGAGCTTCTCATTCGGGCCGGTCTCTTCCGGCAGGGGGACCGGCGTCACGATCAGCAATCCGCGGATGAGTTCATATCGATAGTCGTCGCCGACGTCATCGACCTCATCGAACTCCTCGAAGGTCATCAGCGTCCTCGCGAGGCCGGGGACGAGCCGCAAGTGGGTCTGCCCGGCAAGGCTCATGGCCGCCTCCATCGTTCGTCGAAGTAGCCGGAGGTCGTCAACTCGTCCCTGTCGCCGATCCGCAACAGGGCGTAGTCGCCCTGATGCGGGTAGAGCAGGGCATTGGTGCCGGCAAACTCCCGGGCGCCGAAGGTGTGGCCGCTGTTGACGACCAGGTATTTGCCCGGGTTGAGCGGGTTCAGGGTGACGAACGCCGGGGCGTGCGACGCCGCGTCGGCCTTGAGTTCGGGGCCGGTCTTGAAGGACAGCTCCTTCGCGGTCCAGGCCACGGGGAGGTCGGCGGCGACCTTCTTGATGAGGGCGTTCGAGCCGGGGTCGCCGAAGACGATCAGGTGTTTCTCGGCGATGTCGGCCGGGGTGACGTCGCGGTCATCCTTGACGGGGAGGTCGCCCCGCATCCATTTCGACCAGTCCTTCGCGAACCGGTCGAGCCGAGCGATCGCCCACTTCGTGACGGCCGGATTTTGGGCGTCGCCGGTGGGGCGGACGCAGAGGAACGGACCCGAGAAGGCGTCGTCGATCGGGCCCTGGAGGCCGGGGGCCTTGGCCCGCTGGGCGTTCTCCTCGATCGCGCGCGAGGCGGCGAAGTCGAGCGGCTCCCAGCCTTCCTCGACCTTCCGGAAGTACACCAGCGGCAACCGCCCCTCGGCCGCCTGGCGGAGCGGGAACGACTGCGCGCCGAACTTGACCGTCGCCGCGATCGGCCGGGCCAGGGCGAGGACCGACACGTTCTCGGCCTTGCGGACGATCACGAAATCGTCGTCGGGGTTGAGCTCAGCGTCGACCTCGGTGCGGTCGTAGTGCGTTCGGAGCCGGGCGATCGAGAGCCAGTAGACCTTCGGGTACTTGAGCGTGAAGGTGATGAAGCGAACATGCTTCGGGGTGGTGTCGAGGCCCTTCTCGGCCCGCTCGTTGTGGAACGTCGTGAGGAGTTCCGCGCTCGCGGGATCGACCTTGTGGCCCATGCCCTTGCCGACGATCCGGCGGAAGTCGAGCCCCTCGGCCCTGGTCACGAGCCCTTCGGTCTTCATCTTGAAGCCGAGGGCGGTGAGGTTCTGGTCGACCAGGTCCGAGGCCGCCTTCTGCGGGTCGAGCTCGCCGCCGTAGCCGGCCATGGGGACATTGAAGGCATTCAGGGCGTAGTCGGCGGCGTCGTAGATGTGCAGACCTTTTAGGACGTACTCGGGCGGATTCTTGAGCTTGGCGTAATGGAGCGTCTCGGCGAACCCCGCCCCGGCCTCCACGGAGACCCAGCGGTCGGGGTGGTGCAGCCCGAGGTGCCACGCGCCGGCGCCTCCCATCGAGAAGCCGCGGAGGACCACCCGCTTCTCATCGACGCGGTAGTTCCTCTTCACGGCCTCGATGGCCTCGAAGACGTCGGTCTCGCCGGCCCAGCGGTAGGCGTTATTCGTCCGCCCGAAGACGTGGAGCGTGATCCCCTTCGCATCGGCCGGCGTGGGCTTGCCCTCGTGCTGGTCGAAGAACCGGACCTCGTGCAGCGTCGCCCCCCGGCCGTGCAGCACGACATCCAGCCGCGCCGGCTCGTTCGGATCGAGCCCCTTCGGCAGGTAGACGGCATACGGCTGGACCGAGCCGTCGACCTTCGACACATACCCCCGCACCGTGCCCGTCGGGGCCGTGGTCCAGGGCGACTTGCCGTCGGCGAGGAGCTTGAGCCGTTCCTGCCCCTTCGCCAGGGTCTTGAGGGCGGCGGCGGGGTCGGACTTGCTGTAGAACTCCTCGTGGCGGAGGAGCCAGACGGCCGCCTTGTGCAGGACGGCGACGTCGGCCGCGAGGTCACGCGAGAGCGGATCGTCGCCCGGCCGGGCGGTCTTCAATCCCGCGAGGGCCTTGCCGAGCGATTCGGTCTCGGCCTGGATCTTCGCCAGTTGCTCGGCCGTCGGGGCGACCTTCGCCGGCGGGTCGTATTGCGAGCCCTTGGTCTTGGCGGCGGCCTTCGCTTTCGGGGCGTCTTGCGCCTCGATCGTCGAGGCCAGGCCGACGACCGCCAGCCCGACGGTCAGGGTCCAGAGGAGCGGTCGTCGCGACCTCGCTCGTTGGGTTCGCAAGGGTGCGGTTGAGGTCGCGATGCGCATGCGTCTGGTCTCCCCGGTCGGAACGGCGGACGTCTCCCTCGCCCGATTGTAACCCGGCGGGGGTCCGCCACAACGCGGGGTCGCGATCAGCGGGGCGGGCGTTTCGCGAAGAACGCGGCCACGGTGTCGGCGATGAGCATGCCGTGCTCGCGTCTGGCGACCGAGCCCTGCTCGATCTGGATCCCGCCGGTCGGGCAGTAGCGGTTCACGATGTTCCGGGGGCCGTCTCCGTTGAGGCCGTCGTTCGCGCCGGCGACCTTCACGGTCACGCTCGGCGGCAGGACCTTCTCCAGCTCGGCCTTGAGTTCTCCCCGCAACTCCTTCGGGGCGCTCCCGCCCAGGAGCAATCCGGGGTTCTCCATCCCGTGGAACGAGACGGCGTGGGCGTACTTGCGATTGCCGACCTTCCCCAGGCCGGGGAATGCGACCTCCGAGAAGTCGGCCGAGGTGATATGCCAGCGCAAGAACGTGCTGGGGCCTTTCTTCGACGGCGGGAACTTGAACCCCCGCGCGACCCAGACCGACGCCCGACCCGCCCCGAGCGTCTCGCGGACCCGCAACGCCTGCTCATCCGTGTGCCGCTCGATGTCGCCCCCGTGCGGCGCGAGCAGGAGCAGGTGGGCCTGCGTGCCGTCGTCGTGGATCCGCTCGATGAACTCGCCCCGGGCCTGGGCCTCGCGGTCGGTCAGCTTCGGATGCGGGCCGAACGGCTCGGCCTTCGCCTCGAAGGCGTCGGGGGCGCCGATGCGGTCGCGCCCGGTCTTGCCGATGCGGATGTCGGGGGCATCCGCCCTCGTCTCGGGCCCGATGACCTCGATGGTGTAGAGCGCGGTGATGCCGTCGTGGGTGAGGCGGATCTGCTGGCCGGGCTTCCAGCCTTTCGCCTTCAAGGTGGCCTCGGTGACTCCGCAGTGCTCACGGGTCCGGATCAGGCTGGTTTGCGACCGCAACGCCTGGCCGACCTTGACCTCCTCGGCCAGGGCGGTGGACGCCAGCGCCAGGGTCGCGAAGGCCACGCGGAGGAGGAGCATATTCGGATCCATGGAGATCGCTCGTGTTCAAAAGGCGACGGCGGCGAGCCGGACGATCCGGAGCCAGGCGTCGATGTCGGCCCGCCGGGCGCGGTCGATCATGCGGGCGTCTTCGAGGCCGATCCGCTGGAAACGGAGCGTGTCGCCCGGCCGGGCCTGGCCGATGCGGTCGAGGTCGGCGGAGATGACGTGGGCGACGTGGGGGTATCCCCCCATCGTGCCGCCCGCGACGCCCAGGAGGATCGGACGGCCGCCGGCGACCTGGATCGCGCCCGGGGCGACCGGAGCGGAGAGCCGGGTTGGGTTCGTTTCGACGGAAACCGGGGGGCCGTCGAGCCGCAGCCCCATGCGGTCGGACGAGCCCGAGACCCGGTAATCATGACGGTCGAGCAGCCGGGCGGATCCGTCGGGGCCGTCGATGACGCGGATCGGGCCGGCGTTCGGGTCGGGCCGGTGGCCGTGTTCCAGGTGCGCGCCGGGGATTTCGATGGGGTCGGCGTCCAGCCGGGTGCCGGCCTCGAGGCGGGCCTCGGACGACCGGCTCCCCAAGATCGGATCGACCTGCCAGCCGCCCCGGACGGCCAGGTAGAGCCTGGCACCGGCCGAGGCCCCGCCGATCTGGAGCCACTCGCCGCGCCTCATCCGGAAGGACAGGGGGGCGCGGAGGTCGCGGACGTCTCCGCCCGGCGAGACGATCCGCGCGGGCATCTCGGCGCCGACGAGGGCCAGGCTGAGCGGGCCTTCGGCGTAGAACTCGCCGCCCATCAGCGAGAGTTCGAGCGCGGCGGAGTCCGGCGGGTTGCCGAGCAGGGCGTTGGCGAGGTCGAATGAGAGGCGGTCGAACGCGCCGCCGACCGGCACGCCGCGGTCCCGCCAGCCTGGCCGGCCGCGGTCCTGCACCGTGGTGAACGCTCCCGCTCGAACGACCACCAGTGCCATGCTAGACCACGCTCTCGATTCTGATGTGATCCCGGGCCAGGGCCTCGCGGGCCAGGTCGGCCAGCGCGACGGACATCGCGCTGTCGCCGTGGATGCAGAGGGTCTCGATCCCCTCGCGGACCAGCCGGCCGATCTGCTCGATGATCTCGGGCGGGGATTCGAGCACCGCCCCCGGCACGGTCCGAGGCAGCAACCGGCCGTCGGGCCCGTAGCGGCGGTCGACGAAACCTTCCCGGATCATCCGCACCCCCCGGCCGCCGGCGACCGCGGCGAGGATTGATCCCGGCTGCCCCAGCACCGGCAGCTTGAGGATCTCCGCCGCCTGCACGACCCCCAGCGCGACCGCCTCCTCCGCCTGGGCCTGATTGTAGAGCGCACCGTGCGGTTTGAGGAACCGGATGATCGCCCCGATCGGTCCAAGTAGTTGACACAGCGAGCCGACCTGACCGACGATCAGCTCGCGGGTCTCCTCTGTGGTGATCGGGCGTGGCGTCCGGCCGAAGTTCTCTCGGTCGGGGTAACCCGGGTGGGCCCCGATGGCCACGCCGCGTTCCAGGGCTTCCCGGGCGGTGGCGAGGATGGCGTCGGGGTCGCCCGCGTGGGCGCCGCAGCTCAGGCTGGCGGAGGTGACCCGTCCGAGGAGAACGATATCCCAGGCACAGCCCTCGCCGAGGTCGGCGTTCAGGTCGATCGGCATGAACGTGCGTCCCCTTGCCGGCCTTCGAGCACCCTTCTGGAGCGTAACTCGTTGGCGTCGTAGCGCCTAGGTTCCAGTGAGTGCTCCCGGTGGGGCCGGAAAAAAGATGCTCGCCGGGTGTTTACAATGGGTGTGAGCCGCGTCGGAATGAACGATTCGACCGTTTTTTCGCCCCGGCCCGCCGACATGACGACCTGCGCACACCCCAAGGTGCGCCCTACCGCCGACGGCGAGGACCGAACGTGTTGAAAGCCGCCCACGACACCCCGGCCATGTCGCCCGAACGCCTTTCCCCGCCGCAAGATCGGAACCGGATTGATGACGATCTGGAGGCCTTCCTCGCCGCCAACGGCCGACGGTTCGCCGCCAACCCGCACGTCCGGCCCCTGTTCCAGAAGCTGTCGGATTTCGTCCTCCGGGGCGGCAAGCGCCTGCGGCCCCGGCTGACCCTGGCGAGCTACCGGATCCTCTCCGGCGGCCGCGAGGTCCCCGAGCCCGCCTGGCAGGTCGCGGCCAGCCTCGAAGTCTTCCACGCGTTCATGCTGGTGCACGACGACCTGATCGACGAGAGCGTCCTCAGGCGCGAGTGGCCGACCTTGCACGAACAGGTCCGACGCGAGTCCGTCCTGCCGCAGTCTCGGGCGGCCCGCAAGCGGGGCTACGACCTCGGCATCATCGCGGGCGACCTCCTCTGTTCGCTGGGGATGCAGATGGTGAGCCTGGCCGGCCTGGAGGGCGAGGCCCTCGGCCGCGTCCACCAGTTGATCTCCGAAATGCTCCTCGAGACCGGCCTCGGCGAGGCGCTCGACGTCCTCTACGACGATTGCCCGCTGGCGATGCTCACCGAGGATCAGATCGTCGAGGTGTATCTCCGGAAGACCGCCCGCTACAGCGTCTCCGGCCCCCTGGTCCTGGGGGCGATCCTCGCCGGAGCATCGGACGAGGTCATCGAGGCCCTCGACCGGTTCGGCGACCTGCTCGGTTTCGGCTATCAGGTGCGGAACGACCTCGAAGCCCTCGACGCCGACCCCGAGACGGGCGACCACTCCGACCTCGACGGCGGCAAGCGGACGTTCGTCCTCTGGACCGCCTACAACCTGCTCCCCGAATCCCGCCGCCGCCGGCTCGACGCCGCATTGCGGGCCCCGGTGAGCGCCGCGCGTCGGGCCTTGCTCCTGGATTTGATCCGCGAGTCCGGGGCCATCGAGGTCTGCCGCGCCCGGCTTGTTTCTCTCCAGCACGAGGCCGTCGCCGTCCTCCGCGAGTCGGGCCTCAGCTCGCTCGAACGCCGGCAGTTCGTGGCACTCACGGAGTTGTTCCAGATCCGCCTGTCGTCCGTGCCCGAGCACGCCCCGGCGAGCCTCAACGTGCTGCCGATCGAAGCGGCCGTGAACCTCGCCTGAGCCCGGAGTGCGGAAGCTCGCTTCCGCTGTGTTCTCGCGGAGCTTGCTCCGCGTGCGGGATCGAAGCTTGCTCGTGTGAACTGATGTTGATTCCCGGGAGCAAGCTCCCGCCGGGCAGGAGCGGGAGCGAGCTTCCGCACTCCGGGTGGTCCTGTATCCGAGCCCAAGACCCATGTCCATCGCCGAACGTCCGCCGTCGAACGCACGCCCCAGGGGCTATGAGGCCACCAAGCGGAGCCCGGCCGAGCCCGGGTCGCGCGGGAAGGCGGTGGTGATCGGCAGCGGCTTCGGCGGCATCGCGGCGGCCATCCGGCTCCAGGCGAAAGGGTACAGCACGACCCTCCTGGAGATGCGCGACAAGCCGGGCGGCCGGGCGTACGTGTATGAGGATCAGGGTTTCGTCTTCGACGCCGGGCCCACGATCGTCACCGTTCCGTTCGTCCTGCACGAGCTGGCCGAGATCGCCGGCAAGTCGCTCGATGATTATGTGAAGATCGTCCCCTGCGACCCGTACTACCGCATCTACTTCGACGACGGCCGGCAGTTCGACTACCGGGGCGAGCAGAACGCCCTCGAAGCCGAGATCGCCAAGTTCAACCCGGAGGACGTCGAGGGGTACAGGGCGTTCCTGGATTACAGCCGCAACGTCTTTGACCGGGCGTTCACCGACCTGGCCGACCACTCGTTCCACTCGATCTGGGAGATGGTCAAGGTCGCGCCGGATCTCATCAAGCTCCGGGCCGAGCAGTCGGTCTACAAGCGGGTGTCCTCATTCATCAAGGACCCCGCGCTCCGGCAGGTCTTCTCGTTCGAGCCGCTGCTGATCGGCGGCAATCCGCTGCGGTCGTCGTCGATCTACTCGATGATTCACTACCTGGAGAAGACCTGGGGCGTCCACTTCGCCATGGGCGGCACCGGGGCCCTGGTGAAGGGACTCATCCGGATCTTTGAGGAGATCGGCGGGACGCTCAAGCTGGACTGCCGCGTGGACGAGATCGAGGTCGAGGACGGTCGGGTCAAGGCCGTGCGGGCGGCCGACGGCGAGCGGTTCGCCGCCGACGTGGTCGTGTCCAACGGCGACGTGGCCAACACCTACCGCAAGCTCATCAAGCCCGAGCACCGCCGCAAGTGGACCGACACCCGCCTGGAGCGGATGCGGTACGCCATGTCGCTGTTCGTGATCTACTTCGGCACCGACCGCACGTACGACCACCTGCCTCACCATTCGATCATCCTCGGGCCTCGTTTTCAGGGGCTCCTGGGGGACATCTTCGACAAGAAGGTCGTGGCGGAGGACTTCTCGCTCTACCTCCACGCCCCGACCCGGACCGACCCGAGCCTGGCCCCCCCGGGCTGCGAGTGCTTCTACGTGCTCAGCCCCGTGCCGCACCTCGGCGGCGGGCAGGACTGGGACGCGATCAAGGACGAGTACTGCGACCGGATCCTCGCCTCGATGGAGAAGCCGCACCTCGTTCCGGACCTCCGGAAACACCTGGTCACGAAGCGGATCTTCACGCCGAAGAACTTCGAGACCGACCTCGACGCCTTCCGGGGCTCGGCGTTCCAGTTCGAGCCGGTCTTGACCCAGAGCGCCTGGTTCCGGCCCCACAACAAGAGCGAGGATGTGAACGGCCTGTTCTTCGTCGGTGCCGGCACGCATCCCGGGGCGGGCCTGCCCGGGGTCATCAGCAGCGCCAAGGTGCTTGAGAGGTTCCTGTGACCCCGACGGCGGCGAGGTCGGCCCCCGACGTGCCGGCCTCGGCCCGGGGGGCGAGGGTCTGCCGGCGGATCACGAAGGAATACGCCAAGACCTTCTACTTCGCCTCCGCCTGCCTGCCTCGCGAGGTCCGCGCCCACGCCTACGCGGTCTATGGATTCTGCCGCTGGGCGGACAACGGGGTCGACGACGCCAGGGATCGCGAGGATGCCGCGCGTCGGGTCGAGCACGCGCGGTCGATGCTGGAACTGGCTTACGGCGACGGCCCGGCGCCCCCGGGCCTCCTGGCATTTCGAAGGACGGTCCTGACCCGCGGCATCCCCCGCCGGTTGTTCGACGACCTGCTCGACGGCATGGCGATGGACCTGGACATCGCCCGGTACGAGGACTTCCCCGCTCTCGACCTTTATTGCTACCGGGTGGCCGGGGTCGTCGGCCTGATGATGACCTACATCTTCGGCTACCGGTCGGAACGCTGCTTCCCCAACGCCCTGGCGCTGGGCACCGCGATGCAGCTCACGAACATCCTCCGGGACATCCACGAGGACTTGCAGCGAGGGCGGATCTACCTGCCGCGCGACGAGATGGCGAGGTTCGGGGTCGACGAGGCTCAGCTTTCCCGGGGGCAAGTCGACGGGAATTTCCGCGATTTCATGAGGTTCCAGATCGACAGGGCCCGGCGGTATTACCGGACGGCCGACGCGGGGATCCCCGACCTGATCGGCGCATCGAGTCGCCTGACGGTGAGGGTGATGGGGACGCTCTACGGGGGGATCCTGGACGAGATCGAAGCCCTGGATTATCAGATCTTTCCGACGAGGGCGAGGGTGTCGACGGCACGGAAGTTGATGCTCCTGGGGCGGTGTCAGCTCGCCGAGGCGGGTGACTCTGTCCGAAGGAGCTGGTTCTGATGGTTACATCGATCGATGGTTGAGAAAAAGGGCGCGCGTGCTGGGTTCCGGTTCGTTTCCGTGGTCGGGACGCAACGTCTTTCCGGACGATTTCGATCGAAGCGACGAACTTCAACGTAAGATTTCATTGACAGGCGTCGTTCCAGGCGTGATCGTGTCCGGCCCCGGCCGGGCCCGCACCTGGGTCCCGGCTTCGCCTGCGGAGTCCCCCGCCAGGGACGGCGGGACCGCGTCCGACCATCGTCCGTCCAAAGGGAAGAGCCCGTGGCCCCTCTCCCGGCCCCGACAGTACTGAAGTCGATCGGCCGCGTCCTCGACGCGTCGGCCCAGCCGTTCCTCGCGCTCGACCTCGACGGCCGGATCGTCCGGCACAACTCGGCGTTCGCGAACCTCATCGGCAAGGGGGCGTCGGATCGGCTCGGGGCTGGCCTGGAATCGCTGGCCGTCGACTCCGCCCGGGGGCAACTGGCCGAGGCGAGGCGGTCGGTGCTGGCCTCGGGCGAGCCCCGGCGGATCGAGGTCGAACTCCAGAGGGTCCAGGGGACGGCGAGGGTCCCGGTCGAGGTCGGCCTGGAACTCTTCCGGGATGATGAGGGGGCGCCCCAGGGTTACCTCGCCTTCGTGGTGGACGTCTCCGAGCGTCGCCGGGCCGAGAAGGCCCTGCGCGAGAGCGAGGAGCGGTTCCGCAGGCTCTACGACGAGGCCCCGTTCGGCTACCACGAGCTCGACATCGAGGGCCGGGTCGTCAACATCAACCGGACCGAGTGCGAGATGCTCGGATACCGCCGCGAGGACATGGTCGGGCGGTCGATCCTCGACTTCGTGGCCGAGGACGAGCGAGAACTGGCCCGCCAGGCGATCGCCGAGAAGCTGACCGGCAAGCGCCCACTGCGGCCCCTGGAGCGGACCTACGTCACCTCCGGCGGCGGCCGGATCATCGTGGCCATCCAGGAACGCTACCGGCTCGACTCCGAAGGGCGGATCTCCGGCATCCGCAGCATCCTCCAGGATGTCACCGACCAGAAGCTCACCCAGGCAGCCCTCGTCGCCTCCGAGCGCCGGGCGCGGGCCCTGTTCGAGGGGATCGAGGACGCCGTCTTCGTCCATGACCTGTCGGGCAAGATCCTCGACGCCAACCCGGCCGCGTGTAAGAGGTTGGGGTACGCCCGGCACGAGCTGATCGGGCTCAACACCTCGGAACTCGACGCGCCCGATTTCGCCCGGGGGTACGAGGACCGACTCCAGCTCCAGCTCCAGCGCGGGCGGCTCTCGTTCGAGGGCTGCCACCAGACCCGCGACGGCCGGTTGATCCCGGTCGACATCAACACCTCGACGATCCTGTTCGAGGACGAGCTGGCCGTCCTGGCCGTGATCCGGGACATCACCGAGCGGAAGGCGCTGGAGGCCGAGCGGGCCCGGTTCGAGCACGCCCAGGTCCTCAACACCCGCGCGATCGAGGCCAAGAATCTCGAACTCTCGCGGTCCGAGGCCCGGTATCGCCAGCTCACCGAGGGCTGCCTCGACGCCATCGTCGTCACCGACAGCCGGGGCAACATCGCGCTCTTCAACCCGGCGGCCGAGCGGGCCTTCGGATACCCGGCGGACGAGGTCCTGGGCCGGCCGTTCAAGTCGCTGATCGTCGAGGGGGCGGGCAAGGCGGGGAATGTCGGCCAGACGATCGAGCTGATCGGCCGCCGGAAGTCCGGCGAGTCGTTCCCGATGGAGATGTCCCTGAGCGCGGTCGACATCGAGGGCGAGTCGCAGTACATCGGCTCGATCCGCGACCAGACCGAGCGCCAGCGGATGCGTTCGATGCTCGCCCAGTCGGAGAAGCTGGCCTCGATCGGGCTCCTGAGCGCAGGGGTTGCGCACGAGATCAACAACCCGCTGGCGTTCGTCGCCAACAACCTCGCGGTGCTCGAACGCGACCTCAAGGGGATGCTCGACCTCGTCGAGGCTTACGAGGCCTGCGGCGAGGTCATCAGGGCCCAGGCGCCCGAGGCGGCGGAGAAGATCGCGGCCATCGCCGACGACCTCGACTGGGCGTATGTCTCGTCGAATTTGGGCCGGATGCTCTCCCGCACCCGCGAAGGGGTCCAGCGCGTGGCGAGCATCGTCCAGAACCTCCGGAGCCTCGCCAGGACCTCCCCGCCGAAGAAGGAGTCGGCCCTGTTGACCGACGTGGTGGCCTCGGCGGTCGAGATGATCCAGGGGACGGCGAAGCGGAAGGGCATCGAAATTGTCCAGAATCACATCCCCGGCATCCGGGTCCCCTGCGTGGCGACGCAGATCAGCCAGGTCGTCCTGAACCTGATGGTCAACGCGATCCAGGCGGTCGAGTCGAATCACGGTAACCTCCACGGGCAGCACGGTTTAGTCCGCGTCGATTCGGCCGTACGGGGGGACGAGGCGACGATCGAGGTCGCCGACAACGGCTCCGGAATCGCTTCCGAGAACCTCTCCAGGCTGTTCGACCCGTTCTTCACGACCAAGCCTGTGGGTGAAGGGACGGGGCTCGGCCTGTCGATCAGTCATGGCATCGTTACGGGACACGGCGGCCGGATCGAGGTCGAGAGCACCCCCGGGCAGGGGACGTGCTTCCGGGTCGTCCTGCCGATCGGCGACGCCCACCACGGCCCCTCCCGCAAACCCACCCCGCCGAGCGAGGGCCCCTCATGACGAGCTCGACCAAGCACTGCCTCCTGATCGTCGACGACGAGCCGGACGTCTGCGACTCGGTGCACGACCTCCTCCGGCGCGAGTTCCGCGTCCTCAAGGCCCACAGCGGCGAGGAAGGGCTGCGGATCATGCAGGAGGAGGAGGTCCACATCGTCATGACCGACCAGCGGATGCCCCGCAAGACCGGGGTCGAGCTGCTGACCGATGTCAAGGCGAGGAAGCCCCAGGCGGTCCGGATGCTGTTCACCGGCTTCGCCGACATCGAGTCGATCATCGCGGCCATCAACCAGGGGCACATCTACCAGTTCCTCAAGAAGCCCTGGCATCCCGAGGAGCTGATCGACGCGGTGCGGCAGGCGGCCATCGAGTACGACCGCCTGGTCGCAACCGAGGAGGAGAGCGAGCGGCTGCGGGGGGAGATCGGCCAGCTCAAGAACCGGGTCAGCCACCTCGAGAACGAGGTCGAGCGGCTCGGCAGCCGGTCCCAGGGGAATCCTTGAATCGAGCGACTCACCCGCGAGGGATTCCCCGAATCACGCGAGAGGCCGGCATGGCGAATCGGACCCACACCCTGCTCTGCGTCGACGACGAGCCCGACGTCCTCGACAGTTTGCGCCACCTGTTCCACCGCCAGTACCGGGTCCTGACCGCCGCCGGGGGCGAGGCCGCGCTCGAGATCCTGCACCGCGACGACGTCCACGTCATCCTCTCGGATCAGCGGATGCCCGGCATGCCCGGCGACGTCTTCCTCGCTCAGGCCGGGGCGCTCCGGCCCGACACGATCCGGATGCTCTCGACCGGGTTCGCCGACATCCAGGCCGTCGTGCGGGCCATCAACGAAGGGCGGATCTTCCGCTACATCCTCAAGCCCTGGGACGCCGTCGAGCTGGAGTACACTGTCCGGCAGGCGGTCGAGCAGTACGAACTCCTCGCCGACCGCAAGCGGCTCATCGCCCAGCTCCAGGACGCCAACGCCCAGCTCACCCAGGCCAACCAGGAACTCCGCGAGGCCGACCAGCTCAAGACCGCGTTCATCGAGGTCGCCAGCCACGAGTTCAACACGCCGATCACCCTCGTCCAGGGCCTCAGCCAACTCCTGCTGCTGACGAACCCGGCCCGCGATCCCAAGGAACGCGGCATCGTCGAGCAGATCGCGGCGTCCTCGGCGCAGCTCGGCCGGCTCGTGTCGAGCGTGCTGACCCTGCTCCAGGACGGCAATTACAAGCCGAACCTCTCCCGCTCGCCGACCCCCCTGGCGCAACTGCTCCGCGAGGCGGCCTCGCAGGTGGCGCCGTTCGTCGAGCAGAGGCACCTGCGCCTGGACGTGGACCTCGCCGACGACCTCGGCACATTCGAGATCGACGCGGCCAAGATCCAGAACGCGATCCTCAACCTGCTGACCAACGCCATCAAGTTCACGCCCGACGGCGGCGAGATCCGGCTCTCGGCCAGGCTCTCGCACCAGGACGAGGCCGAGATCGTGGTGGCCGACCGGGGCATCGGCATGGAGCCCCGGGCCCTCCGTCGGCTCTTCAGCCCGTTCTTCACCGAGTTCGACCCCGGCCGGCATTCGACCGGCGAGCTGGGCTTCGAGAAGCGCGGGGTGGGCCTCGGATTGAGCATCGTCCGCCAGTTCGTCGACTGGCACGGCGGCACGGTCCAGGCGGAGAGCGAGTCGGGCCAGGGGACCTCAGTGTCGATCCGGCTGCCGCGATCCCCGTTCCCTAAACCGGGTTTCGAGGTAGAATATAACGTGCCGGAGCCCCCAACGAGCCGGGATGCGTCGCCCTGACCGACGCTCCTCGGAGCGCCACTCTCCTCCGTTCCGGCCGGAGCGCCCCGACTGCAAGGATTTCGGGATGCCGACCGCCCTGATCGTCGAGGACGAACCCGAGGCCAATCAGCTCCTCGCGATGCTCGTGCAGCTCCGCGGGTACGAGACCGAGTCGGCCTTCACCGGCGGCGAGGCCCTGCGCAAGATCGACGCGGCCCGCCCCGACATCGTCTTCCTCGACCTCATGCTCCCGGACATCAACGGCTACGACGTCTGCAAGACGGTCAAGAGCCGGCGCGAGACCAGCGGCGTGCCGATCGTCATGGTCACCGCGCGGCTCGCCTCCGAGAACCGGGTCCTGGGCTTCCGCGCCGGGGCCGAGGACTACATCCCCAAGCCCTACACGCCCGACCAGATCTTCCAGGCGATGACGGATGCCCGGGACTGGAACCGCCGGCTCCGCGACCGGCCGGGCGTCCATTGCGACATCGTCGTGGATACCCGGGCCGACTTCGCCCACCTCAAGGCCCTCTCCCACCTCCGCGGCCTGATCCTCGAACGGACCCCCTTGCATCAGGATGCCGTCCGGGCCCTGGGCCAGTGCCTCGTCGAGCTGAGCCAGCGGGCCATCGAGTTCGGCCGGAAGTGCGGGGGCGGCGAGGTGGCCGCGATCCGCGTCCAGGACCGCGACGACCGCCTGGAAGTCGTCGTCGACGACCGGGCCGAGTGGCTGTCTCAGGACCCGCCGGGGCGGGCCGAGGGGCTCGGGCAGATCCTGGCGAAGGGGCCGTTCGCCGAGATCGCGTTCGCCCCCGAATCCGGCCGATTGACCCTCATCTGCCCCTTCCGCGAGGTCGCCGCCTGACCTGCGCGGGCTGGCAACGGAGCCGCGATCGGTGTCCTCCCCCAACTCGTCGATCGCCGAGCGGAACTTCCTCCTCGCCCTGCGAGCCTGGGGCGGCATCGACCCCGCCGACGCCTTCCGACGTCTCGACCCCTCCTCCCTCGACCGCCTCAACGACGCCTGGGAACTGGCCGATGACCTGGGTCATGGGCCCGAAACCGCCAGGCACCGGCTCAGGGACTCGCACCACGCCGCCCTCCGCGTCAGCCTCCGCCGCGTCCATCCGACCTGGCTCGTCCGGGCCCTCCAGAAGGAATCCCCCGCCGTCCAGCGCCGGGTGATCAAGGAACTCGCCCCCAACCTCGCCGGGATCGTCGCCCCCCGGCTGGGCGTGGGCGCGGCCGACCTGCACGACGACCACGCCCCCGACCTCAACGCCGTCGACTGGCTCTGCACCCTCTGGACCGAACGCCTGGTCGGCGACGTCGAGGCCCGCGACGACGACCCGCCCGCCCTCCTGGCCCTGACCCACCTCCGGCCCACGCACCTGCTCCGGCTGATCCAGGCCGTCGGCCTCGTCAAGCGGGCCTATGCCTGCGAATCCCAGCCGCCTGTGGTGGAACGGCTCGACCGGGCACTCCTGACCCCGAGGACCCGCGCCCGGCTGCTCACCCTCCGCGAGAAGGTCGGCCACCCCGACGCCAAGCTCGTGAAGGTCGCCCGGGGCGACGTGCTCTCGCTGCTCGACGACGAAACCGACGCACGGGGATTCCGGCGGTTCCACGAAAACCTGGGAACGGTGACCGTCGGGCGGCTGCTCACCACGGTGGACCCCGCCCGGGTGCGCTGGGCACTCCAGCACCTGCCGTATCCGGCCGTGAGGCCGATCCGCTCGCGGATCCCGACGAACGTCCACTCGAAGTCGCTCCTGGCGTGGGAGGCGCGTATCTTCCGGCTCGCTGCGGAGCTGCTGACCGCCGAGGGCGTCCTGCCGGACGACGCCGGGGGAGGTCCCTCATGATGCCGCCCGGTCGCCGTTTCAACGTCCACGAGGACGACGACTTCGAAGCCGCCTCGCTCGTCGAGATGACGGCCCTGGAGCCCGCCGCCACGGAGGACGCCGGGCCGCTCGGCCTGCTCACGGTCCTCGACCGCCGGCAGGTGCAGGTGGGATCCCGCCTGAACGCCTCGGGCAAGGTGGCAAAGCTCCGCGACGCGATCCCCGCCCTGCCCGAGGCCCTGAGTTCCCACCTCCGGGTCGAGCGGTTCGAGGTCATCTGGCGCGCGGCGGGCCTGGCACGCCCGGGAGCCGTCGCCCACTGGAACTGGCCGCGATACTCGACCCGCGTCGGCCTGGGGATCGAAACCTCGCTGGCCCACGCGGTCGTCGACCACCTCCTCGGGTTCTCGCGGTTTCCGGCCGAGGGGCGGTTGCAGGTCACGCCGGTCGAGTGGGGCATCCTGACGTATCTCGCCACCCGGATCCTGGCCCGGCTGGACCTCCAGCCCGGCTCGCTCGGGCCCTATGACCTGGTTCTCGATCGCCTCGGCCCCGACCCGTTCGACATCCGCGACCTCGGCCCGATCGCCACGCTCGTCTGGACCATCCGCGTCGGCAGGACGGCCGGATCGGTGCGGCTCTGGGTGCCCGAGTCGCTCGTCGCCGAGTGGCTCGTCGCCGAGCCCACGCTGAACTCGACCGAGTTCCGAAACGTCCACCGTTTCTTCGACCTGGAATCCGTCTGGCGGGCCGAGGCGGGCACCATCGACATGCCCCGGGGGCTCGCCCGCCTCCGAAGGGGCATGGCCCTGCCGCTCCACGGCACCGCGCTCGGCGGATCGCTCGACCGGCTGGTCGGCGACCTCCAGGTCGTGTCGGACGCATCCGACTGCCGTTATGTCTACCACGCCCAGCCCGATCCGGATTCCGTCGGGGCGCGGGTCGTCCTGATGTCGAGGCTCCAGAAAGTCCCCAGGCCCCGGGAGGCCCTCCCCGTGTCCAGCGCCACGCCGCCGCCGCCCGAATCCGGCTCCAGCCCGATCGCACCGACCGATGTCCCGGTCACGCTGGTCGTCGAACTCGGCCGCCTGAACCTGCCGCTCCGCCGCCTCGCGGACCTCCGACCCGGCGACGTCCTCGAACTCGGTCGCCACGCCCGTGAGCCCGTCGAACTGACCTCCGGAGGCCGCCTCATCGCCCGGGGCGAACTCGTCCAGATCGACACCGAACTCGGACTCCGCGTGACCAACGTCTTCCTGTGAGTTGCAGCCACGGAGCCACATCATGCGAGCCTTCCGCGGTATGGCGATCTTGCTGGCGATGCCGAGCCTTGCCCTCGCGCAAGAGGTCACGATCGAGAACGCCTCGCCGGTGGTGGTGAGGACCGTCCCGGCGGCGGGGGCGTCGGACGTGGACCCGAAGACGACCGAGATCCGGGTCACGTTCAGCAAGCCGATGGCCGACCAGACGTGGTCGGTGGTGAAGGCGTCCGCGAGGACGATGCCGCCGGTCCCCGGCAAGCCCCGCTACGACAAGGACGGCACGACCTGGACCCTGCCGGTCAAGCTCGAACCGGGCCGCGACTACGCGCTCTGGCTCAACACAGACCAGTTCCGCAACTTCAAGGACCGCTCGGGCAAGCCGGCCGTGCCCTACCTCCTGACGTTCCGCACCAGCGGCCCGCGAGCGGCGTCAAGCGTTGAGACGAAGCCGGATTTCGGCAAGGTCTATGACGCCCTCTGCGACGACATGGCTCGCCACTACAGCTACTTCGCCCTCAAGCAAATCGACTGGCCCGCCTTGCGTGCCCGCTACCGCGAGAGGGCGGCCGGGGCGGAGGACCGCGACGCCTTCCTGGCGGTCCTGACCGAGATGCTCGGCAACCTCAGGGATGGGCATGTCTGGATCAAGTCCTACGGCGAGATCCGGCCGACCCATCGGTTCCCGAAGGACGAGGATCGGACCGACCGCCTGGCCCGGATCCGTGCACTCGACTCGCCCAGGCGGCTCGGCGGGTTCGTGGCGCTCGGGACGGTCGGGCCGGAGCACTTCGGCGCGATCGTGATGGTCCGTCAGAGCCTGGCGACGCCCGACGCGGTGAAGGAGGTCGTCGAGTTCATCGGGGAGCACGCCGACGCCCCGGGGTTCCTGATCGACCTCCGAGACGCCAACGGCGGCAACGAATTGCTGGCCATGACGATCGCCTCGTGCTTCTGCGAGGCGCCGACGATCTACGCCGGCAGCCGGTTCCGCAACGGCCCGAAGCCGGAGGATTTCGGGATGAAGATCCCGCGCCTCCTGCCGGCCAGGACTTCGGGCAAGGCCTACACCAAGCCGGTCGTGGTCCTGATCGGGCCCGGCTGCGTGTCGAGCGGCGAGGGGTTCGCGAAGATGCTCAAGTCCCTGCCCAACGTCACCCTCGTCGGTCGCAACACCCGGGGCTCCAGCGGCAACCCGAGCCCGTTCCCGCTGGAAGGGCTCGACGCCGAGGTCTGGTACTCGCGCTGGGTCGACCTGCTCCCCGACGGCACGCCCGTCGAGGGCAAAGGCATCGCGCCGCAGATCCGCTTCGACGCGTCCGAGCCCGGCCGCGACCTCGCCTGGGAGAAGGCGCTGGCGGTCCTGCGGGAGAAGAGCTGAACCACCCCGGAGCGAGTAAGCTCGCTTCCGCCCTGTTCCCGCGGCGCTTGCTCCGCGTCCGGAGTCGATGGGATCGGGTGTGACTTCCCATCTTCCAGTTCATCGCAATGCTGGCTCAACCGGCTGTGCTCGGGGAGCAAGCTCACCGAAAACCGAGCGGAAGCAAGCGTCCGCACTCCGGGTCTACAGTCCGATGGGGTACACGACCTGGATCAACGACTCCAGCATCAAAACCTGAATGCCTGAGAGGATCAACGTCCAGGCCAGGCCCGTTTTGCCGGCCTCGATGAGTTTCAGGCCCGCCGACGAACCGAGCAGCAGCGGCGGCAGGAGCGGCAGCCAGAGCCTGGCGATCTCGCTGAGGTTCTTGCCGCTGAGGGTCAGGACGATCAGCACGGCGAGGGTGGCCAGCGTCGGCAGCGGGAGCGATCGCGGCCGGACAACCGCACAGGACAGGGCGAGTGTCGAGGCGAGCCCGAGGGCCACGCACAGCTCGACGGCGTTGGCGATCACCCAGGGGAGGTAGCTCCTGGGGTATTCGACATAGAAACGCGCGTGGTTTTTCTGATTGGACCACCATATCGCGAACGGATTGGCGCCGGAGAGCAGCCAGACGCCCAGGGTGAAGCCGAGGAATCCGGCGCCGATGGCGAGGATCGTCCGCCATCGGTCGGGCCATGAGACCGAGCTTCTCGACAGGACCAGGATGGCCGCGATCAGTCCGACGGGCAGGAAGACGAGGCTGAATTGCATCCCCAGGCCCATCACCAGGCCGGAGAGCACGGCACGAACCAGGGTGGGGATTCGACGCGCACCGGGCACGGCGAGGGCCAGGGCGAGGGTCGAGAGGAACGGATAAAAGGTGTCGCTCACCGGCTGGAACAGGACGGCCGACGGCACCAGCGGCCAGAGGCACGCGGCGGCCCAGGATTCGGCCGGGGGGAGCCAGTTCCGGGCCAGGACATGGAGCGGGATCACGGTCCCCGCGCAGGCGAGGAGGGTCAGCAGGCCGGTGAAGGCGAGCGACGCGGCATCGTCGCGCTGGAAGTCGCGGTAACGATTCTTGATATCGGTGTTCTTGATAACCTTGTAGGCGCCCTCGACCGACGGCGGGAGCGTCCGGAGGAGCCAGTTGCCCCAGGCCGGGTGGCGCTGCATGAGGTCGAGGTTGACGGCCGCGACGATGAACAGCCCCGGCGGGTGGGTGCCGGTGTGGAGCGCGTCCTGCCCCTTGATCCACTCGGGATACTCGCGGACGAACTGCGACAGCGGCTTCTGCTTGAGTTCCCGCTTGATGACCGTGTAGTACCCGCTCGACCCCGCCCCCTGGAGGGCCATGACCCACTTGGTCAGCCCGTATCCCGGCGGGGCCCCCTCCTGAACCATCACCTGCGTGAACCCGGCCGCGATCGCCAGGCCGACCAGGAGCACGCCCGTCCGGACGCGGGATTTCGACTCGCCCGGGCCCGACAGGCAGGCATATCCGAAAATGCAATAGCCTGCATAGATCAGGATCGACACGCACGCGAGCGCGACGCCATCGAGCCGCGCGGGGAACGTGATCCGACTCCACTCCCACTCGCCGGGCACGCCCAGGGGCAGGACTTTCGAACGCAGCGCCGCGTTCACGCCCACGACCGCGACGGCCTGGGCGGCCGCCAGGGCGATCCAGCCGAATCGGCGACCTGTCCTGGCTGTTGGATCAGCGGCCATGGATCTCGACCTTGAGCGGGACGGCCAGCGTCGCCGGGGGCAGGCAGGCCCGGTCGTTGCACGCCTGGTATTCGAGAGTGAGCGGGATGGTGAGCGCCCCCGGCTTCGCGTCGGCGGGCACCGAGAGCGTGACCCGGATCGCCGCCTTGCCCTCGTAGATCATCGCCTGCGCGGGCGGTTCGCCCGCCTTGCCCTTGATCTGGGCGTCGGCCGCGTCGAGGTTCGCGGCGGGGAGGGGCAGGGGGGAACCCTTCGGGTACGACACCTTCGCGACCTTCACGGGCGAGTCCTTGTCGATGTCGACGCTCGTGGCCTGGAAGCTCTCCATGCCCGACGGATTGGCGTAGACGTGATAGCCCGGGGCCATGGTGATCGTCACCGTCGCCTCGAAGGATTCGCCCGGGTGGATGGGACCGGCGGTCGCGGGCGACGCCTCGGCCTGGACGATCTTGCTCGCGGCCTTGGGCCGGTCGGCGTTCGCCCGGCCGAATCCGGCGAGGGGGGATGTCATCGCGGGGGCGGCGGGCTTCGCGGGCTCGCGGGCGTCGAGGAACTCCTCCAGGCCGACGAGCATGTTGGGCGCGGCGGCGGGGCTCGCGGCCAGGGTCGCGCTGAAGGCGTCGAGGGCCTTGCCGGCGTGGTCCAGATAGGCCTTCTCGCCGGTCGCCCGCGACAGGGACACGAGCACGCGAATGGCGACGCCGTTGGCGCCCGGGATGGCGTTGTCGTAGGCGTCCTTGGGCCGGGCGAGGAGGCTCTCGTGGTCGTTGGCGGTGGCGAAGAAGCCGCCGGACTCCTTGTCGAGGAAGTCGGCGATCATCCGATCGACCAGCGCCTTCGCCTGGTCGAGCCGGGCCTTGTCGCCCGTCGCCGCGTGCAGGCGCAGCAGGCCGTCGGCGAGGAAGGCGTAGTCTTCGAGGTAGGCGGGGAGCTTCGCCTGGCCGGCGCGGAAGGTCCGGAGCAGGCGGCCGTCGGGCGTCCGCAAGGTCTTCCAGAGGAAGTCCGCCGCCTTCTCGGCCTTCGTGCGATAGGCCGGCGTCTTGAGCACGCGATACCCGTCCGCATACGCCCCGATCATCAGGCCGTTCCAGGCGGTCAGGACCTTGTCATCGAGCAGCGGCCCGGGTCGGGCGTCGCGGACAGCCAGGAGCTTCGCCCGCATCGGCTTGAGCTTCGCTTCCAGATCCTCCGGCGACACCGTCAGCGCCCTGGCGGCCTCGGCCCTCGGGCCGGTTTCGAGCAGGACGTGGCGATCCTTCTCGAAGTTGGCCGGGTTGTTCAGCCCGTAGACGGCGGCGAATATTTTGAACGATTCGGGCCCGAGGATCTTCGCGACCTCGTCCTTCGACCAGACGTAATACTTCCCCTCCTCGCCCTCGGTCTCGGCGTCGATGGCCGAGTAGAATGCGCCTTCGGGGGAAGTCAGCGTGTTGCCCACGAATGTGAAGATGTCGTCCGCCTCGACACGCCAGCGCGGGTCGTTGGTCTGCCGGAAGGCGTCGAGGAAGACGCTCGCGAGCTGGGCGTTGTCGTAGAGCATCTTCTCGAAGTGGGGGACGCTCCAGTCTCGCTTGACCGAGTATCGGTGGTAGCCGCCGGCGAGGTGGTCGCGGATGCCGCCGCGTGCGAGGCCGTCGAGCGTCTTGACCACCGAGGGCAGGGGGGCGGGGTCGGGCTGCGAGACCTTGCCGGCGACATCCCGACTGTGCTGGTCGAGCAGGTAGACGAGGTTCACCGGTTCGGGGAACTTGGGGCGTCGCGGCTGCGCGGCGTTGAAGCCGAAGCCGCCGAACTGGGGGTCGAACTGCGACGCCAGCGCGGCCCGGCCGGAGGAGGCCAGGGCGCGGGTCAGGGCAACCCGGGCCTTGCCCGACTTGCCGGCCGTCGACTTGCGGACGATCTCGGTGAGCTGGTCGGCGTCCTTCTCGAGCGCGGGCCGCTGGTCGCGCCAGGCGTCGTTGATGAGCTTCACGAGGCTCAGGAACCCCGTCTGGCCCTCGCGGTCGCGGGGCGGGATGTAGGTCGCGGCGAAGAAGGGGCGGCCGTCGGGGAACATGAAGATCGTCATCGGCCAGCCGCCCGAGCCGTTGAAGGCCTGCAGGGCGGTCATGTAGATGGCGTCGACGTCCGGGCGTTCCTCGCGGTCGACCTTGATGCAGACGAACTTCTCGTTGAGCGCCTTCGCGATCTCGGCGTCCATGAAGCACTCGCGCTCCATGACGTGGCACCAGTAGCACGAGCTGTACCCGACCGAGAGGAAGATCGGCTTGTTCTCGGCCTTCGCCTTCGCGAACGCCTCGGGCCCCCAGGGGAACCAATCGACGGGGTTGTGGGCGTGGAGCAGCAGGTAAGGGCTGGTCTCCTTCGCCAGGCGGTTCGCCTTCGGGATTGGCTTTGTTCCCGCACTTTTTTTCGGAGGGTCCTGCCCGGAGGATCCGGGGAGCCCGGCGCAGAGGATCATCAGGCCCGTGGCGAGGGCGGTTCGGAAGGTGCGCGTGCGGTCCGTCATGGTGCGTCCTCGCCTGGCGGGCTCACGGCGCACATCCGAGCGGGCGTGGCCGACGGGTCGCATTCTAGCCGGGCGGACGCCCCGGGGCCAACCGAGTCGATGGTCGGCTACTGCTGCTGGCGGATGGTGTCGCTGGTGATCTTGGTGCTGGCGATGTCCTCGATCACCTCGTTCGCCTGGTCGTCGTGCTTCAACGCGATCCGGCAACTCCCGACCCCGGGCTTCTTCGACTTCACCTGGATGCTCAGCGTTACCTCTCCGCCCGGCGGGATGCGGTCGATCGGGTCGAAGATGACGATGCCCGGCTTGTCCTTCTCTTTATTCGCGGGGTGGTCGGTGCCGATGAGATCGAAGTGATCGCTCAGGAGGGCCTCGACGTTCACCTTGGTCGCTTCCTTGGTTCCGTCATTGGTGACCTTGATGTCGAAGAAGGTCGAGCCGCCGAGGTCGATGACCCGCTGCTCGACCTGGGAGGAGAGCGCGAGGACGGCGATCCCGCTGATGTCGGTGAGGTGGGTATCTTTCGCGAGCATGTTGCCCGACATGGCCGATGCGGCGACCTGGTAGGTCTGCGGGCCCCCCATGCGGACCTGGAATTTCAGGTTCCTCTGTTCACCGGCTTCGAGCAGGGTGAGGAGCCACGACAGCTTGCGGGTCTCCTTGTTCCACTCGGCATCCTCGGGAACCTTGCCGTAGAGCTTGCCTCCGGTGACCGGGATCATGACCTCGACGCGGACGTTACGCGCCGCGGAGGTGCCCTCGTTCTTCACGATGAGGTCGTAGTCATTGATGGTGTTGGTGTACCGCTTCGTCTGGCCGTTGAGCTTGATGGCCAGCTTGGGCGCCACCACGGTGATGGGGCTCATGATTTGCGACTGATCGCTCGGCTGGACGTCGGGGCTAGAGGCGACGAACTTGATGAACTGATCGCCGTCGCCGATCGCGTCGACGATCAGGCCTCCCTCGATCTCCACCCGGTCGTTCGGCTGGAGCGTCCCCAGGCTCTTGGAGACCAACCGGCCGATGGAGGGAACCTCAAGGCCCTGCGAGAGCGTCGCCTCCAGATTCACCTTTCGCGCGGGCCCGCTGCCCGGGTTCGAGACGACGATCTTGTAGACCGCCTGCTGACCCTTGAGCACTTTCCCGGGCGTGGGGAACGCCTCGACCTTGAGCTTGGGCTCCTGGATGACCGTGCGGGAGCGAGCGCCGGAGATGAGAGTGACCGTAGCGATGTGGTCCACGGTCAGGGTCGTCGTGGTCGGTGTGGGATCCTGCTTGCCCAACCCGACGGCCTTGACCCGGAGGGTGACCTGCTTGGGATCCCCGCCGGCGCTGACGGTCGCGAGATTCCAGTAGAGCGGCTTGTTCGGCTCATCGATGGCCGTGGGCTGGCTGGAGATCAGTTCAAGACCCTTCGGCATGTAGTAGCTGAGCCGGACGCCGCGGGCATCGGCCTGGCCATTGTTGCCGACGTAGATCTTGATGGTCGCTTCCTGGCCGAGGTTGATGACCTGCGGGGCCTCGACCTCGACGGACAGCGCCAGCGCCTGACGTCCGACCGGATAGCGGTCGGGTGAATTATCGAAGGCGGCCATCGCGCCTGGGGCGTCGGGCTCGCCCTTGGGTGCGGCCGCCGGGGCCCCATCCGTACCCTTGGCCGGGGGAAACGGATTCACCTCGAGTGGCTTGCCCTGGACCTGCTCGACCTTGTCGTCCACCGGGGCGTCGCCGGTCTGGATCCGGGGGACGCGCTCGAATCCACCCTGGGGCGTGCCTCCCCTGGTCAGCGGAGCGGCCGACGGGGGCACGTCCGGCGGGGCCTGGGCGGGGACGGGAGCCTGGATCGGCGCGGCCTCGGCCGGGGCCGCTGGCCTTCGCGGGGCCGGTGCGGCGCCCGCCCCGGGGGTGATCGGGGGCGGGGTGTCGAGGGATGGGGGATTCTGTGGCAGTGCGGGTTCGGCCGGAAGGGGCGCGGGGCCGCCGGGCGCGGCGGCCGGCGTCGGGGCGGGCGCGGGGTCCTGGCCGGGCGCGGAGGCGTCCGCCGGGCGGTTCAGGCCCAGACCCGTTGCCAGGACGATGATCGACAGCAGCCGCAAGACCTTGGACACGGTCCCCTCCCTGGGATCGGCCCCGATAACCGTTCGGATTACCTCGACTCCCCGGCCGTCGGTCCGGGCATCCGTGCCCTGTCCGGGCCGGACGTCCCTGTGTTGACGCCTTGCGCCCCTCGATCGCCGCGGATCCTGCCTGGATATCGCCGCGAGGGTGGGCTCACGTCGGGAGAACCCCGACGCGTGGAACGTAGGCGAGGTTTGATAGCAGAACCTCCCCCATCGGGGAACCCCAGTTCCGGAGGGTCTCGTCCCGGCAGAAGGAGAGATGTGGCGGCAGCGTCGCCGCCCACCCGCATCCGACGACGCCGTCGGCCGCGGGGTGTCTCGGGGCAAGGGGCAAGCAGCCCCTGATGCGGTCGGGGCAGGGCCGGGGCTTCCGAAGACGGGAATCCGCGGGCAAGCGGAACGCTGGGGCGCGATGCGTTCGGGAGGTCAGCGATAGGTCACCGAGCCCGACCCGCCCGGGCGTCGTCGGTTCGATTCCAGGCGGCGGGACCGCTCGATCAGGTGGATCATGATGTCCATCGAGCCGGGCGTCGGGGCGACGGCGGGCGATTCGTGGGTGGCGAACCGCGAGAGCGTCGAGTCACCGGCCTGCGTCTGCTGCTCGCGTAGCAACACGAGGGCCTGCTGGAGGACCGTGGGGGCCTGGGGCGTAGCCGGGCCCCGGCCTGGCGGCGGGACGGGGGTCGCCGGCGTCTGGGGGGAAGCGGTCTGGGGCGGCATGGTCGCGTCCTTGTCGTTCCGGGGAAGGTTCCGCCGATCGAAGAGTGCGGGGCACACCATTACCCATAGAACATGAACGCGACGCCGTCCGGCAATTTTCGTGAGGATGCCGCGAAGTTCCCCGGGGCGGGGCCGAGGGCGGATGAAACCGGCCGGCGATTCGTGTACGATCTTCCCCCGTCCGCCGACCCCCTGGCCCGCGCCTCGACCCGCCCCGACGGAAGTCATTGCCTCATGGGAATCTCCGAATTCCTGATCATCGCCGGCCTGATCTTCATCAACGGCTTCTTCGTCGCCGCGGAGTTCGCCCTGGTCAAGGTCCGGACCAGCCAGATCGATCAGCTCGTGGAGCAGGGGAGCTGGACCGCCAAGCTCACCAGCCGGGCGCTCGACCACCTCGACGCCTACCTCTCGGCCTCCCAGTTGGGCATCACCGTCGCCAGCCTGGCGCTCGGCCGCGCCATTGAGGACTGGGTCGAGCCGGGCGTGCTGGCGCTGCTCCAGACCCTCGGGCTGCCCGAGGGCAAGATCACGGTCTCGACCGTCTCGATCTCCATCGTGCCCCTTGCCGCGCTCTCGGTCGTGACCCTGCTGCACATGGCCCTGGGCGAGCAGGCCCCCAAGACCCTGGCGATCCGCTCGGCCAAGACCGTCGCGCTCCTGACCGCCCCGTTCCTGATCGCGTTCTACTACGTCTTCTTCCCTCTGATCTGGCTGCTCAACTCGTGCAGCAACCTGACCTTGTGGCTGCTCGGCCTGGGCGGCAGCGGCAGCCACGCCGAGGTCTCGCACACGGAAGAGGAACTCCGGCACATCGTGGCCGAGAGCGTCGCCGGCGGGCACCTGTCGCGCAGCGAGCGGGTCCTGATCGAGAACGTCCTCAACCTCGAAGAGAAGACCGCCCGCCGGATCATGGTCCCCCGGCCCGACATCGTTTACCTCAGCCTCTCCCGCACCTTCGACGAGAACCTCCGCACCGCGAGGCAGGCCGGCCACACCCGGTTCCCGCTCTGCGAGGACGACCTGATGTCGGTCGTCGGCATGATCCACGTCAAGGACCTCTTTCGCGCGGGCGCGTCCACCGGGGCCCGGCCCGACCTGCGCAAGCTGGCCAGGAAGGTGCCGTTCCTGCCGGATTCGCTCCGGCTGGACCAGTTGCTCAAGGAGTTCCAGCGCGACCGGGTGCACCTGGCGATGCTCCTGGACGAGTACGGTGGGGTCGTGGGCATGGTCTCGCTGGAGAACGTGCTGGAGGAGCTCGTCGGGCCGATCCAGGACGAATTCGACCGCGAGACGCCCCGGGTCACGGACCTCGGCGACGGCTCATTCGAGGTCGACGCCGCCTGCCCGCTCGATACACTGGCCGAGTCGTGCGGCGTCGTCGTCCCCGAGACCGACGCCGAGACGGCCGGCGGCCTGATCCTCGACAAACTGGGCAGGCTGGCCAGGACGGGCGACGCCGTGACCATCGATGGGCACAGGCTGGTCGTCCTCCACGCCGATCCGACCCGGATCCGTCGCATCCGGGTGGAGCCGATCAAACCCCCTTCGCGGGAAAATCTCCCCGGCGACCCGGCGGAAGGCTGAACGGAAACGGGCCCGCCGGCGTACACCCCTCAAGCATGTCTCCCGCGACCATCCGGGTCGCGATTCCCCAGTCAGGATGGGCAGTCATGGAAACGCAAAGCGGTCAGGTCTCGGTCCTGGTGCCCGTCTACAACGAGGAAATCACGGTCACGCAGGTCGTCGAGAAGGTCCTGGCGCTGGGGGACATGATCAAGGAAGTGGTCGTCGTCGACGACGGCTCGAAGGACGGCACCGCGAGGGTGATGGAGGAACTGGCCGCGCGCGAGCCGCTGGTGCGGTTCTTCAAGCAGCCCAGGAACCAGGGCAAGACGGCCGCGATCCGGCGCGCCCTGGCCGAGGCGACCGGCGAGGTCATCATCATCCAGGACGCCGACCTGGAATACGACCCGGCCGAGATCCCCGAGGTGGTGGGGCCGATCTTGAAGGGGCAGGCGGACGTCGTCTACGGCAGCCGGTTCATGGTGCGCAAGGCGTCCCGGGTGCTGTACTTCTACCACTACCTGGCCAACCGCTCGCTGACGTTCCTCTGCAACCTCCTCACGAACCGGAACATGACCGACATCGAGACCGGCTACAAGGCGTTCCGGTCCGGGGTCATCAAGCCGCTGAAGCTGACCAGCTCGAAGTTCGGCATGGAGGTCGAGATGACCGCCATGGTCTGCAAGACCCACGCGAGGACCTACGAGGTCCCAATCTCCTACTACGGCCGGAGTTACGAAGAGGGGAAGCACATCCAGTACATCGACGGCGTCTGGGCCGGCCTCTACATCTTCCACTACAACCTCTTCAAGCCCTGGACCCGCGACGGCCGCCGCTACGTCCGCGAGGTGAACCAGTTCCTCGCCGGCATCGGCGTCGGGCCCGCCAAGCATTGACCATCGGCGCCTCGGTCGATTGATGCCGAATCGAGACGCCTTTGTTGAACTATGTAAACTGGGGCGTCCGGGCGAATTGACAATCCTGATGCAATCATGCGATCCTATTCCTAGCGAGGAGGCGGACCCCGGCGCGGTGCGCTGAGGCATCGAAAGGATTCGGAACTCCGTCCATCCGGGAGTCCGATTGCCTTGAAACGCCCATCACTCCTCTCCGCCCGCCACGCCCCCCGATCCGAAGCGGGGCGGCGACGGCCATGAAACTCGGCCAGCATCGCCTGGTCCGGCAAATGAGTGCCGGGCCGGATGGGATCCGCTACCTGGCCGAGGATGGCATCTCCGGGACAAAGAGCGACATCCGCGTGCTTAATGCCGCGCGGCAGGATCCGGCGCGCTGGTCGCGCCTGACCAAGCGGATCAAGACCGCGCAACTGCTCGACGCCGGCTCGTCGCAGAAGATCATCGAGCCCCGCTTCGACCACGACCCGCCCTACGTCGCCCTGGAATGGCCCGACGGCCCGACCCTGCTCGATGCGCTGGGGGCATCGCCGCCCTCGCCCCCGGCCGAGGTGATCGCCTTCGCGCAGGAGATGGCCCGGACCCTGGAGAAGGCCCACAAGCTCGGGCTCGTCCACGGGCACCTCTCGCCCGCCGCGATCCGCATGAGGGGCAACAGCCCCGTCGCCGACTGGACGGGCATCGACTGCGGGGTCGCGAGGCCCTCGCCCGCCGCCGCCGCCCTCGACGCCGCCTGCCGGCCGAAGGATCCCGTCCGCGAGGACGGGCCCCTGCCCGCCTTCGACCTGTTCTCCCTGGGCGCGATCCTGGCCTGGCGGCTGACCGGGCAGGTGGTCCGCGGGAGGCCCGACGTCGCCTCGCTCGGCTCCGACCCCGGGCTCGCCCGACTCGTCCGCGAACTGCTCGACCTCGACCCGATCTCACGCCCCTCGGCGCGGGAGACGCAGAGCCGGCTCGCCGAGCTCGTCCGCCGGGTCGAGACCACGGGCGAGTTCAATCCCAGCGTGTCGCAGACGTCCGTCACCCAGATCCTCGGCACACCGTCGGCCGACAACGACGAGCGGACCATCGAGGTCCCCTACCTCAACCTCGACATCACCCGAGAGCGGCTCGGGCGCTACCGGATCGTCGACAAGCTCGGGCAGGGGGGGATGGGGGCCGTCTACAAGGCGGACGACCTCTCGGACGGCACGACCGTCGCCATCAAGGTCCTGAACGTCAACTTCGCGAAGAAGCCCGAGTCGCTCCGGCGGTTCCTCAAGGAGGCCCGCCTCCTCGCCGAGGTCAACAGCCCGCACGTCGCCAACTTCATCGACGTCAACGAGGACGACGGCACCCACTACCTCGTCCTCGAATATGTCGAAGGGTCGAACCTCGCCGAGCTGATCTCCGAGAGCGGCAAGCTCGACGAGGCCGTGGCGCTGGAGATCGTCGCCGACGTGGCCAGGGCCCTCACGCTGGCCCATGAGCGGGGGATCATCCACCGCGACATCAAGCCCGAGAACGTCCTGCTCAAGGCGGGGCCCGACGGCAAGGTTGGCCAGCCCTATCAGGTGAAGCTGTCGGATTTCGGCCTGGCGCGGCACGTCGTCGAATCCGAGTCGCTGGTGCTGACCCAGGCGGGCGTGATCCTCGGCACCCCGCTCTACATGGCCCCCGAGCAATGCATGGGGGACGAGAATCTCACGGCCGGCGTCGACGTCTACGCCCTCGGCGCGACGCTGTTCCACCTCCTCTCGGGCCGGACGCCGTTCCTCGGCACGACCGCGCTCGGGCTGATCGCCTCGCACCGAAACGAGCCGCCGCCCCGTCTCCGCGACCTCGACCCGGCGATCACCGAGGCCACCGCGCAGATCGTGGCGAAGGCCCTCGAGAAGAAGCCCGAGGCCCGCTACCGGGACGCGGCGGAGCTGCTCGACGACATCGAGCGGCGGCTCCACGGCCGACCGACCGCGATCGACGTCCACCCCCGCCTGCCCCAGTGCGACCCGGCCGATATCCAGACGTTCGAGTGGCGCTGGGAACTCGAGGCCTCGCCGCGGCAGCTCTGGCCCCACGTCTCGAACACCGAGCGCCTGAACAAGGCGGCGGGCATGACGGCGGTGAGTTACCGGCGGGAGGACAATCCGGCCGGCGGCGTCAACCGCCTCGGCCATTTCAAGAAGGCCGGCGTCTCGGTCACCTGGCGGGAGCACCCGTTCGAGTGGATCGAGGGCCGCCGCCTGGGCGTCCTGCGCGAATACACCGAGGGGCCGTTCCGCTGGTTCCTCAGCAGCGTCGAGCTCACCCCCAAGTCCGACGGCGGCACCGTGCTGGTCCATCGGGTCCAGGTCGAGCCGACCGGCCTGCTCGGCCGGACCCTCGCGGCCGTCGAGATCGGCGTGAGGGGCCACAGGTCGGTCGACAAGGTCTACCGCCGGATCGACGCCGCCCTGACCGGCAAACTCGGCGCCGACGCGACCGTCGACCCGTTCGAGGCCCCCGAGCCGCTCTCGGGAGACCGCCGCAAGAAGCTCGACCGCTGGCTCGACGATCTCGGCCAGAAGGGGATGGACCCCACGGTGATCGAGCGCCTCGGCGACTACATCGCCTCCGCGCCGTCGCAGGAACTGGCCCGGATCCGCCCGCTGACGCTCGCCCGACGGCTCAACGTCGATCCCGACGCCCTGGTCGACGCCTGCCTCCACGGTGCCCGCGCGGGCACGCTCATCCTCCTCTGGGATCTGCTCTGCCCGGTCTGCCGGATCCCCTCGGAGGTCGTCGACACGCTCAAGAACCTCCGCGACCACGGGCGCTGCGACACCTGCCGGGTGGACTACGACCTCGACTTCGCCAACTCGGTGGAGATGATCTTCCGGGCCCACCCGGAGATCCGCGAGACCGACCTGGCGACCTATTGCATCGGCGGCCCCGCGCACTCGCAGCACGTCGCCGCGCAGACGCGGATCGCCGCCGGCGAGCACGCCTCGCTCGACCTGGCGCTGGGGCTCGGCAACTACCGCTTCCGCAGCCCGCAGCTGGGCTTCGCGGTCGACTTCCGGGTCGAGGCCTCGGCGCCGTCGCACCGATGGGACCTGGACCTGCTGAAGGGCCCCGCGCCGAATCTGCCGAGGGTCCTGCGCGCCGGGAACCAGTCGCTCCGTTTGAGTAATCCGACGGACCGCGAGATCGTGATCCGGGTCGAGCGGATCGCCGCCCGGGAGGACGCGCTCACGGCCGCCCGCGCGTCGACCTCGGCCCGGTTCCGGGAGTACTTCCCGGGCGAGATCCTCACCGCGGGCCGGCTCGTGAACCTGGCGACGATCACGCTCCTCGTGACCCGCCCGGCGGTGGACCGCGACCTGTTCGGCGAGCTGGGGGAGTCGGACGCGTTCGGATTGCTGCATGAGCATTTCCTGACGATCGAATCGATCGTGAGGCGTGCGGGCGGCGCGCTCGTGAAGACGGTGGAGGAGGGGACGGTGTCGGCGTTCCACGACCCGGCCGCGGCCGTCGAGGCGGCGCTCGGGGTCGTCGGGGCCCTGGAGCAATCGGAGCGATCGAGGCGACTGGGAATATCGGCGGGGGTCCACCGCGGGCCGGCGATGGTGGCCACGCTGAATGATCACCTGGACTACTTCGGGTCGATGGTGAGGGTGGCGTCGCAGCTGCCGGGCCTGGGCCGGGGGGGCGACGTGCTGATCACCCCCGAGGTCGCCGGGACGCCCGGCGTGGCCGCGCTGCTCTCGGGCAGGGGCCTGGCCGCCGAGGTGCTCGACCGGCCGCTGGGCGGCGCGGCCGTCTCGCGGCTGGCGCCCTCCCCCGCGGCCGCGGGGACGGATGAAGAGACGAATGGTTGAAGATTTTCACGCGTGAATACTTGAAGGTTCTCTGTTCGGGTGCAAAGATGGACCGGGGCCGGGGCGATGGTGCCGGCCCCGCCGGCCGCAGGCGCCAGCAGCCCCGATGTCCGCGGCTGAGGCGATGGCGGTCCGGATCGGTAAGGGGGATGGGTCATGAGGTCCGCGGCGATTGTCCTTTCGGTTTGCTTCGGCTGGCTCGCCTGGCTCGCGCCGGGCGCAGAGGCCGTCATCCTCTACGGCGACTCGGGCACGGCCGCCTCGGGTCGGAATCTCGGCGCCCCGACGGGCAACCTGGCCGACAGCGGCTGGGCCTTCACCGGCAACTGGCAGAATGGCGCCGGCACCGCGATCGCGCCGAACCTGTTCCTCACCGCCACCCACCTCGGGGGCAACGTCGGCGATATCTTCCGCTTCCAGGGGCAGAGTTACACCACCGTCGCCTCCTACTTCGACCCGGGCGGGTCCGACCTGAGGATCCTCGAGGTCGCCGGCAGCTTCTCGCAGTACGCGTCGATCTACACCAAGGCCGACGAGACCTCCCACCAGATGGTCGTCTATGGCGCGGGGACGGCCAGGGGCGCCGCGATCGACGGCCCCAACGGCCCCCAGGGCTACCTCTGGGGCGGGACCGACCTCAAGTTGAGCTGGGGGACCAATCAGGTCTCCGGGGTCGAGCAATTCGGCGGCACCGATCTCCTGACCTTCCAGTTCGGCGCGACCCCGCCCCCGGGCTCAGCCGCGTCCTCGACCCTCTCCCGGGGGGATTCCGGTGGCGGCCTGTTCATTCAGGACACCGCCGACGGCCAGTGGAAGCTCGCCGGCGTTAACTATGCCGTGGACGGCAGGTACAGCACCGACGGCTCCACGTTCTTCGACGCGGCGATGTACGACCAGCGCGGGTTCTACATCGGCCTGCAGTCGAACAACTCGTTCGTGGGCAACGTCGGCCTGCCGCTGCCCCAGCTGGCCTATTCGACGCGAGTGTCGTCGCACCAGGCGTTCATCCAGCAGACGATCGCCCTGGCGGCCGTGCCCGAACCTTCTTCGGTCGCACTCATCGCGGTCGGGCTGGGGGCCATGGCGGTCCGTCGCCTGCGACGCCGCGCCTGATCGGGCTCAGGCCCAACCGAGGTCGTCGAGGAGGGCCTGGATGTACCCCTCGATCGAGCGGGCCGCGCGGTTGTAGACGTCCCGGTCGCCCCCCACCGGGTCGGGGACGTCATGCCCCTCGGGGTGGAGCAGCCGCGCCCTGGGGGCGACCTCGGGCATGTTGTCGACGATGCAGTCGAGGTGCTCGCGGGTCATGCCCACGATGACGTCCGCCTGGAGGATCAGGTGGGGCGTGGCCTTCTGGCTCTTGTGGCCTTCGAGCGAGCCGCCGCGGAGCCGGACGATCTCGATCGCGTGGCCGGCGGCGGGCATTCCGTTCATCGCCCCGACCCCGGCCGAGGCGACCACGAACCCGCGCGAGGGCAGCTCCGCCGGCTCGCAGCCCAGCCGCTTCGCGAGCGCCACCTTGGACAGGGCCTCCGCCATGGGGCTGCGGCAGGTGTTCCCGGTGCAGACGAACAGGAGGATACGACCCGACATCCTGGTGACCTCGTCCTGCGGGATCGTCCCCGGGCGCTCGACCCGCCAGCCCGACCCCTCGGCCTCGTCCAGCGCCACGATCGTGGACGGACCCCCCATCGCGGTCGTCCCGGCGTCGATGAGGATGTCCGCGTCCACGGCAATCGCCCCGGGGTCGTCGCCGAAATCCTCGGCCGAGACCGGCTCGATCCCGCCCCGCCCCGCGGGGGACAGGATCACCAGGGGCGCGGGGAGGAGCTGGAGGATCTCCCAGACGAAACGCTGGTGGGTGAGCCTCACGCCGAGCCGTTGCCCTTCGGTCAGGCCCTCGCGCACCGGGTTCGGCAGGCGGTCGATCAGGCTCCGGCCGTCCGGCACGGCGAACCGCAGGGTCAGGCCCCGCCCGGCGCCCCGCCGGAAGAGCTGACGCCCGACCTCGGAAGGGGCGGGGATCCAGTCGGTGAGATCCTCGGCTCCGCGGAGCAGCAGGGCGGGGCCGCCGGACGACTTCGCGGCCCAGGGCCCGTCCTGAAGGCGCCGGACCGCACCCTCGTGGAGGGCGCTGGCGGCCAGGACGTAGGTGGTCTCGGTCGGCAGGACGACGACCCCCCCCTGGGCGAGGCAGGCCACGGCGCGATGCGCCACGTCGCGAGGGTCGTCCGCGCCGTCGAGGTCGATGCGTTCCATGGGCCGGGCGTCCGCGTCGGGTCTGGCATCCGGCCCTCGCCCATTCGGAGGCACGCCGGGTCGTCCAGGGTAACCCGGTTCGACGGCGTTCGGAAGTCCCGGGGGGCGGAATCAGAGGAGGAGCTTCAGCCCGTCGACGTCGCGGATCCGGGCGTAGATCCGCCGGACCTGCTCGGCATCCTGCACCGTCAGGTCGAGGGTCAGCGAGACGTGCTTGCCGTCCGGCGTCTCGCGTGTCGAATGCTCCAGCTCCGACTCGCTGATCAGCTCCTCGACCACCGCCGTGACCACCCGGCCGACGAAATCGTCCTGGGCCCGGCCGATGGCCTTGATCTGGTACGAGCCGGGGAAGGGGTGCGTCGATTCGAGCAGGTCCGCCGTCGGGCGGGGATCACCGGTCTCGTCCATCGTCCTGACCTCCACCGCCTTAAAGAGACCCGGCCACGATCCCCCGCGATTCCTCGGACCGGGTCCGGCGGACAAGCGGGGGCGATGACGTTTCTTCATTATAGGACGCACCGGGGCCGGGGACACTCCCGACGGGCGGATCGTCGCCGGAATCCCCCCGCGAGCCCTTTTAACTTTTTTCGAGAATTTCATTGATCGGGGCGACCTTAGTGTGTTAGGAATTCTTTGTCTCGCCTTTGTGCCTTCATTTCCGGTTTATAGCCCGTCTGGTCGGTTTCGTTCCCTCACCAGGAACTTTTGTTCGCAAGCGACTTCGCATGAAGCCATAACGAGCCAGCCCGTCCCGGGGGGGAAACGGGCCTGGATTGGGCGTGTCGGGGCAACCCGGCACGTCCTTTTTCAGTTTCGAAGGCGAGCCGGGCCGGCGCGGACGTTGCAGCCGCGAGCGGCCGTGGCTACGATCCAATGACGGTTAAACAATTGCTGGCCGATCGGAAGGAGTGGAGCGACATGGCGACGACTCGCCGCGAGGGGACCTCGCCACCGCCGGCGCTGAAACGCCGCAGCCTGCTCCGGATCGGCGGCCTGGGGGCCCTCGGGTTCAACCTCGCCGACCTCGCACGGGCCGAGGCCACCGCCAGGGCGGGACGCCCGGCCATCGACTCCTGCATCTTCCTCTTCTACTACGGCGGCCCCAGCCACCTCGACACCTACGACATGAACCCCGAAGGCCCCCCGCGAGATCCGCGGGGACTTCAAGGCGGTGGCGGACCTCGGCCCCCGGCGTGTTCGTGTCGGACCAGCAGCCGCACATGGCCCGGGTGATGCATCGCGCGGCGGTGATCCGCAGCCTGCACCACCCGATGACCAACCACAACGCCGCCGTCTTCGCGACCTTCATCGGCCGCAACCCCCTGAAGGGGGACCTCGAACTCCTGGGCGCCGACCGCAACGACCCGCCGACCCAGGGGGCGATCCTGTCGTCGCACCTGCCCGAGACCCCGGGCGTGCCGAGCTTCGTCGCCCTGCCGCACGTCATCTACAACGTGGTCACGCTCCCCGGCCAGACCGGCGGATTCCTCGGCTCGGCCTACGACCCGCTCCAGGTCGACCGCGACCCGAACTCGCCCGACTTCAAGTTCTCCGAGCTGGAACTCCCCGCCGACCTCACCGTCGAGCGGCTCGACTCGCGGCGGTCGCTGCTCGACCTCGTCGACCACCAGCTCCGCGAGAGGGACCGGCTCGCCGCCCGGTCGGGGATCGACGCCTACAACGCCCGGGCCTTCGGGCTGCTCCGCTCGCCGAAGGTCCGCCGGGCGTTCGAGCTCGACCGCGAGGATCCCCGGACCCGCGAGCGCTACGGCCGGACCAAGCACGGCCAGAGTGTCCTGCTGGCCCGACGGCTGGTCGAGTCCGGCGTGCGGTTCGTGACCGTCTTCGACCACCAGCACAACGGCGAGGACAACTGGGACACCCACAACAGCAACATCCGGAAGCTCAAGGACAATCTCCTGCCGCCGACCGACCGCGCCCTCGCCGCCCTGATCGAGGACCTGGCCGATCGTGGTATGCTGGAACGGACGCTGGTGATCGCGGTCGGGGAGTTCGGCCGGTCGCCCAAGGTCAACAGCACGGCGGGACGCGACCACTGGCCGCATTGCTACTCGGCGGTCCTGGCCGGTGGGGGCGTGCAGGGGGGCGTGACCTACGGGGCCAGCGACAAGATCGGGGCCTACCCGGATCAGGACGCCGTCACGCCCGGCGACCTCTCGGCCACCCTGCTCTGGCGGTTCGGGCTCGACCCCTCGGCCCTGATCCGCGACCTGACCGATCGCCCCTACCGCCTCGCCGAGGGCGAGCCCCTGGCCACGCTCTTCGGCGGACGAATCCCGAGGGACGCCTGATGGACCCCCAGAGCTGGAACCGCCGCGACCTCCTCAAGCGCGGCGGGATGGGTTTCGGGATGCTCGGCCTCGCCGGCGTGCTCCAGTCCGAGACCCGAGCCGAGGACGACCGCGCGATCCACCCGCTGGCCCCCCGGGCCCCGCAATTCCCGGGCAAGGCGAAGCGTGTCGTCCACCTGTTCATGAACGGCGGGCCGAGCCACGTCGACACGTTCGACCCCAAGCCGTTGCTCAAGAAGCTCCACGGCAAGCCGCTCCCCAGCCCGAACCTCCGGACCGAGCGGAAGACCGGCGCGGCGATGGGCTCGCCGTTCTCGTTCAAGAAGTACGGCCGGTCGGGCATCGAGGTCAGCGAACTCTTCGCGAAGACCGCCTCGCACATCGACGACATGGCCGTGATCCGGGGCATGAAGGCCGACGTCCCCAATCATGAGCCGTCGTTGATGCTCATGAACTGCGGCGACGGCCGGCTGCCGCGCCCGAGTTTCGGCTCGTGGGTCACCTACGGGCTGGGGTCCGAGAACCAGAACCTCCCCGGCTTCATCGCCATGTGCCCGGGCGGCTATCCGATCGTCGCCACCCAGAACTGGCGGTCGGCCTTCCTCCCCGGCGCCTACCAGGGGACCTACATCGACACCCAGCACATCGAGGTCGCCAAGCTCGTCGAGAACATCCGCAACGACTCCGCCACGCCCGAGCAGCAGCGCCGGATGCTGGATCACCTGCGGTTCCTGAACCGATCCTACGGCGAGGACCGCCCGCACGACGCGGCCCTGGAAGCCCGGATCCAGTCGTTCGAACTCGCCTACCGCATGCAAGGCGAGGCCGCCGAGGCGTTCGACCTGGCCCGGGAGTCGAAGGCCACCCGCGAACGCTACGGCGATGGCATCCACGGCCGCCAGCTCCTCATCACCCGACGCCTCCTCGAACGAGGCGTCCGGTTCATCCAGGTCTGGAGCGGGGCCGGGCAGCCCTGGGACAATCACGACGCCCTCGAAGCGAACCACCGCAAGCTCGCGAAGGACTGGGACGGTCCCATCGACGCCTTCCTGAGCGACCTCAAGCGGCTGGGGATGTTCGACTCGACCCTGGTCATCTGGGGCGGCGAGTTCGGCCGCACGCCCGTCGCGGAACTCCCCGCCCTCAGCGGACGGGACCACAACCACTACGGCTTCTCGATGTGGCTCGCCGGCGGCGGCGTCAAGGGGGGCATCGTCCACGGCGCGACCGACGAATTCGGCTTCGCCGCCGTGCAGGACGCCGTCCACGTCCACGACCTCCACGCCACCCTGATGAGGCTCCTCGGCTTCGACCACGAGAAGCTGACTTACCGCTACGCCGGCCGCGACTTCCGCCTGACCGACGTCCACGGCAGTGTCATCCCGCAACTGATCGCTTGAGGATGCCGGGGGACGGAGATAGCCTGGTGCCCCTGGCAATCCCCTTCGACCCCATCGGCCATCCCCATGAACCCGACGCTCGGCCCCCACTTCCGCGAGCGTCTGGCGACGCTGGACCCGAAGCATCCCCGATACGTCGTCGACGTCGTCGACCACATCCTCGCCGGGGCGAGGGGCGTCGGGGCGAGCGACGTGCACCTCCAGCCGACGCCCGCCGGGCTCGACATGCGCTGGCGGATCGACGGCGTTCTCCAGGCGGTCGAGACCTTCCCGCCGTCCATCGCCCCCAACATCATCGCCCGACTCAAGGTGATGTCGGAGCTGCTCACCTACCGGGCGGATGTCCCTCAGGAGGGACGCATCCGCGCGGCGCAGGGGTGGAGCGAGGGGGAGGTCCGCGTCAGCACGTTCCCCACCCTCCACGGCGAGAAGGCCGTCGTCCGGCTGTTCGCCGCGACCCGGAAATACCACCGGCCCGGCGACCTCGGCCTGCCCGGCGAGGTGGCCGAGACCCTCTCTCGCCTCCTGCGCGAGACGTCCGGAGCGATCTTGCTCTGCGGGCCCGCCGGCAGCGGCAAGACGACCACGATCTACGCCTGCCTCCGCGAGCTGGTCGCGACGAGCGGCGGCAGCCGTTCGCTGGTGACGCTGGAGGACCCGATCGAGGCGGCCCTGGACGGCGTGTCGCAGTCGCAGGTCAATTTGCCCGCCGGCTTCGACCTGCCGACGGGGTTGCGTTCCTTGATGCGGCAGGATCCCGAGGTCATCGTCGTCGGCGAGATCCGCGACCAGGTCACCGCCGAGACCGCCTTCCAGGCCAGCCTGACGGGCCACCTCGTCCTGAGCACCTTCCACGCCGGCAGCGCCGCCGGGGCCCTCGGACGCCTGGCCGACATGGGCATCGAGCCCTATCTCCTGCGCAGCGGGATCCTCGCCGTGGTCTGCCAGCGGCTGGTGCGTACGCTCTGCGACTGCGCCGCCTGGAGCGACGACCCGGTCGACCGATTGGGGCTCGACGTGCCTCGCGCGAAGGTCCCCGTCGGCTGCGACGCCTGCGCGAAGACGGGCTACAAGGGGCGGATGGTCCTGGCCGAGCTGCTGGTCCCCGATCACCCCGAGGTCGCCCGGGCCGTCCTGGCCCGAAGCGACGTGCCGACTCTGGAATCGGCGGCCATCGCCTCCGGCATGCTCGACCGCTGGGCCCGCGCCCGTGAGGCCGTCGCGAGCGGCCTCACCTCCCCGTCGGAGGTGAGGAGGGTGCTGGGGTTCGGCAAGTAGGAGATGGGTGATGGTTCATGGGGGATGGTTTAAGAATCCGATCGATTCTCACCCATCACCCATCACCCATCACCCACCACCCATCACCCATTGCTCATCAATACGAGTCCGCGCTGACGACCTCACCGGCGTTGATGGTGTTGAGGGCGATCCAGGTCGGGTGGTTGATCGAGTTCTTGACGAATTTCACGGAACCGTCACCGAACACGCAATTCACACCGCCGGGGTGGCGGCTCCGGGCGCCGGCGAAGGCGTTCGAGTCGCTGTTGACCGAGATGCATGGGAGCCCGCGAACGGGCTCGCTGACGCAGAAGAGGCCGGGGACGTTGGGTGCGGCATCGTTGCCGTTGACCAGGTTGAAGAAGTCCTTCAGCGAGTTGGGAGTGAACCGGGTCTCGAACGAGCTGCCGCCGGAGACGCTCGACCACATGACGCCGCGGATGTCGTTCTCGGCCCCCTGGAGGACCTCGGCCGCGAACACGGTGTTGCTCGTGCCGTCGGTGACGCTGGCGATCCGGATATTCCCGTCGTGACCGAAGGCCGACTTCAAGTAGGCGGCCTGAAGCGTGGCATCGCCACCCCGCCCGGCGGCCCAGTTGGTGTTCCCCCAGCTCGCGGCATAATTCCCCTTGGTCAGGGTGGGCCCGCTGAGGATTCCGCCCTGATATCCTTGCGCGACCTTGAAGGTGCGTGACTCATCGCTCGGGCACTGGAAGACCGAGACTTTGGTCGCCGAGACGGTGGAATTGGCGAAGAAGCCGGCCGCGACGTTCAGGCCGCCCGGGAAGCCTTCCGCGCCCAGGGTGTAGTTGAACGAGTTGGCAAGGTTCCCCTGCTCGACATAAGGGAGCAGGAGCTCGAACCATGTCGTGTTCTGGTTGCCCGCGAAGATGGTGGAGAAGTTGCCCGCCGACGTGTTCCAGATCCGGCCCGGCGGGAAGCCGCCGACGGAACTCTCGTAGTTGTGCATCGACAGGCCCAGTTGCTTCAGGTTGTTGACGCACTGGGCGCGCCTGGCAGCCTCGCGGGCGGCCTGCACCGCCGGCAGCAGGAGCGCGATCAGGACCGCGATAATCGCGATCACCACCAGGAGCTCAATGAGTGTGAACCCGCGTCTGCGTTGAGGCATCGTCACGTCCCCCTAAATGAGAGCGAGCTGCGCGCGGACGGCGACCGATTGACCCCGGGCCAGTCATTGCCTGATGAACGGTCTCGCACGCATGTGTGCTCAACCTAGCACGCTTCTTCACCGTCCGCGAGGGGGTAGGAGTCCGCGTCGATCGAGATCAACGCGATTCCAGGTCGAGCAGGATCCCGCGTGCCTGCCCGGCGAGCCCCGCGAGGCGTCCATCGCCGCCGTCGCAGGCCGAGAGGATGTCGCGGTAATAGCGCAGGACGCTCTCGCGGTCGGCGTGGAAGGCCTCCCAGACCGGCCGCCCCTCGTCGAGGTCGTGTCGGATGGATCGGAGGTTGTGCAGCTTGTCGGCCAGCACGATCGCCCTCGCGTCGGAGGAAGCGTCTACCAATGAGGCAATATGCTCACGCTTCCGGTCGAGCCAGGGACGTTCCCCGCCGGCATCGTCGAGCTTCCGCTCCGAGCAGGCGTCGACCAGCGACGCCACCCCGGCGCCGAAGAGGTCCTGAATCTCGATCAGGGGCGTCGGCGTGTCCTCCACGACGTCGTGGAGCAGGCCGGCGATCACGACGTCCTCGTCGAAACCCAGGCGGTCGAGGATCCAGGCGACCGCCACCGGGTGCGTGATGTAAGGGACGCCGCTGCACCTGCGAACTTGCCCCGCATGGCGGGCGGCCGCCATACGAAGGGCAAACTCGATGCGATCCGAGATCAGGAGAGATGGTGGATCGGTCGGAACCGATCGTGGATTCTCACCCATCGCTTATCATCGTTTCAGAACGCGGTCGGCTTTTCCTGATGCACGTGGTCGACCACGTGACGGCAGACCTCGGCCTTGTGGGTCAGGAACCCGAGGTGGCCCGCCCCTTCGAGCTGCTCAAATCGGGCGCCCGGGATCGCCGAGGCCAGGGCCTTCTGGCGGGCGACCGGGACGACCACGTCGCGGTTGCCGCCCAGGACGAGCGTCGGGGCGTCGATCTGCCAGACCCGGTGCGTCACGTCGAAGGTCTCCAGCAGGCCGAGCCGCTGGGCCATCACGCTCTGGTCGGTCTCCCAGCAGCGATCCACCACGAAGTCGGCCAGCGGGCCGGGCTCGGGCTTGCCGCCGTGGAGCAGGTTGAAGAACTGATTCACGAACCGGTTCGTGTTCGGCAGCGGGAACCGCTCCAGCACCCGCCTGGCGATCGTCGAGCCGAGAGTGGGCCGGAAGGCGGACTCGACGCCCGACAGGACCAGGTTCCCCACCAGATGCGGGTGCTCGATCGCCAGTTCCAGGGCGACCGCCCCGCCGAACGAGACGCCGAAGACCGTCGGGCGTTCCAGGCCGAGGTTCTCGATCAGGGCCGCGAGGTCCCCCGCCAGGTCCGAGACCTCGGTCGGCGGCGAGCCCGACCCGAGGGGCGAGAAATCCCCGCGCAGGCCATAAAGGATGACCCGGTGCTTGCGGGCGAGCTGCTGGGCGAGCGGCGAGAGCAGCCGCCATGAGCCGGCCAGGCCGGGGACCAGGACGAGCGGGTCGCCCGAACCGAGCTCGCGGACCTCCACCCATTCGGAGCCGATCCGGAGCAGATGCCGATGCCCTTCCAGGGCGTCGCTGGACATCCGCCACTCAGCGCGTCGTTTCGCTGCGATCCGCATGGGAACCTCGATCCGATCCAAGTCGCCAGCTCATGAGGTATGTCGAGTGGATTACACCAAGGCAGCTTCCGTGCCCTCGGCGAAATGTGTCGAAATTGCCTTCGGCGCCGATGCTAGGGACCGGCGACAATTCCGAAAGATCGGCGCCGGTCTGCTTGTCGATGCAGTTTCGGCGCTGATGAGTTTCGGCGCCGAAACCATCTCGCTGACATATCAGTCTTCCCAGAATACCTAAATTCTTGCTACTGATGGTGGGTAGACTGGGTTGGGCTGCCTATATTTTGTGGATCCCCTATCTTTTTCCTCGCCGGTACAGGCCGTGGAATGAGGAGTTTTTTCAACGGGTTTGGACGAGGGCCGTTGGAAGTTCGGCGCCGACATTGTAGTCTCGATAGGTCGTCGGCGCTGGCGAGTCGCTTCGGCGCCGAGATTGTCCCGCACTCCGGCTGATTCGACACCTGGATTTTCCACCATGGCCGCTCGTCCCCAACCCTGGATCCGGGGGGGGCTGGGTTTCCCCGGCTCCGACCCTTCGATGGCCTCGCGACGGCTGCTCGTCGTGGGCGTCGCGGTCGCGGCCGTTTTCTACTCGCTCTGGGTGCTGTGGGTCGTCGCCTGGGCGGGGGACGCCGGGATCCGCAGCGTGATGAGCGTCGACATCAAGCAGGAAGTCTCGCCCGAGTTCGACTGGGCCCCCGATCGCCCAGCGGTCGGGGACCTCCTGGTCTCGATCGATGGCCGACCGATCCTGAACTACAACGACTACATCCGGGCGATGCGGCAGTTCCGCCATCAGGTCGACGAGACGATCCGGGTCGTCTGGAAGACCCCGCAGGGGCAGGTCAAGCAGGCCGACGCCAAGGTGCGATATCGGCCGTTCCGCATGTATGTCTGGTCGCTCGTCTGGTTCGTGCAGGAGATGCTGATCTTCGCCGTCGGCTTCTACGTCTTCTGGAAGCGCCCGCGAGACGCCTCGGCCCACCTGTTCTTCTGGCTCTGCATCGTGACCGTCGGCGCGTTCATGGGGGGCTACCACTGGACCGAGATCGTCGTCGAGCCGGTCCTGATTTATCTATTCGTCCTGTTCGCGCTCTTCGTGCCCGTCGTCAGCCTTCACCTGTACCTGGTGTTCCCCCGCGTCCACCCGATCTACGAGAAGCACCGGCGCGGGGTCCTCTCGCTGATCTACGGCATCGGCCTGATCTACCTGGGGCTGCTCTGGACGTTCATGGTCATCTCCCGCCTCCGGACCGAGCCGGGCGTCGACACGGCGATCTGGATCATCAAGCAGCTCGCCTACGGCTACATCGGCCTCTCGGTCGTTTATTTCGGACTATGCATCGCCCTCCTGCGCACCAGCTACCGGACGGCCACGAACCGCTCGGAGCGGAACCAGGCCTACTGGATCTGGCTGGCCTCGGTGCTGGGGACCCTGCCGATCTCGTATCAGCTCTGGACCGCCTGGAACAACCCGTCGACGCTCGGCCTCGCGAGCGCGGCCTGGCCGATGTTCGTGGTCTCGATGCTCTATACGATCGCCTATGCGTTCAGCATCACGCGATACAAGCTGATGCAGGTCGAGGAGATCTACAACCGCGGCAAGCTCTATGTGATGGCCAGCCTCTCGGCCGGCCTCCTGTACTCGGCGATCCTCGTGACCTGCGGCGTGGTCATCCGCGACCAGCTCATGGCCTATCGCACCACCGGGGCGATCACGGCCGGCGCCGTGGCCATCGTGATCCTCGTCCTCACGGGCGCGGCCCGCGATCGTTTTCAGAAAGTCATCGACAAGCGTTTTTATCGCGAGAAGTACAAGTTCGACCAGGCCCTCCAGCGCATGAACCTGGCGGTCGGCAGCCTGGTCGACCGCGAGACCCTGGGCCGCCGTCTGCTCGAAGCCGCCGCCGACGTCCTCCGCATCGAGTGGGCCGCGCTTTATCTGTGCGACCAGGATCGCGGCCCCTTGAAGCTGGTCGCCTGCCACGGCCCCGAGCCCGACGAGCGGACCCTCCCGGCCGACAACCCGCTGGTCGAGCGGCTGCGGGGGACCACTGTGCTGCGGATGCCCTCGATGATGGGCTTCAGCCCGCCGTCCGACCCGGCGATCGACGCGATGATCTCCCTCGGCGGCGAGCACGCGGCCGCGCTCGAATCCAACGGCCTCCTCGCCGGACTGCTCGTGCTCGGCCCCAAGCGCAGCGGGCTCCCCTATGAGGACGAAGAAGTCGCGTTCCTGAATGCGTTGGGATCGGTCGCGATCCTCGCGCTTCACTCGGCCGGCATCCACCAGACGCTCGAACGGCTCAACCAGGAGCTGCGCGCCAAGGTCGAGAAGATCGCCGAGCAGCAGCGGCGGATCCTGATCCTCCAGGACCAGCTCGCCCAGGGCCGTGGCGACGACGCGGGCGTCAGGGAGCCCGGCGAACTGCCCGAGCCGATGGTCTTCGGGCCCATCAAGGGGTCGAGCCCGGCCGTGCGACGGATGCTCGAACTCGCCCGCCGCGTGGCCGCGAGCCATTCGGCCGTGTTGATCCGTGGCGAGAGCGGCACCGGCAAGGAATTGCTGGCCGAGGCCATCCACTCCGCCAGCCCCCGGGCCGGCCGGCCGTTCGTCAAGGTCCATTGCGCCGCCCTGTCTCAAGGGCTGCTCGAGAGCGAACTCTTCGGCCACGTGAAGGGGGCGTTCACCGGGGCCGACCGCGACCGCGTCGGCCGGTTCGAGCAGGCCAACGGCGGCACCCTGTTCCTCGACGAGATCGGCGACATCAACCTCGAAGTGCAGACGAAGCTCCTGCGCGTCCTGCAGGAGATGTCCTTCGAACGCGTCGGCAGCTCGCACACGATCTCGGTCGACGTCCGGATCCTCGCCGCCACCCACCAGGACCTGGAGGCCCTGATCGAACAGGGGAGATTCCGCGAGGACCTCTTCTACCGCCTCAACGTGATCCCCCTGCGCACGCCGTCCCTGCGGGAGCGCAAGGACGACATCTTCGAGCTGGCCGTCCACTTCCTTCGACGTCACGCCGGGACCACCGGCCGCCCCGTCACCCACCTTGAGGAGAGCGCGGTCGAGTCACTGCTGTCGTACGACTGGCCCGGGAACATCCGTGAACTCGAGAATGTGATCGAGCGGGCCGTCCTGCTCTCCGACGGGCCGGCGCTCACCGTCGAGGACTTGGCCCAGGAGATCCGGGAGCCCGTCCGCTTCGCCCGAGGGCGCCCCAAGGTGCGGGGCCGTCGGGCCGTCGTCCGGCTCGGATCCCGGGCGGCCTTACCCGGGCCGAAGCAGGCCGAGCCGGCGACTCGGTCGCTCCCGGCCCCGGGCGATACGGCCACGACCACCGCCGCCCGGCCCCAGTTGCAAACCCTCGGCGACGAGGCCGACGAGTACGAACGCATCCAACTCCTCGACGCCCTCAACGAGGCCGGCGGCAACAAGAGCGAGGCCGCCCGGCTCCTCGGCCTGCCGCGCAGCACGTTCTTCAGCAAGTTGAAGAAGCACCGGCTCCTCGACGTGGAATGAGAAACGCCCGCCCCTCGCGGCTGATGCGAGGGACGGGCGTTGATGGTCGCCGGGGCGTCGAGGGAATCAAGCGGCCTTGCGGGACGACTTCCGCACGCGGATCACGACCAGGGCCACCACCCCGATGCCCATCAGGGCGACCGAGCCGGGCTCGGGGACGAGGCTGTACCCGATCACGTCGAAGGCGATCAGGTCGCGATTGGTCAGCACCAGCTTCTCGCCGGGCGCGGCCGTCGGGTCCATGATGCCCAGGCCGAGGTCGTCCTTCCAGTGGCTCGCCTGGCGGCCGTCGCCGTGGTCCACGCCGTTGGAGAACAGCCCGAGGTTCGTCGCGCCCCGGTCGAGCGACAGATACTTGTCGGCGTTGTCGGCCGCCCAGTCGATCGTGCCGTTGCTCACGCGGTTCGAGGAGCGGAACATGTCCAGCGACGTGACGTTGCCGTTGAAGTCGGAGGCCGGATTGGTGTTGAAGTTGAAGTCGAGCGCATCCACGCCGCTGATGAACCCGAGCGAGTGGCCGATCTCGTGCGCGGCGATCCCGACGAAGTCGAACTGGCCCGAGGCGATGCCGTCGTCCGGGTTGAAGTCGAAGGTGAAGTCGCTGTTGAAGGCGATCGCCGCGTCGGACGCGGTCGCATTGGCCTGGATCAGGCCGAGGGCCTTGGCGTTGGCGTTGGTGATCGTGAGCTGGTCGAACGTGGCCGTGTGGAGCCCAGGGGTGTCGGTCGTGCCGTTCAGCAGCACGTCGTAAGTGCTCCCCGTTTGGAGGGAGCCCACCGCCAGGGCGTCGTTCGCCGAGGTCGAGCGCGAGGCCAGGGCCGACTGGAACGACGAGTAGCTGTAGACGTCGTCGATGGTCGAGGCCTGGCCCAGGATCGAGCTGCCCAGCGACTTGAAGCCGATGTTGATGTTGACCGTGATGTTGTCGCTCAGGGACGACGACCACAGGCTGGCCGCTCGGGTGAAGCCGGCGAGGGCCTGCGGGTCGATCGTGTTCCCGCCCGTATCCAGGTTGAAGACGACATTCGCGTCCGCACGGCCGGAAAGCAGGGCGAGGCCGATCGCGAACACGGCGCAGGGGTGCAAGGCAAGGCGATGCCAGGACATACGATCCGGGGCTCCGGTCCAGGTGGTGTCGTTCGAGGTGCGGACTTCAGTCTGGGGAGGGGGGAGCCGCGTCAGTTCGGCTCCATTAGATCGTCCCCGTCCCGTCGCGCCAACCATCCGTCTTCTTCGTTCATGTTGCCCAGAATCACATGCAGCCTGGATGCATCATGAGGAGGGGCGGGGTTGCGATTCTGGAGAACCCGGGCCCCTTCAGCGCCTCAGCCCGGCCGGACCCCGGTCCCTCGCCAGGACCGTCGTCGTCTCCACGGTCTGCCGCAAGGTCTTGGCCCCGCTCTTCGCCGACATCTCCACATGCTCAACTAGCTTCGACTCGTCCAGCAAACCCGCATCCTTGTTGAACAGGTAGTGGCCCTTCGCCGAGAGATTCTGGAGACGGACCACCACCGGGCGATTCTTGTCCACCGGCGGCGGGTCGATCCGGGCCGAGATCTCCACGCGCTCCACCGGCGACGGCCTGGCCGGTTCCGTCCCCTTGTAGGTATAGTCGTAACTCGCCAGTCGCGAAGCACTTCCGAGCGCCATCGAGCCCGGCGAACTCCCCATCATCACCGTCCGCGACCACTGGCCCCCCGGCTGCACTGGCTTGACCGGCAGCTCCGTCCCCAGGCGGGCGATCATGTTCTTCAGGCCCTCCTCGGTGAACAGGCCCCCCGTGGTCGTGCCGTCGGGAGAGAGGTTCGCCAGGGTCTGCTTCACCTTGGGGGAGAGCTGGACCTCCGACACACCCCCCGTCGCAGACAGCCGGAAGGTCGATTCCGCACCGACAAGTACGCCGAAGATCAAGCCCACGGAGGAGTTGGTGTTCTTCAGCTTCGCCATGTCCCGGTTCGAGTCGAACGCCACGGTCCCCAGCGGCGACTTGAACTCCGTCCTCAGCCGCTCGATCCTCTGACCCACCTTCGCCGACCCATCCGCGGCCACCTCGCCGATCGTCCAGGCCAGGTCCAGCGTCAGGCCCAGGGTCGTCTCGAACGACTTCCCGTCCGGGTCGGACCCCTTCGTCAGCGTCGACTGGCTGAGCTGGAACCTCTGAACCTCGCCCGACTTGAGGCTCCAGCGCAGCTGGACGGGGTCGGCCGCCAGGGCGGGGCCTGCCAGGGACAGCAGGACCAGGGCCGTGTTGCCAATCTTCGACATGCTCGCCATCCCGGAAGGTGCCCAGCTCGTCTCGTCGCCAGCCAGGAGAGTCGTCACCCGGGCCCGGCCGGCGACACCCGCTCGGCCAGGATCGCCAGGCTCGGCCGACCCTTCTCCCCCACCACGAACAGGGTCGCCGGCGTCGGGCCCGGTGCCCGCAACTCCTCCCTCAAGGCCTCGGGCGTCACGCCCACCCCCCTCGGCTTGATCTCCAGGGGGCCCAACCCCCGCGCCTGGACCTCCCGCCTCAGCCGCTTTCGATCGAATGGGCCGACGAAAAAACTCCGGAACAAAGCCAATTGGGGCAGGGCGACCGCGGCGTCCCCCGTCAGCAGGTCGTGCGATCCCCCAAGTCGTTTCAGGCCATGCGCTTCGGCGAAGCCGTCCAGCAGCCTCAGCCGCACCAGAGACGGATCCGCCTCGAAGATCCAGGCCCCGGGCTCGTCCCGGATGGGTGTCGTACAACTGTCAGATTGCCCCGTCCAGGTCGCGCCCGAGGGCAGCAGGGTGGACCGCCGCAGGCCCGGAGTGGCTAGCGAACCGAACCAGATGCATGCCTCCTTGCACTCGCCGTGGAGGCTGATGACCTCGATCTCGATCTTGTCGGCCGGGAAAGACGAATCGAAGTCGCTCGCCGCGCTCAGCTTGAAGGCACCTCCCTTTAGACTCCGCATCCAGCCATGCAGGGTGGCGAGATTGGGTGCATAGTCGGCGATCGACCGGGCACGCGTGGTGCGGTCGTGGCGGCGGTCGGGGTCGGCGTGGAGGAGGGAGCCGTGGGGGATCGTCAGGCGTTCGGCGCGGGCGACGATGGGGAAGACGTGGGCGCCGTAAACCTCGGCGTTCCAGCGGGTTCGGCGGGCCATGCCGGGGTCGGCGTCGACGGCCCAGGTGGGGCCGTCGCTCACCTGGCCCAGGGCGAGGGCGTCGCCGCCAATGCCGGAGCAGAGGTCGACGACCCGCGCGCCGGCGAACCGGGCGGCCTTGTGGCGGGCGACGACCTCGGCGGTGGATTGCTCCACGCCCACCGGGTCGAGCCACATGGCGTTGGCCCGGGAGAACTTGGGCAAACCCTTGCGCCGCGACTCGGCCAGCCGCAACGCCGCCGCCACCACGTCGGGTGCAAAGACCTTCCGCCAGCGAGCCAGGTCGGCGGGCACGACCCGGCGAATCCCCGAGACCTCCGCCAGCAGGTCGCGGCCTTCGGGGGTGGTCAGGACCGACCACTCGGCTTCGAAATCGGTCGGTGGGGCCATGGACGCCTGATTCGGGAGACCACCCTCGCCCGGGGAAGATGCCCTCGTGGGGCTTGCCGGCGCAGGCTACAATCTTGTCGCACCCGAGAATCCGTCGACAAGAGGCCGCCACCTTGACCGCCCCGAGTTCCCCGACGACCGAAGGCGTCCCCGCCCACGACCACGAGCACCTGCCGCCCCCGCCGGCCATCGCGCGTGAGCCCCTGGTGCTCGGCGGCAGGGTCGCGGTGCCGTCGCGGTTCTTCCTCGCGCCCCTGGCGGGGTACACCAGCATGGCCTACCGGCTCACCGTCCGCGAGCTGGGGGGCCTCGGCCTGGCGTCGACCGACCTCGTCAACGCCAGGGCGCTCCTGGAGAACCGGCCCAAGTCGTTCGAACTCGCCGAGACCTGCGGCGAGGACCGGCCCCTGACGATCCAGATCTACGGGCACGTCATCGACGAGATGACGCGCGCCGCCCGCAAGGTCGTGGAGATCGGGGCGAGCGTCGTCGACATCAACATGGGCTGCCCGGTCAACAAGGTCGTCAAGACCGGCGGCGGGTCGGCCCTGATGTGCCAGGCCGACGCGGCCAAGGCATTGGTGGCCGCCGTGGTCGAGGCCGCGGGCGTGCCCGTCACGGTCAAGATGCGGCTCGGCTGGGACGACGAATCCCTCACCGCCCCCGAGCTCGCCCGCTCGTTCGAGAGCGTCGGGGCCGCCGGCGTGATCATCCACGGCCGGACCCGCGACCAGGGCTTCCGGGGCCACGTCAACCGCGAAGGCATCCGCGCCGTGGTCGAGGCCGTGGACAGGATGCCCGTCGTCGGCAACGGCGACGTCCGCACCATCGCCGACGCCGAGCGGATGCTCCGCGAGACCGGCTGCGCCGCCGTCTCCATCGGCCGGGGCTCGCTCTCGAACCCCTTCCTGTTCCGCCAGCTCGTCCACTGGTCCGAGCACGGCCACCCCGGCCCCGACCCCGGCTTCGAGGAGCGCGTCTCCGTGATGGAGACCCATTTCCACCGCCTCCTCGACCGCCGCGGCGAGCGCCTCGCCTGCCTGCAATTCCGCAAGCTCGTCAAGTGGTACAGCTACGCCATCCGCCCCCCCCGCGACCTCTACCACCGCCTCATCAACCTCCCCACCGCCTCCCGCTTCGACGAGACCGTCTCTCTCATCCGCGCCGCCGGCCCCTCGTCGCCTCTGCCGAGCCACTTCGAGCCCCGCGTGGCGGTGCCGGAGGGGCCGGTGGATAAGTGGTAATGTTGTATGAGGCATAAGCGACGATTGCAATTAGGGCAACTTAATCCCAAGCCAGTAACCGACTACAACACCGATGGTTCCCGTTGCCCATTTCTTGGTTGAAGTGTCAGATTTATCGCTTATAAGCAATATAAAACAGAATATTAGAACAATTGCAGTGACAAAAAGTCTTGCGCCGAATTCTGCTTCCGAGCGGATGCCCTTCTGGTTCGCTTCCAAAGTCGATACTCTTGAGATAACGTTCTTCAACTGAAGTTCTGCTTCATGCACGTTGTCTTCCACAATCTTCTGCTGCTGAGGTTGACCAATCTGCTCCAATTTAGATAGAGATTCGCTTGCGATTCGAACGTTGGATTGAATTTCTGTCAACTTGACTGAAGTAAGAACCTGTGCAGACTCTCTCCAAGAGAAAATTACGGTAATAATTGACATGAATACAGGGAAAATGAAAGGTGCTAGGCGAATCACTCTTGTATAGAGTTTTGCGATGCGATTATGTTCCGATGCCATGGTGTACTCCGGTTGGCTATGAGTTTTTGGATTGAGAAGACTATTTAGATATCAGCGAGTGTTAATCTCAGCTCTTTGTTTCTCCGAGAGATTTTTGTTTAGGAAAGCGATGATCTTGTCGATTCGAATTCCTTCATTGCTTGTCCATTGGTGCGTTGTTGTATCTCTGCTGCCCGCAGAATGGTGGAGCGCAATGATTTGCCACCTGTTATTGAATACTGGTGAACCAGATGAACCTGGTTCGGTGTCGGTTGTGTAACTCAGATGGTTTTCATGAACTGCGACTAGGTTGCCCTCGTGAATCGCTATCTGCTTAGGTTGCCCAAGGGGATGCTGAATGATGTTTGCGAGTTGTCCAACGGAGTAGAGAAAGTTGTTACTAAGAGAGATGAATCCGTAACGGTCTCCTGGATAGACTGTGGGATCGGAGTCATTTTTTTTGAGAGTAGAATCATTTAAAGTTGTAGGTCGTGCGAAGGGTCGTACTCTCACGATGGTAAAGTCCAAAGCGGAAACCGAGTTTGTTAGGAAGAAATCGTCTGGATCGAGTTCATAGGAATCGGGAGGAATAATGGAGGATCCATCAAGAGTATACTGATAGTTAAACTGAATAACCACCTTCTTTGCAAATGCCACCGTTGGTATGACATGGTTGTTTGTCATCATCAAGTCTTTTGATATCAAAAAACCAGTTCCAATTCCAGCTTCCGGTACAGCATTGTACTTGATTGCAATCCGTCCAACCGAACGGGCTGCAACTGTGCCGGCTTCGAGAAAATTGACAGGTAGAAGATTGGTTCTGCCAATCAGTCGCTCATTAAACGGTTGCTTCTCGATCGTTATGATCCTATCGTCGTTTTCCTCCGAGAGAATGGGCCGCTTTATTGAGAGGTTTGTCTTTCGTAAGGGGCCAAATCCAATTGGAATATTTCGCTCTATATACTCTCTGATCGATTGTTTTTGTATGTCCTCGGCGGTGAACGACGTTTTACCACTGACTTCTTGGGGCTGGGAGACCTGAACATTGGACAATTTTGAGACAATCGTGTCCTTGATACTGTCAACGTCAAGTTCTCCGTTGTTCAGAAGCTCGAATGAACTGGGGGTGTCTAACCGAATTGTAGTTCGTTGAGGGACTACTTCTTGAATGAAAAAACAGTATGGTTGGGAGAAACTTATGGTGCTCGCGCTGAGCAAGGTCACTGTGGCGATCAACATCGCTGTGATTCTTGACATCGACCTCTCCTCATGCAGAGCTTGGCTTAACCCATTTCGATCAATTACGGTTCTGTTGGGAGCGTAAAATCCCCCGGAGCTAATGACGATGTAACAAATTTACCTCGTTTATCAGCGGTAATCGCATGTATAAGGTATACACGACCCATCCCATCTTTAATCTCATAGCAAAAATCCTGGTGGCCATTGGCTAATGACTGAATTTTAGTGAGGCGTTTGAGCTTGAAGTCGATATTGCATTCCTTGAGAAACCTGTTAATCTCGTATATATCAATAGATATGAATACCTGGCTATTGGATCTTGTTGCAGCAGAATTTAGAGCGATTAACTCCCCGCTGGAATTTGCAACCGGCCCACCACTATCACCTAGAGCGCCTTCCATCCGCATAGCGCACGGCGTAGGCTGAAGGTCAGTGGGGAAGGAGGCACGCCATGCGTCCGTACTCCGAAGACCTGCGGTCCCGGATCGTCGGGGCCGTCGAGCGGGGCGAGGGTTCGTGGCGCCAGATCGCCCGGCGCTTCGTCGTGAACCTTGCCACCGTCGTCCGGCTGGTCCGGCGCCATCGCCAGGACGGCACGGTCCGGCCCAGACCCCATGGCGGCGGTCGTCGCCCGGCGCTGGGGCCGGAGACGCTCGCCCGGCTCCGCGAACTCGTCCGGGATCGGCCCGATGCCTTGCTCCGCGAGTTGCGGGACGCGCTGGGGGCCACCTGCAGCCTGGCGACGATGTCGCGGGCCCTGAAGGCGATGGGCCTGTCGAGGAAGAAGAAGGTGCTCCACGCCGCCGAGCGGGACACGCCGGCGAACAAGGGGAAGCGGACGGTCTTCCGCAAGAAGTTCCGGTCCCGCGACGCCCGATCCCTGGTCTTCGTGGACGAGGCCTCGGTGAACACGGCCATGACGAGGGCCTACGGTCGGGCGCCGGTCGGGGAGCGGGTCGAGGGGTCGGTGCCCTCGCAGTGGCAGACGGTGACGCTGATCTGCGGGATGCGGCTGTCGGGCGTGACGGCACCGCTGGTGGTCCGGGGCGCGGTCGACTCGGCGACGTTCGCCAGCTACGCCGCGGAGGTGCTGGCCCCGCGGCTGCGTCCCGGCGACGTCGTGGTCTGGGACAACGTGGCCCCGCACCACGCGAAGGACGCGGTCAAGGCGGTGGAGGCCCGCGAGGCGGAGGTGCTGCGGCTGCCGCCGATGAGCCCCGACATGGATCCGATCGAGGAGATGTACTCGAAGGTCAAATCCGAGCTGCGGACCGCCGCGGCCCGGACGACCGAGGCGGTGATCGAGGCGATCGGGTCGGCGCTGCGGAAGGTCTCGCGTGAAGATATCCGAGGCTGGTTCAACTCTCGCGCCTCGTATGCTATGCAAGCGTGAGGCGCTCTAAGTCTAAGGGCATCGACATTTCCAGAATTCTGGCCGAAACCGTCTGGGATAACGAAATATTGAACGTTTTCTTGTAAGAGGCTCTGGCTTGGCCGCTGCCAAAACGCCAAAGCACTTCGTCTCTGACGCCAGAATTACCGATAGTATAGAGGGTTTGGCCCACGTCAGCTGAGTCGGTGGCTATTGCTATGCCCTGCACGTAATAAGGAAATTCGCCCTTGGGTTCTTTCAGCAACGCGAGGTCGCGCTTGGGATCTACCTTGATTACCTCGGCAAACTTATAAGTGTCATTGATTTTTTCGAGATAATGTTTGGGTTCAACGATAAAACCTTTAAACTCGGGTGTTGCATCAGGTGAAAAAATGGCAATTTGTTTTGCGTCTTTAATTACGTGGTAACATGTGAGTACATGCCGGCCGGCACCCTCAATGAGGACCCCTGATCCAAACGATAGTTTTCCTTCTTCATTCTTAGCGACGATGAAACGTACGGATTGGCTCAATGCGTTGTAAATCAGAGTCCCATCCTCAAGGGCTATAGGAGTAACCAGGCATAAGGAGATTGCCCAAATGGTTGGATTACCGTATTTCATGAAATCCTCTAGTTTAGATGTGCTAAGACTGTTCTTCGGGTAGCGGTAGTGTTGAAGGGAACCCATAACAATTTGCACTTCGAATTGCAGACAATCAAGAGGCACACAGGGCCGGAACGGGGACATTCTGAATTTCACAATTTGCTATCTTGCCTGGTTTTCCTAGTTCGCCATCCTGATCGGTCGGCCCTGGAACGCGGAAAGGGGACATTCCACAGGATCGGGGGAGCCCGGATCCTGTGGAATGTCCCCTTTGCTGCCGGCCCTCGGCGACCGACCCCAAGGACAAAAACGGGGACATTCTGAATTTCACAATTCGCTATGTTGCCCACCTTGCCCATTTTGTGGTTCAGTCAGTGGTCCTGCGAGCGAGTGCCGGGTTCTGCTGTCCCCCTTTTCTGCTCTCGAAGGGGTGGGTGGTCGGTCGGGGGATGTTGGAGGATCGGACGCAAGACAGGGGACATTCCAGATGAGCCGAGTCCCGGCTCATCTGGAATGTCCCCTGCCTTGCCCCTATGCGGGACGACTCAGCCTGCAAACGCCTGTCGAGCGAGGATGCCAGATCCGCCGCAGACCTCAATAACCAGAATGGGGCATGTCAAGGTAGACAGGCTTGACGGGTATGGTCGCGGTCGCCCGAGGGACGGAACCGTCCTTGATCGTCACAACGACCTGTTGAGTGTCAGGGGTGATCGGCGAGGCGGCTCCAGTTGAGGCCAAACCGCTCAGCGACAGACGGGACTCGCACGCCTCCAACTCGGGGCGTCGGACATGACGGTTTCGTTCTTCACGCAGTTGACCAGACATCCGGCACAGGAACAGTGACACTGGAAAATCTCCCTCGAACTCGCATTCGGACCGACACTCGCGACCCGATGTCGAGATTTACGAAACAAGTCTCTGATATGTGACAGGGGTGTAAACGAGGATAGGGCCGGAACGGGGACGTTCTAAATTTCACAATTCGCTATCTTGCCTGATGTCGCTAGTCCGCCATCCTGACCGTCCGGCCCTGGAACGCGGAAAGGGGACATTCCACAGGATCGGGGGAGCCCGGATCCTGTGGAATGTCCCCTTTGCTGCCGGCCCTCGGCGACCGACCCCAATCCCGACTTCAGTACGAGCGGGCGATCGTCGGGTCGGAGGACAGGATATTGCCCTTCTCGTCGGAGGTCAGGAAGTAACTCTTGACGATCCGCGCCGAGTTGATATCGGCACCGACCATGATGTTCACCCGGTAGAAGCCGTTGCCGACGGGGCAGACCTTGACCTTCAGCAGGTTCGGCGGCGTCCCGAGGAGGCGAATCACGTTCCTGCCGATGAGGGCGATCAGCGCTTCCTGTGGAATCTCGCCGGCCCGCTCGCTGCCCATTGTGGAAGTCGACATGGATATTTCCCAGAACGCCCAGCAGACCGGTTCTTCACGAAGACGGCGGATGACGGGGAGGCCTCGGCGGATCAATCGGCGACGCCGGCCTGACCGGCGGACGCCGCCGGGAACAGTCCCTTCACGGTGTTCGCCTTGACCAGGCGCACCTTGCGGTTCTTCCCGACCAGGTCGTCGGGGGTGATCACCCCCACGGCGGCAAGCTTCTTGAGCGCGGTGGCGGAGCAAGGGCCGACGACCTTCTGATCGCCACGCGAGTAGAACCACTGGCTAGCCATTGGTGAGTCCGTAATCGGGAGTGGGCAGGAACGGTTGAGTCAATCCCTCATCATCATCAAAATCATGCTTTTAAGCAATCAAATTATTGTTCGTCGATCGTTGAGTTGCGTTCGCGATGCTGGGACAGATCGGGGAATTGCCTGGTTTCCCAATTCGCCATCTCGCCTGGTCACGCCAGGGTCACATACCCCTCGGCCGTTCAACGACGATCGAATTTGTAATTCACGGCGGCCGGGGCCGTCCCTGCATGGGGGGGCGTCCCCGCGTTTGGACCGGAAAACGACGAGACCCGCCGGGGAGGGCGGGTCGCGTCGTGAGTTCGAGCATCGAGGGGAGGGGGGGCGCCCGACCGCGACGCCTCAGGCCGCGACGCGACGGCGACGGAGCATGGCGAACAGGCCGGCCGGGACGGCCAGCGCGACGCTCGCCAGGGTCGACGGCTCGGGGGCCGCCGTGGGGGAGAGGTACGCGTCGAACTGGAACGTGCCGGCGTCGTAGCGGTTGTTCGGGCCGCCGTCGATGATCGTCGGGAACACGTTGCCGAACCCGTAACGGCCGCCGCCGACGAACGAGATCAGGCCGCCGTTGGAGTTCTCGGTGCTCGTCGGGTTCGGCGCCCCGAACGAGTTGTAGTTGAGGACGTTGAACGCCACGACGCTCCCCTGGAAGCCCGCCGCCAGGATGATCGGGGTGATCGCCTGGAAGGCGTTGCCGTTGACCTGGGTCACGGCGCTCGACGAATTGAGCGACAGCAGGGAGCCGACGAGCGTGCCGGTGGCCCGGTCGTAGATCCCGACCTGCACGCCGGCCCCGGTGACGCCGTCGAGGTTCGCCAGGACGCCGCTGTTGAAGACGCCGAGCGACGTGATCTGGATGGCCGAATTCACGTCAAAGTCGAGGCCCAACGCGCCGTTGAAGGCCTGGTTCGGCGCGACGGCCCCATTGTCATAGGCGATCATGACTGCCGCGTCGGCGGTGCGGCCGACGAGGGCGACGACCGCCGCGACGATCGCGATCCGAGTCCACTGAAGCATTGCACAAACTCCTGAAAGACGCCGAGCAGGGGGCAAGGGGGAACCGCATCCGACTGCCGGCCACGGAACGCTCGGACCAAGGCGAGGGGCCCGTCCGGCGGGACCGACCCCAGCCCCGCAACACACGACAACTGCGATAACGCTTGCACGCGTCACCGTTCGGTCCGGGAGAAATCATCCCGGCTCGCACCAGTTGACACAAGCAGTTATTCGTGAATGTTGTTATTTGGAAACTTTTGCATGTCAATCTTTTATCTGGCTTTTGCGAGGAAACTCTGGATCCGAGGGGGCCATCGACGCGGGGCGCGAAGGGGACAGGGGAACGGAAACCGGGGGACACGCTGAATTACCCAACTCGCTCTTTTGCCCCAGGTCGCCAGTTTGCCATGTTTCTCGACCGTCCATCGCCTTACCCCACCCGAGGACCGCCCCTTGTCCTCTCCCACCGAACCCGTCGGGCCTGGCGTCCGGGCGCATCCCAGGTAGCTTGCCGTCGAGGTGGTTGGAGCTTGTCCTTCCAGGTCGGGGTTGACTTTGGGGGGTTCGTGCGCTCTGAGGGTTTAGGGTTGTTCTGGGTGGTTGCGGAGTGTTTATAGTTAAGCCGAGATAGGGTCAGGGTTTGCGACGAATTGGGTTCGTTTCGCAAAATCGGGTTTGGGGTCTGGGTGGTGGTTTCGGGGGTGGGGGTGTGCGAATCTGGGAGGTGATGCCGGGCCGGGGGATGTTGACGCGGGGGGTGGTCGTGATGCGGATGCGAGGTTGGTTGCTCGGGGTGGTCGGGGCGGTGGTGCTGGCGGGGACGGTCCGCGCGGAGGAGCCCCTGCGGCGGATCGCGTTCGGCTCGTGCGCGACCCAGGAGCGGCCCCAGCCGATCTGGGACGCCATCGTGGCCTCGAAGCCGGACGTGTTCCTGTTCCTCGGCGACAACATCTACGCCGACACCGAGGACATGGCCATGATGAAGGCCAAGTACGCCAAGCTCGCCGCCATGCCCGGCTACAAGAAGCTCAAGGCCACCTGCCCGATCCTGGCGACCTGGGACGACCACGACCTCGGCGTGAACGACGGCGGGGTGGATTACCCGAAGAAGGTGGAGTCGCAGAAGCTGTTCCTGGACTTCTTCGGCGACCCGGCGGACGCCCCGCGGCGGAAGCGGGAAGGGGTGTACGACGCGAAGGTCTTCGGGCCGGCGGGGAAGCGGGTGCAGATCCTCCTGCTGGATACGCGGTACTTCCGGAGCGAGCTCAAGGAGAAGCCCGAGAAGGTGCGGGGCGAGGGCCCGTACGTGCCGGATCCGGACCCGAAGAAGACCATGCTCGGCGAGGCGCAATGGGCCTGGCTGAAGGAGCAACTCAAGCAGCCGGCGGAGATCCGCCTGATCGGTTCGAGCATCCAGGTGGTGCCCGAGGACCACGGCTGGGAGAAGTGGGAGAACCTGCCGAAGGAGCGGGAGCGGCTCTTCTCGCTGCTCAAGGAAACCAAGGCCACCGGCGTGATCTTCCTGAGCGGCGACCGGCACCTCGCGGAGCTGTCGGTGATGGACGCGGACCTGGGGTATCCGGCCTTCGACCTGACCTCCAGCGGGCTGAACCAGGCGTCGAGGTCGTGGCGGCCCTTGGAGGAGAACCGGCACCGGGTGGCCACGATGGCCCACGGCGACAACTCCGGCCTGATCGAGGTCGACTGGTCGAAGCCGGACCCGGAGATCCGGCTGCAGATCCGGGATACGATTGGTGATATTAGCATTCAAGAGAAAATCAAACTGAGTCTCCTCAGGCCGAAAAACCGGGCGAGATGAGCCGTGCGATCCCTCCGGACGCTGCTGCTGGCGAACCTGGTCCTGGCCGCCTGGCTGGCGGTGGGGATCTGGATGGTGAAGTCTTCGGTGAGCCAGCGGCACAAGGAGCAGGCGGTCCTGGTGGTGATCCTGGTGCCGCTGGGGGCGGTGGCCCAGCACCGCCTGCAGGCCTGGGCCGACCGGAAGACGGAGACATGGAACCTGAATCGTCCGGAGCCGATCTGCCCCGACTGCGCGGGCCAACTGGGCGAGGAACCGCAACTCCTGTGGCACCGGGGTCGCCGGCGTTGCCTCCGATGCGGGCGTGTCGCGGACCTGCGGCGGCGCTGGTTCCGGAGGGGGAGTCGCTTGAGAAACGGCCCGGGGCGGCTGTAGGATGTCCCCTGGGGCGACCCTGTCCGGGCCGAATCGGCGGGCCGGCGGGGTCGAGCGAGCATCAGCGAAGACCAATCAGTCCAGGGGGATCCCAGCATGGCGACCGTGACCGAGCCGCGCAAGGCGTCGGCGGGGCGTTCGTTCCAGAACAAGCTCCTGATCGATGGCCAGTGGCGCGACAGCGTCAGCGGCAAGACGTTCCAGACGATCAACCCGGCGACGGAGGAGGTGATCTGCGAGGTCGCCGAGGGGGACAAGGCCGACATCGACCTGGCCGTGAAGGCCGCCCGCAAGGCGTTCGACAGCGGCCCCTGGCGGAAGATCGACGCCCGCGACCGCGGCCGGATCATGAACAGGTTCGCCGACCTGATCGAGAAACATATCGACGAACTGGCCGAGCTTGAAACCCTCGACAACGGCAAGCCTATCGCCGAGAGCCGCAACGGCGACCTCCCGCTGGTGGTCGACTGCTTCCGCTACTACGCCGGCTGGGCCGACAAGATCCACGGCCAGACCATCCCGGTCCGGGGCAACTACTTCTGCTACACCAAGCGGGAGCCGGTGGGGGTCGCGGGGCAGATCATCCCCTGGAACTTCCCGATGCTGATGGTCGCCTGGAAGTGGGGCCCCGCGCTCGCGGCCGGCTGCACCGTCGTGCTCAAGCCGGCCGAGCAGACCCCGCTGACCGCCCTGCGCCTGGGCGAGCTGGCCCTGGAGGCCGGCTATCCGGCGGGCGTGGTCAACATCGTCCCCGGCTTCGGCGAGACGGCCGGCGACGCGCTCGTGAAGCATAAAGGCGTGGACAAGATCGCATTCACCGGCGAGGGCAAGACCGCCGAGCTGATCATGCGGAACTCGGCCGACACCCTCAAGCGGATCACCTTCGAACTCGGCGGCAAGAGCCCGAACATCGTCTTCGCCGACGCAGACCTCGACGCCGCCGCCGAGGGGGCGATCGTGGGCATGTACCTCAACCAGGGCCAGTGCTGCTGCGCCGGCAGCCGCCTGTTCGTGCAGGATTCGGTCTACGACCAGTTCGTGAACATGCTCGGATCCAAGGTCGGCCAGCGCAAGCTCGGCGACCCGTTCGACCCGACCACCCAGCAGGGGCCGCAGGTCGACAAGGCCCAGTTCGACAAGATCCTGTCGTACATCAACAAGGGCAAGGAGCAGGGGGCCCGGGTCGTCACCGGCGGCGAGCGGTTCGGCGACAAGGGCTTCTTCGTCAAGCCGACGATCTTCGCCGACGTCCGCGACGACATGGCCATCGCCTGCGACGAGATCTTCGGGCCGGTCCTCGCGGTGATCAAATTCAGCAACCTTGAAGAAGTGATCACGCGAGCGAACACGACCGACTACGGCCTCGCCGCCGCCGTCTGGACCCGCGACATCGGCAAGGCCCACGCCATCGCCGACCGCGTCCGCGCGGGCACCGTGTGGGTCAATTGCTACGACGTGTTCGACGCCGCCGCCCCGTTCGGCGGATTCAAGCGCAGCGGCATCGGCCGCGAGCTGGGCGAGAAGGCCCTCGACAACTACACCGAGCTGAAGACGGTCACCGTCGCGCTCGACTGAGCCAACTTCGAGGGGCGGGGCATCCCTCCGCGTGCTGCCCCCCCCTCGCTTTCATGGACGAGAACGTGATCATGCAGGAGTTCTTGAAGGCGACTTGCATCGTCGACTGGAACCGGCCCGAGGTCATCTCGCTGGCCCGATCGCTCGCGAGCCCTTCCGGGGATCCGGTCGAGACCGCGGGGCGTTGTTTCGAATGGGTCCGCGACCGGATCTCGCACACGATGGACGCCGGGCGGGAGGAGGTCACACGGTCGGCGAGCGACGTGCTCCGCGCGGGCACCGGATTCTGCTACGCCAAGAGTCACCTCCTGGCCGCCCTGTTGAGGGCGAACGGCATCCCCGCCGGGTTCGTCTACCAGAGGCTCACGCGCGACGGCGCGGGGCCGCCCTTCTGCCTCCACGGGCTGAACGCGATCCATCTGCCTGAGATCGGATGGTTGCGCGTGGATGCGAGGGGCAATCGCCCGGGCATCCACGCGAGGTTCGACCCGCCGCGTGAGTTCCTGGCTTTCCCCATGGCCTTCGAGGGCGAGCGACTGCTGCCCGAGATCCACCCTCGGCCCCTCCCAGTGGTCCTCCGGGCGCTGACCCGATTCACGAGTGCCTCCGACCTCGCGGCCAACCCGCCGGATCTCGCGCCCGAGGAATCGCGCTGATGTTGTCACTCTGGGAAATCCTGATCCGTCTTTTCGCGGCCGTGCTGCTGGGCGGGGCGATCGGGATCGAGAGGCGGGTGACCGATCATCCGGCGGGCCTGCGGACCCACATCCTGGTGACCCTCGCCGCCGCGACCTTCATGCTGGTTTCGACCCAGCTCGACTTCCACGGGCCGTTCGCGCCGCCGGGCCAGAACACGTCGTACGACCCGTCCAGGATCGCGTCGTATGTCGTCGCCGGCATGGGTTTCCTCGGGGCCGGTTCGATCATGCGGACCGAGATGGGCATCCAGGGGATCACCACCGCCGCCAGCCTCTGGACGGCCACGGCGATCGGCCTGGCGACGGGCGCGGGCATGTTCGGGCTGGCGCTGGCCACCGACGTCCTGGCCCTGATTACTCTCACGGCCCTGCATGTGCTCGAACTCAAACGCTTTGGTATCAAGATCCATCGCAAGGTCACGCTCACCGTGGTCCACGACGACATCTCGCCGGCCGAGATCCTCGAGCAACTCCGGCTCGGCGGCTTCCGGGCCGAGGACCTCAGCGTGGACCGACGACTCCAGCCCCGGCTGGAGACCGACGTGACCTTCCGGACGATTCTCCGCTCCGACGAGGATTTCCTGCTGATGGTTTCACGGCTCGAACTCCTCAAGGGCGTCGAGCGAGTGAAGACCGAGACGATCACTTCGAGTTGAGGTCCGGCCCCGGCCATCCTTTGAGCGCACCCACGTCTCCTGCTTCGGTGATGGCGTGGCCGCCCGCTTTGAGACCGGGATGACGATCGGTGCGGCCGGAGGGCCAGCGGATCTCGACGTCGGCCGTCTCCGCGCCGGCGGGCAGGCCGAAATGGAGCCGTGGGTCTGAGGTGGAGAGGAAGCTTCCGCCGCCCATCCGCCAGGTGACCTGCGAGTGGCCGCCTGTGGTGACCCGCACCGTCGCGCCGACGGCGTCGCGGTTCGAACGCGAGCCTCGCAGCGAGAGGGTCAGCGAGCGGCCGGCGGGGCCGTCGTTGCGGAAGTAGGCGACGGGGCCGTTCTGGGCCAGGATCAACAGGTCGGTGCGTCCGTCGTTGTCGATGTCGCCGACCGCCATCCCCCGGCCGACTCGCAATTGCGACCAGCACGGCCCGGCCGAACCCGTGACCTCGGACAGCCGCCCCTTGCCATCCCCCAGGAAGAGCTGTGCGGGCATCGCATAAGGGATGGCGGGCGTGAAGTCGTTGACATGTCCGTTGGCGATGGCCAGGTCGAGTCGGCCGTCGTTGTCGGCGTCGAGGAAGGCGGTGCCGAATCCGAGCAGGAAGCGGGTCGGGGCCTGGAGTCCGGATGGCGCGGTGGAGTCGGCGAAGAGGCCGCCGCCGAGGTTGCCGTAGAGCGTGGCGGACTCGCCGTGGAAGTTGGTGACGACGAGGTCGGGCTTGCCGTCTCCATCAAGGTCGCCGCAGGCGATGCCCATACCCGCCTGGTAGCCGCCGCTGCCGCTGGAGGCCGCGCCCGAGGCCGCGCCGACCTCCTCGAACTTCATCCCGCCGAGGTTCCGGAAGAGCAGGTTGGCGGTCATATCGTTGGCGACGAAGATGTCCAACCGATGATCGCCGTCGAGATCGGTGAGGACCACGCCGAGCCCCCGACCGTCGTTGTCGACGATGCCGGCGGCCTCGGTGACGTCGGTGAACTTGCCGCCGTCGTTGCGGAACAGTCGGTCCCGCTCGGCGCGGAAGGCCCTTGGGACGCAGTACAGGTTTCGGCCCGGGCGGTCGGGGTCGGGGCAGGGGGCCGAGGTCCTGGGATCCCACTCCAGGTACTGGCACACGTAGAGGTCGAGGTCGCCGTCGTCGTCGAGGTCGGCGAACCCGGCGGAGGTCGGCCAGCCGCGCTCGCCCCCGAGGCCGTAGCGGGCGGTGGCGTCCTCGAAGGTGCCGTCGCCCCTGTTGCGATAGAGGGCGTAGGACCGCCAGCGGGTGACGAACAGGTCGGGGTGGCCGTCGTTGTCGATGTCCCCGACGGCGACCCCGTGCCCATAGCCGCGCGGGAATTTGTGGATGCCAGCCGCCTCGGTCGCGTCGCGGAAGGTGCCGTCGCCGTTATTGCGGAACAGCCGGTCGCCGCGATCGGGCCCGCCGTCGGTCTCGGCGGGGAAGCGTCCGCCTTGAACCGTGTAGACGTCGAGATATCCGTCGCCGTCGTAGTCGATCAGGGCGAGTCCGCCTCCCATGGTCTCGGGCAGGCGGCGGAGGTCGGTCGGGTCGCTGTCGTAGGTGAAACGCAGGCCCGAGGCCTCGGCGAGGTCTCGGAACGCGGGGACCTTCTGCCCGCCCGCTCCAGCCTTCGCTTGAACATGAATCGCGGCCTTGCCCGGGGCGGGGATCAACTCGGCGAGCATCCGTCCGGAGGGAGTCGCGTCGGCCGACGTCCCCGCGAGGAGCGAGGAGAGTCGCTTGACCTCGGCAATCGCCATCTCGTCGGAACGGTTCGTCCTGAGATGGATCCGCCACCAGCCGAGGGCCTCGAAGCGGCGGTCGAGCGTGGCGGCGGTGCGGGCGAGGTCGGTGACCTTCGAGAGGTCGCCGGTCGCCACCTCGCCCATCTGGATGCGGTAGATGTCGCTGGCCCGATCGATCTCGGCCTTGCGGGCGCGGGCCGTCTCGACGGTGATCTTGCCGCCGGAGGGCTCACGCGAGGCCAATTCGGCGAGCCGGCCCCAGGCGGTCGAGTCGCCCGGTTCGAGCTCGACACGGCGTTCCAGCGCCTCGCGACGGGCCCGGGCGTCGCCGCGAAGCTCGGCGACCCTGGCGGCAATGGTGGCGAGATCGGCCGATGTGAAGAGGATTGCAGGTGTTTGCTTGAGGGCGGCCTCGGCGGCCTCGAGGCGACGGGCGTCGAGGGCCCAGAACAGGCGGGCCCGCCGGACGTCGGGATCGTCCGGGCGGCGGGTCTCGCAGCGGGTCAGGAGCGTATCGGCCTCGTCGTACTGGCCGAGCCGGGTGGCGAGGTCGGCCTTTCCAAGCCAAATTCGGTCGTCGTCGGGGGCGTCGCGGCCGAGCCGTTCGAGGGCCTCGCCGACTTCCTTCGCGGGGAACGGCTGCGTCTCGTAGAGCCAGTGGACGCGGAGTTGCTTGGCCTGGTCGGGCATCGTGGACCAGCGTCTCTCGATGCGTTCGGGGATGCGATACGCGCGGCCGGAGAACAGGTCGAGCTGCTGCGCGAGCTTCGCAGCCTCGTCGCCCAGGTCGCCCGGGGCGTTCTCGATCGAGGCCAGGGCTTCCTCGGCGGCGGCGAGGCGGCCCCGCGCGAGGCCGGCGCGGGCGATTTCCAGCTTCGCGCGGGGGGCGATCACCGAATCGTCGGGGATCCGCCTCCAGGCGGCGATGGCGGCGTCGGCGTCGCCGAGCGAGGCCTCGCAGACGCCGAGCGGATACTCGACCTCGTCCACGCCCGGCGCCGCGGAGGCCAGCGGGCGGAGTCGGTCTCGGGCGGCCTCGAACTGCCTGGCGGCCACCTCGCGCTCGGCTCGATCGAGTTCGCTCGCATATCGCCATGCGGCGATCCCTCGATGCGTCGCCCAGCCGGAGGCGGCGAGGACCGGGAGGGCGAGGAAAAGTCCTCGACAGACGTTGCGAGCCTGCGGCACGGGATGGCCTCCCGGCGTGCCCCGATCGTACGGGGCCGCAATGCGAAAAGCCCCGCCGCGTCCCAGGGCGCGGCGGGGTTGGATCCCATCAGGGTATCCCGCGGACATCGGTTGACGTCAGTAGCTGTCGGCGCTGATGATCTCGCCGTTGGCCTTGGTGCCGAGGGCCCACCAGGTGTTCATCGAAAGCGTGCTCTTGATGAACCGGACGCTGCCGTCGCCCATGAGGACGTTGGCACCGCCGGGGTGGTTGCTGTTGGCGTTGGTGATATGAGCATGGTCCGTGGAGTAGGTGGGGCAGCCTTCGCAGCCGAAGCGGCACTGGCCCCACTGATACTGGGTCGAGCTGGGCGGGACGATTGTGCTGAACATCGACATCGCCTCGGAGCCCCAGGCCCAGTACCATCCGCGGTTGACGCTCAGGCCGGCGCCGGGCGCCGCGGTGGCGAACCGGACGTTGCAGGCGTTGAGGTTCGACATGATCGTCGCGGGGTCGGTGGTCACGTCATTCTGGCCGGCGAGGCCGTCCTTGTTGACGCCCGTGACGAAGTTCTTCTTGACGTCGTTGCCGGAGCCGACGAGCCCTTCGGAGAAGGCCACGGTGTTCGAGCTGCCGTCGGTGGCGTCGCGGATGCCGTAGGCGCGGCTGTAGGTGAAGAGGCCGGGCTTGCCGGCGGAGCCGCCGGCGCACGGGTTCTCCGTCCAGCCGCCGTCGGCCGAGGAGCTCGGGCCGGTGCTGGCGTAGTAGCTGTTCCAGAACAGCCGGCCCGCGCCGCCGTCGGAGGGGCAGAGGTAGCCGTTGATCTTGGTGTTCGTCGCCGACGAGTTGAAGTTGAACGACGCGCCCGAGATCGGGTCGAACATGAAGTTGATCGCGTTATAAAGGGGCCCTTGCTCGATATAGTTGAGCAACAGTCCCTGGGCGCTCCAGCCCATCCACGAGATGCAGGTGCGGCCGCCGTCGCCGTTGTTCACGGGGTTATTCGAGGCGGCGACGCCGGGCGGGAAGGAGTCGTGGGCGGTGTGGTAGTTGTGCAGCGCCAGGCCGATCTGCTTGAGATTGTTCGTGCACTGGGCGCGGCGGGCGGCCTCGCGGGCCGACTGCACTGCCGGCAAGAGCAGCGCGATGAGCACCGCGATGATCGCGATGACCACGAGGAGTTCGATCAGCGTGAATGCCCTGAGGCGTAGGACGCGGAGTCGCATCAATTGATCTCCCTGGGATATTGCGAGAGCGAGGGGACAACCTGGATGACGCCTGCGATCGGACGAACGACGATGCCCCGGGAGGAGAGATCCGGGGAGACGAGGCGGAATTGCCGGTTACTTCTTCGCGGAACCTCCCTTTTTGCTGTTGTTCTTCAGGAAATAATCCATCGAGCCCTTGCCCTTCGCGGCCGGGGCATCCTCGGCCTTGAAGTCCTTGGGCGCGTCGGTGTCACCGCAGCCGGAGATCACCGCGGTGCCCATGAGCAGGGCGGGCGCGAGGAGGAGGGCAAATGAAGTCCTGACGAGACCAGCGCGCAGCATCAGCGTCCTCCCGGTGACGGAGCGGAGATGGGGAAGGGGATGTTGGGGAGATGCCCTGGCGACCTGGAGACGCGGCGCAGCCGCGTTCGACCCCTCGCTGGGTCGCCTAACAACGAGACCCGGCCCCGCGATTGGGGTCGAGCGATATCTTTAGGACTCTGCGGATCGTATGATGAAAGTCGGCCGGATACAATGGGACAGTCGAATATAAAATCATCCCGCCTTGCTTGAGTGCATCGCGATCTCGGGCCGATTTCAGGGGCGACGAGATGCGCGGCGACCCGATCGGTCATCGTAACTCTCGGGCGGGAAATGAGATTCGCATGACTGCGGCGAGCCGAACGCGGTGGGAATCGCCAGTCTAGGCGAGCTAACGATGGGAGGCGAATATGGGAACAGGTCAGGCGGCATTGGGCACGGGATTGCACTCGGGGCGGAAGGCCTTGCTCGTCGCGGGGCTCGCGGCGGCGGCCGTCTCCGGGGGCCTGGGGGAGGTCACCGCCGACTGGTTCGCCGCCGGGGGTAACTTCGCGCTCGGCCCGCAACAGGGGGGCGGGGCCACACTCCAGTCGATCCGCGACGCGGCCGTGCGGAACGCCAGCCTCACCTACGCGGCCCAGGCGGGCATCCTCGGCCTGGCCTTCGGGCTCGCCGGGGCCGTCGGCAACCGCCGACGCAACCAGGGGGCCATCGGCGCGGCCGTGGGGCTGGTGCTCGGCCTGGTCCTCGGGCTGCTCGTCTCCCATCGGGCGTATTTGATCTTCCTCAAGTCGGTCGATCCGAATTCCGACGACCTGCTGGTGCCCATCCTGACCCATGGGCTGGTCTGGGGGCTGATCGGCGGCGTCGCGGGGCTCGCATACGGGCTCGGGAGCGGCGCGGGCGTCGGACGCGCGGCGGCCGGCGGGATCGCGGGGGGCATCCTCGCGGCCGGGGCTTTCCAGGTGCTCGGCGCGATCGTCTTCGCGAGCGCCCACACGACCCAGCCCCTGGCCGAAGGGACGGCCCCCAGGCTGGCGGCCCAGGTGTTGATGGCCTTGCTGGCGGCGGCCGCGATCGGCCTCACACGGCCCACGGTCCTGGCCGAGACGGAGCCCAGGCCGATCGCGTGAGATCCGGATCCGACTCATCGGCCCCCCCCCTCCCCGACCCGGGCGGCCCGGGGGAGGGCCGGCCCGTTCTGGGGCGGATCGTCCGGGGCGTCGGCCTCGGCGATCGCGTCGAGGGCCGGGGTATGGGGTGTGATCTCCAGCAGGCCGCGTAAAAGGATGAGCATGGGCATGGCCAGCGTGAGGCCGACCGGGCCCCAGAGGTAGCCGAAGAACAGGACGCCCATGATGACCGTGATCGGGTCGATGTCGGTCGCCTTGCCGTAGACGAGGGGGGCGACGACGTAGCCCTCGACGGTCTGCAGGCCCATGAACATGCCTACGACCGCCAGTGGTTGCCACCAGCCATTCCCGGCCGAGATCGCCATCAGGGTCGGCAAGGCCCCGGCGATCACCGGGCCGAAGTAGGGGATGAGTTCGAGGACGGCCGTGAGCACGCCCCAGAGCAGCGGGTTCGGCACGCCGATCATCCAGCACCCCAGCGCGATGACGACCGCGTAGGCCACCGAGACCAGCCCCAGACAGCCGACGTACTTCACGAGCTGGGACTGCGTCCGCTCGAAGCAATCCGACTCCGGCGTCAGCCCCAGGGAACGCCCCGCGCGGGCGAATCGGTCGCCCCACTCGGATCGGCCCTGGAGCATATAAAAGAGCAAAGCGAGGAAGATCACGACCCCGCCGAGGAATCCCAGGAGGCCGCCGAGGCCGGACACGAGCCAGCCGCCGAGGGACCTCGCGTAGCGCCTGACGAGCGTCTGCCAGTCGTCGTGGGAGGACGGGGGGGAGCCCTCGTCGCCGGATTGCTCGGCCTGGATCGTGGAGACGAGCTTCTCGCCGCCGATCGACTTCGAGGCGGACTCGAGGAACTCGCCGATCTTCGTCAGGTGGGTCTCGGAATCCTTGAGGATCACGCCCGACTGGGCCACGACGAGCCCGACGGCCGCGACGAGGATGCCCAGGATCAGCAGCATGCCGCTCAGGCTGGCCAGGACACGGGGGAACCGCCAGCGGCGTTCGAGGAACTCGGCCAGCGGGGCCATCGCCACCGCGAGCACGAGGGCCAGGAAGAACGGGACGAGCAATTGCGCGAGGAAATACATCGCGCCGACCACGAGCAGGCCCGCGATCAGACGCGTGGCGGATTCGTGCGACGCGCGATCCTGCGTGGCGGGACGGCCGTTCGGACCGGGGAATCGGGCGGAGGTGGCGGTCGGTGGCACGGTGCGGCTCCCGGTTCGTCGAGCCCGCCCGCCGATCCATCACGGCAGGACCACTCGCAACGAACCGGGCTGTTCAAATCCCGTGCCGAACCGCTTTGGAGGGCGGAGGCGACGCATCCGCTTCTGTGTGAGGTGGGTTTGCAGACATGAGAAAACCCACGGATGCGGGGGCGTCCGTGGGTTCTCGATTGTCGGCGAATTCATCCGGCCTCTGGAAAGCGGAAGCCCTGCTTCCGCGCTCCGAGGTCAGGAGAGCCAGGGCAGGGGGGCGCCGGCTTCGGGGAGGTGGATCAGGCTGATGCTGATCATATCGGGGTGCCGCTTGACCTCTTCGAGGGCCTCTGCGGGCGGGGTGGAGTCGAGATTGACGACGCCGATGGCCTCGCCGCCGGGCTTGTTCTGGTTGCGGCCGACGTTCATCTGGGCGATGTTCACCCCGTACTTGCCGAACGTCGTCCCGAGGAAACCGATCAACCCGGGGACATCTCGGTGGGTGAAGATGAACAGGGTGCCGTCGAGGTGGGCGTCGAGCCGGTAGGGACCGAGCCGGACGAGCCGGAGGAATTCCTTCCCGAACAGCGTGCCCGAGGCGACGTAGGTCTTGCTGTCGGTCTCGACCTCGGCCTGGATCATGGTGCCGAAGTCGCCCGGGTCGCTGTTGGACTCGGAGACGATGGCGATGCCGCGGTCCTTGGCGAGGACCTCGGCGTTGACGAGGTTGACCGGCTCCTGGAGGGCGGCCTCCATCCAGCCGGCGGCGAAACTCGCGGTGATGAGCCGGGTGTTCTTGTCGGCGACCTCGCCGCGATACCGCAGGCTCGCCCGCTTCACCACGCCGCGGTCCATCTGGGCGTGGAGCATGCCGAGGCGTCGGCCGAGGTCGAGGTAGAGCCGGATGTCTTCCAGCTCCGCCCGGTCGAGGGTCGGCATGTTCACGGCGAACCGGACGCGGCCGGAGCGGAAGAAGTCGATGAGGAGCTGCGCGGCCTCGACGGCCACGGAGACCTGGGCCTCCTCGGTCGACGCCCCGAGGTGGGGGGTGACGAGGACATTCGGGTGGCCGATGAGCGGGTGGTCGGCGGGCGGCGGCTCGGGGTCGAAGACGTCGATGGCCGCGCCGGCGACCTTGCCCGCGTTGAGGGCGTCGAGCAGGGCGGCCTCGTCGATCAGCCCGCCCCGGGCGCAGTTGATGAGGCGGACGGTCGGCTTCATGGTCGCGAGTTCCTTCGCGCCGATGATGTGCCGGGTCTCGGCCGTGAGCGGTGTGTGGACGGTGATGTAGTCGGCCTGCGGCCAGATCTCGTCGAGCGGGAGGCTCTCGATGCCGAGTTCGAGCGCGCGTTCGGCCGACAGGAAGGGATCATATCCGATCACCTTCATGTCGAAACCCGCCGCGCGCTTGGCGACGGCCAGGCCGACGCGGCCGAGGCCGATGACGGCTAGGGTCTTGCCGCCGAGCTGGGTGCCGGTGAACTTGTTGCGGTCCCACCGGCCGGCCTTGAGGCTGTCGTTGGCCTTGGCGACGTTGCGGGACAGGGCGCACATGAGCGCCATGGTGTGCTCGGCGGTGGAGACGGTGTTGCCGCCGGGCGTGTTCATGACGACGATGCCCTGGCGGGTGGCCGCGGCGGCGTCGATGTTGTCGACCCCGACGCCCGCGCGGACGATCGCCTTGAGCCGGCCCTGGTCGCGGAGGACCTCCTCGGTGAGCTGGGTGCCGGAGCGGATCACGATCCCGTCGGCCTCCGCCAGCGCCGCACGCAGGCCGGGGACCTCGAGCTTCGTGTTCACGATCACTTCCAGCCCGGGCTCCGCCCGCAAGAGTTGCAGGCCCTCCTCGGCCAGCTTGTCCGTCACCAACACGCGATACGCCACGGTCCCGGGCTCCCTGCTGATGGGGTAGTGAATGGGAAAGAGATTGAACCACAGGGACGCAGAGGGCACGGAGGAAGAGGAGAAGTTACGGATGGAGACTCGTTGATTTCAAAAAACCGATCGGGCCAGGCTTTTTAAATCCACAGGATCTCGTCCATCGATCTCTCGTCTTCCCTCTGCGTTCTCCGTGTCTCTGTGGTTCAATCCGGATTTCTTGGATCTCAGGCGCCGACGGTCGAGCGGGTGCCGATGAGGACGCGCTGGGCGGCGGTGACGGCGACGCCGGGCTCGATGTCCAGGCCGAGGTCGGCGAGGACCATCTCCAGGGCGGCGAGGCCGGAGATCACGTCGAGTTCGTCCATGTAGCCCATGTGGCCGACGCGGACGATCTTTCCCTTGAGCTTGTCCTGGCCGCCGACGGTGGTGATCCCGAACCGCGTCTCGAGCGGGTTGCGGATGTCGGAATCCTTGATGCCGTCGGGCACGCGGAAGGCGGTGAGGCCCTCGGCCGGCCGGGCGCTGAAGAGTTCCAGGCCGAGCGCCTGGATGCCCGCCTGGCAGGCCTCGCTCATGACCTTGTGACGCTTCCAGACATTCTCAATCCCTTCCTCTTCGATCCGCTTGAGTGCGGCGCGGAGGCCGAGGATGAGGGTGTGGGCCGGGGTGAACGGAGTGTCGAACTCCTTCATCTTCTTCCGGGCCGACTTGAGGTTGAAGTAGAAGCTCTTGGAGTCGAACGCGTCGATCTTGGCCCAGGCCTTGGGGCTGACCGAGATGAACGCCAGGCCCGGCGGGAGCATCAGGGCCTTCTGGGAGCCGACGCAGAGGAGGTCGACGCCCCAGGCGTCGGCGCGGCATTCCATGGCACCGACGCCGGAGATGCCGTCGACGGCATAGACGGCGTCGGTCTGGGCGACGACCTTGCCGATGGCCTCGACCGGGTGGCCGGTGCCGGTGGAGGTCTCGCTCAGGGTGCCCATCACGCAGACGGTGTCGGGGTGTTGCTTCAGGGCGTTGGCGACGTGCTCGGGATCGACGGGCTGGCCCCATTCGGTCTCGAGGTTCACGGCGTTGATGCCGTAGGCCTTGCAGATGCTGCCCCACCGGGCGGCGAAGTAGCCGGCCGAGAGGACGATCGCCTTGCCCCCGGGCGGGACGGTGTTGACCGCGGCGGCCTCCATCGCGCCGGTGCCGGAGGCGGTCAGGATCATCACGTCGTTTTCGGTCTGGAAGACCGTCTTCAGGCCGGCGGCGACCTCGGTGATGACGGCCTTCGCCTCGGCGGAGCGGTGGTGGATGACCGGCCGGGCGAGTTCGAGCAGGACGTCCTCGGGGACCGGGGCGGGCCCCGGCGTCATCAAGCGCGGCTTCCTCATCGAGCGGGTTCCTCAGCGGTCGTCCGGGCACGACCTGTCGGCGTGTGGATCGCCAGTTGACTCTGTTCCGATCCAGTCCGGTGGCGGCCGACCCCGGTGCGTGCCTCCCGGCCGGGGTCGCGGGCGAAAGGACTATCTTACCGTCCCGACCCCATTTCGGGGAGTCATGTTCGCGGCGCGCGGGCGGGTGGTGGCCGTCCGACCTCCCCAAACCGAATTCTTTCATGTCTCCCGTGCCGTGGACGCAACACAAACCCCGCCAACGCGTTGCCTTCACCATGGTGCGAGGGCGACGCTCATCTGGGCCCGAATCGCCCCCCGCGCGGGACCTGGGGGCCGGGAAAGTTCGGCCCCCGCATCCGCTCAATGTCGCGCTGGATCCTGTCCCGGACCTCTTTCTGCTTGGCCCGGAACTCCGCCTGGGCCTCCTCGAACCTCTTGTGGTGTTCCTCGGCCTGCTTGCGGTTCGCTTCGGCCCGCCTGAGGTTCTCGGCGGCGTCGACTCGGGCCTCCTGGGCGAGATCCCGGACGGGGACGTCGGTGAACTGTAACGGAATGACGTCGGAGACTTTACGGCGTTCCACGCCCAGGCCCGGCCTGGCGGCGACCTCCATCCAGGCCTCGTAGGGACCCTCCTCGGGCTTGGCCATGAAGCTGGAGGCTCCAATGGTCCCCGACGTGTTCATCCGCATCTCGTGGAGGGTCGTCAGCTCGCCCCGGGCCTTCGGGGATTTGATCACAAGCACATACTGCTCCAGGCCTTCCAGCTCGCCCTGCTGGATCTGGTAGTCGATGCTCATGGCCACCCCGGGCATCGAGGTGCCGATCGGAGACGAGTTGCGCATGAACTTGCCGTTGGACAGCCAGACCTTGATCTCCGGGCCAGTCCGGGGCGGTCCGAAGTTAGGTACCTTCGGGGGGGCAGCCGGGCGATCCGGGAAGGCCCCCGGCGCCTCCTGCGCGGGGCCGGCAGCGAGCTGCGGCACGCCTCGGATCGCGTTGCTCAGCCCGATGAAGAACCCGGCCAGGAAGAGCGAGGAGAGCCCGCAGTCGACCACCCAGTCCGCGACCTGGCCCCAGGTCTCGCAGGCGAACGCCCGGCGGTTCCCCCCGGCGAACGAGATCCCCGCCCCGACGACCGAGACCGACGTGGCGATGACCCCGATCAGCAGCAGGATCGTCAGCCCGAACCCGATCAGTAGCATGGCCGGTTCCGTGGCGAATTCGGCCGGAACCCGCCGGGTGAACATCGAGATCACGACGAACGCCGTGAGCGTGAGGCTGGCGAACCGCCGGATCCCCAGGCCCCAGGGCTCGCCCTTGGACTTCGACTTCGGCTTCGACGCGAGCCCGAAGCCGGCCCGCCTCGGCATCGGCGGTTCGAGGCCGTCGTCGCGATAGGCGGCGCGGTTGGATTTCGGGGGCAGCGGGGCGGCGGGGCCGTCGTCGATGCCGTAGAGGTCATCCGCCGTCAGCGTCGTCGGCCCCGGCTGGGGGATCCGCATGACGTTGCCGCACGTCTTGCACTTCCCCTTCTTGCCCGCGAGGTTGTCGCTGAGCGTGTAGGCCTTGCCGCACGACTCGCATTCGAATGAGATGCTCATGGCTCGGACCCGCGTCGGGGGGCTCGACGAGGACACGGCCGGGCGACCCTTCCCGGCCTGCGCGATGCCTGCATCAATGCCCGGCTGGTCGGATATTCGAGCCGAACGGTCCGGTCAATTCAATAAATTGCCCCGGATTCCTCCGCAGTTGCGATGCTGGGCGGTGCCCACCCTACTTGCGGTAGACGGCCTCGGCTTCGAAGACCTTCTCGGCGTCTACCTCTAGTGAGCCCTGGGGGGTCACTTTTCTCCAGAAACAGTTGCGATAACCTTCATGGCAGGCGCCGCCGACCTGGCGGGCGAGGATGAGGAGGACGTCGGCGTCGCAGTCGACGTGCACCGACTCGACGTGCTGGACGTGGCCCGAGGTGCCGCCCTTGTGCCAGGAGGACTTGCGCGAGCGGGAGTAGAAGTGGGTCTGGCCGGTGGACAGGGTGTTGAGGACGGCGGCCCGGTCCATCCAGGCCATCATCAGGACCTCGCGGGTCTCCGCGTCCTGGACGATGGCCGGGATCAGGCCGTCGGCGGTCCACTTGAGCTGGGAGAGGAACGGCGGTTCGGGATTCAAGGGACGTTCTCGACTTCGGGCGGGCTAGGGGACGTACAGGAACTCCTTGACATTGAACATCACATGGGCCAGATCCTGCCAGGCCCTCGACGGGTTCGCGTGGTCGGTTGCCACGAATTCCAGGGCCTGCGCCGACTCATCCGAGGTTGCCGGCCGGCCGAAGGCCAGCTCGTACATCGCGGCGACCTTCTCCAGGTCGGAACTCCGGATCCCCCGGACCCTGGCGGCGAACCGCTTCGACTGGTCCTGCACGAACGGGTCGTTCCAGAGGGCCAGGGCCTGCGCGGGGACGTTCGAGGTGTTCCGCCGGCCCATCGTGGAGGCCGGGGCCGGGGTGTCGAAGGCGAGGAAGAACGGGTTCAGGAAGTTGCGTCTGACGTTCAAGTAGATGCTCCGCCGTCCGTTTCCATCCAGCGGGCCCGACTCCCTCGGGCGGCCCCGTCCTTCCATGAAAGGGGTCAGGTAGGGGGGCACGCCGGGGCCGAACATGGTGGGGTCGAGCCGGCCGGAGACCGCGAGCATGGCGTCGCGGAGCGACTCGGCGTCCAGGCGGCGCAGGGGCATCCGGTGGAGCAGGGCGTTGGTCGGGTCCTTGGATTCGGCATCCGGATCCAGGCCCGAGTGGCTGGACATGCGATAGGCCCTGGATGTGACGAGCAGCCGGTGCATCGCCTTGACCGACCAGCCCGAGGAGACCAGGCGGGTCGCGAGCCAGTCCAGCAGTTCGGGATGCGTCGGCGCCCGGCCCATCGCGCCGAAGTCATCGGGCGTCTTGACCAGGCCCTCGCCGAAATGCTGCTTCCACAGTCGGTTGACCAGCACACGCGAGAGGAACGGATTCGAGGGCTCGATGAGCGTTTTCGCCAGGGCCAGTCGTCCGCTGCCGGGGCCGTCGGCCATCGACTTTGGACCGCTGACCGCCTCCAGGAACCGGCGTGGGGCGAGCTCGCCCAGGGACTTCGTGCTCCCGCGCAGGTGGATTTTCACATCCTGGCCCGAGCCATCGGCCGCCGCCAGGGCGAGCGTCGGCGAGGGGATCTCCCGCTCGATCGCGCGGGCCTGCTCGATCAGGGGCTTCGCTTTCGACCCATCCACAGCCACATGTGCAGGCGCGTTGTCATTCGGCGCCGAGTGGTCGGAGAACCGGATCTCGTCGACGGCGACCCAGCCGCCGCCGTCGTTGCGGAAGCTCTGGCCTCCGTTGTAGTTCACCGAGCTGCCGTCGGCGATCTCGATGAACGCCTCGTGCCCCTTCCACGCCGCGACGTCCACAACGATCCAGCGCAGCTCGTCGCCGTGCTTCACAGAGGGGATCAGGCCGCCGTAGATCGGCGAGCGGTTCTTGTCGAATCCATCCACGACCACGTTGATCTGCCCGGTCGTCCCGGCCGCGCGGATCTGGATGTAGTTGGACGTGATCGCGAACGTCTTCGACCGCAGGACCCCCTGGAGCCGGTCGGAGACCAGACCGCTGTGGGCCATCCCTTTCCACACCGCCGCCGGGCCGTTGGGCCGCAGGGCGAGGTCGTCGGTCTGCGTGGGGCCCTTGCCGAAGGCGTCGCCGGTGACCGACCAGCCGTCGAATTCGGGGCCATCGAAACGCTCGAACACGGTTTCATCCGTCGCCGGCTTCGCCTCCGACTTCGGCGATTGCGGCTTCAGGATGCCCCGGATCTCGCCCTTCAGCGTGTCGATGGCCTCGGCCTTCGCCCGGATCTTGCCCGGCGGGTCGAGGAACGCCTGCTGCGGCCGGGTGCTCCAGAAGTAACCGGCCAACGCGTAATAATCTTTCGCTGTGATTGCATCAAACTTGTGATCATGACAGCGGGCACACGAGATCGTCAGGCCGAGGAACGCCTTGCCCAGGACGTCGATCTGGTTGTCGACCCGACGCGCGGTGTCTTCCCGCGAATCGACCGGCGAATGCGTCCCCTCACCTAACCACAGCGACGCCGTGCCGATGACCGAATCATTCTGATGCGTCGTCGGGTCGAGCCTCGGCGTTTCCAGCAAGTCCCCGGCGATCTGCTCGACCACGAACCTGTCATAGGGCAAGTCGAGGTTGAATGCCCGGATCAGGTAATCGCGGTAGTGATACGCACCCTGGATGTCATAATCGAATTCATGCCCCGCCGTCTCCGCGTAACGGACAAGGTCGAGCCAGTGCCGCGCCTGACGCTCGCCGTAGTGTGGGCTTGCCAGCAGGCGGTCGACCAGCCGCTCGTAGGCGTCGGGCCGTTTGTCCTCGACGAATGCCTTCACCTCGTCCGGCGTCGGCGGCAGGCCGATGAGGTCGAAGCTCAGGCGACGGATCAAGGTCCGCCGATCCGCCTCGGGGGCCGGCTTGAGCCCTTCCTTCTCCAGACGGGCGAGCAGGAACGCGTCGACCGGGTTGTGCGGCCAGCCCTTGTCCTTTACCACCGGCGCCGCAGGGTTCTTGACCGGCTGGAAGCTCCAGAACTTCGCCCGCTGCTTCATCACCTCGCCGGGCACGGGGGCGAGCTTGGGGTTCTCCGCGATCCCCGCGCTCGGCACCTCGACCCCCCAGGGGACCCCCTTCGCGACCCACCGCGACAGGGCCTCGATTTCCTTGTCGGGCAGCTTCGACTTGGGGGGCATCTTGACGACGTCCCCATCGTAATGGATCGCCTCGATGAGCAGGCTCTCCTCGGGCTTGCCCGGCACCACCGCCGCGCCCGAGGCCCCGCCCTTGAGGACGGCCGCCCTCGAATCGAGCCGCAGCCCCCCCCTGGCCTTGGCCGCGTCGTGGCAGGACAGGCACCGCGTCGCCAGGATCGGCCGGACTTCCTTCTCGAAGGCCTCGATCGCCGCCACGTCCGGCCTCGCGTCGTCGGCGGGCGCCTGACAGGGCCACAGGAGCATGAGCCCCAACGTCCCGACCCACCCGCGCAAGACGTTTTCCATGCCGGTCGCTCCGCCACCTACCGGATCCGGTTGTGCCCTTGTTGAACAATCCCGATCTTAGCCGCCCTCGGTCCCCTTCGCCAGTTCACAGCCTCGCGCCGCCCGCGCACGAAATCGCGGGAACAAAGCCATTTGCCGCCGAGTTCCGCTGCACGCCCTCGCGAAATCGCGGGAACAAAGCCAATCGACCTTCGAACGCGGCGACTTCGAGTGGGCGAAACGAAGCCATTTCGTCGTAACATCTTCTGGCGGTGACGCTTATCTATCAACACTCCCGAACCACCCGGAACCACTCCAAATTGCCAAAGAGCCGGGGCGCGCAAAGTCAAATGTCCCCGCGAGAAATATAGGTCCCGCCGGCGGAAAATCTCATGGAATCCGGCCAGCCCATTCAGGCGTTGCCGTCAGAATCGGAACTCTCCGGTAGGGTGGGGGGCCGACGCGAGCCGGAGGCCGCGTCACCACACGGACGGGTGCGGATGTTGGTGCCGGACACCCGATCGGCAGGGCTCGATGTCGGCGGGGTGATGCCTCCCCTTTGGGGCGACGTCTGCGGACCAATCTGACACGAGATTCCGGGCGGGCGGTCTGATAATCTATCGGGACCATTGGATGTTGCCCCGTCCCGGAAGGACTGACGCATGCTCACGCTCATTCTGTTCGGTATCGCCATCGGATGCGCGGCCGATGAGATGACAATCGTCGAGGAGGGGAAACCCGTCGCGGTCGTGGTCTTGCCGGCGACGCCTTTTCCCATCTCCGAGCACGCGGCGAAGGAACTGTTGGATCATGTGCGGAAGGCGAGCGGGGCGACTCTGGAGATCCGCAGGGAGCCGCTCAAGGGGGACATCAAGGGGCCCATGATCTTCGTCGGGGCGACTCAGGCTGCGAAGGACGCCGGGATCAAGGTCGAGGAGCTGACGAATGAGGCGACCGTCCTCCGGTCGTCTGGCAAGGATCTGTTCATCGTCGGCAATGACGGACCCGGCGACCCACTCAGCTTCGACACCACGCGGAGCGGGACGCTCTGGGGCGTGTACGAGGTGCTGGAGCAGAATCTGGGCGTCCGCTGGCTCTGGCCGGGGGAGTTGGGGGAGGTAGTCCCGAAGGCCAGGACGATCCGGCTGCCCGCGATGGATCGGACCTTCCGGCCGGCGTTCAACCAGCGGTTGCTGCGGCCGGGGCTGGGGGCGACGGGGTTCATCAAGGCGCATGAGGCGCTGGGGTTCTCGCCGGCGAACCGCGAGCGGTATGCGAGGGATCAGACGCTGTTCCTCCGGCGGCAGCGGATGGGCAAGTCGGAGGAGAGCTTCTACGCGCAGGCGAGTTTCGGGAATGGACATTCATTCGAAAGCTGGTGGGAACGGTACGGCAAGGAGCATCCCGAATGGTTCCAGCTCCTGCCGAATGGGAAGCGTGGGCCCGAGGATCCGAAGCGGCCCGACCGGGTGACGATGTGCGTCTCGAACCCCGAGTTCCAGGCCGAGATCGTGAGGCGCTGGAAGGAAGAACGGCCGAAATTCGCCGGGCAGCCCTACAACATCGGCATCGGCGAGAACGACGGCTCGGCGCAGTGCGTCTGCAAGACCTGCCGCGAGTGGGACGGGCCGCCGCCGAACCTGAAGGGGCTGCCCGAGGGGCTCGAACGTTCGTTCACGCCGATGCAGGCGTCGAACCGCTACGCCCGGTTCGCCGAGGCGGTGCGGAGCAAGGCGGCGGAGATCGATCCCAATGTTCGCGTGCATTACTACGCGTATTTGAATTACTTCTGGGCTCCGGACCCGGCGATCAAGCTGCATCCGAACGTGGTGATCGGCTTCGTCCCCTGGTTCCGCGCGGCCGGGTGGTTCCCCCGGACGGACGGCGAGCAGGAGTGGATCAAGGCGCAGTGGCTCGGCTGGCAGAGGAGCGGCGTGACCATGCTCTACCGGCCCAACTGGTTCCTCGACGGCTATTCGATGCCGTTGGTGTACATGCACCAGTTCGCCGATGCCTTCCAGTTCTACGCGAAGCACGGCATGATCGGCACCGACTTCGACTCCCTCCAGGGCCAGTGGGCCGCCCAGGGACCCAACCTCTACCTCCTCGCCCGGATCCACACCCGCCCCGAGGCCCCGGTCGATCAACTCCTCGACGAGTATTACAACGCCTTCGGCCCCGCCTCTTCGAGCATCAAGGCCTACTGGAACTACTGGGAAGACTACGCCATTCGCAACCGCCCGAGGGCGTTCGCCTCAATCAAGAGCCGCCGCAACGGCAACTTCCGGCGCTACGCGCATTACGCCCAGGTCGCCGACGAACTCTACCCCGCCTCGTGCTTCGGGCCCGCTCGTGCGATCCTCGAACGTGCCCGCAAGGACGCCGCCGGCGACGACCTCGCCCTGCGCCGCGTGGCCTTCCTCGCCGACGGCCTCCGCCACGCCGAGGCCTGCTCACGCACGGCGGCCGTGGTGAACGACAAGCACTCTACCCTCGCCGAGAAGCGGGCCGCTCTTACGAAATTGCTCCAACTTCGCCGGGGACTCGAATCCAGCAACGTCGCCAACATGGACCGCGCGGCGATCATCGAGACCGATAGCTGGAAGGACATCCCCGGGTTGCTGGAATCGCTCGGCGCTCCGGTGCCCGTCACGCCGAAGCCGGCGGGCGAACCGGATTGAGGATCAATGGACCACGACGGGTGCGGATTCGATGACTCGCATGGATTTCCACTTGCCGGTGCGGAACCGCAGGCCGAAGCACACGGCCATGGCGACGATGTAGGCGCTGGCGAAGCTCCAGGCCCAGAGGATGGTGCCGCCGTTGCGGACGAGGAGGTAGGTCGGGATGACCATGATCGGCCAGGCGAGCAGGAAGGTGAACTTGGAGACATATTTCGTGTCGCCCGCGCCTCGGAGGGCGAACGAGAACGTGACGTTCACCGAGTCGGCCAGCGAGTAGACGGCCACGCACGCGAGCAGGCTGGGGACCATCGCGGCGACCCGGGCGAAGTGTTCGATCTCGCGGGAACTCTCGAAGGCCGAGACGATCGCGCGGGGGAAGAGGAGATAGATCGACGCGATCACGGCCATGTATCCGAAGATCCAGCGCAGGCCGGTGTAGGCCGACTTCTCGGCGATGTCGGGCTGGTCCGCCCCGAGCCGCTGGCCGACGAGGATCGACACGGCCTGGCCCATGCCCATCATCGGCAGGAAGGCGACCATGTTGAGGCGGACGGTCAGGGTCATCGCGCCGGTCTGGGCCTCGCCGAGCTGGCCGACGAGCTGGACGAACACGAAGAACACGAGGACATCCAGGAACACCTGGAACCCCGCCGGGCCGCCGAACTTCAGGAGTCGGCCGAAGAGGTCCCGCTCGGGCCGCCAGCCGCTGACGGTCTGGAAGTGCTCACGGTTGGACTTGTTGAAGAAGAGGATCAGGGCGACGATCGCCGAGGCCCACGAGCCGGCGGCGGTCGCCCAGCCCGCGCCGGCGATGCCCATCTCGGGGAACCCGCCGACGCCGAAGATCATCATATAATCCAGCACGCCGTTCACCGCCGTGCCGACGGCCTCGATGCCCAGCACGGTCCAGGTCAGCCCGCGCCCGGAGAAGAAGCCGTTGATCGCGGACATCACCAGCATGGGAAGCGCGGCGAAGCAGAGGCAGCGGAGGTAGATCACCTCCATCACCTGGAGCGACTCGACGTGACCGCCCCAGCGGATCAGCCAGGGGGCGATCGGGACGATCAGCAGGAATCCCAGGCCGGACAGGATCGAGAAGTGGAGCGCCTGCCAGACCGCCGGCCCGACGCGCTCCGGGCGGTTGGCCCCGGTGTACTGCGCGACGAAGGTCGACGCGTACCCGGCCGTCACCTGGAGCAGCCCGAACGGCAGCCAGAACCACATGAGCGCGGGGAACGACGCGGCCATCTCGCGCGAGTCGTGCCAGGAGAGCATCACGGTATCCAGGAATGTCTGGACCGTCATGAATCCCTGGCTCAGGACCAGCGGCATGGCCAGCGTGAGCAACTCGCGGCTGCCCCCCGGTTCGTGCTTCTCGACCGTCTCCGCCTCGATCCGAGGGCTCTCCACACCGTCCTGCACACTGACCGTCATCGCGGAACCCTCGGGCCGACTGGAGACCATCCCTGAGCATGCGAACAGGAGCATATCGCCATCGCCGACGCATGGCCAGCCTCAGACACGCGCGGTTGCAAATGGGTTCGCGATCCGCCCGCACCTGGTAGGGGGGGGAAGACGACGGCCGGGAGGGAGTCGTCACCCCACCGGCAGGGGGATCGGCCGCGCAGGTGGAATGGGCCGGCATCCGCACGCGTCGATGGGGGGGACGCGGCCTACGGACCCCGTCTGAGCCCCCACCTTTCCAGGTGGTGGACATCGGCCCACCCGGCGGATCGTTCCCGCGAGATTGCCCTTGCCCTGTTCGGGCAAATCTGGCTAGCTGGCCCGATCCGACCCTGAGACAGATGTCGCGCCGGTCGGGCGTGACGGGGATCGTGTAGAGGGGCCGGGGAAAGGGATCGGCATGAGCCGGGTTCTGAGCTATCGATGTCGGGGGTGCGGGGAGAAGGTTGAGGTCGAGGAGCAGTATGCGGGCATGACGGTCTCTTGCCCGTTCTGCGCCAAGAGGGCGAAGGTGGCCGTCGCCACGAAGCCTGCGCCGGCGGCGGCCGATCGGATCAAGTTTGCATGCGGTTCCTGCGGGCACAGGCAATATGCGGAGGCCGCCCGCGCGGGCGAGAAGGTCAAGTGCGAGTCGTGTGGCGCGAAGCTCAGGGTCCCCGGCACGCCGACGTCGGTGTCGAGTTCGGGGCCCGTGCCGCTGCCGATCGAAACGTCGCCCGAGCCGACGCCCCTGCCGAAACCCCGAAGGCCCTCTTCGTCGAAGCGTGACGCCACGCCCGGGGATGCGCCGCCGCCGAGCCTGGATGTCTTCGGGTTCAGCGATGCTCCCCGGGCGGATCCGGACGCAGGTCCGGCTGTGGACGACGAGGGGTCGTCGCTGGTCATGCCGCTGCCATCGCGGGCGCATATGGCGCCCAGCACGTTCTCGGCGTCGCCGGGCGTGGATGGCCCGAAGAAGCGGAAGCGCAAGCAGCAGCGGCAGCGCGAGGAGATGAAAGGATTCCTCGCGTTCGGGTTCGGGGCATTCGTGGTGATGGCGGCGCTGATTGGACTGGGGATCGCCCTGCCCAACTTCCGGTTCGCCCTGGCGCTGATCCTGATCATCCCCGGCGGCCTGCTGACCCTGCTGGGCAACGCGGCCTTCCGCCAGGTGATCGCCGAGGAGGGCTTCATCCAGATGCTCCTCTGCCGGTTCGTGCCGCTCTACATCTTCTGGTTCGCCGCCAGGCGGTGGAGCGACGTCAAGGACCACATCATGCTCTACATGCTCGGCATGTGCCTGCTCGGACCCGGGCTCCTGATGATGTGGCTCTCGCCCGAACTCCACGGCGCCAAGGACCACCCCTTCCGCAAGAACAACAATCCCGCCGCCAAGGGCCAGGCCAACCCCGGGATGCCTCAGGGCGTGGAGGTCGAGGAACTCGACCCGGACGACCTTTGATGTCGGGCCACGCGCTGGGGACGCGCATCCTCAGCCACCCAGGTCGACGGTGTCGGGTGCACTGCGACGCGTCCTCGCGTCCACCGCACTCGACCTTGGCCACGAGGGGGGGGCGTCCGTCAGATGGTCCAGTCGGCGATCCGGTTGGCGATGCGGGCTTCGTTTTCCTTGATGAGGTCGGCGAAGGTCGTCTGGTCGACCACGCCGGAGAGCGCGGCGCGGACGCGGCACCAGAAGCCGAAGAAGGCGCATTCGCCGTGGAACTCGCACTCCTTGGGGCGGGACTGGCTGACGCAATCGACGGGGGCGATGGGGCCGTCGATGAAGCGGATGACCTCGCCGACGGTGAGCTTGTCGGCCGGGCGGGCGAGCTTGTAACCGCCCTCCGCGCCTCGTCGGCTCTGGACGAACCCGCCCCCTTTGAGTTGGTTCAGGATCGCTTCGAGAAAACGGAGGGGGATGCGCTGCTCCTCGGCGATGTCGGCGATCTTCATCGGCCGCTCTTCGTGATGCCCGGCGAGGGTGTAGATCGCCCGGAGCGCGTAGTAACAGCGCGAGGAGACATTCATTGGGGATCGCTTTTCTGGCAGGTGGGGGCAAGACGGATCGCGACCGGTGACTCTGCCGCGCTGGCTCGCATCAAAGCGGGAGGGGACCGGCCGCGTTTCCTCGACCTTCCCGTATCATCCGGGGCCGGTCAAGCCGAGTGTATGCCAGGATACTCCGACACTTGTTCGGTTTCAAACAGGGGATGCCCGCACATAGTGATACTCAATCATTTCGGTCGGATTAGATATCAGGGATTTTCCAGACGGACCACGACTTGCCCCTGAGGAGCAGGCTCCAGGGGCCCCCTCGCGGCGGGCTGGGCAGATCGGCCGGGAGCAGGAGCACATCGGGCCGGTAGCGAGACAGGAGGGCCTTGCCGTTGTCGGCCTCGATGGCCCGGAAGATGGCCAACCGGGCGGCGGCCACGGCGTCGGGTTCCCACTCAGGTAGGGACTCCGCCCCGACCTGGAATCGCCCGATTGCGCATGTCTTCGCGTAATCTTCGGCGGAGATCCCCTGCAACCAGGCGTTGAGCGCGTGGCGCTCGTGGACCTCGCGGTCGGGGATCAGGGTCGAGTGCGACGTGTGCGGGTCCTGGAACAGCATGCCCGACCGCCCCAGCAGCAGCGCCACCCTCGCCTCGGTGGGCCCGGCGAGGATCCGATCCGGCGTCAGGCCCGCCAGGCCGGGGCGGATGTCGGCCATCCCGGATAGGATCCGGCTGTTCTCGACCGCCTCCTTCGCATGGAGCGCCTCGAACGGCCGCCAGACCACGGCGAGCGCGACCATCGCCAGCGGGACCGTCGCCAGGGGGATGAGCCGGTGGGGCCGGTTCCCGGAATACCGATCCAGCACACTCGCGACGCAGGAGAGGACCAGGATCGCCCCCATCGGCGAGTAGACCAGGTTCCAGTGGTAGTTCTCGAACTCCAACCCTGTCACCATCGCGCTGTTCGCCAGCGCGAAGCCGAACAGGGCCAGCCACCAGGGCAAGGCGAGGTTCTTCAGCCGGAACGCCACGATGGCGACGGTCGCCAGGGCGAATTTGCCCCAGAACGAGGCGTTCGCGAGGTACTGCGTCCGGGCCGGGCTCCCGGGCGGCACGGCCCAGCCTCGCGAGAGACGCTGGAGGGTTGGTTTGAACGACGGATCGGCGAACGCCTTCGCGTTCGAATAGACCTGGGGAGCACCGATCAAGAGGCCGATGACCAGCACCATGCCGATCGCCTCCGCCCGCTCGCCGGCCTGCCCCCGATTCTGGGGCCCCCGGAATGTCTGCCAGAGGCTGACCAGGAACACCATCCCGAGCGCCGGCACCGCCGCCGTCCAGAAGAAGAAGTAGAGCTGGACGCAGAGCCCCAGCCCGATCGCCCCGGCGGCCACCCAGTATTTCCCGAATCGTCGCGCGGGCGAGAGGCTCGCGACCACCAGCAGCAAGAACGGCATGTTCAGGAGCGGCGTCACGACTCGATACTGCCCCAGCGTCTCCGGCCGGGAGGAGTCGGCCGTGCCTCGAAGCATCTGGCCCAGCAGGGAGGGCACCTGTACGAGCATCTTCCCGCCGTTGAAGCCCGGGTCCGACAGGCAGACGAGCGTCAGTCCGAGCGCCCAGGCGGTCGGATGCCGGATCGCACCCAGCAGGCGTCGGAAGGCGAGGTAGAGGGTGGCCCCGAAGAGGATCCCGCCGAGCCCACGCCAGGCCAGGTTCGTCAGCATCGCGGGGATGCCCAGCGCATGAGTGAGCCGGGCCAGGGGCACGAACTGGCACCACGCATAGAGCGTGGGCGACGATTCCGACGGCCTGGCGAACGGGTCGCGGAGCGAGTTCTCGCCATGATAGGCGATCCGCGAGATGGTCATGTACAGGATGTCGTCGCCGTCGCCCAGGTATTCGAGCGTCCCGAATCGCGCGAGCGAGGCGAGGTGCGGGGACACGGCGAGCAGCGTGGAGACGAGCACGCAAACCAGTCCGGCGACGAGGTCCGCGCGGCGGCTCGGAGGCGTCTCCTCGGATTGACCGGCTTCGCGCGGGGTCGGGTCGGGCACGAGAAGGGCTCGCTCGACAGGGACCGGACGGTCCATTCATGCAATCGCGGCCAGGGGGAGATGGAGTGGACGCGCCGGGGACCCACGATAGCGGAATCTCCGGGCGATTGCGAATGGATCGGGATGCCGGTGCCGACTGTCCTTGACCGGATAAGCGGTTACGACACAATACGCGGGACCCCGGGCCCCGGAGGCAGCACTCCGGCCCGGTTCTCAATGACGACCCACGCCCAACCACGGAGGGCGCCCGGACGACGGGCGTGCGGCGCATGAAGCTCATCATCGCGGTCATCCAGCCGAGCAAGCTCGAAGCCGTCAAGGAGGCCCTCTCCCAGGTCGAGGTCTTCCGGCTCACCGTCATGGACGTCCAGGGATTCGGACGCCAGAAGGGGTACACGGAGGTCTATCGCGGGCACGAGATCACCGTGAACCTCCTGCGCAAGATCGAGCTCCAGATCGCCGTCAACGAGGACTTCGTCGAGCCGACCGTCAACGCGATCATCCAGGCCGGCCGGAGTGGGCCCGACGGCAAGATCGGCGACGGCAAGATCTTCATCCTGCCGCTCGACGACTGCATCCGCATCCGCACCGGCGAACGCGGGCCGGAGGCGATCTGAGGCAGCGGGCCGAATATCGCGGGGACGCCCGCGAATACCTTGCCGCCCCCTTTGGAGTGCGGAAGCCAGGCTTCCGCTTTCGTTCAGCAGGAGAGTGCGAAGACGAAGCGGGACGGGACTTCAAACGTATCGCCGTCGCATTCGTCTTCTCGGAAAGCGGACGTTCGGCTTCCGCACTCCAAAGTGGCGGTTTGATCGCATCATTCGCCCCCGCGCCGGCTTGCAGGTGCCATTATGACGGACTCCCCCCGGCCGCGTCGCCGACTCCGACGGATCGCCTTCTGGGTCGTCGGTCTGCTGGTCGCAATGGTCGGCGGGAGTCTCTTCGTGCCGCCACCGGCGCTGCCGGCGCTTCCCGACCCGAATGGTTACGATGACCTGATCGCCGCCGGCAAGCTCGTCACTGGAGACTGGAACCTCCCCCGGTTCGAAGCCGCCCCGGTCGAGACGATCCGGCCTCTGGTGGAAGGCAACACGAAGGCGCTGGAGCGGATCCGGCTGGGGCTGGGAAGGGAAAGCCGGTTCACCCTCGATTACAGCCCGGAGACCTTGAATCGAGGCATCGAGGGCGTGGGCCCGCTGCGGGCCTGCGGCCGGGTCCTGCTCGCGAATGCCCGACTGGCCGCGCTGGAAGGTCGAACGTCGGAGGCGAAGGCGTTCGCACTCGACACGATCCGCGCGGGGCGGGCCGGATCCAACGGCGGGCTGGCCGTCCAGGCGCTGGCGGGGATCGCGATGGAGTCGCAGGGCCTTGCGTTGCTCGCGAAGCTCCAGGACACGCTCTCGACGGAGGAGTGCAGGGGGTTGATCGAGGACCTTGTCCGGCTCGACGCCTCTCGGGAGTCGATGCGATCGGTGTTCGACCGAGACCTGGATTACGCGTTCCGGTCCAAATCCGCCGGCATGCGGCTGTCGATGAACATCGCCTGGCCGATGCTCAAGGCGCAGCAACAGGCGGCATTCCGATCCGCGTCGAATTCGGAGCAGCAGGTCAGCCGAGACCTGCGAATGCTCGCCCTGCGACTGGCCGCGAGGGCATTTTTCCTCGACAAGGGCAAGCATCCCGCCAGCCTGGAGGAGTTGCTCAAACCCGAGTGGCGGACGTTGGGCCACGACCCGGCGAATGATCAGCCGTTCCAGATGGAAGCTCAGCCGGACGGCTCGCCGAGATTCTTCCGGAGCGTGCCCGACGCGTCGTGATCCGATGTCTCGGCTCAGGGGGCGACGTACTTGCCGCCCGAGGCCTGGGCGATCCGCTTGAGGTGGTCGCCCCCCTGGCCGCCGGCGAGGTCGATGCAGTGGATGGGGATGTGCTTGGCGTTGCGGGCGTTGATGGCCTCGACGGCGCCGTCGGGGAAGGCCCCGTCGGAGAGCAGGAAGATGGCGTCGGGCTTGAGGCCGATCGCCTGGTTCATCGCCATCCTCGGCTCGGTGCCGCCGTGGGGCTCGATCAGCGTGAGCCACTGCGCGAGCTGATCCTTCGCGAACGTGTCGGCCGATTTGGGGACGGCCCCCGGCATCGGCAGGACCCTGTCGTTGTAGAAGAGGACCTTGAAGCGCTGCGGGAACTGGAGGCTGTTCACGCTCCGTCGCAGCTCGCGCTTGGCGCGGATCAGTCGGTCCTCGTCGAGCATGCTCTCGGAGCAGTCCACCACGTAGACGAAGAACTGGCCCTTCGCCTGGATCCCGAAGAACTGGGTCTTGCGCCAGGGGGGGACGTCTTCCCCGATCGAGCCGTAGCGATCCTCCATGTTCTCGAAGACGCCCGGCTTCCGCTTGGCGGCGGCGGCCTCGGAGGAGATGACGGTCGGGCCGCCGTCGACCTGGGGGCGGGGGGCTGCGGATTTCGGCCTGGCCTGGACGGCGGCCGACGCCGCCCTGGGCTGTTCCGGCCGGGATTGTTTCGGCTGGGATGGTGCGGTTTGCGCCAGGGCGCGAGGGCAGACTGACAGCAGGACGAGGGCAACGCCGAGCGAGGCGGCGAAGAGGTTCCGGGATCGGGTCGAATCGGGAAAACGCATGGAACGCTCGCCTCGGTTCGGGTAGACCGATCGTGTGCCACGGCAGGTCCGATCGTCCCTCAAGCGTACCCTCCGCGGGCGGGCCGGGTCCAAGAAATCTCGATGGCATTTCGACATCGGCGGATTGACGGAGGGGTCGTCGTTGCCACAATTCCGTGGTAGTGTGGTGACCCCCTGACGGAACTCGGGTGAGCTCATCACTCTTCAGATCGACTCGACGCAACACGACAGCAAGGCAGAGGAGTCGCCCGGACATGTGGGGCATCGGTCCTTCGGAACTCGGCCAGCTCGCCGGCGCGATCGCCTTCCTCGTCTTCATGGAAGGGCTGCTGAGCGCGGACAATGCCCTCGTGCTGGCGGTGATGGTCCGGCACCTGCCGAAAGAGCAGCAGAAGCGGGCCCTCCGCTACGGGATCTTCGGCGCGTTCTTCTTCCGGTTCGTCGCCGTGCTGTTCGCGGCGAGCCTGCTGGAATACTGGGGCTTCAAGTTCGTCGGGGGGCTGTATCTGCTGTACCTCGCGATCGCACACTTCCTGGCGAACAATGAGGACGAGGGCGAGTCGAAGGAGGTCAAGTCCCGGTTCGGGTCAGGCTTCTGGGGGACGGTCGTGGGCGTCGAGCTGGCGGACATCGCCTTCTCGGTCGACTCGATCCTGGCGGCCGTGGCGATCGCCGACAACCTCCCCAAGTCGCTCGGCTCGCGGGAACTCTTCCACTTCCCGCTGCTCGACATCTCGGTCGACCTCAAGATGACCGTGATCTACGTCGGTGGTGTGCTCGGCATCATCGCCATGCGTTACGTCGCCGGGTACTTCATCATCCTTCTGGACAAGTTCACCGGCCTGGCCGCCGGGGCGTACGGGCTGGTCGGATGGATCGGGCTCAAGCTGATCGGAGGCGGCATCGAGCACGCGCTCCATCCGCACAAGCCAATCCCCCCGGGCGGCTGGCGGGAGTCGATCCCCCGCTGGGCGTATCAGTTCCCGTGGGAGATGCACCCCGGCCTCTTCTGGGGCGTCATGGGTCTCATCGTCGTCGGGAGCATGCTGTACAAGCCCAAGAAAACCCCCAAGCACGGCGAAGGGCTCGTGGTGCATTGATCTGAAGATCGGGCCGATGATCGATTCGGTCCGCCCAGAGGGGGGCCGGATGCTAGCCAGGGGTCTCCGACCCCTGGTGCGGAAACGACGGATTCACAACGATTTCCGGTATGGTTCCGGGCGGCCGGCGTCAGTGCAGCACGTCATTGAGCACGGCCGACAGCCGGATGGCGGCCTGGACCATCCTTTGCTCGACGCGGGGGAGGTTGGCGTCGAGGTAAGCCTGGCCGAGGCTGTCGCCGTTCCTGAGCCAGGGGAGGTCGGACTTGGGGGCGTTCTTGGCCGGGGCGCCGCGGCGGTCGCCGGGGTTCTTGTAGGCGAGCTTGGCGATCGCGTGGCTCTCGTTGGCCCACTCGATCGCGGTCCCGCCGGACCATTCGGCGGCGTTCTTGGCGGTGATCTGGTCGCCGACCCGCTTGACCCACTGATTCTCGGTCAGGCGGGTGCGTTCCAGGAGGCTGAAGTCCCAGATGCCGTGCAGGTTGCGATTGTCGCCAAAGAACTGGAGCTGCAAGCCATTGCCGCCCCGGTCGTTGCGGTCGCCGACGTGGAGCGGCTGGTGCATGTCCTGGAGCAGATGCACGACGAACCGCAGGGCCTTCCTGCGCTCGGCCTTCGACTTCGACGGGTCGGCGAGGATCTTCTTGAACTCGTCGAGCTTGTTGACGACGCAGCCGCCGGGCGGGCAGTCCTTGGGGTCGTAGCCGGCCTTGGAGATGGGCACGTTGACGTAGTGCCAGCCCGCGCTGCCTGGGACGTCGCTGCGGTGCTCGTCGGCCCATGTGGAGCAGTCGGCGAGGGTCTCGCCGGGTTCGAGCAATTCCTTGATCTTCGCCTTCGCGACGGGGGTGAGGCGGGCGTCGGCGACGCGGGCGATGACCCGGTGTCCGAGGCGTCCCCAGGCGTGCGCGACGCGGCCCGCGCCGGGGCCGAGGATCAGGCCGCCCACCGCGAGCGAGACGAGGGCGAGGCGGAGGGGTCCGCGACGGAAGTGGGAAAATGACAGGGATTTGTGCGACAGCATCGGCATGCGAAGGACCTTGGCGGGGGCCGCTCGGCGACGTCCAACGGGGGCCGGCCCGCGACCATCGCGGGGGGCACCGGGGACGGGTCCAGCATAGACGCGGGGACGTCGGCTTTGCTACTGTTGATTCCTTGCCTTGCCCCGGGGTTGCGGCCGTGGGGAACACAGGCGTCCGAGGCGATCACGATCACGTCAGGAATGCAAATCGATGGCCGGCGTCGACCCCTACTCCCCCTGCCCCTGCGGCAGCGGTCAGAAGCTCAAGTGGTGCTGCCATAAGGCCGAACCCTATGCGCTCCGCTCGATGCGGCTGCTCGACGGCAACCAGGCCGAGGCCTCGATCGAGGCCCTCGACGAGGGCCTGAAGAGGGTCCCCTTCAACCCCTGGTTAACGCTCCGCAAGGCGAGCACTCTGGCCGAGTTGGGTCGTGTGAAGGATGCGTCGGACGTCCTCGCCGAGTTCCTCAAGAAGGAACCGAAGAACGTCCAGGCCCGCCTGATGTACGCCGGGGCCCGGATGAGCGTCTCGCCCGACGCGGCGGTGGACGCCCTCCAGGATGCGCTCGACGTGCTCCCGATCGGCGTCTCGCCGAGGGTCGCCCGCCTGATCCGCGAGGTGGGGCTGATCCTGATCGGCGAGGAGAAGTTCGTCGCCGCGCGACGGCATTTCCTGCTGATGCATCGCATCCTCGACAACGTGTCCACCGGCCCGGAGGCCGCCGAGGAGATCGAGTCGATGCGGGAGGAAATCCTCCGCCCGCTCGACGGCTCGGTGGAGATCGCCCCCTGGTTCAAGCAGGATTACGACTGCCTGCCTGCGCCCGAGGGGACTCCCGAGGCCATCGCCGCCCGGTTCCGCGAGGCGCTGGAACTCGCCGAGGTCGGCCGCTTCCGCGCCGCCATGGCGCTCTACCACGCCCTCACCGGCGACCTCGGCTCGGGCACCCCGGCGGGCAGCGTCGCCGAGTACAACGAGGGGCTGACCCGGCTCTACGTCGGCGACCACAAGGGGGCCGTGGCCCTGCTTCGCCGTCGCGTCGTCGCCCTCGGGCAGACTTCCGAGGCGGTCGACATCGAGCTGCTCTGCCAGTCCATCGAGCCGGTGCGCTCGGCCGATCGCGTCGAGTACGTCCACTGGATCTGGCCGATCCGCAACCACGACGGCCTGCTCGCCGAACTCGGCAAGCAGACCGACCTCCTCGAAGAGGGCGAAGGCGATTTCGATCCCTCGGACGAGAATTCGGCCGACGCGATCGTCTTCCAGCTCCTCGACCGACCCGCGCTGACGAAGGTCCCCGAGGCCCCGCTCACGCCCGATCAGATCCCGATCGTCCAGGGGCGTCTGTACGTCAGCAAGGACCTCGTCGCCCTGGGTGGCGCGGACGACGGGCGGCTCGAAGGGCTCCGCGACCGTTTCATGGCCATCGCCGGCCCGACGATCGTCCCCGCGCACCCGAAGTCGAAGTTCCAGGCCGAGCTCAGCCGCTCGGCGCTCTCGATCTCCTGGGAGTGGCAGCTCCCCGACGGCCTCATCCCGAGGGAGATCGACCGACTCCGGGGGGAGAAGAAGGCCGAGGTCCTCACGAAGGTCTGGCCGGGCGTCCCCAAGCCTTACCTCAACGGCAAGACTCCGCTCCAGGCCGCGGGCCTGCCCGAAGGCCAGGTCCCCCTCCGCGCCGCACTGCTCATCATCGCCCTCAGCGGCCTCGACGAGCGTGTCCTCGAATTGACGACGACGCTCCGCGACCTGCTCAAGCTCCCCGAAGAACCCGGGATCGACCTCCGGACGACCCAGTTCGAAGACGTCCCCTACGCCCGTTTCCACACGATCGACCTGGAGACCGCGAGCGTCATCGACCTCGCGGGCATCGTGGCCCGGTCGGAGGCGATCTTCCTGCCCTGGATGGTCGAGCAGGCCGGGACGCAGTTGCTCAAGGCGACCGACGCCGAACTCGACGCCGTGGGCATGCCCCGGTTCCGCGTGCACGAGGCGCTGGGGATCCGCTACGAATCCACCGGCTACCCCGAGAAGGCCGCCGAGCAGATGACCCTGGGCCGCGCCGCCGACCCGAATCGGCTGGTCCCGCTCAGCGCAATGAACTGGGACCTGGCCGACCTGATGCTCAAGATGCCCCGGACCCGGCCCGAGGAGTGGGTGCCCGACCTCTCGGTCCTGCTGGAGCGCTACAGCCAGATCCCCGAGTGCGCCAAGGTGCTCTCGTCGCGACTGGTCGCGATGCGGCTGATCCAGCTCATCCCGCACCCCGAGCGCCCGGACGACTTCCTGCTCGACACCCGCCGGCTCCAGGCCCTCCTGGCGACCTACGGCCCGAAGGTCCGCACGGCGACCGGCGAGCTGGGCGTCTCGGCCTCCAAGCCCGCGATCTGGACCCCCGGCTCCGCCGCCGCGGCCAGCACCGGCGGTGGCGGCGGCATCTGGACCCCAGGCTCGTCCGCCCCGCCCGCCCAGGGCACGCCCCCGGCCGCCAAGTCGCCGCTCATCATCCCCGGCCGCTGATCGAAGCCGTCTCGCCCCCGCACCGTTTGAAGCCGATTCGTGTGCCACTGCCCTGCCAGTGCGACCGACGGCCCGGGCGGAGCGGGGGGCGATGGAGGTCGTTCGACGCGTCTTGGGGAGGGCCTTTTGTCCCGGGCTCTCCCGGGCAGTGGCAAGCCGATGGCACACGAACTGGCTCCAAACGGCGCGGATCTTCGGCGCGTTGTGACGTTCGTCTCTCAGGTTTCTCTCAACGGTTCCGGGGGCACCCATGTCATCTCCGACCCCGGACGACCCGGCCCTCATGCTGGTGCATCGGGGGTGGGACCACCTGCGACGCCACCGGCCGCTCGCGGCCTGGGCGTGCTGGCGGCAGGCCCTGGCGATCGACCCGGATCACAAGGCGGCGAACAAGGCGATCCAGGTGCTGGAGACGTCGGCCGAGCTGCCGGTCGCGGCGCGCCGGGAGTACAAGCTGCTCCCGCCGGGGTCCGAATCCGACCGGCTCCGCTGGGATGAGCGGCTCCAGGGCCCGGGGCTCGATGACCTCAACCGCGCCGCCGATGTCTTCGGGCGGATCGCCGAGGAGTCGACGGACGACTCCGCCGCCCGGTACAACCAGGCCCTCTGCCTGGCCTGGACCGGCCGCAACGTCGAGGCCGTCGCGGCCCTCGATCGACTGCTGCAACACCTCGGGCGGTCGAGCAATCCCGACCATCACGATTCGGCCGTGCTGGCCTGGGCCCTGGCCGAGGTCTTGAGGCAGGGCGGCGGGGCCGAGTCGCTCGCCGACGGCCTGACGCACACAGCGTTCACGTCCTGGGGCGATGACCTGGGCGATCCTGCGGCATTCCTCGATCGGATCCCGGGCGTGCGACCCGTGCCCCCGCCCGTCGACCCCGTCACGGGCCAGCCGCAGCTCACGGACGCCGCCATCTATGAGTGGCTCGACGGCCCGCTGGATGGGGACCAGCCCCGGCGGCTGCTCGCCCTCGTCATGCGATCCCCGCGCGGGCTTCGCGTGTCGAGCCCGGAGCCGATCGGCCTGAACCGGGTGATCGACGACGTCGCCAGGCGCCTGCCGCCGGCCGTTCCGCCGCCCCGCCGCGAGGCGACGCCGCTGCCCCTGGCGTTCCTCGACGCCGACGTCTGGGCGGCCCGCCTCCCCGCCGGCCTGGATCCCGATCAGCAGGCCACGGCCCATCGAGCGGTTGTCGAACACTATTACGAGAACCTCTGGATCCACCACAGGCGCAAGGGCCTCGACGGCCGCTCGCCGCTCGATGCCGCCCGCGCGGCCGCCTCCGGCGATCGCGTGGCCGGGTTGAAGCTCCGCGGCGTGCTCTTGCTCCGCGAGCAGCTCGGCGAGCGCCCGAGCACGGCCGTCCTCTACCAGGGGTATCCGTTCGACCGCCTCCGACGCCGCCTCGGGATCGAACCCCGAGACCCCGAGACCGTCGACCCCGCCGACGCCTCCTGCATGAGCGTCGAGGACCTCGACCGGCTCGAACCGGCTGGCCTGGACCTGCCGACGCTCGTCAACGCGTTCGAATCGGCCGCCGCCCTCGGCGACGACGCCCGCGCGACCCGGTTCGCCGCCGCGCTCGTCGAACGGGGGGCCGAGGCCCTCGGTGCCGTCGACCGCCTGGCGGTCTTCGCCACGCTCGTCCGCCAGGCGCTCAAGAACGATGGCGTCGAACTCGCCCTGAACCGGATCACTCAGGCGATCGAGGCCGACCGGGAACTCGGGCAAGGCGCCGGCTCGCGGATGTATCGCACCTGGCGGGCGGAGGTCCTCGCCCGGAACGATCGCGGCGCCGAGGCGGCCGAGGTCTACGACGGGCTGCTTGCCGAGCGGCCCGACCCTGCCCTGGCCCTCGACGCGGCGGAGACATTCCTCGACAATCAGGAAGACGAACTCGCGCGCCGGTTCTCCGAGGTCGCCCGGTCGCTCGCCCGTGAGGCCGGGGATGAGGATCTGCTGCTGAAGGCCGAGGCGCTTCTGGAGACGATCTGAATCCCGGATTCGGATCGTCCGCCGGTTTCGTGGCGAATGTTCGGATGTTTCGAGCGGAGGTCGCGGCGGGCGGTGCCCACCCTACGGATATGACCAATTCACGAGTCGTCACGCTGGCGCTGGTGCAGATGCGGTGCGATGGGTCGCCGGAGGAGAACCTCCGCGTCGCGCTCGGGCGGATCGACGAGGCCGCGAAGGCCGGGGCGAACATCGTCGCGCTGCCGGAGCTGTTCCTCGGTCCCTACTTCTGCCAGAGGCCCGACGACGCCTCGGCGTTCGACCGAGCCGAGCCGGTCCCCGGCCCGACGTGCCAGGCGTTGTCCGAGGCGGCGAGGCGGCACGGGATCGTCCTGATCCCCGGCTCGATCTTCGAGCGGACCGACGGCACGGTCTTCTACAACACGACCCCGGTCTTCGGGCCCGACGGGGCGCTGCTGGGGACCTACCGCAAGTCGCACATCCCCGAGGACGTGCTCTACCACGAGCAGCACTACTTCGCGGGCGGCGACACCGGGGTGCGGGTCTTCGACACACCCTTCGGCAAGATCGCCCCGCTCATCTGCTTCGACCAGTGGTTCCCCGAGGCCGCCCGGCTGGCGACCCTCCAGGGGGCCGAGATCCTGATCTATCCCACGGCGATCGGTGTCATCGACGAGGACGTCGAGGACAACATCACCGGCGACTGGGAGCAGATGTGGCGGAACGCCCAGCTCGGCCACGCCGCCACGAACAACGTCTACGTCGCCGGCCTGAATCGCGTGGGCAAGGAGGGGGCCATCACCTTCTGGGGCGGGTCGTTCATCGCCGACCCGTCGAGCAAGGTCCTTGCCCTGGGGAGCGACCGGGAAGAAATCCTCTATGCCGAGCTGCAACTCGACCGCGTCCAGGCCCTCCAGGCCGCCTGGCGATTCCTCCCCAACCGCCGCCCGGATTTGTATGATGGATTGACCCGCCCGGTCGCGAGGTCCGCCGACTGAGCCCGCCCGAACCCGACCGATCGCCGGAGGATCGTCGCCATGCACTGCGGACGCTTCCACGAAGGGCCGACCTCGCGTCGCGACATGCTCCTCCGGTGCGCCAACGGGTTCGGGGCCCTGGCCCTGACGACCCTCCTGGGCGAGTCGGCCTACGGCGGCAACCTGATCGCCGACGGGGGGGCGACCTCCGGGACATTCAAGGGGCTGCACCACCCGGCGAAGGCGAAGAGCGTCATCTTCCTGTTCATGGACGGCGGGCCGTCGCAGGTCGACACCTTCGACCCCAAGCCCCGGCTCGACCGCGAGCACGGCCAGGCGATCAAGGCGAAGGTCCAGCCGACCCAGTTCAACGACGTCGGCAAGGTCCTCAGATCCCCCTGGAAGTTCAAGCCCCGGGGCAAGAGCGGGATCCCCGTCAGCGAGCTGTTCGAGAACGTCGCCACCTGCATCGACGACATCGCGGTCGTCCGGTCGATGGTGTCGAACTTCTCCGAGCACACCAACGCCAACTACTTCATGCACACCGGCAGCGGCCTCCAGGGCAGGCCGAGCCAGGGCGCGTGGGTGACCTACGGGCTCGGCAGCGAGTGCAAGGACCTGCCGGGCTTCGTCGTGCTCAACGGCGGCCTGATCCCCCCCGGCGGGCTCGACTGCTTCGGCAACGGATTCCTACCCGCCACCTACCAGGGCTCGGTCTTCCGGCCGGGGAGCCAGGCGGTCGCCAACATCCAGTCGGCCGAGCCCACCGAGGCCGAGCGGGAGATGCGCAAGCGGAAGCTCCTCGGCTCGCTCGACCAGTCCGTGCTCGGCCGCCTCGGCCGTGAGGACAGGCTCGAAGCGTCGATCGCCAACTACGAGCTTGCCTTCAAGATGCAGGCCGCCGTGCCGGATCTGATGAATCTGGACGGCGAGACGAAGGCCACGAGGTCGCTCTACGGGTTGGATGCCGAGTACGAGCCGACGCGGATCTTCGGCCGCGAGTGCCTGATCGCCCGGCGCCTCGTCGAGCGCGGCGTCCGGTTCATCGAGCTGCTCTGCCCCGGCGTCGGCACCGACCGCTGGGACCAGCACTCGGACCTCAAGAACGGCCACGAGAAGAACGCCCACGCGGTCGACCAGCCGATCGCCGGACTCCTCAAGGATCTCAAGGCGCGCGGGCTCCTCGACTCCACCCTGGTGATCTGGGGCGGAGAGTTCGGGCGGACCCCGATGGCGCAGGGGAGCAACGGCCGGGACCACAACCCGTTCGGGTTCACGATGTGGCTGGCGGGCGGCGGGATCAAGGGGGGGACGATCCACGGCGCGACCGATGACTACGGCTATCACGCCGTCGAGGACAAGGTCGAGGTCCACGACCTCCACGCCACGATGCTCCACCTGCTGGGGGTGGACCACAAGCGGCTGACCTATCGATTCAGCGGCCGTGACATGCGGCTGACCGACGTCCACGGCGAGGTGGTGACCCCGATCCTCGCCTGAAGGCGGGGGGAGCCTTCGAGGAGGAGGGGGCTGATATCGAGGGGGGAGGATCGCGGGGGGAGGATCGCGGGGGGAGGATCGCGGGGGGAGGATCGCGGGGGGAAAGGGCGCGACCGACGAGTCAGGCCGGTACCGGGCAGGACGCTCTGGGGGTCCCCGTCTCGGGGGAGCGTAGGGGGCTGCCGGTCGCGTCGGGGGGAACGCGTGACTCGCGGTACGCCGGGGGCCGAGTGCGGGCATGTCCCAGGAGCCAGTCGGTGACATCCCAGCTCGGATAGGGGGAAGAAGGCGGGACTCACGGGGGGGTGATCAATCCTGCCCTCATAACATCAATGCTCAAAGGGCCCCCGGGCATGCAAAAAATCCGCGCGGAATGTCGAATGGCCCGCTCTCCGACACACACGGTCGCCGTAAGTTCCAAATAGCACGGCATTAAGGGGGATCGCCGTTCCGGTCGATTTTTATGCGACGGGGTCGGGGCCGGCGTGCGGTTTTGTTCATGATGCCAGGCCGCGACGGGATGTTGCTTGCAAGGCCGGCTGTCCCGGCCCGTGTTGGAGAAACGCGGTGCTCGAGGTACAATTTATCTCGGTCGTGTTAACCTGGGCGTTCGTGACCTAAGCTCTTGATAGGGGCCCCGGGAGGCCTGGCATGTCGTCCGAAAACGACGGTGGCTCGGTTACCCTGCTCCTCGGGGGGCTCAAGGCGGGCGACCCCGACGCGATGCCCGGCCTCTGGAATCGCTACTTCGAACGCCTCGTCGACCTGGCCCGCTGGAAGATGCGGAGCCGCCCCTCGGGCGCGGAATCCGACGAGGAAGACGTCGCCCTCCAGGTGCTCGACGCGTTCCAGCGCGGGGTGAAGGGGGGCAAATTCCCCCGGCTCGACGACCGCAACGACCTCTGGCGGATCCTCGTGGTCATGACCGCCCGGACCGTGACGGACATCCGGCTCCGACAGTCCCGCCAGAAGCGCGGGGAGGGCCGGACGCTCTCCGCCTCGGACCTCCCGGAAACCCTGTCCGACAAGGACATCCTGGAGCAGATCGCCGCGTCGGAGCCGACGCCCGAATTCGCCATGATCGTGGCCGAGGAGGTCCGTCGCTTGCTCGAATCCCTGAAACGCGAGGACCTGAAGCAGGTGGCCATCGCCAAGCTCGAAGGCGAGACCAATGAGGAGATCGCCGCGCGGCTCGGCTGCTCGTTGCGCACCGTGGCCAATCGCCTCCGGATGATCCGACTGATGTGGACCCTGAAATGACGTCGGCCGTCCCTGTCGAACCCGGCGAGAGCCTGCCGACCCCGTCTCGGACCCTATTCCGGCGGATCGTGACCGCCTGCGACCGCTTCGAGGCGGCCTGGCGGGGCGGCCGGCGGCCCCGGATCGCCGACTACCTCGAAGGCATCCCCGAGCCCGAGGCCGCTACCCTCACCCGGGAACTCCAGGCGCTCGAGCGCGAACTCCTCGAATCCGGGCCGGAGCCCGATCCCCCGCCCAGGGAGGCGCAACGCCATCCGCACTCGGTCCAGCAGAACGGCCTGCCGGCGACGATCGGCAAGTACCTGGTCCTCGGGACCCTGGGCCAGGGGGGGCAGGGGCAGGTCTACCGCGTCGTCCACCCGGGCCTCGGCCGCGAACTCGTGCTCAAGATCGCCCTCGACCCCATCGGGCACGACCAGCGGGCGCGCGAGCAGCTCCTCGCCGAGGGCTGGCTCCTCGCCGAGCTGAACCACCCCAACCTGGTCCGGATCTTCGACCTCGACTTCCACGACGGCCGCCCGTTCCTGGTGATGGAGTGGGTCGAGGGGGTCCACCTGGAGCAGCACCGGCGGTCGGTCAGCCCGACGATCCGCCAGGCGGTCGTGCTGATGGCGGAGCTCTGCCGCGTCGTCGGCTTCGTCCACCGGCACGGCGTGATCCATCACGACATCAAGCCCAAGAATATCCTGATCGATCGTGCCAGCAAGCCCCGGCTGATCGACTTCGGCCTGGCCCAGCTCCGGCCCGCCTGGAAGGAGATCCCCAGCGGGGGCACGCCGTCCTACATGTCGCCCGAGCAAGCGAGGATGGAGCCGAATCTCGGCCCGCGCTCGGACGTCTTCAGCCTCGGGGCCGTGCTCTATTTCCTGGTCACCGGCCACGCACCCTTCGAGGGCCGGAGCCGGGACGAGACATGGCAGAAGGCCGCGCACGGGCGGCTTGACCTCGCCTCGCTCCGCGCCGCGAACCTGCCGCAGCCCCTCGAACGCGTCTGCCTGAAGGCGCTGGAGCCGGACGCCGACTCCCGCCACCAGACCGCGGACGACCTGGCCGATGAGCTGCTCGCCTGCCTCCGGCCGGCCGGTGGCTCTTCGGCATCGCAGTCGCTCCTCAACCCTGTCCCGCGCCCGGATCGCGACGGCCGGGATAGCTCGTCTCGACAGCGGGGACGGCCCTCCTCCTTCCGACGCGAAGGCTGATGCCTGTCCGGGTCGCGACGGCATCGTCGCCGCGACCGCCCGTTCGGCCCGAGAAATTCGTGGACGGGCCCCCTGCGGCGCAGGACAATATCCGGGCGACCGGCCTCATCCCTTCGCCCGGACGATCCGCATCCGACGGGCTGTGATTCCGCGACGGTTCCGCCCGGCGGAATCGCCCGGGATCCGGCCGTCGCGCGTCCGGATCGGGCCCCTTGCGCCGTACTCCCGTGCGGACAGGGCGGGCGCATCCCCATGCCCGTTCGCGAGATCCGGCACGCACGCCCTGCAGCTTGCACGCATGAGTTGACGCGATCTCGGCCACTTTGGGACCTAACTTCCGGACGGCCGTCCCCGGAGAGAACGGCGGCGTTTCCGACGACGGACCTGTCGGGCGAGCCTCAAGGTGTATCCCCCATGAGCAGTTCCAGCCAGAAAGTCCAGATCCGCTGCCCGAATTGCCAGTTCGACGGCCGGGTCCGCCCCGATCTCATCAACCGTCGGATCAGTTGCAAGCGCTGCAACCACATCTTCCGGGCCACCGTCGTGGAGGGGGAATCGGCGACCGTCCTCCACCCGATCGTGAGCGACTCGGCCGAGTTCCCCCAGGCGAACCAGCCCCTGGGCCTCGCCCAGCCGCTGCTCCCCAAATCGGGCTCGGCCCCCGCCGTGAACTTCAACCAGGAGCTGGAACAGATCCGGGCCGACCTGGGCAGGAGCCAGGAGCAGCACCAGGACGACATCCGGCAGCTCCGCAAGGCGCTCGACCAGCTCATCAAGTACCAGGACCGCGTGGTTGAGCTCGAGGAGCAGCTCGCGAAGACCCGCGACAACGCGAAGGCCGCCCCGGCCGACCCGGCCCTCGCGGACGAGGCCCGTTCGCTCCGCGGGCAGGTCGCCCAGCTCAACGACGACCTCAAGCGGCTCGACGAGGCCAAGGCCGGGGTCGAGTCGGAGCTGAGGGCGCTCCGGGACGGCGAGTCGCAGCGGACCTCGGAGGCCAACGACCTCCGCGCGCAGCTCGAATCCTTCCGCCGTCGGGCCGAGGCCGCCGAGGCGTCGCTCGCCGGCAACGAAGAGCGCGACGCCGAGACCGAGACGATGATGGGGACGGTCAACGACCTCCAGGCCAACCTGGCCGAGGCCCGCTCGTCCCAGGCCGAACTCGCCTCCCTCCGCGAGAAGCTCGACGCCGCCCTGGCCGACAAGGCCGAGTCGGAGAAGCTCGCCACCCTGACCATCCAGGCCCTCCGCGACGAACTGGCCGCCGCCCAGGCCGCCACCCCCGGGGCCGATGACGCGATCCGCCAGGTCGAGGACCTTCGCGCCGAACTCGCCCGCGATCGGGACGCCTCCGGGACCCAGCAGGAAACGATCCGCGCCGAGCTGCTCGCCGCCCGGAGCGACCTCGAACGCAGGACGGCCGAAGCCGACGGCCTACGCGAGGAGCGAGACGCCCTCGTCGCCCAGCGCGACGATGCCCTGAAGGCCGATCGCGACGGCGACCAGTCGATGCTCGACGAGATCTCCGAACTCCGCCGCCGCTGCGACGACCTCTCGGCCGAGGCCGATCGGGCCCGGGGCGCCGCGCAGGAGGCCGAGCAGCGGCTCCGGTCCGAACTCGCCTCGCTCGCCGAGGAGCGCGACACCCTCCGCGCCGAGCTGAACCTCTCGACGTCCAGCAGCCAGGAGTCGGCCCAGAAGCACCAGGCCGAACTCTCCTCCATCAACGATCGGCTCCAGGCCGAGCTGGCCAACCTCCGCCAGGAGCGCGACGGCATGCTCGCCGAGCGCGACCAGTTCTCCGCCAGCCACCACGAGGCCGAGCGCCGGTTCCAGACCGAACTCGAAGAGCTGCGCGGCTCGCGCGAGACCCTCCTCGCCGAACGCGAGCAGCTGCTCTCGAACAACCGCGACGCCGAGCGCCGCCGCCAGGCCGAGGTTGCCGCGCAGAAGCAGGAACGCGACGGCATCGCCGCCGAGCGTGACCAGGCCCTCGCCACCGCCCAGGAGTACGACCGCCGGGCGAACGAGCTGGCATCGAAGCTCCAGGCCCTGGAGGCCGAGGTCAGGAATATCCGGCTCGAACGCGACCGCGCCACCGAGGCCGAGGGCACCCGCGCGGTCGAACTCGCGACCACCCGCAACGAGCTGACCGAACTCCAGAAGTCGGCCGGGTCCGCCCAGGCCCAGGCCCAGCTCACGCTCGACCAGACCCGGATCATCCAGAAGCTCCGCGAGGAACTCCGGCAGAAGGACGGCGAGCTCGATTCGCTCCGCAAGGAACGCGACGAACTCAAGTCGAGCCAGGCGACCATCGGCGCGGCCGACGACGAGCGCACGATCGTCGACCGCCCGGTCCTCCGGCTCGGCGCCGACGACGAGCAGGCCTCCGTCGAGCTGCTCCGCAAGATCCAGGAGCTGAGCGAGGAGCGCGACCGGCTCAAGGTCGAGATGTCGAAGAACCAGTCGTCCAAGATCGCCTGGGCCGACTTCGAGAACCGCCTCTCCGAGACCCAGGAGAAGCTCAAGAAGGCCAACGATCGCTGCAAGCTCTATGAGGACGAGGCCCGCGCCGCCCGCGAGCAGCTCATCGCCGTCCAGAAGGGCGTGCCGATCAAGCAGGTCGACGTCCCCAGCGGACTGCCGAACGACACCACTGCCACCAGCTTCAACATCCGGATCGTCCGCGAGCAGCGCCCCTTGAGCTGGCCCGAGGCCCAGGCCCGGCTCGCGATCGTCCGCCAGCTCGCCGCCGAGCGCAAGGACCGGGCCCTCCTCGACCGCATCAACAAGACCGCCGAGAAGGTCCAATCCGACATCCAGAACCGCAACGCCACGCTCGCCGAGACCAACGTCCGCGCGATGGAGATCGAGCTCGGCCTCGACCCGGGCGGCTGGTCGATCGGCGGCCTGAAGATCTTCCGGCCCAGCCAGTCGATGCTCTCCAGCCTCTCCGCGCTCACACCCACGCTCGAGCATGAGATGCGGCAGAACGACCTCCCCGGCATCCTCACCACCCTGGAGGAGATGCGGAAGGTCCTGCACGAGCAGGCCGGGCTCCCCGAGATCCGCCGCCCCGGGCGCACGCCCGTCTCGATCCGCTCCATCACCGACCTCGACGCCGTGAAGCTGTTCGTCTCGGCAGTCGAGGCCGAGCAGTGGCTGATGCGGCCGATCAACGAGAAGCGGGCCCTCCCCGACACGACGCTGACCACCTACGCCTGCCTCATCGAGGCCTGCTCCGAGGTGAGGCCGCTCGTCGAGAAATTCGCCTTCGACAAGGTCGTCCTGCTCGACAAGGTCGTGGACGCCTGCTCGACCGCGATCTCGAAGCTCCAGCTCGCCGACGGCCACCTGCCGTTCCTCGACCCGCGCGGCAAGAACACCCGGTTCGCCGCGATCGTCGAGGCGATGGTCTCGGCCCGTCCCGACGCCGTCAACAACAAGGGCTGGGTGGTCGCCGTCGACCCCGCCGGCATCGCCCAGTTCGAGACCGGGTTCTGCGGCATCGCCCTCTTCCGGGCCTCGAACCTCACCGGCCGCAAGGACTGGGGGCAGTCGGCGGCCAAGGCGGCCGACTGGATCCAGGGCCAGCCCAGCCTGCCGAACTACCGCGCCAACGCCGTGGCCGTCGGCCTGCTCGCCCATGCGTTCCGGTCGACGAAGAACGAGAAGTACCGCGCGGCGATGGTCAGCAAGCTCACCATCGGCCTGCTCCCCAGCCAGGTCGAGAACGGCCGCTGGATCGACGCATCGGACGCGCAGACGACCAATCACCTGCTGATCATCCGGGCCCTGCAGGAGGCCCGCGCGATCCTCGCCGAGGACAAGCAGGGGCCGATCGAGCAGGTCGACCAGGCGCTCGACCGCGCGATCAACAGCCTGCTGGACGAGATCAAGGTCCTCGGCGTCCCCGCCCAGGGCGGTGCGCTCCGCGAGCTGATCCGCCAGCGCGAGCTGTTCCCCGCCCAGGCCGATTCGCTCCGCCACGCGATCGAATCCTCGGCCACCGTCGTCCAGGACCTCTGCTACGAGAACGGCCGCGCCAAGCTCGGCGTCGCCCCGGATCAACTCGCGGCGCTCACCAACGCGTTCCGATTCTGATTCGCGGTCGCCGACCTGCACGCCTCGACGTTTCCCCACCTGGCAATCGGTCCATCTCGACAGGAACCGCGCGACGTTGCGACGGGGCCCGCGTCAGCCAGCCAGCTGACGCGGGCCCCGACGGATTCGGGGTACGCCATGCTCGTCCGGCTGACGGTCACAGAGGGCCCGCACAAGGGCGACGCCTTCACGTTCGAGCAGCACGACAGCGTGCTCGTCGGCCGCTCCAAGAAGGCCCACTTCCGGCTCCTCCAGAAGGACGACACCCTCTCGCGGATCCACTTCCTCGCCGAGTTCAACCCGCCGTTCTGCCGGCTCATGGACATGGGCAGCACCAACGGCACCGAGGTCAACGGCGAACTCATCAAGACCGCCGACCTCAAGGATGGCGACCTCATCCGCGCGGGCCTGACCGTGATCCGCGTGGACATCCGGGGCGACGCCCGGGACCCCGAGCCCGCGCCCGAAGGCCCCTCGGAACTCTCCGAACTCGCCACCCGCCTGATCGGACGCCTCCCGGACGGATTCGACGGCGGGCTCGCCGTGGGGCTCGGATCCGAGCTGGCACCGGCCGCCCAGCCGCCGACCCCGGACGTCGACGAGACACCCGCCTGGGCCTTCGTCGACGAGACGCCGGCCTGGCCCGGCCCGCCGCCGTCGGTCACCCCGACCCCGCGCACGACGTCCCTGCCGACCGGCTTCCCTTCGTCGATCGTGACGCACACCGAACCCGCCGGGTCGGGCCACGAGACCGAGGTCGTGCCGATCGTCGGCATCACGCCGAGGCCGCCGGCCATCGCGACCTGCCCCATCTGCGCGGCCCCCAGCGACCCCCGGCCGTTCCGGCCCTCGCTCGCCCGGCCGCTCTGCCTGGAGTGCCGTGAGCTGGTCGAGGGGCAGTCGCAGCCGATCCCCGACTACCTGCTCGTCCGCGAAATCGGGCGCGGCGGCATGGGCACGGTCTACCACGCCGTCCGCGTGGCCGACGCCTCGGTCGTCGCGATCAAGACCGTCATCCCGGCCATCGCCGGGACCGACGCCCAGATCCAGAGATTCCTGCGCGAGGCGAGTATCCTCAAGTCGCTCGATCACCCCAACATCGTCGCGTTCCACGAGGTCGGCGAGGCGGGCGGGCTGCTCTACTTCGCCATGGAATACATCCCCGGCATCGACGCCGCCCGGTGGTACAAGGCGAACCCCGGCACCCTCCCCATCAACCGGGCCGTCGCCCTGACGTGCCACCTCCTCAAGGCGCTCGAACATGCCCACGCGCAAGGCTTTGTCCACCGCGACATCAAACCCTCGAACATCCTGATCGCCCGGGGGGAGGGGGGCGGACGCGGCAAGCTCGCCGACTTCGGGCTTGCCCGCGTCTACCAGTCGTCCAAGCTCAGCGGCCTGACGATGATGAACGACGTCGGCGGCACCGTGGCCTACAGCGCCCCCGAGCAGATCACCCACTTCCGCGACACCAAGCCCCCCGCCGACCAGTACGCCGCCGCCGTCACGCTGTACGTCTTCCTCACCGGCGAGACCCCCTTCCCCCGCGTCCCGACCCTCCAGCAGCAGATCCTGCAACTCCTCGACAGGGCCCCCACCGAGATCCGCACCCTCCGCCCCGACGTCCCCGAACCCCTCGCCCGGGCCATCCACCGCGCCCTCGAAAAAGATCCCGCGAAGCGCTACCCCAGCGTCGCCGATTTCCGCACCGCCATCCAACCCTTCACGCGTCCCGGTTGATCCGTAGGGTGTGGTGCCTCGCGGACCAACCGGACGCGAGGCTCCGCACCATCAACCGCAGGAGCCGACTCGGATAACCCGCGCGGCCGGGCTTGTCATCGGTGCGGAGCCGCCGACGTCGCGGGGCGACCTCGGCGGCACCACACCCTACGAACCTGGCCTCGCGGCCTATCGAGATGCGAGGCTCCCTCCCAGCATCCACTTGACGTCTTACGGCGGCTGTCGTAAGGTTAGTCTGTTCTTACGGCGATCGCCGTAAGGCCGGAGGCAGACGACGATGGACGACGCGACACTCTCGCTCGGGGAGCTGGAGATCCAGGCCCTGCGGACGGTCTGGGAACTCCAGCCCTGCACCGAGCGGCAGGTCTCGGACCGGGTCCGGGCCGATCGGGACGTGGCCAGGACGACGGTGCTGAAGACCCTCCAGCGCCTGGAGGAGAAGGGATTGCTGGTCCGCGAGGGCGGCCCGGGGCCGGTACGGTTCCGGGCGTCGGTGGGGAGGGATCGGCTTTTGCCGGCCCTGGTGCGGAGGTTCGTCGACCGGTTCCTCGGCGGCGTGGCGAGCCCGCTGGCAGCCTACCTGGCGGCCGATCCCGAGGCGCTCTCGGCCGACGACCTCGAAACGCTCCGGGCCCTGATCCGCCGCATGGAGGAGAAGCCGGACGCCGGAGGTCGGCCATGATCGATCCAATCAACGGGATCTCCGGGGTATGGGCCGATGCCCTCTGGCCGGCGATCTGGCAAGGGAGCCTGCTCGCGGTCGTCTTCCTGCTCGCGGCCCGATGGCTCAGGTTCCTGCCGCCGTCGGCCCGCCACTGGATGTGGGTGGCGCTCGCGATCAAGTTGTTGATCATGCCCTTGTGGTTCATCCGGCTGCCGGCCCCGCCGCCCGCCCCGGTTGTGGTCAGGGATCCGTCACCCCCGCCGTCGGTTCAGGTCCGATCGGAGCCGGGCGGGCCGAAGGATCCCGACATCGCGAGGTGGCAACATGATCTCGCGATGAGACTCGTGGAAGAGGGGCAGGCCACTTCACCCTTGCGACTGCTGAGCCGAGTCGAGCTCGCCTCGTGGTGTTTGCTGATCTGGTCCATCGGGCTGGCCGTCGGGGTGTTCCGGCTGGTCCGCCAAGTCCTCGAATTGCATGGCCTCCTCGTCGGAGCGACGCCACTGGAAGGCGAGGCCTGGCGGTCTGCGATCGGGGCCGCGTCGGACGCGCTCGGCCTTCGGGCGCCGCCCCGATGTCTGGTCACCCGACGCGGATGCTCCCCGTTCGTCTGCGGCCTGTGGGTTCCGACACTGGTGGTGCCCGCCGACCTGATCGGCTCGCTCGAACCCGACGCGATCCGCCGCGTGGTGCTGCACGAACTCGCCCACATCCGGCGCGGGGATTTGCTGTGGTGCTGGATCCCCGAAGTGCTGGGCCTGGTCCAGTGGTTCAACCCCGTCGTCCACATGATCGCCGCGCAGGCCCGGCTCGAACGGGAACTCGCCTGCGACCAGCTCGCGCTGACTCACACCGATTCCGACCCCCGCCGCTACGCCGAGGTCCTGGTCGACGTCCTGTCACGACGCACCCGTCCCGTTCGCCCCAGAGTGGAATGATGTGATCTCCCGATCCCACCAAGCCGAGGAGTCCCCCGCCATGCGCAGCGAATTCGGCCCCTGGACGACGCACATCGGCCCCAGCCCGGTCGAGGGCCTGAGCGGCTTCTGGACGCGGCGGATCCTCCGCCTACCCGACCTCACCGCCTGCCCGACGAGCCCGTCCCGCAGGCAGATCCTCCAGCTCGGCGCCCTCGGCCTCGGCCTGGCTGCCATGCCGACCTTGCGGCCCGGGGTGGCGCAGGAGGCGGTGAAGCCGACGAAGCCGGGAGGGACAATCTTTCTCGTTGCAACATTCCGGGAGGGGGAGCAAGGAGTGCCGTACATCCCGCAACTGGTTTCGATCGATGCCCGATCCGGTGAACGACGTATCGTGGGGCCTATGGAGTCTGGCATCATGTTCATCTCTCGCGATGGCAAGCGGGTGTCCTCGAATGATTCGGAGGTCAAAGACGGTAATATTTTTTATAGAAACATCTGGATTCGAGAAATTCGTGCGATCGGAAAGATGACTCGGCCGATCTGCGAGTTCGGTGAAGCGGCGATCTGGTCTGGGGATGACTCCGAATTGATCGTGCCCCTTCCGATCAGCCCGCTCGGCAAGGCACCGCGACTCTATGAATACTGGCGTATGAACGTCGATGGTTCACAGGGGAAGAAGCTCGCGATCCCCGAGAGACATTACGTCATGGACTGGTCACGGGACGGCCAGTGGATTGCAACCACATCCTCTGATCATTCGAATGCGCGTGGACTTCACGTCTACCTGATGCATCCTGATGGGAGCGGACAGAGAAGGATCTCGACGGAGGACCTCTCCGCCTTTCCTAAATTCTCGCCCGACAGTCGCCGAGTGGTATTCGCGGAGCGCGGCGTACTGGTCTCGTTTGCCTTAGATGGAAACGATCGTCGCGTCTTGTTTCGACCCCAGGGCAAGATCTCTCTCCAGCACTCCGACTGGTCGCCGGATGGAACTCATATCGCCTGCGTCGTTTGCGATCGAGATCCGGTACGGCAGACAAATCTTTTCGATAACTACCGGATCTTGGTCTTCCCCTCGGAAGGGGGCGAACCGCGAACGATCCAGGTCAAGGACAGCATCTTTCTGGGACAGATCTACTGGCGCTGATATTCACCGAGGAGTCCCCCGCCATGCGCAGCGAATTCGGCCCCTGGACGACGCACATCGGCCCCGGCCCGGTCGAGGGCCTGAGCGGCTTCTGGACGCGACGGATCCTCCGCCTGCCCGACCTCTCGTCTGGCCCGGCGAACCCCTCTCGCAGGCAAGTCCTCCAACTCGGCGCCCTCGGCCTCGGCCTGGCCGCCGTACCGACGTTGCGGCCCGGGGTGGCGCAGGAGGCGGCGAAGCCGACGGAACCGCGGGGGACGATCTTTGTCGGTGCAAACTTCCGAGAAAGGAAGGAAGGAGTGCAGTACATCCCCCAACTGGTTTCGATCGATGCCCGATCCGGTGGACATCGCGTCCTCGGGCCTCTGAAGTCGGGCATCTTTTCCATCTCTCGCGACGGCAAGCGGCTGGCGTCTGGGGATTTGGAGGTCAAGGAAGGTTATGCCAGGTTGAAAAACATCTGGATGCAGGAAATCAATGCGATCGGGAAGATGACTCGACCGATCTGCCAGTTCGGCGACGAGGCCGTCTGGTCGGGGGACGACTCGGAACTGATCGTCATACACCTGATCAGCCCGCTCGGCAAGAACCCCAGGCGATGGGAACACTGGAGGATGAAGGCCGATGGGTCGCAACGGAGGAAGCTCGGTATCCCCGAGAGTCATGGCATCATGGACTGGTCCCGGGATGGCAAGTGGATCGTCACCGCATCATCCGATCACCCGGATGCGCGTGGAAATCACGTCTACTTGATGCATGCGGATGGGACCGCCCAGCGACGGATCTCGACCGAGGACATTGCCGCCTATGCCAGCTTCTCGCCCGACAGCCGCCGCGTGGTCTTCTCGCAGCGGGGCGTGCTGGTCTCGGTCGCCGTGGACGGCGAGGATCGCCGCGTGCTGTTCCAATCCGGCGGCAAGATCTCTGTCCAGAACTCCGACTGGTCACCGGATGGGGGCCATATCGCAAGCGTGGTCTGCGACCGCGATCCGGTCCGACAGAATTATCTCCCCGAGACCTACCGCATCCTGGTTTTCCCCTCAGTCGGGGGCGAGCCACGGGCGATCCAGGTCAACGACAACACGTTCCTGGGACAGATCTACTGGCGCTGAAGGCTGCATGGAGTGCGGAAGCTTGCTTCCGCCATGGCCCGGCGGGAGCTTGCTCCTGAGATGGGCCATCGAGTCGGAGGTGGCGGCTTCGGTCCGGCACGCGGGGCAAGCTCTTCGAGAACAAAGCGGAAGCGAGCTTCCGGACTTCAGATTCACGTATTACTCTGTTTCGACGCGAAGATGCGGGTGTCGATCTGGTCCGACGGGCGTCAATCCTCCGGATTCATGGCACTCCGGAGGTCTCTACGGCCGTGGAGGACGCGCAGGATCTCGATCGATTCGCCCTTGAGCCGATACAGGACGACGTACGGCTTGACGAGGAAGCTTCGACATCCGGGGCGGATTTATTCGCGGGTTCGACCGCTCTCCGGAAACCGGGCGTGGAGATTTGCAGCGTCGTGGAAGCGGTCGAGAAAGCGATTGGCCGCCCTGGGACTGTGATCGGCGATCCAATCCCAGATCTCGTCGAGGTCGGCCAGGGCCAGTTCGGTTAGGCTGGGTGCCGTGTCGTTCATGCCTCGGCGTGGCCCCGTCGGGCGGCGAGCCTTGCCATGCCTCGGGCCTTGATGTCTTCGATCAACTGAGAGGTGAGGGGGACCGTCCGGCCCGCGTCCGCCTGCTCGATGCCCCGGTCGACCTCGACTTGGAGTGAGATGAGTCGTTCGCGATCGCCTTCATCTCGCTCCTTGAGCAGCCTGAGCCCCTCGTGAATCATCTCCGCGGCGGATCCGTAATGGCCGCTTTCCAGCTTCTGATGGATGAAAGTTTCCAGATCCGGCGGCAAGGAGACATCCATCGGGATCCCCCGCAACGGTCGGAGAAACAATCGCTGGTCTCTCCTCCAAGCCTAGCAGACAGCGAGCCGGCCGACGAGGGGAATCGTCGGCCGGCTCGCGTGGGTCAGGGGGTGGTTGACGCCCGGGTCAGACTCGCTTGGCGACGGTCTGGGTGGCCTTCTCGGGGACCTCGGGCGACTTCCAGTCGAACCACTTCTCGTCGAATTCGATGCGGCGCTGCTGCTTCATCGCGATGTTGCTGGTGAGCGCGATGACGGCGTCGGCCAGGGCGACCTCGCCGCGGCAGCGCGGGAGGTGTTCCTTGTCGTCGTGGTAGTTCGAGGCGTTGCCGTGGCGGATGCAGTAGGCGAAGTGCTCGAGCTCTTCGCGGTAGCCGCGCGAGGGGTCGGCGGTGGCCAGGCCGCCGTAGGCCGAGGCGGCCGAGCCGCTGGAGCCGGCGGTGCTGGGCGTTGCCTCGAGCGTCGGCTTCTTGGCGCCCGGGGCCGTCTCCATGGTCACGCTGGTCGTCTTCGGCCCGCCGGCGCCGGGCTTCCAGGTGTTGCGGTCGACCTCCTTGTAGAGGAGGATCTCCTTCTCCTTCTCGACGATCATGGTGCCGCGCGAGCCCATGAGCATCTCGCCGTAGTTCTCGAACTCGTTGGTGTTGATCGACGAGTACGTGACGACGACGCGGTCCTTCTCGGCCTTGCCGGGGAACTCGAAGGTGACGAACACGTGGTCGTCGACCTCGCGGTTGTCGTCATAGAAGAAGGTGCCGCCGACGCCCTGGACCGCGACGGGGTGCTTCTTGCCGAGGAAGATCGAGCAGGCGTCGAGCTGGTGGCTGCCGAGCTCGGCCATGAGGCCCGCGCCCGTGCGGTTGGAGAGCCGCCAGCGGACGAGCTCTTCGAGGCTCTTGTAGCCGTACTTGGCGTAGTCGATCTTCTCGTCGGCGGCGGGGATGGGGGGCTTCCAGCCGTCGAAGTAGAGGACCTTGCCGTCCTTGTCGCGCTTGTAGACGGGCTCGCCCTTGGAGTCGTAGACGAGGCGGCCGTCCTTGTCCTTCTCGATCATGGGCGTGGCATTGTTGCGGTGCCAGAGCGCCCGGATGTGACGGATCTCGCCGAGGTGGCCTTCCTGGACGAGGTAGTTGGCGTTGTCGTACAGCACCGAGTAGTGCCGCTGGTGGCCGATGGCGAGGAGGCGGTTGGTGTCGTGCGCGACCTTCACCATCTCCTTGCACTGGCCGATGTTGTAGGCCATCAGCTTCTCGCAGAAGACGTGCTTGCCGGCCTTCATGGCCTCGATGGCGACCGGCGCGTGCAGCCAGAGCGGCAGCGCGATCACGACCATCTCCACGTCCTTGTCGGCGAGCATCTCCTTGACGTCGGCGTACTTCTTGAGCTTCTTGGCGTCGTCGGCGCCATACTGCTTGTGGTTGGTGAATTCCTTGACGGCCCGCTCCTGCTGGGAGGGGCGGATGTCGCAGAAGCCGATGTAGTCGACGTAGTCCCGGTTGTGGTCGTGGATCATGGCGCCGCAACCTTCGTTGCCGGTGCCGATGATCGCGGCCTTGACCGGGGCCTTGCCGCCCATGTCCTTGTAGCCGAAGTAGTAGGCCCCGAGGGCGGGCGCGACGGCCGCGGCCTTGAGGAAGTCGCGCCGGCTGAGCCCGAGCGCCGTGTTCGCGTTGTCGCGCCCCAGGGCGCGCTGTTCGGGAGTCAGATTCGTCATCGGAGGTCCTCCGTTACGGATACGAAGCGTCGGGCGGCGGGGTTCGGCGTTCGTGTTGGTGAGAGGGCGGGCTCGGGGCTTACCGCTTCTTCTTCTTGTTATTCTTGCCCTGGTTCTTGTTCGCGGGCCTGGTGATCACGACCTCGGTCGTGTCGTTCGCCGTCGGGGCGGAGTAGCTGACGACGGGCGCGACGGAGGTCGCCGGGACCACGACGTGCGACTCGACCGTCGTGTCGGACGCATTCCGCTTGCCCCGGCCGATCCAGCCGAAGAGCAGGGCATCGAGCCCGACCCAGAGCCCATTCGGCGTGGCGGCGAGGGCCAGGCACGCGAAGAACTCGATCATGTTCTTGTTGACGATGTAGTAGTGCCCTTCGGTCATCGGGCCCGCCGGCAGGCCGGGGAACGGGGGCATGCTGAGGTAGAACATCATCAGGTAGTTCGCCCCGCCGAGGGCGGCGACCGGCGTGAACAGGCCGAGCATCAGGCAGAGGCCGGTGAAGAACAGGCCCCACATCGTGAGCTGGTCGATCCAGTCGAGCTGGGTCCAGGCCGGCTGATACTTGCCGGCTTCGGCCGTCTGATCGGGCGTGGCCAGGCCGATCCAGGCGTCGCGGAGGGTGTCGGTCCAGGCGTCCACGACCTGCACGAGGGCCTTGCGGTCGGTCTCGAGGGCCTTGCGGGCGTCGGCCGCACGCTCCTCGTCGAACGACATGGCGTTCTCGTTGTTCTCGACGCTCAGGACGGCGTCGAGGTCGTGGAAGTACTTGGCGACCTTCTCCTTGTTCTCCTGGTCGAGGAACCAGGCCTCGGCCGTCTTCTCGCGGTCCGCGAGCAGGCCCCCGGCCTTCTGCCGCTGGTCGGAGTTGAACCCATAGTGGTTCCCGATCGCGGCCATCTCGGCGGCCCACTCATTCTTGAGCGTCTCGATCTTGAGCCGCTCGCGGGCGTCGACGTCGGGGATGATGTTGCGGAAGTGGCTGGCGAACGGGCCGGTGGAGTTCCGGAGGTAGGTCTCGGACGTGAAGGCGTTGCCCTTGGCCGGCGGGTGGATGGACGTGATCAGGTTGTGGACGGTGGCCAGGGCGGGGTTCTTCTCGACCGGCGTGGTGACGATCTTGTAGGCACCCTCTTCGAGGAAGTGCCAGCCGATCGCCGTCCGGAGGAGGACCAGGAACAGCGCACCGAAGAACCCGGGATAGTAGCGTCGAGGCGCGAACAGGGGACTCCTCCTTCGGCTCATCGGGGACGGTCGGCCGCCGGGCGGCCGGCGGCGATCAGGCGGTTGGTGGCGATCCGAGCATTCTGCCTGGGGCGGGATGTCATTCTATCTTAACCAAACTCGGCTTCGAAATCCGCAACGTCGACGTTGATCATTCGCAACCGATCGTGGCGCCGCTCGAACGACCCGTTCAACACGAAAATCACGCCAACATCGGGACGGTTCCCGAGGAACTCGGCCGTGGCCCCGGGGCCCAGCAGGTAGAACGCCGTCGAGAGCGCATCGGCCTCGGCGGCCGTCGGGGCGAGCACGGTCACGCTCGACGGCCCCTCGCCGGGCGGCTCGCCCGTGCGGGGGTCGAGGATGTGCCCGTAGACCCGGCCGCCCTCCTCGAACTGCTGGTTGATCGTGCCCGAGGTCCCCATCCCCCGGTTCCGGAGCCGGAGCGTCCCGAACGGCCGGGCGGGATCGTCGGGATCCGGCAGGGCGATCGGCCACCGCCCGCCGAAATCATCCGGCGGCGAACCCAGCGCGAAGACGCTGGAACGCCCGCCGTGGATGAGCGCCGAGGTCGGCCACCAGTGGGCCCGCATCACGTCGGCCGCCTTGTCGATCGCGTACCCCTTGCCGATGCTGCCGAGGTTCAGGATCACGCCCGGGGTCTCGAAGCCGACCGTCCTGGCCTGGCGGTCGAGCCGGACCAGGTGCGAGCCCGTCCTCGACCGGGCCTCGGCCAGGGACTCGGCGGTCGGCACGCGCCTCGGGCCCTTCGTGAACCCCCAGGCCATCGACAGCGCCCCGGCCGCGACGTCGTAGGCACCTCCGGTCTGGCGCCCGATCGACAGGGCCCGCTCCAGCAGCGAGAATAGCCCGGGCTCGACGGAAACCGGAGCCAGGTGGGCGTTTGCGTTGATGAGGGAGAGTTCCGAGTCATCCCGGTAGACCGTGAGCTGGTTTTCCAGCTCCTCGATCACATCCAGGGCCCTGGTCGCCAGGTCGACCGCGCCGGGGACCCGGGGGCTGAGCCGGATCTCGAAGAACGACCCCATCCCCGGACGCGAAACGTTCAATAACGCCCCCGGCGGTGCCACCTGGCCCGCCTGCGCGACCGGGTCGTCCTTCACCGCCGCGTCGTCCGCCCAGAACCGGAACAGTTCCCGGCGATTCAACCGCCGCCGGTCGTCGTTCTCGGCTCCCCAGCGGTCGGGCATCATGAGGGCACCCTCGAAACGGGTTAGTCGGGAGGCTTCCATTATGCCATGTCGAGAGGGCCGAATGCGCGGCGGGTGCCACTGTCGGTGCGGTGGTCGCGGACCTCCCGTCCGCGAAGCACCACACCCTACCGTTCGTTCTTGGCGTCCCGGCGGTTCAATTCTGCCGGCTACGCCAGGATCGGCTTCAGGACCTTCGCGGGTTCGACCCCGGTCAGGCGGAGGTCGAGGCCCTGGTACTTGAAGGCCAGCTTGCGGTGGTCGATGCCGCAGAGGTGGAGGATGGTGGCGTGGAGGTCGCGGACGTGCACGGGGTTCTCGACGGCGCGGTAGCCGAGTTCGTCGGTGGCGCCGTAGGTCACGCCCCCCTTGATGCCGCCGCCGGCCATCCAGAGGGAGAAGCTGAGTATGTGGTGGTCGCGGCCCGAGCCCTGGCCCATGGGGGTGCGGCCGAACTCGCTGCCCCAGAGGATCAGGGTGTCGTCGAGCATCCCGCGCTGCTTCAGATCGGCCACCAAAGCGGCGCAAGGCTTGTCGACATCGGTGGATGCGGCCTTCATGCCGGCCTCGATCGCGCCGTGGTGGTCCCAGGCGCGGTGGTAGAGCTGGATGAACCGGACGCCCCGCTCGGCCAGGCGGCGGGCCATCAGGCAATTCGAGGCGAATGAGCCGTCGCCGGGCTGCTTGACCCCGTACGACTCCAGGACGGAACTGGGTTCGTTCCGGAAATCCGTGAGGTCGGGCACCGAGGTCTGCATCCGGAAGGCCAGCTCGTACTGGCTGATCCGGGTGGCGATCTCGGGGTCGACCCGCTCCTCGGCGAGCTGGCCGTTGAGCCGGTTGACCTCCTCGATCACCTGGCGCTGGACGCTCTGGCAGACACCCTCGGGGTTGCCGATGTAGTGGACCGCGTCCCCCTTCGACTGGAGCTGGATCCCCTGGAACTTCGACGGCAGCCAGCCGGCCGACCACTGCCGCGCCGAGACGGGCTGCACGCCGGTCTTGCCGGCGGAAGTCAGGACCACGAACCCCGGCAGGTTCTCGTTCTCCGACCCGAGGCCGTAGAGCAGCCACGAGCCCATGCTCGGGCGCCCCTTTATGATCGAGCCCGAGTTCATGAAGGCGTGGGCGGGGTCGTGGTTGATCTGCTCGGTCTGCATCGACCGGACGATCGCGATGTCATCGGCCAGCTTGGCGATGTTGGGAAAGAAGTCGGAGATTTCCTGGCCGGACTTGCCGTGCTTCTGGAACCCGATCACCGGCCCCTGGGCCGTCAGCGTGGCATTCTGGAGCTGCGCGAGCTGCTGGCCCTTCGTGAACGACTCGGGGAAGGGCTTGCCGTGGAGCTTCTTCAGCTCGGGCTTCCAGTCGAGGGTCTCGAACTGCGACGCCCCGCCGGCCATGCAGAGGTGGATCACCCGCTTGGCCTTGATCGGCAGGTGCGGCGGGTTCACCACGCCCCGCCAGGGGGCGTCGGCGGCCTGGGCTTGCCTCGAACCCATCAGGCCGGCGAGGGCCATGCCGCCCAGGCCGAAGGCCGACTGCCCGAGGAACGTCCGACGCTGCAGCGTCCGCAACCGGGCGAGATGATCCGGATTCATGGGATGGCCCTCGATCAGTAGCGGGTGATGGATTCGTGCAGGTTCAGGACGACCCGGACGACGTTGGTCCAGGCGGCAAGCTCCTTGAGTTCGGCCTCGGTCCCGGTCGCGGGGTTGAGGCCGACGTGGGCGAGCTTGTCGGCGTCGCCGGGCTGGGCCTGGTACTCGCGCCTCATCCGGGCGAGCAGGTCGAGCAGCGACTTCGACTCCGACGGCCGGGGCGTCCGGGCCAGGGCCTTTTCATAGAGCCGGTCGAGCCGGGTCGCGTCGGAGACCTTCTCGGCCAGGAGTTTCCCGGCGAGCACTCGGGCGGCTTCGACGAAGGTCGGGTCGTTGAGGAGGGTCAACGCCTGCTGCGGGGTGTTGGCGACGGTCTGGACGGCCGTGCATTCCTCGCGCGAAGGGGCGTCGAAGTTGGCCAGCATCGGCTGGAGGAACGTCCGCTGCCAGTGGGCGTAGAGGCCGCGTCGGTATTGCCTGGCGTCGCGATTCGGGACGTAGTCGCGGTCGGGGAACTGGATGTTGGTGTAGTAGCCCGGCGGCTGGTAAGGGAACGCGCTCGGGCCGCCGAGGTCGAGGTTGAGCAGGCCCGCGATTGCCAGGGCGTTGTCTCGCACGAACTCCGCCTCCAGCCGCCGGGGCGACTGCGAGGCCAGGAGCCGGTTGTTCGGGTCGATCTCGCGCAACTCGGGTCGCAGCCGCGAGTCCTGACGGTAGGTCGAGGACGTGACGATGGCCCGGACGGCCTTCTTCACGTCCCAGCCCGACTCGCGGAACTCGATCGCCAGCCAGTCGAGGAGTTCCGGATGGCTGGGCGCCTCGCCCTGGGCGCCGACGTCCTCCAGGGTCGAACTCAAGCCGTTGCCGAAGAACTGCTTCCAGAGCCGGTTCATGAAGACCCGGGTGGTGAGCGGGTTCTCGGGCGAGACGATCCAGTTCGCCAGGTCGAGCCGGGTCAGCCGCCGCTTGCCCGACTCCTTCGGCTGGGGCAGGAAGCCGGGCACTCCGGGATCGACGACCTCGCCCGACTCGTCCTGCCAGTTCCCGCGCGGGAGGACCCGGGTCGCGGCGGGCTTCCAGGCCTCGGTCACCATCGACATCGACCGCCCGTCTCGGCACTCGCGATGGTCCTTGCGGAGGGTCAGATAGGTGGCCTGAATCTGGGGAGCCAGCCCCGTCCCCAGGACGAACAGCCGGCGGAGCAGGGGGCTGACCTCGGGAGACTTCAGGGCACCCAGTTCTTGCCGGTCCGGGACTGCCGCGCGGGGCTCCTCGAAGGCGATCGGCGAGACCGAGAGACGGACCCGCCCGACGTTGTCGGACTTGAGCGTCACGACCAGTTCATCGCCCTCGGCGATCTGAACGGGTCGGTCGAGAATCCAGACGCCCGTCTGCCGCAGGCCCTTCCACTTCGGGGCCGTCCGCCAGGAGCCGAGGGTTCCCAGGACGGCCGATCCATTGGAATACCGCTCCGACTTCCGATCGGCGTCGGCCCACGAGAACGCGAGCTTCGACGACTTGCCGCCCTTGTTGAGGGAGGCCGTCAGGGAGATCGCCGCGGTATCGGCCCCGTTGCGGGTGATCAGGCCGTTGTGGGTCTCGTGGGGCAGGGCCTCGACCCGGAGCGACGCCACCCAGCCGGCACCGGGCCTGAGGTGGATCGGAAGCGAGTCGCCCTTCTTCGGCTTGGCCGAGACGAGCAGGCTCCCGTCCTTGAGCAGGGCGACGTCGGCGTCCTTCGACTTGCCGCCGACCTTCGCCTCGGGGACCTGCCAGCCGTCGGTCGAACCCTTGAGTTGGGCCAGGATCGCCTTGCGCCAGGCGTCGACTTCCTTGGCGTCCGCCTTTGTCGACGCCTCGGCCAGGAGGCGATCGATCTGCCCCTCGATCTTCTCCCGGCGGCGCATCAAGTACGGGCTCTCGACCTCGACTTCGGGCGGGAAGGGGTGGTCGTTGGACCAGCCCTTGAGGTCGGGGTTGGGGGTGTATCCGTAGTCGGAGTAGACGCCCCACTGCTTGACGTCGGCGAAGAAGGCGGAGAGGCGGTAGAAGTCGCGGGCCCGGAATGGGTCGTACTTGTGGTCGTGGCACTCGCAGCAGCCCATCGTCGAGCCGAGCCAGGTCATCGAGACGGTGCGGACCCGGTCGGCCGCGTACTTGGCCAGGTATTCCTTCGGCTGGGCCCCGCCCTCGCGGGTCATCATGTTCAGGCGGTTGAACCCGGTGGCGACCCGCTGCTCGGCGGTGGGGTTGGGCAGAAGGTCGCCGGCGAGTTGCTCGACGGTGAACCTGTCGAACGGCTTGTTGGCGTTGAATGCGTTGATGACATAGTCGCGGTACGGGAAGACGTTGGCGTTCTGGTCGCCGTGGTAGCCGACGGTGTCCGCGAACCGCACCAGGTCGAGCCAGGGCACGGCCATCCGCTCGCCGTAGTGGGGGCTCGCGAGCAGGCGGTCCACCTGGCGCTCGTAGGCGTCCGGGCGGTTGTCGGCCAGGAACGCCTCCAGCTCCTGCGGGGTCGGCGGCAGGCCGGTGAGGTCGAGCGACAGCCTGCGGAGCAGCGTCCGCTGATCGGCCTCGGGCGAGGGGTCGATCTTGCGGGCGTCCAGGGTCGCGAGGAGGAACGCGTCGATCGGGTTCCGGACCCACTCCGGTCGGGACACTTTCGGAGGCTCGACCTTCCTCGGCGGCACGTAGGCCCAGTGGGCCTGATATTCGGCCCCCTGCTCGATCCAACGTCTCAGGGTGTCCTTCTGCGCGGCCGTGAGCGACTTGTTGGAATCCGACGGCGGCATGACCTCGTCGGCGTCGCGGCTGGCGATCCGGGCGAGGACCTCGCTCCCCTCGACCTTCCCCGGCGCGATGGCCCCGGCCTTGATGGCGGCCTCGCGGTCGTCGAGCCTCAGCTTGGCCTTGCGGTTCTTCGCGTCGGGCCCGTGGCAGGCGAAGCAGTTCTCGGACAGGATGGGCCGGATGTCGCGGTTGTACTCGATCTTGCCCGGCCCTGCGGCGAGGCCCGGGTTCGAAAACGCGGAAACAAACCCAATCGCCAGGGCCCCCAGCCGGGCGGCCGTTCGGGACGGAACGTTGCGCATCGGTCATTCTCCCGGTCGCGGGCGGCGGGCAGGCGGGGCGTCGAACCGGCGGGGCGGAACCATTCCAGCATAACCCGGATGACCGGGAAGGGATACTTCGTAGGGTGTGGGGCCTCGCGGACCAATGGGACGCGAGGCTCCGCACCGACGAACGCCCTGGATGCACCCAAAAATGGTGCGGAGCCCGCGAGGACGCGGCCACCACACGCTACAGATAGGTGCCGATGAGCTGCGGAAGCTCCGCCGTGAACTTGCTGCGGGGCATCACCGGGTCGCAGCCGGCGGCCTTCGCGGCGACGAGGCCCTGGACGTCCACGTGCGAGCCGAAGGCGATGAAGGGGACGCCCTCGCCCGCGAGCTTGATGAACGCGGTCAGCGCGGGCACCGAGACGAGGTCGCCGGCCGCGAGGTCGACGAACACCGCCTTCGGCTTCCACTGCTCGATCATCGCCGACGCCAGGGCGACGTTGCCCGCGACCATGACCCGCTTGCCGAGTTCCCGGGCGGTGCCGGTGATCTTCGAGGTGAAGATCAGGTCGCGGCTCAAGAGGAGCCCCGCCGGTCCGTCGGGGACGGGCACGGGGAAGTCGGTCGGCGTGCTCACGATACCGTCTCCAGGCGCCCGAACTTCGACTCGACCCACTCGGGCGTGACGACCGAGAGGCTCTCGGCCACGCAGTTGGCCCCGGTGTCGAGCAGCTCGGTCGCCGTATAGGTGGTCTCGACCCCCACGGCCTTCATGCCCGCGCCGAGGGCCGAGAGGACACCCTGGAGGCTGTCCTCGATCACCATGCACTCCTCGGCCTTGAGGTCGGGGTGGTTCTGCTGGAGCAGGGCGAGGGCCTTGAGGTATCCGTCGGGATCGGGCTTGCAACGCTCGGCATCCTCGGCCGAGACGATCCCCTCGACGAACTGGCGGATGTTCAGCTTGCGGAGCGAGAACTCGATCTCGGCCCGGAGGGCCCCGGAGTTGATCGCGACCGGCCAGCGCGAGGCGAGGGCGGTGAGGGTCTCGGCGGCCCTGGGGAAGAATTTCAGGCCCTGCTCGGCGACCTCGAAGTAGCGCCTCCCCTTGCGGGCGATCAGCTCGTCGAGCCGGGCGTTGTCGGCCGTCTGGCCGCCGTCGCGGAGGGCGGCGTCGAAGCAGCCGCGGTCGTCGTAGCCGAGGTAGCGGTCGTGATACATCGTGGCGTCGATGGTCACGCCTTCCTGCTGGAGCACCTCGCGGAAAAGCTCGAAGTGCACGATCTCGTCGTCGACGAGCACGCCGTTGAAGTCGAAGATCACCGCGCGAATCATGGGATGGGGCCGTCACCTTCGGGGGTGGGAGTCATTCTCGGGCCCACCATTCTGCCCCGGCGACCCCCGATCGGGCAACCCGCCGCCGATCCCGGGGCGATTGGCTTTGTTCCCGCGTTTTCGATCAGCGGAGCGTCTGGAACCACCGTTCCAGCGAATCCTTCTGCTCCGGGCTGAGCCGGATCATGGCGTCGAGTTCGTCCCGGGCCCGCGACCGCCCGAGCGTCCGGAAGGTGCATTCGACCAGGAGCCCGCGAGCGGGGCCGTCGAATGGGTTGACCTCGATGGCCTTTCGCGCCGCCTGGAGCGCGTCCTCCCAGCGTTTGTCCTGCATCAGGTTGTAGGCCAGCGAGGCGTGGGACGACGACCGCCACGGATTCGCCTCGGTCGCCCGCCTCCAGAACGCAGCCGAGGCGGGCAGGTCGTTGAGCTTGGCCGCGACGATCCCCGCCGCCATCAGGGCGGATTCCCTGTCGGGCCGCTGGCGCAGGACGTGATCCAGGGTGACCTTCGCGTCCTTGTACCGGCTGGTCGTCCACTGGGCGAAGCCGAGCGATTCCAGCGCATCGAGGTCGTCCGGGTCTCGTTCCAGGGCCTTCCTAAGCAGGATCAAGGCCATCGACGCCGCCTCGACGCCCCCCTGCCGCATGGCGATGCCCAGGTCTCGGCCCCGCTCGACCTTCTGCGCCGGCGAGAGGCGGTCGTTGTCGAACGGGATCAGGGGCGGGGCGTCCGGGTCGGCGAACGTGCCGGGCGTCGGACGATCGGGGCGCCGGGGGATGTTGTGCCGGGTCGTGGCGACGTGGACGACGTCGGAGGTCGTGGCCTTGGGCATGTGGCAGTCCATGCAACTGTCGACGGGGCTGACCTTCTTCCGGGCGGCGATGGGTTCCGAGCACCCCTTGTCGGCGTGGCAGTTGAGGCAGCGCTCGCGGTAGAAGTCGACCTTCTGGTCGGGCTCGGGCCCCTGATGCGGGTCGTGGCAGGCGATGCAACTCAGCTTGCCCGCGCTCTTTGCGAAGCAGACGCTCAGCTGCATCTGCTGGACATGGTCGGCGTTCTTGTGGCCGTCGGCCGAGGTGTTCGAGTCGACGAAGGTCGTGGCGAACTCGTAGAGCGGGAGACCGGGTCGATAGTCGGTCAGATCCCGGCCGGGCCGGTCGATGGTGACCGTGCCGACGAGGTGGCACTGCTGGCAGACGTCGTTGCGGAGCCCCGGTTCCAGCTTGGCCGGGTTGACGACCTTGACCGGATTCTTCGGGTCCGCGACGTGCAGCTCACCGGGCCCGTGGCAACGCTCGCAGCCGATGGAGTGGCCCTCGAAGATGGGCTCGGGGTAGCGGGACTCGGTCCCGGCGACGTGGTTGAACCGGTTGGCATGGCAGACGAGGCAGCCGGGGGTGATCGGACGTTCGAACCGAGCGGGGCGGTCGGCGTAACCCGGGGCGATGTCCCACTTTTTGGTCTGGGAGTACCACGTCACCGGCGATTGGAACAGGAAATCGTCGCGCTGGAGGAGGAAGGCGGTCGCGTGGGCCCCGGAGCCCAGGGCGTAGGTCACCTCGGCCTCGATGGTCCCGACGGGCGTGTTGGCGGCGTCGAGCTTGACCTCGCGATGGAACACCTTGCCGTCGCGGAGGATGCGCTCGTAACGCAGCCCGGCGGATTCGAACAGGAGTTCGGGGGTGTCCCCCGGCTTGCCGCGTAGGAATTCGCCGGCCTTCGCGATCGGCACGATCGACCGGGCCATCGAACTGGTGGCGTACGCCGAGGCGATCTCGGTGTGGCAGCGCGTGCAGGCGGCGTCGCCGACGTATCGCACGGACCGGCGGGTGTTGACGTAAGCGCTGGGGAGATCCGGAGGCATGGCCTTGCGGGTCAGCAGGAACCCGGCGACCCCGAGGACGACCACCAGCGTCGCCCCCGAGCCCAGCAATGCCAGCCGCCTCGAAACCATCTCAACCCCTTTGAATTGCGGAACCAGAGCCTCCTCTTTACTTCGAGACGCGATGGGTTGCCGTCACTTCGGGGCGATTCAACCAGCCCTGAGGGGGACAAAGCGGAAGCGTCTGCACTCCAAAGTAACCGATCGGAGCAAACAAAAACACCACGCCGGAGGGGCGTGGTGTTGATGTTTGGAGCGAAATTGCGCCGGCAGGAATCGAACCTACGACCTCCAGGTTATGAGCCTGGCGAGCTAGCCGCTGCTCCACGGCGCACTTGGAATATACGGCCTCCTGCCCCCGAAGGGAAGGGGCTGGTCCCGAAAAATGAAGACACGACCGCCGCTATGGAACGGGCAGAGGCTGTGCTACAACGGCAAGACGTTCGCTCGCTCCTATGCTGAAATCCCGCCGGCCCCGAACCCGATGCCCCACCACCCCACCACCGAACTGGTGCTCGACCTCTTCCGCTCCAAGGGGGACTCGGGCTACGGAGGCGAGCCGGTCACCCTGGCCCGGCACGCGCTCCAGGCCGCCGCGCTCGCCCAGCGGGATGGTGCCGGGCCACCCTTGATCGTCGCCGCCCTGCTGCACGACATCGGCCTGATGCTCCACGACCCCTCGGAATTCGACGCCGAACTCGGGCTGGACGAACCGCACGAGGAAATCGCCGCCGGCTGGCTCTCGGGCCGGTTCCCCGACGATGTCGTCGCGCCCGTCGCCTTGCACGTCGAGGCCAAGCGTTACCTCTGCGCGGTCGAGCCGGACTACCTGGGCATCCTGAGCATCCCCGCCCTCACCGGCCTCGCCCTCCAGGGGGGCCCGATGTCGCCGGGCGAGATCCGCGACTTCAGAACCAATCCCCACTTCGAAACCGCCGTCCAGCTCCGACGCTGGGACGACCAGGCGAGGGATCCGGACGCCGAGCCGCCGCCGATCGAGCATTTCGCTCCGATGATCGATCGGGTGCTCGACCGATAAGCCGCAACGAGATCCCATCCGCGACGATCCTCCCCTCCTCCCGGTGAATCATGCGATCGATGTTCCTCGCCGCGTTTGTGCTGCTAAACCACGGGCTTGCCCGGGCCGACGCCCCGCGCTTGCCCCGGGCGGTCAGTGCGCACAACTGCTATCCGTCCGACAGCGAGAGCAATGCCAGGGTCGTCGAAGCCCTGGCTCTGGGGATCGACAACATCGAGATCGACCTCGGCTGGGATGATCGCGCGAAGCGGCTGATCGTCGGCCACGATGCCGCGCCGAGGCAGGGGGTCGCCTATCCCACCCTCGAACCCTATCTCGTCCCGGCGCTGGAGGCCCACTGGAAATCGCACCAGCCGGCCGAGGGCCCGGGCGTGCTCACGGTCGACTGGAAGACCGACCGGCCCGAGGCCGTCCGCGCGTTCAAGGCGTTCCTGGATACGCATGCGAACTGGTTTTCCCATGCGAAGAAGGTGAAGGGGAAGACCTCGCCGATCGAGCGGGGGCGGATCACCGTCTGCTTCACCGGATCGGAGAAGGCCAAGGATCTTTATGACGGCATGATTGCCGAGGGCGAGCTCTATCGCGCCTTCCGCGACCGGGTCCACGGCCAGGGTGCGGCGTTCCTCGAGGATCCGTCGCAGTACGCTCCGACGCCCGCGACGACGTATTTCCGGTTCCTCACGCTGCACTGGTCGGCCGTCGAGAAGGGCGGGCCGGCGCTGGCGGGCGAATGGACCCAGGCCGATCGCGACCGCCTCGGCTCGATCGTCGCCGCAGCACACCGGCAAGGGTTCCGGGTCCGGATCTACTGCCTCAACGGCCACACCGGCACGCTGCTCTCCGGCTACCAGTTCCGCGGCGACGAGGCCGCGAAGGCCCGATGGTCCGCCTGCAAGGCCGCCGGCGTCGACTGGGTCGCCACGGACGAATACAAGGCGATCGCCGATGCGTTCGGGCCCGCGCCCGAGCTGCACCTCGGGCCGGCCCCGGCGACGACAATCCCGGTCGCGTTCCGCGTGGTCGACCTCGACGCGGGGGAGTCGGAGACGGTGACGTTCGCCGATGGGTCGAAGGCCACTGTCCGGCTCGATTCGGTGAAGCCCCGCCTGGACAGCCTCCGCGACGCGGTGCGCGGGGCCGAGGTGAAGGTCACGGTGAACGGGCAGGGGATCACGATCGACACGGGCAACTACCACCTGCCGAAGCCGGTCGGCGGCGTGCAGGTCGACTGCCCGGTGATCTCGGCCTATCTCGCCAACACCACCGAGGACCACTGGGGGCTGGTCAAGACGGCCCGACTGCGGCTCTGGCCCAAGGGCTCGCCCTGGATCGAGCCGGGGACCTTCTCGTATCCCGCGCGCCAGAAGTGGTTCGCCAGCATGACGCAGATGGGCAACGAGCCGACGTATGTCGATGGGGGAGAGGATCCCGCCCGCAAGAAGGTCTACTACCACAGCGGCCTCGACATCGGCGGCGCGGAGGGCCTGACGGAGGTCCAGGCCGCGACCGATGCCCTCGTGGTTTCATCCGGCCTCGATCGGCTCCCCGGCCACGACGATGCTCCGATCAACGTCCGCTACGACGTCGTTTACCTGCTCGACGGCCGGGGCTGGTACTACCGCTACAGCCACATGAAGACGATCGACGCCCACATCAAGCCGGGCGTCCGGCTCAAGCGGGGCCAGCTCATCGGCCTGCTCGGCAAGGAAGGCGGCAGCGGCGGCTGGTCGCATCTGCACTTCGAACCCAAGGCGAGAATGCCTTCCGGAAAGTGGGGGACGCAGGAGGGGTATGCGTTCCTGTGGGAGACGGCGGTCCGGGAGCAGAATCTCAACGTCATCGCGGTCGCGAGGCCACACATCTACAAGAAGATGGGCGAGTTCATCCCCTACGACTTCGCAAGGTCGTGGAGCAGGGACGGCGAGCCGACGAGGGGCCTTCCCAAACAGGGCGTTGGCCTCGGAGGAGGCACGGGCGTCGATACGCCGATGATCTCGGCGACGCCCGGTGTGCCCGAGTCCTTCGCGACCGCCGTTGAAATCCGCAATCAAGCGGATGAACGCTCCTATGACTTCGCGGTCGTCCAGGTCGTCGACCCATCCAGACCCCTGCCGCCGACGATTCACGCCGCCTATCACCCGACCCAGAGTTTGAAGCCTGGTCAGGAGATCACCTTCAAGGCCCGGACCTTCCGCACCGGCGCCGACGGCGTGGTCGAGAACTGGGACTTCGGCGACGGCCGGAGGGACGTGACCCGCTCCGACGGCAACGCCCGCCAGCACGCGCCCGAGGGCTACGCATCGATCAACCATCGCTACGAGAAGCCGGGGGATTACGTCGTCACCGTGAGCCGGGTGAGCGAGCACGGATTCAAGGCCACGGCGAAGCTGTGGGTGAAGGTTCGCTGAACCTGGAGTGCGGAAGCTCGCTTCCGCTCGGTTCTCGCAGAGCTTGCTCCGCGTGCCAGACCGAAGCGTCCGCCTTCGACCCGATGCGGTCTCTCGGGAGCAAGCTCCCGCCTTACAACAGCGTAAGCAAGCTTCCGCACTCCACGGGGCCTACCGATTGCGGCCGACCGTGGCGTCGAGGGGGAGGTTGAGGGTCTGGCCGACGGCGAGGTCGGGGTTGCGGGGATCCTTGATGACCTCGCGGTTGAGTTCGTAGATTTCCATATATCGGCGCGGGTCGCCGAGGGTGTCGCTGGCGATGCGGCGGAGGGTCTCGCCGTTCTTGCGGACCCGGTACATCGGGTAGACGGGCTTGCCGTCGTCGACGTCGACCTGGCGGCGGCGGCGCGGGGCGCCGAGGCCGGAGGAGACGTTGAGGTCGGGCTGGGCGGCGGTGCCGTCGCTGCGGACGGCCTGCGACGCGCGCTGGACGGGGCTGCCCTCGGGGAGCGGCTCGGCGGCGGCGGTCCGCTTCGGGGCCGGGACCGCGAGGATCTGCTTGCGGTCCAGTTCCTCCTCGGGGGGGATCTTGATCACGGTGCCGACGTAGAGGTCCTCGGGCCGCTCGGCCTTGTCGCGGTTGGCGTACCAGAGGGCCTGGTAGTAGCGGCCGGAGTTGTAGTAGAGCTTGGCGATCGTATAAAAGTTCTCGCCGCGCTGGACCTTGTGCAGGATCGGGTCGAGCCGGTCGCGGGAGGTGTCGTCGACCTTCGTCGCAGGCTTGTCGAAGCCCCGGCGGGGCGGGGGCATGGCGGGCGATTCGACATCGGCCCGGGCCACTTCGTCGCGCGGCATCGACGGCCGTCGCTTGCCGATGGTCGGCACCGCCTCGAAGCCGTCCGGTCGTTGAGGCTTGGCCACGGGCTTGGGGGCGACCTCGTCGGGGCCCGTGTTGAATTCAGGCTTCGAGGTGTCGGGCATCCCCTCGGGTAGCGCGGTCCGGGTCGGCGTCGTGGGGGCGACCTCGGCGGCCAGCGGGCGCGCCGGGGCCGACTCGATCGAGGCCGGCGGCGGGGCCCCGGTCCGACCCGACTTCGAGCGCGATGTGACCAACGGCACCTTCTCGGGATTGGCCTCGGAGATGATCGAACCCGGCGGACCTGCCGGGGCCGGGGCGGCGGGCTCGTGCGACGGCTGGGGTTCGAGTTTGGGCGTCTCGGACGGCTTCATCGGCTCGGGCTCGTGCCCCTTGCCGTGGTCCTTCCCGCCGGGGATGGGGACCGGGACAGGAACGGGGATGGGCACCACGGCCGGCGGCGCGGCGGGCAGAGCTGGCGCGAGGGTCGGCAGCTTGGCGTCGGGTTTGGGTGTCTCGGCCGGCTTCTCCGCCACGGGCGGGGGGCCGCCCGGGTCGAGCGAGGGCATTGCCGCGGGCGCCGTGGCCGGAGGCAGATCGGCGGGCCTGTCAGGGACCGGGGCCGAAGGGGCCGGGGTGGCCGTCGGCTCAGGACCGAGCGAAGGTGGCGCCGACGAGGTTACCGGTGCGGGGGTCGGGGCCGGTTCGGTCGGCTTCGTGGCCTCGGCCGGTGGGGAGGTCGGTGGCGATCCGGCTGGCGCCGGCGTCGGTGCCTTGGTTTCGCCGCCTGGGATGGGGACCGGCACCGGCACCGGTACCGGGACGGGGGCGGGCGCGGCGGCCGGGACCGTCCCGGTCGGCTTGGGGGCGTCGGCCGGCTTGGGGGGATCGTTCAGGGCCGCCGGCGCGGCGGCGGGGACGCCCGACTTCGAGAGATCCGGGAGGCCGGGCGGCTGGTCGCCGGGCTTCGCCGTGGGATCGCCGGGGGCCGCGAGGGGCGGCGGGGCCGCGCCTGGCGCGGCCGCAGGCGCCGGGGTCGCCTTGGGATCCGGGGCCGTCGGGGGCGCGGGCGATGGGCCCTCGGCGTTCGTCAGGGCCAGCGGATCCTTGGCGGGGATCGGCAATGGGATCGCGGCGTTCGGGGCCGAGGGCTTCGGCAGGTCGGGCATCTCCCCGGCCGGTGGGGGGGCCGTCTCGGGCGTGCCGGGCGGGATGTTGGCCGCGAGAGTCGGGGCCGGGGCCGAGGCCGGCGGCTCGGCGGGCTTCGGCAACGGCGGCTCGTTCGCGCCGACCGCCGTCGGGCCCTCGGCAGGCAGGGCGGGCAGGCCTTGCGGCTCCTTGTCCTTCGGCTTGTCGGGCGTGGGCGGGGTCTCCGCCTTGGGGGCTTCCTCGACCTTCTTCGCCTCGGCGGGCGGCTCGGGCTCTTTCTTCGGCTCCGCGTCCTTGGCGGGCTCGGCCGGCTTGGGATCCTTCTCGCCGGCCGGCATCTGGGGCAGGGCGGCCACGAGCGTCCGCCGGCCGTCGTCCTTCCCGTCCTTGCCGGGCGACTCGCCCGCGCCGGCCGTCTCGCCCTTCTTGGAGTCGGCCGGGTGGTCCTTCGCCGGGTGCTTCATCCGGCTGTTGATCGAGAAGCCGACGAGGATCACGAACGAGAGGATCGCCGCGAGCCCGACCCGGGCCTCGTTGCGGAGGTTGGCCAGGGGCAGGGCCTTCGCCGAGGGCATGCGGAGGCGGCGGCGCTTCGGGGCGACCTCGTCGGCGTCCGACGCGGCCTCGGCCTCGGCGGGCGCGGCGTCATCCGTCGGGGCGTCGGAGGTCGGCTCGCCGGGACCGGGGGCGTCGTGGGTCACCGCGCCTTGCGGGGCCACTTCTTGCTGGTGGTCGTGCCCGTGCTCGTGTTCGGGGTTCCAGTCGGTTCCGGACATCGCTGGGCGGCCCTCAGTTTGGCGCTCCGAGATCGGGGATTCTCGGCGACTTCCCGCTCGTCGGCTTCGATCGGCTTCTTCGTCAAGACGGTCAGGCCGGGGTTGTCCCGGAACGCGTGCTTGACCCGACGGTCTTCCAGCGAGTGGAAGCTGATGATGACGGCGCGGCCCTCGGGCTTGAGGATCCGGGGGAGTTCGGCCAGGATCGAATCGAGCTGGCCCAGCTCGTCGTTGACGGCGATCCGGAGGGCCTGGAAGACGCGGGTCGCGGGGTCGATCTGGCCCCACTTGCCGGGGATGCTCCGGCGCACGATCTCGGCGAGCCGGCCGGTGGTGGTGATCTTCTCGGTCTTCCGGGTCTCGACGATCCGCCGGGCGACCCGCCGGCTGTGCCGCTCCTCGCCGAGGTGGTAGAAGATGTCGGCCAGCTCGGACTCGGGCAGGCGGTTGACCAGGTCGGCCGCGCTGTCGTCGATCGCCGGGTCGAACCGCATGTCGAGCGGCCCGTCGCGGTTGAAGCTGAACCCGCGACGGTCCCAGGCGAGCTGGTCCGAGGACAGGCCCAGGTCGAGCACGATCCCGTCGATGGCGTCGATCCCCAGCTCATCGAGGACCTCGCGCGTCTGGCGATACGAGGCGTGCACCAGCGTGACCGGCAGCCCCTCGGTGGCGGCCCTCGCGAACGCGAGCATCTCGGGATCCCGGTCGAGCCCGATCACGCGGCCCGAGGTCCCGACCCGTTGCGCGAGCAGGGACGTGTGCCCCCCCGCGCCGGCGGTGCCGTCGACCAGGATCGATCCCTCTCGGGGCGCGAGCCATTCCAGGACCTCCGCGGGCATGACCGAACGGTGGACGGGGCCGAGCGCCACAGGGGGCGCGGGGGCCTCGTCCGGGAGCCCGGGCTGAGGGGAGACATCGTCGGGATTCACGGCCGGCTCGCTCGTTCGCTCGATGACGTCAAGGGTGTGCGGACGCAAGGGTGAGAATCGAGTTCGAGTCGGAGCCGCCGGCAGTCGGTACGCGGCAGACTCTAGTCAAACGGCCCAGACTGTCAAGGCCGCTCGACCCATCATGCCCGTCCGATCGTTCTGGCCGCAAGCGGGGGCGGCGACTCGTGGGAGGCGATTCACTCCATTCCTAGGAGATCGATCGGCCACGCCGGGAACTTGAGCCGCCCCCCTTGAATTTTTTCCGGGAAGGACGCTTGCGGCCGATCGACCGTTGCCGAATCATTGATCCAGCCCGTCGTCCGACGCGGCGAAGGAGGGCGCCGCCGTGCAGCAGACCGACCGGGAACGGAAGCCGACCTACAACACGACCTACGGCCTGATGTCGGGCGTGGCGATCATCGCCCTGATGCTCGGGCTGTTCCTGTCGCGCGACCTGGTGAGCGTGATCTCCTGGCTGGGAGCCCTGGCCCTGATGGTCGCGATCCCGGCGATCGTGATGCAGGGGTGGCTGGAGCACCTGGTCGGCGTCGCCTGCCCGCGCTGCCGGACCCAGCTCCAGCTCGTCGGGATGAAGACCTTCGGCGACCGCTTCTACCGCTGCCCGGGGTGCGAGTCCCGCTACCGACGCTCGGGCATCCCAATCATGGCGGTGTTCCAGGACGCCTCCGACCCTGTCTTCGACCGCTACTTCCGCCGCAAGGAGGCCGAGAACCCCTGGACCTTGCCGCCCGAACTGGTCGACGAGGACGAGGTCGGCGAGATGTCCAAGACGCACGGGTCCCTGCTCCCGCAACAAGCGGCGGAGGAATCCCGACTCGCCGAGCACGCCGGGGAGCCGCTGAGCCCGGGTTCGCTCAGGGCACCTTGATGTGGTCGAGGATCCGCCCGAGCACGGCGTCGGCGTCGAGCCCCTCGGCGTCGGCCTCGAAGCTCAGGATCAGGCGGTGGCGCAGGACGTCCCTCGCCAGCGACTTGACGTCGTGGGGCGTCACATAATCCCGCCCCTGGAGCATCGCGTGGGCCCGCGAGGCCCCGACGAGGGCAAGCGTGGCGCGCGGGCTGGCGCCCAGTTCGATGAACGACACCAGGTCCAGGCCGGCCGCGCCGGGGTCCCGGGTGGCCCGGATGATGTCGAGGATGTAGCCCTTGATCGGGGGCGCGACGCGGACCCCCGCGGCGCGGTCGCGGAGGGCGAGGATGCCCTCGACGCCGATCAGGGGCCCGCCGGGAGGGACCGGGCCGGCGCCGTCGTCGGAGGTGCCGGCGATCAGGTCCATCATCGCAAGTTCGGCGTCGCGGCCGGGGTATCGGACGACCAGCTTCATCAGGAACCGGTCGAGCTGGGCCTCGGGCAAGGGGTACGTCCCCTCGTGCTCGACCGGGTTCTGGGTGGCGAGGACCCAGAACGGCTCGGGGAGCCGAATCGTGGCGTCGCCGATGGTGACCTGGCCCTCCTGCATGGCTTCGAGGAGAGCGCTCTGGACCTTCGCCGGGGCGCGATTGATCTCGTCGGCCAGGAGCACGCTGGTGACGATCGGGCCGGAGCGGACGTCGAAGGTGCCCGTCTCGGGCCGGTAGACCTGGGTGCCGGTGAGGTCGGCGGGGAGGAGGTCGGGGGTGAACTGGATCCGGCGGAACGGGAGGTCGAGGATCTCGGCGACCGACCGGACCGCGCGGGTCTTCGCGAGCCCCGGGACCCCTTCGATCAGGACGTGTCCCCCGGCGAGCAGGGCGATGATCAGGCGTTCGAGCAAGGTCCTCTGGCCGACGACCCGGGCTTCGAGTCGGTCGAGGAGCCGGTTGAGGACGTCGGCGGGGGATTCGTCGGGGGATTCGTCGGGGGGCGGGTCCGTTTGCATGAGGGGCCTTGCGCGGGTGTTGCGGACCCGAAACGACGCCGCCCGTCCGGGTCAGGGGACGGGCGGCGGGTGGAACCGGGTGTGAGGGTGCGGCTTACTTGCCGGCGTCCTTCTTGCGCCTCTCCATCATCTTGGCGAGGATATCCTTAGCGGCGTCGCTGGTGTCCTTGAAGGTCTGCTTGTGCGTGGCGGTCTGGGGCTCGGGCTCGGTCTTCTTCTTGACGTAGAAGGGGTTCGATTCGTCGATGAATTCCTCGGGCATGTCGTCGTCGGAATCGTCGTCGTCGCCCTCGTCGTTGTCGTCCGACTCCGCGTCGGCGTCATCCTGGCGTTCGTACTCGGCGTCGTCGGCGGGGGCATCTGCCTTGGCGTCGGCCTTGGCGGTGTTACCGGCGTCCTTGAAGGCCGAGATGGTGATGGTGTCGCCGCCGTAGACTCCCGAGGGGCTCTCGGGTGTGGGTGTGGATGCGTCGGAGACGAGCCAGGACTCGATGTCGTCGACATCGACGTCGTCGAGCGAGGCCGGGGCCTTGGGAGCGGCCGGCGCGGGGGCCGGTGCCGGGGCGACCTTGGCGGCGGCCGGCGCGGGGGCGGAGGGTGCCGGCGCGGGGGCGGGCCTGGCGGCCGGGGCCCCTTCGATCTGGACGGCGAACGTCAAGGGTCCGACCTCGACGAGGTCGCCGTGCTTGAGCGTGTAGACGTCGGTCACGGCCTTGCCGTTGACCAGGGTCCCGTTGCGGCTGCCCAGGTCGCGGACGGTGACGGCGTCGGTGGTGAGCTGGAACTCGGCGTGCTCACGGCTCACCATCTCGCTGCTCGGGCGGAGGTGGCAGGTCTCGCCACGGCCGATCCGGAAGCGAGGGAGCGTGAGGGGGATCGACTTGCCCTCGGGCTTGCCCTGGACGACGACCAACTGGACCTTCATGGGAACCATCCCCCATCTTTCCCGGGTCAACAGCACGGGGTCGAGCCAGGTCGCGCATCGAACGAGCGCGCCGACGGCCGGAGGGGCCCACCCCGCCCAACTGACGATCGCCGAATCGGTCCAACCATCCAGCCTCACACAATCGGATGGTGAGATTCTGGACCGTAACCCCGCCCGAAGCAAGCCGCAAGGGCGCACCATCTTAACAAGAAGGCGCTCTAATCGGCCCAATCGGGACGCAGGACCGTTACGGCCCGCACCATGTTCGCGTGAGGTTTGATCGAGTATTACCCATCTTATACCCGATCCAGCAAGGCCAACAAGGAGCAACGTCGAGGAAATCCGAGCGCGTTCGGACTCCCTCGCGCCAGGGTTGACCCGTGGCCGCCCGGAGGAAAACCATCGGTTATCGCCGATCGGTCCAGGCCGCCGAGGCGTAAACGTCCCGGCGCAACCGTTCCGCACGTTCGAGCACGGGGCCGGGCCAGGAGATCTCGGTCGCGGGCAGGCCGAGGGCCCCGACGATCGCGTCGCGGACCGTCGACGCCCAGAACCCGGGATCCGCCTCACGGCCCGAGAGTTCCGCCAGGCCGGGGAGTTCCGGCGTCCGGGCCGAGGTCGCCAGCAGCAGCGACCCATGCTGGAGGACGGCCCCGTCGCGACGGCGCTGGGCGCTGCCGAGCACCTTCCGGCCGTCGATGATCAGGTCCTCGTCGTCGCGGTCGGCGAA
>CBDIHP010000044.1:0-335967 GCA_965279195.1 Isosphaeraceae bacterium
CCGAGGCGTCGGTCGAGGCCGTGCGACGGGAGAAGGCCAGGGCCGAGGAGCGGGCGAAGGCCGCTGCGAAGGCGTTGCAGGCGGCGGCGACCGAGTTGGCGGCCGAGCAGGGGAAGGCGAAGTCGCTGGGGGGGAGGGTCAAGGACCCCAGCGTGCGGATCGCCCAGGCCCGGGCACGTGGTGGGTATCTTCAATCCGAGAGGAAGCGTCTGCAAGGCGAGATCCTCGCCCTGGCCGACGCCCCCCGCCCCAAGGCGAAGTCGCTGGTGGCACGGAACGCCGTCTCCAAGCCGACCGAGGGGGACGAGTTCCACTTCGAGATCCAGGGGAACCGGGTCTCCTACATCCCCCTGGACAAGCTGCTGGAACTGGTCAAATCGGACGTCCGGCTGCGGATGCGGATGGGCAACTCCGAGGCGGGCTTCCGGCCCATCGTGAGTAGCGTCGGCCCGTTGAATGGCTACTCGCTCCGATATGAGGTTGGCCGGTCCTTGCCCGATAGTATCGCCGACCTGATCGACCGCAGCTCGGTCACGATCTCCCTGCGCGGCTGGGAGGTCGTCCCCGAGAACGCCGGCCGGGGCGAGACCTTCGAGGCCACCCGCCAGCCCGTCTCCGACTTCGCTCGCGCCATCAACCGCCTCGACCCCAATCGGTCGACCGTGACCATGTGGGTCTACCCCGAGGGCTTCACCCTCTACCGCCAGCTCCGCGAAGACCTCCAGTCCCGAGGGTTCTCCGTCGCCGCCCGCCCCCTCCCCGCCGGCGTGGCCATCCGTGGGAGCCCCTCGGGATCGCTGTCAGCGGCGCAGTGATACGAAGCGGATCTGGCACCCATGACGTATTGAAGTCATTTGGAGCAAGTTCGTGTGCCGCTGGCTTTGACGGTGCGAGGGTGCGATCGGCCGATTCAACACGTTTTGGCATGGCCCCATGCTCGTCGATCCGCATTTCGCCAGATCGTGGAGATTCCAGCGTTCGACCGACTGCTCTTGTCCTGTATGCTGGTTCTGATACGAGATCCCGGACAGTCCTAACCCGTCCCTGAGCGGTGCACCGATGAATCCGTTCGTCAAGCTGTTCTCGCGGCCCGGTCGCCCGGAGCAGGGGGGCGAACGTCCCGATTTCGCGGGCAAGATCCTCGCGGTGTACTGCATGTCGGGGCATGAAGGGGGGATGCTCCGGGACGTCCGGTTGGCCCGGGTCGGATTCAATGAGTTCGTGGTCGGAAAGCGGATCGAGCCGGAACCCTCGGCTCAGCATCGCTGGTCGGGGGTCACGGTCTGGATCTCGACCAACGTCATCAGCCAGATGCTGGTCTTCGACGACATCGAGTCGGCCAGGCGGGCGTTCCAGCCCCACTCGGGTGGCGAGAGCCGGCGGGATTGAGGCCGATCGCGGATGTCCGTCAGGTTCCACGGCATGTCTCCTCCTGGCGGCGCGAGTCAGGTTATGGCCTACGCCGACGAAGGTCGTTACAATCCTCCAAGCGTAGCAACACGTGTCATCGAGTCGGATGCGAAGCGGAGGGCTGTCCGTGTTGATCTGCTTTCGAAGGGCGTACGTCGCTGTCGCCTCGGTCTCGCTCCTCGCGCTGGCGATGCCGCCGGCTCTCCTGAATGGGGCGGTCGCCGACGAGCCGGTCAGCGAGAAGGAAGCGCGAGACATCGCCGCCGAGGCGTATGTCTACTTCTACCCGCTCATCACGATGGACGTCAGCCGCAGGCAGGCGACCGGCGTCGAGGCGGGCAAGATGCCGGGCCGGGGGCCGATGAACACGTTCATCCATTTGCGCGCCTTCCCCGACGCGAAGTTCAGGGAAGTCGTCCGGCCGAACTTCGACACGCTGTATTCCGCCGCGTGGCTCGACCTGACGGGCGGGCCGGTCGTCGTCTCGGCGCCCGACACCGCCGGGCGGTACTACCTCCTGCCGATGCTCGACATGTGGTCCGACGTCTTCGCCGTCCCCGGCAAGCGGACCACCGGCACCGCCGCCGCGAGGTTCGCCGTCGTGCCGCCGGGCTGGCGTGGCGAGGTCCCCGAGGGGACCGAGCGGATCGACGCCCCGACCCCTTACGTCTGGGTGATCGGCCGGACCCAGACCAACGGCCCAGGCGACTACGCCGCCGTCCACAAGGTCCAGGACGGTTACACCGTCACCCCCGCCGCGAAGGCCCCGGCGGCCCTGCCGTTCAAGGCCGAGGCGCTTCCCGAGGTCGACTCGAAGATCCCGCCGTTGCAGCAGGTGAACGGGATGCCGGGCGCGGCGTACTTCCGCTATGCGGCCGAGCTGTTGAAGCTGCATCCGCCGCATATCACCGACCAGCCGATCGTCGCCCGGATGCGCCGGATCGGGCTGAAGGTCGGCGAGAGCCTCGACATCGAGCGGCTCAGCCCCGCCGTCCGCAAGGCGCTGGAGTCCGCCCCCGATGCCGGCCTGGGGCATGTGAAGGCGAAGCTGCCGACCCTCGCAAAGGTCGTCGACGGCTGGCAGATGAACACCGACACGATGGGGGTCTACGGCACCTACTACCTGAAGCGGGCCATCGTCGCGATGGTCGGCCTCGGGGCGAATCTGCCGGAGGACGCCATCTACCCGCTCTGCATCACGGATGCCGATGGCAAGCCGCTCGACGGCGGCAAGAAGTACGTGCTCCACTTCTCGAAGGAGGCCCTGCCGCCGGTCGACGCCTTCTGGTCGCTCACGATGTATGACGCCCAGGGCTTCCAGGCCGCTAACCCCGTCAACCGCTTCGCCATCGGCGACCGCGACCAATTGACCTACAACGCCGACGGGTCGCTCGACCTCTACATCCAGCACGACGACCCCGGCGCCGGCAAGACCTCCAACTGGCTACCGGCGCCGAAAGGCCCCCTGGGTGTGACCATGCGGCTCTACGCGCCGAGGGCCGAAGCCCTGGACGGCCGCTGGAATCCCCCGGCCGTGAAGCGCGTCGATTGATCTTGCCTTGTCATCCCCCGGAGGACGCCGCTGTTCCCCTGGGGCCCCCAGATGGAAAGAGGATCCCACCCGCGATGCTGCCCGACCCGAAGACCTCCCTCAACCTGGCGGCGACGAAGGCCTCGACGCTCCTCGACGAATTCAAGGCGTTCGCCTTCAAGGGGAACGTGGTCGACCTGGCGATCGGCGTGATCATCGGCGGGGCGTTCCACAACATCGTCGATTCGCTGGTCAAGAACGTGATCATGCCCCTGTTCGCCATCCTGATCCCCGGCGAACGCCCCTACACCCACTGGCAGATCACCGCGCGTGGGAGCACGATCCACATCGGCACGCTCCTGGCCGACGTCGTCCATTTCCTGATCATGGCCGCCGTCCTGTTCCTGTTCCTCGTCAAGTTTCTGGGCTGGTTGCTGCGGACCCAGAAGGCCGAGGCCGCGGCGATGCCCAGGATGACGAAGGAAGAGGAACTCCTGACCGAGATCCGCGACCTGCTCAAGAATCGCCCTCCTGTCTCGACACCCCAGGGCGAGTGATCCTCGGCAGATCAATCATGAACCACGCCCGGCCGCCGTTCGCAGACGTGCCAGAGCACCCCGGCCGGGTCGAAGACATACGCGATGCGAAGCCCCCAGGGTTGCAGCGCCGGGGCCCGAGGCGGCTGGACGCCGAACCGTCCCGGCAGGTCGAGTCCGACGATGAACTCCCACCAGGCGTCGAGGTCGTCGACCATGAGCTGCATCATGAAGTTCTCGGCCCAGTCCTTCTGGTAATAGTCCTGGAGCACGAAGCCCCCCGAGCCCGCCGCGAAGATCGCCACTTCCCCATCGAGCAGCTTGCGGAAGCCCAGCGCTTCGTAGAATCTCTTCGACAGATCATGATCCTTCGCCGGCAAGAACGGCCGGGCGAGTTCGGTCCCTGTTGGAATGACACTCATAGTTTTCTCCATCGCCGAAATGCTCTGGTTGAGGCTGAGTCTCAAACATGCTCTCTTGTGAGAGACGGATTCGTGATAGTCGTCTTATGCTCCTCATCGGCTCCGACCCCAGAGCCAGTAGGCGAGCAGGCCGAACAGGGCGACCCGAACGGCGATGCTGTACCACGAGTAACCGAGCCTGGCCCGTTCCCTGCGGACCGGAAACGGCAAGTCACGCATCCAGAAACGGCCCCAGTTGAGGCCGAACTGATAGACCACGCCTCGCGACCTCACGAGCAGGACATAACCGGGGATCAGCATCTGCCGGACGCTGTAGAGAATCGCCTCATCGATCTCGCTGTAGGGTATGACCCAGTCACCGCAGGCCAATGCATCGGGCCTGACCTGCAGTAGGCCCCGACGCGCCACGGCCCAATTGATGGAACGCCGGACGTCGTCGCCCTCGGACGTCGTCGCCTTGGTCATGCAACTGTGGAGAACCTCCGCCACGAATGCCCTCCAAACTGACCGACGCCCAAGCTCTGAGCCCATCTCAGCGAGCGACCCAATGATAGCAGGCACCTCGACGCAGAGGACCGTCCTGCCAGGATTGGTAAACCCAGACGACACGGGCCCGCTCGTCCGATGCCGCCTCCCAAAAACGACCGGCTGGACCGTCTCAAAATCGCTCGTTTTTGGGACGGCCCAGCCTCCCGACGTCTAACGACCTAGAGGCCCAGCTATGGAGTTGGCGAGGTCAGCCGTGCGGCGATGACCCCGGGAACGGCCCCGGATAGACGCGGCTCAAGACCGGGCAACCGGGACCATATCTCGCCGGATTGCACGACCGGATAGTCGCCGACCAGGCGTTGAACTCATACGACGAACCCTGTTCGTAATCGTAAACCCGCAAGCGGACGCCCTCCCACTGCCAAGTGCTGATGTCCTCGATGACGAAGCCCATGGTCTGGATGTCCCATGGGCCGTTGACCGTCAGGCTCAGGTCATGGACACGCTCGAAGGCGATGACGACCTCCCAGAACGGACCATCCGGGTTCGGCCATCCGGCCGAGAGCGACGGCCGGGGCTGGAGCAGAGTCAGGAGGACGAGGTCGAACGAATTGCCGTCGCAGTTCTCGAAGTCGAAGCGGCGGATGAAGGCGATGTCCGTGGATTCCCAGCGACCGACGGCCCCCTCCACGAGAGCGGTGTTTGCGACGACGCCCACGTTCTGGCCTCCCTATCCCGACCGGGTACGGTTGTTCGAAAGACTTGAAAAGATACGCCCTCCAGCAACTGACGCCATCCGAATGATATCAGGGCCGAGGCATGTCGAATCCCAGTGCCCTCCGCGTGGCCGTCTCAAAAACGCCCGTTTTTGAGAAGCAGCCTCCACTCAGACCAAGCCTCGGGAAACTGGAATGTTTGCAATTCTTGAAGCTGCTTAGCGACATCTGGACGGCTTTGAAGCCAGTTCGCTGCACCCGATGCGACGAGTTTGCACACCATCTCTCGAAGCTCAGGATTTCCGATTTTGGCTTTGATGCAGCCTTCAAACACGGCATTCGGATATCGAATCGACATGATGCCGACGACTCCGTTGCGATGGGCCTTCGGCATCTTGGGTAGCTTGAACTCCCGGTAGATTTGGTCCAAGGCGTCGTCAAGGCCCTTCTCGTGAGTGCCGCCCTCGACCGCTCGGCCGTTGTTGATGAAACACAAGAGATTCCGCTCCTTCCAACTGTGGAAGGCAAAAACCGCCTCAAGTTGGAGGGGGCCGTCTTCGCCCATGATATGAATCGGCTCGTGGAGAAGCTGGTAAGGTGCCGAGACTGTGGCGAAGAGGTCGACGACCCCGCGTTCCGCGTAGAACTCCTCCGTCTCCCTTTCTAAGGAGATTGAGAAGCGGACCCCACGATGGAGGAAGCTGAGCCGCCTCAGGTAGCTCTTGAAGATGGCCGGGGAAAGATTCGTAACCGTGAAAATCGAGGCATCAGGCTCAAATGTCAGGGTCGTTTTAGGACGACTGGGCTCGTGGCTGGTGCTATGCCTCGTCTCACGCACACCACGGCGGTAGGCAAGGAATTCGGTCCGATGCTCGTCCCGGACTTCCACCATAAGTCGTTCTGACAGGGCATTCAGAACGGTTCCTTCGAAGCCATGCCCTTGCCCGAGATGCGGTATCTCCTCGAACGGAGAAATTCTCCCACTCGAAATCTCTTCGATGGAAAGTGCTACGTCAGATTCAATTATGAAACTACTCTCAGACGGAGAGAGGGAGACCCGCGTGGGGCGTTGGCCGAGCAGCAGGACGACGGGGCATACGAGGTAGTTGATGAATCCGAAGAATGCCGTCGAGCCTACGTACATACCGGGGCGTTTTCGAACGGCCTCGATGGTGGAGAGCCTGGGGATTGGCCTTTCAGAGAGGTCATCCATCAAATTCGCGACAAGAAAGCCGCTCCTCCGTACCTACGGCCTGGATGCGGTTCAACCGCCTTCATCTAGGCATTGCTCATTTTACCAGGGGAGCCGCATCAAAGCCCCCGCGTTCGTGATTCATGTCCTTGGCCCGCCAAGCCAGACGGACCCTTCGGTTTGGCCGTCTCAAAAACGCCCGTTTCTGGGACTCGGCAGGACGACCAAGCCGAAGCCCGAGGGGCCCATCTCAAAACCCGACCCGAAATCAAAGTCCCGAAACCGGACGACCGTTTCGGGTTTTGGGACGACCGTTTTCCGGAGATAATTCCCTTTATTTCCGGCAGAACCGTCCACATCACGGGTACCGTCGAAGCCTTTGTTGGACTGCGGTGAACAGACCCGGAGCAGTTATGCGTTGATCGGGATCGCCGGGCGACGATGCGCCTTGCGAGGCTGAGACGTGGATTGGGTTGGTGGATCGGCGTCGGTCTCCGCTGGTGGGAGCGACGCGAGCCGTTCGGGCCGCGTCGGCCCGACCCGAACGGTTCCGGTGTCAGCGCTGGTAGGGGACGATGTTCTGCCACTCGTCGGCGTCGGATCGGGCGACGACGGCGACGACTTCCTCGGTGTCGCTCATGTTGAAGACCTCGTGGGGGACGCCGGGCTCGATGTAGATGAAGTCGCCGGCCTGGTTCTCGATGACCTTGGTCAGCCCTTCGCCGTATTCGTGGCGGACGCGGCCCTTGAGGATGTAGAGCATCAGCTCGAAGCCGACGTGGATGTGGGCGTAGGCCACGCCCGAGGGGGGGATCGTGGCCACGTTCATCGAGAGCTTGGTCGAGCCGACGTTCTTGGACGACATCCCGAGCTTGTAGCGGATGCCGTTCCAACCCCGGCAGTTGTCGCTGCCGCGGATCACCCAGATGCCGTCGCCCCCCTCAACCCCGTCCTTCGGGTCGAGGCCCGACTCACCGATGTACTGGCGTTCCTCGCTCATGGCGCGGCCTTTCGTGTGCTGGAGGTCACTTGGCGGGCTTGAGGTGCTGGTCGAACCAGTCGGCGAACGCGTCGATGTCCTTGCCCATGTCGGCCCAGCCGTGGAGGGCGCCTTTCTTGACGACGAGTTTGGCGGGGACCTTCGCCTCCTCGAACCTCTTGACGATGATCTCGGCCTGCTGGATCGGGACGAGCTTGTCGGCGTCGCCATGGTAGATCAGGGCGGGGGCGTCGTCGGGGGTGACGTGGGTGATCGGGGAGATCGTCTTGCCGATGGCATTGCGCCTGGACTCGTCGGTGATGACGACGAGCTTCTTGGTCTTCGGGTCGAACTCCTGGAACTCGAACGGGGCCTGGAAGCCTTCGAGGGTCCCCCGGCCGACGGCGTTCTCGCCGTCCTTGCCGTAGTTGAGGAAGTCGGTCGGCGGGAAGAAGCAGGCGACGGCCTGGACCCGGCTGGACTCGCGCTCGACGGGATCCTTGGCATCGGGGTTGCCCTTGGTGCCGGCGGTCCCTTGCATCAGAGAGAGGTGGCCGCCGGCCGAGCCGCCGTAGATGCCGATGCGGTCGGGGTCGATGCCGTATTTCCCGGCGTTGTGCCGGATGAACCGGACGGCCCGGTGCATGTCGGCGAGGACCTCGGGGATCTGGAACTTCGGCTGGCTGCCGTGGACGACGGCGAAGACGGTGTATCCGCGGTCGGTGAGCGGCGTGATGAAGACGATCGGGATGTTCTCGTGGGCGGAATACCAGCCGCCGGAGACGCAGAAGATCACCCCCAAACCGTTGGCCTTCGCCTTGGGCTTGAAGACGTCGAACGTCAGCGCGGTGCCGTGCTTGCGGCCGTAAATGACATCCTCGGTCCGGTCAAATTCGGCCGCGACGGCCGGCGCGATCGGGCCGGCGACGACGAGGAGCGTCAGGAGGCCGGCGAAGGCCAGGGCTGCGTGTTTCGGGCGCATCTTGGAGAGAACTCTCGGGTTAGCACATCATGGTCGGATGGTCATCCGATGCGGAACCGCCAGTGTATCGGGTCCGAGGTCCGGGGCAAGTGCCGGAGGGAGGATCTGTCTCAACATGAGAATTCGCATCTCAAATTGACCGTTTGCCAGATGCTGGAACGAAAGCTGACGGCTTGGTTGTGTCGGAAGTTGCGTTCTAACACGATAACTGGTCTACGTTTAGTGTGGATCCGGGTTATAGGGGTCGAGAAAATCGGTCGCATGGTATGACTCTTGCCTCAGAATGACCTTTGGATGTAATCGCATCGACCGATCGCGGACATGAGCGGCTGTGGGACACCTCCCATCGGGTCGCAAACGTCCGAGATGCCGCGCGACGTCGGATGCGGCCCGGGTTGGGCCGCGGCCGTGTCGGTGGTCCTACCGTCCCGGTGAGGGTCGCCCGTATCCGGGGAGCGACGATGACCGAGATCGATCCCGACCTCCTGCAACCCCTGGTCATGGTGCTGGGCCCGGACGGGTCTTTGCAGCAATTCAGCAAGGGCTGCGAGTCCGTGTCGGGCTATCCGGCGTCGGACGTGCTGGGTCGGTCGGTCGTCGATCTCCCCTGCCTGATCTGCGAGGACCGGGAGCGTCTGCGGGCCGACCTCGCGACGGCCGATGCCGTGTCCTCGCCCCGGACCCGGGTCGAGACCTGGGTCGCGAGCACCGGGGCGTTGCGGCGGATCCGCTGGACCGAGACCACACTGCCGGGCCCCGACGGCCGCCCCGGCGCGACCGTCCGCAGCGGCGTCCTGGAGGACGTCTCGTCGTCCCAGGACATCCAGACGCTGGCGACGAAGTACCGCCAGGCGGTGGACACGTTCTTCCGGCTGATGAGCCACGAGCTGATCACGCCGTTGATGCCGATCCTGGACATCATCGACGAGCTTGACGGCGGCAACTGGCCCGCGGGCGAGTCGTCGCAATCGATCTCGAAGCTGGCCGGCAGCTGGCGGCAGCTCCACCAGGTTCTCACGAACATCCTGAACTACGCCAAGCTGGAATCGCACCTGCTGGCCGTCCAGCCGTTCGAGCCCTGGGCGCTGGCGATGAAGGTGCTCAAGCTCCAGGCCGAGACGGCGCGCGAGAAGGGCATCCGGCTGGAACTCCGCGCGATCGGCCCGATCCCGTCTCGGATCGAGTCCGACAAGGAGCGGATGCGGGAGATCCTCCAGCATCTGGTCCAGAACGCGATCAAGTTCTCGAACCGGGGGACGGTGACCGTCGAGGTCGGGCCGTCGTCGAGCCTGGACGCGGCCGGCCGGGAGACGGCCGGGCTCCGGTTCGTCGTCCGCGATCAGGGGATCGGGATGACGCAGGAAACAGCTCCAGGAACTGGGCCAGCCCTTCTTCCAGGTCGACCCGAGTGCCAGCCGGCTGCGGGGCGGCTCGGGGCTCGGGCTGGCGATCACCCGACGCCTGGCGCAGCAGATCCGCAGCCGGTTCGAGGCCGAGAGCACGCCCGGGGTCGGGACGGCGTTCATGGTCACGGTGCCGATCGGTGTCGCGGTCGGCGAACCGGAGGCGGCCTCGCAGCTCCCCCCGTTCGTGATCGAGCCCGCGCTCTCGAACGAGATCCCCGCGCTGGGGCTCCGCGGGCACGTCATGCTGGCGGAGGACAGCCGCGACAATCAGATCGTGGTCGGCCACATCCTGGAGAAGATGGGGCTCTCGTACGAGGTCGCCGAGAACGGAGAGGTCGCGCTCGAACGCCTGGCCGATCGGGAATTCGACATCATCCTCATGGACATGCAGATGCCCGTGCTGGACGGGTACACGGCGACCCGGATCCTCCGAGAGCGGGGCTGCACGCTGCCGATCATCGCCCTGACCGCGCACGTCATGGTCGGCGACGAGGACCGCTGCCTCGAGGCCGGCTGCACCGATTACCTGCCGAAGCCGATCGACCGCACCCGGTTCCGGAACACCCTGGCCCGCTACCTGGCCCCGAACCTGTCGGGCAACGGCGCCGCGACGTCGGCGCCCGCCTCGACTGGTCCGGTATCGTGCCCTGAGGTCGCCGGCCCTCTGCATTCTCAATTCGAGTCCGACCGCAAGTTCCTCGGGATCGTGCGGGACTACGTCTCGGGCCTCCCCGACCAGTTGAACAACCTCACGGAGGCGCTCCGGGCCGCCGATCGGGTGCAGGCGACGAGGATCGCGCACAAGCTCCGAGGGTCGGGGGGGATGTACGGCTACCCCGACTTCTCCGCCGTCGCGGGGAGCTGGAGGACGAGGCGAATCGCGGGGAGCCCTTCGATCGGCTCGATCGGCATGCCCGTCGCCTGGGCGGGCTCTGCGAGCAGATGAGGCGAGGGCTGCCGTCGGAGGACGAGCCGGCCGCGCATGTGGATCAGATGGCCAACGTCCTGGCCTGAGATCGGAGCCGGCCGGTGGTTGCATCGGCCGGCCCGGGATCAGTCGAGCTTGATCCCGTATCGCTTGATCTTGCGATAGACGGTCGCCTGCCCGAGACCGAGGATCCTGGCGGCCTCGCGGACGTTGCCCTCGCTCTGCTGGAGGGCCTGGAGGATCGCGTTCTTCTCGATCTGGTCGATGGGCCGGAGCGAGGTGTCGCTCGAATCGGAATCGACCGCCGAGAGGTCGCCCGAGAACCTGGGGGGGATCGTCGTCGGGCCCGCCTCGAAGACCAGGGACGAGGAGGCCTGGCCGCGCCCCGGCCCGATCTGGGCGCGGAAGGCGGGGCCGGGCGTCGGGCCGCCGGCGATGTCGGCGGGGATCATCTCGACGCCGATCTCGGCCCCCTGGGTGAAGATCACCAGCCGCTCGACCAGATTCTCGAGCTGGCGGACGTTCCCCGGCCAGGCGTAGCCGGACAGGACGGACAGGGCCTCGGGGCGGAAGTCGCGGACGTCCTTGTGGTTCCGGGCGGCGGCGATGGTGAGGAAGTGCCGGGCCAGGATCGCCACGTCGTCGGCCCGCTCTCGGAGCGGGGGCATGACGATCGGGACGACGTTGAGCCGGTAATACAGGTCCTCGCGGAGCTGCCCCTTGCGGACCTGTTCCATCGGTTCGCGGTTGGTGGCGGAGATGATCCGGACGTCGACCGACTTGAGCTTGCTCGACCCCACGCGCTGGAAGGTCCGCTCCTGGAGGAACCGGAGCAGTTTGGCCTGGAGGCTGATGTCCATCTCGCCGATCTCGTCGAGGAACAACGTCCCCTGATCGGCGGCCTCGACGAGCCCTTCCTGGGGCTGGTCGGCGCCGGTGAAGGCGCCTTTCTCGTGGCCGAAGAGCGTGCTCTCGACGAGTTCGCGGGGCATCGCGGCCATGTTGAGCGCGACGAAGGGGCCCGATTTCCGGCGCGACTGGTCGTGGATCGCGCGGGCCACCACTTCCTTGCCGGTGCCGCTCTCGCCCAGGATCAGGACGGTGGCCTCGGTGGGGGCGACGCCGGCGATCATGGCCCGGATGCGGTTGATCGCGTCGCTCTCGCCGAGCATCCGGACGGGGGAGCCCGGCTTCTTCTTGGACGAGCCCGTCGAATGGCTGCTCGCGCCGGAGGCCTCGCGGGCCTTCTCGGCGGCGGTTCCGGCGTCCTGGAGCATCGCCTTGAGGCGGTTCAGGTCGGGGGGCTTGGTGAGGTAGTCCCTGGCCCCGAGCTTGATCGCGGTGACCGCGCTGTTGATGCTGCCGAACGCCGTCATCATCACGACGAAGAGGTCGGGGAACTGCCGCAAGAGGTCCTGCAGGATCTCGACGCCGTCGTGCTCGCCGAAGCGGATGTCGAGGAGCAACAGCGTCGGGACCTCCTGCGACAGGAGCTTCTGGAGTTCCGATTTCTGCTCGGCGGAGGCCGTGCGACACCCCCAGCCTTCGAGGTGGTATCGCATCACCCGCAGCACGTCCGGGTCATCGTCGGCGATGAGGACGAGCGGATTCTTGGGTCCAGCCATCGATCACCATGGTCGGTTCGGATTCCGGCGAGCGCGCGGGCACCCCTCACGGGACTCTACGGGCATTATAGCATCGCCTTGTGTTCTCGACATTCCCCGCCTAACCTTATGCCGACTTCCGGAACTTGTCCAATCGCCTGGATTTCCGGATCTCCCCGTCCCTCCCCGGCTGGAGTCGCCGCCATGACCGTGTTCGTCACCGGAGGTGCGGGCTTCATCGGCTCCGAACTGGTCCATCAGCTCCTGGCGAGGCCGGGCACCCGCGTCGTCAACATCGACAAGCTCACCTACGCCGGGAACCTCGAATCCCTCGACGACCTGGCCGACCGCGACGACCACATCTTCGTCCAGGAAGACATCTGCGACGGCCCGGCCATGGCCCGGCTGTTCGACGAGCACCGGCCCTCGGCGGTCTACCACCTCGCCGCCGAGTCGCACGTCGACCGCTCGATCGACGGCCCGGGAGCGTTCATCCAGACGAACGTCGTCGGCACGTTCGCCCTGCTCAACGCGGCCCTCGGCTACTGGCGGGGGCTCGAAGGCGAGGCTCGCGAGCGGTTCCGGTTCCTCCACATCTCCACCGACGAGGTCTTCGGCTCGCTCGGTGCGGAGGGGTATTTCTCGGAGGCGACCCCCTACGATCCGAGTTCGCCTTACTCGGCGAGCAAGGCCGGTTCGGACCACCTCGTCCGGTCCTGGCACCATACCTACGGGTTGCCGACGCTCGTCACCAACTGCTCGAACAACTATGGCCCCCGGCAGTTCCCCGAGAAGCTGATCCCCCTGATGATCCTGAACGGGGTCGAGGGCAAGCCGCTGCCGGTCTATGGCCAGGGGACGAACGTCCGCGACTGGCTGCACGTCGAGGACCACGCCCGGGCCCTGCGGCTGGTGGTGGAGAAGGGGGCCGTCGGCGAGACCTATTGCATCGGCGGCCACAACGAGAAGACCAATCTCGACGTGGTGCACGCCCTGTGCGGCCTGCTCGATGAACTGCGGCCCGACTCGCCCCACCGGCCGCATTCGCAGCTCATCAAGTTCGTGACCGACCGACCCGGCCACGACCTGCGCTACGCGATCGACGCCGGCAAGCTCCAGGCCGAACTCGGCTGGACCCCGTCGGAGACCTTCGAGACGGGCCTGCGGAAGACCGTGCGGTGGTATCTCGACCACCCCGTCTGGTGCGAACGCGTACGCTCCGGCGCCTATCGCGGCGAGCGTCTCGGGCTGGGGTAGGGTGTGGTGCCACGCGTCCTCGCGGGGCTCCGCACCTGCTGATGGGGTGAGGAAATCGGTGCGGAGCCCCGCGAGGACGCGTGGCACCACACCCTACTTCTGGATCTCGGTCTCTTGCCGCAGGGAGCCGACCTTGAGGGTGAAGACCTTGCTGCGGCTGCCGGGGACGTTCAAGGTTCCCTGGACGACCTCGACCTTGCCGGCGTGCTTGACGCGGACCTTCCATCGGGTGCGGACCGGGACGCCGTGGTTGCCGCCGTAATAGTGGACGTACCACTTGTATTCGCCGGGTGGGCCGGGGCCGAGGTCCTTCGAGCCATCCGGCCTCTGCTTGAGCCAGTAGATGTTCTCGGGGCCGAAGCCGATCGTGTTGTCGACGTCGAGTTCGCCGCCGAACTTGCCCCTGGGGTCCTCCCAGAAGATCTCCTTGCCGCCGGGTTCGAGGACGTGGAGGTCGATGTCGGCGGTGGAGTCCCAGAGCAGGGTGAACTGGGGGTCGCCGACCTTCACGGCGACGCCGCGGATGTCCTCGCCCCCCTGGCCGAACTTGGCCAGGCCGAAGCCGTCGCCCCGGCCGGCGCCGGGGTTCTCGCCCGTGCCCCCCTTGAAGCCGGTGTCGTTGGGGTTGAGCAATGTCTCAGTCGACGGCAGCTGGGCGAAGGTCGTCTCGGTGCTGGAGTTGGGCTCGGGGGCCTCGGGCATGGAGATCGGCGTGTCCAGGCCGCCGAGGGAGTTCAGGCCCTCCTCGACGCCGAACTCGGACCCGGCGAGGCGGGTGTCGAACTGCTTGACTTTGGTCGTCTCGGGCGAGAAGTACCAGAACGCCAGGATGAGCAGCAGCACGGCGTGGATGGCCAGCGACCAGACCCAGCTCTGGATGTTGACCGGCGAGAGGAGTTCTTCCTCGACGTCCTCGGGCTCGGGCCGCGTCTTGACCCCGAGCTTCGGGCCGGCGGGCTTCGCCACGGGGATCGCCGGTTTCTTGGCCGGATTCGTCAACGACATGGCCCGCACCCCCCGTTGGCCCGCCCGCCCGTTCCATGCGCCCCGCGCAGGCTCGCGATGCCCTATCGTAGCATGGACGTCGCGAGGGGCGGAAGTATTCGAGCCCACCCGCCCCATCGCCCCGAAATGGAAGCGGAGCCTGGTGTTGCCGGCGCACATCGTGGTCGGCTCGCAGCGCGTTTCCGCCGGGGTGCCCGCGGGTTTCCGTCATCGCAAACCTCGGCCCACCCCGACCGCGGTCGACCGGCCTGGGCTGTCCTGATCGGGGTTTCGCGGACGAAACCCACGGGCACCATTCACCGTCCTGACCCCAAGGCTGCCAACGATCGCCGGAGGCCGCAACGACCCCACGGTTGCGATCCGCCCCCGGAAACGGGTAAAACGGAACCCTTTGCGAGCGTGCACGCCCAGCGTCCGCGGCGGGGTCGAGGGTCCATGGATTCACACGATTTGTTGAGGCTGCTCGAGGCCGTCTCGCGGGGCGAGGTCTCGCCCGGCGATGCCACGGGCCGGATCAAGACGGCGCCCCTGGAGGAAACCGGCGGGTTCGCCACGGTGGACCTCCAGCGCCGGCTGCGCTGCGGGTCGCCCGAAGTGATCTTCGGACAGGGAAAGACCCCGGAGCAGATCGTCGCCATCCTCCGCACGATGCTCAAGCACGAGGGCGGGGGCCTGGTGACCCGGGTCTCGACCGAGGCGGGCGAACTGCTCGTGAAGGAATTCCCCGAGGGCGAGTACAACCGACTCGGGCGGACCTTCCGGGTCCTGCCGAAGAGCCCCGAGCCGAAGCTGGGTCGGATCGTCGTCGTGACCGCCGGGACCAGCGACCTGCCGGTGGCCGAGGAGGCCAAGGTCACGGCCGAGTCCTGGAACTGCGAGGTCAAGCTGATCGCCGACGTCGGCGTCGCGGGCATCCACCGGCTGTTCAACCGCCTGCCGGAGATGCAAGGGGTAGACGTCCTCGTCTGCGTCGCGGGCATGGAGGCGGCGCTGCCGAGCGTCGTCGGCGGCCTGGTCGATTGCCCGGTGGTCGCCGTGCCGACAAGCGTCGGCTACGGGGCGCATTTCAATGGGCTGACGTCGCTGCTGGGCATGCTCAATAGCTGCTCTTCGAACGTGGTCGTGACGAACATCGACGGCGGATTCAACGGCGGCCACGTCGCGGGCCTCATCGCCCGCCGCGCGGGGCAGGCCCGCGCCGAAGGTGACTTGAAGAACAAGGCCAAGGAAGCACAGGAAAACGGGGTGTCGCGTGGCGTCTGAGTCGTCGGGTGAGGGTCTGGAGAAGGTCGCGAAACTGTACCAGTTGCCGAAACGTCCGGCGGACAGCCACAAGGGAATGTTCGGCCGGATCACCGTCCTGGCCGGGAGCCGGGGCATGGCCGGGGCCGCCGCGCTCTCCGGGGCCGCGGCGTTGCGATCGGGCGCGGGGCTCGTCCGGATCCTCTCGGCGCGGGAGGTCCAGCCGACCGTCGCCAGCTTCGAGCCGTCCTACATGACCTGGCCGGTCGAGAACGACGGCGATGGCCTGATCCGCCTCGACGACGGACAGAAAGCCCTCGAAAAGTTCCTGCCGCAGACAGACGTCCTTGCCGTCGGCCCCGGGCTGGGGCGCTCTGCCGATCTGGATGCCCTCGTCGGCTGGATCGCCCGCAACGTCACGATCCCCACGATCCTCGACGCCGACGCCCTCAACGCGATCGCCGCGTCACCGGGCGCCCTCGACAAGGCGAAGGCCCCGGTCGTCCTCACCCCCCACCCCGGCGAGTTCGCCCGCCTGACCGGCAAGTCCGTCGCGGACATCCAGGCCGACCGGATCGGCGCGGCCGCCGTCTTCGCGAGCGAGGCCCCCAACCGGATCGTCGTGCTCAAAGGGTCGCAGACTGTTGTCACGGACGGGAAGCGTCTCTATGTGAACGAGACCGGCAATCCCGGCATGGCCACCGGCGGTGCGGGCGACGTGCTGACGGGCGTCATCGCCGCGATGATCGGCCAGAAGCTGCCGCTCTTCGACGCCGTTTGCCTCGCGGTCTACGCCCACGGCCTCGCCGGCGACATCGCCCGCGACAACAACGGCGAGACCGGGATGATCGCCGGCGACCTGGTCGACTCGCTGGCTGATGCGTTCCAGCATCTGTCGCATTGACCTTCGGATTGCGGCAGTGCGGCTGCCGCTTTGCCTTGCCGAGAGGATCCTCACCGGCGAGAGGCAAAGCGGCAGCAGGGCTGCCGCAATCCAATGGGGGATTCCGCACACAACTGTTCACGCCCGGGGCGTGGCCGGTCGATCGTTTCAAAGAAATCCCCGGTGTCTCTGGGCAGTTTCTTGGCCCGCTGCGTATATTAGTGAGACTCGCTTCGCTCGCTGGACTCGAACCTGAAGGAGGCCGGGGTGTCGCAACGCGAAAATTCGTCCCAACCGTCGTGGACCTACCGGATGGAAGTCTCGCCGACCGGGCAGGCCCTGACGAACATGCCCGGGACGAACGACCCGGTCGCCTTGCTCCATATGCTCGTGGCGCTCCAGTCCCAGACGCTGGAAACCCAGCGTCAGATCCTGGAGGCCCAGCGCCAGCAACTCGAACTCGCCCGCGAATCCGCGGCCATCGCCCGCGACCAGCGCCAGCGTCAGATCGCTGAACTGGAACGCTGGCAGAACGGCCACGAGCTGGTCCTCGACCAGAGCAAGATGACCCTCACCCAGCTCGAACAGGTCCACGCCGCCCTCATGGGCGAACTGGCGACCTACGTCGAGGACAACCACGACAACCTGCTCGACGGCGACTTCGCCCTCAGCGACTTCGTGGATCGCTTCGGCCCCCGCCTCGCCCACCTGAACACCATGCTCGCCGTCCTCCGCCCGCTCGCCGCCGCCAACCGGAAGGCCGAGGGCTGAGGAATCCGGCACAGTTCCGATCCCGCTACGATCCGGGCTCGCTCTCGCGGCGGGCCCGGATCGTCTCGATTGGACTTCTCGCGACGGTCGCGGAACAATCCCCAGTGGGCCCGACCCGGACCCGGGGAGCTTGAATCCGCGTGAACGTCTACTGCTTCGTCTTCGACGGCGGCAAGCCGGCCTTCTACGGCGAGCCGGAGCCGTCGCTCGATGCGTCCGCGATGCCGTCGTGGTGGGCCAGGGTCATGGACCGTTTCCGCCCGGGACCGGTCGAGGGCCGGTCCGGGCTGGTCGGATTCCTGATGCGGGTGCTCGCCTGGCTCCTGCGCTGGGTGTCTCCCGACGAGCCGTTCCTGCGGCAGCTCCGCTCGGCGACGCACATCAAGGTCCACCATCCGACCTGGATGAGCGGGGCCATCGCCCGACGCCACTGGGCGAGGTACCTCCGCCGCCGGCGGCGTCGGCACGCGATCTGGTTCGCCTTGAACGCGGTCGTGTCGCCGCTCACGATCATCCTGGCCCTCCTGCCGGGCCCGAACGTCATCGGCTACTGGTTCGTCTACCGCGCGGCCTGCCACGGGCTGGCCTGTTTCGGCGTCCGCCGGGGCTTGAAGTCTCTGGACGATACGACCTTCGACGAACTCGAGGCGCTCGACAACCTCCCCGACGCCTCCGACGACGACGCGATGAATGTGCTGGCCGCTTGCCTGAACCTCTCCTGCCTGCACGACTTCCTGCGCAGGCCGCTGGCGGAGCACGACCTCGAAGCTCCCGTCGAGCCGGAGCCCGAGCCGAGCTGCGGTTCTTCGGGATAACCCGGTCTGGTAGACTGATCCCACCGACGCCAGGCCCGAGGGACCGGACCCGAACACCATGCGACTGCTGAGCTACAACATCCACAAGGGGGTCGGCGGCCGGGATCGCCGATACCGCTTCGAGCGGATCATCCGGGTCATCGAGGAGGAGAACCCCGACCTCGTGTGCCTCCAGGAGGTCGACCGCAACGTCAAGCGTTCGCGGTTCGACGACCAGCCCCAGCTCCTGGCGGACGCCCTGCACTCCGTCGCCCGGATCTATCAGCTCAACGTCAAGGCGAAGGAGGGGGGGTACGGCAACCTCGTCCTCTCGCGATGGTCGTTCCGGAGCGAGCATCAGATCTCGCTGCGGCAGGGGATCCGGAAGAACCGCGGGGCCCAGCTGGTGGTGGTCGACACCCCCGAGGGGCCGCTCCATCTCGTCCATTTCCACCTGGGCCTGGCCGAGAAGGAGCGGGTCTGGCAGGCCAAGCACCTGCTGGAGCACCGCCTGTTCAAGGAATCCGGCGAGCTGCCCACGGTCATCCTCGGGGACAGCAACGACTGGCGTAACCGGTTGGGGAAGCTCCAGTTCGGACCGAACGGGTTCCACCACGTCACGTCGCCGCCTTCGAAGTTCCGATCCTTCCCGGCCTACATGCCGGTGGCCTCGCTCGACAAGGTGTTCACCCGCGGGCCGATCCACGTGACCCACGCCCGCATCGCGCGCAACGCCATGGCCAAGGTGGCGTCGGATCATTTGCCGGTGGTGGTCGATTTCCACATCGCCCCCTCCGCGCCGGAAGGCCACGCCCCGCCGGGCTAAATGCTGGCGAGGACCGGACTTGCCGGCTACAGTCGGGCTCCGCTCGCCGACCCGCCAGGGGGTTCGGCCGCCGACCGGACCGGAGCCCGCCACGATGGGACAATTCGACGACCTCAGCGACTTCGGGCCGCCGACGGGTTCCGTCCGCTTCAAGGTCCTGGGCGTCTTCGCGGCGCTCGCGGGCCTGACCTACCTCGACCGCATCTGCATGGCCCAGGCGGCCACGTCGATCCGGGCCGATCTGGGGCTGAACGCCGAGCAGATGGGCATGGTCTTCAGCGCCTTCACGCTGGGCTACGCCCTGTTCGAGGTCCCCGGCGGCTGGCTCGGCGATCAGATCGGGGCGCGACGGGTGCTGTTCCGTGTGGTCCTGTGGTGGAGTGCATTCACGGCGCTGACGGGGGCGGTCGGCGGATTGCTCTCACTGCTCTTCGTCCGGTTCGCCTTCGGAGCGGGAGAGGCCGGCGCGTTCCCAAACATCGCCCGGGCGCTCACGCACTGGTTCCCGAGCCATCAGCGGGGCCGGGTGCAATCGGCCATCTGGACGACCTCGCGTGTCGGCGGGGCCCTGGCGCCGATCCTCACGGGTTACCTGATTGCCGAGGTCGGATGGCGCTGGACGTTCGCCGCGTACGGGGCCCTGGGCCTGGTCTGGGCGATCCCGTTCCGGCTCTGGTATCGGGACGATCCCGAGCTTCACCCCGAGGTTTCCGACGGGGAACGGGCCTGGTTGCGAAAGAATGCGACGCCGGTCGCGGCCCACGGATCGCACGGCGAGGGGGCCCCCTGGGGGCGGATCCTGACCAATCGCTCGGTGATCGGCCTCTCGGCGGCGACGTTCTGGTCGGCGTTCAGCTGGTACTTTTTTATAACGTGGATGCCGACCTACCTGGAGAACGAGCGGGGGGTCTCGCTCTCGGCCTCGTCCTGGCTTTCGAGCCTTCCAATGCTTCTGGGCATCTTCGGGTGCGCGCTCGGCGGCTGGCTGGGGGACGCGATGGTCCGCTGGATGCGTGGGCCGCGCTACGCACGACGCCTGCTCGGCTTCATCTGCATGACTTTGGCTTTCTTTTGCTTCCTCATGGGGATGCGGGCGACCGCTCCTCTGGTGGCCGTGCTCTGGATGGCCGTCGCCTCCTTCTTCAATGACATGCCCCAGAGCGGCCTCTGGGCGGCGAACATGGACGTGGGCGAGCGGCACGCCGGCAGCGTCTCCGGCGTGGTCGCCTCGTCGAGCGCCGCCGGGGCGTTTTTGTCGCCCATGATCTTCGGGTGGATTCTTCAGAATCAGTACGGCTGGACCCCGGCCCTGGCGATCGCCGCGGTGGGGTTCCTGCTCTCGGGGCTGTCGTGGCTGCTGGTCGACCCGACGCGCAAGGTGACGGCGGACGGCGACCCGTGAAGGATCGGGATGTGTGGATTTCGTTGCCTAATGTCGTGAAATGTTCACTTTCCGCATCGGATGTCCTTGTTCGTTTAGGCCGGGCGACTTGGTAGACATTGTGTCAATGTCCCGGGACGCGGGCAATGTCTCCCCCTGATGTGATGGGTTGACAATCCGGTGACAAATCGAGATCGCCAGCCGGCGGGAAAAAACAGCCTTGAATTGGTCGTTGGGTTGATCCAAATATGGGCCAACGCGGGTGTTTTGAACGTTCGCGAACAAGATGGCGTGTGCTGGCCTATGTCGGGCCTTCACTGGCAGCGGCCCGATCGGGCCCTGCGTCGGAGTCTCGATCAATCTGCGGTGTTGAGCCATGCGCAAGGAACGCCTGCTCTGGATCGGCGGTCGGGACTCGACGCGGGCGGCGATCCTCGCCGCCGTCAGGCGACTGGATCGCCTCGAATTCGCGGAAGTCCACTGGCTGGAATCGGCCAGCGGCGCGACCGCCGACGATCTGTCGCATTGCTCCCTGATCGTCGGCGAGCCCCGCACCGCCGGGGAGGTCGCAATCCTCGCCGGGATCGCCCAGCACGTCCAGGGCGGTGGGCGGTCGGTGGCCTGCCTGGCGCTCGCCCCGGTCTATCTCGCCGGGGACGCCCTCGCCCTGTTCCGGGCCGGGGTCTCGGAATACGTCGAGTCGCGGACGCCCGAGCCCGAGCTGACCCGCCTGATCGACCGCCTCTCGGCCGAGGCCGTGATCCCCCGGACGCCCCCCTCGGCCTGCGAGGTCGAGCAGCTCGTCGACTCGACGACGCTCACCCTCCCCGGCATCAGCCCCGCCCAGAAGGACCAGCTCCGACGCATCGCCGGCCAGGACACGACCATCCTGCTCACCGGCGAGTCCGGCACGGGCAAGGGCCGGCTCGCCGAGCTGATCCACGAGTGGTCGCCGCGTCGCGGCCTGCCGATCGTCGTGATCAACTGCGCCGACTACCAGACGAACGACTTCGAGCTGGAGGTCTTCGGAGCCTCGCGGGGCAGCTTCCCCGGACTCGATCACGACATCGAAGGCAAGTTCGGATCGGCCGGCCGGGGCACGATCGTGCTCGAGGGCATCGAGGCTCTCTCGCCTTCGATCCAGATGAAGCTGCTCCGGGCCATCGAGGATCGCGTCTACGAGCCCATCGGTTCGCACGAAGCCCGTCCGCTCCAGGCCCGGCTGATCGCCACCAGTGCCGTCTCTCTGGAAGACGAGGCCCGCGCGGGCCGGTTCCGCACCGAGCTGTTCTACCGCCTGAACGTCGTCGGATTCCGCCTGCCCCCGCTCCGCGAACGCCGGGCCGCGATCCAGGATCTCGTGTTCAAATTCCTCTCCGACGCGGCGGCCGAGGAGGGCATCCCCACGATCACCGCCGAGGCGATCCGCTCCCTGGAGCATCACGACTGGCCGGGGAACATCCGGGAACTGCGTGCCATCATCGCGAACGCCTTGACGCGCTGCCGGCGCAGGGTCGTGAGCGTCGAGGACCTCCCGGCGCACCTCGCCTCGGCCGAACCCGCGAATCCGGCCGATGCCCCGGTCCCGGCGGCCGACCCCGCCCGCATGCCCGAGCATCTCAGCCAGGCGATGGAGAACGCCGAACTCGCGCGGATCATGCGGGCCCTGGAGCAGGAGCAGAACAACCGCATGCGGACCGCCCGCGCCCTCGGCATCAGCCGCGTCACCCTGTACAAGAAGCTGGAGAAATACGGGCTGCTGAGGAAAGAAGGGGCTGTGATGAATGGGTGATGGGTGATGGGTGATGGGTGATCGACCAGGATGAGCCGTCGAAAGCGCCGGGCGGAAGCGCCGGGCGAGGGTCCAGAGCGCTGGGCGAGGGTCTCCCGACCCCGCCCTGGCCCTGGCCGCGCTGAACCAGAAAATCGGGTCTCCAGACCCGTACTCCAGGGTGAATTCAAAGGGTCTGGAGACCCGTTTCGGTGGTCTCCTTCGATCAAGGCAAGGGCGGGGTCGGGAGACCCGCGCCCAGCGCTGCTGCACGCTCGCTCGCTCTTTGATGGACGAGCCGTCAAAGGGTGCGTTGACGATCAACCATCAGCCTTGCCGGAATCGGGCCAGGGCCTCTTCGTCCAGTTCGACGCCGAGCCCCGGGCCGTCGGGGACCTTGGCGGTGACGGGGCCGAGGCTCAGCGGGGTGGCGAGCAGGTCGTGCTCGTGGTAGTTGGTGCCGAGGATGTCCGAGGGGTAGGTGTCGCTGTCGACGGCGGCGACGGCTGCGGCGACGTGCAGCATGGCCGCGCTGCCGATCCCGAGTTCGAGGTTGCTGCCGATGTGGCAGGCCAGCCCGGCGGCCTTCGCGACGCTGCCGATCTCGACCGACCCGGCGATGCCGCCGTTCTTGCCGGGATAGATGCTGATGACGTCCGCCGCGTGGGCGCGGGCGACGTTCCAGGCGTCGGCCAGGGTGAACACGCTCTCGTCCGCCATGATCGGGATTCCGCTCACCTGCCGGAGGTACGCCATCGCGTCGACGTCATTCGGCAGGATAGGCTGCTCGGCGACCCGCAGGTTCAGGGGCTTGAGCCGTTCCAGGGCGACCCGGGCGGTCGAGACGTTCCAACCGCAGTTGGCGTCGATCGTGATGGGGATGTCGGGCCCGGCCACCTCGCGCACGGCCTTGACCCGCGCGACGTCGCCTTCGAGCCCGATGCCGACCTTCACCTTGAGGCACTTCACGCCCCATGAGAGGAACTTCTCGGCCAGCCCGACCGCGTGCGGCGGGTCGAAGGCCCCGATCATCATCTTGATCGGGATCTCGTCCCGGAGCTTGCCGCCGAGCATCGTGTAGACCGGCACGCCCGCCGCCTTGCCGGAGATGTCCCAGAGGGCCATCTCGATCGCCGACTTGGTGAACGGGTTGAGCTTGATGAGGAAGTCCATCACCCGTCGGCATGCGGTGATGTTCGTCGGATCCTTGCCGATGAGCCCCGGAGCCAGAAGATTGGTGATCGCCGCGTGCGTCGATGCCGCCGTCTCCCCGCTCCAGAGCGCCGAGCACGTCGCCTCGCCGAGCCCGACGATCCCCTGATCGGTGTGGACCTTCACGATCACGTAGTTCGAAGTGATGTGATCACCGTGGGCCGTGCGGGTCCCCATCCCCGACTTGAGCGGGACGTGGACGGGGATGCTCTCGATCTTCGTGATCTTCATGGTGGGCTGGCTCGGTGGGAACTTCTGGACTGGCTGGGGCCGTTCGAGCGGGGCGAGGGGCTCTCGGCGCCGGGCACGGGCATCGAAGCGGCGTCGCCCAATGTACGCCCAACCGCACCCGACTTCCATGCCCTGACTTCCGGCCGCCCAACCGCTGGGATAGACTCCGTCACAAACCTCTGAAATCGGAGCGCATCCATGATTCGAAGTCTCGCCGTTACGGCTTTCCTCATCGCCTCGAGCGTCGTGTCCACCGCGTCCGCGCAGACCGCGACCCTCCGCGCCGGCGCGGCGACGAGCAACATCACGCCGGAGCTTGGATCGGCGGTCATCGGCGGCTTCGCCCCGTTCCCCTCGACCCATGTTCACGACGAGTTGCATGCCCGCTGCCTCGTGATCGACAACGGCAAGACCAGGGTCGCGCTCGTCGTGACCGATCTCCTCGCGCTCAGCCGCAACCTGAGCATCGAGGCGAGGAAGCGGATCCAGGAGCAGACGGGAATCCCGCCGGAGAACGTCCTCATCTCGGCCACGCACACGCATTCGGCCGCCAGCGCGCTCGGCGATCGGGCCTACACCTCGAATCAGACCTTGAACGAGTATCAGGCCTTCGTCGCGAAGCGGATCGCCGACGGCGTGAAGCGAGCCTTGAACCTCGCCCGCCCGGCCGAGTTCGCCTTCGGAACGGCCGAGGCCCCCGAGCACCTGTTCAACCGCCGCTGGATCATGAAGGACGGGACGGCGCCGTTGAATCCCTTCGGCAAGGTGGACAAGGTCAAGATGAACCCGCCCGCCGGCAGCCCGAACCTCGTCGAGCCCGCCGGCCCGACCGACCCGACCATCTCGTTCGTGGCCATCCGCGAGAAGGGCGGGCGGATGATCTCCGTCTACTCCGCGTACTCGTTGCACTACGTCGGCGGCATCGGCGATGGCCACATCTCGGCCGATTACTACGGCGCGTATTGCGAGGCCCTCAAGAAACTCCTCGGCGCCGACGACCAGTCGCCCGCGTTCGTTGCCCTGATGGCCAACGGCACGAGCGGTGATGTGAACAACATCAACTTCAAGAACCCCCGCCCCGGCAAGCCGTCGTATGTGCAGATGCAGTTCGTCGCCGAGGACATCGCCGCGAAGGTCAAGGCGGCCCTCTCGACCGTGAAGTGGACCGACCAGGCCGAACTCGCCGGCCTCTTCCGGGAGCTACCGCTCGCCTGGCGGACCGTCTCGCCCGAACTGCTCAAATGGGCCGTGGACACCGACGCCAGGGGCAAGACCGACCCGAAAGCCAAGGCCGACGTCGTTCAGCAGAGCTACGCCACTCGCGTGCAACGGCTTGCGAAGGCCGAGGGGACTGCACTCGCCCCGGTGCAGGTGCTCAAGATCGGCGATGTCTGCATCGGTTCCTCACCCTGCGAGACCTTCACCGAGACCGGCCTGGCCTTCAAGAAGCGATCGGCGTTCAAGAAGTCGTTCATGGTCGAACTCGCCCACGCCTCGCTGGGCTATCTGCCGACGCCCCGCCACTTCCCCCTCGGCGGCTACGAGACCTGGCCCGGCACCAACTACCTCGAACCGGACGCCTCCGAGAAAATCCTCGACGCCCTCGTCGAGATGTCCAAACAACTCCCGTAGGGCGGGCACCGCCCACCGCAACACCTGCTCGTATGATCGTGCTTGAACCTTCTTGCCCGGCCCCCGCAAAGAGGGCCGGGCCGGACGAGCGATCAATCCAGGAAGATCTCGCCGCCCACCACGACATCGGTGCCGTTGCCGCTGGCGTCGAGCGAGCCGAGAACATCCGCATATCCCGAGATTTCGTCGAAACGGCCGGTCCCGCCGTCGAAGAAAAGACGCTCGAAGTACGTATTGGCCGAGGTGAACTGGCCGACGAAGTGGCCGTAGGCCGCCCCCGACTTCCCGAACAGGACGAACTGGCCTTGGAACGAGAAGTCCGGGTTGACCTGGAGCGTGAGCACACCCACGACCGGACCGAACGGCTTGACCGACCCAGTGAAGCCTCGGACCGAACCGTCGGCGGAGAGCGCCTTCGATATGAGCGTCCCGGACGGCGTGACCTTGGAGTCGGCGTGGGCCGCCGCGGCCGGGAGGCTCACGGCGAAGGCGACGGCGAGCAGACGCAGAATGGTACGCATGGCGAGTCGAAAGTCCTTTCGCGGAGGCTCCCCCCCTCGGGACATTCGCTCGCCCCGATGCGCACCGGGATCGGCGAATCGACCTGTCGCCGGTCCGTGGCGAGAGAGGGGGCATCGATTCGGGTCGAGTCGAAGGTAGCCCGATCCGCCCCCATCGCCAAACAAATTCCGACAGTTCGGATCAGTTGCGTTCGTTCAGGCAACGCGTTGTCATATTTCGGAAAACCATGCATCCATGGTTGCGACAAGATAAGAGGAGCAAGCCCATGTGGACAATCCCGACGCCGAGATGGCGACTCCGTGAGGGGATCCTCGTGGTCGCCCTTGTCGCCCTGTCGCTGGGCCTTCTGGTACAGCGATGGGCGGCGCAGGAGCGATTGGAACACTTGCGGGGCAATGCGAGTCTCCTCTCGGCGGATGTCCAGCGGTGTTTCGACCGAGTCCTCTGGTCCCGGAGAATGCGGGAAAAGGGCTACGTCAGCGAGAGCGAAGTCGTGAAGTCGGAGGAATCGCTCCGGGTGGCGATCCAGGAACTGGCGAAAATCCCCCAGATCCCGCATTGACCAGGTGGGCGGCAGCGGGTTGAGGTTCAGGCGAGGAACCGCCTGAGCACATTGGCCGTGATCTTCGAGACCGCGTCGTCCACCATGATCGACGACGGCCAGGTGATCGAACCGGCCGCGAAGACCGCTCCGCCGCTCGACGTGTGATAGGTCGAGAGGTCGGCCCCGCCGTTGTCCTTGTTCAGGCCCCTGGCGATGAGTTCGAGGTTCTTCGGCGAACTCGGCGTCACCTTGTCCGTCTCATGCCCCGATGCGCCGCCGGGGCAGCGCATGTGCAGGGATTTCTCGCCGAAGAGGTCGCCGTTCTTGAGGCCGGTGCCTTCGAGCGTCCAGTGCGACGCGTCGGTGACGCGGAAGGGGGTCGAGGTCATGATGCCTCGATCGTCGTAGGCGATGCCCAGCAGGTTCGCCTCGGACTCGACGCAGAAGTGGAAGCGGCTTTCGAGCTTCCTCGCGATCATCACGCGGGCGTCGCCGTTCTTCACCTTCATCGTGGTCGGGTCGGTGAACTCGACCTCGCAGTTGATGCCGTTTCCGCCCAGGTAGATCAATCGCCCGCCGCGGTTGTGGACCCAATCCTTGACCGCGTCGTACATCTTCCTGGCCCAGTATTCGGGATGCGTGCTGATGACAAGAATCTTGTAGGCGTCGAGGTCGAGCGTGCCGTCGTGGAGCTGGGTCTCGGCGTAGTAGTCGTAGTCGAACCCTTCGCGTTCGAACCAGGCGAGGAGCCGCCACTCGGCGGGCGCGATGTGGCAGGCGGCGCGGCCCTCGATGGGGTCGGTGGGCTGCTCGGACTCGTCGATGTGGTTGATCGGCTCGGGGCGGTCGAACGACAGCGGATCATAGTCGAACGTGTCATACATGATGCAGTCGGGATCCGTGTATCGCTTCAACTCCTGGCGCGAGTTCACGGTGGGGGTCGGCGGCAGGCGGTCGGCGAGGATGTAGTTGCTCCGGCCGCCGAAGGCGTTGTAGGCGTTCCATGTGATGTTCGAGGCCAGGATCGCCACAGGCACGCGCGGGGCCTTCGGCGCCACGATCCAGGGGAAGCTGAACGCCCGGCCGCTGTTGGTGTGGGCGTGGAAATAGTACAGACCGGTCCGCTCAGGGGCGTCGACGAACTGGACGTGATGCGGGTTCGTGTACCCCTGCTTGTTCCAGCCGACGCCCGTCTGCGTGTAGTCGCCGTCAGGCGTGATTTGCATCGTTGCGCGCGGGCCGTGCTCGTCGTACCAGCCGAGGTTGCGAATGAATTCCTTCTTCCAGCCGTAGCGATACAGGCCGAGCTTGTAGGGCTCGACCGAGTGGACCCGGAACTCCGACTTCTCGCCCGACTTCACCCACTTCGGCCAGGCGTAGCCGAGCAACCCATCCGCGAGCAGCCGAAACTGATAGACCTGCCCGGGGACGACCTCCATCTCGACCCGCTTCGACCCGAACCCCGCTTTCGCCAGCGTCACCCGGTAACGACCCGGCGGCAACTCGACATGCACCGATCCGGACGCCCGCGACCTCGTCTCGAACGAGCCGGCCTGGCCCTCGAACTCCAGCATTACGTCCGGGATCGCGACGTAGCGCTCGTCGCTGACGTAGCCGACTAGCATGGGCATTCTCTCGGGAAGGGCGCGGCCGGGGCGGTCGTCGGTGCGGTGGACGCGGACGTGCCGTCCGCGTGGCACCACACCCTACCAGATGTGTTGAGGCGGGTCACTTGGCCTTGGATTTCTCGGCCGGTTTCGCCTCTGCTTTCTTTTCGGGGGCCACCGTGAGCCAGAGATGCTCGGTCGTGGGGGCGACGGCGGGTGTGCGGTTCCTCCGGCCACCGCCTCGCGTGGGGGCGGGAGGGGTGTCGGTGATCGTGCCGGGGACGATCCGCTTCGAGGGCGTCAGGCCTTCGGCCAGGGCGACGATCTTGAAAGGCCCGACGATCGGATCTTTGCCCGTCTGGATCTTCAAGGTCACCTCGTCGGCCGTCTTGGAATCCTTGCCCGCGATCGAGACCGCGGGCTCGGCCGTGCAGCCCGCCGGGAGCCCGAGGGCTCGCACTTCGATTTTGCCCGCGTAGCCGCCGAGGCGGTCGAGGTCCACGGCGATGTCGAGGGTCTTGCCGGGGGCGATGTTGAATCGCTCGTTCGGGACACGGATCTGCAACTCCGGCCCGGGGCGCTCGGCGGTGAGCAGGTACGCGAACCGGGGGCCGCCGCGCCCGTGGAGGTCGGAGACCTGGACCTTGTGGTCGCCGTCGACCGTCGCATTCAAGGTGATCTCCGCATCCGCGCCGAGCGAGTCGTCCAACTCACGGATGAGCTTGCCCGACGGGTCGAGGACCTTGAGCACCGGGTCGAGCGGCTGGCCCAGCGACCTCGACTCGACCCGAACCTTCGCCGTCTGCCCCTTCTTCATCGGGAGCAGGTAGGTGTCGATCTCTTTCGATGTCTCGATGTGCCCCGTCACGCAGCCGCTCGCGGCCTCCGGCAGCCTGGCGGAGCCATTCGAGGGGCCGGTCGGCTCCACGAGGGAAGGATGATTCACGAGCCTGAGGCTTCGGCCGTCGGCGTAGGCGTCGGAGATCACCGGGTAGGCGAGCGCGGGGTCGTCCGGGGCGATGAATACGTTCACGGATCGGTCGGCGTCGGGGATGTTCCAGCCAGACAGCGTGACCGGACCGGGGGAGATTCGCGAGATCGCCAGGGGGACGGTGTGATCGACGAACGGGCCGGCCGTCAGGGTGAGTCGATAGAGGTAGGCGTCGCCGCCGGCGAATCGGATGGTGGAGTCGGGCGTCGCGGGGAAGGCGAAGACGCGGACGAGGTACGTGCCGTCGGCCGGGGCCCGATAGGTCAGCTGCGGGTCCTTGTCGTGATCGTCGTCGTTCTGGAGCAGGACGATCCCCCGGTCATTGGCGACCTGGAGCACCCCGTCCATCGGCGAGGCCATCCTGCGATTCGCCTCGATCGAGGCCACCAGCGACTGGCCCTTCTTCAGGTCCACCGCGAACCCATCGACATCCCCCGACTTGCCGAGCTTCCCGTTGATGGTTGCCCCGGGACGCTCCTTCGTCCACGCGATCCTCTGAGGCTTCTTGACCGCGTCGTTGGGCTCGGCCTCGACAACTTCGGGCAGGGTGCCGACGAAGAACGGCCGGAGCGATGTGGCCCCTTCTTCGTCCGCCAAGCGGATCTGGTGGAACCCCGGAGCGGCGTCGGGGGAGACGGCGATGGTGAGCTTGCCCTTGTCCTTGCCCGGCGTGATCGCGATGCCCGGATCGTCGGCCCAGGGCTTGACCGGCCAGCGGTCGAACGAGCCAACGGCGGTGACCTCGACCGTCTTGCCCCGCTCGGCGCCCGAAGGGGAGATGGCGGTCAAGGTGGGGGCCTTGGCGTCGAGGGTGGAGGAGAGGAGCAGGACGAGGCAGGACGCGCGAATTGAATGGTTCTTATGTGCCATGATATGATGCCATTTATTGTGCCACGATGATCCCATCGGGGAGGTTCGGAAGCGTGAGGCGGGGGTCGTGAGCGCTGGGCGAGGGTCTCCAGACCCCGCCCTTGCCGTGAGATCCGGTACAGCCGGGATGGGTCTCCAGACCCATATGTTACGGGTCTGGAGACCCGGTTTTGTGGTTCGGCGCGGCGAATGTTGGGGTGGGTCTGCAGACCCTCGCCCAGCGCTCGCGACCTTCGCCCAGCGATTCCGACCCTCGCCCAGCGCCTTGGTCCACCGCCCAGCGCTCGGGCGCATGGCTTTGACTGGGTGTGGAGTGAAGGTTTGACCTGGAGGCGATCAGCCCATCAGTTCCCGGATCGGCGTGGGGTCGCTGACGATGTGGGTGGGGCGGCCGCTGGGGGTGTAGAGGATCTTGCTCGGGTCGATGCCGAGCTTGTTGTAGATCGTCGAGGCGAAATTCTCGGGGGAGAGGATCCGCTCGACGGCGGTGTATCCGCGGGCGTCGGTCGCGCCGATGACCTGACCGCCGGGGGTGCCGCAGCCGGCGAACAGGACGGACATGGCGTTCGACCAGTGATCTCGGCCGGCGTCCTTGTTGATCTTGGGCGTGCGGCCGAACTCGCCGAGGACGACCACGAGGGTGCTGTCGAGCAGGCCACGCTCGTCGAGGTCGTTGATCAGGTTGGCGATCGTCGCGTCGAACGCGGGCATCCGCTTCTTGAAGGCGTCGAAGATCCCCACGTGGTGGTCCCAGCCGCCCTCGTTGAGGGTGACGAACGGCACGCCGGCCTCGACCATGCGGCGGGCGAGCAGGGCGCGCTGGCCGAAGGGGTTGCGTCCGTAGGCGTCGCGCACCTTCGCCGGCTCGCTGTGGATGTCGAAGGCCCGCTGGGCCTCCTTCGACGACATGAGGTTGTAGCCCTGCTCGTAATACTCATCCATCGCCAGGACGGGGTCGCCCACGGCCTTGTCGCTGTAGCGGCGGAGCTTGTCCACCTGCGAGCGGAGGTCGCGGCGCCCGGTGATCCGCAGCTCGTTCAGGCCCTTGGGCGGCACCACGTCGCGGACGCGGAAGCCGTCGCTGTTGGGATTGTCCGGCACGACGAACGGTGCGTAGCGGGCACCGAGGAAGTTCGGGCCGCCCGAGCGGGTCATGCTCGGCATCGAGAAGTACGGCGGCAGGCCGCCGTCGGCCCCGCGCTCGTGGGCGGTGACGGCCCCGAGGCTCGGGTGGAAGCTCACGAACGCGCCGCAGCCGACGGGGATCCGGGTCGGTGCACCCGTCATCATGTAATGATTGCCCGCCCCGTGGTTGCCGAGGTCGTGCTTGATCGACCGCACCACCGCGAGCTTGTCGGCGATCGCGGCGAGCTTCTTCATGTGCTCGGAGAAGACGATGCCGGGGACCTTGGTGTCGATCGTGTTGAACTGCCCGCGGATCTCGGACGGTGCCTTCGGCTTGGGGTCGAAGGTCTCGTAATGGCTCGGCCCGCCGTCTAGCCAGATGAGGATGCAGCTCGCGGGACGCTTGGCCTTCGCGGCCATGCCCGCCTCGCCCCGGATGCGCAGGGCGTCGACCAGGCCGCCGCCGAACACGGCGGACAGGCCGAGCTTGAGGCAGTCCCGCCGGGTCACGTTCTCGCAGTTGCGATGGAGGCTCATGCGTGCATCCCTTTCCCAACGAAACGGGCGGTCGCGGGACGACCCGGATGGATCAATCTTTGAACACAAACTCGGCCGAGTTGATGAGCGCCCAGAGCAGGTCCTCGGCCGCCTCCCGTCGCGCGGCGGGCGTCCCCTTCGCGAACAGGGCCTCGGCGGCCTTGAGTTCCTCGGCGTCGGGCCGGCGGTTGAACGTCGCGAGGTACAGCTCCTCGACGATCTCTTTCGGCGTCGCCTTGCTCTTGGCCAGCTGCACGGCCCGGCCCTCGTCGTTCGTCACCTTCTCGTGGAGCGCCGGGGCGTTCATGAGGTGGAGGGCCTGGACGACCGAGCTGTCGGACGTACGCTCGCAAGGCGGGTCCTGGTTCGGGTCGGGCCGGCCGAAGGTGTCGAGGAACAGCGAGGGGCTGCGCACGGTCCACAAGGCGTTGGCCCGGGTGCCGAGCGGGGCGGCGTCGAACTTCTCGGGGACATCCGTCGCGTCGCAGATCGCGTCGAGCAGGATCTCCGCGCGGAGCCGCTGGCGGTAGTGCCGGGAGAAGTTGCGGGTGTCGCCCCGGTTGCGGCCGTTGGGCTCGGAACTCAGGGCATACACGCGCGAAGACATGATCGTCTTGATGAGCTTCTTGAGGTCGAACCCCTGGCGGCGGAACTCGCGGGCCAGCTCGTCGAGCAGGGGACCGTTGCTGGGCGGGTTCGTGGCCCGGATGTCGTCGACCGGCTCGACGATCCCGCGTCCCATCAGGTCGGCCCAGACCCGGTTGACGATCACCTTGGCGAAGTAGGCGTTCTCGGGCCCGGTCATCCAGTCGGCCAGGGCCTCGCGGTAATCGCCCTCGGGGTTCGGGGCGAACCCCTGCCCGAACAGCGGCTTCGGCGGCAGCACCTTGCCGGTGAGCGGGTGCGAGACCGAGCCCGACTTGCCGGCGAAGACCATCTCCTCGCTGCCCGAGATGGGGGGCGAGAGGCCGGTCCCCTTGCGGCCGACGCGGGCGAAGTAGGCGGCGAACTCGTAGAACTGCTCCTGGCCCCACGACTCGAACGGGTGGTGGTGGCATTTGGCGCATTCGAGCCGGATCCCGAGGAAGAGCTGGCTCATCATCGGGGTCAATTCTTCCGGCTCGCGGCGGTCGCGGAAGATGACCGACGGCCCCTCGTGGAACGTGGACCCCTGCGCGGTGACGATCTGGCGGACGAACTGGTCGTACGGCCGGTTCTCGCGGAAGGCGTCTCGGATCCAGTTATCCAGGGTCATGACCGCCTTGATGCCGACCCGGTAGGGGTTCGGGCGGAGCAGGTCGGTCCACTTGTTGGCCCAGTGGTCGGCGTACTCGGGGCGGTCGAGCAAGCGATCGATCAGCTTCGATCGCCTGTCGGCCGCCTTGTCGTCGAGGAAGGCCCTGGTCTCCTCGGGCGAGGGGATCCGGCCGATGACGTCGAGGAACGCCCTGCGCAGGAAGATCGCGTCGCTCGCCTCGCGCGAGGGCGTGAGGCCGAGGACTTGCAGCTTCTTCCAGACGAATCCGTCGATGAAGTTATTCTTGGGCAATGTGTCGTAGAACGAGGCCGGTGGGGCGTCGTCGAGGGGCATCGAGACGTCGCAGTTGGCGAAGATCCCGCCGAACCGCGCCGAGATCGTCGCCTCGCCGGTGAGCGGGCCGGCCTTGACCTGTCCGTCGGGCGTGACGGTCACGAGGTTAGGCTCGTTCGACTGGAACGCGGCCAGGTGGGTGACGTCCTCGCTCGATCCGTCCGAGAAGTGCGCGGCCACCTTGAGCGGGAAGTTCTGGCCGGTCTTGAGCGTGCGCTCGGTCGGGCTGACCGAGACCTTCACCAGCTTGGGGGCGTCGGCCGGGGTCCGTGGGGTGTTGCCGACGATCCAGCTCAGGAGGGACTGATAGGTGTCGCTGCCCACGTCGAACCGCTTGCCGCCGGCGTGGGGCACCCTGGCCGTGGCCTTGAGGAGCAGGAGGCTGTCCTCGGGCGAGGCGGGGAAGAGGCGTCGGCCCCGGGCCTCCTTGGTGATGGCGGCGTGGTCGAAGTCGTTGTCGAAGGCGAGCAGGGAGAGGGCGAAGCCGTTCTGGCCCCGGGCCTTGCCGTGGCAGGGGCCGGAGTTGCAGCCCGCGCGGGTGAGGATCGGCTGGATGTCCCGCTCGAACGTGACCGGGCGCGACACCTTCGACGGCTCGGCCGCGGCGGCGGATCCGGCCGAGGCGAGGGTCAACAACCAGCCGAGGCAAGGCGTGAGCCAGGATCGAGGCATGGCGGGGACCTGCGGGGGATGGTCGGTCGGGGCGGAGGCGGCGTCCGGAGGGAGAGAGGGTCTGCGCGGGGCGCTCGTGTGCGCAGGCTCCCTGATCGGACGGGATCGTCGGCAGGCAGGGCAATGATTCAACAATAGTCCAACGGCCAGGGCCTGTCGAGGGACAGCCTGGCCGTTTGATCAAGGTTTGCCGGAATGTGCGGGTGGGGCGGGTTTGCCGGGGGGAGGGATCAGGGCAGGATCGTCACGGACACCTCGCGGCTGGCGGCTCGCTCGGCGACGAGGTCGGTCTGGTTCAGGCGGAGCTTGTAGCGCCCGGGCGGGGTGTTCTCGGGGATGGCGACGTGGCAGTTGAAGTAGTAATCCCGGCGCTTGCGGCGGCAGGTCTCCTCCGTCGTGCCGAGCGGATGGCTCCAGACCGGGGCGGTGCCGCCCTCGGGGATCAGCTCGACGACCGAGGAGAGGCGCGAGTGGAAGCCCTCGGCCCGGGGTTCGTACTGGAGGCCGGTCAGCTCGCAGTAGAGCCAGAATCGCTGCCCGGACTTCTTGGCGGCGGGTTCGAGGGGCTCATACTGGCCGAATCCCTCGACCTTCTTGCAGACCCGTAGGTCGTCGACCTGGAGCGGGGCCTCCGATTCGAGGGCCTCGACCGCCTGGCGGATCTCCTGCCCGCGGGTGGGGCGTTCCTGCGCCACCAGGGCCCGGAGCACCACCCGGAGCCGGCCGAGTTCGCCGTTGGGGCTCTGGTCGGCGTCAGGGTCGATTTCTGGCTCGGAGAGCCAGCTCAGGAGCAGGGTCCTCAGTTTCCAGACCGGGGCCTGGGGGTCGGACTCCGACGAGTTCTTGCGGGCGAAGCTGCGGAGCCTCTGGAGCCCTTCGCTCCAGAGGTTCTCCGGCTTGAGCGCCTGCGGGCTGGCGGGGGGGACCGGCGGGACCAGGTCGACCGGCTCCCGCATCGAGGGCCCGTCGGCGACGGTCTTCGCGGCGACCTCGGGCGTGGTCGGGAGGGAGATGGGGCTGGCCTTGGGGATCACCGGCACGTCGGGCTCGACCCGGTCGGGGGGCGGGATGACCGCGGCGGGGACGGTATGGGCCGCCGTCTTGACCTCGGCATCGCGGGGGGCGTCGGCGGGCTTGGCGGCCGATGCGGCGGCGAGTTCGTCGGCCAGATCGGCCGCGATGGCCCTCGATCGTTCCCGGGCGGCATCCAGAAGTGGTGTGCTGCTGGGGGCTTGCGCCACGACGGGGGGAATTGGCTTTGTTCCCGCGTTTTCCGATGGGGCCTTCGCCGGCGCCGGATTGCGGACCGGGACGATCGAAGGCGGCGGGGTCGGATCGGGGGGCAGGGGGAGGTCCGACTCCATCAGCGGCCGGTTGGCCGACCGGCTGGAAGGTCCGAGCGGCAGGGCCTGGCAACCCGCGAAGGCCGTCAGGATCGGCAGACAGGCGAGGCCGTGAAGCACCCACCGCGATCGCTGTCGGATCGGCATCGCCATCCCTCCCTGGTTCCCGAAGCCCGGGCCATTCCGTTGGCCCTCGAAATCGGCCGGGTGGAGATACCCGATTTCGCCCGGGAGGGCAACCGCAACCGTCCCGCGACGCGGAGGTGACGTTCGATCTCACGGGCGCATTGTCGTCGGGGGCCGGGGAATTCGTATGCTCTGGGGTGGCGAACCGTGGGCCTGCGGTGATTCTTCGGGAGGACCCGCGTGCGTAAGTTGCTGGCGGCGGCGATCTTGCTGGCCTATGCTGCGTTCATCCTGTCGATCTGCTGGGTCTACTTCCGGGGGCCTGGCGTCGCCGTGGTGAACCGGATCCCCTTCCGCTCGATCCGGGTGGATCTTCAGAACGGCGGCTATGGGTTCATCGTCAACTTCGTCGGCAACGTCGTGGCCTTCTTGCCGTTCGGAGGGCTGTTGCCGATCGTCTTCCGCTGGGGGCGGTCGGCCGGGCGGACGATCGTGGCCTGCGGGATGTTCAGCCTGCTGATTGAGGTTGGCCAGTGGGTCGTGGGCGGGCGCGTGTCGGACGTCGACGATCTGATGCTCAACACCCTGGGAGGTGCGCTGGGGTACGGCCTCTGGTGGGTCATCGACTGGTCGAATCGCTCGCCGGGGAACCTGTTCGAACGATCGGAGGCGGGCCCGGGGGATCGGCCAGGCCCGCCTTGATTCGGGAACGTCTGCGACCGACTGGACCTACTTCTGCAGCTCGATGACCTCGGTGTGGAACGGCTTGCCGTTCTGGTAGGCCGCCCACTCGCCCTTGACGGTCTTGCCGTCGAGGTTGATGACCGCCGAGTGGATGTGGATGTCCTTGGCGGGATTGAAGTTGGTGCCGCCGTCGAAGTCGAAGACGAGCCGACTGGCGGTCGACGCGTCCTTGTTCAGTTTGAGGCGGGGCTGGTTCTGGGCCGCGCAGTAGTGGGTCATCAGGAGGTTGTCGCCGTCCATGTGGTAGACGGAGACCATCTCGTGGTCGCTCCCCGGGAACTGGGTCTCGATAAGCGCGCTGCCCGCCGCGGTGACGCGGAAGTTGACCTTGTTGGCGTCCTTGCCGAGGTGGCCGTCATGGTCGGTCTTGGCGCCGGCCTTCCAGTCGCCGGCCAGCCCTTTGAGCTTCTCGAACGCCTCGCGGGGCTCGATCCCCCTCGACGAGGCCGCCTTCTCCCCGGGCGTCACCGCGATGATCGAGCCCGCCAGGCCCAGGAAAATCACGCCCGCCGCAGCCATCCGCTTGAGCATCGTCTCGCCTCCTTCACCGACACCGACCGGGATCGTCCTGCCCCCTCGGTCCGAGAACCGTTGTACAGGTATCGGCCGATCGCGGCGGGACTTTGACCGATTCGACGGATTTCCGGGGACCGTCGTCGGCGTGCGTGCGGGCTGTCAGTCAACATCTGTCGCGCCGGATTGACAGTCGAGATGGGATCGGGCAACGCCGGCGCCCACGCAGGTGTTAGGACTGTGGAGTTCGGGCAGCGTTTCCGCATTGCGCGGAAACACCTCTGTCATCATTCCGAGAACTGTGTGTAAATGGGCCGCAGACAGCCAGCGGGGAGCTGGAGTTCCGCCGAGGACCCACCCAGGACGTCGCCAGCCATCAGCGAGAGAGGATCCACAACGATGAAGGAAGGTCGTGCTGCCCGGAATTCTTCGTTCCTCCTCTTCGGTGCCCTGGACATCCTGGTGCTGACGACCGGTGCCATCATCGGGATTCAGCAGACGGCGTCCCACGAGCAGTTGCAGCGACTCGGCGCGACGGTCGAAGGGATCTTCCGGGGGCTGATGCCGGTCCTCATCGGGCCGCAATGGTCGGCCTCGGAACCCATTCAACCGCTTGCGGTTGCGCTCGGTGTGACGCTCGTCCTTCTCTCGGTGAAGGTGGCATTCGGGACCAGTTCCGCGCACGGACTCGCGAAGCCGGAAGCGATCTGAAGGGGCGAATGAACCCGCCGCCCGGCCCCCGGGCGACCGCCCCTCGCGGTCGCCCGGGGGCCGGTTTTCATTTCGAACGGGCGATCGCGGTTTTCAGAAGGCCCAATCGACGGTCTTGCCCGGGGATAGGTCCAAACCCTACATTCGTGTCCGCGAGGTGGTCGACCGGATTCCGGCCCCTCCGATCGGGTTCCGCACCCCGCGACGACGGGCCGGCGATCGTGGGGGCTGCTGGGGTGGGGAGGTGTTCGTGGCGGGCACTCGGATCGCGAGCGTTTCAGGCGTGCGTGGAGTTGTCGGCGCGGGCTTCGACCCGACCGTGGCCGTGGAATTCGCCGCGGCCTATGCCTCAACTCGCGACCCGGGGACGATCCTGATCGGCCACGACGGCCGGATCTCCGCCCCCGTCTTCATGCCGGCGGTCGTCGCCGGCGTGACCGCCGCCGGCCGCGATGCCTGCATCCTCGGGCCGGTCGCCACCCCCACCATCGGCCGCCTCGTCCGCGACCGCCACGCCTCCGGCGGGATCCAGATCTCGGCCTCGCACAATCCGCCGATCTACAACGGCCTCAAGTTCTTCCAGCGAGCCGGGATGGTCCTCGCACCCGGCGAGGGGCGTGAGGTCCTGCGGCGGTTCGAGGCCCGGGAGTTCGGCTGGGTCTCCTACGACCAGCTTGGCAAGGTCGAGACGATGGAGTCGCCCGACGACGACCACCTCGCCCTGGTCCTCGACACGGTGGATGTCGACCGGATCCGTGCCAGGAAGTTCACCGTGGCCCTCGACGCCTGTCACGGCGGGGGAGGGCGGCTCGGCGAACGTCTGCTCAGGGAACTGGGCTGCAACCCGGTCGTCATCGGCGGGACCCCCGACGGTCGCTATGACCACACACCCGAGCCGACCGAGGCCAACTTGAAGGAGTTCGCCGCCCTCGTCGCCCAGTCCGGTGCCGTCGTCGGCTTCGCGCAAGACCCCGACGCCGATCGACTTGCGATCGTCGACGAGGCAGGTCGCTACATCGGCGAGGAGCTGACTCTCGCCCTCGCCGCCCTCCATCGGCTGGCCGAGCAGCCGGGTACGGTCGTCCTGAACCTTTCGACCTCCCAGGTCACCGAAGATATCGCAAAGGCCCGGGTTGCCCGGTCTTCCGGACACCTGTCGGGGAAATCCACGTCGTCGAGAAGATGCGGGAAGAAGGGGCGGTCCTGGGAGGTGAGGGAAACGGCGGGGTCATCGACCCGCGTGTCGGGTATGTCCGCGACAGCTTCGTCGGGATGGCGCTGGTGCTCGACCTGCTAGCCCGTGAGGGGGGGCCGCTCTCGATGCAAGTCGAGCGGTTGCCGAAGTATGCGATGGTGAAGACGGCCCAGCCGCTGGGGGCGACCCCGGTGAGCGAGGTCTTCGCGAAGCTGGTGGACGCCTTCCCGGATGCCGAGGTCGATCATCGCGACGGGCTGCGGCTCTCCTGGGTGGATCGCTGGGTTCATGTCCGGTCGAGCAACACCGAGCCGATCGTCCGGATCATCGCGGAGGCGCCCGAGGCCCCGTCCTCGCATGCCCTCGTGGCGGGCGTATCGAAGCTCGTCGGTCGGGACTGAGGGAAGGAGGACCCCGCTTTGAGTTCTCCGGACCATCCGCCCCATCGGCTCTCCTGGCCCACGTTCGACCGTGCCCCGGCCGCCGCGTTCCTGGACGTCGACGGGACGCTCCTCTCCGAGACGACCACGTACCTTTTCGCCCGGATCCTCAGGCGTCGCGGTCTCTTGCGCCGATCGTTCGTGCTTCGGGCGCTCTACCATGGGCTCCAGCATCGGCTGGGTCGCCTGGATTACGGCCGGCTGGTGAGCTACGGGCTCAAAAGCATCTCGAATATCCCGGTCGGTGAGCTGGAGCAGATCGCACACGAGAATTTCGTCGAGCACGTCCAGCCGAGGCTTTACGAGGGGGTGGTCGAGCACCTGAACCAGCTCAAGGAGCGCGGGACGGCGGTGCTCCTTGTGTCGTCCTCGCCGGGCATCGTGATCGCGCCGCTGGCGGCGTATCTCGGCTGTGAGGAGACCCTTACGACGCCCGTCCGGATCGAGCGTGGGTGCCTGGTGGACATCGATGAGGGCCCGCCCTGTTATGGGGAAGGCAAGCTCTACTGGGCCCGCCGGTGGGCGGAATCCAGGCAAATCTCGATGGACGAGACGGCCGCTTATGCGGATAATTGGAGCGACCGCGCCTTGCTGTCGGCGTCGGGTCGGGCGATCGCCGTCCACCCGCACCGCAAGCTGAGGCGGCTCGCCAGGGCCAGGGGGTGGACGATCATCTACCCCCGACGGCCGATCCAGGCCCGGCGGCGCAACGGTCGCAGTGATCTGGAATGAACCGACTGTCAATTCGCAGAGAAGGTGCCGGCCAGGGCCAGAATTTCGCGGGAACCTGTCCTATGATGGAACAGGGGCCGCGGCCGGTCGGTTGAGACGACCGGGCGTTCCGCCCCACCTGGCACCTTCGCATTGAGTGGATGCCGATGTCTCAGGACGCCAAAGACACCACCCGCTTCGCACGCCCCGCGCGGGCCGGGACGACGGCCATGGCCCTCGTCATGGGCCTCGCCGCGTTCACCGCGACCGCGTCCGAAACCGACCTCGTCCGCGACATTCAGCGCTACTGCGCCGTCTGCTGGCGGAACGCCCACCTCGATCCCGGCCTCTGGGACGACTGCACTCAGGAGGTCTGCTGCCGGCTCCTCACCAAGGCCCGGGCAGGTCAGCTCGACCTGAACCTGGTCCTGGCCGAGGACACCGCCGAGCGCCGTGAACTCGTCCGGGCCATCGACATGGTCCGCAAGCGGGTTCAGCGTGCCCGGAAGCACCAGGCCCTGGATGCCGTCTCGACGCCGGACAGCGACCACGACCGCCGCAACCGCGATCGGCAGGAGTTGGGCGAGATCCTCGAGAACGCCCGACGCGCCGTGCTGACGCCGCGGCAGGACCGAATCGTTGAGCTCTGGACCCGCGGCTGGACCGTCCCCGACATCAGCCAGAACCTCGGCCTCCCCGTCGCCCGGGTGAGCGATGAGAAGTACAAGGCCCTCCGCAAGCTCGAACGGTTCCTCGCCGACCGGCCGGAACTGGAAGGCGAGATTGCGATCAACGCTCCTGAGAACGCCCCGGCCCGCCGGGTCGGCTGAAGCGTTGCACGCCCTTTGTAGGATGTGGTAGCTCGAGGATCGACAGGACGCGAGCTACCACACCGACAGGGCGGATGATTGAAGAATCGATCGCACCCGAGATTGAGAGTCGTCGGTGCGGAGCCGCCGGGGTCGCCTGCGCCCCCGATGGCACCACACCCTACGATGTTGTCAACCGAACTCAGCCCTTGATGGCCGCGAGGACCTCGTCGGCGTGGCCGTCGACCTTGACCTTGGGGAAAATCTTCTTGATCGACCCATCGGCGCCGATGACGAAGGTGGTCCGCTCGACGCCCATGTACTTCTTGCCGTACATGCTCTTCTCCTTCCAGACGCCGTAGAGCTGGCAGACGGCCGTCTCGGTGTCGGCGAGTAGGGTGAAGGGCAGCTCGTACTTGGCGATGAACTTGGTGTGGGACTTGGCGTTATCCGGGCTCACCCCCACGACCTTTGCCCCGGTGGCCTCGTAATCGGCGCGGGCGTCGCGGAAGGCGCAGGCTTGCTTGGTGCAGCCCGAGGTGTCGTCCTTGGGGTAGAAGTAGAGGACGACCGGGCTCCCCTTGAGGCCCGAGAGCGTGACCGGAGTTCCATCCTGGTCCGGCAGCGTGAAGTCGGGGGCGGGCTGGCCTTCGGCAATCATTGCGAGGCTCCGTCGCGGGGAACGGGACGAGCGGCGCCGGGGGCCTATCCCCGGCGCGGATCAGGTCGTGTTCTAGGCAGACGGGGCGACGGGGGCAATAGGATCCCTTTGGAGGGCGAGAGCGCAGCCGTCGGCTTTCAAGCACCTCGAACGAAGTCGAGGGCACCATTTGGTTGGGGGATAGGGCGTCGTTCGCCCCCGCTTTCGGTCGAAAGCGGGAGCCCTGCTCCCCCATTCCAAAGGGTTACTTCGCCCGTTCGCGGACGTACTTGTGGCACTTCACGCAGTTCTGGATGAGCTGGGTGTAGGCGAGGGTGGTGCCTTCGAGGTCGCGCTCGCGGGCCTTCTTGACGATCGCGTCGGCGTGCTTCTGGAACTCGGCCGTGAGGGGGACGTAGTTCTCGACGTCGGGGATCGTCGGGACTTCCCACTCCGCCGCCTGGCTCAAGGTCTTGAGCGCCCGGGCGTTGCGGTCGATGGCGACGTAATTCTCCAGGGCCAGGCCTTCGAGCAGGCTCTTGGAGAAGTCCAGCTTCTGTCGCATGAACTCGGCCCGCTTCTGGCGGGCGGCCTGGGCCTGGACCTGAGGCGCCGGGTCGGCCCCCGGGCGGGACTGGACGATCCGGGGCATCGCCAGGATCCAGAGGATCACGAACCCGGCGGCGACGCCGATTTTGACCGAATGTGGATGCTTGACGCGACTCGACCACATGGCTGGCACTCCCGTTTCGAGGGGCCACGCCGGTGTCGTCAGTGGATTCATTCGCGCTGCCGGCCGCCGCCGTGGCGTGTTCAGGCTCTCGTGGGAGACCGTCCTTGAGTCCCTGTCGGGATGGTCTCCCCCCATTGTCCTCGGTTAGAGTGGGACGGACAAGGGAACGTCCGCGTTTTCGCGGATCGACCGCAACGGATTCTCGCGAACCCGCCTCGACCCGGACCCGCCCGCGCATCGAGCCGAGGAAGACGATGCCCTGGATCCCGCACCTGATGGTCCTGGACGACGACCCGCGCGTCCTGGAATCCCTGATCCCCGGCTTCGTCGACGACCTCGCCAAGGGGCTCTCCCGATCGAGGACGATCGCCCCCCTGTTGCGGCGCGGTGACATCGCACCGACGTCGTCCCATGCCCCGGTCCACATCAAGGTGACCGCGCACGGGTACGACAGCGAGCGTCTGGGCTCGTATCGATACCGGAAGCCCCACCACGTCCACCTCCACCTCGTCCGCGAGCGAGGCGGCCGGTTCGACCTGGCGCGCCGGCTTCTGAACGAGCAACTGTTCGCGGCGGTGGTCTCGGATCTGAGATTCTCCGACGACGCCGGCGGCCTCCGCGCGGGGCAACTCTTCGTCGAGGAGGCCGGCCGGGTCCATCCGGAAGTGCAGGGGATCCTCTACTCGGCCTACCCGAAGCCCGAAGGCTTCCCGGCCGAGCGGTTCGTCCGCAAGGCGGGGGACTCCGACGGTTCGCCGAGCCTGGCCGAGCTGGTCGTCTCGTCGACGGAGAGATACCTGGCCGAGCCGTCGGTCCTGGCGTTCGCGACGGCCATCGGGGATCAAGGGTTCATTTATCAGTCGGATGCGTTCGGCACGACCCTGGCGCAGCTCTTCGACCTCTCCCGGCTCATGGGCATCGAGCCCGCCCGGCCCACGACCCGGGCCCGCAGGCCGTTGCCCTGCCTCCTGCTCGACGGCGAGAGCGGGACGGGCAAGCGGGGGCTCGCCGAGCTGTTCCACGCGGCCACCGCGCGCCGGGGTCAGCCGTTCCAGGTCGCGTCCTGCAACGAATTGACGAATGAGACCCTGTTGCGGAGCATCCTCTTCGGCCACAAGAGGGGGGCGTTCACCGACGCCCGCGAGGACCGCGCGGGGATCGTCGCCAGGGCGGGGAAGGGGGTCGTCCTGCTAGATGACTTCCACCGCCTGCCCACGGCCTGTTCGGCCATCCTGCACTCGTTCCTGGAGGACGGCGAGTACAGCCGCCTCGGAGAGGAGGAGGTGCGGCGCCAGGCCGAGGCGGCCGTGGTGATGACGGTCGAGACCAGCCCCTGGCTGGAGCGCCGGAGGTCGGGCGAGCTGCCCCTGGCGTTCCTGGCCCGGGTCGAGCGGCTGCCGCTCCAGATCCCGCCGCTCCGGGAACGGCCGGAGGACATCGAGGCCCAGGCCTGCTGGCTGACGCGGGTCGTGTCGGCCGAGGTCGGGGCCGACATCGAGCTGGCGTCCGACGCCGTCGAGGGCCTCAGGCACGAGCCGTTCGCCGAGAGCAACAGCCGGGAACTCCGCAACGTGATCGAGCGGGCGATCATCCGGCACAGCCGAGAGGTCGACGTCCTCACCTGGAACCACCTCAAGCCGTTCCTGCACGACGCCGGCCGCGCGGCGACGACCCCGGCGGCGGGGATCCCGGTCGTCGCGGCGACTTCATCCTCAACGTCGGCCTCGATGTCCGCACCGCTCAACGACTGGCAGCGTCGGCTGCGGAACCTGGCGGCGAAGATCCTGGCGAAGGGGATGGGGCTGCCGGCGGAGCGGGCCCAGGCGGTGACGGCGCAACTGTTCGACGAGCTGATGCCGCAGGTCTGGACCGCGACCGAGTCGGCACGGACCAACCCGGTCCCCGAGCTGCCGCTGCCGATGCCGGTCTGGGAGGACCTCTGGCGCTGCTACGCCGTGTCGCGGCTGGGGGGGCCGAGCCCGGCCGAGCGGGTGCTGGGGATCCCGGCGAACACGCTCCGGCAGTGGATCAACGACCGGGAATCGCGGTGACCCGGACGCGGCCGAACCCGTCCCAGCCCGGGGTGTCCGAAGGGCGTCGGGGGCGTTCGGGCCGCGTTCGGCCCGCGGCGGCCTCCGGCCCGGGATTTCCAAGCCGGGATCGGTTCACGGTTTAGGGCGATCGTCGGATTCCGGTCGCTTGAAGTGACGCGGCCGTCTCAGTAGAATCACGGCTTGCGCCTGGGCCTGCGCGTGGCCCCGGTCGGCCATTTTCTCGTCTTCAACGCGCGAGGGGAGCGGAACGGATGGGGTCGGAGCCTGGCCATTCGACGGCGAGCAGCGGGACGAGGAACACGGGCCGGATCCGGCACGTCCTCTCGGCCCTGGTCCAGAACACGCCCGGCGTGCTCGCGCACGTCTCGGGGATGTTCGCCTCGCGGGGATTCAACATCGAGAGCCTCGCCGTCGGCGAGACCGAGAACCCCCACCTGAGCCGGATCACCGTCGTCGTCCAAGGCGATGACCGCGTGCTCGAGCAGATGCGGAAGCAGCTCGAGAAGATCGTCACGGTCGTCAAGGTCCAGGACATCTCGCGGGAAGACTACGTCGAGCGCGACCTGATGCTGATCAAGGTCGACGCCGCCCCCGAGCGTCGGGCCGAGATCCTCGGCCTGGCCCAGATCTTCCGGGGCCGGATCGTCGACGTGGGCGCCGAGCACGTGATGATCGAGATCTCCGGCCAGGAGCGGAAGATCGAGGCCTTCATCGAGGCCATCCGCCCCTATGGCATCCGCGAGCTCGCCCGCACCGGCCGGATCGCCATGGTCCGTAACAGCGACGCCGTCGGGGCCGTCGAGGATCAAGACGACGAGCCCGAGGCCGCGGTCGTCGGCCACTCCAGCCTCTAATTGAATGAGTGATGGTCGATGGGAAACGGCTGAGGACGCCTGGGTCGGCAGATCCGGCGGGGCGTCCTCGTCCTTGTCCCCTCACCCATGACCCATCACTCTTGTCCCACCCCGGCGGACGCCCGACGTCCGCCCGACCTACCGCGTTTCCGACTCTCCCACCGACTCCTGTTGAGCTTGATCCGAGGAACCGACGATGCCGGCCACGATGTTCTACGACCAGGACGCCGACCTGGGGCTGTTGAAGGGTAAGACGATCGCCATCATCGGCTACGGCAGCCAGGGGCATGCCCAGGCCCAGAACCTCCGCGACTCCGGCCTGAACGTCGTCGTCGGCCAGCGCCCGGGCGGTGCCAACTACGACCTGGCGATCAAGGACGGCTTCAAGCCCGTCTCCGCCGCCGAGGCCGCCGAGGCCGGCGACCTGGTCAACATCCTCCTCCCCGACGAGGTCCAGGGCGCGATCTACGCCAAGGACATCAAGCCGCACCTCAAGCCCGGCAACCTGCTGCTCTGCTCGCACGGGTTCAACATCCACTTCGGCCAGGTCATCCCGCCGGACGGCGTCGACAGCGCGCTGGTCGCCCCCAAGGGCCCCGGCCACCTCGTCCGCAGCGAGTACGTCAAGGGCGGCGGCGTCCCCTGCCTCATCGCCACGGCCGACAACTGCACCCCGCAGGGCAAGGCCCTGGCGCTGGCTTACGCCAAGGGCGTCGGCGGCACCCGCGGCGGCGTGCTCCAGACCACCTTCGCCGAGGAGACCGAGACCGACCTGTTCGGCGAGCAGGTCGTCCTCTGCGGCGGCGTCAGCGCCCTGGTCAAGATGGGCTTCGAGACGCTGGTCGAGGCCGGCTATCAACCCGAATCGGCCTACTTCGAGTGCATGCACGAGCTGAAGCTTATCGTCGACCTGCTCTATCAGGGCGGGCTCAACTACATGCGCTACAGCATCTCGAACACCGCCGAGTTCGGCGACTACACCCGCGGGCCCCGGATCATCAACGAGCAGACCCGCGCCGAGATGCGGAAGATCCTCGACGAGATCCGCTCCGGCCAGTTCGCCCGCGAGTGGATCCTCGAGAATCAGGCCAATCAGCCGGTCTTCAAGGCCACCCGCCGCCTGGAACGCGAGCACCCGATCGAGCAGGTCGGCAAGCGGCTCCGCGGCCTGATGAGCTGGATCAACGCCAAGACGGTCTGATCTTGCCGGGGGTATTCCCGCCGCGTTGAGTGCGGAAGCTTGCTTCCGCCCTCGCCCGGCGGGAGCTCTCTCCCGAGAATCCGCGGCTGGTCGCACGGGAACCCTTCGTTCTCGCACGCGGAGCGAGCTCCGCGACAACAGAGCGGAAGCGAGCTTCCGCACTCCATGTCCTGCGAGACGCGCATGGCTGACTCGACCCGCAAGGTCCCCGACAACGTCGCCGGTCGCTTCTATGTCGATGAGACCTGCATCGACTGCGACCTCTGCCGCGAGACCGCGCCGGGGAATTTCGCCCGGCAGGATCGCGACGGCTACAGCTTCGTGAAAACCCAGCCGGCCGACCCCGCCGAGGTCGCCGCATGCCTGGCTGCGCTCGAGGAATGCCCCGTCGAGGCCATCGGCAACGACGGTTGAATCCCATCCGGGGAGCCCCCTCATGGCCGTCTACGAACGCCCCGACCTGCCCGAAGACGCGCTGACCCTCCCCGCCCGTTACTACATCGAGCCGGACTACTTCCGGCGCGAGCGTGAGCACTTCTTCGGGCATTCCTGGGTCTTCGTCGGCCACGCGTCCGACATCCCCAACCCCGGCGATTACGTCCTCCGCGAGGTCATCGACGAGAGCCTGATCGTCTGCCGAGACGACGACGGCGAGGTCCGGGCGTTCTACAACGTCTGCCGCCACCGGGGCACCCGCATCTGCGAATCCGACGAGGGGCACGTCTCCAGCCGGTTCGTCTGCCCCTATCACGCCTGGACGTTCGACCTCAAAGGGCGGCTCACCGGCGCGCCCCACATGACCGAGGGGACCAACTTTCGCAAGGAAGATTACCCCCTGAACCCCGTCCACGTCGGCGTCTGGGACGGCCTGATCTTCGTCAACCTCTCCTCCGCCTGCGAGCCCCTGGAGGCCCAACTCGCCGACCTCCCCGAGCGGTTCCGCCCCTGGCGGATCGCCGAATTGAAGCGAGGGACGCGGATCGAGTACGACGTCGCGGCCAACTGGAAGCTGATCATCCAGAACTACTCCGAGTGCCTCCACTGCCCGGTGATTCACCCCGCGCTCCAGAAGCTGACGCACTACCTCAGCGGCCTGAACGTCCCGCCCACCCGCACCTATCTCGGCGGCAGCATGGACCTGCGGGACGGCATCCAGACCCTGTCGCTCGACGGTTCCAGCCGGATGAAGACCCTGCCGGGCCTGACCGGCGACGACCGCCGCCGGGCCCATTTCTATGCGATCCTGCCGAACCTGCTCCTGAGCCCGCACCCGGATTACGTCCTGACGCATGCGTTGTGGCCGATCTCGGAGGGCCGGACGCGGATCGTCTTCGACTTCCTGTTCCACCCGCTCGAACTGGCCAAGCCCGACTTCGACCCCTCGGACATCGTCGCCTTCTGGGACCTGACCAACCGCCAGGACTGGCACGTCTCGGAGCTGACTCAGCAGGGGATGCGGTCGCGGTCCTACACCCCGGGCCCCTATTCGAGCCGGGAAGATTTCCTCTACGCTTTCGACCGGATCGTGCTCGACGCCGAGTCCCGGACGCCCTGATCGGTCGCGGCTTTGTGGGGTGACCCTTGGTCAGAGTGACGCCCCGGCGGCATAATGACCGCAGAGGGGGGTGAGGCCGACCGGGCCCGCCCCGGGTCATCGGTCCGCACGCCAAGCCGGGAGGCCGGGACATGCCGCGATCGTACCGGCTGGGCACCGCGCTCCTGGGCCTCTGCGGCTTCGCGCTCACGGCCCTGATGCTCTATGCCATCGGCTTCCCCGGCGACGGCGCCTGGTCCTCCTCCGCGAGGGCGGTCGACGCCGAGGTCGACGTCTTCTTCCCCGACCTCGAAGACTGGCGACTCTTCCGGAGCGCCGCCCACGCGTGCGTCGGCCGCAAGCTCGCGACCCTCGAAGACGAGAACGACGAGTCGATCACGCTCCGGACGATCAAGCATCAGCGGCGGGTCCGGATCCGATACCGGAACGTCCGGGGCCACCTGGAGACGCGGAATGAGGTCCGGCGCCTGTTCGACGAGTCGCCGCATCCGGTGGCGGTGGTCGGTTCGGTCAGCAGCGTGCTCACGGTCGCTCTGGCCGAGACCTTGAACGAACTGTTCCCCGACCGCAAGGCCGGCGGGCCCGCGCTCCTGATCCCCTGGGCCTCGGCCGTGCAGGCCAAGAGGCCCGGCAAGAAGTCCCCGACGGCCGTCCCTTTGCTCGACCTCTACCACGACCGCTCGTTCCGCTACTGCTCGAACGACCAGCGGCACGCCGACCTCGTCGTCGATGCGTTGCAATCCCTCGACCCCGAGGCGACGCCCGCGCAGGTCCACTTCGTGGTCGACCCCCGCGACCCCTACTCGGTGGACCTGGCGGATTGCTTCCAGCGCTCGATCCGAGGCTTCGCGCCCCAGGCTTCGATCACCGTCCGGCCGGACGTGGTCGGCGAGCCCAGCCTGTCTCTCCGACAGGTCCAGAACGCCATCCCCAATGACGCCGAGCAGCGGCTGGCCGACCAGATCAATCAGTTGCTCCGCGACATCCCCGAGAGCAAGTCCTGCTGGGTCGTCCTGCCCTTGCTGGCGGACCCGGCCCGGCAGATGCTGACCGCGATGCGGCGGGTGGTCCCCGGCCCGCCCTTGCCGGGCGAGGGGGAGGGGCGGTTGCGGGTCATCTGCGGCGACGGCATCGGCATCGAAGTCCTGGAGCAGTTGAAGACCGGTTCCGGCTTCCCGATCTGGAGCATCTCCTCGGATGTCGCCCCTCCGCCCGACTACAAGGTGGACCTCGACACCCAGATCCTCGCCGAGATCGTGGCGTCATTGCTGGCGACCCTCGACCGCCCGACGGACCAGCGACTGACCGGGGCGCTCGTGGCCGAGTCGCTCCGGAGGCTCAAGCTGGAACCGGGGGATCCTTATGCGTTCGGCCGGCCCCTGTCGTTCGCCGACAACGGCGAGCGGACCGACGACGGTGACGGCCAGGTCCACGCGCTGCGGATCGACCCCGCGCGGGTGATCACCTACGTCAAGTCGGGCGACGACTGGGCCCCGGCCGGCAAGCCGGTGGCCGCCCAGGGCGGGCCCAGGCCATGAGCCGACCGGGCAGGGGCCTCGACCCGATCCGCCGCCTGCACACAGTCCTGGGCGCACCGGGATTGATCATTGGCCTGCTTTCGCTGACCTCGTTCGTCTTCGGCCTGGTGATGATCCTCCGCGAGTACGACCGCCCCCGGCGGGTCTCGCAGGACGCCCTGACCCGGGTCGTCGGCCACTGGCTCCGGGCCAAGAATTACCTCGGCTACACCCTGATCGACTACGCCGACCAGTGGCGATCCGCCCCGCCGAACGAGCGGACGTCGATGGCCGTCCTGATCAACATCGCCGTCAAGGAGCTTGGCGAGGACCTGAACCACTACGGCACCCAGTTCCCCCTGCTGCGGGTCATCTCGCTCGACCTCCGCCAGAATTCCGGCCCATCCATCGCCCACTGGCGCGCGGCCCCCGAGCCGGGGGATGCGTTCGACGACGGCCTCACGATCCCCGTCACCGACCTCGACGGCGACGCGACCACGGCCGATGGCCTGGTCCTCCACGTGGGATACCGGATCGTCCGCGAGGTCGAAGCGGCCGTCGAGAGCGTCGAGACGTCGTATCACCGCCTGCTCATGGCCATCCTCGGGCTGTCCGGCTACTCGCTCCTCAGCCTGGCCTACATGGCGATCCACGCCCGGACCCTCCGCGACCGCGCGGTCAGGGAGGCCGCCAGCGAGGCGACCCTCGACCTCGCCGACCGCACCTGCCACGAACTCGGCAACGTCGCCTTCGTGGTCGCCAACGAGCGCCGGAACCTGGCCAATCACATCGAACTCCTCGAACGCTTCGTCGAGGAGGAGCGCGACGCCATCGCCGTCGCCGCCCGACGCGCGGGGCTCGATCCGGCCGTCGCCTCGCGACTGGAGCACGCCCTGAGGCGCGAGTACGGCGACCGGGGCATCGACCCCGACCTCGAAGTCCGGGGCAGCGTCGAGATGGCCCGCTCGGTCTGCCGCCAGATCGCAACCTGCTCGGACTACATCGCCCTGACCATCCGCGAGCTGGACGGCTACCTCAAGCAGACCAGCCTCCCGGTCGAGCTGGCCTCGGTCGACCTCGCACACTGCCTCCGCGACGCCATCACCCTGCTGGCTCCCCGGCTCGATGCGCTGGGCGTCCGGCTCGACCTTCCGCCGGCCGACTCCGAGGCCATCCACGTCCGGGCCGATCGACGGCTGCTGATGCACGCGCTCGTGAACCTGATCAAGAACGCCGTCGAGGCCGCCTCAGGATCGGCCCCGGTCCCGGTCGTGGAGGTCCGGATCGCCGCGCACGGGCACCACGGCCGGATCGTGATCCGCGACAACGGCCCGGGGATCCCCGAGGCCCTCAAGCCCCACCTGTTCGAGCCCGGCATCTCCACCAAGGGGGCCGCCCGGGGCAAGGGACTGGCCATCGTCCGGGAGTCCGTCGAGGCCCAGCACGGTTCGATCCGGTTCACATCCTCGCCCGACGACGGCACCGCCTTCGAGGTCGATCTCCCCCTCTCCGGGCACGATCCGGCCCATTCCTGATTTGATGGAACAAAGCCAATTCGGCCGCAAACCTTATGTTGCTTGCGGGTTGCGAAAAATCGGCCGAATTGCATCCATTCATTTTGTCTGTAGCATGAGAAAACAAAACGGCTTGAAGTCCAAGGCATGAGTGGTGGAATCCGGACTCTCCGGCCCCATCTCGGAGGCTAACGATCACGAGGCGGTCGCCTTGGTTGCGACCGCCTCGCGGTTAGAAACCTCGGGCGTGACGGATGGGAATGCGGTTTCACGCGGCGTTGCGACGCCGGCGGATCGCCATGCCCAAGGGCGCGACGATCCCGAAGGCGAGGGCACCGAGGGTGGCGGGCTCGGGGACGGCGTTGGCGGCGATGGTGACGGTGCCAAGACGGCCGTCGCCGTAGCTGGCGCCGCCGGCGACGCTGTAGCCGAACGACTGGCTCAGGCGGAGTTGGACGGCGGTCGTGGCCTTCGGGAAGCCCATGTCCAGCGGGTCGGTCGTGAAGAAGGTGATCGGGACCGCGAACTCGATCACGCTGGGAGTCGAGGCCGTGCCGGCGGTCAGGGCATAGTAAATGTCGTTCGTGCCCTGGGTATAGGGGAACGACCCGGCGACCCCCGGGATGAACGCGACCTGATTGGTCACCTCGAATCCGACGTCCGAACCGGGGCTGGTGGTGGGGTTGGTGTCGAAGTAGAGGTTCGCGAAGTTCAGCCCGCCGTTGTAGTTGGTGGTCGTCTGGAGGCCGACGTAGACGTACGAGCTATCGGCACGGGTGTAGATGTTGTAGCCGACTTCGCTGTTCTCGTTGGTCGGCGAGCCGAAGTTGCTGGTCGGGGCCGCCGGGTTGAAGTTCACCGTCACCACGTTGGCACCGTTCCACTCCGCGCCGATCGTGCCGTCGACGCCGAGCGGGCCGGCGTGGGCCGCGCCGGCGGCGACGAGGCCGGCGAGGAGCGCGAATGCCGTCGCGAGGGGGCGGATGCGGAGAGGGGACGAGAGGGTTCGCTGCGTCATCATGTGGACATTCCTCGGGCGAAAAATGGGAGGGAAACCGCCGGCGCGGCGCATGACGGGTCCGGTCCGGGGGGCCGGATGTCGCACGCGTACCGGTCGGATCCGACGCGGGGGGGACGCGTCGCAGCGGCGGGCTTCGGGGCCAGCTCGCGGGGGGGGACCTCGTCAGCCCCGGCCGGGACATCCGGCCGGGTTCGCACGAATGTGTGCGTGTGTCACGACATGAATGAAATTCAATGCGTGGGGCGGTGTCAACCTTTGTTGCCTGTCTTGGTCGGGATTTGGACGACCATGTCAATTTTTGATTGGAGATCGAAGGGTTTTTGATCGGAATGTTCTGTTTCGGAAACATTCTTGAGTGTTTGGTTGTTTGGTCTGCGGGGAATCTATGCGGGAATTCGTGCATGACCATTGTCTATGGTGTTCATGGGAGGGGGGAGGCCCGCCCGATCGGGGCCGGGATCGAGGCGGGTAAGGCGTATCGGCGACGAGGCATCCCCCGGAACTCCTCGAATGGAACCGGACTTGCGTCGCATGGGGTCGGTCGGGGACAATGAATCCCATCCAATCTTGCACGAGAACGCCGGAGGGTCGTCCATGACGTGGCGGGGTGCGGAGCGGTTCGGCCGGCTGGGGATGATGCTGGGCCTGGCGGGCGCCCTGGTGGCGGCGAGCCTGTGGGACGCCGCGCGGGTTTCGGCCTCGGCCGAGCCGGGGTTCTTCCAGAAGGCCGGCAAGAAGAAGACCAAGCCGGGGAAGAAGGCGAAGGCCGAGGAGCCCAAGCCCGAGACGAAGCCCGACACGGCACCGGCGGGCGGCACCGGCGGCCTGAGCTTCTCCAAGGACATCGCGCCGATCCTGGTCGCCAACTGCGTCGGCTGCCACGGCACCGGCGGCAACAATCGAAGCCAGCTCAATCAGTCCACGTTCACGGGGCTGATGAAGGGGGGCAAGAGCGGCAAGGCGATCGAGCCGGGCAACCCCGACGAGAGCCTGCTCGTCCAGCGGGTGAAGGGCGAAGGCGGCCCCAAGATGCCGCCCGGCGGCCAGCGGAACCTGTCCGAAGAGGCCATCGGCAAGCTCGAAACCTGGATCCGATCCGGCGCGAGGCTCGACGCCGGGATCAACCCCGAGGATCCCCTCTCCAAGTATGCCTCCACCCCCGAGGACCTGCGCCGGGCGTCGCTGGCCAAGCTGTCGGCCGCCGAGCGCGACAAGCTGGCCGAGGCCGCCGGCCTGGAGCGTTGGAAGAAGGGGGACCCGAAGAGCACGCCGACCATCACCCCCGGCACCCACTTCCTCCTGTTCGGGAACCTGCCCAAGGCCCGCGCGTCGAACACGTTGAAGGCCCTGGAAAATCAGTACGGCACGATCAACCGGCTGCTCACCACGAGCGCCGGCGCCCCGCTGGGGGGGCCGGAGAAGATCAGCATCTATGCGTTCAAGGACCTGAACAGCTACGTCGAGTTCGTCCGAGGGGTGGAGAACCAGGACGTCGAGCCGGGCGAGGCCGGCCGGGCCCGCCTGAACGTCGAGTCCCCCTATGTCGCGCTCCACGACCCGCTCGCCTGGGGCGAGGAGGCGGCGACGCCCAAGAAGGCCACGCGGTCGAAGAAGTCGGGTCCCGACGACGCGCCTTCCGGCCCCGATCGGACGTTCGCCGGCGTCGTGACCGAGCAACTGACGATCGCCGCCGCGAACCGTGCCGGCAAGCCCCCACGCTGGGTGTCGCTCGGCCTGGGGGCCTTCCTGGCGTCCCGGGTCGAGCCAAGGAGCCCGTACTACCGGAAGATCCGGGCCGAGGCGGGCAGGCAGTACCAGCTCGGCTGGCAGTCGAAGGCCAATGAGGCGCTCGGGGGCGAAGGCGCGGCGGACGCGACCCGGGCCGTCGGGTTCGCCATCTTCGAGTGGACGGCCGCGAGCGACGCGCAGGCGGTCGGCACGATCGCCTGCCAGATGGCCGAGGGCGGCCAGGGCAAGCTCGACGACGTGATCCGCGACGTCCTCGGCGGCAACCGCGTGCAGTTCCTCGAAGGCTCGGGCGAGTGGGTCCAGGGCCAGTACGGACGTCTCCGGTAAGGTAGGACCATGAGCGAACCCCTCTCCACACCGCCCCCGCCCGACGGCAGCGACCCCTACTTCGTCCCGGCGGGGATGGGTTCGCGCCATCAGATCTTCCCCGGCGTGGAGATCACGACCACGGCCGGGCAGAACATGATGCTCTCGGTGGTGACCTTCGAGCCGCACTCCGTCGTCGTCGACCACGCCCACCCGCATGAGCAGATGGGCATCATGATCACCGGCCGCGCGGAGTTCACCGTCGGCGGCATCACCCGGACCCTCGGCCCCGGCGACATCTGGCGGATCCCCGGCGGCGTCGTCCACAAGGTCGTCGCCCTCGGCGGCCCCGCCGTGGCCCTCGACGTGTTCCACCCGATTCGGGAGGATTATCGCTGACGACTTGCCCCAGGGAAGGCCCTACAATCCCTCCTGGCGCACCTCAACGCGTCGGCGTTGATCGACGCAGGCCGACTCGCTTCTCCGGGGGCTTCGCGATGGATCTGCAATCGGTGTTGAACGAGGTCTCGCACTGGCCCGTCGCGGACCGGCTTCGATTGATCGAAGAAGTCTGGAGCGGCCTGGAAGGCGTCCGGGATGACGAGGAACCTTCGCCCGATCTCAAGGCGCTCTTGCTGGAACGCTGCCGCGAGATCGAAGAGTCTCCGGATGACGTCCTGACCTGGGAGCAAGTCAAGGCGGAGGCGTCGAGTGGCAATCTACGCGGTCGATCTCGTCCTAGCCAGGAAGCGAGACATGGAGACGGATAGGTTTGTTTTCCTGGTTCAGCATCTTCACGTACACGAGGATGGCCGCGAGTGCGTCAAGCTGATCGGAGTTTACGAGAGCCGAACCGATGCCGAGCGAGCGATCGGGCGTGTCTCAACGCAGCCAGGATTTCGGGATTTTTCGAGAGTGATCGACCCGATCCTGGATGATGAGGAGAGCGGCTTCTACATCGACAAGTACAGGATCGGCAAGGATCATTGGACGGAGGGTTTCGTCACGATCGTCTGAATTTGGAACATACATGTGTGTCATGATCGTTTCACGAGTCCTACTCCTGATGGCTGGATCTGATAGGTCTGGAGACCCGCTCTGGTGGTACGGTTTCTCAGGGCAAGGGCGGGGTCGGGAGACCCTCGCCCAGCGCCTGGCTCTGATCCGCTCGAATGGGATGCGGGGGCGATTCGTAACGAAGTGCGGATGGATCGCGGAGATTCAGGCATGTCTCCCCTTGCAACCCGGCGGCCGGCGTAGTTCGCTGTCTCGATCTCTTTCACACTGTGGGAATCGAGCGAGGTCGGACGCATGGGCCGGGTCGTGGTCATCGGCGCGAGCATGACGGATATGAACCTGCGGCTGGCGCACCTGCCGGCGGCGGGGCAGACGCTGATCGGGTCGGATTTCTTCATCGCGCCGGGAGGGAAAGGGGCCAATCAGGCCATCGCCGCGCGTCGGGCGGGGGCGGAGGTCGCGTTCCTCTCGGCCGTCGGCGACGACGAGTTCAGCCGCAAGGTCCTGGAGCATGACCGGGCCGAGGGGCTGGACGTCTCGCACATGAAGGTCGTCCCCGGCGCGACGTCGGGCGTGGCCATGATCTTCGTCGGCGACGACGGCGAGAACTTGATCGGCGTCGCCATGAACGCCAACTCGCACCTCAAGGCCGACGACATCGACCGCCTCCCCGCCGAGTTGTTCCGCAAGGGCGACGTGCTGCTCGCGAGCCTGGAAGTCCCCCTGGACGCCGTGGCCCGCGCCATCGACCGGGCGGCCGACGCGGGCATGACCGTCGTCCTGAATCCCGCGCCGGCGGCCCTGGCGATCATCGACCTGGGCGTGCTCCCGAAGGTCGACGTGATCACGCCGAACCGATCCGAAGCCGGCGTGCTGACCGGGCGGACGGTCGAGTCCCGCGACCAGGCGATCCACGCCGCGCGGTCGTTGATCGCGATGGGGGTGAAGACGGTCGTCCTGACCCTGGGCGGGGAAGGTGCCCTGATCGTCGAGGAAGCCGGCGAGACGCCCATTTCCCCGTTCAAGGTGCCCGTGGTGGATACGGTCGGGGCCGGTGATGCCTTCAACGGGGCCCTGGCCGTGGCGCTGGGGGAAGGGCGATCCCTCGCCGAGGCCGCCCGATGGGCCGCCGCCGCCGCCGCGATCGCCGTCACCAAGCCCGGGGCACAGGGGGCGTTGCCGACCCGGGCGGAGATCGATGCGCTTGTGAGTCCGAATGGTTGACCTTCGAAGTGCGGGAGCGCAGTGGCTGCTTTTCCCCGTCGTCACAACGGGCAGGAAGAAACGCGGCGGTTCCGCTCCCGCACTCCAGAGTTACGCGTTGGCGGGGAGGTCGCGGCGGGTGAAGATGACGAAGGCGATGGCGACGCCCGCCGCGAAGACGGCGCCGAGGATCCCGGCGTTGAAGCCGAAGTCGTCGCCCTTCACGGCGCAGGTCACGGGGGTATAGGCCCGGAGGACCGAGAGCTTTTCAAGGTCCCGGTAGGTCTCGTCGAGCGAGTAGAGGTAGGCGATCATGCCGCCGACGACGATCGCCGCCCCGATGAACGCGGGCCGCCATCGGTTCACGTCCCAGGCGGAGAAGGGGACCGTCAGCCCGTAGATCGAGGCCGAGAGTCCGATCAGGAGCGTCGCCGGGACGCCGAACTTGAGCGGCGAGGGGGGCGACTCGACCTTGAATATCAAGTTTCCCGCGACGTAGCCCCCCACGAAGAGACACACCAGGAGCCCCAGGATGATCAGGAAGCTCAGCACGTGGGCCAGAAGGAAGGTCGACCGCGAGACGGGCCGGGAGAGCGTGATATCCAGCGTGCCGCGCTCGATCTCGCTGGAAACCGCCGACGACCCGCGTGCGATCCCCAGGCCGATGAAGGTCAGCAGGACCAGCGGGTGATTGAACCACGTGACCTCGAGCGCGATCGGCGAGAAGTCCATCGCGGAGCCGCCCAGGCCGCGGAACAGGCCGAGGATCCCTCGCGGCCGGCGGGGGCGGCCGTCCTTGGTCTCGGCGTCCCCCTTGGTGTCGGCCGGCGCGTCCTTCGAGGGGGCCGGGGCGTCGGCCTGGGCAGGGTTCGGGTTGTTCGGGCGCTGGGCGAACGCCTGCATGACGGCGCCCATGTCCATCTTCGACATCTCCTGCTGCACCTGGACCACCAGGGTCACGGCGAACATCGAGAAGGCGAACAGGACCGCGCCGAGCAGAAGGATCAGCCAGAGGGCCTCGAAGACCTGGCGGCGGATGAGGGCGAGCAACGCGATCATGAGAGGGCCGGCTCCAGGTCGTCCGGGGCGTTCGGGCCGTGGTATCGGTCGTACAGCGTCGTCAGGTCCTCGGTGCCGATCGCGATGTCGAGCACGTCCTGCGTCGGCAGCCAGGCCAGGAGGGCCCCGAGTTGCCCGCGATGTTCAAGCAGGAAGACGTCGGGCGCCTCCTGCTCGCGGACGGACAGTTCCAGCTCGTCGGGGTAGTAGGTCGGGGCGTTCGGGCCGTAGCGGATCTTGATGAGCCGGTTGTTGCGGCGACGCTCGTGCATGTCTTCCAGGTGCATCAGCCTGCCCTTCCGCATGATCGCCACGCGGTCGGCCACGCGTTCGACCTCGGAGAGGACGTGCCCCGAGAAGATCACCGTCTGACCCTGTCGCTTGGCCTCCATCACGAGCCCGAGGACGTCGTTGCGGGCCGAGGGGTCGAGGGCCGAGGTCGGCTCGTCGAGGATCAGGATTTCGACCGGGTCGGCGAACGCCTGCGAGAGCGCCAGCTTCTGCTTCATGCCCGTCGAGAAGGTCCGGATCTTCCGCCTGAGGTCCAGCTTCATGATCCGGTCGGCGATGGCGACCGCGCGGTCGAGCCCGTCGCCGCCGCGCAGCGAGGACAGGTACTTGAGGAACCCGTAGGCGGTCATCGAGCCGAAGAGTCGCAGCTCGCCCGGCAGGTAGGAGACCAGCCGTCGGACCTCGACACTCTGCCTCCAGGAGTCGAACCCGCCGACCTTCGACGTGCCCAGGGTCGGCTTGAGCATGCCCAGGAGGAGCCGGATGGTCGTGGTCTTGCCCGAGCCGTTGGGCCCGAGGAGCCCGAAGACTTCGCCCTTGCGGACCTCCAGGTCGAGGTCCGAGAGGGCCGCGGTCGTCTTGTAGATCTTGGTGAGTCCGGCGGTGGTGATCATCGTCGGTCCCGAGCGTTCCGTGACGTTGGGGCACCCGAGGCTGTCGGCATTGACCGGCCCCCGGGGCTGCGTCCGACTAGTTGAACGGAACGGGTGCGACCGCGTCAATTCCCAAAGCCGGCCGGGCCGATTCGGTCGGGCCCGGTTGCCGAAGGTCGGTCGCCGCCTCACGTATCGATTGAGCTGAAAAAAGCCGGAATGCATTGTCGTGACCGCCACGGGCTCGCGAATCCCCGGGGATTCCGGGCGGTTTTCTCGCGGGTCTCCGGCTCTCGAATTGCACGAATAGCTTTTTAAAGCCGATAAGAAAATCGTGGATTTTCGGGCGGATGGGGGGAGAAGAGGGTTGCGATCGCGCGGGTCGCGCGGGTTATAATCGCCGCGGGTCCAATGGAAGTGGCTGCCCAACGTTTCTTCCCATCCCGTAATTCACGTCGGGAACCGCTCGAACCTCGGGGATCCGGGGGACGGGCACGCGGCCGGGTCGTGTTCGTGGTCGCGCCGGGTCTTGCCCGGCGGGCCGGGGTGCCGAGAGGCATCCCGGCTGGCGGTCTGCCCGATTGCGGCGGCGATCCGGGCCAGGACCGGCCACGACGGCCGCGACCCATCGCTTTGCCTCGCGCAAGGGGGACGGGCTCGCCGCCGATCGCGGCCACTTGGATCCGTGAGCGAGCCATTCATGAAGCAACCGAAACCCGCAGCCTCCGGCGGCGCGAAGCGGCGTCCCGGCCTGAGGCTCTATCGCCCCGAGGATCTGACCCCGAGTTCCGGCGCCGAGCCCAACGGCGGGGTGGCACGCTGGCTGATCAACGGCTACCCGGCGACGCTCCAGATCTGGACCGACGCCGAATGGGCCAGCCTGAGCGACCCCCCGCCCGATGCCCAGCGGCTCGACAACGGCGTCTGGTGCTCGCTCCGCATCGAGTAGGGAGCGGGGACGAGAAAGGGCGAGGGGGACCGTCCCCTCGCCCGTCGATTTTCAGGCGATCCCGGATCAGCGGCGACGGCGGGCGACCGAACGCCCTCGGATGGCGTTGGTCTCGATCAGGCCCATCACGTTGCCGACGTTGTTGCGGGTCTGGGGGGCGAGCATGCCCGGGGGCACCATGAGCTGGGGCCCGCCGAAGCCACCATTGTTGCTCAGGAACTGGCCGACGGGGCTGAACCCACCGCCGAATCCGCCACCGAACTGGTTGAACCCGCCGCCGAACTGATTGAACCCGCCGCCGAACTGATTGAATCCGCCACCGAACTGGTTGAATCCGCCACCGAACTGGTTGAATCCGCCGCCGAACTGGTTGAGCCCGCCGCCGAACTGGTTGAACCCCCCGCCGAACCCGCCGCCGAAGTTGTTCAGGCCGCCGCCGAATCCGCCGCCGACGAACTGGGCGTGGGCGTTTCGTGGGGCTACGGTCGCCAGGGCGAGCAGTCCGCCGACGATCAGGCCGAGGTAGCGAGGACGAGTCACGGGGGGCTCCTGCCGAAATTTTCGTGGCCGGGTAGGGTCCACGGGGCGCCACGACGGCACTCCGTTCATCACGCATACGTCGATCTAGACGATTATGACCCGGCCCTTCTTCGATTTCCAAGCAAGATTCCTGAAATCCCGGTTCGCCTCGCTCGGTCCAGCACGCTATGCCGAAATCGACGACGTCCTTGACATTTCCCCCGTCCGTGGGTGGAATAGAAGACATGTGCCCGTAGCTCAATTGGATAGAGCGTTAGCCTCCGGAGCTAAAGGTTGCAGGTTCAAGTCCTGCCGGGCATATTCAACGCCACCCCGCCGGGTGGCGTTTTTTTTGCGCGGTGGGTCCTGGCAACCTGAGACGGAGCAACCCGATGCGCCTCATCCTGGCCTACCTCGCCCTCGCGACGACCGCGTCCGCCCTCGCCGCCGACGGCCCGAGCCCCTATCGGGTCGTGACGCCCAGGGATGAGGGCATCATTGCGACCGGCCTCAATGCGAAGGGCGACCTCATCGGCTTCGAGTGGGCCGAGGAGAAGGAACACAAGGGGGTCATCGAGCAGGTCCCGTTCTTCGCCAGGGGTGGCAAGGACCCGGTCCGGATTCCCTTGCTCAAGGGATACACCGCCACGTTCCCGTTCGGGGTCAGCGACGACGGGGTGGTGGTCGGCCGTTCGAGCAAGCCGGGGCGGCCCCAGGAGCGGATCCCGCTCCGGAACCAGGCGTTCATCTGGGACAAGACGAATGGGATCCGGGGCCTGGGCACAGTCGAGGGCGACTGGGCCTCGATCGCGACGGCCATCAACGCCAAGGGGACCGTCATCGCCGGCTACTCCGTCGGCGACAACCGGGTGAACGTCTGCGTCTGGGAGCGGAACGGCCCCGGCGATTCGTGGAAGGCCACGGCCCTGCCGGCCAAGGGGCAGGTGACCTCGCAGTCCGTCGCGCTCAGCACCAGCGGGAACCGCCTGGCCAGCCTCGACGGCCCCAACCCCTGTCTTTGGACCCGGTCGCCCGACGGCTGGATCCGCAAGGAGATCGGCGAAGGGGGGGCGTTCGCCCCGCGTGGGGTGAATGACTCGGGCATGGTGGTCGGCGTCAAGATGCCCAACGATGGCTCCCAGGCGGCGGTGGTCTGGACACCGGCCAGGGGGCTCGTCCCGATCGAGTTGCCCAGGGGGTTCGTGCGGAGCGAGGCCACGGCGGTGAACAACAAGGGAGAGGTCGTGGGCTGGGCGGACGGCCCCGGCGGCTCCGACCTGGGCCCCCGCGCGTTCGTGTGGGCCGACGGCAAGTTCCGGTTCCTGGACGAGTTCCGCTCGATCATGAGTTCCGCGACCGCGATCAACGACGCGGGCCAGATCTCGGGGATCATCGAGAAGGATGAGGAACCAGCGCCCAAGGACCAGGAAAAGAAGAAGGACTGAGCGATCGCCTTCCCGTCAAAGGGAACTCAGTCGCCCGAATCGGGAAAACCGACCCAATCGGTCAAGTCGGGCGCCTTCGGATCCGATCCGATCTTGTGGAGAATCAGCGCGCGCCGATGATTTTCGGGACCGATCCCCGCAATCATCCCGGCTGAGGATCGTCACACGGCAAGGATGCTCGACCATGAAGGGAACCCCGAGCGCCCAGATCGCGCTTCTGCTGGGCCTGACGTTCGGCGGGGCCGGCTACGCATCGGCCCAGGAACCCGGCGCGGCCCCCGCGCCGCCGCTCCCATCGGCCGCACCGCCGGCGGGCGAGCCGATGTCCCGCGAGGCGCTGGAGGATCGTGTCCGCCAGCTTGAGGCGACCGTCGGCCGCCTGGCCGAGATGCTGGAGCACCAGCAGGCCGCCGGAGCGGCCCCCGCGGCGGCGCCGGCCCCGGCCGCCCCCGGCTCGGGCGCCACCAAGCCGCCCCCGGCCGCGCCGGGGCAGTCGATCGGGAATCCGCCGACCAGCGCCCGGTTCGACTCCCCCCCGCCCTTTGAGAACCACCCGGCGAAGACCAAGTTCGGCCCCGGGTTCGAGATCCGGACCGAGGACGACGAGTTCATCTTCCAGTTCCACAACCTGACCCAGTTCGAGTACCGGGGCTACCAGCAGGGCGGCCAGACCCCGGTCCACGACACGTTCGACATCCCCCGCCAGTGGTTCATGTTCAGCGGGCGGATCACCAAGCCGATCGGCTACTTCGTCTCGATCGCCAATGGCTTCGACACCCTGAGTATCCTCGACGTCTTCACCGACCTGAACTTCGGCCCGAAGCTCAACGCCCGCGTCGGCCGGTTCAAGACGCCGTTCACCTACGAGTTCCTCTCCGACCCGGTCCAGGGACTGGCGATTCCGGAACGCTCGATCTTCTTCAACAATTTCGGCCAGAACCGCGAGGTCGGCGCCATGGCCTACGGCAAGCTGTTCAACCAGAAGGTTGACTATGCCGTCGGCACCTTCAACGGCACCCGTAACGGCTTCCTCGCCCTGGAGGACGGCAAGGCGGTCTCGGCCTACGTCAACTACCGGCCGTTCGGCGACGAGGAGGGGACGCTCCTGGAGAACCTGAACATCGGCGGCTCGGTCTTCGCCCAGAACCGCGACCAGATCCCCCAGCCGACCACCCTCCGGACCATCGTCCCGACCACCGGCAATGCCATCATCGGGGTGCCCTTCCTGTCCTTCAACCCGAACGTCCGGGAGCACGGCGACACCGCTCTGTGGGACCTCCACCTGGCCTACTACTACAAGTCCCTGGCGGTCATCGCCGAGTGGGGCAGCGGCTACCAGAGCTACGCGCTGACCTCGAACCTCTCCAACCCCGTCCCGCTCAGCGTCCAGAGCTACTACGTCCAGGCCAGCTACCTGATCACCGGCGAGACCCGGAACTCGCTCGGGGTCGTGCAGCCCCTGCGGCCGTTCAGCCTCAAGCCGGGTTCGTCCGGGCCGGGGGCGATCGAGCCCTATGCCCGATACGAGTCGCTCCGGCTGGGTAATGAGGTCTTCACCCGGAACCTGTCCGACCCGGCCCTCTGGACCAACGACGTCCAGATGACCTGGGTGGGCATGAACTGGCACCTGAACCGCTACCTCAAGATGAGCTTCGGCTGGAACCATGCCATGTTCGGGACCCCCGTCCAGTTCGCCCCGAACCGCTTCCAGCTCAACGCCGACATGTTCCTCGCCCGCGTCCAGCTCTACTTCTGACGCGAGGCGTGAGGTCGGACAGGTCGGGTGCGCTGCGGTGCGGCCGAGGGGGCCGCACCGCAGCGCACCCGACCTTATGTGGGCTGATGATCGGGCGGGGCTCTCGTGATAAGGTGTCGCCAACCTAACCGGAACCCTCCCCCGCGACGCCGAGGCACACCCATGCGACCGGCCCCCTTGCTCCTCGCATTCTGGCTCTCACTGGGTGCGTCACCGGCCCTCCGCGCCGAGGATGATCCCTACCGGGTCCTCCCCGAGAAGGAAGCCCGTGGGATGCTCCGGGCCCACCTGGAGGCCCAGGCCAACGCCCGGTTCGCCGAACGGAAGATCGAGGTCGCGGCGATCCGGACGCCCGAGGAGATCCGGGGGCGGAAGGCGAGGATGTCCGCCTGGCTGGAGAAGTCGCTGGGGAAATGGCCGGAGAGGACGCCGCTCAACCCGAAGGTGACGGGCTCGTTCGAGGGCGACGGCTACCGGGTCGAGAAGGTCGTCTTCGAGAGCCGCCCCAACCACCACGTCACCGCCGCGCTCTACCTCCCGAAGGACGCCCCGACCCCGTATCCGGGCGTGCTCATCCCCTGCGGCCACAGCGCCAACGGCAAGGCGGCCGAGACCTATCAGCGGGCGTCGATCCTGATCGCGAAGAACGGGATGGCCGCGCTCTGTTATGACCCGCTGGGGCAGGGGGAGCGCGTCCAGGTGCTCGACGACAAGGGCAAGTCGCCGCTGCCCGGCAGCACGACCGAGCACACCATGGCCGGCATCGGCTCGATCCTGATCGGACGGCAATTCGCCACCGACCGCATCTGGGACGGCCTCCGCGCGATGGATTACCTCGCCAGCCGCCCCGAAGTCGACGCGATGCGACTGGGCTGCACCGGCAATTCCGGCGGGGGGACGCTCACGTCGTACCTCATGGCGATCGACGACCGCATCGCCGTCGCCGCGCCGTCGTGCTACCTCACAACCCTGGAGCGGCTGTTCGCCACCATCGGCCCGCAGGACGCCGAGCAGAACATCACCGGCCAGGTCGCCGCCGGCTTCGACCACGCCGACTTCCTCACACTCCGGGCCCCGAAGCCGACGTTGATATGCGTCGCCACCCGGGACTTCTTCGACATCGACGGCGCCTGGACGACCTTCCGCGAAGCCAAACGACTCTACGGCCAGCTCGGTTATGGCGAGCGGGTCGAGCTGTTCGAGTACGACGACACCCACGGATTCTCGAAGCCCCGTCGCGAGGCCGCCATGCGATGGCTCCGCCGCTGGCTGGTCGGCAAGAACGACTCCCCGAAAGAGCCCGACTTCCCCATCGCCACCGACGCCCAGCTCCAGGTGACCAAGATCGGCCAGGTTTTGACCGAGTTCCCCGGCGAGCGGTCGATCTTCCAGGTCAATGCGGACGAGGCGAAGGCCCTGGCGGCGCAGCGGAAGGGACGGCGCGGCCCGCTCGCGCTCGACAAGATCCGAGAAGGCCTGGGATTGCCGTTCGCCGACCACGGACTCGTCCCGAAGCATACGTTGCCCGAGGTCGACCTGGGCGATCGGGCCCTCCACCGATTCACCGTCCGCAACACCGACGGGTTCGAGATCCCGATGCGGGTCCTCCGGCCCAAGGCCGAGGGCCAGAATCGGGAGGCGAGCCTCCATCTGGTGATCGGGGCCGATCCGAAGTTCCTGACGAGTGAGCGGGCCCTGGGCTGGATCAAGGCCGGCGACTGCGTGGCGACCGTGGACCTCCGGGGCATGGGGGAAACCGGCCCCGCCCCGCCGAAGCCCGGCGTGAAACCCGGTTACTTCGGCGGCATCGACCGCGAGGCGTTCCTGGCGTTGCACATCGGACGGCCGCTGCTGACCCAGCGCATTGAGGACCTCCGGCGTGCGGTCGAGGCCGCCAGCCGGTTGAATCTGCCCTGGCATGCGGAGCGGTCGATCCACGTCCTGGGCATCGGCGAGGCCGGGCCGGTGGCGATGCTCGGCGCGGTGATCGAGCCGAGGATTCTCTCGGTCGAGACGAATGGTTCCATCAACTCGTTCGAGGAGGTCGTCGGGGCCAGCGTGACCCGAGGCCAGCTCGCGAGCGCCGTCCCCGGCCTGCTCAAGGTCATCGACCTGCCGGAGGTGCCCGACCTGATCCGACCCCGGACGGTCAGCAACCGGAATCCGATCAAGCCCGACGGCACACCGAGGAGCGAGTGAAATGGCCCTGGAGATCGTGACGACCGCCGCCGCCCTCCGCGAGCGCGTGGCCCAGGCGCGCAAGTCGGGCAAGACCATCGGGTTCGTGCCGACGATGGGGGCGCTGCACGAGGGCCACGGGCGTCTGGTCGAGGTCGCGGCATCCGAGACGGCGTTCGTGGTCGTCTCGATCTTCGTCAACCCGACCCAGTTCGGGCCGAACGAGGACTATGGCAAGTATCCCCGGACGATCGAGGCCGACCGCGACCTCTGCGAGGCGGCCGGGGCACACCTGATCTTCGCGCCGACGGTGTCGGAAATGTATCCCTCGGGCGGGCTTGCGACCTTCGTCGAGGTCCCCGGGCCGTCCGGGCCGCTCGAAGGGGCGAGCCGGCCGGGGCACTTCCGGGGGGTGGCGACGGTCGTTCTCAAGCTTTTCAACATGGTCCTGCCCGACCTGGCCTTCTTCGGGGCCAAGGACTTTCAGCAGCAGCTCGTGATCCGCAAGATGACGGCGGACCTGGACTTACCGCTCACCGTCCGGGTCGTGCCCACCGTTCGGGAGCCCGACGGCCTGGCGATGTCGAGCCGGAACCGCTACTTGAACCCCGAGGAGCGGGCGGCGGCGGTCGTGCTGTCGCGGGCGCTGAACGAAGCCAAAGACGCCGTGGCGTCGGGGGAGCGGGACGCCGATCGGATTCGACAAATCCTGGCCTCGGCGATAGAATCCCAACGGCTGGCGCGACTCGACTATGCCGAGGTCGCCGACGCCGAGACGCTCGAGCGGCTGGTCGAGATCCGACCCGGCCAGCCCGCCGTCGCTTTGCTGGCCGTCCGGATCGGGCCCGCGAGGCTGATCGACAACGCGATCCTCGCGGAATGAGCCGCGGATGCGGATCAAGGTTCTCAAGAGCAAGCTGCACCTGGCCACCGTCACCGGGGCCGACCTCCATTACCACGGCAGCCTGACCATCGACCCCGACCTCATGGAGGCCGTCGGGATCGTGCCCTACGAGGCCATCCTCGTGAGCAACGTCGCCACCGGCCAGCGGGCCGAGACCTACGCGCTCAAGGGGATCCCCGGCCAGGGCCAGATCGAACTCAATGGCGCGATGGCCCGGCTCGGCTCGAAGGGCGACCAGGTCATCGTCATGGCCTTCGCCGAACTCGACGCCGACGAGGTCGCCGGCCACCGCCCCCGGGTCGTGGCCCTCGACCGCCAGAACCGGATCACCGAGCACATCGACTACCCGCCCATCCCCGGGATGCCGGAAGCCCTGTTTCATGAGTGATGGGGAATGGGTCATGGGTGAGGGGAGAGGAACTCCCCGCCCCCTCCGCAACCCGTTCACCCATCTCCCATCCACCATTCCCCATTCCCCCTCCGGGGGCCGAAGAGACGACGCATGAGGCAAATCCTCTTCACGATCCCCGGGCTGGGCGTGCCGATCTTCGGCTATGGGGTGATGCTGTTCGTGGCGTTCCTGGCGTCGATGAACATCGCGGCCTGGAAGGCGAAGCAGGAGAAACTCGACCCCGAGACGGTCTACGACATGGCCTTCTGGGTCTTCATCGGCGGGCTCGTCGGGGCCCGGGCGTTCTACGTCGCCCAGTACTGGGGGACGAACATCAAGACGTTCTGGGACCTGTTCAAGATCTGGGAGGGCGGCATCGTCCTCTACGGCTCGATCATCGGCGGGGCGCTGAGCTTCTTCTTCTACCGATGGCTCAGACCGTTCCCGATCCGCCCGATGATGGACGCCATCGCGCCGGCGATCGCGATCGGCGTGGCCATCGGCCGCATCGGCTGCTTCCTGAACGGCTGCTGCTGGGGCGACGCCTGCTCGCTCCCCTGGGCCGTCCAGTTCCCCAGGAATTCCGGCCCCTGGCGCTCCGAAGTGGCGAGGGGACTGATCGCCCCGTCGGCCGAGCACTCGCTCTCGCTGCACCCTACCCAGCTCTACTCCACCCTCGACGGCCTGATCCTCCTGGCCCTGCTCCTGGCGTATTACCCCCTACGCAAGCGAGACGGCGAGGTCATCGCCCTCCTCATGGTCACCTACCCGGTCACGCGATTCCTCGTCGAACACCTGCGCAACGACGAGGGCATCTTCTTCCTGGGGATGACCGTCTCCCAGACCATCAGCGTCGGCCTGTTCACCTTCGGCGTCCTCTACTGGATCCGCCTCTCGCGGCTCCCGAAGGAACGCTACGCCGACCGCCCCGTCGAACTGGCCCACGCTTGAACGTCGGGGGCGCAGCGACGCGTCCTCGCGTCCACCGCACCTGGACAGGAACGGACGCCGAAGAAGGAGATGGAACCGCCAGGACGCGAAGGACGCAGAGACGAGATGGTCGAGACGGCGACTCTCAAGGTTCGTTGATTCAATTCTGCTCGTTCACCACAGGGCGTCTGTCGGTGCGGCGGACGCGAGGACGTGTCGCAGCGAGCCCGACACCCCGTGTTCTTGTGGTTCCATTCCCGCGTCACGAATCCATGTCATTACTCAGCAGATGCCGGCTCGACTGCAGGAATCGCGAATGCCTCGCCTGGGTCGCCGGGGTGGCCTGCTCGGCCTTGCTCTGGAGGTCGGCGAGGTTGGCCTGGCAGTAGGGGCACTCGACGACCTCGATGTGGAACCGGATGTAGTCCACCAGGTCGGGGTCGAGGGCGTCGAGGAGCAGGCTGCCGAGCTGCTGGCGGCTGGGACAGGTCAGGCGGTTGCGGCGCCAGATGGCGCCGAGCGTGTGGAGGTTGGAATCCGCCTTGTTCTGGCGGACATCCTCCAGCCGCTGGCGGAGTTCCGCGCTGTCGCGCAACGCCCGCTCGATCCGGGACATGTCCCCGGGGGGCAGGGTCTCGGCGAGGTACGACCGGAGGAGGTCGTCGTCGATCGGGGCGTTCGGGGTCGGGTCGTTCGTCGCCTGTGCCATGGCGGGATCAGCCCTCGCCGAATTGTTCGAGGTTCAACCCGGCGCGCCTGGCCATCTCCTTGAGGCGCCCGATGGTCTGGAACTTGTAACTGGCCACGGCCTGCTCGGTGAGGCCGAGGTACTTGGCCACGTCCTTGTTCGCCTGGCCCTTCACGATCAGGAGTTCCAGGCACTTGAGCCGGTCGTAGTCGCCGCGGGAAAGCCACTCGCGGACGAGCGTGCCCATGGCGTCGTTGAGCAGCCTCTCCTCGGCCTTGCGACGCTCGTCGCTGCGGGCGATCGAGGACGCCGCGCGGCCGCCGCCGGGGACCTCGTCGAGCGGCCGGCCGTGGTCGTCGGAGCCGAACTGGTCGATCGGCCGGCGGCCCTGCTTGCGGAGATGGTCGGTCAGCTTGTGGGCGGCGATCGAGAAGAGGTACGCTTCGAGGTCGCGCTTCTCGTCGTAGTGCGGGAGGCTCGTGAGGAAGCCCACGAAGGTCTCCTGCACGACGTCCTCGCTTGCCGCGCGGTCGCGGAGCCGGCTGTCCACGAACGCGATGAGCCGCCCCTCGTAGCGCTCGATCAGTTGCCGCCAGGCCGGGGCGTCCCCGGAGCGGACCTGTCGGATCAGAAGGCTCTCGGCGTCGGTCGTGGCCATGAATCGGCTCGCAGGGACCTCGGAATCGAGGCAAGTGTCGGCAGTCGATTCGCCGGAAACGTCCCTCTATTGTAAACGCGCCCGGGGAAACCCGTCAGTAGGTGGGATGGGAACAGGTAGGGTGTGGTGCCTCGCGGACCGATGGTCCGCGAGGCACCACACCCTACACGGATCACGACCAGTCGCGCGCGGCCTCGTAGTCGGCGGGCTTGGCCTCGGGCCAGTGGGCCTCGCGGTAGCCGTGGAACAGCCAGACGCCGACGGGGGCGAGGACGATCAGGAGCATCGCCCAGATGAGCTTGTCGTGGGCGCCGGGGAAGTCGGTGTCGCGGAGCTTCATCAGGAAGACGAACTCGCGGATCCAGGCCCGGGCGAAGAGGTAAAGGGCCGCCAGGACGGCGAAGAAGAGCAGAGCGGGGGTGAGCGGCAGCAGGATCGCCAGGAGCACGACGGCGGCCACCAGTTGCCAGCCTTCCGCCTGGCGGACCCAGTCGGCGGCGCGTTTCAGGAAGTCGGAGGCCTTGTTGATGTAGGGCCGGAGGTCCATGGTTCTGTTCCTCAAACGAAGGTCGAGATCGGATGGGTTCCAACGACGGGGCCCTCGGCCCATCGCCGGCCCGGGGGCATTGGGTCGGCGACGAGCGGCGAGGGCCTTGTGGATCGGTTGTCGCGGCGGCGAGGCTCAGGCGAGCATCTGGTAGATCACCGTGCCCGCCACGCCCGCCCCGATGGCCGCGGCCACCCGCAGGCGATTGGTGTAATACCCCTTGGTCGCCTCGTCCGTCCGGACGTACCCCGTCAGGAAGCCCAGGCAGATCAGGACGAATCCCAGGCCGCCGCCGAGTTTCACGAGCCGGGCCGTCACCCGCTGCTGCTGGTGGACGTCGACCACCCGTTCGCGGCTGGCGTCGGAGAAGTCGGCCTTCGCGATCCCGCGGTAGACCACATACAGGTTCTCGGGCGACTTCGAGCCCGGTTCGAGCTCCTGGGCGATCGGCTGGATGTAGACCTCGCCGGTCATGGCGTCGTAGATGTCGCGCGGGGCACGCCAGTCGGTCGGGACGTCGGGCGAGGCCCACTTGCCGACCTCTTGCTCCAGCGCCTTGCGGAGTTCGTCGCGGGCCTTCTCTGGCGAGGCCGAGACCTTGCCGGCCAGGACCCGGAAGCCCTTGTCATCGGCTTCATAGAGCTTCTGGAGTTCGGCCTCGGTCTTCGGCAGCCAGGCGGGCGGGGGGACGTCCGCGAGCTGCTGGGTCGGCTTCTTCGCCCGGGCCGGCTTGGGCGGGGCGGGGGGGGCCGGCGGGGCCGGGGGCTTCGGGGGGTCGAACGGCTTGAACGAGGACTTCCGCTTCCGCTCGGGGGCCGGGGCCGGAGTGTCGTCACCGCCCTCGACCAGGACCATGTCGCGGGCGACGGTGATCTTCTGGCCGTTGTCGTGGTTCCACCGGATGTGGATGCCCTTCTCGTCGTCGTCCTCGCGGTCGACCTCGGTGGTCGCCTTGCCGTTGACGATCCGGACGAGCCGGTGGCGGGTGGTCTCGCGGATCTCATCGACCCCGCGGGACACCTCGGCCCGGACCCGCTCGGCGGCCCGTCGGGCATCTTCGGCCTTCCGCTCGCTCTTCCGGGCCGCGATGAAATTCGCGGCCACGATCCCCACGATGACCCAGATGGCGACGTTTTTCATCGGAATCCGATCCTTGCCGAGGTCCCGGCTCCGGAGCGTTCCGGCCCGAGGGAGGTCTCAAACGATGTCTGTAAGTGGTTCGGGCAGGCGCTGGGAATATTGAGGATGGGAGATGGGTGAGGACGTAACGGATGCGGAGTGCGGTTCGGAGCGACTGGGCGAAGGCCGGAAGCGCTGGGCGCGGGTCTCCAGACCCCGCCCCCACGATCGCCACGCTCTACCACAAATTCGGGTCTCCAGACCCGTTCCCAGTCAGTGGGAAGGGGTCTGGAGACCCGGTTCGCATGTTCCCTTCGATCACCGCGAGGGCGGGGTCTGGAGACCCGCGCCATCGCTTCTGACCTGCAACCCATCAATCAATCCTGATCAAGCCACCTTCGCCGGGTCCTTGCCGAAGAACTTGACGTAGCGGGCGGCCTGGTCGCTCCAGGGGCTCACGAGCTGGACGACCACGGCGGAGAGCGGCACGGTCCAGACGACGACGGGGTTCAGTCCGGGCCAGAAGAGGCCGAGGCCGGCGGCGATCACGCCCGAGGCGATCACCGGCCAGAACCGGAATCGCCGCTTGCGGTCACGTTCGGTCATCTTCCACCAGCCGTTCGCGAAGTACGACAGCCCGAAGAACGAGACGATGCCGAGCAGGTGCGGGATCGCCACCAGCGTGCTCGACCGGCCGAGCTGGAGCGTGAATTCATACGCCCGGTGGTCGGTGGAGAGTTTCAGGTTCGTGAACTCCGCCAGGATCTGAGCGGCGAGCCCGACGACCAGTCCCCAGCCCAGGTAACCGAACCGCTTGCTCATGCCGTCGATGGGCTTACTCTCGGCCCAGAGGTTCCCCGCGATCAGGCCCCAGCTCCCCAGGAGGCTCACGGCGAACAGGAAGGCCAGCTCCTGCGGGCGGCGGAGGTAATCCATCCCGGTCATCGTGGCGATCAGGACGCTGAGCAGGCCCGAGAGCGGGGCTGCCGCGATCATCGAGCCCGTCGCCTGCGCCAGCCGGACCCGGCCGACCGCCAGGGGTGGCGGGGGCGTCGGGGCCGGAGGCAAGGGCTTGGGGGCCTTCGCCGGCCGGGGCAGTGGTGTGGGGCGCTGGGGGGGCGGGGGCGGCGTGAAGACCGCCCGACGGACCGGGGGGCGGGCGTTCCTCCCCTGGGGATTCGGGGCCGCCGCCAGGTTGCGGCGGTCGCGGCCCGGGAGCCAGAACCAGCTACCGCCCTTGCGCCTGGGCTGCTCCGGCGGCAGCGTGTTCGGGCCGATGTAGAACACCGGCTCCTCCTCGCCGATTCGGAGGATGTCGTCGTCGGGCCCCTTCGGAGTCCGGGGCGCCGGCGAGAGCAAGGGCGCGGGGCTGACCGGCGGGGCGTTTTTGCCTTCGCCGATGAACCGCACGTCCCGCCTCGGGGCGTCGCCGGAGGGGAGCAGGTCGAGCGTCCGCTTTTGCCGGAGGTTCGGGTCCTTGGCCAGGGCCTTCTCGACGATCGCCCGGTAAGGGGCGGGGATCGGCGTCAGGTCGGGCCGGGAGGTCAGGTGCTTCATGAGCACCTCGCCGACGCTCTCCCCCTCGAAGGGGACGCGCCCGGTGATCATCTCGTAGAGCATCACGCCGATGGCGTAGATGTCCACCGCCTTGCTGTACCGGCCGGTCGAGATCTCGGGCGCCATGTAGTGGCAGGTCCCGATGCTCTCGGAGTGGTTGCTGCCCTTCTCGGGCGAGATCATCTTCGCGAGGCCGTAGTCGCCGATCTTGACGACGCCTTCCTCGATGAACATGTTCGCCGGCTTGAGGTCGCGGTGGACGACGCCGTGGTCGTGGAGGTACTCGACGCCCTCGATGATCCCCTTGAGCCAGGCCCGGATCTCGGGCTCGGGCATGCCGTTGGGGTGCTGCGCCAGGACGGTCGCCAGGCTCGGCCCGGAGACGTACTCCATGATGACGAAGGTCTCGCCCGAGTCGTTGGTCCTCAGGTCGAGGATCGACAGCAGGTTCTGACACTTCAGGTTCATGCACTGCGCGACGCCCCGGCGCTCGACCTCGACGTTGCGGGTGATGAGCTTGAGGGCGACCTCCTTGCCGGCGTCGCTGGTGGCGTAGTAGACCTCGCCGAATCCGCCCCGTCCGATGGCGCGTTTGATCGTATAGCCGTCGAGGGGGCGGGAGCCGGAGGTGAAGGTGTATCGGCTCGCCCCCGGGTTCGTCCTGGGCGTGGGCATGGCGTTGGTCCCCTCCGGTCCGGCGAGGAACTCGATCGTCTCGTTGAGGTGGCCGGCGGGCTTTCGAGCCGTCGCGTTCATGTCGTCTTCCACTCCGCTACGCTCCACGTTGGGTCAGGCGGCTCGCCAGGAGGGGGGAGTTCGCCGGTCGGATCCGGGGAGATCGGCGATCCGGGTTGGGGCGGGTGACTCTCCCGCACCCCCGAACCGTTCCGCAACCAACGCCTCGCGTATCACGTTAGAGTTTACGCTCGCGAGGCCCGATTATTGGCGGAATTCCCCGGCAGGCGGCGACGCTTTCTCCCGACGGACGAACGACGGTGGGTCCTGGCGCTGGGCGCCGTTGCGTTCTCAAACGGGCGAGGTCCGCGAGCCCAGGGGTTCCAGGCTGAACGAGAAACCTTCGCCCAGGACGCTGGATTGCAGGGTCAGGGCCGACCGTGCCGCCATCTCGCGGCCGTCGACTTCGAAGGAGCCCGGGGCACGGCACCAGAGCGACGGCCCCTGCCGGTAGAGGACGACCGGCGCCGACAGCCCGGGCGCGAGGATGTGCGAGTGTGAGTTCGACCCGATGATGCAGGTCTCCGCCATCAGCACGACCCCGTCCACCGCCAGCGGCAGCCGGTGCCGGCTCACGACGACCAGCCTCGCGGTCGAGCTGACCGGGCTCGGCTGCTGGAATTCCAGCTCCACCGAGCTGCCCAGCCGGATCACGTCCCCGCTGCGGAGCGGGGCCGTCTCGACGGGGCGGCCGTTGACGAACGTGTCCTTGATCGCCTTGAGGATGTAGCTGTCGCCGTCGCGGACGAGCCTGGCGTGGTTCCGGGCGAGGTCGCCCAGCAGCGGCACGTCCGCGCCGCTGTCGGGCCCCGACCGCCCGAGGACGATCTCGTCGTCGAGGCAGACGAGGTAGCCGCCGACGGTGTCCAGCCAGAGCAGGAACCGCCCCTGCGGGCCCCGCGCCAGCGACTGCGCCAGGGCTCGCCCCGGGCCGATCGGAAGGCCGCGTTCATTGCCGCCCGGGGGGGGATACATCGTCGGCACGATCGTCCCCATGGGAGTCTCGATCGGGATCGGGGGTTCGGGCGCGATCGAACCCGGATCGGGCCCGAGTCCGAGGCCGGCGGGGATGCCCCGGCCGCTGCGCCCGGGCAGGCTGGAGGACGGCCCGATGGCCGCGATCTGCTGCCAGGCCTTGGTGCGGGCCTGGCGGGCGGTCGCGTGCTCGGGAACGACTTCGAGCACAAGTTCGGCCGAAGCCAGGGTTTCCGGCCAGTTGGTGGCGGCCAGGGCCTTGTAGAGCGCCTCGATCCGCCCGGCCGCGTGCTTCTGCCTGGCCTCGATGTCGCGACGGGCCGCGGCGAGGGCCGACTCCGCCTGGCCGGCGGACAGGCGAACGGCGCGGTCGAGCTGCTCGGTGGCCCGGCCGAACTCGCCCCGGCGGGACTCGTCGAGCGCGGTCTGCCACGCCTCGGCGACCTCCTTCGCACGACGCAGCGCGGGCCCGCTGATCCGGTGCCGCGCCAGTTCCTCGACCCGCTCGACCACCCGGGCGGGCTCGCCGGCGTCGAGGTCGGATTTGACCTCGCCCGCCACGCGATCGGCCAGGCTGAGCCGGGCCGCGGCCAGGGTGTCCGGCGCGGCGCCGAGCTGCTCGGCGAGCCGGAGGTCATCGATGGCTCCCGGCCAGTCGTCGGCCGCGGCCCGGCGCCCGGCTCGGGCGACGAGGTCGAGGGCGATCTTGCCCCGGAGCTGGAGGGCGAGGTGGTGGTCGGCCACGTCCGGCTTCGAGGTGAGCACCAGCGCTTCCTCGTACCGGCCGGCCTTCGCCGCCTCCTCAGCCTGCCGCAATGTGACGCGCCATTGTCCCAGCATGGTTGCCTTGCCGTCTGGTTTGACCATGGGGGATGCCCACACTCCCGCCATCCACGGTAGAAGGGTGGGCGTCGCCCACCGGCCCTCGTCCCCGCCCCCGGCCCGATCGATCCCCTCTGCCCGGGATCCCTCTTCGTGGGGCGGTTTCGCACTGCGTGTTCTACGTCGCAAGTTGTCGCCCGGCCTATCCTTTCGGTCGAACTCCGGTCGTTTTCCCGGGGCCGTCCTCGGGGCGATTCCCGCCCGCCTTCGACGTGCCTATCACTACTTCGCGATTGCCCCGCCCGGCATTGGTCGCCATCTTCCAGAAAATCCCGGACGGATCACCCGGAAGGCGGAAGCTTGCTTCCGCTCGGCCTTAGGGGAGCTTGCTCCCCGTCACCTGGGCCAGGGCATTCCGACGAAGATGAATTCTCGGGCCCCTCCTGATCGAGACCCGCGGGCGGAGCAAGCTTCCGTACTCCGGGCGTTCGGAGCCGGAAAACGGCGACGGGCCCGGACTTGCGGTCCGGGCCCGGGGCGGTTCGCTTCACTTCATCAAGGGCTCAGCTCAGAGGCTCTTGTCCGAGGAGGTCTTCTTGACGGCCGGGCCGAACTCGGCGTCGATCTCCTTGAGGATGTCCCGCTTGGGCTCGATCACGATCGGCATCCCACCCTCGGAGTACTTGCCTTCCATCTCGGTGGTCTTGGTGATGACTTCGAGGCGCTTCTCGAGGTCGGTCACCGACTCCTTGGCCCGGGAGAGGGCGCTGTCGTCGAAGGTGAACTCGTTGGTGGACTTGGTGGCCTCGATCATCTTGAGCTGGGCCTCGATGCTGTCGATCTTGGCGAGCAGCTCCTTCTTGGTCGCGGCCATCTGGCTGAGCATCTGGCGGGCGGCGGCCACCGACTTCTGCTTGGCCTTCAGGGTCGCCTGCTTGTTCTCAAGGAACTGGGCCGTCGCCTTGATGTGGTCGAAGCGGCGGGCCAGGTCGACCTTCACCTCGTCGGCCGAGTAGCTGATGTTGCCGGCCAGGCGGACCTCGCCCGAGTCGAGGCTCGAACGCAGGGCGGTCAGGTTCTTCTTCTCGGTGTCGAGGTTGGCCTGGACCGTCTTGATCTCGCCTTCCAGGTGCTCGACATCGACGAGGGCCTGGGCCAGCGACGCGATGTTCTCCTTGATCGCCGGCTCAAGCCGGGCGACCTCGTCGCGGGCCCGGTCGATCTCGAACTGGACCGGCACGGCGTTCTTGGCGTTGTGGCGGACCTTGTGGAAGGCCGTCCGGACGTAGCTCGGGGCGGAGGTCCCGAAGACCAGGCCCAGGCCACCAGCCGCCAGGACCGTACCCAGGGCCACCTTCTTGATCGTCGAGCAGCAGGTCATGTGACTGTCTCCTTGCTAGCGTTGCGGACCGTGTCGTGACTTGCTTCGGAGCCCCCGATTGGGCTCCCCGGCGTAGTATTCGTTTCCAGGTCGGTAAGCGGCGTCTCGGCCCCAGGTCGTCTGTCAGCCTCGTCTCGTCCCGCGGCTTTCGACCGTTTCACCCGCTCAACACAGAGGAATTCGAGGCCCCTGCGGAATTATTGGGGATCTGATTTTCAAAGATCTCAAGGGTTGGGACGATTTTGGTGGCAGTCTGGGCGGGCTGGGAAGTGGTTGTGGGGTGCGATGGTACGCGTCCTCGCGTCCACCGCACCGAGGACCACCCACGACCAGCGGGGCCGCGTGCCGTCTCGTTCGCAATTGTCGGTGCGGTGGACGCGAGGACGCGTACCAGCGCAACCTACGGGAAAGACCCGCTTGCACTCGGGGGGCCTTTCGGCTCGACTCTTGGGATAACGAGAACCTTCGGACCCGGGAGCATCGCGATGCGGATCGGTCGGTTCGGAATGGCCCTGGCCCTGGTGGTGGGCGTCGCAGGGCTCGTCGGGGCGCAGGAGTCCGACTACACCAAGGACAGTCTGGAGCAGGTGAAGTCCAGGGTCCAGGCCGGCAAGGCGGTGCTGGTGGACGTCCGCGAGCAGAAGGAATGGGACCGGGGCCACATCAAGAAGGCCGTGTTCCTGCCACTGAGCAAGCTCAGCACCTGGGAACGCGACGGCATCCCGGACGCGGACAAGGCCGAGCTGCAGAAGACCCTTCCGAAGGGCACCGTGATCTACTGCCACTGCGCGGCGGGCGGACGTTCGGTGCCGGGCAGCGAGGCGCTCCGCAAGCTCGGGTATGATGCCCAGGCGCTCAAGCAAGGGTACACGACGCTCATCAAGGAAGGTTTCCCCAAGGAATAGGCTCAAAACGTGTCGAATCTCCTCGCCGCGCGGTTGCAGATGGCGATGTCGCTGGGCTTCCACATCCTCTTCGCGGTGGTGGGGATCGCCCAGCCCCTTTTGATGACGGTCTCGGAGGCCCTCTGGCTCCGTACCGGCGAGCCCGTGTACCGGATCCTCGCGCGCCGCTGGGCGAGGGGGACGGCGATCCTCTTCGCCGTCGGGGCCGTCTCGGGGACCGTCCTGTCGTTCGAACTCGGCCTGCTCTGGCCGGGGTTCATGAAGATCGCCGGGCCGGTCGTCGGCGTCGGGTTCGGTCTCGAAGGGTTCGCCTTCTTCACCGAGGCCATCTTCCTGGGGATCTACATCTACGGCTGGGACCGGGTCCCACCGCTGGCCCACTGGCTCGCCGGGGTGGTCGTGGCGTTCAGCGGGGCCCTGTCGGGGATCCTCGTCGTCTCGGTCAACGCCTGGATGAACACGCCGCAGGGGTTCCGGCTCGCCGGCTCGGTCCCGACCGACATCGACCCGATCGCGGCTTTGCTCAACCCGGCGATGCTCTCCGAGACCCTCCACATGACCCTGGCCGCCTACTCCGCCGGCGGCATGCTCGTGGCCGGGATCCACGCGGCCCTGCTGCTGCGTGACCGTTCCAACCTGTTCCACCGCAAGGGTTTGATGATTGCCCTGCTCGTGGGCGGGATCGCCTCGATGCTCCAGCCGTTGAGCGGCCACTACACCGCGCACACCGTAGCGAAGACCCAGCCGACGAAGCTCGCGGCGATGGAGGCCCTGTTCCACACTGTCCACCGGGCCCCGCTGCTCATCGGGGGCATCCCCGACGTGGAGGCCGGGGTGGTCCGCTACGCCATCGAGATCCCTGGCGCGTTGAGTTTCCTGGCGACCAACGACTTCAACGCCGAGGTCCCCGGCCTGGACAAGGTTCCGAGGAAGGACTGGCCGCCGGTGGTGGTGATCCACGTCGCGTTCCAGATCATGGTCGCCTGCGGGATGGCCATGGCGGGGCTGGCGGCGCTCGGTGGGTTGGTTTCGTGGAAGACGAAGCGGCTCCCCGACCAGCCCCTGTACCTCTGGGCCCTGGCGCTGGCGAGCCCGCTGGGCATGCTGGCGATCGAGGCCGGCTGGACGGTGACCGAGGTCGGACGCCAGCCCTGGATCATCCAGGACATCCTGCGGACGACCGACGCCGTCACGCCCGTCCCGGGGCTGTGGATGTCGCTGCTGGGGTATTCGTTGCTCTATCTCGTACTGGGGGCGGTGGTTGTGTTGCTCCTGATGCACCAGTTCGGCGCTAGCCCGGACGCGGAGCAGCTCGCCAAGGGCCTGGGTATCGACGACAAGGGAGGCCACTGATGCCCGTCGAAGGGGTGACCTCCCTGAGCCAGTTGACCACGGCCGACTGGGTGGCGATCGTCATGCTCCTCGCCCTGATCGTCCATGCCCTGTTCGGCGGGGCCGACTACGGCGCGGGCCTATGGGACCTCCTCGCCCGGGGGCCCCGGGCGCAGGACCAGCGTGACCTGATCGCGAAGGCGATCGGGCCGGTCTGGGAGGCCAATCACGTCTGGCTGATCGTCGTGATCGTCCTGCTGTTCAGTGGATTTCCGAATGCGTTCGCCGAGGTGATGACGACCCTGCACGTCCCGCTGTCGCTGATGCTGGTCGGGATCGTCCTGCGCGGATCGGCCTTCACGTTCCGGAGTTACGACAACAGCCACCTCGGCAAGCGGGCGTGGAACCGGGTCTTCTCGATCCCCAGCATCCTCACGCCGATCCTGCTCGGCACGGTCATCGGCGCGATCGCGACCGGCGACCCCGGGCGGGCGGCCGAGGCGGGCGGGCCGATCCCGATGTTCTCGACCTGGCTGCAACCGTTCCCCCTGACCGTGGGCCTGTTCGCCCTCAACCTCTTCGCCTTCATCGCGGCCGTCTACCTGACCCTCGAAGCGCCCGAGGGGCCACTCCGGGAAGACTTCCGGTTCCGGGCCCTGTGCGCGGCGGTGATGCTGGGCGTGGTGGCGTGGGTCGTCTTCCGCCTGGCCCGCGACGACGCGCCCGCGGTCTACGAAGGGTTGAAGCGTTCCGACTGGGGCCCTTCGGTCCGATACGCCACGGGGGCGTGTGCGATCGCGACGCTCCTGGCCCTTTGGTTCCGGGTTTATCAGGTGGCCCGGCTCGCGGCGATGCTCCAGGTGGCCTTGATCCTCTTGGGTTGCGCCATGGCCCAGCATCCGTACCTCGTGCCGCCGAACCTGACGGTCGCCAACACCGCCTCGCCGCCGATCGTCCAGAAGCTCCTGCTGATCGTGCTGGGCTGCGGTTCGGTGATCCTGCTGCCGTCGCTCGTGTACCTCTTCCGGATCTTCAAGGGGCACACGTTCTGGAACCTCGGTGATCCGGGGATGTCGGAGAATATCTCGGCGACTCGACCGAACTCTGGATAGAGTTCGGTCGCCCACTGTCGATCGAGACCGGCCAGCGGGAGTGTTGCCATGCGCCGAGGATTCGGGCCCGGGCCGGTTTTCGTCTACGAACTGATCACGTCGAGCCGGCGGTGGCAGGCGTTCGCCATCCGGAGCCTGTTCGTCGGTGTGCTCCTGATCGCATGCCTCCTGGCCTGGAACAAAGGCGGTCGCGCCATCTCGACGATCCAGAACCTCGCGCAACTGGCGGAGGGCCTGTTCGTCGCGATCGCCAGCACGCAACTGGCGTTCATCATGTTCGTCGCCCCGGCGGCGACGGCCGGCTCGATCTGCATCGACCGGGCGAGGGGGACGCTCACGCACGTCCTGGTCACCGACCTGACCTCGACCGAGATCGTCCTGGGCAAGCTCGGATCCCGACTCCTGCCGGTCCTGGCCCTGATCGGCTGCACCTTGCCGGTGACCGCGCTCCTGACATTGCTCGGCGGGGTGGATCCCGAGGCGGTCTGGGGGGCCACGATCGTCTCGATCGGCGTCGCGGTGCTGGGCTGTTCGCTGGCGTTGGTCTTCTCGCTGTTCGTCGGCAAGACGCATGAAGCCCTGATGGCGACCTTCGCCGTCTGGGCGTTCTGGATGCTCGGCGAGAACATCTCCGCGAACCTGCTCCCCGACGCGGTGACCTCGGCGATCCGCTCGACCGACCTCCTGAGGACCGGCGGCCCGTTCGTCCTGATGTTCAAGCCCTACTGGCGGCCCGGGTCGGCCGTGGCTTCCGATTTCTTCCTGTTCCTCGCCGGCACCATCGGGCTGTCGGCGCTCCTGGCGGCCTACGCGATTCTGCGGCTCCGGCCGATCTGCGCGGGGGATCAAAAGCCGGGGTTTTGGGCACGGTTCCGGAACCGGCCGAAGGCGATCAAGGTCGCGCCGCGATTGCGGTCCCGGTTGCCCGCCCCCGGGCTCGACTTCAACCCGGTCTTCTGGCGGGAGTGGCATCGCGCCAGGCCCTCGCGGGTGGCGCGGATCATCCTTTTCCTCTACGTCGCGATCGCGTTCTGCTTCAGCCTGGTCTCCATCGGGAGTTCGGGCAATAACGGCTTCCCGGCGTGGACCAACGGGCTCCAGGTCTCGGTCGGCCTGTTGCTTGTGAGCCTGTCGTCCGCCACGAGCCTGGCGGAGGAGCGGACCCGGGGCAGCCTGGACGTCCTGATGACGACCCCCATGTCGACGCGGGCGATCGTCGTCGGCAAGTGGCTCGGAGCGTACCGATTCGTCCCGGCGCTCGCGATCCTGCCGACGCTCGTCGTCCTGATACTCGCCAGGTGGCCGGAAAACTTCTTCTGGGCAGCGATGATCCTCTCGTATGTGCTCATCGCGGGCGCGGCGGTGACCTCGTTGGGGCTGCTCATGGCGACGTGGCATTCCCGGCTCGGGCTGGCGGTCGCCTGGACGGTCGCGGCCTATCTCGGGGTGACGGTCGGCTGGATCTTCGTCGTGATGATGATCCATAGCCCGGGCCGGGATGGGGAACTGGTGATGATGGGCAGCCCGTTCTTCTGGCCCGGGATGTTGACGTTCGAGACGAGTCGGAACGGTGGTTCGCAGACGCCGGGGCTGCTGGGGGCCGCGGTCACCTGGCTCATGCTCACGGCCCTGGCGGCGAAGCTCATGTTCGCCGCCACGCTGGCCACGTTCAATCGCTGCCTGGGACGGGTCGAGGTCGGGGCGTCTCGCCGCGGCGCACCAAGCGCGGTCCCGGCCGTCTCAAGCCTGCCCGGCGTCCCGATAGGATGAGCCCGACCAGACTTTCTGGTTGAACGCGGCGGAACTCCCGCGTGGGATCGTGATGGTGTTCCAGTCGTCGCCCCCGAGGATCCGGGCGATGAGCATGATCTGCCCGACGTGGTAGGACGTGTGGGCGAGCGAGCGCTGGATCGCCAGGGGGACCGTATGCGGCTCGCCCCGGATCAGGACGGTCCGGCCGAGGTCCTCGGAGGTCAGGGATTCGAGCGTCCGGAAGAGCGTGTCCCAGCCGGCTTCCCACCAGGCCAGGATCTCGGCGCGGTCGGCGAAGGTGTCGACGAACTCGGCGTCGCGGTCACGCGAGGGCTTCTCGCCGTCGGTGTCGAGGAAGTCGTCCCATCGCGAGCGGAGATTGCCCGCGACGTGCTTCATGACGACCGCGATGCTGTTGGTGTTCGGGTCGAGGGCGATCCTGAGGCGGTCGTCGGGCAACTGCGCGACGGCCTTGTCCGCCCAGCCCTTCTGGGCGTGGAAGGCGAGCAGGGTGGCTTCGAGCCAGTCGTTTCCGGGTGTCGTGGACATGGCGAAGGGTCCTCGGGTTCTGGGCGTTCTCTTGCGTGTTCGTCGTCGAACCCCGATGCTCTGGTCACGCGAGGAAAGTACGAGGACGGGGGATCTTCCGATGAGGTTGCAGAGACTCGGATCGTTGGCGATTGTCCTGTTCACCGGCCCGGCGATCCCGGTCGCCGCAGCGACTCCCGTCGTGGAGGCCGTCCGCGTCCCCGACGGGGGCATCCAGCCGCAGGCGTTGGTCGACGCGAAGGGGGCGATCCACCTGATCGCGTTCCGGGGCGATCCGGCTGCCGGCGACCTTTACTATGCCAGGAGGGACCCGGACGGGAAGGGGTTCGGGGAGCCCGTCCGGATCAACCGCAATCCCGGCGGTGCGATCGCGGTCGGGACGATCCGGGGCGGGCAGCTCGCCCTCGGGCAGGACGGCACCGTCCACGTCGCCTGGAACGGCTCGAACAAGGCGGTCCCGAAGAACGCCTTCGGCTCGAATCCCATGCTGTATGCCCGCTCGACCGACGGCGGCAAGTCGTTCGAGCCCGAGCGGAACCTGATGACGAAGACATCCGCGCTGGACGGCGGCGGATGCCTCGCGGCGGATGCGAAGGGGAACGTGCTGGTCGCCTGGCATGCCCGGACGGAGGATTCGGCCGAGGGGGAGGACGGGCGTCGGGTCTGGGTGGCGCGGTCGAAGGACGACGGCAAGGCCTTCGCGCCCGAGGAGCCGGCCGACGACGGCTCGACGGGGGCCTGCGGGTGCTGCGGGATGAAGGCCCTGGCCGACGGCCGTGGCGGCGTGAGCCTGCTGTTCCGCTCGGCCTCGCGCAAGACCGACCGCGACCTCTACCTGCTCCGCTCCGACGACCGGGGCGCGCACTTCCGGGCCGAGATGCTCCATCCCTGGAAGCTCAAGACCTGCCCGATGGCCTCGGCCTCGCTCGTCGATGACGGCTCGGCGACCCTCGCCGCCTGGGAGACCGACAAGCAGGTGTACTTCGCCCGGATCGGAAACGGGGGAACAAAGCCAATCGCGCCGACGGGGCCTGGGCGGGGCCGCAAGCATCCCTCGATCGCGGTCAACAGCAAGGGACAGATCCTCCTCGCCTGGGCCGAGGGCACGGGCTGGCAGCATGGCGGGGACCTCGTCTGGCAGGCCTTCGAGGCCGACGGGACCTCGATCGGCGAGCCGACGCGGGTGGCGAAGGGGATCCCCGCCTGGGGGCTCCCTGCCGCCGTCGCCTTGCCGGACGGGTCGTTCCTGGTCCTGCATTGATCGGCTTGGTTCATCCCATCGACGGATTCTCGGGCGTTTTTTGACGACATCGCGAACGTCACCTAGGGTTGCGGGTGGGGCCCCGATGCGCGGCGGCCTCGGGCGTGCAACGCAGGAGGACGCTCGCGATGAAGGCGACGATCACGAACTGCCTGGCGGAGATGGTCGAGACCAAGTTCGGCAAGGACAAGTGGGCGGAGATCGTCCGCCAGGCCGGGATGCAGGCCCAGTCGGCCGCGCTGCGGCAGTCGTCGATGGACGTGCCCGACGACCAGGTCGGCAAGCTCCTGAAGACCACCTGCGTCGTCCTCGGGGTCACCCCCGAGCAGGCCTACGACGCCTTCGGGGAATACTGGTGCTGTCAGTACGCCCCGAAGGTCTACTGGGCCATTCTCCGGCGGTTCAAGAACGCCCGGGAGATGCTCCTCGGCATGGATGCGGTCCACGTCGACATGACCGCGACCATCCCCAACGCCCAGCCGCCGCGGTTCGACTACACCTGGGAGAACGACCGGGTCCTGCTCGTCGACTACAAATCGAAGCGCGGCATGCTCGACGTCTACATCGGCGTGGCCCGGGGCGTGGGCAAGTACTTCAACGAGAGGCTGGAGGTCCGGAAGGTCTCCAGCACCCGAGCGAGGATTGAATTTCGGTAGTCCTGGTGGGATGGCGATTTTGCGGGGAGAGTCGGGGATGCCGGGGTTGTGAAGGGGCGAGCTGTGGTGTCCCCGAGAGGTCTCGTTGTCGGCGGGGCAGCCGGTCGGCTAAGCTGGGAGGGCCCTCGATTGTCGCCCCATCCGCGCCGAGCTTTCCAGAGAAGGATACGAGCGTGCCGCCAACCTCGACGGGGTCGCAACGCCTGGCCGCCTGGTTCGGAATGTTCCTGATCGCGGCCGCGCTCGTGCTGGGCCAGTTCGCGGGCACCTCGCGGGCGCAGGGGGGGGCCAACGCCAATGCCCCGGCGGCGGCGGGCCAGGCCCCGGCGGAGTCGTTCCTCCAGTGGATGATCCGGGCCTCCGGGCCGATCGGACTGGTCATCCTCGTAATGTCGTTCTACCTCGTGACGCTCATCGGCTGGATGGCGTTCGAGTGCCGCAAGTCGGTCGCCGTGCCGTCGGACCTCCTCCGCGACCTGACCGAGCAGCTCGCGGCCAAGCAATACACCGAGGCCTTCGCGCGGCTCTCGGGCGACAAGTCGTTCCTGGCACGGGTCCTCTCGGCGGGCGTCCGCAAGCTGCCATCGGGCCTGCCGAACGCCCTGCGCGCCATGGAGATGGCGAACGATGACGTGACGATGGCGCTGGAGCATCGCACGACCTATCTCGCGACCGTGGGCACGCTCGGCCCGATGATCGGGCTGGTCGGCACGGTCTACGGCATGATCCGTAGCTTCCAGGTCATGGCGACCGCCGGGGCCTCGCCCCAGGCGAGCCAGCTCGCGGAGGGGATCTCCACCGCGCTCTTCGCGACCCTCGAAGGGATCTCGATCTCGATCCCGGCGATCTACTTCCACGCCATGTTCCGGAACCGGATCTCCCGGCTCTCGCTGGAGGTGGCGCTGGCGTCGGAGACGCTCCTGGAGCAGTTCGCGCCCGGCGTCCGGACGCCGCACCCGCTGGCGGCGTCGGTCCTGCCGACCCGGACGGCGATCGGCGGCGAAGGGAAGTAAGGCCAACCCGGCGACCCGACGCCCGGGAGGGCGACCACCATGGCGAGACGCGAACCGGGCGGTGAGGAAACCTTCACCCTGAACCTCACGCCGCTCCTGGACGTGGTGCTCCAGCTCATCACCTTCTTCATGATGCTGGTCCACTTCGGGAGCCAGATCGAAGGCGCGGCGGCCGAGATCCGCCTGCCGGTGGCCCCGGCCGCCCTCCCCTCGGGAGACCTCGCCCTCGACCGGCTCGTCGTGGCGCTCGACGCCAGGGGGACGCTCACCGCCGAGGGGGATCAGATCGACCCCGGCGCGGCCGAGGCCTGGTGGGCCGGCCAGGCCCGTCGACGTCGCGGCGTCATCGATCCCAGCAAGCCCGCCCCCCCGGGCGACGAGCTGAGCACTCTGGTCGTCGTCCGGGCCGATCGGTCGGTGTCCTATGGGACAGTGCGACGGATGCTGGCCACCGCGCAGGAGAAGGGGTTCGCCCACTTCACGCTGGTCGTCCTGAAGAGGGCCCCGGGATGAGCACCTCGCGACGCAGCCAGGGCAACCGCAGGCGACGGGGCGCGTCCTATGAGGAGGTCCCGTTCCCGGTCACGCCCATGCTCGACATGGCGTTCCAGCTCCTGGCGTTCTTCATCTTGACATTCCAGGCGCCGTCGCTGGAGACGCACCTCGACCTCTACCTGCCGGCCGCCGCCACGGCCCTGCCGGGGGCACCCCAGGGCCAGGCCCGGCCCGATGCCACCCCGCGCCGGGCGGACCTCGACCTGGAAAACGACCTGATCATCCGGGCCGAGTCGGACGAACTGGGCGGGTTGAAATCCCTCCGGCTCGGCGAGGCGACCCTGCCCGACCTCGACGCCCTCGCCGACCGCCTCCGACGCTACGGGACCGTGCTCGACGGCCGGCCGCTCCGGGTCCGGCTCGTGGCCGACGACGGCCTTCGATACGAGGAGGCCGCGAAGATCGTCGCCATCTGCTCGTCGCTGGGCGTCGCCTCCGTCCGCCTCTCCGACCCCTCCGCCCTCGTCGGGGACGCCCCCAGGGGGCCGAAATGAGATGGGCGTGGATCGCGGTCTTCCTCCTGGCCTCCCCTCGATTCGGCCACGCCGACGACAACCGGCTCGGGCCCGACGACCTCGACGCCTACGAGAAGGCCCTCGGCGTCGCCGACGAGGACGACGCGCCCACCCCCGCCACGTTCCGGGACCTCTGGGATCGACCCGATTCCTTGATGGGCAAGCGAGTGCGGGTCGAGGGGCGGGTGGTCCGGCTGTTCCACCAGGGGAAGTCGCCGCGTTTCCCCGGCCTCGTCGAGGTGTGGCTGGTGACACCCGCGCGGGATCCGATCTGCGTGGTGATCCCCGACGCGAAGGGCGGCCCGACGCTCGGGCAAACCCTGGCGTTCACCGGGACGTATTTGAAGAAAGTGGCCTACGTCGCGGGCGACGAGCCTCGGCTCGCCCCTCTGATCGTCGGCCCCGGGCCGGGCCGGGCGGTCGAGGGGCAGGGGGCATCGCCGGACCAGCCGGTGCGGTCGGGGGTGTGGCCGCTCTCGAACACCGACTGGACCCTGGCCGGGTTCCTGGCGGCGGGGACGCTCGTGTTCCTGCTTCGCCAGCACCTCCGGAGCCCCTTGCCCCTGCGGCGAGAACGCCCGGGGCCGGATCCGATCTTCGAGGACGGCGAGCCCGGTTCAGGAGGGGGCCAGGATGAGTGACGAGACGCCCATCGAGCCCGATTTCCGGGTCGTCACCCGATCCTCGCCCAGGGCGGCGGTGGTCGTGGGTGAGGATGACCTGCCGTTCGAGTCTTCGCCCCTGACGGACATCCGCGCCTTGAGCCTGGCGCTGGTGGTCCACGCGGTGATGCTGGCCCTGGCGTCGCTGCTGGCGCTCTCGGTGGCCGTGACGCCCGACGAGACGCGGAGGCCGCTGTCGATCCGGGGCGAGTTCGACCCGACCGACAACCGCGAGAGCGTGGAAGAGCGGCCGGCCGGCGGAGCGCCGGGCGAGCAGGGGGGCGAGGCGGTCCGGCTGTCCTCGGATGCGTCGCAGGCGTCGCCGGTCACGGCCACGAAGGACCCGGCGGCGGATGCGCTCCTGTCCGAGATCCTGCCGACGGGGGCGAACGACAACAAGGTCGCGCCCGAGGCCCTGCCCGGCCCGTCGACGAGCGGGCTCGGCCTGTTCCCCGGGCCCGGCGGCGGTGGGGGCGGCGGAGGCTCCGGGGGCGGATCGGGCGGAGGCGAGGGGCCCGGCATCGGCCCGGGGACCGCGTTCTTCGGCATGTCGGACCGGGCCAGATCGTTTGCTTATGTGATCGATTGTTCGGGGAGCATGACCAACCGCAATTCGCTCCAGGTCGCCAAGAATGAGCTCCTCGCCAGCCTAGGGCAGTTGCCGGACTCGGCCGAATTCAGCGTCGTCTTCTACAACCTCAGCGCGACGGTGTTCGACGACGCTCAGGGCCGCAAGGGGCTGATGCCCGCCACGGCCAACAACAAGGCCCGGGTGCGGACCCTCCTGGCCACGATCGTGCCCGACGGCGGCACCGATCACATGCTGGCGCTCCGGACGGCCCTGGAACTCAAGCCCGAGGTCATCTTCTTCCTCACCGACGCCGACCTGATGACCCGGCAGGACGTTGAGGAGATCGTCCGGAAGTCGGGGAAGACGCGGATCCAGGCGGTGGAGTTCGGCCTGGGGGGCGGGCTCAACACGTCGGTCCCGCTGAGGGACCTGGCGAAGTCGACCGGCGGGTTCTACCGCTACATCGACGTGCGGAGCTTCGGCGCGAAGAATTGAGCATATGTGATTTGATCTGTCCTGGTTGTCCCCCGCGCGACTCCTCGCGACGCCGTCGCTAGGGGCTTTCGCGGTGCAACAGGGTGTTGTCTAATCCTGGGTATCCATGCGGTCCGCTTCGATCGGTTCCGATCGGGGTGCGGCCGTTCCCGCGGGGTCGTCCCAGGTTCGCGCGAAACCGGTCCAAAGCGAGAAGGCACCGCTCGATCCCGATCGGGCCGGGTTCTCGTCGCCGCCCGGGCACGCATGGCCCCTCACCATGTCGGACCACTACGGATTGCGGAGGCGACGGCTTATGCTTTCGAGGAGAATGGCGGCCACCCTGGCCGCGCTCGCTGCCTTGACGGTGGTCAGCGTTTGCGGAGTCGCCCGGGCCCAGGCCCCGGCCGCGAAGAAGGACGAGGCGAAGGTCCAGGCCCCGGCCCGGGCCGAGGCGAGGGTCGCGCCTGCCCCGGTGGCCGCGGCCGGGAAGGCGGCCAAGGAGTTCCATTACTTCGAGTTCCTCAGCGACGAGCAGTATGACACCGTCGAGAAGGTGTCGCTGTTCGTCGTCCTCGGCGTGGCCGTCGCCGGGCTGCTCTACGCGGCCGGGCTGGTCGGCCAGGTCATCGGCGCCGATCAGGGGACCGAGAAGATGAAGGCCGTCGCCGACGCCATCCGGCTCGGCGCGAATGCGTACCTCAGCCGGCAGGGGCGGGCGATCCTCACGCTCGTCGTCGTGCTGACCGGCCTGCTCTACATGACGGCCGCCGGCGGCGATCCCGCCGCGGGCGACAAGGGCAGCCACGTCGCCATCGGGCGAGCCGGGGCGTTCCTGATCGGGGCTACGTTCTCCTGGATCGTCGGCTACGTCGGCATGAGCCTCGCGGTGCGCGGCAACCTCCGCGTGGCCGCGGCCGCCCGCACCAGCTACGGGGCGGCCCTGCAGCTCGGCTACCGCACGGGCACGATCACCGGCATGCTGACCGACGGCCTCGGCCTGCTCGGCGGCACCCTGATCTTCATGGCCTACGGCGAGCACGCCTACGAGATCCTCCTCGGCTTCGGCTTCGGCGGCACGCTGCTGGCGCTCTTCATGCGGGTCGGCGGCGGCATCTACACCAAGGCGGCCGACGTCGGCGCCGACCTGGTCGGCAAGGTCGAGGCCGGCATCCCCGAGGACGACCCCCGGAACGCCGCGACCATCGCGGACAACGTCGGCGACAACGTCGGCGACTGCGCCGGGATGGCCGCCGACATCTTCGAGAGCTACGAGGTCACGATCGTCGCCGCGATGATCCTGGGCTACGCCAGCTTCGGCCACAAGGGCGTCATCTTCCCGCTGCTCGTCCGGGCCATCGGCGTCATCGGCTCGATCATCAGCACCTACATGGTCAAGGCCGGCCCCGACAGCACCTCCGACGAGGCGCTCCACTCGGTCCACCGCGGCTTCGTGATCGGATCGATGATCAGCGTCGCCGGCTTCTTCGCCCTCGGTTTCGGTTACCTCCACTTCAATGATGACTATGTGAAGCGGTATCCCCAGGCCCTCGGCGGCTACGTCCTCGACGGAACTTTCAAGACCGAGCGGGAGAGCATCGACCTCAAGTTCAAGGACCTCCCGGCCGAGCAGCGTTCGGAGCAATTCCACGAGTGGGTCAAGGGGTACACGGGCCCGATCCTCTCGAAGGACCAGCCGGTCTGGTCGAGCTTCCTCATCGGCGGCCTGGATATGCGGCCGGCCCTGACGTGCCTGGTCGGCATCCTCCTGGCCATCGCGCTCAACAAGTGCACGAGCTACTACACGCACACCCAGTATGAGCCGGTGAAGTCGCTGGCCAAGGCGTGTCAGACCGGGCACGCCACGAACATCATCCAGGGGTTCGCGGTCGGGTATGAATCGACCGTCGTGGCCGTGGCGGTGATCGCGGTCGCGATCTTCTTCTCGGTGATCATCTACAGCGGGTCGAGCCCGATCTTCGTGGCCTACGGCGTCGCGATGTGCGGCATCGGCATGCTCACGCTCACCGGCAACACGATCAGCATGGATGTCTTCGGCCCGGTCGCCGACAACTCCAACGGCATCGGCGAGATGGGCTACGACCGCGAGGAGATGGGCGAGGAGAACTACAAGCGGGCCCGGCAGATCCTGGCCGACCTCGACGCGGTGGGCAACACCACCAAGGCCGAGACCAAGGGCATCGCGATCGGCTCGGCGGTCATCGCGGCCGTCAGCCTCTTCGCCAGCTTCATCGCGGTGATCGCGGTCGGCAGCGAGGACAAGATCGGCGAGATGACCACCGCTCAGTACGCCGCCGAGGCGGGCAAGCTGAGCGTCGCCGAGCCGACCGTCTTCATCGGCATGCTGATCGGCGGGGCGATCCCGTTCCTGTTCAGCTCGATGCTGATTCGCGCCGTCGGGCGCGCGGCGTTCCTGATCGTCAAGGAGTGCCGCCAGCAGTTCCGCGACAAGGAGATCTGGGCGGGCACCAAGACGCCCGACTACGGCCGCGTCGTGAATATCTGCACCACAGCCGCCCAGGCGGAGCTGATCGGGCCGGGCATCCTGGCGATCGTGATGCCGGTGCTGGTGGGCGTCTACCTCGGGCCGCAGGCCCTCGGCGGGTTCCTCGCGGGCATGATCATCGTGGGCCAGCTCCTCGCCGTTTTCATGGCCAACGCCGGCGGCGCCTGGGACAACGCCAAGAAGACGATCGAGGACGGCATCTACGGCGGCAAGGGTTCCGAGGCGCACAAGGCGTCGGTCACCGGCGACACCGTCGGCGACCCGCTCAAGGACACCGCCGGACCGGCGCTCAACCCGCTGATCAAGGTCATGAACATGGTCGCCCTGCTGGCGATCGGCCCGATCCTGAAGGCCAACACGAACGGGTACGCCTGGATCCTCTACCTCGTCGGGCTCATCGGCATCGCCGGCGTCGCCTGGGCGGTGTGGCGGTCCAAGACCGAGACCAAGGAAATGATGGAAATGGAAGCCGAACTCGCCGCCGCCGCCCAGTAACCCTGGAGCGAGGCAGTTCGGAAATGACCGAGGCCCGCCGGGACGCATCCCGGCGGGCCTCGGTCATTTCGAAAGACGCCATTGTCGAGCAATCGCTCCATCTGGAGCCAGTTCGTGTGCCACTGGCTGTGCCAGTGCGAGGGTGGGTATGGCTCGATAGGTCCGAGCCCCTCCACAATCCGGAAGGAATGTCGTGAAATCCGAGACGGTCTTGAGACCGGATCGGGCGGTATGTCTTCTCAGGGCAAGGGCGGGGTCTGGAGACCCTCGCCCAGCGCTGGGGTTCGGGCCGTCCCTCGCACTGGCACAGCCAGTGGCACACGAGCTGGCCCCAAACGGGTCAACGTGTGATGGCTTCGGCATCACTCCAGGACGCGTTTCCAGGCGGTCGCTTCGCGTTTCCAGCCGAGGAGGTCGCAGAGGTCGGCCAGCTTGTTCACGGCGGCGTCATAGTCGGGATGGCCGGGGGTCTTGTCGCGTGAGATGTCGATGAACTTGTGGAAGGCGTCGTCGAGCTGGGTTTCGGCCTTGCGGAGGTCGCGGCTGCGTTTGAGATGCGCGGCGGCGTCGGCGGTGCGGCCGAGACGCTGCTCGATCAGTCCCAGCTTGTAGAAGGGCTCGGGCAGGCTGGGGTTGAGGTCGGTGGCATGCTTCAGGGCGTCGGCCGCGCCGGGGAGGTCGTTGTCCCACTCGCGGACCTGGCCCCTGTACTTCCAGATCACCGGATCTTTCTGGATCGCCTCGGTCCGCGGAAGCCTGGCGACGGTCGACCGGAGCGCCTCGCGGTCCCCCTTCTGCTGGAGGATGTCGAGGTACGTCCGCCAGGCGGCGGGATCCTCGGGCCGCGCGGCGAGGGCCGCCTGGATCTGGGCCTCGGCGCCGGAGGCGTTCTCGGTCGCCTGCTCCTCGGCGGCCAGGGCGATCCGGGCCTGCCAGTCCTCGGGGTCGGCCTTCGCGCAGGCCCGCAGCCGGGCGACCGCCTCGGGGTGGGCGATCCGTTCCAGCTCGGCCCGCATCCGCATGATCATGATGTCGGGCCGCTCGGCCGGGGTGCCGAGTTCATAGGACTTCATGAGGATGTCACGCGCCTCGTCGAGGCGATTCTCCAGCACGTAATGCCCGATGAGTTCCCGGGCCGCACCCTGGTAGTACCGGGGCGAGACCGGGTGCAAGGGGTCCCCGTCGACGAGCTTGAGCCAGGCGGCCTCGGCCTGTCTCATGAGGTCGACCTGCTTGAACGACTGGGCCTCGATGAACAGCGACTCCGCCTTGTTCGGGGACCAGTCGGGGACCTCGTGCAGGAGCCGGGCGCAGCCGAGATAGTCCTCCGCCTTGGCCAGGATCCGGGCCAGCTTCATCCGGGCGTTGAAGTCATGCCTCGACCGGGCGACCTGCGTTTGGAGGACCGCCCTCGCCTCGTCGGGCTTCGACCGTGCGAGGAGGACGTCGACCGCGCGGGCGTCGGGGACCGGGGCGTGGTCTCCCCATGCCCACCAGGCGTTGAGCCCGATCATGCCGATGCTGAGGAGGATGCCGGTCGCCCCGATCAGTCGGCGGCCGAGCGACGGCCGGGGCCGGGTTGCGATCGTCTGCGCCATGGTCCGGTCACTTCGGCTGGGGGCCAATTGGGTTTGTTCCCGCGTTTTTCGACTGGATGGCCGCGGCCTTCTGCTGGAACTTCCTCGACTCGTCGGCCTTTCCGAGCTGCCGGTAGGCCTGGCTCAGGCTGTAGGCGACCTCGTAGGAGTCGGGGGCCAGCGCGGCGGCGCGGGCGAGGTGCTTCGAGGCCGGCTCCGGCCGATTCCGCTGGAGGTCGAGCCGGCCGAGGTTGAGCAGGGCCGAGGTGTTCTTCGGCGAGAGAGCGAGGATCCGCGACCAGGTCGTTTCGGCCTCGTCGAGCCGGCCGAGCTGGAGGTAGGCTCGGGCGAGGATGTCGAGCAGGCCGATGTCCCGGTCGGCCTCGGGGAACCGCTGGAGCTTTGAGATCACGTCGGCGGCCCGGCCGACCTTGAGCAGGTCGTCGGTGTAGTGGGCCCAGAAGAGGGTGCGGTTCAGCGGGGTCAGCTTCAGGTCGGGGTCGAGCCGGAGGACGGCCTCGAAGCTGCCGACCGATTCCTCGATCTGGCCATCGTCGTGGAACGCGAGAGCCTGGAGTGTCCGGCCCACGACGGTCGGCGAGACCATGCGGTCGCGGATGAAGGTCCAGTGCCCCTGGGTGGTGGTGGGGGAGTAGATGTCCGTCGGCCGGTCGGGCAGCTCGACGAGCCTCTCGGCGACGCCCTTCAGCTCGGCCCATCGGGCCTGAGAGAGATACACGCCGCCGAGGAACTTCAACGCGGTGGCGTCGGTCGGGTCGAGTTCGAGGATCTCTCGGTATGCCGCGACGGCCGGCTCCCGGCGGTTCGACCGCACGAGCCCGTAGGCCCGGTAGTGCCGGTCCTCGGGCGTGAGCGCGCCGGCTTTCCTGTAGTAGGGCTCGGCCTGGTCGACGAAGTCGAGCCGGCTGAGGCAGCGCGCGGCGATCCGCGCGGCGTCGCGGCTCCAGGGGCGGGAGTCGAGGTGTTCGAGCGCGGCCTGGAGCGCGTCGGCGAACTGGCTCTTCGACTCGGCCGCCACAGCCCTGGAGAGGGCGGGCGAGCGTGTGGCGTTCCAGTAGGTCCCGGCGGCCAGGGCGAGCAGCAACGCCGAGCCCAGGACCAGGCGACCGGCCCCGGCCCCCCGGGATGGGGAGGACGGCTTGCGAACCGGCACGGCGGTCGGTTCCGGCAGCGTTTCGCGATCGGGAGTGGACGCCGGGACGGCCTGCGCCATCGGACTGGGTGCTTTCGTGCCGGATTCGTGCGAACGGGGCGGAGGAGATGGGGGTCCGGATCGTGCCCGACCTCGCATCTCGGCGGGGCACAGGGTCCCAGTGTAGCGTCGGGGAAGGCGTTCCTCCAAGCCTCCCGGCGAGGTCGACGCGTCCCCGGGCCCAGGCGGAGTGCGCCGGGCCGGGCGAATCCGATCGAGAATCCCTGCCGCGTCCTTCCCCGGTCGAGTAAGATCGGATCAGGACCGACCGCGAGGCGACTGTCAGCGAGGGCGACGGATGGGACGAGCCGGGGGATGGGAATCGGTCCGCGGGGCGAGGCTGCCCGCGTCGGCGATCGACGCCCTCGCCGCCCTCCGGCGCGAGTCGGGTGTCGCGCTGGCCTGGGAGCCCGCCGAGGCCCGCGCCTGGGTCGAATGGTCGTCCCACTCCGATGCCGAGGCGATCCTCCGGGCGCTCCGGCCGGTGCGCGGGATCGAGTTCTTCGAACGCCGCGACGACGCGTGGCATCCCTTCGGGCGATCCCTCCCGGCCTGGGACGTCCCCCCTCGCGATTCCGATCCGATCCGGCTCGACCGCGCGATCATCCCGGGGGCCCTGGTGATCGAGCAGCCGTCCGGCCCGGCGCTCGAACCGGTCGAGTTGCGGCTGGTGCCCGACGACCGCCCCCGGCCGGCGACGGCGGCGCGCGGCCGTCTGGAGGACCTCGCCCGTTGGGCAGACTCCGCCCCGACGGCCCGGATCGAGGCCCTGGAGGCGACCGTCTCGGGGGACTCCGTCCTTGTCCGGTCGAGGCACGTCGGCGAGACCCCCGCGTGGCGCGGGGACGTGCGGTTCTGGGGCCGGCGGGTCCTGATCCCGCTGGGGTTCCGGGTCGAACCCGGCCTCTCCGAATCTGGCCTGTGCGAGGCGCTCGGGATGGCGGGGCGGGATCGTCCCGACCTCGCGGACGACCCGGCCCGGGGCATCGTCCTTTTCGATCAGGACGGGGTCCAGTGGATCGAGTCGTCCGCCTTCCGGACGCTGTCGCGGGCGAGCTGCCGGCTCTCGGCCAGCCGGTCCGCGAATGAGGGGGCCCCGCGATGAGGCGAGAGGCCGCCTACCTGACAATCCCGCCCGCCTACGCGAACCGCCTCGGCGGCCTGGCCTGGTCGCCCCGCGGGGACGCGATCGACTGGGTCCGGCGCGACGGGTCGGAGGAGGGCCTCCAGACGTTCCTGTTCCCCTCGGAACTCGCGGAGTTCCTCGACGGGGTGGCCTCGGGGCGCGAGGGCAGGCTGCTGCACTTCGCGCACGCCCTGCACCTGCTCACGATGCTGGGCCTCCGCCCCCGGCCCTACGATCCGGAGGAGACGCTGCCGCCCCCGCCGCCCTCGGGGCTTCTGCGTCTTTCGAGGATCTTCATCGCCGAGGGCAAGCCGCTGCGGAACGCCGGGGTGCTCTGCGGCCGACTCTGCCGCGATGTCGTCTCCCCCCACGAGGTCCCGGAACCGTCCGAACTCCGGCTCTGGCTCGCCAACGACGGCCCCCGGGTCGCGATGATGCTCCGCTCGCGCGGGCAGGGCTCGAACCAGTGGGAGCCGGTCATCGGCCCCGACGACTTCGAGCACATCCTCGCCGCCGCAGTGGACCCGATCGGCGACGAGGAGCTGGCGACCTGGTTCCGCAACGGCTCGGGGCCGATCGGGGACGTCGCCGAGCAACTGTCCGACGGGCTCCTGGCCCTCAAGCCCCGCTCGCTCGAAGCGGCCCTGGCCGCGCTGGCGCGCCGCGACCGGCTCGCCGGGGCCGTGCCGATCGTGGACCAGCTGGACAGCGCCCTGGCCTTGCCTCCGAGGCGGAGCCTGCCCCAGACCCTCCCGACGGGGGGCTACGCCGACATCGGGACGAGGGGCCGTCCCGAGCAGATCCTCCCGAGCCAGTTCGGGCTCGAAGACCTGGAATTCCTCCGCCGGCACGCCGAGCACGAACTCCTCTACTTCCAGCGCGAGGAGCCGAACCGCTCGACCACGGAGGAGCTGGTCCTGCTGCTCGACCAGGGGGTCCGGACCTGGGGCAAGCCTAGGCTCGCTTTGAGCGCGGCGGCCCTGGCCCTGGCGAAGCACGCGGTCCGGCGCAGCCAGGCGGTCCTCGTCGGCGGAACCAGCAGCCTCGGCCGGCTGTTCGACCCGAGGCTCGCCAACGACGAGGCGCTCGGGCTGCTATGGGAGGCCAGCGACCTCACGGCCAACCCCGCCGCCGCGCTCCGGGCGGTCCTCGACGAGCCGGGGGCGGATGGCGGCGTGTCGGCCCGGGATGTCGTTCTGCTCACGCACCCCCGCAGCGCGATCATGGCGGAGGTCGGCGACGCCGCGCGGCTCGCGCCGGCGGGCGTCCGGGTCTTCGCCGTCGCGATCGACGAGGCCGGGCAGGTCGGCGTCCGCGAGTATCGGGCCGGGGCGACCCTCAAGGTGGGCGACTTCCGCGTCCGCTGGCCCGAGCCCCGCATCCCGGCCCCGAAGCGGCCGTCCGGCAAGACCCGGCGGTCGGCCTGGACCGGCGACGTCGAGCCGGTCGGGTATCCCTTCCCCGTGCGCTGGGATGAGCCCCCCAGCCCGATCCAGTTCGACTTCGACCCCGACAGCCGATGGCTGTTCGCCGCCTCGCCGCGCGGGTTCGTGCACGTCTGGGAGCTGAACAGCGAGGTCGAGGAGACGCTCCCCCGGGCCATGCTCGAGGACGACATCATCGACAAGTTCGACATGGTCCTGGGCGTCCGGGGCGGGTTCGTGGTCGCGGGCCGAATGGCCCGCTCGCTGGTGATCGCCCACTACGACCTGGCGACCCGCACTGTCCATTCGAGGATCCTCGGCTCGACCTGGAACCAGCCCTGGCAGTGGTTCTACCGCAAGGAAGACCACCTGATCATCGCCCGGGGCCGCGACCTCTGCCGGGGCTATGACCTCGCGACCCGGCAGGTCTACCTGTCACGCGGGACCCGAACGCGGGTGCCGCTGCGCCTGATGAAGGCGTTCGAGTCGGCGAACAATCATCTCCAGCCCCCGCCGATCCTCAAGGTCGTCCACGACGGCACCGAACAGCCCGATCGCGGCGAGTGGATCGACTTAGACCGCAAGTCCGGCCGGGTGACCATGCATGGGCTGGCCGACAACTGGGAGTTCGTCACCACGGCCGACGGCCGCCCTGCCTTCCGCGAAACCTGGATCGAGCACGCCCAGCGCCGGGGGGACGTGCTGGCGATGGTGACCTGCAGCACGGGCGATCCGGCCCGGCTCTGGATCGTCGACGGCCCGACGGGCGAGACGATCCGGGAGTATGACCACCAGCCGACGCGGCTGCGGTTCCTGCTCTCGCCCGACGGCCGATGGATCGTGAGGGCGCTCGGGTCGAGGAAATTCGACATCCGCCCGCTGAACGGCCCGCCTCGCCGTCTCAGCCTCGCGAACGTGCCGAGGACGGATGGGGATCTGCCCCGGATCAGCCTCGGCCCCTGGGGGGTCTTCCTGCGATGGAACACGACGAGGACCGTCCGGATCCACTGGAACGGCGGCCTCCTCCGATGGGCGGATCGGATCGGCCACCACTGGTCGGACGGCCTGGACGCCGGCCTGGCCCCCGATCCCTGGGATGACGTCTCGGGGACGCTGCAATACTCCGCCAATGGATTCGGCGCCGCCCCGAACCCGAGTTCGCTCGCCTACGACCCGGGCCGGTTCCTGGCCGCGACCCGGCTGGAGCACCTCAGTGTGGTCCTGGACCGGAACGGCTTGGTGATCTTCTGGGGCCGAGAGCGCGGACTGATCGGTGTCATCGACGCCCGTTCGGCGACGGCCTGGATGCCGGACGGCTCGACCTGGCCGCTGGCGGGCGAGGAGGCGAAGCTGGCCGATTATCAGGCCCTGAGCCGGCACCTCGGCCAGGCGCTCCTGCGGGCCGAGTCGCATGCCCCGGCGCTCATGCCGCCCCCGCCGTTCGACCCGGCGGGGCCGCAGCCTTCCCCGTTGAAGGAGTCGCGCTGATGGGTTCGTCGGGGGAGATCGCCCGGTCCTTCTCGCGGACCATCGCGCCACGTTTGAGGCGGATCGAGGCCGGTGCGCCCGCGGATGCGCTCCTGGTGGAGACCGACCGGGCGTCGGCGCTGTTCGACGTCCTGACACTCCTCGGTGGCGAGTCCCGCATCCCCGCCTACCGGGTCGCCGGTGGCGTCCTGATCCGGCTCCCCGCCGGCCGCGACGCCCGGCTGGATGCGACGCTGGCCGCGAAGGGGACGCGGCTGCGGTCGCTGGCCCCCCGGTTCTTCCTGCCCGTCGACGCCGATATCGTGCCCGCGCTTCTGGACGACGAGGCGGCCGGTCTGACCAGGGATCGCGGGCTGGTGCTGCTGCCCGACGGCCGCGCCCTGGCGTTCGACCCGAAGTCGCCCCTCGGCCTGGCCGAACTCTGCCGCGTCCGCCGCGGGCCGCTCCGCGACTGGAAGCCGGCGGCCGAGCCCCCCCGGTTCGCGGACCGCCTGGAGCTGATCACGCGGATCGTCCCGCTCGGCGACGGCGGCGGGATGGGCGAGGGCTTCGCGTCGGATCCCGACGGCGGCGATCCTCTGGAGGAACTCGGCGACGAGATCGGGACCGAGTCCCCCAGGCCGCCGGAGTGCACCCCGGGCCAGACGATCCTCGGCCGCGCCACCTATCACGCGGGGCAGGGGATGCACTCGCTGGGCAAGTGGCTGGGCATCGAGAAGCTTACGGACCTCGGGGCCTCGATGATGGGCAAGGCGATGTCGATCGCCCCCAGGCTCAGCGAGGCCATCCTCGGCAAGCAGGAGGGGGCGATCCGCGAACTCCTCCGGATGTTCCAGGAGGGACGGATCGAGGACGCGCTCCGGCACGCCCTGCCCGTGGGGGGCAACTTCGGGCGGGGCTCGGGGATCTCCGGCGACGCCGAGTTGCCGGTCAACGACACGAAGTACTCGCTCAAGTCGCTGATGGGCGACGGCGGTCCGCGAGGCCCATCGGCCCTCTGGATCGGCGGGCTGGATCTGCAGGAGGCCCTCTTCCGCGAATACCATCGCGCGGCGGCCGAGGCCCTGGTCCGGGGCGACATCCGGCGGGCGGCGTTCATCCACGCCAGGCTGCTCAACGACCACCGCACGGCCGCCGAGATCCTCGACAAGGGGGGCCTGCATCACGACGCCGCCTGGATCTACCTCAACAAGCTCAACGACCCCCTCCGCGCCGCCCAGGCGTTCGAGACGGCGGGCGAGATCGGCCGGGCCCTGTCGATCTACGTCCAGCGCGAGGAGCATGCCCTGGCCGGCGACCTGCTGAGGCGGAGCGGCGATCCCGAGGCGGCCCTGCCGCACTACCGGCGAGCGGCCGAGGTCTGGGCGGCTCGCCCCGGTGCGTCCGGTGCCCTCGACGCAGGCGACCTGATCCGGGACAGGGCCGGGCGGCCCGACCTGGCCATGCCTTACTACGTGCTCGGCTGGTCCCGACGGCCCGACCCGGCGTCGCTCAACTGCGCCCTGCGGCTGGCGAACCGGCTCGGGGATCTTGCCGACGCCGACGGCCTGCTCGCCCTGATCGGCGAGGCCGACCTGGAGTTTCAGGGCGTCGGCCGGGATGACGAGGCCGCGCGGTTCTATCACAATGTCGCCCAGCTCGCCGAGCGTCCCGCGCTCGCGGCGGCGCGGGACGACCTCCGCGACCGCGCTCTGCTGGGCCTGGCCGCGAAGCTCCGCCAGGGGGTCGCGGTCCGGCCGAATGACGCCGGCCTGGTCTCGACCCTGCTCGGCCAGGCGAACGCCTGGTCCCCCGAGGTCCTGAGCGACGCCCAGGCCGCCGTGCATGAGGCGGCGACCCAGGAGCGGAACCGCCGGTCCGCCCGCGGAGCCCGTCCCGCGAGCGTCGAGGCGTCGTCGAAGCCGTTCGCGACGCTCGACATCCAGACCGACCGGCGGGTCACGGCCGTCGCGGCGACCCTGATGGGCGAACTGTTCGTCGGATTCGAGGACGGGAGCCTGGCGCGGGTCTTCCGCGGGGGGCAGTGCGACTGGCTCTGCCGGATCGGGCCGAGCTCCTACGCGGAGGAGCGGTGCGTCGGCATCCCATCGGACCCGATCCGGTTCCAACCCAGGGATCCTCGCGGCCATGTCCGGTCGATCGCGGTCGATCCCGGCGGCCATGGAGTCGCCGCGCTCTGGTCGGGCGGCTTCCTTCACACCTTCTCTCGGGAGTCCGAAGGGACCATGCCCTTCGATGGCGATCCCGGGGCGACGTGGTTCCTGCCGGCCTTCACGCCGCATACGTTCAGCGGTGGCGGTTCGGCCTGGATGACCCCCTACTTGCCAGCCCGCGAGGGCGTGCGCCTCCGGATCGCATTGTTCGATGGAGAGCGGATCCAGTTCGATACCGGCTCGCCGTCGCTCGGGATCCGCTTCACCGCCGTGCCGATCGACTTCTGCAAGGAGACCCCCCGGGCCGGCCTGCTGCTCGACCGGCCGTCGACCTCGAAGGGGACGATCCCGCTGATCCTGACCCACGACGGCCCCGACTGGTGCCTGATCGACCTGGAGGGCAAGTCGCCGAGGCGTCGCTATCTCGGCTGGGAACCGGGCACCCCGAAGGATCTGCTGGCTGTGCCCTCGCTCTCGTCGCTGCCGGTCGAGCCTGGAGTGGTCGAGCTGGCGGGGGTGACCGACGACGGAGGCCTGCGGTGGTCGTCGCTGACGATCGGCGAGCGGGACTTCATCCTGTCGGGGAAGGCGGGGGCCGACGATACGGTTTATACCTCGGCGCGGCTGATCCGCCCCGGCGTGGTGATCGCGACGACCGAGGCCGAGGTCCGGCAGTTCCACTGCGACGCCCGTCGGATGCGGCTGCTCGCCAGCCTCCCCCTGCCGGCGGGGGCCAGCGTCGTCGGCATCGCGGCGGGGGGCCGGGCCGATCTCCTGCAGCTGGTGACTTCCGACGGGCGGCTACTCTCCGGCAGGATGCCGGCGTGACCGGAGCGGCCGCGGCGGGTCGGGTCGGGCGGCCCTTTCTGGTCGGGGCGGCTTGACTGGACGGGGGGTATGCTTAGACTGGAGCCCTCTCAACCGATCGCAGCGAAGCTCGGATCGGCGACCGCTCTGACGTTGTGCGAGACGCGGCCGTTTTTCCTCGAATTTTTCGCGAAGCGAAACGAACCTCAAGCCGCGCCGAGACGTAACGACATGAGGAAGGCCGTCGGTACCAGCCCCGCCGAGGACCTGGCTCAGACTTCCGACGAGGAGCTGATCTCCAGGTATCGGGACAACGGGCACGCCGAGGACTTCAACGAGCTGGTCCGTCGCTACGAACGGGAACTCTTCCGCTACCTCGTCCGCTATCTCGGCGACTCGTCCCTGGCCGAGGACGTGTTCCAGAACACGTTCCTCCAGGTGCACTTGAAGCGGGATCTCTACGAGGAAGGCCGTCCCTTCCGCCCCTGGCTCTATTCGATCGCGACGCATCAGGCCGTTGACTCCCTCCGCAAGGCGGGTCGTCACCCCACCCTCAGCCTGGACCAGGCGTCCGGCGGCGGGTCGGGGGAGAACGACTCCGGCCCGCTGGTGGACCTGCTGGTCGGCAAAGGGGTCGGACCCCTCGCCGAGCTGCAGGAGCAAGAACGAGCCGACTGGGTCCGCAAGAGCATCGAGAAGCTGCCCGAGGCGCTCAAGCAGACCCTGATCCTGGCCTACCACCAGGATCTGAAGTATCGGGAGATCGCGGATTTGCTGAAAATCCCGGTCGGCACGGTCAAGTCGCGGCTCCACGCCGCCCTGGCCCGGCTCCAGGACATGGCGCTGGCCTCGGGGGCGGGAGACGACGGAAACGGGTCCCTCCCATGACGCCGAATCACTCGCTCGATTACGCCCTGGGCCGCACGGAGGAGCTCGACCTCGACGCGATCGAGGCCAGGCGCGACGCCAACCCGGAGCTCTCCGCTCACCTCGACCGGCTCGCCTCCCAGCTCGACCTCCTGCTCGACGACGGGCTCGATGACCTGGACCCCCCCTCCGGGCTCTCCAGCCGCACCATCTTCCTGGTCGCCGCCGAGCGCAAGTCCACCCCGGTCAAGCGGCACACGCTCGACTTCGCCCCCTCCCGGCTGCCGTTCGGCTTCAAGGACTTCGCGGTGGCGGCGGGCATCCTGCTCTGCACCCTCGCGACGCTGATGCCCGCGATGCACCGGCACAAGGCCCAGATGGACCAGGCCTCCTGCGGCTACAACCTCCAGCAGCTCGGCCTCGGGCTGCTCCAGTACGCCAGCATCAACCGCTCGTACCCGAATGTCCACGACCGGGGCGAGCACCTGCCGGTCGGGGCCTTCGCCGCGATGCTCCAGGAGTCGGGCCTGCTCCACGACCCCCGCCTGCTGCATTGCCCCTGCAACGGACCCTGCCCGGCCGCCGGCCACCCGCTGCCCGCGATGGCCCAGCTCATCGCCATGGGCGACCGCGACCCGTCGCAGCTCGCCGCCCTGCTCGACGCCGACTACGCCTACCACGTCGGCTATCGTGCCAGCCCGAACGGGCAGATCGAGCCGATCTCGCCCTGGGGCCCGGAGGGCTCGGTCCCGCTGCTCGCCGACGCCCCGCCGCTCGACCACATGCGTCGGGTCGTGCTCGAAGGCAACAGCCCGAACCACGGCGGCCGGGGCCAGAACGTCCTCTTCAGCGACGGCCACATCCGCTGGGCCTCGACCCGGACGCTCGACAACGACGCCGACATCTATCTGAATTCGAGCCGGAAGGCCGCCCCCGGGCTCAGCCCGAGGGATTCCGTGCTCGTTGCGCCACACCTCCCGGTCGCCGACGACTCGGTCGTCGGAAGCTACTGAGGCGTCGGGACAAGCGACCATCGCCGAGCCTACGGAGCGTGCCCCTGCGACAACGCGGTGGCACGCTCCTTCCGCTTTGGCAAACGGCACGGGCCTTGCCACAGTGGACGCGAGCGTCTAAACCGTCGAGGCCGGGTTGTCGAGAACTCCTCTCTCGCCCCGAGCCCCTCCGCCCCGCCGAGGCCCCGCCCGATGCTCCAGGCCGCCCGCTCGTCCGCGTCGTCGTTCCGACTCTCGATCCAGAAGGCCGGACGCCACGACGCCGAGTCGTCGGTCGACGCATTCGCGACCGCCGTCCGCGAGGGGCTCACCGCACCTCGCAAGACCCTGCCCTGCCAGTATTTCTACGACGAACAGGGCTCGCTCCTCTTCGAACAAATCTGTGATTTGCCCGAGTACTATCTCACCCGGATCGAGGACGCCATCCTCCAGGAGCACGCCGACGCCATGGTCGACGGCCCCTGGATCGGCGCGCCGGTGATGGTCGAGCTGGGCAGCGGCAGTTCGACCAAGACCCGCCGCCTGATCGACGCCGCCATCTCGGCCCACGGCACGCTCCACTACATCCCGATCGACGTCTCGCCGACCATCCTCGAAGATTCGGCCACCTCCCTGATCGACAGGTACCCCACGCTGCGCGTCTCCGCGCACGCGGCGACCTACCAGCACGCCCTCCTGGGTGCCATCTCGCGCATCGAGCGCCCGAAGGTGCTCGTCTTCCTCGGCTCCAGCCTGGGCAACTATCCGACCGACGAGGCCGTCGAGCTGCTGCGCCTGATCGCCATGGCGATGGGCCCCGGCGACGCGCTCCTGCTCGGCACCGACATCGTGAAGGACAGGCATCTCCTCGAAGCCGCCTATGACGATGCCCAGGGCGTCACGGCCCGGTTCAACCTGAATCTCCTCGAACGGATCAACCGCGAACTCGACGGCCGGTTCGACCTCCGTGCCTTCGAGCACCGGGCCGTCTGGAACGCGGATGAGTCGCGGATCGAGATGCACCTGGCCAGCCGCCTGGATCAAAAGGTGGCGATCCCCGGCGCGGGCTTCACCGCCTCATTCAAGGCCGGCGAGACGATCCACACCGAGAACTCCCACAAGTACGACGCCGGTCGTCTGGCCGACCTCGCCCGCCGCGCGGGCCTGACGGAAGACGCCGCCTGGTCGGATCCGGAGGACTGGTTCCGGGTCCAGCGCTGGGTGCTGGCCAGATAGGCGGTTGTCCCGTTGGATCCCGTGGGGAACGCACATTCTTCGCGACCGGGGCGGCCTCGCAGACGGGCAGCTTGACAGGTCGGCGGGAGTCGAGCAGGCTGGTAGGACCCTCACACGACTCCTGCCCTCCGCATCCCGCCCGACCTCCGCTGCCCGTCCCTCGCGAGGAGCCCCGCCTCGATGACCCTGTCCGATGTCTGTATCCGGCGCCCGGTCTTCACGACCATGCTCACGGCGCTGCCGATCGTGCTGGGGATGTTCGCCTACAACCGACTGGGCGTCGACCTCCAGCCGAAGGTCGACCTCCCATTCGTCTTCATCACGACCACCCTCCGCGGGGCGAGCGTCGAGGAGGTCGAGACCCAGGTCACCCGGCCGGTCGAGGAGGCCGTCAACACCATTGAAGGCATCGACGAACTCCGCTCGATGACCAGCGAGGGGGTCTCCCGCGTCTTCATCCGGTTCGTCCTGGAGAAGTCTGGCGACGTCGCGGCTCAGGAGGTCCAGAACAAGGTCAATGCGATGGTGTCGCAGCTCCCGCGCGGCACCACCTTGCCGGTCATCGACAAGCTCGATGCGGATAATGCCCCCGTCGTGACCGTCGTCGTCGCCGGCAAGCGGGACCTCCGCGAGGTCTCGGAACTGGCCAGGCGCAAGGTCAAGGAGAACATCGAGACCGTCTCGGGCGTCGGCGCCGTGGCCATGGTCGGCGACCGCCGGCGGATCATCCAGGTCTCCGTCGACACCGACAAGCTCAACGAATTCGGCCTCTCGATCGAGGACATCCGCCGGGCGTTGTCGTCGCAGAACATGGAACTCCCCGGAGGCCGCGTGGAGCAGGGGAGTCGCGAGGTCGTCCTGCGCGTCATGGGCCGCGTCCCTTCGGAGCAGTTCAACGACCTCGTGGTGGCCAATCGCGGCGACTTCCCCATCCGGATCCGCGACATCGGGCGCGCGGAGGAGTCGGTCGAGGACCCGCGCTCGCTGGCCAGGCTCGACGACCAGCCCGCCGTGAGCCTCGTTATCCGCAAGCAGTCGGGGGCGAACACGGTCGAGGTGGTCCGGCTGGTGAAGGAGCGCCTGGAGACCATCAAGAAGGTCCTGCCTCCGGACGTGGTGCTGACGACCGTCCGCGACCAGTCGATGTTCATCGAGCGGAGCATCGAGGAGGTCCAGTTCCACCTGATCCTCGCGGCGGGGCTGGTGTCGCTGACGATCCTCCTGTTCATCAACGACTGGCGGACGACCCTGATCGCGACCTCGGCGATCCCCGCGTCGATCATCGCGACCTTCTTCTGCATGGAGGTGCTGGGCTTCACGCTCAACAACATCACCATGCTCGCGCTGGTGCTGGCCATCGGCATCGTCATCGACGACGCGGTCGTGGTCCACGAGAACATCTTCCGGCACATGGAGGAGCACCACCGCCCCGCGATGGAGGCGTCGCGGATCGGCACCGAGGAGATCGCTCTGGCGGTGCTCGCGACGAGCCTGTCGCTGGTCGTGATCTTCGTGCCCGTGGCGTTCATGCAGGGGCAGATCGGGCGACTATTCAACTCGTTCGGGCTGACGATCGCCTTCGCGATCCTCATGAGCCTGTTCGTGTCGTTCACCCTGACGCCGATGCTCTGCAGCCGGTTCCTGAAGGTCGAGCACGGGCACGGCAAGGGGTCCAAGGGCGGGCGGTTCTACCGGATCGTCGAGGATTCCTACGCGGCCATCCTGGGCTGGTCCCTGCGGCACAAGGGGTTCGTGGCCCTGGCGTCGCTGGCGCTGATCTACACGGGCTACCCGCTGCTCAGGTCGACGGCCCTGGAATACATACCGCGCGACGACACCAGCGAGTTCGAGATCCAGGCCATCGCCCCGCCCGGCGTGAGCCTCGACAAGATGAGCCGGGACTTCGCCGAGTTCGAGCATCGGATCAAGAGCCTCCGGGGCGTGCGGAGCGTCCTGACGACGATCGGCGACACCTCCGGCCGCGTCACCCGGGGCGCGGGCGACGTCACCCGGGGGACGATCTACGTCCGCATGATCGACCTCGCCGAGCGCGATTACTCGCAGTTCGACGTGATGCGGGACGCACGCGATGCCCTCCGGGGGGGCTACGCCGACTACCGGATCTCGGTCAACGACGTCGATCCGCTCCGATCCGGCAGCAATAACTTCGCGGTCGACATCAACCTCGTCGGGCCGGACCTCGATCGGCTCGAATTCTACACCTACGAACTGATCAAGAAGCTCAAGACCGTCCCCGGCCTGGCGGACGTGGACACGACCCTCTCGACCCGCAAGCCCGAGCTCCAGGTCCAGATCGACCGCGAGCGTGCGGCCGACCTGGGCGTGTCGGCCGAGCAGGTCGCCTCGACGCTCTCGCTCCTGGTCGGCGGCGAGCCGGTCTCGACCTTCAAGGACCGCGACGAGCAGTACGACATCTGGCTCCGCGCCGAGACCCAGCACCGCACGACCACCGCCGCGATCGACGACCTCGCGATCCCGTCGGCCGACGGCGGACTGATCCCGGTGGGAAGCATCACGAAGAGCGTGGAGAAGACCGGCCCGGTCCAGATCGAGCGGTTGAACCGGATGAGGCGTACGACCGTCGGCGCGAACCTCGACGGGATCTCGACGGGCCAGGCGGTCGACGGCATGGTCGCCATGGCGAAGGAGCTGGGCATGCCGCCGGACTATGATTTCCGCCGGGGCTTCCGCAGCCGCAACCTCGACGACGTGGCCTCGAACTTCCTGGTGGCCTTCGCCCTCTCGCTCGTTTTCATGTACATGGTGCTCGCGGCGCAGTTCGAGAGCTTCACCGACCCGATCACGATCCTCCTGGCCCTGCCGCTGACGTTCCCGTTCGCGCTCCTGTCGCTCAAGCTGCTCAATCAGCCGATGGACATCTACGCGATCTTCGGGCTGTTCATGCTGGTCGGGATCGTGAAGAAGAATGGGATCCTCCAGGTCGACTACACGAACGAGCTGCGGAAGCGGGGCGTCCCGCGCGACAAGGCGATCCTGGAGGCCAACCGCACGCGGCTCCGGCCGATCCTGATGACCACCCTGATGCTCGTCGCGGGCATGGTGCCCATCGCGCTGGGCAAGGGGCCCGGCGCGGCGGCGCGGGCGAGCCTGGCGAAGGTCATCATCGGCGGACAGATGCTGTCGCTCCTGCCGACGCTCCTGATCACGCCGATCGCCTACGCCCTGTTCGATAGCGTGTCGCAGTGGATGGGGCGGCGCGGAAAGGCGGCCCACCCGGCCCCGGCCCATGAACCCGCCCCGCACGAGCCCGCCGGCGAGCCCCAGGCCGTCGGCTGATCGCGCCGCAACATTCTCACGATGCTCGGGACGAGCCCTCTCCGATGACGACGAACCACCGAATGGAACTCCGGTCGATCCTCCACCAGCGCTGCCCCGAGTGCGGCGAGGGGGCGATCTTCTCCGGATGGCTCCAGATGAACCCGACCTGCCCGCACTGCGGGATCAAGTACGAGCGGGGGCCGGGCTATTTCACCGGGGCCATGTACTTCAGCTACGGCATGGGCATCCCGCTGATCTTGCTCGGGACCTTCCTGCTGAAGCTACTCCGGCCCGACTGGCCGTTGCACTGGCTGGTGTTCTTCGTCTGGCTGGCATTCCTGCCGTTGGTGCCGCTGGTCTGGCGGTACTCGCGGACGATCTTCATGCACTTCGACCGCTACTTCGACCCGGACGACGGGGTTTGAATCTCGAAACCGAGGGAAACGAAAATGCCCCGGGCTTCCTGAGGGAAGGCCGGGGCAGATGTGGGCCCGAGGACGGGGTCTGGTCCAGCTCAGGTGGGCGAGTCGGCCACCTCGACGGTCGGGGCGGGGATGTCCTTGGCCTTGGGCCGAGGGGGTTCGGATTGCTTGACGGCGCACTGGGGATGGATGCCCGCGCGGGAGTACACCGGCTCGTGACAGACAGGGCAACGAGCGCGTGACGAGGCGGGGGAGACCGTCGGCTTCATCGAATACCTCCCGGATGTGGTGGCCAATCAGAGGGGCGCGGACGGTCCGCGTCCCCAGGTTGGAGATCCCAGTCGAGGTGAGGGCGGGGGCGCTTCGACGGCATGGGGGACTGCTGGCCTTCGGATCGAAGGCCGGGACTTCCCCGCCGTCGCGCAGCCGCAAACGTGGCCTCATCGGCCACCATGCCGCGATCTCGCGGATCCCGATTGCCGGGATGGGTTTGACACTCGGGGGTGACCGTCGCGGGGAGACCGCCCGGGCCCATTGAGCCGCACCATCCCTGGCGAACTGGGGATCCGACATCGGCGTGTGTCCCGCCGGGCCATGGGCGAGGCGGGACGTTCACCGGATTAGTCGAAAATCAATAGCGACCGCCGCCGTAGCCGCCGCCACCGCCGCCGTATCCACCACGGCCGCCGCCACCGCCGCCGTATCCGCCGCCGCCTCCACCACCATACCCACCGCCGCCACCGCCACCGGAGCGCGGCTCGCGGGGCCGGGCTTCATTGACCGTCAGGTTGCGGCCGTTGACGTCCATCCCGTGAAGGGCGTCGATCGCCGCCTGGGCCTCTTCATCGGAGTTCATCTCGACGAAGCCGAAGCCCTTGGAACGGTTCGTCTCACGGTCGATGATAATCTGCGCACTCTGAACCGAGCCGTACTGCCCGAAGAGCGACTCAAGGTCGGACTCGTTCGTGCTATACGTCAGGTTGCCGACATACAGCTTCTTTCCCACGGAACCAGTTCCCCGCTGGCGGACAGACCGACCCGCATCGCTTGCTTTCCGGGTCGAGGAAAAAGCGGGCCCCGATGGGCACCTGGCGGTGGGCGAGGCGAGAGAGACCCGGCGGCCGACTGGACCCGCGAGAGAGCCGGGCCAATCCAGGGACGCAGACTCGGTCGTCAAACCAACCAAACTTGAGGGTACCCTAAAATTCCGCCAGGCGGTAGGAAAATCCGCGCCGGTTCAACATTTCACCCCGGGCCAGGGCGTCGCCCGGGATTCCAGAGGGCCCGGTGCAATCGCTACTTCGGATCGGGCCGCTTGGGATTGGCGAACTTGATGTCCATGCCGATCTCATTGGCCGCGTCGCAGGCGACGACGGCGAGCCGGTGGGGCGTGTTGTAGTCGGGCGAGAGCAGCATCGAGTGCCGTCCCGTCGTCTCGCGCGCGGTGCGGAGCCGGGAGATGATGGCGTTGAGGTCGCCGGTGACGGCCTCGCGGTCGATCTTGTAGTTGCCGGCCGAGTCGATCTCGACCAGGACGAAATCCTTGGACAGGTCGTCTAGCGACCGCCCGCGCCCCTGGACCGCCGCCTCGGGGGGCTTCTCGTCGGCCGGGCGGGGGACTTCCAGGCTCTTGTAGAGCACCGTGGTCGCCGTCACCAGGAAGAAGAGGACGAGCTGGAAGGCCACGTCGACCATCGCGGCGAGGTCGAGTTCCTCGACCGTCTCGGGCGCGCTCCGGGACAGCGTGAACTCGGCGGCCTCCTCGTCCTCCTCCTGCGGGTCATAGACATCCTCGTCCGGCTCGTCCTCGTCGTCGATGAGGGCGTCGGCGATCAGCTCGTGGGCCCCCGGCCGGAGCCCCGGGTCGGGCTCGGGCTGGGCCGAGAACCTGGGGCCGAAGTCCGCCGGGGCGACGATGGTCGGCAGTTCCTGGGGCGCGTCGTCGTCCTCGACCTGGGCCCAGGTCATCGCCGCGTCGTTCTTGTCGGGTACGTCGTCGAAGAGGAAATCCGCGATCGAGACCTTGTCGGTCGAGCCCGGGGGCAGGGCGACGCCGAAGGGGTCGGAGACGAACTCCTGCCGCTCCTTGAAGTCGGTCGGCGGGTCATCCAGTGGGCCGAATCGGCTCATCCGGCTGGCCTGAGACTCCTCCTCGGCGTTCAGGGGGGTCTCGTCGTTCGACGGCCCCGGCGGGTATTCGCGGGGCTGGATGAACGTCGGGGTATCGTCGAACCCGAAGCCGTAAGGCGACGGCGGAGGCAGGTCATCGGTCGAGTGCGGCGAGAGTTCCGGCTCGGATTTCGATGGAGGCGTCGGCAGCGGGGTCGGCAGGACCGGCGCGGGGGCCGGCGGGGCCGCGGGCATCGAGGCGAAGGCCGGAGTGTCGATCAGGGATTTCCAGGGCAGGGTGGTGCCGGCCGGGCGCACGAGGTCGTCGTCGTGCAGCTCGCCCCGGGCGCGTCGGGCCTGGATCTCCTCGGCCGGGAGCCCTCGCTCCACTTCGAGGCGTTCGCTATGGAAGACGTCCCAGTTCGCCACGCGTGAAGCCCTTCCGGAGAGCGGGATGTTCGCCGTTGCAGAGCGGGATTGCGACCTCTGGGCCGCGACTCACTCCAACTCCTGCACCCCGATGTGGATCGAGACGCCGTTTTCCTTGCGGGAGAGGTCGCCGATGAGCTTGATGACCTCCCCCTCGGGCACCGCGCCGTCGGCCTGAATGATGACCTTGCGTCGCCCCTCGGCGACCCCCTTGGTGATCGCCTCGGCGGCCTGATCGACGCTGATCTCCTCCCCCTCGCCGTTGCCGAGCAGGAGCTTCGGGATCGCGCCCGGGGCCTCGGGCTTGAGCAGGGTGAGGAAGGTCGCGGCGGTCTCCTCGACGCCCACCCCGTGCTTGGCCGGCGGCACCTCGACCTTCTCGCCCCCGGTCATCTGGACCGAGAAGAGCATGAAAGTCATGAGCTGGAAGACCACGTCGACCATCGGCGTCATGTCGATGTGCTCGTCACGCTCGGCGGTCACCTGGCGTCGCAGGAGCATGGCGAAAGTCCCATGGAGGTTCGGTGATGGGTGATGGGCGAATGACGAGTGCGGCGTGTGGCTCAGGGACACTTGGAGGGGTCGTCCTCCTCACCCATTTCCCATTCTTGCCTCGTGGTCTTACCGCGGCAGGACGGCCCGGGCGCTGCTGCGGGAGGACTTCTTGGTCCCCTCGGATTCCTCGAGCACTTCGAGGAACCCCTGGAGCTGCCGCTCGGTGTGGTCGCGGAGCTTGCGGAGCTTGGCGTGGATGTCGTTGCCCACGATCATCATCGGCGTCGCGATGAGCAGGCCCGAGCCGGTGGCCCAGAGGGCGAGCGAGATGTCGGCCGCGAGCGCGGTCGGGTTGACCTTCTCGGATCCGCCGATGCGCCCGAACGCCCCGATCATGGACGCGACCGTGCCGAGCAGCCCGAGCAGGGGGCCCATCCGGACGATGGTCGAGATCGACGCCAGGCGATTTTCCATCCCCGAGATGACCTCGGTGTGGAATTCCATGACGAGGAGCTGCTTCACCTTCGCCAGGCCCTTGGCCCGGTTCGAGAGGGCCACGGCGATGAGCTGGGCGAGGGCCGCGTGCCAGTACTCCGGCCCCTGGCAGAGCTTGATGGCGGGCTCGGTCTTGCCGGCCTTCGTGATGTCGCCGACCTGCTTGATCAGGTCGTTGGCCTCGTCGTTCGTCAGGGCCTTTTTTTTCAGCGTCCTGTAGAGGAGGATTGAATTGTAAACCCCCCACACCGCCAGCAGGGCGAGCGCCACGTAGATGACGTACCCGAAGGCGTCGATAATCTCGGTGACCTTCATCGAGAGGCCTCTCGCAGGGCGGTCGGTGACGTCCCTCGACTCCTTTCGGAATCGGAGACGGATTCGGGGTAGGGATCCGGCTGACCTATTGTGAATGCAAGCTCGCGCTGGGACAAGGGGGGCGGGCTCTTGAACTGTTGGCGGGCCACTGACTTGCCAGCGGGCCGCCGGCGCGGGAGAATGCTCGTGACATCATCCGCTTCTTTGCAGGGTTCTTGCCCATGCCGCGCACGGTGCTGATCGTCGACGACGAGCGCGACACCAACGATATTCTCGCCGACCTGGTCCGGGCGCGTGACTTCGTGCCGATCCAGCTCCTCTCCGGGGCCACGGTCGTCGATGCGGTCAAGACGCAGAATCCCGATCTGGTGCTGCTCGACGTTATGCTCCCGGACATCGACGGCTTCGCCGTGTGCGAGCGGCTCAAACGCGAGCGGGAGACGAATCTCGTCCCCGTCGTGATCGTGACGGCGCTCAATGACCCGAGCCACAGGCTCCAGGGCATCCGCGTCGGCGCCAACGCCTACCTCGCCAAGCCGTTCACGCCCGAAGCCCTCTTCAAGACCATCGACGAGGTCCTCGCCTGGCGCGACGAGCACGAGACCCACGGCACCAAGGGCGAGATCCACTTCGACATCCCGAGCGAGCTGGCCTACCTCCAGCAGCTCAACGACATGCTCACCGACCTTTACGCCCATACTCCCCTCACCGAGCGCCAGGTCAAGGACCTCCGCCAGGTCGTCATGGAGATGGGCGGCAACGCCATCGAGTGGGGCAATCGCAAGGATCCCGGCAAGCTCGTCAAGCTGATCTACCGGATCACCCCGACCCACGTCTCGGTGATCATCCGGGACGAAGGCCCCGGCTTCAACCCGGGCAACCTGCCCCATGCCGCGTCCGACGAGGACCCGATCGGGCACCTGGACGTCCGCAACGAGGCCGGGATCCGCGAAGGGGGCTTCGGGATCATGCTCACCAAGGGCCTCGTCGACTCGTTCCAGTACAACGAGAAGGGCAACCAGGTCACCCTCGTCAAGAAGTTCGACCACCCCATGGCGAACTGACCCGACCCGGGACCATTTCCCCCCCAACTCGCCCCGCTCCCGCCACACTTCCCGCCCGCCGTACTCCCTCGCCCGTCGTTCCGACACCTGTCATGGATGTCCAGCCATCCATGGAATCTCGGACCGTCAGTCGCCCCACCTCGCCGCCATTTCACGAGAACTCCTCGGAATTTCCCGGCACGCGTCCCGCCCATCACCTAGATTCCTGGTGAGGGCATTGAGGATGTTCGATTCTCCGCAGACTGAGAATGGTCGAACTGAGGCATTTCTCATTATGAGAATGCGCCGTAAACAATCCTGATCTCCTCCTCGAAATTCTTAAGTGGTGATTTCGGAGGGCTTTGCATTATTTTCTAGGGTGATTTTCGGATTGTGGTCGGTCGATTTTTCGCGTTGGAACGCGAGTTGAATCCTTATACTTTCGTCAGCGACAAACGAATCCCAACCTGAGACGAACAGGACGCGGGAGTCGGGCTGACTGGCCGACCGAGGGTTGGGCGATCTAGACACCGGTTCCGGGGGGGAAAACCGGAGTCGATGATCGCCCGCCCCCCGGACGTCCAGTCGCCAGATGCTGACTGCCACCGAACCCTCTGGCCTCCGGGCCGGAAGTCATCAGGTGGCCGTGGACCGAGCGGTTCACCCTGTTCCCGGGGGGGAAGATCAGGGTGGGTTGTCTGGGTTCCACGGCCACCTGATGGCTTTTCGAAGGGTCTGTCCTCGGCCCGGGTCGTGCTGGGCGATGGATGTCTCGATGCCGATCCCAATGCGGCCGAAGGCGACCACCCGGGCGCTGGGCGAGCATCTCCCGAGGGAATCGCACCTGGGACGTCAGTCATGACCTCACCAGGGCGGCTGACTCACGCCAGGACCCGATCGATTGCCGCCCTTCCAGGGCGGCAATCGATCGGGTTTCGTCACAGATGCAATTTCGTCCGAAGATCCGCGCCCGGCTTGGGAACGATCGCCTCGCATCTCCCCTGGGGGTCATCGGGGACCTCAGCCGCGACGTACGAGGCTCGACATACGTTGCGTCTCCGGGCGGAGGATGCGAAGATCGAGGTCCAGGATCGATTCGCACGGATTCCCGCCCATTTCGCCCTCGTCCCGGTCCGAACGGCCCGGGATTGTCTACGATCTTCTCCGCCCCGTCCGGATCCGGACTGGGCGGATCGACCCGCTGACGAAGCCGCCATGGACCGTTTCTCAAGGTCCGGCGCGTCTGATCGAGGAGTTCAGGAGACGCCATGAGTCACGACACGCGTTTGCCCCTGCCGCCACTCGGCCAGAACCCCTCGACCGGCTCCCAGGGCACGACGCCCGGCAGCTTCGCCAATCGCCCGACCCTCGCTCCGGGCATCGCCGGCGCCCGCACCTTCTCCTCGCCCGACACGCCCGGGATGCCGCCGCTCTCGGAAAAGACCGCCTGGGACTTCCTCCCCGAGGGCTGGTCCACCGAGACGGTCTCGGCTTCGAAGGCCAACGGCTCCGCCGGCAAGCCGTTCGACCCCGGCGTCGGCTCGATCGTGTTCGCGCAGGGGGATGGCTCGCTCCGCAAGGTGACGTACCCCGCCGGATTCGTCCCCAGCACCCAGCTCGAATCGGCGAGGCTCGGGATCCTCACCCCGCAGATGCGTCGGGTCGCCGAGCGTGAGACGCACCTCACCGCCGAGCAGGTGCGCGACGAGGTCGCGGCCGGCCGGATGGTCATCCCGGCGAACAAGGCCCACCTCGGCTATCAGCTCGACCCGATGTGCATCGGCCGGGCGTCGAAGACCAAGGTCAACGCCAACATGGGGGCCTCGCCCGTCTCGTCCAGCTCGGACGAGGAGGTCGAGAAGCTCAAGTGGGCCGAGCGTTGGGGGGCCGATACGGTCATGGACCTCTCGACTGGCGGCGACCTCGACGCCTGCCGCGAGGCCCTGATCCGCAATAGCACGGTCCCGATCGGCACGGTGCCCATCTACTCGATGATCATCGGGCGGAAGATCGAGGATCTGACCGTCGAGATGATCCTGGCGACCCTCAAGCACCAGGCCGCGCAGGGGGTGGACTACTTCACCGTCCACGCTGGCGTGCTCCGCGAGCACCTGCCGTACATCAAGGATCGCCTGATCGGGATCGTCTCGCGGGGTGGGTCGTTGCTGGCCAAGTGGATGCTGACCCACGGCAAGCAGAACCCGATGTTCGACCACTGGGAGGACATTTGCGACGTCATGCGGGAGTATGACGTCACCTTCTCGATCGGCGACGGCCTCCGCCCCGGCGGCCTGGCCGACGCGACCGACCGCGCCCAGCTCTCCGAACTCCAGACCCTCGGCGTCCTGACCGAGCGGGCCTGGCGCAAGGGCGTGCAGGTGATGGTCGAGGGGCCGGGGCACGTCTCGTTCGACCAGATCGAGTACAACATGAAGCTCCAGCGCACCCTCTGCCACGGTGCGCCCTTCTACGTCCTCGGCCCGCTCGTCACCGACATCTTCCCCGGCTACGACCACATCACGAGCTGCATCGGGGCGACCTCCGCCGGGTTCCACGGCGCGGCGATGCTCTGCTACGTCACCCCCAAGGAGCACCTCGGTCTGCCCAAGAAGGACGACGTCAAGCAGGGCTGCATCGCCTACAAGATCGCCGCCCACGCCGCCGACGTCGCCCTGGGCATCCCCGGCACCCGCGACCGCGACGACGAGCTGACCAAGGCACGCGCGGCGCTCAATTGGCAGAAGCACTTCGAGCTGTCCTTCGACCCGGACACCGCCCGGGCCTATCACGACGAGGACCTCGACGTCGACACCGACTTCTGCGCCATGTGCGGCCACGACTGGTGCAGCGTCCGGATCTCCAAGGAGATCGTCGAGTTCGCCTCGGGCAAGGCCGAGGGTTACGCCTGGGACAAGGCGAAGGTCTCCGCCGCACTCACGGCCGAGCAGCAAGAGATTTTGGAGAAGCGCGGGGTCCTGCCCGCCAGCGAGATCCACCGGCTCGCCTCCAAGACGAAGAAGGCCGTGACGGGCGGCGGGTCGAAGGCCGCCTGCCACAGCGACGTGGCCGACGCCGACGAGGCCCTCGCCGTGCAGAGCCAGCTCCTTCAGATCGTCGAGCCCTGATCCGGTCGCGATCGACTTAGAATGCGAAACGGCTCGCCCTTCGTCGGGGCGAGCCGTTTCGCGTTGATCTCATCGACGAGATGGTCAGCGGTCAGCCGAGACCGCTGTGGACGAGCAACTTGCGGCGGGCGCGGAGTCCGAAGGCGCCGCCGATCGCGAGGTTGGCCAGGGCGACCGCGGTCAACGGCTCCGGGAACAATTCCAGGGCCGCGACGGGCAGGCCGCCGAGCAGGGTGGGGTCGAGGATCGTGGGGGGCGATGCCTCGGCCAGCGGGAGCAAGGCAGACGAGACGACCAGCAATCCGATCCCCAGGAAGGGGACCGGGCTGGCCCGGTGGATCCGGCGTGTCATCGTCGAGAAGGTCCCCGTTGCGCGTCGGTTCTCGAAGGAGAGCATAACGAACCAATTCAACCCATGGCAATCGTTTCGGGTTCGCGAAATCCGTCCCCTCCTGCGGGGACGTTGAGAAAGGGTCGCGGCCAACGATCGGGGCGATTGGTCGTTACTGTTCTGGAGGCAATGGTTTACGAGAAGTTTCCCCGGGCCCGTCCTCGCGCAGCAGCAGGATGCCGTCGGCCGGGAGGTCCTTCCGCTCGGTCTGCCGACCGGATGGCCAGCGGACGACGAGGCGGTCGATCCGGGGTGATGGGCCTGTCCCGAGGTGGACCCGCCCGTCGTGACTGGATACGTAGCTGCCGCCGGAGGTGACCCAGCGGACGACGCGATGTCCTGCAAACTCTGCAGTCACCACGCCCCCTATCGAGTCCGTGTTGCCGGAACCCCCCACGAGTTTCAAATTCAAACCGTGGTGGCCGGCTCGCACGGTTTCATTCCAGAGGATGGTCGCCGGCCCGTGGTGGTGGACGACCACCGCATCGACGTCGCCGTCGTTGTCGAGGTCGCCGACCGCGAGCCCCCGCCCGACCCACTTCTTCCCGAAATACTCGCCCGCCCCGGCGGAGACGTCGGCGAACCGCCCCTTGCCGTCATTCCGCCAGAGCAGGGGGGGATTCTCGTAGACGAACGGCTGCTCGGGCTCGCGCCTCAGGTGTCCGTTGGCCTGGATCAGGTCGAGGTCGCCGTCATCGTCGAAATCCGCCAGGGCGAGCCCCCATCCGGTCACCGGGCGGCTGGCCCGGACCAGCCCTGCCTCCGTGGTCTGGTCCTGAAAAGCCGCCGGGGCGGGCGGGTCGCCCCCGACGTTCCGCCAGAGGGTGGTGCGCTCGTCGAAGAAGTGCGACATCACCACCTCGGGCCGGCCGTCCCCGTCGGCGTCGCCGAACGCGATCCCCATGTTCGCCTCGGTCTTGCCGTCGCCATTGAAAGCCAGCCCGCTGGATTCGCCGACGTCCGAGAACCGGCCTCCCCCGAGATTCCGCCATGCGGCGTTCGCCTGCGCATCATTGGCGACGATCAGGTCGACGCGGCCGTCGCCGTCGAAGTCGGCCGCGATCGCGCCCATGCCCCGTCCGTTCCCGGCGAGGCCCGAGTCCTTCGTCACGTCGACGAACCTTCCGCCCCCGACGTTGCGGTAGAACCGATCGGGCTGGCCGATGAACTGCTGGGGCATCCCGTAGTCGGGCGCCCCGGTCTTCGGGTCGCGTCCGAACGGGGCGTCGGCGACGTTGAAATCGAAGTAGTTGGCGACGAACAGGTCGAGGTCTCCGTCGCCGTCGGCATCCAGGAAGGCGGAACCCAGGCCCCAGAGCGGGTCGCCCAGCCCGGCGACGTCGGTTGCATCCACGAATCCGTAGCCTTCATTACGCCAGAGGGTGTCCTTGCCGTATCTCGTGACATAGACGTCCGGATCCCCGTCGCCGTCGTAATCGGCGACCGTCACGCCCTGCCCATATCCCTTCGGCGTGAGCCCCCACGACTCCGAGCGGTCGACGAACCTACCCGCCCCCTGGTTGATCAGCAGGATGTCGGACCTCGGCTTGCGCCCTGGCGCCGCGGCCCCGAGCGGCGTCCCCTGCGCGAAGAAGATGTCCAGGTCCCCATCGCCGTCGAGGTCGAGCAGGCCGACGCCCCCGCCTGTGGTCTCGACCGGCCAGGCCGTCCCCGATTCGCCCCGGTCGTAGGCGAAGTCGAGCGACTGCGGCCTGAACCGGATCGGGGGCGGAACGGATGGGGCCACTCGCTCCTCGCGGAAATCGGCCCGATTCGCCGGCGTTGCAACGCGTGACGCATCGGGCCCGCAACCCGGCATCAGGGCCACGGCGAGTGAGAGGGAGAGTGCGTGTGTGCCGAGAACCAGGGCGAGCGGTCGGTCCGTGGTTTGCAAGGAATCGCCCCGTGCGTATCCGTCCGAGCCCTGGATTTCGCCGTCGCGGGATCCGCGTCTCATTCCGGATTTCGCGCCTGAGGAGGGCCCGGCATGTCCTCGAGAATCGTCGGTGTGGCGAGGGCTCCTTGTCAAGGATGCACGCAAACAGGCCGAACCATTTCGTTCTCGTTAACCGATGGGGAATCCGCAGTTATGTGTGGACCTGTTGCAGGCCCATTCGTATCGACGGGATTCGGCAGGGAAGCGGCGAGGGTTTTTGCATGAAGGACCATTGACAATCCGAGTCGGGGCGACATAAATTGCCCCTCTACCCTTCTCGAATGATCATGCTTCCTTAAAGAATTCGTGGTTCGGCAGCCAATGCCGACACGAACAGGTCCGTGCATTTTGCCCTGACAACGCGTCAAGGCTGTCATGCGACGGGCGTTAAGGCAGGGGGTCGCGGGGTCGTCGTCCGAGTTCGTCGCTAGCTCGACCGTGAGCCTTTCCCGGAGGACCCCCCTGTCCCGACGGCCGGCTCCGGTCCACCGCCCCCGGTTCGTCGGAGGGCTGCTGCCTCGACGGGCGACATGCTGGTAGGCATGCCGTTTTCCTCCAGGAGTGGTGGCAAAGTCATGAGTAGGTCCCTTCGCGGTCGCCTGGTGTGTGTCGCCCTCGGCCTGTCGGCGATGGTCGTCGGCTGTGCCGAGGACAACGAGAAGACGGCCAACATCACCGGCAACGCTCCGGCGAATGCGCCGAAGACGCAGGCCGAGGCGTACAACCAGATGAAGAATTCCGGCCTCCAGAGCAATTACCCGGGCGTCAACAAGAAGTCGGCCGCCCCCAAGCCCGCGGCCGAAGCGCCCAAGGCCGACGCCACGCCGAAGAAGTGAGCCGAACGCCTGGCGCGACGCGCCTGCATCGCCACACGACCAGGGACCTCTCCCCCTTGGTGCTCGATTCCCCCGTTATTCACATCTTCTTGGGAATTCCGGAAAGGACCATCCACACGGATGCGTAACCCTCGACGCCTTCTCGGCTTCACGCTGATCGAGCTGCTGGTGGTGATCGCGATCATCGCCGTGCTCATCGCGTTGCTCCTGCCGGCGGTCCAGTCGGCCCGCGAGGCCGCCCGTCGCTCGCAGTGCACCAACAACCTCAAGCAGTTGGGCCTCGCCTGGCACAACTACCTCAGCGTCAACGACGGCATGACCCCGCCGTTGTTCGTGGACCAGTACACCAACGGCGGCGACGAGGCCCAGAACTGGTCGCAGCACGCCCGGCTCCTGCCCTACCTCGAGCAGCAGCCCGTGTACAACGCGATTAACTTCGCCTTCGGGGCCCGCTGGGGCCCTGGCCCTGCGCCCAGTTCCGACCCCGCTTCGGGCGGGCCGTACTCGGCCATCAACGGCAGCGTCCTGGTGACCCAGGTCGCGTCGTTCCTCTGCCCGTCGGACGGGGCCCCCGGCCGGGCCGCCGACAGCGAGATCATCGTCGGCCAGCCGGCCACCGGAACGCGCCGCTTCACCGCCACCGGCAGCTACCCGAGCAACATCGGCCTGCACCGCGGCTACAACAATTGGCGGACCAACGGCCCGTCCTACGCGTCTTCCAACTGGGATACCGCCCTGAAGTACACAGTCGCGTTGAACAACTTCAACGACGGTACGAGCAACACCGCCATCTTCTCGGAGTGGATCAAGGGCACCGGCGTGGATCTCGCGTCCTCGAAGGATGGCCTGGGCGTTGTCTATGAGCGCGGCCCCAACGGCCCCGGCGACTCGGTCAACCCTCCCTATCAGCCCGGCTACCCCCTCGACCGAGCCGCGGCCCTCGCCTGCGACAAGTCGACGAACCGTGCCTGGACCTGGAAGGGCGAATGGGTCTACTTCGGCAAGACCCTCCAGTACAGCCACACGCAGACCCCGAACCGCCGTTCGTGCCAGCAGGGTGACTTCGGCCGGCTCGGCAACACCATCGCGGCCAGCTCGAACCACCCCGGCGGCGTGAACGTCCTGTTCGCCGACGGCTCGGTCCGGTTCATCAAGAGCACGGTCAACTACCAGTCCTGGTACGCCATCGCCACCATCGACGGCGGCGAGGTCGTCTCGGCCGACTCCCTCTGATCCGAGGACGTGGCGAGCGATCGCCCTCGCAACTTTCCAGGCAACCCCGCCCCGGTCTCGACCCGGGACGGGGTTGCCTGCGTTAACGGACCCCGCACCGAGGTGGTTTGCAGGCCCCCTGGTCGAGAAGGACGACGACGTGTCAGAAGAGCAGCGTTCCGCGTCCCCCTGGCCCTCCCGGCTCGCAATGGCCGCCGTGATCGTCGCCGTCGCGGCCTCATGCTGGTGGCTCGTGCGGCCCCGGGCGACCCTCGATGGACTCGACGCGCTGGTCTCGGCCGGTCGGTTCGACGACGCCCAGTCGCGAATCGTCGCCTACCTCGAAACAAACCCGACGGACCAGCGGGCCCGGCTCCGGCTCGCCCGGCTCTCGCTCGACCGCCCCGACCCGCAGTACTCGATCGCCCTGGAAGAGGTGGAGGCCATCCGGTCGCCGGACCCCCGGCTCGCCGCCGAGTGGAAGGGGGTGGAGGGCTCGGCCCTCTATGGACTCGGGCGGTTTGCGGCCGCCGAGGCGACCTGGCGGGACGCCCTCAAGATCGACAGGGCCGCCCCGGAGGTCGGATGGGGGCTCCTCAACCTCTACGCCCTCCAGGCACGCGACGACGAGGCCCGCGCGCTCGGGCTGGAACTCTTCGCCGTCGAGCCCGATCCGCATGACCGCATCCAGATCCTCCTGCAATTGATCCGTCACGACGCCCATGCGATCTCCGCCGAGGCCGTCATCGGCCAGCTCGAACCGGTCTGTCGCGCCCACCCCGGCGACATCCCCTCGGCCGTGGCCCTGGCTCAGGGATACATCCGCGACGGCCGGCTGGCCGACGCACGCAAGCTCCTGGATCCGATCGTCGCCTCCCCCGCTGCGACCCCGCCCGCATGGTCCGCCTACCTGGACGCCTTGATGGCGGCCGGTGATGTATCCACGGTCGAAGGCGCTTTGATGCGCATGCCCGAGAGCCTCCGCTCCGGGCCTAGGTTCGACGCAACTCGCGGCTGGCTTGCCGCCCAGAAGCGAGACTGGGTCGCATCGGCGAATTTCTTCAGGAACGCCTGGCAGGACCGCCCCGCGGACCCCTCGCTGGCGTACCGGCTGATGAACGCACTCCGCCTTGCGGGCCGGACCGAAGAACTCGACCGCCTCGGCCCGCACCTCCGCGCGGTCAATTCCTCGCGCGACCGGCTCCGCGAGTTTTACGACGAGATCGATGCCTTGCCCGACCTCGGTCGCAACCCCTACGGCGACCGGTTCGAGCCGCTCGCGGCCTTCCTCGATCAGATCGGCCGCAGGCCCGAAGCCGAGGCCTGGCGTCAAGCCGCGAAGGCGACCCCGACGCGCAGGCGGTCGTTCTGAGGGCTGGGTGACCCCTTGTCGAATCGACGGCGATCGGCCACGCTCGTTGGCTCGAATGCCGCCCACTCGATCCGAGGACGCCAGGTGCCCATGACCACGACCGCCGCCCCACGTTCGGCCTGGACCATCGTCCGCGAGAACCCGATCCCGTTCGTCGCCCTCGCCGGGCTGCTCGCCGGCCTCGTCGCGCGCTGGGGCCTTGAGGACGTCGAACTCGGCCGCCGGATCTGGTGGGTCACGCTCCTGATCGGCGGTACGCCCGTGGCCATCGAGACGGTCCGGGGGATGCTCCGGGGCCGGTTCGCGTCCGACATCGTCGCCCTGCTCGCGATCCTGGCCGCGCTGTACATGAACGAGGGCTTCTCGGGGCTGGTGATCGTCCTGATGCAGTCCGGCGGTGAGGCGCTGGAGCGCTATAGTCTGCGTCGAGCCTCTTCCGCGTTCGACGAGTTGCTCGCCCGCGCCCCGCGCCGGGCGACCCGGAAGCGTGACGGCAACCTCGAAGAGATCCCCGCCGAGGGGGTCCACGTCGGCGACCTGCTCCTGGTCCGGCCGGGCGAACTGATCCCGGTCGACGGCACGCTCGCGAGCGAGTCGGCCCTCATCAACGAGTCGGCCGTCACCGGCGAGCCTCTGGCCGGGACCAAGGCCGCCGGCTCGAAGCTCCTGAGCGGCAGCCTGAACGCGGGCGATGCCTTCGAGTTCCGGGCCGACCGGCCCAGCGGCGAGAGCCAGTACGCCCGGATCGTCCAGCTCGTGAGGCAGGCCCAGGAACAGAAGCCCCCGTTGCAGCGGCTGGCGGACCGCTACGCTGTCTGGTTCACGCCACTGACCTTGTTCATGTGCGGGCTCGGTTGGTGGATCACCGGCGAGTCGCGGACGATCCTCTCGGTCCTGGTCGTGGCGACGCCGTGCCCGCTGATCCTGGCCGTGCCCGTCGCGGTGATCGGCGGGATCAACCGGGCGGCGCGGGCGGGCATCATCGTCAAGGGCGGGGCGGCGATCGAGCAGGTGGGCCACGCGCGTGCGATCGTCTTCGACAAGACGGGCACCTTGACCTTCGGCGCCCCGGTCGTCGATCGAGTGATCGCGTTCGATGGATTCTCCGAGCAAGATGTGTTGCGCCATGCCGGCGGCCTGGAGCAACTCTCCACCCACCTCCTCGGCCAGACCCTGACCACCGAGGCCCGATCCAGATTGGGACATGTGAGCATGCCCGAGGGATTCCGCGAGATCGCCGGAAGGGGCGTGGAGGGGACGCTCGACGGCCAGCTCGTCCGGGTCGGATCGGCGCGATTCCTCCGCGAGTCGATCGGGGCCGACGTCAGGAAGCCGGAGGGGGCCGAGCCGGGCATGGCGGCCTTCGTGGCCGTGGGCGATCGGGCTGCCGGGGTCGTCACGTTCAAGGATCGCATGCGGCCCGGCGTCCCCGAACTGATCCGGGACCTGCACGCGATGGGCGTCGCCCGGACCGTGATGCTGACCGGCGACCACGACGACCACGCCCTCGCCATCGGCCGCGAGGCGGGACTCGACGCGATCGAGGCGAACCTGCTCCCCGAGGACAAGGTGACGCGGCTTCAGGCGATCCGGAAAGAATATGATCCGATCGTGATGGTCGGCGACGGCATCAACGACGCCCCCGCGCTCGCGGCGGCAACCGTGGGCATCGCCATGGGGGCGAAGGGGACGGGCATCTCCGCCGAGGCGGCCGACATCGTCCTGCTCGTCGACGACGTCGGCAAGGTCGGCGAGACCGTCGCCATCAGCCGCCGGATGCGATCGATCGCCCTGCAGAGCATCTACGCCGGCCTGGGCCTGAGCCTCGCGTGCATGGTCGTCGCCGCCTTCGGATACATCGAGCCGCCATACGGCGCGCTGATCCAGGAGGCCATCGACGTCGCCGTCATCCTCAACGCGTTGCGCGCCCGGTAGATCGGGTCAAGTCCGTCGAAAGGGTGCCCGCGGGTTTCGTGGACGAAACCCGCGAGCACCCTTGGGATTGAGATCGGGAAAGTAGAAATCCAGCTCAGATCATGCCGTGGCCGCCATGTCCTCCACGAGCCGTTCGAGGACTTCCCTCGTCAACTGGCAAGGGATCGACGAGCGGGTCCGCGTGGATTCGTCGAATGCGACGCGTCTGAGGTTCAATCGCCCCGGTCGTGACAGGCGGATCTCGTAATAGGTCCGCTTGGAGGCCCGGCTGGTGGGTGCCTGGCTCCGCAGCTCGACCTCGCCTCCGACCGGGTCGACTTCGAGGACGACGAGCGGTTCCATCAGGTAAGTGACCCGTCTCGCCAGACGGTCGCCCCAGGCCTGGAGGGCGGGGACGTCCAGATCGGCGTCGAGGCGTTCGAACTGGAGGGTGTCGAACGCCAGGCCAACTGGGCCGTTGGCCTGGAGCGTGAGGTTGACGCGGGCCCGGCCGTCGCGGGTCTCGGATTCCACGGTGACGCCATATGGGAATGGCCCCGAGGCCGGCGCGGCGTCAACCGCGGCGGCGATCTCTCGGCTCAGTGGGCTCATGGGGAGTGCCTCCCAGCGGGCGGATGGTGTGGTCCGCCCCGTCGAAGGATAGGAGCGTCGTCCGGCCGTCCACGGTCGTCTCCAGGTGGATCGGCCGGGTCCAGAGGCGTTGCAGGTGGCGCAGGGTGTCCTGCGCGTGGTCGAGCTTCAGGTCGGTCCCGAAGTGCTCGTGGACGAGGTAGAGCTCGCCCCGGTTGCGGTAGTTCCCCTCCTTGACCCGGATGATCGGCTGCCCGAAATTCGTCAGGCCGAAGAGGAGGCGTTCCTTGATCTTCTTGAACTCCCGGCTCTCGATCTCGTAGACCTCGCTCTGATCGTTGTGCCGGTAGCTGAACATGTTGTGACGTCGGCAGAAGTCCGGCGTCAGGAACGTATCCACGAATGTGACATCGTTGTAAATCTGCCGCACCTCGAAGATCTTCTGCCGGCCCAGGCCGAGCTGCCTGTCCCAGCGACGCCTGGTCTCGTGGTCGTCGCATTCCTCGTACTCGGGCCCGAACTGGCCGCGGTTCCATCGCTCCTCGATGTCGCGGAACAGTTCGATGCCGAGCTTGTACGGGTTCAGCCGACCCGGGGACGTGGCCATGGTGCCGGAGTGGTGGTCGGCGTAATCCACCAGCTCCGACGGGTGGAGCGTCTTCGTGGTCATGATGGTCGAGTGCCAGTACGAGGCCCAGCCCTCGTTCATGATCTTGGTCTGCCCCTGGGGTGCGAAGTAGTACGCCTCCTGCCGGACGATCTCCAGCACATCCGACTGCCACGCATTCAGCGGCGCGTGCTCCAGCAGGAACAGCAGGACATCCCGCTCCGGCTGCTCGGGGAATTGCCGGCTCTTCTGCTTCTCGGCCTCCTGCTTCTTGGCCTGCTCCTTCCAGTATCCGGGCGGATTCACGTAGGAATCCATGTACTCCTTGCTCTGGAACTTGATCTGCCCCGCCGGCCCCTCCTCGGTCGGCTGGAAGTCGTAACGGTTCGGCGTGTCGCGCCGTTTGATGAACGGCGAGTACACGTCGATCAGATTTTCCAGGGAGAGGCAACTGTCGATGAAATCCTCGACCGTCTCCTCGCCGAATCGTTCCATGTACGACCGGATCCGGTTGCCGTGGTTGGCGACCTCGTCCATCATCTTGCGGTTTGTTTGCGAGAACCAATGATTGCGCTTGAAAAAGTCGTTATGGCCGTACACATGGGCCATCACCAGCTTCTGATCGACGAGCTGATTGCACCTCAATAGATACGCATAGCAGGGATCATTATTGATGACCATCTCGTAGATTTTCTGCAAGCCATATCGATAACCCTTGGAGAGCTGCTCATACTCCATCCCGAACCGCCAGTGCGGATACCGGGTCGGGAAGCCGCCCAGCGCGGCGATCTCGGAGAGTTCGTCGTAGTCGAGGACCTCGAAGATCGTGTCGTAGAAGTCCAGTCCGTACCCGCGCGCGTACTCCTCGATCTCGAGCTGCAACTCCCTCAACTCCGGCGGCAGATTGTGGTCATTGCTCATGACAAGGGCCTCTCGGAATTCGGGAGAATTGAACCACAGAGACACAGAGGGCACGGAGAGATGAGAGTGGATCAGTTCAGGATGACTCGCTGGACGCCCTCGCGGAGGAGTTTCGAGTTGAAGTTGATCAGGAGGCCGAGAGGAAGTCCGGTCGCACGCAGGTATGAAAGGACCTGGGCTTTATGGATCGGGACGAGAGCATCCACCGCCTTGAGTTCGACGATCAGCTTCTCCTCGATCAACAGATCCAGGCGGGCGAGGCCGACGTGATGCGACTTGTACCCGACCGAGATGTTCGCTTGCCGAACGAAGGCGATCCCTCGTAACTCAAGTTCGACCGCCAGAGCCTCATCGTAGACACTCTCCAGGAAGCCGGGCCCGAGATGACGATGCACCTCGATCGCAGCTGCGATGACAGCCCCTGATAACGGATTGAGCTCCTCGATCGGTACGCATTGCAACCCCTCGATAACGACCGATTGCTTCTCCATCCCAGTGCTCCCAGGCGACCACGACGCTCAGATCCACCCAAGAACCCTAGTACACGTTCCCTAATCTCTCCAGAAAACTCTCTTCCGTGCTCTCTGTGTCTCTGTGGTTCAATTCTTTCCCATCTCATCTCCCCCGACCCAGGAATTCCTTGATCGATTCGTAGATCCCCTCCTTGTTGCGGATCTCCGACAGGGCGAGGTTGGGGACGTGTTCGAAGGCGTCTTCGAGCTCGCGGTAGAACTCGCCCGAGCCGTAGGGGCTCTCGACCTGGCCGTATCCGAAGAGGTTGCACTTGGGGAGCAGCGTGTCGCGCAGGAGCGAGAGGCAGTGGCGGTTGTCCTCGCCCCAGTTGTCGCCGTCGGAGAAGTGGAGGATGTAGATATTCCAGTCCTCCACGGGATGGTCGGATTCAAGGATCTTGTTGGCCAGGGTGTAGGCCGAACTGATCCGCGTGCCGCCGGATTCCCGGGTGTGGAAGAACGTGTGCTGGTCCACCTCGCGGGCGATCGCGTCGTGGATGATGTAACGCGTTGTCACGCCGTCATACTGGCTCTTGAGCCAGGTGTCGATCCAGAACGATTCGATGCGGACGATCTCCTTCTGCTCGTCCGTCATCGAGCCCGAGACGTCCATCAGGTACAGAACCACCGCGCTCGACTGCGGCTTGAACGTCGGGTTCCACGAGCGGTAGAGCTTGTCCTCGCGGACGGGGATGACCTTCGGATCGGCCGGGTCGTACGTGCTCGACGCGATCTGACGCTTGAGCGCCTTCTTGTAGGTCCGCTTGAAGTGGCGGAGGCTCTCCGGGCCGGCCTGACGGATGCCGGTATATTTGTCTTTTTCTTCGATGATGTTCGCCCGCCCCTTGGGCTGGATCCGGGGCAGGGCGAGGCCCTCGCCGAGGATGTCGGCCAGCTCGCCCAGGGTGAGTTCGACCTCGAGGATGTGGGCCCCCGGCGCGTCGCCGGCCTGGCCCATTCCGGGCTCGCCGTCGCCGGACCGGCCGATGGGCGTGCCGACGTCCCCCTGTCCCTGCCCCACGCCGCCGCTGTTCTTGGAGCCGTAGCGGAACTCGGGGATCTGGATCTGCGGCAAGGGGATCGAGACCAGCTCGCCGCCGGTCTTGCCGATCATCTCACCGTGCGTGATATATTTGCGCAGATCGGCCTTGATCTTGCCGCGGACGATCTGCTTGAAGCGGTTGGCGTCCCGCTCGATTTTCCTGACCACGGCCGTCACCCCCGGTCCGTTGCGTTGCCTGCGGCACCCCGTTCCACCGCACAATCCGACGCATTCCGATGCATACCGCATAACCCCCGGCCCGTCCCGGCTCGTGACTCCCCGCGCACCGGCCCTGGGCCCTGCGGCTGAGAACACCGTCGGGCGGCCGATGTTCGATTGGCAAAGAGCGGGGAGAGTCGCCGGCGGTCGATAGGCCGGATGCGGCTGGGTGGCGGGAGGCCGTGGAAGGGCGGGGGAGGAGGGCGATGGGCCCGTATCCCCACACCGCAAAAATTATACCGGCCTTCATGGACGGCTCAAGGTCGGCCGGGGCATTCGTCGATGCGAACCGCCCCGGCCGGCTGGGTCTCTCGCGCCATCGCGTCTCAGGGACTGCCGCGTTTGACGTCGCCGCGGGCGAAGATGCTGGCGACGTAGTTGAGCACGTCGGTCGCCGAATCCTCGTCGTAGCCGTAGTTGCGGATCAGGCGTCCCTTGACGATGTCGATCTTCTCCTGGGTGTCCTTGTCGATCACGTTCGAGACCAGGCTCGTGAGCTTGATCGTGTCCTTCTGGTCCTGGAAGAGCTTCAGTTCCAGGGCCTTCTGGAGGCGCTCGTTGGTCTTGTAGTCGAACTTCCGGCCGTCGAGCGAGAGGGCCCCGATGTAGTTCATGATCTCGCGCCGGAAGTCGTCCTTGCGGCTCTCGGGGATGTCGATCTTCTCCTCGATCGAACGCATCAGCCGCTCGTCCGGCTCCTCGGTCTGGCCGGTGTACTTGTTCCGGACCTTCTCGCGCTGGGTGTACGCCTTGACGTTGTCGATGTAGTTGCCGCAGAGCCGCGCCAGGGCGTCCTCGTCGGCCGCGATGGCGCGCTGGACCTCATTCTTGACGATGTCCTCGTATTCTTCCTTGACGACGGAAAGCAAGTGCTTGTAGTGCTTGCGCACCTCTTCGTTGTTGATCAACGAGTGGTGCTTGAGCCCGCTCTCCAGCTCGTTCAGGACCATGAACGGGTTCACCGACCGTTCGTCGGCGTGGGCGACGAGTGCGTTGGAGATCTTGTCCTGGACGTAGCGGGGGCTGATGCCGTGCATCCCCTCGCGCTCGGCCTCCTCGCGGAGTTCCTTGATGTTGTCCTCGGTGAAGCCGGCGAGCGTCTTGCCGTTGTAGAGCTTGAGCTTCTGCATCAAGGTCAGCCCGGCGTTCTTCGGCTCCTCCAGCCGGGTCAGGACGGCCCACATCGCGGCGACTTCGAGGGTATGGGGCGCGATCTTCTTGCCCCGGACGCGGCGGCTGTTGTAGTCCTTCTCGTAGATGTGGATCTCGTCCGAGAGCCGCGTGACGTAGGGCACGTCGATCTTGACCGTGCGGTCGCGGAGGGCCTCCATGAACTCGTTGGACTGGAGCTTCTTGTACTCGGGCTCGTTGGTGTGCCCGATGATGACCTCATCGATATCCGTCTGCGCGAACTTCTTGGGCTTGATCTTGTGCTCCTGGCTGGCGCCCAGGAGGTCGTAGAGGAAGGCGACGTCGAGCTTGAGGACCTCGATGAATTCGATGATGCCTCGGTTGGCGATGTTGAACTCGCCGTCGAAGTTGAAGGCCCTCGGGTCGCTCTCGGTGCCGTACTCGGCGATCTTGCGGTAGTTGATGTCGCCGGTCAGTTCGGTGGCGTCCTGGTTCTTCTCGTCCTTGGGCTGGAACGTGCCGATGCCGACGCGGTCCTGCTCGGAGAGGATCAGGCGCCTGACGCGGATGTCGTCGAGCACGCGGGTCCAGTCGCCGCCGTAGCGGAGCATCCGCTCGTTGAACATCTGGCGGCAGTAGGGGCAGAGTTCCCCCTCGATGATGATGGGGTACTCGTGCTCGGGGGCCTCGGCGTCGAGCGTGGCGGCCAGATCGGCGCGGAAGTCGTTGGGGATGAGGTGCAGGGGTTCCTCGTGCATCGGGCAGTCGACGTAGTGCGGATCCTGACCCTCGATCGCGTCCTCGTCGCGCCAGCCGTAGGTGTAGACCGCCCCGGCATCGGTGCGAGAGTAGTGCTCCAGGCCTTTCTTCAGGAGCCGGACGATCGTGCTCTTGGACGACCCCACCGGCCCGTGGAGCAGCAGGACCCGGCGCTCGGTCCCGTAACGATGCGCCGCCGATTTCAGGACATTGACGAGGCTCATGACCGTGCGGTCGAGCCCGAAGATGGCGTCGTGACCCTCCTGGATCGGGTCATCGAAGAACTTGTATCGGAGCCGCTTTTCCTTGTTGACCGTGATCTCCTCGGTGCCGTACGAGAGGATCATGTCGTAGAGGCGCTGATACGCCGTGCGGGTGACCCTGGGGTCGGACCGCACGATATCGAGGTATTCCGCGAAGCTCCCGTGCCAGTGCGTCTTCTGGTATTCGGCCAGGTTCTGCTTGCTGGCGATCCGAGCGATGAGTTCCATTCCGGCGGGCATTGTATCGACTCCCTCCCGTGGTCTTGAGCGTCAGCTCCGTCGAGCGAGGGCAGAGATTGATGCGAGTGGGGCGCCCGATCGCCCTGCGTCGGTGACGCGGGCGGCCGGGCTTGGGCTCGATCCGTCGAGGTGTCTCGCCGTCGGGTTGAGCCGCGCCGGGAGGTGATTTGCGTCCATCGGCGTCCGTGGATCGGAGGCCGACGCGCGTTCCCGGCGCGCGGGGACCTGAGCCCTCCCGCAGCGAGGCGTGTGCCGAATTTTCAAGCGGCCGAGTTGTTCGAGGTCAGGGGGCGAACAGGGCGACCGTGGGCGGATGACCGGACCGGGACCTGGTGGTGCGTTCGGAGAAAAGTGACGATGGATGCGTGAAGAGGCCGACGAGCGGCGACCCCGGCCGAACCGAGGCGGGAATGAAAGGCCCTCAGGGAGAAACGGGCATCAGCCCTGGCCTTCGTGGGCGGAGAGGGCTCGCACAGAACGCGGCCCGTGGACTCCTCCCACATAAGTATTACAACCCCGGCAAAGCGGGGCTGTCAAGCGGAGCCGCGCGGAGTCAACACGCCCCGGCACGTGGTTTTCAGGCCACTCCCTGACGGCGTCGACAGTTGCGCCGCGTCGTGCGGAACGCCCCCGGCGCGGCCACCTCCCGAGTGGACAGGCGGATGCGTGGGAGGGTTCGCACGCCGGCGGTTCAGGACAGGATGACTTCCTCGCCCCCGGCCTGGACCCCCTGGTGGCCGTTGGCGCCGGCGCGGGCTTCCTCCGGGTAAGCGACCTCGGCCGGTCGCGCGGGGCTGGCGACGGGCAAGGTCCGCTCGGCGAGGTCGATCATGCCGGACAGGAGCAGCAGGCCGACCAGCAGCGTCGAGTAATGCGCGTAGCTGTCCGCCGCCTGGAGCACCCAGGGTTGGGCGGGCAGGGCCAGGATCACGAGGTAGGCCAGCGTCGTCAGGCCGCAACTCAGCGCGCCCGAGAGTGCGATCGCACCGAGCAGCCGGCCTCCTTGCTCGCGGAGGAGCCGGCCGGTCGCCCGCAACGCGTCGCCCGGCGTGCCCCGGGTCCAGGCGATGGCCCCGGCGATCCCCTGGAGCGGGAAGAGAAGCACCTGCGCCGCCAGGATCCCCCAGCTCAACGACCACCGCACCGCCTGACCGAATTGTCCCGCCGTCAGGTTCGCCGGCAAGTAGCTCGATACCAGGACGACCGCCGCCGAAAGGTAGCGGGACGGCAGGACCAGGACGCACGCCAGGATCGCCGCCGGGATCAGGGCGATGATCCCCCGGATGTCGAACGACTCCTCCTCCGTGTCGCCGATCCCCGCGTTACGCAGCTCCACCACCACCCAGGCCAGCAGCACGCCATCGGCCACCGCCATCAGCGGCGGGATCACCAACGCTTCGATATAGATGCAGCCCGAGAGAGGCAGTTCGGGCGAGCCCGAGGCCACACTCACGAGCCTGTAGAGCGCGTAGAGCGACGCCCCGATCCAGCCGACCGACGACCACCGCGACAGCCGGGTCCGCGTCCAAGGGCTGAGCCGGACGGTGATCGTCCAGCGGTCGGTGGCGTACTGGAACAGCACGGTCGTCGCGGCGATGAGCAGCGGGAACAGGAGCCCGAGCGCGGCGAGGTCGCGGAGCGGGGTCACGGCCGAGAGCATCCCGTGGGCCAGGGCCAGTTCGCCGAGCTGCCGCCCCTTCACGAGCTGGACCACGTCCTCGCGGGCGACCGGGTCTCGGAAGTGGATCGCCTGCGTGGTCGTCCAGGCCACGACCGACGTGCCGACCAGGATCGCCAGCAACCGCCCCGATCGCTGGAACCGGGCCATCGCCGAACCCAGCAGCCGGAACTGGCCGGGGATGTCCAGCAGTTGCCCGATCGCCTTCCGAGGCCCCTGGAACAGCAGGGCGACGATCAGCAACAGCGCCAGGCCGCAACCCCAGGCGAGCCCGGGGTAGACGGTCGGGCTCGTCCCTTGCGGGGCGAGGGTGACACTGCCGCACCAGCGCCGCAGCGCCAGGAAGAGCGTCGAGACCGCCGGCGCCGTCGCCCCGCCGGATGGGGTTGTCGCCCCCGGCGAGCTCACTTGCGACCACAGCCAGAAACCCGAGCCGACCGGTGGGATCGCCGACGTCCACACGTTCACGAACGACCTCCCCGGTGCCACGTCCATCGATGCGCAGGCCAGACCGCGCCGGGGGGCTTCCCCCGAGCTGACGACGATTGTACGACCCCCTCGCGGCGTCGGCCAGTCCGTGTTCTTTCGGATTCGACGAATCGACTTCTTGGAGTGACCGAGCGACGCTGCCGCACTCCAAACGGGCTAGATGCTGTTCAGATCCAGTTCCGCATTCGGATCCAGCCGGCGGATCCGCTTGTTGATGTGGACGTTCACGGAGTCGTACGGGTGCGAGACGTTGCTCGGCTTGAACAGGTGCCGGAGGGCGTCGGTGTCGTCCTGGCCGAGGGCGTTGGTGAAGATGGCCCGGAGGTACTCGTTGCCCTGCGCGGAGGGCTTGAAGTTGACCGGGTCGTAGAACTGCGTCGGCAACGGCCGCGCGTGGATCGTGCCCCAGCGGTCGCGGAGCCGGTTCGCGTGGATGCTGTCCAGGAAGATCCCGCCGTCGCGGTACTGGAGCGTGGCGATGCAGTTGTGGTCGCCGTTCAGGAGCAGCTCGACCGCCTTGCCGCCGAGCTGCGCGGCGTAGAACCGGTCGAACAGGATCGGACGCCCGCCGCGCTGGGTGTGTCCGATCTTCCTCACGAAGATCGCCGCGTCCGCGCTCTCGTTCCGACGCTGCCGGGTGAAGAACGCGTCGCCGATCTTCTCGACCAGGATCCGCTTCACCGCCTCGGCGGCCCCTTGATAGACGAGGTTCCCCGCCGGATCCTTGCTCGCCGTCACGGCCCCCAGGATGTGCCCCGCGCGGTCCTTGATGCCCTCCGAGACGCAGATCACGGCGTGCTTCTGGACGTCCAGGATCGAGAGGACCTTCTCGACCATGCGGTCCTCGTCGATCGGCGATTCGGGCACCAGGATCATGTCCGGCTGGCCGTAGGCCGTGCCGAGGGCGATCATCCCGCAGTCGCGGCCCATCACCTCGATGATCGCGATCCGACGGTGGCTCTCGGCCGTCGTCCGGATGCGCTCCACCGACAGCGACGTCACATAGACGGCCGTCGCGAAGCCCGGGGTCGCGAAGTTGACGATCTCCTCCAGCTCGAACGCCCGGCCGGGCTTGCGGGTGTAGCGGTAACCTCTGGGTCGCGAGGGGTCCGGCTCGCGGAAGTACTCGTTGGACTCGTCGAGGTAGTTCAGGCCGAGGTCGTTGTCGATGGTCTTGGGGGCGAGCACGACCGGCAGGTAGTTGCTCAAGGGCTGCATGCCGTTGAGCGTGCCGTCGCCGCCGATGCAGACCAGGCCCTCGATCTTCAGCCGCGCCAGCCGCTCGGCGACCTTCGCGATGGTCTCGGCGTCGTCGCCGGAGACGTAGTCGCGCGAGGCCCCGAGCAGGGTCCCGCCGCGGCAGGGGTCCAGCTCGGGGATGCTCGTGTAGAGGGGGTTCAGGTGGACGTGGGGGACCTGGGGGTTCAGCAGCCCGCCGTATCCCTTGACGATCCCGAAGACCTCGACCTTCGCCTGGTTCGCCCGATGCACCGCGCCGGCGATCGTGGCGTTGAGCGCGGGGGTGTCGCCCCCGGCGGTGAGGATGCCGATCCGCTTCATTTCTCGCGTCTCGAAAGGGTGCCTGCGGGGGCAGGGATTGCGTCGTGCTCCCCGGACAACCGCAAGGGATCATCGGGGAGGAATGCGTCCCGCGTCAAGGGACGAGCACGAGCCCGGGGGCGCCGTCGACCTCGATGGTGACGGTGTCGCCCAGGCTCATCTGCCGCCGCTTGCGGGTCTCGACCTCGCCGTTCACCTTCACCAGGCCGTCGGCGATCATCGCCTTGGCCTCGGCCCCGTGCATCACGAGGCCGGCCCGCTTCAGGACCTGGGTCAGGTTGATCGGCTTCTCACCGACGCTGAGAGGTTGCATTCGAGTACGTCCGCCCCGTGCGCTGGAGGATCTCGCTGGTCTTCTGCAAGCTCTCGCCCGTCTTCTTCAGCTCATCCAGCTCGGAGAACGACGCCTGGAGCTGCTCAGCCGGCCGCGTCTCGGTGCCGTCCAGGAACGGCTGCAGCACGTCGCGCGCCTCCTTCGGCAGGACCGGCCCGACCGCCGCCATCACCTTGCCCACGACCTTCCCCGACGGGCTCTCGAAGATTGGCTGCCGGGTGTTGGGGGCGAAGCTGACCACGAACAGGGTCAGGACCATCCCCAGCAGGGCCCCCTCGGCGCCCCCGAGCATCATCCCGAGGTGGCGGTCGTAGGCCTCGAACTGGAGCTTCCGGAGCGTCGCCCGGATCATCCAGGCCACCACGTAGATCCCGCCCGAGGTCGCCACGTAGATCGCCAGCATCGCCAGCCCGCGCTGGACCAGCGGATCCCCGGGGAACTTGGGCGCGATCTGCGGCGAGAGCGTCTCGGCGAAGATGTACCCCAGCACCAGCGACGCGATCCCCGCCACCTGCCAGGTGATCCCCCGCCAGGCCCCCCAGACCATCCCCAGCACCACGATCCCCAGCATCAACCCGTCATAGAGCGTCATCCCTGACCTCCCGGTAGCCATCCTCATCGGGCCGAATCCCCTCGGCCGGACGCGACCAGTACTTTAGCGGATCCCCCGGAAATCCGAGAAGTCCGGTTTTCCCCACCAACCTCGTCTGACCTTGACACCCCAATCCCAATCCGTCTCGTGTCCGCATGAACATGTAGGGTGTGGTGCCACGCGGCCCAAAGGGTCGCGTCCACCGCACCCACAACCACAAACGCTCCCAGGACCCGCCCTCCCAAACCCCCATCCCACGACCGCAGCACCCAACCTCGCGCCCAAATCGGCGAAACAAACCCAATTCCCCGACCCCCAACCCCCGAAACCCCAACCTCCGAAACGAACCCAACCCGCCGCAACCCCCTTTCTCTCAAGACGTTAACCATCAACACTCCCGAACCACCCCCAACCACCCCGAACCAACAACCCCCTCCGACCCCTCCCCACCGCCTCACGCCCCCAACCCGTCATGACCAGACCACCCCTCCCATCCGCCAGCCCCCGACCCCGAACCCCGCCGCAACCGAATCGACGAAACGAACCCAATCCCCGCCCCGACCCCCCGGACAACCCGGCCTCAGGCCAGGGACCATCACCCCTCCTCGACCAAACGAACCCATTCGCCCTCAGGGATGGGCCGCACCTCCTGTCGAAACAATCCCTCTACCAGGATAGGCAACGCCGCGTTCTGTTTCACTTGTGCCCATCCACCACAAGTCATTCCCGCCATGAGCTTAGCGACCGTCTCCGTGGTTCACTGAGAGGAGCAATTCGAGGCAGAACATCGCAGGTCCAACGGCCTTCAGGAGTGGCCAGAACTCTCGGACAGGTGTCGTTAATCAAGATGTCCCCGTCCCTGTTCCCAAAAGAAACCGCACCGCTCTCCTTGTCCGGTCCTCCAGATCGAGCCAGAATATCACACCAGCCAAGCCGTCAAGGAGCTGCCGTCATGACCTGGAATCTCGACGATGCCCGAGACCGGTTGGGCGAGGTCGTGAACCTCGCCTTGACCGAGGGGCCGCAGACCATCATCCGGCGGAATGAGACGGTCGTCGTACTCTCCGCCGAAACTCACGCGGCGCTCACCGTGCGACGACCCGGCGTCAAGGAATTCCTCAGGAGCGGCCCCTCGTTCGAGGGACTCGACCTGACGCGCGATCCTGGGCCCACGCGGGATGTCGAGCTGTGAGGGGGCTGCTGTTTGGCCTACGACAGTTGTCAATAATCAGAATGTCCCGAATGCCATAAAGCCAATCGAAAAACCTTTCTGGGTAGAGGGTTACGCCGCAATCTCTGGATCTGGAATCCAAAAGTGAACAATAAACGCTCCGAGCATTTGACTGAAAAGTCCGTAGTTTCAAGCAACATGCTACATCAGTCAGATCTTCTCTCGTCTCGCTGTGTAATTTGAGGCGATGCTGCAACCCATTTGGAGACAGTGGTTTGCGACTTCGCTTTGTGCCATTCCAGAATGTCCCCTTTTCCGCCCATGTCCCCTTTTCCGCCCATCGTGGCAGGGGGCTTATTTCAGCTCAAGGCCTTACGGGGCATGGGATTGGGTTTTCGTCGAGACTTTCCAGAGTATACCTTTTTCCGTCCCCTGTCCCCAGTTCCGTCCAGTCCCATTTCCCCACCAATCTTCCATTCCACTTGCCGCTTTGCGCCCCATGGACGATACTGGTTACAACACTTACGATCCAATTAATCCCCCTCGCCCCCATCTGATTGAAAGAAAAGCCAAAAGTAGAATTGCATCTGAAGCCGATAGTTTTTGAGGCAAACTCGTTAGATGCCGGCAAGAGTTGCTTGTATTGAAGTCATGTATTGAGCTCGAAAATGGCCACCGAAAGTTCGTATAAACTACATCTTGCCGAAATCCGCCTTGGACGATTCAAGGCGGCTTTTAATATGAAGAAGTCGATTGAATTGCATTCAATGAATGCGGTCATTGGCCGGAATGGTGCGGGAAAAAGTACTTTGGTTGATGCGCTTCAATGGGTGGATGCCGCAATCCGGCTCGATGTCTTGAAGGCATGCGATCGGTTTAAAGGTGTTCAAAACATAATAAATTTTGGTTCTGGAACGCGTTCTCGTCGTTTCGAGATTCACTTGGTGTGGAAGTGTCAACAGAATCCATTGGTTTCTGCTCAATACAGCATAGTTATTGGAGAAAAAAAGGATCTTCCTTATGTACAGGAAGAAGATTTGATTGTATGTGAAAACAACAATAGCTATCACGTTATTGAAACGGTGAGGAAGCATTTAAGGCTTGCTTCAATGGGGGGCAGGTCGGAGTTCTCGCCTTTTTTCTATGATCAGGATCTGCTCCTTTCGACGCTGATGAGGCGTGACGTAACCGGACCGATTGGCGCACTGCTGCGATCGCTGAGTGATTTTTGGAATAACGCAATCTTCCTTCGTTTGAGTCCAAACGCTATGGCCGAGCCCGTTAGCTCGATGGTAGGGGCAAGGGATCCGATCCTCAATGAAACAGGAAGCTCCCTACCAAATCTGTTGAAGGGTTTCGACGCTGAGCAGCGTAGGCAGCTCATGCATCTCATTAAGCAGATGTTGCCTGACTTCTACGAAGTCGAGGTTTCACGCCCATCAGCTCCCCAGAATACTATTCACTATTCGTTGGTTGAAAATGTGCATACTCATGGAAAAAAAGTCGGTAAGAAGGTTTCTATTCCAGCTTGGATGCTGTCCGAAGGAACCAGGCGCATAACTGCGTTGATCGCGGTCCTTCTTAATACTCCAAGCCCATCGCTGCTCTGTGTGGAAGAACTTGAAAATGGACTTGATCCCTGGTCCGTTGTCACTGTTTTGAAGGAGTTAGATCATTGGTCGGAAAACGGAGTGCAAGTGTTGTTTACGACGCATTCTCCATGGCTGCTTGATCATGTCCGATATGATGACATTATCAAAGTCGAAAGATCTGAAGGAGACACGGTTTATAACCGCTTCTCAGACTTGGAATCGGTGCGATTTTATCGGGACCAGGTTCCTCCTGGCGCGGTTTATGCTTCTGGAGAATAAAGATGGCAAAGGCATCGAATGACGTCCGAACTGCATTGTTCGTAGAAGGGTCAACAGGGATACTCCAGCCTCGACTCAAGAGTGCATTCCAAGAGATTTGGAATAGACATATCGCGGCTAGTGTAGGCTTTCAAGAGTTCCAAATTATAGAGCCTATCAGTAAGAAGACCTTGATTGCCATGTACCCGGAAACCCCAGTGAGTGGTCGCGATATCCCACTTGACTCCAGGATTGCAAAAACGTTGTCAGAAAAGCCTTTTGATATTGCAGTAATTGCGTGGGACTTGATGCCTCCCTGGGATCCCACTGCAAAAAAATGTAGATGGGAGGAAACGCTTAAACTTTACAACGGTTTGCGAGCCAGCAAAAAGTTGCCCAAGGTGTGGCGAGATAGGGCGGAGGCAAGATACCAGGAGTTAACACATCGGCAATTCCCTAGTGATCGTCGATCGCTACAGCCGTTTGCCAGCGGCGAAGTCTACGCCGTCTGTATGGAGCCAATGTTTGAGTCGCTTCTCATATTATGTGAGAGATCAGTGCGAACGATTTTGGGTTATCCACCGAATAGTAGAGGGACGGATTGGCCGAGATGGGAGAAAAGCGCACTCAGTGCTGACAAACTCTTGGATTCAGCAATCAAGGCCGCTCGACAGGCCAAATCCAAAGCGGTTGCTCTAAAGCACATTAATGGTGGGATGCATAATGCAAAAAATGAATGGGGTGAGTATTTTTTAAGGGAGATGTTATCTGATGAGGTATGCCGAGCAAAGATTGAGCAACATCCTTTGTTCCGGAGGCTTAGTGAATTGTTGGTGAGATAGGGCTGCAAAAGGGGGCATTCGTGAACGCCACCAAGGGAATCCAATCCCTACCCCCGGTTAAGCCTTGAGCTGAAAAAGGCCCCTTGCCACGATGAGGTTGCTTGACGACCCATCGCCGCAGGAGGCCCCGATGCATCACCGCCTGGATCCCATCCGCGACGCCATCCGGCAAGTTGTCGCCGCCCGGTTCCGCGACGACGCCATTCACAAAGCCGTACGCCCCGGATACTGCCACAACGCAGGCTCATGGGCGACCCGATCGTCCGCCGCTCACGAAGCTTTGCGACGTCGGAGGAATCGGCCGCCGACGGTGAGGGCGGAGGCGACCGCACCGAGGAGCATCGTGGACGGTTCGGGGACGGAGGCGGCGGCGGGGGCGAACGACATGGTGAAGGCGCTGACCTGGGTCGAGACGGTCCAGGCGCTGCCGGGGGCGATGGCGGTATTGGTGGAAACGTACTGGCCGCCGAAAAAGCTGCTGCCGGCACCACTGGCCTGGGCCCAGGACGAGTTGATGCCCGGGGTGACGCTACTGATGCTCGCCAGGGCGAGGTACTTGCCGCCCGCGATCAGGGAGATACTGCCGGTCGAGGTGGTGATGGACTGGTAGCCTGGGGAGATGCCGTTACCGACGACGGTGATGGGAGACGACGTGAACAACGCGGAGCCGGACGTGGTCGTCCCGGTCCAGGCATAGACGGAGGTTGTGATCTGGAACGGGTTGGCGGTGTTGTTCTTGATATTGAACGTGAAACCCGTGAGCGCGCCGAAGTTCGGCGTATTGGTGAACGTCTCACCCATCGTGACCGTGGACGGGGTGCCGAAGTTGAATCCCGTGTTGTCGGTGCCGTTCCACACGGGGACGCTCGACACGATGGTATCGGCCCGCGCGGCGGGGGCCGCCACGGCGTACCCCGCGACCACGGCGACGAGCAAGAGTCTGACAACGCTGCATTTCATGGAAATGGATTCCCTGGTGGATGATCGGCTTGCCTGGGGCGCGAGAGCACGCGGGGCCACCTCCCGGTGGACCTCGGTTGCCGACGCTTGCCCTCTGGGACACGTAACTTACGTCCCCCCTCTCGATTCCACCAGCGAGACTGAGGGCGAACGTTGTCATCACTCACGTCTGTTTCGCAAAGCCATCAAGGGCTTTCCACCTCAGCGGGGCAACGGGCGACCGACGGTGGGAAAAGAGGACATTGAGCCTGTTGCCTTTGTCGTAGGGTTGGCCTGGCTGCGAAGTCCCTCCGCCCGCTGCGATCCAGTCGGGCTCCTCAAATGCCCGAGGCGTCCTTGGCACGCGTCGGGGCGCACCCTACGGTGGGGTTGAGACTGGAGAGTATGGATTACTCTTCGGTCGGTTCCGGCCCGTCGTCGGGCTCGTCGTTCTGCGGGGGATCGGGATCCCAGTGGCCCTGGGCGATTTCGCGGGAGGTCTTGTCGATTTCCGGGTCGGGCCCGAAGGTCTGGAGCGCGCGGGCGAGGCATTCCTCGGCCAGGTCGCGGCGGCCCATCTGGGCGTGGGCGAGTGCGAGGTCGACGTGGGCGACGAGGCCTTCGCCCAGCTCGATCGACTTCCGGAAGTACCCGACGGCGGTGGCGAGGTCCTTGTTGTGCAGGTGGAAGACGTTGCCGAGCTGCTGGTAGGCGTAGCCGTTGGTCGGGTCGAGTTCGATCGCCTTGAGGTAGCAGGCGCTCCGCTCCTCGAACTCCGGCCGGACATCGTCCATGAGGCGCTTCTCGCCGAACCAGTCGCCCTTGATGCACCAGAGGTCGCTGGAATCCGGGTGCAGCTTCAAGGCGCAGTCCAGCTCGATAGAGTAAGCGTGGAGGGCCTCGCGGTCCTCGGGCGTGGGGACGTCGAAGTTCAAGGCTCGCCAGGTCTCGTGGAGTCGGTCGAGGATGGTGTCGAGGTCCATTTTTGGAGTGCGGCGGTTCGGCTGCCGCTTTCGTGAAGGGGTGGTTCGATCGGGGTTGGTGGATGCGAATCGTTTGGAAACGCGGCAGCTTTGCTCCCGCACTCCAAAGGGGGGGATTATAACGGCGGGGTGGGGAGGGGTTGGGGAGATTTGATCGTGTTTTCTGGGCGGAGGGGCGTATCTTTGGTTCGGGGTGGATTGTTCGAAGATTCGGAGTGGGGCATTTTGAAGCGGGGCGTCTGGTTGCTCATGGTTGTGACGGCGGGGATGGTCGGGGTGAGTACCGACTGGGGGAGCCCTCCGCGCTATGATGGGGCCGGGTATGTGATCCTGGCGGAGGGATTGGGGTCGGGCGAGGGGTATCGGGAGCTGGATCGGCCGGGGAGGCCGAGGCATGCGCATTTCCCGCCGGGGTTTCCGGTGGTGCTGGCGGGGGTGTTCCGGGCGTTCGGCCGGGGCTGGTGGCAGGCGCACCTGGTCTCGGCGGCGGCGACGGTGGCGGCGGTGGGGGTGATGGGGGCGTGGTTCGGGACCTTGTATGAGAGGCGGACGGCCTTCCTGCTCGGGCTGGCCCTGGCGGTCAACTGGACCTGGGCACGGATCGGAGGGCAGATCCAGTCGGAGCCGCTCTTCCTGCTGGGGCAGGCGCTGGCGATGTGGCTGGGGGCGGTCTGGCTGAGGAAGGGGGGCGCGACGCGGTCGGCGATCCTTGGGATGGTCCTGGCCGGCTGCGTGCTGACCCGGCACGTGGGGATCGCGTTGGTGCTGGCCGTGGTGGTGGCGGGGCTGGCGAAACGTCGCGGGCGCGAGGTCCTGATTTTGGGTTTGTTTTGCGGATTCGCGATCGCGCCGTGGGTCGTCTGGCTCAAGGTCGTGGGCCGGGGGACGCAGGTGGGGCTGATCCCGACGGGCGGGTTGATGGGCCTGGTGGAATCGCAGTTGGTCTTCTACGGCTGGCGGATCCCGGATCAGCTCTCGGGCCCGTTCGTGGAGTTGGCGACGGTCTTCATGAGTTCCCGGGCCCTGGCGATGGCGGCCGGAACCCTGGCTCTGTTGGCCTCGGCCCTGATCGTCGGCGGTCTATTCCTCACGCTGGAGAGCCCGAGGCGCCGGCTGGCGGGGCTGTCGGCGTTGCTGACGCTGGCGATTTTGCTGGCCTGGCCGTTCACCGAGGCGGGGCGGTTTTTGGTTCCGGTCGTGCCGTTCCTGCTGGTCGGGGCGACCGAGGTGCTGGCTTCGTTTCGTCGTTTTTCGAAATGGGACCGCCGCAAGGCGCGCCGGGCGGCGGCCCTGGGGCTGGTCGTGATCGCCTTGCCCTACTCGACCTACTCCGCCCTGAGCGGCCGGGCGAGGGCGGCGGGCGCGACCCACCTGGGGTTCGACGCGGCCTGCCGTTGGATCAAGGATCAGGGGACACGGCCGGGCGTCGTGATGGCGAGGCACCCGGGCGAGGTGTACCTGCAGACGGGCCGGCAGGCGATCGACTGGGGCGACTCCCGGTCGGTCGAGGAGATGGAAGCAAAAATTCTTGAAAATCAAGTGACGTATTTGATCGTGGATGACAGCCGGTTCGCCAATGCCCCGCCGTCGCCCCTGGGGGCCTACGCGGCCAGCCGGCCCGGGAGGGCGCGGCTGGTCCGGGACGGGGAGGTGAAGGTGTTTCAGATCGACATGCTCAATCCTTGAGGAAGGTGAGCTTGCCGTAGTCCTCGTAGCGGTGGTAGTTGCCCTCGGTGAGGGGGGCGGAGCTGGAGAGGACGGGCTCGGTGCCCTTGGGGCCGTAGTCGTAGCGGCAGAGGGCGAATTTCCAGGTGTCGCCGGGGGCCGGCTTGCCGCCGGTGGGCCCGAAGGCGGTCCAGGGGATCCGGCCCTCGATGGTCCACCCCTCGTCGACGTCGCCGGGCGTGTCGAGCGTGCCGTTGACCTTCGCCTTGACGGTCATGCCGAGGGTGGGCAGGGCGGCGAAGTCCTTGTGGGGGTAGAGCTTGGTGGGCATGGGGACCTGGAAGGTCGCCGAGACGGGGTTGCCCTGGAACTCGTAGTAGTAGGTCTTATCTTCGTGGGGCTTGAAGAAGAGCTCGAAGACGTCGCCGTTCCAGAGGTGGTCGTTCCGCTTGGTTCCAAACGAAACCATCTCTTTATCGGTCATCTTGGCGGCGAAGTAGAGGGCCTCGTCGTCCCAGACGAGCCAGGCCTGGGTGGTGCCGTTGTCGGGGATGCCCTTCCAGAACGTGGGGAACTTGTTGATGAGTCTGGCCGACTTCCAGGCGTCGTCGTCGAGCACGCCGTCGACCTTGGGGGCGGATTTGGTCCAGGTGCAGCTGGCCTGGGCGGTGGCCTCGACCTTGGTGTCGATCTTCGCGGCGGCCTTCTTCCTGGCCTTCTTCTGGGGCTCGGCGGCGATCAGGCCGACCGCGACCAGGAGGCCGAGGGCGGCGGCGAGGCGTCTGGCGTTCATGGCGAGGGTCCCCGTTGCGGGTTCGAATGCGAGAGGCCGGGCGAACGGGCCCGGCCTCGGACTCGACCTGCGATGGTAACGGGGCGGAGGGGCGATGTCACCCGCGGCGGCCGACGACGTCGTAGAGGTCGGGGTCGTACATCGGCTCCTTGCCGGCGACGCGGCTGGATTCGAGGCTGGCGGCGTAGTGCAGCGAACGCTCGCGGGCGGCGAGGTGCTGCTTGGTGAGCATCGAGCCGCTGATCACCGAGCCGAAGCCGATCAGGCCGGCGATGACCCAGATCTCCTCGTGCCGCCAGTTGCAGGACTCGGAGGCGAGCCAGGCCAGGGCGATCGAGCCGAGGGGGACGCCCATCGTGATGCCGGCGCAGAGGCGTGCGGGCTGCCACCATGTCTGCTCGTCGGACCAGTTGCGTCCGAGTTCCAGGGCCCGCATCCGCTCGGCGTGCAGCTGGTCCTTGACCCGCCGGGCGTGGCGGAAGGCCAGGGCGGTGGGGACGACGATGATCGGGATCAGCATTCCCATGACGGGGATGACGGTCGGGTCCATGATCGGGCTCCGATGGGTGTCGGGGAAAGCTCGGGTCTCGGGGCGTCGGAGTGTCGGCGGGGGCGGGCCGTCGTGTTAGGATCGGGCCATCCCGTACCCGGACACATCCGGCTCAGTTGATGCCTTACTGCTCGAAGGAGGGCGGCGATGGCCCGCGACCATCTCCTGGTGATCGATCAAGGGACGACCAGCACCCGGGCCGTGGTCTACGACGCCGGCCTGCGGCCGCTGGGACAGGGGCAGGCCGAGGTCCCCCTCGGCTACCCGAAGCCCGGATGGGTCGAGCACGACCCGAGGGTCATTGTCGGGTCGGTCGGCCCGCAGGTCGAGGCCGCGTTGAAGGAGGCGGGGGTCGGGGCGGACCGGGTCGCGGCGGTGGGCATCACCAACCAGCGCGAGACCACGGTCGTCTGGGACCGGAAGACGGGCGAGGCGATCCACCCGGCGATCGTCTGGCAGGACCGCCGGACGGCCGAGTTCTGCGAGCGGAACCGGGACCGCCGGCCCTGGCTGGCGGAGCGGACCGGCCTGGTCCTCGACCCCTACTTCTCGGCGACCAAGATCGCCTGGATCCTCGACAACGTGCCGGGCGCCAGGAAGCGGGCCGAGGCCGGGGAACTCGCCGCGGGGACGGTGGACAGCTACCTGATCTGGCACCTGACCTCCGGCCGGCGGCACGTCACCGACGCGACGAACGCCTCCCGCACCTTGCTCATGGACCTGAGGACCCTGGCGTGGGCCGATGACCTTACCTCGTTCTTCGACGTCCCGGGCGGAATCTTGCCCGAAATCCTCCCGAGCGCGGGGGATTTCGGCCCGACCTCGGGGCTGTCGTTCCTGCCCGACGGTCTTCCCATCGCCGGGGTGGCGGGGGACCAGCAGGCGTCTCTGGCCGGTCAAGGGTGCCTGCACGCCGGCCAGGCCAAGTGCACCTACGGCACGGGGGCCTTCCTGCTCGCCCACACCGGCTCGGATCCGATCCCCTCGACCCGGGGCCTGGTGACGACGCTGGCGGCGACCCTCGACCCGAAGGCCCCGCAGTACGCCCTCGAAGGCAGCGTCTTCGTCGCCGGGGCGGCCGTGCAGTGGTTCCGGGACGGCCTCAAGGCGGTCGGGGCCGCGCCCGAGATCGACAAGCTCTGCCTGGAGGCCGACCCGACCTCGGACGTCCTGTTCGTGCCGGCGCTGACCGGCCTGGGGGCCCCGTACTGGGAGCCGGAAGCCCGCGGGACGCTGTTCGGGCTGACCCGGGCGACCTCGCTGGCCGACATCGCCCGCGCGACCCTGGAAGGCGTCGCCTACCAGGTGGCCGACCTGATCGACGCGATCAACGCCGACCTGCCCGCGCCCCTGATGGAACTGAGGGCCGACGGCGGCATGGCCCGGTCGGACCCGTTCCTCCAGTTCCAGGCCGACCTGCTGGGCCTGCCCCTGGGCCGGAGCCCCCAGACCGAGTCGACCGCGTTGGGGGCGGCCTTGCTCGCCGGGTTAGGCGTCGGCCTCTGGCCCGACATGCAGCGGGCCGCCGAGCTGCTCCAGGCCGGCGGCCGCGTGTTCCAGCCCGGCCGTGACGACGCCTGGCGGGGGGATTCGCTCGCACGCTGGCGGAAGGCAGTCGCGGCGGTGATCGGCGTGAGTCGATAGGTCATTGTCGATGCGTCAGAAAGGGGACGACGTACCGGGCCACGGTCGCGACGCGCTGGGCGACGGTCTCCAGACCCCGCCCATCCACTCGCCGCGCCGTACCACAAGACCGGGTCTCCAGACCCGTTCCAAAGGCCGATTTCGACGGGTCTGGAGACCCTCGCCCAGCGCGTTGCGACCGTGGCCCGGCGATTCCGGGCCTCACCAACCACGTATTCTCACCAATTGCCCATCATATATCACCCATGTCTTCCACGCTGAGGAATTCGGCGTGGAAGATGAGGTTGTCCCGGGCGGCGATTCGGATGAACCGGATCGTCAGCGAGGCCCCAGTCTCCAACTCCAGGCGGAACCGCTCGCCGGTGAGGCAGAGCTGTTCGATGGCCCGGCGGTCGAGCAGGCTGAGGAGCTGCCCCCGGCAGGCTCGGCCGTTGCCGTCGGCGCTCCGGAGCATGCCGCTGGCCTCGCCGATCCAGGCCCCCCCGGGCGTCGAGAGGGTCCCCCGGAAGGGCAGTTCCGGCGACGGCTGGGCGGAGGGGACCGACCAGTAGGGGGCGTGGGTCTCGTATGGCGCCTCCGCGTGGTGGTGCGGGTGGGCGGCGTAGGGCGAATCGTCCGGCATGTCCTGGAGCCTCGGCCGTGGGGGTGAGTCCCTCGCCTGGTCCTGGCGTGGGAATCGGGGGCTCGCCATCCTTGACCGCCAGATCCTACTGGATCGCCGTCGGACGATGCAACGATGCAGCCGGGCGTAAGGGGGTGAGTGCGCGAGGCGGACCGCTTCGGGACGCCTCGCGCTCGCCTGGGTTCACTCCGGAGCGGGGAATCGTGGCGAAACCGCCACGCGGGGAGTGTACAGGATCCGTTCAGTCAGGAGCCCTCGACCTGCTGCTGGATGTGCGGGCTGAAGAGCCGGGGCTCGACCAGGAAGGCGTCGTGGCCCTTGTCGGAGTGGACCGTGATCCACATGTGGGGGATCCGGGCGGCCTTGAGCCACTGGGCTAACTTGGCCTGCTCGGCGGGCGGGAAGGAATGGTCGGAGTCGATGCTGAAGAGCAGGAATTCCTGCCTCCGGCAGCGGTCGAACAGCTCCGCGTAATTCTCCGCGCCCGACTCGGTCGCGAGGTCGAACCACTGCCAGGCGTCGAGGATCCGGAGATAGCTGTTGGCGTCGTAGCGCTGGATGAACTTGGTCCCCTGGTGGAGCATGTACGACTCGACCGGGTGGTTCATCTCGTACCAGCCGTGGGGCGGCCGGGCGCTCACGACCTCGCCCCGGGCCCGCTCCTGGAGGGCATCCGGCGAGACAAACGTCTTGTGGGCGATCCGCCTGGCCAGCGCCAACCCTTGCGCAGGAGGAGGGCCGCTATAATAATCGCCGCCCCGGAAGTTCGGGTCGTTCTCGATCGCGGTGATCTGCTCGAAGTTGATGATCCGCTGGTAGACCGTGGTCTCGATCCCCGTGCCGATGAGCATGACCGACCGGACCCGATCCGGGTGCCTGGTGGCGGTCAGGAGCCCGAGGAAGCCGCCGATCGACGCCCCCACGACGGCGTGGAGGGTATCGATGCCGAGGTGGTCGAGCAGGCGCATCTGGGAGTCGACGATGTCCCGCATCCGGAGGACGGGGAAGGCCGGGCCCCAAGGGCGGCCGGTCTCGGGGTTGATCGACGCCGGCCCGGTGGAGCCGTAGCAGCCGCCGAGGTAATTGGCGCAGATGACGCAGTAGCGGTCGGTGTCGAGCGCCTTGCCGGGCCCGATGTAGCCGTCCCACCAGCCGGCGTGCATCTCGTCGGTCCAGCGGCCGTCGAGGCCGGGGACGTCGGTGTTGATGCCGGCGGCGTGGTGGCTGCCGGTCATGGCGTGGTAGAGCAGGATGGCGTTGGACTTCTCGCGGTTCAGCTCGCCGTACATCTCGTAGGCGAGCGTGAACCGGGGCAGCGGCGGGCCCACCTGCAGGCGCAGGGGGTCCGCCGCGTCGTCGAACGCGAGGAAGCGGGTCGAGACGTTGCCGGTTCCCATGCTCATCGGGCGGCCGAGGCTGCCTCGAGGGCCTGGGAGAGGTCGGCGAGGATGTCGTCGATGTGCTCGATGCCGATGCTCAGGCGGACGAGTTCCGGAGGGATGCCCGCCGAGCGCTGCTGGTCCTCGTTGAGCTGGGAGTGCGTGGTCGTGGCCGGGTGGATCGCCAGGCTCTTGGCGTCGCCGACGTTGGCCAGGTGCGAGAACAGTTTGCAGGCGTCGATGAAAGCCTGGCCGGCGGGGCTGCCCCCCTTGATGCCGAAGACGACCATCGAGCCGCCCTTGCCCTTGAGGTACTTCTTGTTCAGGGCGTGCATCGGGTCGGATTCGAGGCCGGGGAACTTGACCCACTCGACGCCGGGGTGATTGCTCAGGAAGGTCGCGACGGCCTTGGCGTTCTCGCAATGCCGGTCCATGCGGAGCGGCAGCGTCTCGATCCCCTGGAGGAAGAACCAGGCGTTGTCCGGCGAGATGCAGGCGCCCAGGTTCCGCAGCGGGACGGTCCGCATCCGGAGGATGTAGGCCAGGGGGCGGAGCATGTCCGGGAGGTCGATGCCCCAGCGCAGGCCGTGGTAGCTGTTATCCGGGTTGGTGTAGAGCGGGTGCTTGCCGGCGGCCCAGTTGAACTTGCCGCTGTCGACCACCACGCCGCCGATCCCCGCGCCGTGGCCGCCGAACCACTTGGTCAGCGAGTGCACGACGACGTCCGCCCCGTGGGCGAGCGGCTGGGTGAGGTAGGGGGTGCTGAAGGTCGAGTCGACGATCAAGGGGAGGCCGTGGGCGTGGGCGACCTTGGCGATGGCCTCGATGTCGGTGACTTCGAGGGCGGGGTTCGAGACCGATTCGACGAACACCGCGCGGGTCTTGTCGTCGATGGACCCGGCGATGCTGGCCGGGTCATTGGAATCGACGAACTTCACCGTGATTCCCAGGGCGGGGAGGATGTCGTTGAACTGGGTGTAGGTGCCGCCGTAGAGGTTGCGGGCGGAGACGATGTTGTCGCCGGCCTGGGCGAGGTTGATGATCGCGTAGAAGATCGCGCTGGTGCCCGAGGCCACCGCCAGGCCGCCCATCTCCGGCCCGCCTTCGAGCAGCGCGACGCGCTTCTCGAGGACGTCGGTGGTGGGGTTCATCAGCCGGGTGTAGATGTTGCCGAGTTCCTTGAGCGCGAAGAGGTTCGCGGCGTGCTCGGCGTTCTTGAAGACGAACGAGCTGGTCCGGTAAACGGGTACCGCCCGCGCCAGGGTGGTGGGATCGGCCTGGGTGCCGCCGTGGAGGCAGAGCGTCTCGAGCTTCATCGCGCGTTCGTCTCGTTTCGAGGTCGTCCGGTCGGACGCGGAGAGTGTTCCATCCGCGACCCGGGGCGTGGCTGCCGGGCCCCGGTCGCACAATCGGGCCACGATCTTAACCGATCGCCACCAGGTAGGGCATAGGGCAGTGGGGCGAGGGACGGTCACGGCGCCTCTGGATCCGTCGTATCCGTCCCAGGAGGCCCGACATGCCGCAGCGTCGCAAGGACTACCCGGAGAATCGGAAGCTGAGGGAATCGTGGAAGGACGGCCTGGCCCTGACAATCGTCACGATCCTCGTGGCCTTCGTGCTGCTCCCGGCCGGCGTCACGACCGTCGCGCCCGTCTCGACGATCCGGCTCCATCGCGAGGGCGAGGCCGTGCGGGCGACCGTCCGCCAGCACGTCTTCCTCTTCCTCCCCTGGAGGAGCCGGACGCTTGAGCCCGTGACGAAGGTCTCCCACGACTTCACCGCCGGCAGCCTTCCGTCGACCGGGACGCCCTCGCCCTCCGACGTCCGCTCCGAGGACTCCGCTACGCTCGTCCTGACCGGCCCTACGGGGGCGATCGTCGTCCCCGTCTCGCCCGCGAACATCGAAGCCGTCGAGCGTCAGGCCCGGGGATTCGTCGAGGAACCCGGTCCGGCCGACTTGAATCTCTGGGTCGTCGCCAACTGGAAAGTTGGCGTCCTCGCCGGAGGCTTCCTGACGCTCCTGAGCCTGCTCTTCGTGCTCGCCGTGGCCGACAACCTCGTGCGGAAGGCCATCCGTAGGGTCCGCCATGGCGGACCGAAGCATGCGTGAATGGCCATCACGTCAAGATCGATTCGCATGAGCGGACCCTACCCTGTGAACCAATCGTCGGGGATGGGTGAGGTGGAGGACAGCATCTTGAGGGGCATGATGTTGGACTTGAGGCGGAGCGGTTGCCTCGCTTCAAACTGCGCGATGCGTTCCTGGTAACGACGGCGGACCTTCTTCGTACAGGCCTGTTCGAGCGGTAGCAGAAGGATCCCCGACGCGGTGTCGAATTCGCCGAGTTCCGCGAAGGCGGCGGCGATGACTTCGAGGAACCGCCAGTGAAGCCAGTCGCCCCGGAGCAATTGCTCAATGTTCGCAAGTCGCATCGCCTGGTGGGCGTCCTCCTTCGCCCTGCGGCCGTCGCGGATCTCTTCGGAGGTCGCCGTCGCGAGCAACGACGCCCGGATCGCGTGGAGCTGGCCGGAAGTCGGACTCTGGGAGATCGCCCGGGTGTAATCTCGGAGGGCGTCGAGTTCCCTCCCAGTCGACTGGTAGTAGCTGCCTCGGGCGAGCCGGGCCGGGATGTCATCGGGCCGCTCCTCGGGCGACTCGATGATCTCGAAGGTCTTCCTGTCGCGATAGAACCGATGGAGCAGCTCGGTCGAATCCCCGCCGTAGGCCCCCCAGAATATCTCGGCCTCGCGGTCGCGATCGAGCTGTTTGAGGATCCGGTATATGAGATTGCCGACATAGGCATTGCCGGGATGCCTTGCGAACGCGGCTCGCCAGTAGGCTTCTTGCTCGACCGGAACCGGATCGTATTTCCAGGCAAACGGGGACATGGGGCGATCCCTGGGATGGGGACGGTCGGCGCGTCCATCGCCATTATTGGTGCGGTGGCCGCGGACATGCCGTCCGCGAGGCACTACACCCTACATTTCTGCGGTCATTCGCGATTGTCGGTGCGGTGGACGCGGGCCGACTGGCCGCGTCGCAGCGCACCCTACTCCGCGTCCTTGGAGTCCTGGCGGTTCCTTTCTCCAATCAGGGCAGGAAAGGCGGAGTGAGGCCCTGTATGTTCAGGGACACGCGGTGGACGCAGTCGACGGCGGTGATGGCCAGGACGTTGGCCTCGCCGGGGCGGCCGATCCAGGCGAGGTTGGCGGGGCGTTTGGGGGTGGCGAGGATTCCGAGGAGGGTCCCCTCGGGCTCGTAGACCCAGATGCCGAGGGCGACGGCGACGTAGACGCGGCCGTCGGCGTCGACCTTCATGCCGTCGGGGCCGCCGGGCTGGCCGGGGTCCATGGTGGCGAAGACCTTGCCGCTGCCCGGGATCGCCTGGCCGGAGGCGTCGATGGCGAACGACCGGACGTGGTAGCGGGCGGTGTCGCAGACGTAGAGGGTCTTGCCGTCGGGCGAGAAGGCCAGGCCGTTGGGCTTCTCGAAGTCGTCGAGGATCAGGTGCGTCTGGCCCTTGCGATCGAGGGCGTAGACCCCCTGGAAGTGGAGCGAGCGGTCCTCGGGCTTCACGCCGTAGGGGGGGTCGGTGAAGTAGAGCAGGCCCGAGGGGTGGGCGACGATGTCGTTCGGGCTGTTGAGCCGCTTGCCCGACCAGGTCTCGGTGACGGTCTCGACGCCCGAGCCGTCGGGCTTCATGCGGGAGATCCGCCGGCCGTTCTGCTCGCAGAAGTAGACCAGGCCGTCGGGCCCGAAGGTCTGGCCATTGGCGGCCTCGGTCCTGTCGCGGAGCAGGGCGACTGCGCCGTCGGGGGCGATCCGGTAGGTCTTCTCGTCCTTGACGTCCTCGAAGAGCAGGGAGCCATCGGGGCACCAGAGGGGCCCCTCGGTGAAGACCAGGCCGGTCGCGAGGGTTTCGAGCCGGGCGTCTTCGGGGACGAGCCGGGAGAGCCCGGCGTCGCGGAGGATCTCGACCATGTCAGGCTCCCTGCGCAGGATTTCCCGGGGCGGCGAAGGGCGTCGCCGGCCTCGACGGCGGTCCAGTATGGCGAGAGTGCCACGCGGATGGCAACGCCCCGAAGTTTGAGGGTTTGTGTCGAAGAAACCGAGCGCATGCGTGGAGATACGGGGCTCCGTCCGTTGACGAGCGGGGGGGTTCTGCTAGTCTTGTATAAGACGGCAGGCGCGCCCGTGCCTCGGGGTCGGAGGGGCCAATCTGAGGAGGTCCTGCGGGGGAGGCGAAATTTCCGACGCCCCGTCCGCTCACCTCTGATAGATCGAGCAGACCGCCCGCGAGTGCAGTGAACCGGGCCCGGCGCGCCGACCGGGGTCGCGTTTGGCCTGGTCTCCCCTCGACCGGGCGCTGTCCCCCAGGACGCGCCAGCGTAAAGAGTACCCCCGATGTCCACGGTACAGCCCGCCAGCCCGCAGCAGGTCCAGAAGGCCCAGACCTTCTTCCAGTACGGCAACGATGCCGCGCTCAAGGGCAACCACGACTATGCCATCCAGATGTACCTGGAGGCGTGCAAGCTGATCCCCGACAACCTCACCTTCCGCCAGGCCCTGCGCGGGGTGGAGCGGAGGAAGTTCGGGAACGACCCGTCGAAGGTCGGCCGGCTCATCGGCGCGCGGCTCCAGCCTCTTAGGCTCAAGGCCAAGTCCGCGAAGTCCAAGAAGGACTGGAACCACGTCCTGGAGGTCTGCGAGGAGGCCTTCCAGCAGCACCCGTGGGACACCGTCGCCGCCATGGACGCCGCCGAGGCCTGCGAGGAGCTCGGCTACAAGCCCCTCGCCCAGTGGCTGGTCGAGAGCGTGCAGGCCCAGGGCGAGTCCGACGCCGACTTCCTCCGGTTCGCCGCCCACATCCACGAACTCAACGAGGCCTGGCCCAAGGCCATCTGGTGCTGGGAGAAGGTCAAGCAGCTCATCCCGCACGAGGAGAACGCCTCGCGCCGGATCAATGACCTCTCCGCCCGCTCGACCATCGCCCGCTCCGGCCTCGGCAACGCACTGAACAAGACCGCCACGGGCGGCTCCGGGCCCGAGAAGGAGGCGCCCTCGGAGATCGAGAGCCTCCGCGTCCAGCAGGTCACGCCCGAGCAGCGGTATCTGAAGGAGATCGAGGAGGAGCCGAGCCGCATCGGCGCCTACCTCGCCCTGGCCGACCTCTACAAGTCGAACGACAAGCTCGACGAGGCCGAACAGATCCTGGCGAAGGGCATCAAGGCCAGCCCCGACGATACTTACCTCCGTAACTCCCACGCCGAGATCCAGATCGCCCGGCTCAAGCGGGCGGTCGAGGCCTGGTCGCGCCGGGTCAAGAAGGATCCGAACGACGCCGAGGCCCTGTCCAAGCTCAAGCAGCTCCAGGAGACCCTGGCGAATTACGAGGTCAAGGACCTCAAGCGCCGGATCGCCGCCCGCACCGACGACCTCTCGCTGCGGCTCCAACTCGGCCAGGCCCTGGCGAAGCTCGGCCGCCACGACGAGGCAATCGCCGAGTTCCAGCAGGCCCGCAGCAGCGCGACGCTCAAGGTCCAGGCCCTCTATCATGCCGGCCTGAGCTTCGAGGCCAACGGCGTGAACAAGCTCGCCGAGCGGAGCTTCCTGGACGCCATCCGCGCCTGCGACCCCGAGGACTTCGCCACCCTCAACGGCCTGCACTACCGCCTTGGCCGCATCGCCGAGGCGCAGGGCAACAAGGAATCCGCCGAGGAGCACTTCAACGAGGTCGCCGCCAACGACTACTCGTACCTCGACGTCGCCCAGCGCCTGCGGCAGCTCAATCAGAAGCCGGTCGAGGATTGATCGGAGACAATGGAACCGCCGAGTTGCCAGGGCCGCAGGGGAGTAGGGTGTGGTGCTTCGCGGACCGGAGGTCCGCGACCACCGCACCGCCAGGGGCATCCCACACGCGGTTGATCAGGGGACGACCCTGCGTCCCAGGGCGGTGTTCAGGTCGAGCATCGACCGCCGGTGGCGGACGACGATCGTGAAGTACTGCCGGACGATCTCGTTGTAGTCGCGCTGGGCGTTGAGATAGTCGAGGACGTTCGATTCCCCGCCGACGTAGAGCCGCCGGGCGTTGACGAGGTTCTTGCTCGCGGTCGGCAGGACGTCGCGCTCGATCTGCTCCAGGGATTCCAGCGAGAGGTCGTACTCCTCATCCGCCTGGACGACCTCGGCGAAGATCTTCCGCTCCAGCGAGGCCATGCCCGTCTGGGTCTGGTTGACGTTGAGCCTGGCCCGCTCGATGTTGCCCTGATTGCGGTTATAGACCGGGAACGGGATCGTCACCGCCGCCGACCAGGAGTGGGCGCTCTTGGTGCCGAACGGGGCGTTGTTCTGGAAGACGTACGGGGAATACTGCACATACACGTCGCCGAATCGGTTGGCCCGGGCGAGCTGGACGTCCGCCTGGGCCCGCGACAGCCCCAGCCGATAGGCCGCCAGGTCGGGGCGGGAATCGATCGCGATCGAGTAGAGCTGGTCGTCGGGCGGCGGTGTGACGCCCCGGAGCCGGATGGATCCCTTCACTTCGAGCCGGCTGCGTCGATCGGGCGGCTCGTTCAGGAGCGCGGCCAGGTTCTGCCGCGCCCGGCGCTGGGCGGCCTCGGCGTCGCGGAGCCCGATCAGGGCGGTGTCGCGTTGGAGCTGGATCGCGGCGACCTCGAACTGGGTCTTCTGGCCCCGGGCGGCGAGGTCCTTGGTGCTGGTGAGCACCTGCTCGAAGCCTTCCAGGCTGGCGTGTGAGAACCGCAGGCTCTCCCGGGCGGTGAGGCAGTCGATGAAGGCCGTGTAGAGGTTGTCGATCTGGAGCCGGACGGCGTCCTGATACTGGGCCTCGATGACCTGCTTGGCCTTGCACGCCGCGACGACCCGGGCCCGGCGCTTGCCGTTGATGTCGAACGGGTGGGTGATGGTGAAGTCGTACTGCGTCTGGCCGCCGGGCCGGGCGTTGCTGTAGTTCCCATAAGGGATCGCGTTACTGTCGAGGTAGAGCAGGGGGTTGGCCCGGAGCCCCGCGGTGAGGACGTCGGCCTGGGCCTGGGGCAGTTCGAAGAACTGGGTCCGGAGGTCCAGGTTGTTGGCGACCAGCCGCTCGATGGCGATGTCGAGGGTCAGGCCGCCGGGGTCCCCTTCGGATCCAGCGAGGTCCTCGGCCGGCAGGGCGAGGGCCCCGAAGGTGGGCAGGGGCTGGTCGGGCAGGGGGGACGGGGTGACGATCCCGGGAGACGGGCGGTTCTGGCCGCCGTCGGGCCGGGTGATGTCGGCCGGGATCGTCGTCCCGGGGCGGCCCGGCCTCCCGAGCTGGATCGAGCCGGTCTCGCCGGGGGAGTTCCCGAGCGCGTTCTCGCCGGCACCCGGCGCGGCGCCCAGGACGGAGTCGCGGCCCCCGACCCGGCCTCGTTCGCGGTTGCGGGCCTCGTCGCTCGGCAGCACCTGGGCCCTCGTCGGCACCGGCAGGCCGGCCAGTAGCGCCAGGCCGATCAGCAGGCGGAGTCCCGCACGTCTCGTCCGTTCCATGACCACCATCCTGGCTCGGGGGCCCTCGTCCTGAGGTCCGGAGCATCCGGTTCGGAATGAGCTTCACCGATCTGTTCGTCAACCGCGCCGGGGCCGATCCAGGCCAACTCGCGACTGTGAACCGGGTTGACGCCCGGAAGCTCGGATTGGTGCGATTGCAGGGATCGTGCTATGATTCAAGGCCGTCGGTGCGGGGCCGCCACGGCCCTCGACCCATCGAGGAACACCGTCCGATCTGACGACCCGAATCGCCTCCCCGCGACCAGTCCCGAGAGAAGGAAGACACGCCGCGATGTTCCATCCCTGGCACGACGTCACCCCGGGCGAGCACCTGCCCCAGGAGTTCAACGCCCTGGTCGAGATCCCCATGGGGTCGAGCGTCAAGTACGAGCTGGACAAGCGCACCGGCCTGCTCCGGATGGACCGGGTCCTCTACTCCGCCGTCTACTACCCGGCCAACTACGGATTCATCCCCCAGACCTACGCCGAGGACGACGACCCCCTCGACGTCCTGGTGCTCTGCCAGGAAGCCGTCGCGCCCATGACCCTCGTCACCGCCCGGGCCATCGGGCTGATGACGATGATCGACACCGGCAAGAAGGATCACAAGATCCTCGCCGTGGCCGTCGGCGACCCCGAATACAACAGCTTCCGCCAGGCCCAGGAACTCCCCAGCCACCGCCTTAGCATGCTCCGCCGCTTCTTCCAGGACTACAAGTACCTCGAAGGCAAGAGCGTCGAGGTCGACGACTTCATGTCGGCCGAGGAGGCCCTGCCGGTCATCGAACGGTCCCTGGAGCGTTACAGCCAGAAGCGCCGGAAGGGGTTCGATTGAACGCGATCGTCATCGGCGGCTCGGGCCAGATCGGCGGCTGGCTGCTCCGGCACCTCCACGCGCGGGGGCACTCGGCCGTCGGGACCTACAACACCACTCCCGTCGAGGGCCTCTTCCCCTACGAGCCCGGCGCCTCGCCCGAGGCGCTGGTGGAGGGACTGCGGCCTCGGCTCCCCGGCGGGACCCTGGACGCCGTCTTCTACCCCGCGGGGTTCACCTGGGTCGACGGATGCGAGCGCGAGCCCGAGAAGGCACTCGACGCCAACCTCCACCAGCCCCTCGGCCTGGCCCACGTGGCCGACTCCCTCGGGGCCCGCTTCGTCTACTTCTCGACCGACTACGTCTTCGACGGCCACGCCGGCCCGTACACCGAGGCCGACCCCATCTCCCCCCTCTCCGCCTACGGCCGATCCAAGGCCGAGGCCGAGGTCGCGATCGCGATTCGGATGGGGTACAGGGGGCACCTGACCGTCCGGACCTCTTGGGTCTTCGGACCCGAGCGTCAGGGCAAGAACTTCGCCTACCAGCTCGCCCGGACCCTCAAGGCCGGCAAGCCCCTGGCCTGCCCGTCCGACCAGATCTCCAGCCCGAGCTACGCGCCCGATGTCGCCGAGACGGTCGTCAAGCTCGTCGAATCCGGCGTGTCCGGCACGATCCACGTGACCGGGCCCGAGGTCATGGACCGCCCGACCTTCGCCCGGGCCATCGCGCGGGCCTTCGGCCTGGATGAAAGCCTGATCACCTCGCAACCCACAGCCTCCCTCGGCCAGGGCGCCCCGCGCCCCCTGAACGGCGGCCTCCTCAACCGCCGCCTGGCCGAGCTCGGAGTCGAGCCGCTCCGTCCCCTCGACGCCGCGCTCGCCGACTTCGTCGAAAATCTCCGGAACAAAGCCAATTGAGTCCCTCGCGCCCCTTTGGAGTGCGGGAGCGCAGCGACCGCTTGCTCCTTGCGCTGAGTGGCTTTCAACGCCTTCGCCCCACGAATTCCCTCCCCGGGAAAGCGGTAGCTGCGCTCCCTCACTCCAAAGGGCCAGCCCGGCGAAAAACGGCAAGGGCTCTACCCATACCCGCTTGAGCGGTCACAATCCCTTGCGATAAACTTCGCCGGTCCGGGCATTTGCGTCGGAAAGGGCGGCCTCGGAACGATTCCAGGATGCCATCCGTCGCGGCGAGGGACCGAACAGGGGAGCATCTCATGGCTCGGACGAAGAAGGGCGAGAGCGGCGCGGAGCCGGCACCCGCGAGACCGGGCGGCGTGACGCTTTACACCCTCGACGTGCGCATCATCTCGGGGATGGTGACCGAGGAGTTCCTGGAGAAGAACCCCATCATCTCCCGGTCGATCCAGGTCCGCGGCGACCAGACCCTGGAGACGCTCCACCGCGCGATCTTCAAGGCCTTCGGGCGATCCGACGAACACATGCACGAGTTCCAGTTCGGCAAGAAGCCCCACGACAAGCAGGCAAAACGCTACCAGGCCTGGTCCCCCTATTCCGACCCCGATGGCGAGAACATCGACGGCACGACCGAGGACACCACGCTCGACTCCCTGAACCTGAAGCTCCGCCAGAACTTCTTCTACTGGTTCGACTTCGGCGACGACTGGTGGCATGAGATCACCGTCACCGGCATCGGCGAGGTGCCCACGCGAGGGAAGTTCCCCAAGGTCGTCGCGAAGCTCGGCAAGAATCCGCCGCAGTACCCGGATTTCGAATGATCGGGCCGCGCCGGGTCGCGAATTCCCTGGAAACCGGGCGGCCCGAGGTGAGATGATCCGGCGAGGTGCCGGTGGTCGCGGCCGCCGCACGTCCCGGGGGATCCTGCCATGAGCCGCGTCAGGGTGACCGAGGATGAGTTCGGCGGGCTGCGGGTCACGATCGGCCCGCGTCGGGCGGTTCCCACGGCGCTTTACCAGTTCATGTGGTGCATCGCATGGGTGGCGGGCGAGTTCTACTTGCTGTTCAAGCTCTTCGACGCTGAGTTGGCGAAGGCCGAGGCAATCCATCAGGTCTTGATGATGATCTGCGTCGTCTTCTTTACCTATCTCGGCTTCATGGTCATCCGCGTGTGGCTGCTGAACCTGTTCGGCAGGGAGATCCTGATCCTCGGCGAGACCCAACTCGAAATCAGGACCGAAATCATGGGGCCAATCGGCGGGATAGAGGTCTTCGAGCGGCCGAGCCTCCGGAATCTGCGGTACTCCCCCACCGCGCCAGATGGCCGGATTTCGGGTTCGTTTCGCAACCGGATGGCGAACGGGTTGGTGGGGACGGTTGCATTCGACTGGCGCGGCAAGACATACCGCTTCGGCGCCGGGCTTTCGGAGACCGACGCGAAACGCCTGATCCTGACGATCCGGAACTACTTCCCGATCGAGGATGATGCCTTGGAGCCGTTCCCGGTGACCCGCTGAATGGCGGCTCACTCGGTTGCGTCCGGGACCGACCTCGACCGGTTGCGGGGCCCCTGGCCGAGGATCGCGAGCGGATCGAATCGCTCACTCAAGGCCCGACCGAAGCCGGGTAGACCGAGAACGAAGCGACCCGTGGATCTGGAGAGCGTCCGCTTGCTGACGCTCACGCCCGATGGGAGCTTGCTCCCGAGTTGAGGTGACGGGTCGAAGGCGACCCCAGTTCGATGGGGCGCGCGAAGCGACCGCACTCCGGATTCAGGGGGCGGGAGTGCGGTCGTCGGTGGGGGGACGCGTGCGTGTTGGCCGCGTTTCAGACGTTCGGCGCCTTGGGGCGCTTCGTCGAGATCCCGGGGGCGGTGCCCTTGGGCTGGACGAACTTCTTGGGCGGGATGTTGGACATGCCCTTGAAGCCGCGGGTCATGCCCGGCTCGGACGGGGCCTTCTCCTCGGCGGGCTTCGCCTTGTCGTCTTCGAGCATCCGGGCGATCGCCCGGGCCTGATCATCGAGCTGGCGTTCGGGACGCTGGCTCGGGGGTACGCGCTTGGCCATGACTGGACCTCCTCTTCGGGTGGATCGAATGGACCACTATGGCGCAGACCCTCGCCGAGGGCAACCGGATTTCGGGATCTCACCCCGTCGCCCCTCGGATCCCGGCCGGTCGACGCGAGGCCCCCGGATGACGCCCCGACCTCGGCCCGGCGCGCAATTTCTCGCGGGCCGTCGACGGACGGTCCCGCCCCGCGTCCACGAATATTTTGGCGTGTGAAAAGATAGTAAGCAGCATTTTAAGGAGATCTGTCGGGATGGTCATGTCCGGCTCGCTGACCGGATCGGATAGGTGGTCTGGGTAGGCTCGCACTCCTGGAGTTTCTTGACGGCGCGGGCCTCGATCTTGCGGACCCATTCGCGGGTGACACCGAGCCGGTTGCCGACCTCCTTGAGGGTCATGGCGGGCTCGCCGTTGAGCCCGAAGCGGAGGACGACGATCAGACGCTCGCGGTCGTCGAGGCCCTGGAGCCGCTTGCGGAGGAGCCGATCCTCGTCGTCTCGCTCGATGGCCAGGTCGGGGGTCTCCTGCCGCGACGCGGAGTCGTCCGGGGACCAGTTCGCCTGCGGGCTGCGGGTGCTCTCATAGGTCAGGGCCCGGGCGCGGCGGGCCTGCCGGATCAGGTCCTTCTGGGCGTCGCTCAGGCCCATGCGCTCGGCGACCTGGTCGAAGGCCGGGATGTCGCCGGATTCCCGGGAGAGTCCGCGTTCGACCTGCTTCCAGCGAGCCAGGAGGCTGACCATGTGGGCGGGGAGCCGGATCGCGGCGGCCGTGTTGGTGAGGGACTGACGGATCGCCTGCTTGATCCAGTAGGACGCGTAGGTGCTGAAGCGGGTGCCGAAGTCGGGGTCGAATTCCTCGACGGCGCGGATGAGCCCCAGGTTGCCCTCGCCGATGAGATCATCGAGGGGGATGCCGCGGCCGGCGTAGCCCCTGGCGATCTTGATGACCAGGCGGAGGTTGGCGAGGATCATGGTCTTGCGGGCCTGGTCGTCGCCGAGGGCCACGGCCCTGGCCAGCCGCCGCTCCTCCTCGGCGGTGAGAAGCGCGCGTCCCGCGAGCTCGTCGAGGATCGGTCGGTCGGGGTCGATCGGGATGAAGCGATCGCGGTCGGTGCGGGCCGGTGCGGTCCCGAGTTGCGTCATCGAGGTGGCACTCCCTGAGTCGTCGGCCCCCGGTCTCCGGGGCCGGATGTGATCGGGACCGTCGTCGGTCCAACCTGCAAGGGGGGTGGTTGCGGGCCATCTTGGATCTCGCCCCCGGCGCCGGCCGCCGTCGCCGGCGCCGGGGGAATCGGCCATCTCATCGGGCCGAGGTCACCCCCGGGCCGCGTCGCCCGGGTGTCCCGTCGGCCGATCGCCTACCCAGTTGCGAATCGCGCGGGAAACCGGCGGAGAATCTGCTCCGACTCGGGATTTTTCGCTCCCGAACCACCCTGTCCCGGGCGGGACCTCGAAATATTTTCTCCAGCCGTCCCATTTTGACATTGAGTGATGCCAAATCTCACCGGATAAGAGTCCGGCCGTCCGGACCGAGTGAGAAAAAAAATGCAAACCCGATCAGAAATCGCTTGGAGGATTTCGCGTTCAAGGATATGAATGAGAGACATGACGACGATGGAGTCGTCGCCGAAGATCGCAGGGGCGCCGTGGCCCCCGCGCGTGCGACCGCAGGATGCCTCCCCCGACTCTAAATGAGGAGGACGGCGATGGACGATGGCGACTTCGCCGATCTGCTCCGTCGCGCCAAGGGCGGCGACGATGCCTCGATGCGGCTGCTCCTGGAGCGGTTCGAGAAGGAAGTCCGGACCATCGTCAGGGTCCGGCTCCCCAGATCCCTCCGCGCCGAGTTCGATTCGATGGATTTCGTCCAGTCGGTCTGGAGGTGCGTCTTCACGACCCGCGGGCCCGCGCTCGAGGAAGATGTCGGGAGCGACCCCGGGCGGTTCCGCGGATACCTCGCCGGCATCGCGCGCAACAAGATCTATCAGGAGTTCCGACGCAGGACCCGCACCTACAAGTATGACCGCAATCGCGAGGAGCCGCTCTACATCCGCAGGGGGACGCGGGACATCCCGCGGGAGATCGCCGGCACGGAACCCACCCCGAGCGAGACCGTGGTCGCCGAGGACCAGCTCGCCACCGCCCTGGCCGGCCGTCCCGAGTTCGTCGGCCGGGTCGTCCAGCTCCGCTGCGAGGGGCGGACGCTCGAAGAGATCGCCGAGACGACCGGCCGGAATGAGCGGACCATCCGTCGCGTACTCGAGTCGATCCGGGGTCGCCTGGAGGGCGATTGATGGCGACCGATCCCCCGGGGCCGGGGGGGCGACGCCCGCGCGACGAGGAGCCCGCGCCCGCGGGCGACTCCACCTGGCGCTCCCCGACCTGGGTCCGCGACGCCAATTCCTGGCCCGAGCCCGGCGACCTCGCCGGGCTCGACCTGGACGCCGCCGCCGCATTGCTCTATGAGCACTTCTGCGAGGCCAGGCGGAAGGGCCGTGACGTCGGCCACGACGACTACCTCGGCCGCTTCCCCGATCACGCCTCCGCGCTCCGGCGGCTCCTCCAGCTCCACGACGCCTTCGACACCGCCGATTTCCGAGACTGGATGTCCTCCGCCGACTTCCCCGAGGCCGGCGACACGCTCGGCCCGTTCGAGTTGCTCCGGGAACTCGGACGCGGGGGATTCTCCCGGGTCTTCCTCGCCGCCAAGACCGATTTCGACCGGAAACTCTTCGTCCTGAAGGTCTCAAGGAGCCCCAGCCGGGAGACGCACCTGCTCAACCGGCTCCAGCACCCCAACGTCATGCCGGTGCTCTGGAGCGACACCACGCCCGATGGCCTGCTGCACGTGATCGGCATGCCCTTCCAGGGAGGGGCGACGCTCGCGGCCGCGCTGGGATCCCTCCGCGATCTCGCGGGCCGCCCCCGGACCGGGTCGGACTTCCTCCTCGCCTTCGATCGCGTCTGCGCCAGGGAATTCCCCAACGGCGAGGGGCGCTCGGGCAATCGCGAGCTGCTCGCCGGATCCACCTATAGCCAGGCGGTGGCCTGGACCGTGGCACGGCTGGCCGACGGCCTCGATCACGCCGCCCGCCGGGGGATCTCCCACTGCGACCTCAAGCCGTCGAATGTCTTGCTCAACGTGGGGCTCGACCCCATGCTCCTCGACTTCAACCTCGCGGTCGGGGAGGTCGACCCCGGCGGCGATGAGGGGCCCCCGGCCGAGTTCGGCGGGACGCTCGCCTACATGGCCCCGGAACGGCTGGAATGGGTCGCCCGGGGCGGGTCGCAGGCGGCTGCGATCGGGACCCATCGCGCCGACATCTACTCTCTCGGCCTGCTCCTCCTGGAGTCCCTGACCGGCAGCCCTCCGACAGTGCCGGAGCGGGGCGGCCTGAACGCCTCGGAGCTGGTCGGACTCCTCGCGGAGGAGCGCCGCGGCCTCCCCGCATCGCTCCATCGCCGGCCGATCCCGCGCGGCCTGGTCGCGATCCTTCTGCGTTGCCTCGACCCCGACCCGGGCCGTCGCTACGCCGCGTCGAGCGAACTGGCCGCGGACCTCGACAACTGGCGGGTGGGCGAGCCATTCCGCTTCACCCGGGAGCCGCACACCTGCGTGCTCCGTCGCCGCCTAGCCCGCAATCGCACCGGGCTCGTCGGCCTCTGTGCCACGATGCTAGCGGCGGCCTCGCTGGGCTGCTATGCCGACCTCCGCCTGCGCAGCTCCCTCCGAGAACTCGCCACCGAGCGGCTGGCGGCCGTCCTCGACCGGGGCGACACCGGGGCATTCCCGACGCGGAGGCCGGGGGCGTTCCGCGTGGAGGACGGCGCGGATTCCGCCGAGCGGGCGTACTGGTTCCTCCAGCAGTACCGGGTGCTCGAGCCGGGGGATTTCCGCCAACACCCCGAGGTCATATCGCTTGACGACGCGGATCGAGAGGAACTGGTCGCGTTCCTCGTCGATCAGACGATCCGCTACGCGCTGGCGTTGCAGCGACGCGGGCTCCAGGCCGACCTCCCCCTGGCCAGGGCGGCGCTTCGGAAGGTGGCCAGCCTCGTGCCGTCGCCCGTCCTGGTCGGCCTGGAGGGTTCGCTCGGGGGGGGACGCCCGGACTTGCTCGACGTCTCCGACCCCCAATTCCTGGCGAGATGGGGGGCGGATCCGTCGCGGACCTGGCTGGACGCCTACCTCGCCGGGGTCGTCCTGGAGCCGGAGCGGGCCCGTCAGGCGGGCGACTGTTTCGAGCGATCGACGCGGATCCGGCCGGGGTTCTTCTGGGGGCAATATCGCCTGTCGGCCACCGCCGCGCGGCTCGGCGAGTACGAGAGGGCCCTGGAACCTCTCAGGTACTGCCTCGCCCGCAGGCCCGAGAACCCTGTGCTCCACAACCACCTCGGGGCCCTCCTCTTCTTCCTTAGACGCCCCGGCTCCCTGGACGAGATCGATCGATCCCTGCAGTTGAGCCCGTACTATCGCTATGCCTTTCTGAATGGCACGCAGGTCGCCGACTTCTACGGCCTGACCGAGAGATCGGATCGGTACGCTGCGGGCCTCCTCCCCGACGACATCCTCCGCTGGCGAGTCCAGTGGTCGAGGTTCCATCCTCCCGCATCCGGGGCGGACGCCGAGGGCGAGGGGGATCTGGACCGATTCCTCCGGGAGAAGAGGGTGGCGGTCAATCGGCGAAATGATTCGATCTTGCTCCTCACCGCGGAAGGCTACAAGCATTACCGTTCCGGCCAATTCATCAAGGCGGAGGCCGCGCTGAGGGCGGCCCTGCTTGCGGAGCCCGGTCAGCTCCAGGCGAAGTACCTGCGTGCCGCGATCCTGATCTACTGGCGGACCCCCGGGGGCGAGCAGGAGCTTCGGGACGTGGTCGCGGACAACCGGGTGGATGAGTTGATCCCGATCCTCCCCCCGGGCCACGCGGACGTCATGCGGCTCGCCGTCGAGGAGGCCCGCTCCGGGTCCGCTTCGACGGTGCACTGGCGAGGCTTGCTCGAATTCCTGAAGGAATCCCCCCAAAGACTCCGTCCGTCCCGCTGATCCGCCGGCCGCCCAGGATCCGTCGGCGGCCGGTTCGTTGTGACGAGGGCCGGGGCTGGCCCGGGTCGCGACCACGCCGAGGTAACTCACCAGGCGAAGCCCGGACCTCCCGGATCCAGAGGTGGCCAGGGATCCGGATCCGGTTCGACCGGCGGTCCCGGCCACGGGCATGGGGAGGGGCACGGGTCTGCGGGCGGGCACGGATCCTTCCCCCCGACGACCCGCCACGGGCCCGTGCCCGTCGAAAGGTCGGCGGGCAAGTGAGCCGCCCGGACGGGCGACGTCGCCCCGATCATCGAGCCGAGCGACGCGGCCGCGGCCAGGCCCGCCGGCACCAGCCCGGCCCGTCCCCAGGGGTTCAATTTCGCCTCAAGGCGTCCCGTCGCGAAGCGAGGGTTGCGGATTCGACTCATGGCCGAGGGACTCCTGCGTGTCAGGGGAAGGAGCGAGGGATCGATATCCCGCGTCGGGGATAGTGTTCGGAATCTGGCACGCCTCGGCCTGAAGATTTATTCTGAAAACGGGATTTCCTGTCCCGTTTGCTTCGGGCGGTCCGGTTCCTGGTCGACATCGCGATTGACCGTCCCGGGGAATCCCGGGACAATCCGCCGACCTCGGGAGGGACCGGGGCTCTCGTTCGCGCATGGGAAGGAGCGGGCAAGGATGTCAGACCGCCGCTGGCTCTTGATGTTGGTCCTGCTCGCCGTGCTGGCCAGGGCCGGGGCCGTGGTCGTCCTGCGCAGCCATGAGGTCCCCCGCAGTACGTTCGAGCACGGCGAGATCGCCGAGAACCTGCTCGCCGGCCGGGGCTTCTCGGTCAAGTTCCTTGGGGGCGACGGGCTGACCTCGCAGCAGGCGCCGTTGTATCCGTTCCTGCTCGCCGGGGCCTATGCGATCGGCGGCGTCGGCACGCCCCGGTCGCTCCTGATCTTCGAGCTGGGGCAGTCGCTCCTCGGCGGGCTGCTCGTCCTTGGTGTGGCCGAACTGGCGAGGCAGGTCGCGCCGGGGAAGAAATGGGTCGAGCGAGGCGCCTGCCTGATCGCGGCCGTCCACCCAACGCTCGTCTACGCGGCGACCCACGTCCAGGTCGCCTTGCTGGCGGCGATGACCCTGACCTGGGCCCTCGCGGTCGGGGCCCGGGCGGCCCGGACCGGCTCGCTCCGCGACGGCTGGCTCGCGGGCGTCTGGCTGGCGCTGGCGGCCCTGACGGATCCAATCCTGGGCATCGCGGGCCCGGCGATCGTGGTCGGTGTCGTCCGGTCGCTCTCCGTGGGGAGGTCGGCCCGGCTGGCCTGGAGGATGGGGCTGGCCTGCCTCCTCGGCGTGTCGCCCTGGGTCGTCCGCAACGCGGCCGCGCACGGCGAGTTCGTGCCGATAAAGAGCAGCTTCGGCTACGCCTTCTGGCAGGGCAACTGCGCCCTCAGCGAGGGGACCGATAAGGTCGTCCGTGCTTCGGTCGAGAAGGCCCTCTCGGCGGACGCCGGCAACCTCGCCGACTGGAACAAGTCCCTGTGGAAGGCCCGCCACGAGGCCGGCTACATCGACGACATCGCCCTGACCCGGGACGACTACAAGGCCCTCGGCGCCCTCAACGAGCCCGGACGCTCCCGGCTCCTGTTCCGACGCGCGCTGGCCGATCTGTCCCGCGATCCCTCGCGCTACGTCCTGCTCACCGCGCGTCGGCTGCGGTACTTCGTGCTTTTCGACGAGACGAACCCGAAGACGCGGAGCCTCTTCTACCGCATCCCGCACCTGGGGCTGACCGTCCTCGCCGCGCTCGGCCTGTGCCTCACCACGCGCGAATGCCGACGCGCGATGGTGCCGACTTTCCTGACCGTCGGGGCGATCGCGGCCTTCCACTCGCTCACGATCGTCTCGGCCCGGTTCCACATCCCGATCGAGCCGGTCCTCGGGCTCTGGGCCGCGTCGGGCCTGGCACGCTGGGGGACGCGAGGGGCGTCGAAGTTCCGGGCGGAGTCGATCGCGGAACCGGCCCGGCAGGAAATGCCGATCCCCGTCGGCGTCTGAACTGGATCAATTCCGGGCCGCCCCGCGACGGTCGATCAAATCCTTGATCCCGCAGGACGAGCAGCCGCCGGGACTCGTGCCGCAGCCGCCGCCCTCGCCGCAGGAGCCGCAGCCGCCCGACCCGCAGCCTTGATCGTGATCGTGGTCTTCCTCGGCCTCGATGTCTTCCTCATCCTTGCCGACGGGCTCGAAGACGAGTTCCAGGCCCTCTCGCTCGCGGAGCATGGCGTTGAGGCCGCCGACGTCGAGCCGGTGGGGCCCGAGGTAGTGCAGGACGGCCCGGCCCGGTTCGAGCAGGGGCTCGACGTCGAGGGGGAGGATCGGCCATTCGCCGTCCTGGAAGATCCGCTCGACGACCTCGAACCGGCGCGGGAGATCGGCCCGGGCGGTCTCCCAGGCGAGGCGGTCGTCGTCGCCGGCGATCCTCAGGATCTTGGGCAGTTCTGGCGAGGGGGGCGTCGCGGCGGACGGCAAGACGACCTCGCCCAGCTCGGTGCCCCGGATCGACCCGATCACCACCTGATCGCCGGGCGAGGGGGCCATGCCGTCCGCCGCGAACCGGCCGATCTGGCGGGCGATCCCGTAGCGCACGAGGTAGACGCCTGTCATGCTCGCCCCGGTTCTTGTGGATGGATCTGCGGGTCGGACGCGACTCGCCAGTGTAATCCGGATCGGCCCGGGGCCACAACCCGCGAACTTCTGCCGGGCCGTTGGCGTTCTATGGGAAGGGCGATCCCCCTATAATCTCCCGTCCCACGTTGGGCTGGGGATCGCGGTGGTCGTTGGGAAGGAGCTCGGGGATCCATGGCGGCGGCGACTTGCACGCTCAAGGTTCACGGGCTGGACTGCCCGGTCGAGATGAAGGCGCTCACCGCCGCGCTCGACGGCGCGGCCGGGGTGGACTCGCTCGGCTTCGACCTCCTCCTCGGCACCATGACCGTCCGCTACGACCCCGAGCAGACCGGGCCTCCGGCCCTGATGCGGCGGATCCAGGCCCGGGCGGGGATGCGGTCCGAACTCCTCGGCGAGCCGAGGAGCGGCGAGTCGTGGTGGGCCCGATACGGCCGCACGGCCGCGACCGGCCTGTCCGGCCTGACGCTCGCGATCGCCCAGGTCGGCGAGTGGGTGACGGGCCCGTCGGTCGCCTGGTCCGTCGCCTACCTGCTCGCGATCGCCACCGGCTGCCTGGAACTCCTGCCCCGGGGGTATCGCAGCCTGCTGCGGCGGCAGTTCGACATCAACGTCCTGATGGCGGTGGCGGTGGTCGCCGCGACCATCCTCGGCCACTGGGACGAGGCGGCGACGGTCGGGTTCCTGTTCCTGCTCTCCGAATCCATCGAAGCCCTGACCATCCGGCGCTCGCGGAAGGCCATCCGCTCGTTGCTCGAAGTCGCCCCCGACACGGCCGAGCGGATCGGACCGGACGGCCAGTCCGCCGTCATCCCCGCAACCGAGATCCTGAAAGGCGATCGCGTCCGCGTCCGGTCCTGGGAAAAGGTTCCTGTGGACGGGATGGTCCTCCAGGGGAGGTCGAGCGTCGACCAGAAGGCGATCACGGGCGAGTCGGTGCCGGTGCTGCGCGAGGTCGGCGACGAGGTCTTCGCCGGGACGGTGAACGGTGAGGGGGCGCTGGAGATCGAGGCGTCGGGGCCGCTGGAGAACGCGATGATCTCCCGGATCATCGACCGCGTCCGACGCGCCCAGGCGAGCCGGGCCCCCATCGAGCGGGCGGTCGAGACCTTCGCCGCGATCTACACCCCGGCCGTCCTGCTGATCTCGCTGGGCATCATGATCGGGCCGCCCCTGTTCCAGACCCTCTCGGGCCAGGGCGGGCCGAGCCCCTGGTCGGAGTGGTTCACCCGAGGGCTGATCGTCCTGGTGATCGCCTGTCCGTGCGCCCTGGTGATCGCGACGCCCGTGGCCGTGGTCGCGGCCCTGGCGGCGTCGGCAAGGCGCGGGGTGCTGGTGAAGGAAGGCAAATATCTCGAAGAACTGGCCCGGATGAAGGTCCTGGCGTTCGACAAGACGGGCACGCTCACGCGGGGCGAGCCCGACGTGGTCGAGGTCGTGCCCGTCGGCGGCCGGGGCGATACGGAATTGCTCGGCATCGCCGCCGCTCTGGGAGATCGCGGGGGGCACGTCCTCGGCCGGGCGATCGCCCGGCATGCGCGTGGGCTCTCGATCGACGTCCCGCAGGCCGATCCCGAAGGATACGAGGCGGTGCCGGGGCTGGGGGCGTCGGGGCGGGTGAACGACGTCCGCTATCATATCGGCAGTCACCGCTACCTGGATGAAACCGGGCTCTGCCGGCCGGGGTTCCACGACGACCTGGGCGCGGCCGAGACGGGCAGGGCGGGCACCTCCGTCGCCCTCTCGACCGAGGGCGGGCCGCTCGGGTGGATCCGGCTGGCCGACCGACCTCGCGACGAGGCGGCGAAGGTCGTCGGCGAGCTGGCAGGACTGGGTATCTCGACCGTGATGCTGACCGGCGACAACGCCCGGACGGCGGACGCCGTCGCGGCGGAGCTGGGGATCACGGACCGTCGCGCGGGCTTGCTACCCGGAGACAAGGCGGCGGTGATCGCGGAGCTGGAATCCTCTCGCGGGCCGACCGGCATGATCGGCGACGGCGTGAACGACGCCCCCGCGCTCGCGGCGGCGCGGGTGAGCCTGGCGATGGGGGGCATGTCCAGCGGCGCGGCGATCGAGGCGGCGGACATCGTCCTGCTCGCCGACGGACTCGACGCCCTCCCCTGGATCATCCGGCGCAGCCGATCGATGCTGGCGACCATCCGCCAGAACATCGTCCTGGCCCTGGGCGTGAAGCTGGTGGTCCTGATCCTCGCGGCATTCGGCCACGCGAACCTCTGGCTCGCCATCCTGGCCGACGTGGGCACGAGCCTGATCGTGACCCTCAACGCGTTGAGGCTGTTGAGGAAGTGAACGATACGAGAATTGAACCACAGAGACACAGAGAGCACGGAGGATATGGAAATTCTTTGAATCCAACTCCCCTGTGCTCTCTGTGTCTCTGTGGTTCAATTCTCCCCGCTATGGTCACCACTCCGGCGCGTAGGGCTCGGTGGGGGCCTGGTGGACGGTCTGCCTTGATTGCGCCTGGAGGGCGGCGATTTCTTTCTGGAGGGCCGCGACACCGGCGGGGGTGTCGTGGATTTCCAGGGTCGTCTCGGCGACGTGGCTGGCGCCGGGGGCCAGGGTCACGACGCGTCCCTTGGCCTTCTCGAAGGGGCGGGCGTTTGGGTAGTTGGTCGCCGGTTCGAGCCCGGTGACGTAGCCGTCGGCCAGGCCGCCGGTGCACTTCCAGAGGGCGAAGCAGGGGAGTTCCTTCGTCGCGAACCGCAGAGCCACGGCCTTGTTCCCGGCCCGATCGCGGAGCATCGTGACCGTGCGTCCCTCGGGGCCCTCGCCGAGGAGTTCCATGTAGTGGACCTGCTCGGCGAAGCCCGGCTCGGGTGCGCGATAGGTCTCGTAGGTGGCGACGTCCTCGGCCGCCCGCCGGTCGCGAGGGGTGCGGAGCTGGATGGGTGCCGAGAAGACCGAGCCCTCGCCCAGGTAGGGGGGGCCGAAGTTCCAGTGGTAGAGGAGCTGGAACTCGCCCGGCTGATCCTTGCGGTTCAGGATCTCGTCGCGGACGACGACCTTGTCGGAACCGGGGGTCGTCTGGATCTTCGTGATGAGCCGGAGGCTGGGGCCGAAGATGTGGGCCTCGTCGACGTGGCCCTCGACCGTGATCGTGTAGGGGGCTTTCTCCTCGACGTGGATCACGACCTTGTGCGCGGGGAGGTTGCCGATGTGGCCGTGGACGCCGGTGACCGCGTGGCGTTCCGAGCCGTCGGGGAGGACGGACTTGGTCTCGAACGGGGCGCCGTTGCTTTCGAGCCCGCATCGCACGAGGAGTTCGTCGAATCCGTCGAGCCAGCCGATGCCGCCGCCGGCCGCGAGGTTGACGTGGCGCGGGTGGACGGGGCCGTCGGCGACGGGGGAGGTCCAGCCGAGGTGATCGGCCTTGTATCGGCCCTTCCAGATGGACATCCCCCGGGTGGGGACGATGGCGAGTTCCAGGGCCCCGTTGTTCAGGACGATGAGGTCCACGCCGTCACGTCGGCCCCCCCGGAGCGTACGCTTGGACACCGACCAGCGGGCCCCTTCGGGCTGGTCCTGGCCGAGTCCGGCCGCGTCGATCGCGAAGCTGTCGATCCAGAGATCCGAGCTGGTGTCGCACAGGGTGAACGAAGGCATGAGGACCTCGAAGGAATCGGGGCTCGGGCCGCGGTCGGGCTTGTGGCTGTCGGTGGCGACAGCATAAACTGGTGGTCACTGCGATTCCAGCCGGCCCCATCCCGGGGCGAACTCAACCAACCTATCCCGTCCCGTCCGACGACTCCGGCCGTCCGATCCCGCTCCCTCCGGGAACTGGCATGGCTCCTGCATAGGAGCCTGTCCGTAGACGGATCGTCGCATGCGGATGTTCCGTCCCGACCCGAAGATCCCTTGCCCGCCGCCCCTGGGGCGAGCCGGGCGATTCCCGGAGGACGCAACGATGACTCGCGAACAGATCCGGCGGGCTCGCGGCAAGGTCCGGCCCGTCCTCGAGACCCTGGACGAACGCCTGGCGCCCGCGCCGATGGGCCTCGGGGCGGGCGTGGTCCACGCCGCCCAGGTGAGCAAGGCCAAGCTGAAGGCCAAGCCGAACGTCAAGGCCCCCAAGGCCGGCAGCGTCAAGGTGCAGCCGGCCAAGGCCGTGACGGTCGCCGCCAAGCCGAAGATCGTCACCACCACCAGCGGCAACGCCAAGGTCGCGCCCGTGAAGGTCAGCAACCCCACGCCGACGAATGCCGCCCCCGCGGTCCGCAACCTCGCGCCGGCCGCGTCCGCCAAACTCGGCACGGCGCTCACGACCATCTTCAAGGACTACCAGGTCTACATCGCCGACGGCGCCCAGGGCGCGTTCCAGTCGAGCCTGGGCCAGTACATCCAGGTCATCGGCAACAGCGTGCGGGTGACGATCGGCGTCCAGGGCGACCTGGAGAACGCCGTCCAGATCCTCAGCCAGAACCAGGCCACCGTCGAGACGACGAGCCGGCTGTTCAACGGCGTCCAGGCCCTCGTGCCCATCGACAAGCTCGATGCCGTGGCGAACCTCGGCGTCGTGGGCACCATCGCACCCGTCGCCGGGCCGTTCCGGTCGTAACCGGTCGTTCGACCTCTCCTCCAACAACGAGGCCCGGTCCATCTTCGCGATGGGCCGGGCCTCTTGTGTTGGTCGGACGTGGGCCGATCCCGATCAGGGCTGCGCGGCGACCTTCTCCTTGGCCTTTTCCTTCTCCTTGTCCTTCTTCGCGTCGATCTTCTTCGGGGCCTCGGGGGCGTTCGCGGCCTTGAAGCCGATGCGATAGGCCGCCCGGGCGATCCGGGCGGCCTTCTCGAAGTCGGCCTTGGCGACGTCGTCGGTCGGCTTGTGGTAGTCCTCGTGCACGCCCGAGAAGAAGAAGATGATGGGGATGCCCTTCTTCGCGAAGTTGAAGCTGTCGGTCCGGGCGTAGAACTGATCGGCGTCGAACTTGGCGGTGAGCCCCTCGGACTTGCAGGCGTCGAGGCCGTCGGTGATCAGGGTCGAGTAGTCGGGGTGCGACTTCGACGGGGTGATCCCGACCGACTTGCCGTCATTGCGGCTGACCATGTCGAGGTTGATGTCGGCGACGATCTTCATCTCGGACGGCAGCGAGACGTGGTCGGAGAACCACTCGCTGCCGAGCAGGCCCTTCTCCTCGCCCGAGACCCAGAGGAACGCGACCGTCCGCTTGGGGCGGGGGCCGGTGGCGATGGCCTCGGCGATTTCCAGGATGGCGGTCGTACCCGAGGCATTATCATCCGAGCCGTTAAAGATCTCGCCGGCCTCGTTCACGCCGACGTGATCGTAGTGGGCGCTGTAGATGATCACTTCATTGCGCAGCTTCGGGTCGCTGCCCGGGAAGTAGCCGATCACGTTGCGGTCTTCCTGCGCCTTGCGGTCGACGACGAGGTTGAGCCTGAGCTTGACGCCATCGAGGGCCTTGGGCTTGCCCATGTTCTCGGCGTTCAGGCCGCCGGCGCGGGCGAGGAGGTCGCGGGCGGAGTCGCGGAGGGAGAGGTTGGGGATGCCGACGGTCCCCTTGGCGAGCGACATGAACGAGAAGCCGCCGCGACCACCGGCCGGGCCCCCGATGACGGGCGCGGCGGGGTTGGCGAGGCTGCTGATGGTCACGAACGCGAGCGCCCCGCGCTTCGCGGCCTCCTCGGACTTGGGGTTCCCGAAGCCCCGGCGGGCCTGGGCCCCCTTGGTCGTCGCCCGGGGGCCGGGCGGGAAGCCCGGCAGGGCGACGACGATCTTGTTCTTGACGTCGAGACCCTTGTAGTCGTCGAGCTTGCCCGCCTCGTCGACGATCCCGTAGCCGACGTAGACGACGGGGGCTTCGATCTCGGTGGTGGTGACGTTGAACGGCAGGATGGTGTAATCCGACCCGAACTGGAGCGGGGTGACCTGCTTCGTCCCCGCGTGGTCGATCACGAGGGCGAGCGAGGACTTGTTCGCGTCGATCGAGGGCGATTCGAGCGGGAACCTCTGGAAGTAGCTGCGGCGGCCGAAGTCGGGGTCGCCGCCGGGGGTGGCCCCCAGGCCCGCGAGGTGCGCGGCGAGGTACTCGCCGGCGATCTTGATCTCGGGCGACGAGGTGTTCCGCCCTCGCATGAAGTCGGACGCGAGGAAGGTCATGTGCGTCTTGACCTCGCGCGGGGTGATGCCCTCGAGCACCTCCTTCGGCGGCTCGGCCGACGCGGCGGCTTTCGGCTTGTCCTTGTCCTTCTCCTTGGGCTCCGACGCCTTGTCATCGCCCCTGGCCACGACCGCCAGCGGCAACCCGACCGCGACCAGCGACAACCACCACAACCGGCGAGCGTGACTCATCAGGGGCCCTTCGAGGAGTGCAGGGACGGTGGACGGAGACAATACAGGTTCACCAGTCTATCCGAACTGATTCATGGTGGGCAGGGGGTCGTCTTGCCCACCACGGACGGCTCACTTCTTCCTCGGCTGCTTGGGATCGAGGTTCTTCTTGATTTCCTCCTCGGTCACCTCGGAGGCGACGCCGCCTTCGGGGACGTCGACCTTGGAGACCCAGAGCAGGGCGTTGAGGACGACCTTGCGGAAGCTCGGTTCGAGCCAGTTGCGGTGGACGTGGCCGCCGGTGAAGCCCACGCCGCGGCCGCCGTCGGGGCGCTCGACGGCCCACATCATGGTCTCGGCCTTGCCCTTGTTGGCCTGGATGTGCGGGTAGGGGCCGGCGGGGTAGACGTAGGGGCCGTTGCGGACGGCGTCGGAGGGGACCGCGCTCAGGATCGAGGTCACGCCCTTCATCTCGGGGCGGAACCGCATCGTCATGTACCACTCGTCCCGGATCGAGAACGGCTTCACGCCGCGCGTGATCGGGTGGTCGGGGAACGTCTTGTACTCGGGGCTCCACATGGGATTGCACGAGTACTTATTCTCGTAATAGCCGCCGATCCAGTCCTGGAACTCCTTGCCTCCCTTGTCGGCGGGGACCTCGACGCCGTAGTGCGCGCACATCAGGCCGACGCCCTTGTCCATCAGGGCGCCGATGGTCTTGAGGCGGTTGCCCTGGATGAGCGGATGCCCGCCGCCGCCGTCGGCGTAGCAGAGGATGGCGTCGGCGCCGTCGAAGATGGACTCGTCCTTGGGGTAGCCGCTGAGCTGGACGACCGTCTGCAATCCCTCGACGTTCTGGAGGCAGGAATTGAGGAGCTGGACGCCTGCGTTGAACTCGTGGTCGCCGGGCCCGTGGCTGGGGGTGCCGGCGATCAGGACGAGCTTGCGCGTCTTCGCCGGGGCGGCGGCGCGGGCGAGGATCGGCGAGGCGGCCGCGGCGGCCGTCGCGGCGAGGAACTGGCGGCGGTTGAGGGACATTCGGGGCTCTCCTGGCTGGGATCGTGGGGCCAGCGGCGAGGGGCGCATCCTCCCCCGGCCGCGATGTCCGTCGACTATCCCGCCTGAGCACCCGGTCCGCAATCCGCTAGCGCCGACGGATCGGGTGGAGTACAATGGTGGGTCAAGCGATCCGGCGGCCGGTCTGGCCGCCCCCGAGCGAGGCGATCGATGAGCGACGAGCCTGACCGTCCCGAACCGGCATTGTCAACGACCGTCGAGCGTCCCGCCACGGCGGCGATCTCGGCGGATGGCACGCGCACCGCCGTCGACCCGTACGCCACCGTCGTCACCCCCGCCTCGCTGTCCAACCCCGCCTGCGCCAGCGTGGTCGCATCCGGGGTCTGGTTCGACCTCCGGCCCGGCGGGACGTTCGGCGATTACGAACTCCAGGAAGAAATCGCCCGCGGCGGAATGGGCGTCGTCTACAAGGCGAGACATATCAGCCTGAACCGGGTCGTCGCCCTCAAGATGATCCTCGAGGGCCGGCTCTCCAGCGAGGCCGACGTCCGCCGCTTCCGGCTCGAAGCCGAGTCGGCCGGGAATCTCGACCACCCGAACATCGTGCCCATCTACGAGGTCGGCGAGGTCCAGGGCCGTCAGTATTTCACCATGCGACTGATCCAGGGCGGGAGCCTGCTCGGCCAGGTCGAGCGGTTCCGCACCACCCCGCGCGAGGCGGCGAAGCTTATCGCCGAGGCCGCCCGCGCGATCCACTACGCCCACCAGCGCTGCATCCTCCACCGCGACCTGAAGCCGGCGAACATCCTGATCGACCAGGACGGCCGCCCTTATGTGACCGACTTCGGCCTGGCCCGCCGGATCGACGGCGACAGCTCGCTGACGAACTCGGGCGCGGTGATGGGCACGCCGAGCTACATGCCCCCGGAGCAGGCCGGCGGCCACCAGAAGGACGTGACCGTCGCCTCCGACATCTACGGCCTCGGGGCCGTGCTGTACGAGGCGCTCACCGGACAGCCGCCGTTCCGTGGCGAGTCGGTCATGGAGACCCTGCTCCAGGTCCTCGAACGCGAGCCGGCGTCGATCCGGGCCCAGAATCCCCTGGTCGACAAGTCCCTGGACGCCATCTGCCGGAAGTGCCTGGCGAAGAGCCCGGCCGACCGCTACCCCTCGGCCGAGGCGCTGGCGGAGGACCTCGATGCGTTCCTCAGGGGCGAGCCCGTCTGGGCGGAGGCCCACTCCTCCCGCCGGTTCACGACGATCTTCCTGCGCCAGACGAGGCACGTCGAGATCATGGCACGCTGGGGCAAGGTCTGGCTCTGGCACGGGCCGACGATGCTGGCGGCCCTCGGCATGACCAACCTGCTCACCTACAACGGGGTCCAGGACGTCTGGCCTTATGCACTGAACTGGTTCGCTGCCCTGACCACTTTGTTCTACCCGATCTGGAACTACCGGTTCCGCATGGGCGAGCCGATGGCCCCGATCGAGTGGCAGCTCGGGCAACTCTGGAGCATGTGCCTGGCCGCCGTCATCACCACGGCGTCGATCAATGTCCTGATGGGATTGCCGCCGCTGACCCTGTTCCCGGTGGCCGTCCTCCAGGTCGGGTTCGCATTCGGCATGATGGCCGTGATCCTCGGCGGGTCGCTGTATCCCCTGGCCCTCGCCTGCGCGTTGCTCTCGCTCGTGATCACCGTCTCCCCCACCTTCGGCCCCGCCCTGTTCGGCCTGGTGCTGTCGGTCGGCCTCACGCTCATCGGCTGGAAATACGCGAAGATGGGAATGAGCCTGGAGAATGTCTGATCTGTGACTGTGGATGGACGAACCGGAGGCCGATGCCGGGCGCGTCTGGCTCCCGGCGAGGGCGAAGCCCTGGACGCGGGACAGAGGTGCCCATCGCATTTCGGCGCCCTGTCACGCATCTTTACTCATCACCCATCACCCTTTTTTCTTCCTGGAGGGTGCGGGGTCGACGGTCGGCAGCGGGAACAGCGCCGACCGGACGTGCTGCTCCTTCAGGATGGCCCGGATGCGTTCCATGGTCAGGGGGTGCATGTTCGCGACGTCGCTGTGCTCGTCGGGATCCTGCTCCAGGTCGTAGAGTTCCACCTCATGCGCGCCCTTCGCCAGGTTCTGGCAGACGACCTTCCACTTGCCGTAGCGGAGCGCCTGCTGGCCGCCGTAGGAGGCGAACTCCCAGTAGAGGAAGGGGTGCGACTTCTGTTCGGCGGCGTTCCCGAGTAGCGTCGGCGCGAAGCTCAGGCCGTCGAGGTTCGGCGGGAGGATCTCGGAGTCCCCGATCACGTCGAGGAGCGTGGGCATCAGGTCGGGGAAATAGCCCACGAAGTCCGACGTCGAGCCCGCCTTGACCTTCCCCGGCCAGCGGGCGATCAGGGGGACGCGGATGCCCCCCTCGTAGACCGACCCCTTCAGCCCCCGGAGCGTGCCGGCCGACTCGAAGAATTTGCTGTCGGCGCCACCGACGTTTGCGTGCGTCGGGCCGTTGTCCGACGTGAACAGCACCAGGGTCTCATCGTCGATGCCGAGTTCCTTGATCCTGGCGAGTATCCGACCGACCGTGCGATCCAATCGCGTGACCATCGCGGCATACGTCTCGCGTGGGGTTGCATTCGGCTGATAGCCCTGCTTGCCGTCGTAGGGGCGGTCGTCGAACTTGCCGCGATATTCCGCCAGGGAATCCTCCGGCACCTGGAGCGCCAGGTGGGAGACGGTGAACGGGAGATAGAGGAAGAACGGCCGATCCTTGTTCTCGGCGAGGTAGGCGAGCGCCCGCGCTTCGAAGAGATCATGCGAGTATTGCTTGCCGGTCGCCCCGCCGGGATTTCCTTCGAGCGTGATGCGGCGGTCGTCGTCCCAGAGGTAGGTCGGGTAGTGGTTGTGGGCGTGCCGCTGGCAGTTGTAGCCGAAGAAATGATCGAACCCTTGCTTGAGCGGGTCGCCCGCCGAGCCCGGGAATCCCAGCCCCCACTTGCCCATGCCGGCGGTCGCATAGCCCTTCGACTTGAGCAGCTCCGCGATCGTGACCTCGCTCGACGGGATCGGCGTCTGACCCTCGGGCTTGACCTCGCGGTTGTCGCGGACGTGGGCGTGGCCCGCGTGTTTGCCCGTCAGGAGCGTGCATCGCGACGGGGCGCAGACCGGCGAGCCGGCGTAGAAGCTCGTGAAACGCATCCCGTCGGCCGCCATGCGGTCCAGGTTCGGGGTCCGGATCTTCTTCTGCCCGTAGCAGCCGAGTTCGGCGTGGCCGAGGTCGTCGGCGATGATCAGGACGACGTTCGGCTTGCCCTCGCGGGCGGCCGTCGCGGGCGACGCCATTCCCGCGAGCATCACCAGGGACGCCAGGAAACCGCTTCGGAAGAGAGGGGTGAGGATCATGGGCGGAGGTTCCCGTTGGGATTGAGGGCGCCGCATTATAGAGGAGCGTCTCCGGCGAAGGAATGCCGGCGCCGTCGCCCCTCGCTTCGCGTTTGACGCCGGCGGCCGGAGCCCGTAGCCTGTTGCTCGCGGAACCGGAAGGAATCCCGATGGCCCCGAACCGGGTGATCGCCATGAACGAGTCGCCGAACGAATCCCGAACCGGCCTGTCCCGCCGCGACTTCGTCAAGGCCATCGGCGCGTCGGCCCTGGTCGGTGCCGGCCGGATCGAGCCCACGCTCGCCGACAGCCCGAAGCCCGTCGGGCCCACGCCGTCGGCCCCGGCGGAGACGGCCGTCGCCCGGTTCTTCGGGACCCTGACGAAGGATCAAAAATCGCAGATTTGCTTCCCCTTCGACCACCCCAAGCGGTCGCAGGTGAACAACAACTGGAAGATCGTCGAGCCCACCATCGGCGACATGACGAAGGAGCAGCAGGCCCTCTGCGGCGATATCTTCAAGGCCCTCTGTTCCGACGAGGGCCACGAGCGTTTCCGGCGCCAGATGAAGGACGATTACGGCGGGTTCGACAACTACCACGTCGCGGTCTTCGGCGAGCCCGGCACCGAGAGGCCGTTCGAGTGGGTCCTCACGGGACGCCACAACACGCTGCGGGCCGATGGGAACAGCGTCGAGGGCGCGGCGTTCGGCGGGCCGATCTTCTACGGCCACGCCGCCGACGGCCACTTCAATGAGGATCCGAAACACACCAGCAACATCTGGTGGCACCAGGCCATTCAGGCCAACAGCATCTTCGCCAGCCTGAACGAATCCCAGAAGAAGCAGGCCCTGTTCGACAGGGCCGCGGCCGACAACGCTCGGAGCATCCAGCTCAAGGGCAAGGCCGCGCCCCAGGTCGGCATCAAGGTCGGCGACCTCGACGCCGAGCGTCAGAAGATGGTTCAGGACCTCCTCAGGAGCATGACCGCCCCGTTCCGCGCGTTCGACGCCGAGGAGGTCCGGGCGTGCCTCAAGGCCAACGGCGGCGCGGAGGCCCTGAGGCTGACGTACTACAAGGAAGGCGACGTCGGCAACGACGGCGTCTGGGACATCTGGCGCCTCGAAGGCCCCGCCTTCGTCTGGTACTTCCACGGCTCCCCGCATGTTCACACCTGGGTGAACATCGCCCGCTGATTTGGAGTGCGGTCGTCCGGCTGCCGCGTTCCGGGTGGGGAGGAAGATCCGGAAGAAACGTGGCAGCCGGACGGCCGCACTCCAAGGTCATGGCTTGCGGAACCGCGCGGTGAAGTTCTCGCGGAAGCTCGGCGGGTTGTCGATCCGCTCCTGCACGAACCCGGCGGCGGCGAATTCCTGGAAGTAGACCTCCTTCTCGGCCCGAGCGTGCTCCTTGATGAAGGCCGAGGCGCCCGGATTCTTGTCGAAGTCGATCACGACGACCTGGCCGCCAGGCTTGAGGGCCTTGAAGATCGAGTCGAGCATCGCCCTGGGCTTCTCGAAGTGATGATAGGTGTCGCAGATGAACACCAGATCCACCTTGCCCTCGGGCAGGTTCGTGGTGTCCTGACCGCCCTTGATGGGCTTGAGCACGCCGTCGAGCTTCCGCTCCTTCGCCTGGTCGCCGAGGTACTTGAGGAACGCCGGCGAGATGTCCACGGCGTAGACCGTCCCGCCGGGCGCGACCTTCTCGGCGAACGGGAACGCGTACAGGCCCGTCCCCGCGCCGACGTCCGCGACGACCATGCCCGGCTTGGGCCCGCAGAGGGCGATGACCTCGGCCTTCTTGCCGGCCACCTCGCGGGACTCGGCCTCGAACCGCTTGATGTAGTCGTCGACCTTGAGCTTCGGGTCCTCGAACTTCTTGTTGAGAGGCTCGTGTTGCCCCTTGCCTTTCGACTTGGCTTTGGGCTCCTGGGCGAGCGTGGGCAGGATCGAGACCATGACGAACAGGGTGGCGAGGGCGACGACGAACCGGCGCATGGCGGGAACTCCTCCGGGTGGGTGTCGTCACAGGCTACAACGACCCGGACTCCGCGGCAACGATCGTCCGAGGGCCGTCGCGTCTTGGGCCGGATGATCGATCCGATCCGCTTGCGCGGATCGCCCGGGGCGCCGGACACGCAGAAAACCGATCCGGGTGTATGGATCGAGTGAGTCCATACGCTACAATTCCAGTACAGACTGGCGGACTTCTGCCATGTAGGGCCACCGATGGGTCATCGGCCGGCCAGGCACCCAGCCCGCCCACCCTCTCTCGTGCCTCCCGCTTCGATCGGCCTCCCCGTTCGGTATCACGATCGGCCCAGCCGTCTCGATCGCTTCCATCCGATTTACACCGCGATCTGCCCCCGACGCCATCGCCAGACGACGGTCCTTTCGGATGCTCCACCGAGCGATTCCGCCGGTTGCGCCGGCAGGCGGGACCGCAATCATGTCGAGCGCATCGATCGTCGGGGCCGCGGGAACCGGTCCATGGGACTGGATCCGGATCCGGAGCAAGTCGGCCCAATCCACGCTGATGTCCCGGGGGCAACGCTGGGTGCTGCCGTCCCTGGTCGGCCTGGCGGTCCTGCTCTCGGCCATCTTCGCCGGCGAGCCGGTGACGAAGCGGCTCCAGGGCAAGCCCAACAAGGATTACCCGCTGTGGTACCGGACGGGCCGGCTGTATGCCCAGGGCGCGTCGATCTATCCCCGCGAGCCCGGGGTGAAGTTCCCGTTCATGTACCCGCCCTCGGCGGCGGCGATGCTGGCGATCGGGAGCCAGCTCGGCGAGACGGGCATGCTCGCCGGTCTGCTCGCCCTGAACCTATCGGCCTGGGTCGCGGCCGCGGTGCTCTCGGTCCGGCTCTCCGCCGGGCCCGTCCGGGACCGGAATCCGCTGCTGCTGCTGTTACCGTCGCTGATGGTGGTCCCGCTGATCCACAATACGTTCATGCTGGGGCAGCCGAACCTTCTGCTCCTGGCGCTGATGCTGGGGACCTTCGCCGCGAGCAACCGCGGTCGTCCCTGGCTCGCGGGCGGGTTCCTCGCCCTGGCCGCGGGGATCAAGGCGTTCCCCATCCTGGCGCTGGGCTACTTCGTCTGGCGGCGTGAGTGGAAGGTCGTCGCGACGACGCTCCTCTCGCTCGTCCTGCTCCTGGCCGTCCTGCCGCTGGCCTTCCGGACCCCCGCGCAGGCGGCTTCGGATTTTCAGGTCTGGGGCCGGGGGATGGTGCTCAAATACGACGAAGGGGGGATCGCGCAGCGCCCGGAGCGATCCTGGAGCTTCAAGAACCAATCGCTGGTGGCCGTGGTGACCCGCCTGACCCGCGACGTACCCGCGAACGGCGAGGCGCATGACGGCTGGCGTGTGAATCTCGCCGACCTGAGCTTCCGCGGGGCCAATCTGCTCGTCCTCTCGCTGATCGGGGCGCTCTGTCTGACCTATGTCCTCGCCATGCCCCCGAGGGCCGCGCTCGACTGCGAGGCGAGGGCGACCGAGCAGGCCATGCTCCTGATCCTCATCCTCGCATTCTCGCCTCTGTCGTTCAATTATTTCTTCGTGTGGCTCATCTTCCCGCTCACGGTGTTCCTGGCCGGGATCCTCCGGTCCGCGCCGGGGACGCCGGCCCGGCTGCGAGGGTTCCGGGCCCTGACCGTCCTCATCGGCCTTCTGGCGCTCTCCATCCCCTTCCCGATGGCCGCCCAGGGGTACGGCAACCTGCTCGCGGTCGCCCTGATGACCTTCGCCTGGCTCGCTCGAGATCTGCGTCGGCTGGGGCGACCGACCGGGCCGCCGCTGGGGATCCCCGAGCGTTCCGGCCTGGTCGGCGGGACGCTCCTGGCGGCCGGACTCTCCCGCTGAACCCATCGCGAGGGGTGGGCCTGCACGGGCCCGCCCCGCCTCAGCCCCGCCCGACGAAGGGCATCTTCGTGGCCATCACCGTCAGGTTGAGGACGTTCGCGTCGAGCGGCAGGCTCGCCATGTAGAGCACGGTCTTCGCGACGATGTCGACGTCGATCGTCGGCTCGACGGCCATCTCGCCGCCGGGCTGGATGACCCCATTCTTCATCCGCGCAGTCATGTACGTGTGAGCATTCCCGATGTCGATCTGCCCGCAGGCGATGTCGAACGCGCGGCCGTCGAGGGCTGTCGACTTGGTCAGGCCGGTGATCGCGTGCTTGGCCGCCGTGTAGGGCGCGGCGTTGAGCCGGGGCGTGTGGGCGGAGATTGATCCATTGTTGATGATCCGGCCCCCCCTGGGATCCTGGGCCTTCATCGCCCGGAACGCGGCCTGGGTGCAGAGGAACGCCCCGGTCGCGCTCGAATCCAGCACGCGCCGCCACTGGTCGTAGGAGACTTTGTCCAGGGGCATCGCCGGTATGTTGCACCCTGCGTTGTTGAAGACCACATCGACCCGGCCGAAGCGGGCGACCGTCGCGTCGAACAGGGCGGCCACGTCCTCCGGTTTCGTCACATCGGCCGCGAGCGGCAGGGCCTGTTCGCCGGCGGCCGACAACGCGGCGGTCTCCTCCAGGGCCTCCTGCCTGCGACCGGCCAGGGCCACGGCGTAGCCATCGGCCAGGAACGCGAGGGCCGTGGCCCGGCCGATGCCCGACCCGGCTCCGGTGATGATCGCGACCTTCTGCGGGATACTCTCGGACATCCGACCTGCACTCCTGGGACTCATTGGTTCGCGTCGCCATCGTAACCGATCCGCAGCCCGATGCGGCGTGGCCTCCGGCGTTGTACCCTGGGAGGTCATTGGAAAGGTCCGCCGCTGGGATGGGGAGATCGCAAATGTCTGCATTCTTGATGGTGTCCTTGCTCGTGCTGTCCGCCGATCCCACTTCGATCCGGGAGCCGGCCGCCGGCGTTGCGTGGGCGGTCGGCAGCACTCATGTCGTCGAGGCCGATGGCAAGCCGGACGGCACGGTCTCGCTCTCGACCGACGGCGGCAAGACCTGGGCGAAGCTGGGCGAGGCGAAGGCCGGATCGTTCCGGTGGACGGTCGGGCCGGGCCCGGAGTCGGCCTCGGCGAGGCTCAGGCTGGAGCCGAAGGGGCAGGGGACTCCGATCGAGTCGGCCGCGTTCCGGATCATCCCCAGCCAGGAAGTGAAGGAGTATCGATGGGTGTCCGTGCAGCCGAAGGCCCGGTTCGCCCCGCGCGACGGCGCGGGGGCGCTGGTGTTCCGCGACCGGATGTGGTTTCTGGGCGGGTGGAACCCCGGCGACAGGAAGAACTTCCCGATGATCTGCAACAATGAAGTCTGGAGTTCGGCCGACGGCAAGGCCTGGGACCTGGTGAAGCCGAATACGTTCTTCAACGCATCCTTCGATCCCAAGAGCGACTGGGAGGGCCGGCACACGGCGGGCTACGCGGTCTACAAGGAGAAGATGTGGATCGTCGGCGGGGATGCGAACCAGAAGCACTACCAGAACGACGTCTGGCACTCCTCCGAAGGGATCAAATGGACCCTCGCCAACCCCGACCGCTCGCCGCCCTGGGCACCACGGGCGCTGCACACCACACTGGTTTTCCGGGATAAACTCTGGGTGGTCGGCGGCCAGACGATGCCGGCGTTTGGTGGCGGGCCGGAGAGATTCTACCGGGACGCGTGGACATCGACCGATGGTTCGAACTGGACCGAGGTGTCGATCAAAGAACCGTGCTGGAGCCCGCGCGGGATGATCGGCGGGGCGGCGGTGAAGGACGGCCGCATCTGGATCCTCGGCGGCGGCACCTACGACACGCCGACCACACCGCACCGCAACTTCTACAACGACGTCTGGAGCAGCCCCGACGGCCGGTCGTGGACCCGCCACACGCCGCAGGCCCCCTGGGCGGCGCGGCAATACCACGACGTCGCCGTCTTCGACGACCGCCTCTGGGTCCTGGAAGGCTACTCCGGCGCCAACCGCAACGACGCCTGGTACAGCCTCGACGGCGTGAACTGGTACGAGGTCCCCGGCACCCCCTGGGCCTCCCGCCACGCCGCGAGCGTTTATGTGTTCCAGGGCGGGCTCTGGATGGTCGCAGGCAACAACATGGAGTCGGACGTCTGGAAGCTCGTCAGGACAAACAAGTGATCTCGTAGGGTGTGGTGACCGCGTCCTCGCGGCCTCCGCACCGTTTTCAAGCGTCGAGTGTCCGGATCCAGGCCCGGACATCTCGGCCCCATCGCGTCTGATTCGTATTGCGACCCGCCCGAAGTCGCTCGCTCACCTGATCCAGCGGCAGGAACGGGAATGCCACACTCGCGGGGACATTTTCGTAACTGCGGTCCGACCGGAGGCGCAAGACCCGAAGCATCTGGCCATCGAATCGCCAGACCTCAGGGACTCCCAGCGCCGCGAGGATCGGGAGTCGGTCCAGAAGCGTGCGAGTCTCCTCCACTTCGATCATCAGATCTGGAGGCGGGTCGATCGAGAGATCCGGGAGACGCCCTTCCAGTGCAAGCGCGTTCTCACGCAGATAAAAACACTCGTCAGGCTCATATCCGCGTTCGAGATCCTCGCGCCGCCAGGTCGTCGAGGCGAGGCTGATCGCGGGGATGTCCAACTCTTCCGTCACGGCGATGAGGAACCTGGTCAGGAGCGACCTGTTCTGGTCATGCTCGGCCGAAGGTGACATAATTTCAAGCGTCCCCCGGTCGTAATTCGAGCGATACGGCCGGTCCCCGATGGTGTCGAGCCAGTGTTCGTAGTCCGCCCAGGTCAGGTTGCGGATCAGGATCGACGACCCGGCCGGGATGCTCGCGGGGTCGGGCAGGGATATGGTGCTCATCCGGCGATCCTCCCGTCGTCAGGCCAGCGCCGCGACTTCCGCCGCGGCGGGCGTGGGCTGGCCGGCGTACTCCCGGAACGGACCCAGGTCGAAGTACGCCCGGAGCAGTAAGTCCATCGCCCGCTGCTGGATCTGCCCGCCGCCCTCCCACCGCGACAGGGTGGACTCGGCGATCCTCAAGGCCGCGGCAAGTTGCTTCTGCGTCAGGCCCAGGGCCTCGCGCTTCGAGCGGATCTCGGCCGGTTGGAGCAGGCCGGCGGCGGAGCGGAGGGCGTCGCTGATCCGATCTTCTGATTCGTCGTCGAAGCTGATGTTCGAGCAATTCTCGCAACGAAAGGCATTGAGATCGAGAAGGGCTAACTTGTAGGGACGTCCATCGTGACTCAGTTTGACTTCATAACGCGGTAAGACCGTGGGAGAGACGGCCTTCTGCCGGCAGTTGCCGCATCGACGAGGAAAGGGCCGGCTGGGTTCACTCATGGCCTACGTCACCTGGGGATGGACATTGACAATTTCAACGCAGGGGAATTCCGGATCCTCGTCGATCAGACGCATCTCAACGAACAGGCCGTGCTGGAAGTCTGGGATTGGAAGGATGATCTTGTAGTAGAAGCGATAGTGAGTTCTATGGCCTTCTCGGGTTTCGATGACCTGCTTGACCTGCCCGCCAAATCGGACATAGGCGAGGACCTCGCGTCGGATCTCGGGAGGGGTCCATCCGAGCATGTCCGGAGCTTGGCGAATCCTCTGGGTAAGGGCATCGCTCGCCCAGGTCACGCAGTTGCTCAGGCCGGAAGTCAGAGCCTTGAAGACGAGCGAGTGCTCCTCGGGATCCATCATGGCTCTGGGCATCCTAGGAGCCGAGTTGCTGTAAGTCAAGTCGGGCCTGGGTGGCTTCCATGAGTAGTATAGGACGCGACTCGTTGATGTTTTGAAAGAGTCGTTGTCGTTGCGGACGGATGCTACTTCGGCCACTCGGAGTCAACGGATCGAGGCGGAGGCTTTCGAAAAGAAATCGCCCCGGGTCCTGGATCTTTTTCCAGGACCCGGGGGCGAGAGTGGGTCAACCGAGGCTCAGGAGCACCCCATGCTGTTCCCGCAGTTGAAGCAGCGGTAGCAGGTGCCGCAGCGGACGGTGATGGAGCCGCAGCTGTCGCAGGCGGGGGCGTCGGACTGGAAGCGGGCGAATTGCTCGTCCTGCTTCTCCAGGAGGGTGATGGGCTCGGTGATGATCTGGACGCCGGGCTGCAGGGTCGCGGCGGGGGCGGAGGCGGACGAGCCGATGGCAGCCTGCTCGGCCTCGGCGTGATCGAGGTCGGCGGCGGTGGCCTTGCGGTGGCCGTTCACCTTGACCACGGGGGCCGCCGGGGCGGTGGGCTCGTCGTAGTCACGCTTGGGGGTATTGGCCTCGCGGTAGCCGTCGATGAACTCGATCCCAAGCCAGCGGAAGATGTAGTCGGTGATGCTCTTCGCGATGGGGATGTCCGGGTTCTTGGTGAAGCCCGAGGGCTCGAACCGGCTGTGGGCGAACTTGGTCACGAAGACGTCGATGGGCACGCCGTACTGCAGGCCCATCGAGATCGACGTGCCGAGGACGTCCATCAGGCCGCCGATCGTCGACCCTTCCTTCGCCATCGTGATGAAGAGCTCGCCGGGGCGGCCGTCGGGGTAGAAGCCGACGGTGATGTAGCCCTCGTGGCCCTGGATGTCGAACTTGTGGGTCACGCTCTGCCGGGTGTGCGGCAGACGCTGCCGGCGCGGCTGGTTCACCGGGGCCGGGATGGGAGTCGGAACGGCCGCCACCGGGGCGGGGGCGGGAGACGGAGCGGGGGCCTGGGCCGCGGCGGCGGCCGCCTGCTTCTCCTGCTCCTTGGAGTCCGACTTGGTGTTCAAGGGCTGCGACCCCTTCGAACCGTCCCGGTAGATGGCGAGGGCCTTGAGCCCGAGGCGCCAGCCTTCGAGGTACGCCTCGCGGATGTCGTCGACCGATGCCTCGTTCGGGACGTTGCAGGTCTTCGAGATCGCACCCGAGAGGAACGGCTGGACGGCGGCCATCATCCGCAGGTGCCCGCGGAAGTGGATCGTACGGCCTCCCTGGGGCGGGGGGAAGGCACAGTCGAAGACCGGCAGGTGCTCGTCGAGCAGGCCGGGTGCCCCCTCGATCGTGTCGTTCCTGTCCACGAAGTCGAGGACGTCGCGGATCATCGGGTCGTCGTAGCCCAGCTTCTTCAGGGCCATCGGGACCGTCCGGTTGACGATCTTGAGCATCCCGCCGCCGGCCAGCGACTTGTACTTCACCAGGGCGATGTCGGGCTCGATGCCCGTGGTGTCGCAGTCCATCATGAACGCGATCGTCCCGGTCGGGGCGAGCACGGTCACCTGGCTGTTGCGGTAGCCGAACTTCCGGCCGGACTCGACGCACTCGTCCCAGACCTTCCGCGCGACGTCCACCAGGCTCGCCGGGGCCGACGGGTCGATCGACTCGACGGCGTCGCGGTGCATCTCCATGACCTTGAGCATCGGCTCGCGGTTCAGGGCGAAGCCGTCGAACGGACCGACGTGGCCGGCGTGCTCGGAGCTGGTCAGGTAGGCCTGGCCGTGCATGATCGAGGTGATCGCCGCCGCGAGGCCCCGGCCCTCGTTCGAGTCGTAGGGCAGGCCCTCCGACATGAGGAGGCTGCCGAGGTTCGCATAGCCCAGGCCCAGCGGCCGGAACTTGTGGCTGTTCGAGGCGATCCGATCGGTCGGGTAGCTGGCGTGGTCGACGAGGATCTCCTGCGCGGTGATGAAGACCCGGCAGGCGGCCCGGAACCGCTCGGCGTCGAACGTGCCGTCGTCGTTGCGGAACTTCATCAGGTTGATCGACGACAGGTTGCAGGCCGAGTCGTCGATGAACATATATTCAGAGCAGGGATTGCTGCTGTTGATCGGCGCGGTGTTGGGGCAGGTGTGCCACCGCTGGATCGTGTCCTCGTACTGCATGCCGGGGTCGCCGCAGTACCAGGTGCCCTCGGCGATGCCGTCCATGAGGCGGCGGGCCGGGTAGGTGTCGACCGGGCGGCCGGTGGTGACGGCGCGGGTGGTCCAGTCCTCGCCGGACTCGACGGCGCGGAGGAATGCGTCGGTGGCCCGGATGGTCAGGTTCGCGTTCTGGAACATGACCGACGAGTAGGCCTCGCCGTTGAAGTTGGCCTCGTAGCCGGCCTCGATCAGGGTGCGGGCCTTCTTCTCTTCCTTGGCCTTGCACTCGATGAATTCGAGGATGTCGGGGTGCCAGACCTTGAGCGTCTGCATCTTGGCGGCGCGCCGGGTCTTGCCGCCCGACTTGATCACGCTGGCGATTGAGTCGTACACCCGCATGAAGCTGACCGGGCCCGACGGCTTGCCGCCGCCGGCGAGCTTCTCGCGGCTGGAGCGGAGGGTCGAGAGGTCGGTGCCGGTGCCCGAGCCGTACTTGAACAGCATGGCCTCGGACGTGGCCAGCCGCATGATGTCCTGCATGTCGTCGCCGACGCTCTGGATGAAGCAGGCGGACGACTGCGGGTACTGGTAGGCGCTCTCGGCCTTGATGACCTGGCGGGTCTCTTCATCCCAGCGCCAGTTGTTGGCGGGGCCGGCGATGCCGTACTTGTGGAAGAGGCCGACGTTGAACCAGACCGGCGAGTTGAACGAGCCGTACTGATTGAGGCAGAGGGCGGTCAGTTCGTTGTAGAACCGCTCGGCGTCGTCGCGGGTGGCGAAGTAGCCGTCTTCCTGGCCCCAGTCGGCGATGGTCCGGGTGACCCGGTCGACGAGCTGGCGCACGCTCGACTCGCGCTCGGGGGTATTGACCTCGCCGTAGAAGTACTTGCTGACGACGACGTTGGTCGCCAGCAGGCTCCAGTTCTTGGGGATCTCGCAGTCGGTCTGGCGGAAGTAGACCCGACCCTTCTCGTCCTTGATCTCGGCCGAGCGGAGTTCCCACTCGACCTCATCGAACGGGCTCACGCCCTCGGTGCTGAAGACGCGGGGGACCGTCATCCCGAGGCGTCCCTGGCCGTTGCGCGTCTGGTGCTGATCCTTCAAGGTCGACGAACGATCCTCGACTGTAGCCATGGACATTCTCCGGGGATATCTGTCCTGATTCTATCCGTCTTTCCCGAACGAACGTCCATTGGTGTACAAAAGCCGCAGAGTGTACACAAGAACAATCCGCCCGGTATCTCACTCGGTTGCGTTTCGGGGCCCGATCCAGTCTTTCACGGAATTGCAGGTCCGCCAAGTCGTACAGCGGCGGCCTTCCGGATCCGTTGCGGAAAGAAGCGAACAAGCCCGAACTCCGGCGACGTTGAATACGGCTTCCCTGGCCAAGCGAGAGCGGAACCCGGACTCATCCGTGAGCAATGTCGCCAGTGACTGAGTATAAGACAAGCAGGCCAGGTCGGCGAGCGAGTTTGGAGAAGTTGGTGAAGAGAAGATGAGGAGGACGCCGCTTCTGGCGCGTATGGCGGAGGGGACGGACGCGACGGGCGTGCGGGGTTGGCCTGATTTGCCCATTGGGAGTGCGTTCCACAAAAAGAGCCGGGCCCGATCCGCCCTCGGAGGGGGGATCGGGCCCGGCCCAATGTGGCATCAGGCGGTCAGGTGTCGGGATCAGCCGACGACGCTGACGATCTGGACGCTGGTGTAGGGCTGGCGGTGGCCATTGCGGCGCCGCATGTTCTTGCGGCGGCGGAACTTCTGGATCGTGATCTTCTTGTCGCGGAACTGCCGGACGACCTTGGCGACGACCTTGGCGCCGTCCAGGACGGGGGCGCCGATCTTCGGCTCGCCCTCGCCGGTGATGAGGAGCACCTTGGAGAAGACGACCTCGCCGCCCGGCTCGACGTCCCGGCGGTCGACGGTGATGGTGTCGCCCTGCTTGACCCGGTACTGGTGGCTCCCGTCCTCAAAAATCGCGTACATCCGTCCCAATCTCCTGGCCTGGCGACCCTTGCGGCGTGCTCGACACCCTGGACAACGGGTCGACCTGGGGCCGTCGCGGGGCAAACAGTCGTGTGTCGAAATCCGAAATCGCCGGAACAAACCCAATTCGCGCGGAGCGCAGGGCGATCCACCGGCGAAAGGAACAATCCTAACGAAACCCGGGCCGTCGGGCAAGGGTGCTCGGCCCGATTCGGTGAGACCGCAAGCCTTGGATCTGGCCTCGATCGCCACCCCGGTTTCGAAAACGCGGGAACAAAGCCAATCCGGGCGGCCGGGTCCGGCCACCTGGAACTTGAGGTCGTCAAGATCCTCTCCGCCGCTACAATGCCCGCGATCCGGACCGAAATTGGCTTTGTTCCCGCACTTTTGCCCGCAGGCGAGGTCAAGGATGACCCCCCGACGCGCCCTCTGGACCTTGATTGTCGTCTCGGCCGCCCTCCGCCTCGGCTGGGCGGGGGCCATCGGCATGGGGAACGACGAGGCCTACCACTACCTGTTCTCGGTCCACCGGGCCTGGAGCTACTTCGACCACCCGCCGATGGTCTCCTGGGTGGAGTCGATCGGGCCGATGCTCCTCGGCGGCACCCCCGGGCCGTTCTCGCTCCGGCTGGGTTTCGTCGCCCTGTTCGCGGGCTCGACGTGGATCCTGGCCCGATGGACGGCGCGGGAGTTCGGCGAGTGGGCCGGGTTCTTCGCGGCCTTCGGGCTCAACGTCGCGGCCTATCACACGGCGGCGGCCGGGGCGTTCGCGCTGCCGGACGGCCCGCTCTTGTTCTTCTGGCTCTTGACGTTGGAGCGAATTACCGCCGCCCTGAAGCCCGATGCCACCTTGCGAAGTTGGCTCTGGGTCGGCCTCGCCTGGGGCGGGGCGCTGCTCAGCAAGTACCACGCGGTCTTCCTGCCGATGGGGCTGGTCGCGTTCCTGGTCCTCGAAGGTAAGGGCAAGCTGTTCCAGGTGTTGCGACAGCCGGGGCCGTACCTGGCGATGGGGATCGGGCTGATCCTGTTCTCGCCGGTGATCTACTGGAACGCGACCCACGGCTGGGCGTCGTTCGCCTTCCAGGCGGGTCGAGCGGTGGGGGGCGTGAGCTTCCACCCTCAGGCCCTCGGCGCGGCGATCTTCGGCCAGGCGATGTACCTCTTCCCGTGGGTCTGGGCGACGTTGTGGGTGGTCCTGATCCGGGCGATCCGGTCCTGGAGGCGAGGGGAATCGACAGCCGTAGAGCGCCTGATGGTCTGCCAGGCGGCCGTGCCCCTGGCGGTCTTCACCGGCGTCGCCTGCTTCAAGGAAGTCCTGCCGCACTGGACGCTCGTGGCCTACATCTCGGCGTTCCCGCTCCTGGGGCGGTTCTGGGCGGATGTCTGGGAGACCGCGACGGCCCGCCGCAAGTGGCTCATCCGCCTGGTCGGGGTCTGCCCACTCCTTTGTATGGGATTGATGCTCATCGAGTACCGGACCGGGTTCCTCCAGCGCGGGGGAGTGGGAACGCTCGGGATCCTCAGCCCGAAGCTGGACCCGACGGTCGACCTCTACGGCTGGGATCAGGTCGCGACGGAACTCAGGCGCCGAGGGCTCCTGGACGAGTCGGGGGCCTTCTTCTTCACGAGCACCTGGTATCAGAGCGGCCAGCTCGCGTTTGCCTTGCGGGAAACGGATTGCCCGGTGGTGTGCTACAACCCCCGCGATGCGCGGAGCTTTTCCTTCTGGAGCCGGCCTGAGGAGTTCGTCGGCAGGGACGGGATCCTGGTCGCGATCGGGGATCGCTCGACCGAGCCGGGGATGTACGACCGGTTCTTCTCGGACATCGAGCCCCTGGGAGAGTTCCCGATCGTCCGGGCCGGGGGGACGGTGCGGAAGGTCCGGCTATTTCGCTGCATCGGTCAGACGGTGGCCTTCCCGTATGACGGCCGGCCGCTGACGCCGAGGCGGGTGGCCGGGAAGGATGGGGCGACCCGGCGGCGTTGAATCCGGGCGGTTGACTGTCTCTCGGCGTGACCCGGCCCGTAGAATGATCCGGGAGGCCGCGAGGAAAGGCGGCCCCGTTGTCGGATGCGTGCGAGCGAGCGGTCGAGTGCAGAGGGAGCGTGGGGTGCTTCAATCACGAGCGGAGCCATTGGTGAGCGGCCGGGCCGCGGCGGCGGATCGGCCGATGGGACCGGCCTCGAAGGTCGTCGGCCTGTATCAGACCCTGCTCCGGCGCGTGCTGGAGCATTTTTTCCCGGACGCAATCCTCGACTCCGGCAGCGACCGGAGCATGATCCAGCTCGTCGGCGAGCAGGCCGACGAGTATCGGGTGCTGGAGGATACCGAGGGCTTCGGGCTGATTATCGAGTGGCTGGGGACCCGGTTCCAGTTCCAGCCGGGGAACCCGACGCCCTTCCTACCGTCGGAAGTCCGGCTCGTGCAGGCGATCGTGCGGCTCCTCGACGCGAGGTTCCAGGCGCTCTTCGACGCTCACGCGGCCGACCGCGAGGAGATGTTCCACTACGCCCTGGAAGACTTCGTCGTCACCCTCTTCCTCGCCCCGCCCGACCCGATGCGGATCCCGGCGGCGCTCGAAGCCTTGCGGGTGGCGGCGCTTTCGACCTACGAGAACCGCCGGGTTTCTAGCGGGGCCCTGCTGCTGGGGACGCCCGATGACCCCGCGCAGCCGGGCAAGCCCAACACCCAGGGCGCGCCCCGGTACAACATCCGTCTCACGGCGATCAAGGGGTTCCACCGGCTCTGCGACGGCCTGAACACGGTCTATCTGGTCGACCGCCACGGCGACCTGCTCCGGGCGGTGGACATCGCACGATGGGCGCAGAAGGTCCAGGGGTCGGACGCCCTGGAGGTCCCGTGCCCCCGGCCGTATGTGGCGCACGCCAAGGCGACGAAGTCGGGCGACCACATCTGCCTGGTGCTGACGCCGTCGCACGAGATCAAGGTCTTCGCGGGCGGCGTGATGGCCTTCTCGTTCAGCGACGCCCGCTGGCGGCTGCTCGACATCCCCTCCAAGTTCGACGCCTGGCGGTCGGCGATCGGCGCCTCGTGCTGCCCGGAGCTGGCGGACAAGATCTTCCAGGCCGCGATCAACCTGAGCGAGGCGAGGCAAGGGGCGCTGTTCGTGGTGGTGCGCGACCCGGTGACCTCGGGGCCGCAGCTGATCGCGCCGGCGGATCGGATCCAGGGCGAGATCGCGATGGACGACCCCGAGGACCCGGACAATCTCTCGCCGCGCCTGGCCAAACGCTCCCTTCATCACGTGGTGCGCGGGCAGGACCTGACGGATCTGGACGCCTCCATCCTGGAGGCCCTGGCGGGGATCGATGGCGCGGTGGTGTTCGACCGCGACGGGACGCTACTGACCTTCGGGGCGATCCTGCGGATCAATGCCGAGTCGCTCAAGGTGGCTCGGGCTGTCGAAGGCGCCCGGACCCTGGCCGCGCTCGCGGCGTCGTATCACGGCCCCGTTCTCAAGGTCAGCGAGGACGGCCTGATCACCATGTTCCTGAGCGGCCGCCGCGTCTGGGACCTGTGAGGCGATGAGGAATGGGTGATGGGTGATCTGCAGATGGGTAACAATCGGTCGGGCCGGGCTTCCTCACCCATGACCCAGAACCCATGTCCCGCGTCTCTCATCCCATCCTCCCCCCACTCCCCGACCGTCAGGCCGAGGCGTGGGGATGGGCTGCGGAGCGGATCCGGGCGCGGTTGATCCCGTGGTGGACGGCGACGGGCGTGCGGTCGGCCGAGCGGGGGTTGCCCGACGGGCGGGCCAGACGCAGCTCGGTCGTGTCCGAGGCGAGGAAGTCGCGGACGGCCTGGATGTCGCTCTGGGTGAACTGATAGGAGGGTCGGGTTTGCATGGCTGGGTCGCGGATCGGTGAGTCTGAGGATTTGGGGGCGAGGCCCGTTGCCCCATTCCCCGTCAGGCTAAGCGTCGATCGACGCCGGAGACGAACCATCGCAAGCCCCGCGCCAATCCCGAAATTTTTCGGGGATCGATCGACATCTGTCCGAGTCATGCGGCCATGAGCGAGCACCCCGCCCCCTCCCCATTGACCCGGGCGATCTTTCTCACGGGGCCGACCGCCTCGGGCAAGACGGCCGTCGGCGTGGCCCTCGCCGAGAGGCTGAGCGCGGAGGTCCTGGCGATGGATTCCATGACCCTGTACCGGGGGATGGACATCGGCACGGCCAAGCCGACTGTCGAGGAGCGCCGGGGCGTCCCGCACCACCTGATCGACCTGATCGATCCCTGGGAGTCCGCCAGCGTGGCGGACTACCGAGAATGGGCGATCCGTACGGCCGCCGACGTGGAGTCCCGGGAGAGGATTGCCCTGTTCGTGGGAGGCACAGCGCTCTATCTGAAAACCCTGTTGCGCGGCCTCTTCGAAGGCCCCGCCGCCGTGCCCGGGATCCGCGAGCGGCTCGAAGCCGAGGCGGATCGGATCGGCGACGACGCCTTGCATGCGAGGTTGGCTGCGGTCGACCCGAGCACGGCGGCGAGGTTGCACCCCAACGACCGGCGCCGGGTGATCCGGGCGCTGGAGGTCTGGGAATCGACCGGAAAACCGATCAGCGAACACCACCGCGAGCACGACCGCCCCGCGCCGGCGGGAATGGCGGTTCTCGCGCTCGGGCGAGATGCCGACGCATTGAAACACCGGATCGATCGACGCGTCGTCGCGATGTTCGACCAAGGACTGATCGATGAGGTCCGCGGGCTGCTCGACGGGCCCCGGCCGCTCAACCCCGTGCCCGCGCAGGGGGTCGGCTACCTGGAGGTGATCCAGCACCTTCGCGGGGAGCTGACCTGCGAGCAGGCGATCGAGCGGACCCAGGCCCGGACGCGGCAGTTCGCCAAGCGCCAGCGGACCTGGTTCCGTGGGCTGGAGGAAGTCCGGATCTGGCCGGTCGGCGAGGGAGAGGCGGTCGAGGGCCTCGCGGACGCCCTGGCCCGCGAGGTCGACCGGATCCGTTCGATGGGTTGAAGCGTCAGGCTATGCTCGGATCCGGATATCCAGGACATCCAGGATGACGATCACCAGGAAGCAGGTCGTCACGAACAGCAGGGAGTAAGCCAGCGAGGCATTGATCGGCGAGAGGTAGGGCGTGATGAAGCCGTTATAAAGGAACGCCTTGGCGCTGATGGGCTTGCCCTCGGGCCCGGCGACGGTGATCATGCCCAGGGCCCTGGCGAGCAGCCCCGCGAGGACGTAGGCCGCCAGCGGATTCCGCCCGAGCACACCGAACGGGGCCGACCACTTCGCATGCCCCTTGATGTCGATCAGCCAGATGCAGAGCCCGAGCACCTGGAGCGCGATCCCGGCGGTGACCAGCACGAACGAGCTGGTCCACAGGGCCTTGTTGATCGGGAACACCAGGCCCCAGAAGTACCCCGCGACCAGCGCGACCGACCCGGCCACGAACAGGCCCAGGGTCTTCTGCTCGATGGTCCTGGCGGAGCGGAGCAGGTGCCCCGCGAGGATGCCGAGGAGGGTCGTGGCGATGGCGGGCAGGGTGCTGAGGATACCCTCGGGGTCGTAGTCGGGCTTGTAGATGTGTCCGGGCAGGACGGAGCGGTCGATGTAGGCGGCGAGGTTCCCCGGGCGCGAGAGGTCCCCGGCCGATCGCCCCGGCGCAGGGATGTACGTCATTGCGAGGTAGTAGCCGATCAGCAGGACCGCGGCGAGGATTGCCTGGCCCCGGGCCTTGGTGGTGATGAAGATCAGCGAGCCGAAGAGATAGCAGAGGGCCAGGCGCTGGAGCACGCCGGGGATCCGGATGGTGTCCCAGTTGTTGAACTTGGGGAAGGCGTGGAGCAGGATCCCCAGGCCGAAGATCACGGCCGAGCGTCGGAGGATCTTGCCGAGGAGCTGGTCGCTGGACACGCCCTCGGCCAGCCGCTTGGAGAGGGCCAGGGTGATCGAGACGCCGACGATGAAGACGAACGACGGGAAGACGAGGTCGGTGGGCGTGAGTCCGTCCCACTCGGCGTGGAGCAGGGGGGAGTAGCTCGGCCGGCCCCCGGGGTTATTCACCAGGATCATGCCGCCGACCGACAGCCCCCGGAAGACGTCGAGCGCCCGGAGCCGCTGCGACCCGCCCGACGGCGGGGCCTCGGCCTGCGGCTCATTCTCCAGACCGTCCGCGCGTTCCTGCGACTCGACGCCCATCCTCGGCTCCCCCCTCTAACGGGTCACGACAGCACCCCGGCCGCCGGATGATAACAGCGCCGGTGACCCTCCGGGAGGGGCCGCAGCCCCGCTCACTCCCTGAGCGGTACGTCATATTCCACGTGGATGGGGAATTGGCCGGCGGGCAGGTCGGGGAGCAGCGGCCTGTCGCTCTGGAACACGTCCGGCTGGAAGGCGGGCGTGAGCGAATCCCTGAGCCGGTCGGCCCGGATGACGCGTTCCTTGGTGACCTCCTTGAGCATCTTCTCCAGGCTCTCGCGCGGCATCTGCCAGCCGTCCTTGCCCTGCTTCAGGCCGAACTCGTAGTCGGTCGGGATCATGGCCACGAGCCGGCCGCTGGTCATCTTCTTGAGCGACTCGTAGCGCGTGGCGTTGTGGCTGCCGTGGTGGCCGACCTTGTAGAAGACCGCCCGTTCGAGCAGCTTGGCGGTGGTCGTGGGCAGGGCCTTCTGGTCCTCGTCGACGAATTTCAGGTCGTCCCAGGACTTCCAGTTCCCGAACTGGGCGTCGCCGGGGAAGATCAGGGTCCGGCCGCCGGGGAGTTCGAACGTCAGCGCGAGGCTGGTGTTGTTGGTGCGGCTGTCGATCTGGAGCGCGAGCTGGCCGATGCCGCTGATCAGCCACTCGTCGTCGATCCGCCGCCAGCCCCCGGCGGGATCGGCCATCGGGTCGTCGTCGAACCCATAGCGAGATCGGAAGAACGCCTGCTTGCGCGCCTCCTCCAGCGGGACCTGGAAGCGCAGCTCGAACGGGCTGCGGTTCGGCTCGCGGGAGGACCTGGGCCTCGCCTCGTCGTCCGCCGGATCGTCGTCGGGCCCGGCCTTCGAGCCGGCCCTGGCCGCGAGCCCCGCGATCCGCTCGTCCAGGTCCATCCCGAGCAGGCCGAAGCGGTCGGCGGCGAGTTCGAAGTCCTGCTCGCCGCGGGCGTCCATCATCTTGATCATCGCCTCGTCCTTCGGCGGGCCGAGGACGTAGACCTTCACGCCGTCGGCCCCCGGCAAGGGGAGGCACTCGCCCGGCGACCGGAAGTCCCCCGGCTTGACCCGCGCGCGGACCCAGTCCATCGCCTTGCCGAGGGTGAGGAACTTCTTCGGCCTCGCCTTCTCGGCCCCCTTGGGCTTCGAGGCCGCCGGCGGGTCGGGGGTGTCATCCTCGTCGAGGAACCGCAGGGTCGACCGGGCCGCCTCGAATTGCCCCTGGAGCCGGCGCGCCGAGACGTCGTTCTGGCCGGCCGCCGCCCGGAGCCTGCCGTCGACGCCGGCGAGCGACGCCAGCTTGAGGGCGTTGCTCACGGCCTTCTTCTTGCGGGCGAGGTCGTCGTAGACAGCCCGGGCCGTCGGGTCGGAGAGGTTCTCGGCCCAGGACAGCCACACTCGCTTGAACGTCAGCTTGCCCGACTCCAGCAGCTCATTGGCGTAGGAGAACCCCGCGACGTGATCCCAGTGCTCGTGGGTGACGATCAGCAGGTCGATGGTCCCGCCGGTGGTCTTGATCAGGTCGTCGAACACCGACAGGAGCTTCTCGCCCTCCCGGTCGGTCTTCTGGAGCACGCCGCAGTCGATCAGCACATAGACGGGCGTCTTCGCGTCCGCCTTCGAGGGGAACGCGAGCAGGAAGCAATCGCCCAGCCCATGCTTGTACATACGGATGGTGATGCGATTCGCTTCGGGGATTCGCGGCGCCTTACTCTTGCTGGATTTCCTGGCCATCTCGAGTCTCCGGCATCGGGTGTACGGGGGGTGTCTCGGGGAACTGCCGGGTCGTCTGTCAGTCGAAGTCGCCGTGGATCAGGCCGAAGGGCGAGGAGTCGTCGGGCCTGGAGTAGAGGGCGGCCGTGGAACCGTTGAAGCGTGCCTGCTCGTGCTGGCGCTGGCGTTCGAGCCGCTCGTCGCTGAGGACCGACTTGCGGATGCAGTAGCGGACGACTTCGTGGTCGGGGTCGATCAGGAGCGTGCAGCCTCCCCGGAACCAGAAGTCGGGCTTGGTGGACCCGGTGGGCAGCGCAGTCCAGCCGCGTTCGAGGTCCTTCTTCGAGAACGCCCAGGGTGTCCGGGCCAAGTCCACTTTCGCCTGGATGTCCGCGTTGGAGAAGCCCGCCCGCCTCTGGACGACCTCGATGACGATGTCGCTCCGCTGCTCGCCGTCGGGGCCGATCCGGAGGCACGGGCGGATCGATTCGATCTGGAATTTGGGGAGCGGCGGTTGCTTCTCCCTCTGACTCCGGGGGATGCTCTGGTAGCTGGTCCCGAACAGCTTGACCCCGAACGAGCTGATGCCGTCGTTCTCGTTGCGGTTGGCGATCTTGAAGAGCCAATCGCGGACGGCCGGGATGAGCTTGTCCTTGCGCTGGAAGATGTTCCGGCGGTCGGAACGCATCTTCCATTCGAGGTCGCGGAAGGCCTCGACGATCCCGCGCAGGGAGTGCTGCTTCTCGTAGTCGGGCGGGTCCCAGAGCAGGGCGGACTCGTCGAGGACGTTGACGTCGTTGGGGTAGATGCCCCAGGACCGGAAGGCGTCGAGCACGGCGACGCGGTAGCCCCGGTCGTCGTCGCGGACGAGGTCGTAGTCGGCCGTGATCAGGGCGCGGAGGTACTCGCCGAAGGTGAGGTCGACCGGGGGGACATAATCGAGCGCCCGGATGCACATATTGAGGATGTGTCGCGCGGACTTCGTCGCCTCGATGGCGAGCCGGGTGACGAGGTCGGGGTGGATGTCGCCGTCCTGGAGCACGCCGGTGCCGCCGGTGGCGATCCGGTAGAGGTCGCGCGAGCGGGAGGCGTAGATGTTCTGGAACGCCCGGAACATGGCGGCCATGAGCACCGCGCCCCGGCTGTGGGCCTCCTTCGACCGGTAGTAGAGGGCCGGGTCGGGCTCCTGGGTGATGTACTGCCGCAGGGCCGCGCGGTGCTCGCCCTGGGCCTGTCCGAACTGCATGGCGAGCTGGCCGAGCAGGTTGTCCTTGCTCAGGTCGCCGCGGACCTTCGCGACCTGGTGCCGGACGACCTCGACGTGCGAGAAGTGCTGGAACACCGCGACGGCGTCGGCGAACGCCTCGTGGAAGGCGTGGACGTCGGGGTTGCTCGACTCCAGCAGGTAGCGGTGCAGCCCGTGGAGCAGGGCGTGGGTGGTCTCGTGCGCGACGATGTCGAACGATTGGCACGTGAAGACCGTGCCGCCGGGCAGCGTGAGGCCCCCGGGCTGCTCCCGCGAGGGGAAGTAGCCGAAGAGCAGGGCGTGCCGGTTCGGGTCGTAGAAGGCGTTCGCCTGCCGGAGCGCGTGGGGATAGATCCGGAGCCGGGGGACAAACTCCTCGCGGATGACCTCACCCTCGTCGTCGCGGACCAGTCGCGAGGCCCAGAGCGCGGTCCGCCCCAGGGCCTTCTCGAACGTGGCGATGGTCGCCATCGAGACGGCGTAGGCCATCTGCTGGTGGAACTGCGGGTCGGACTCCGAGGGGGCGAGGCCGTCCTGGGAGGTCATGTGCTCGTGCGTGAGGTCGATCGGCGCGTAGAAGCACTCGCTCGCCGGGTCGTAGTCGATGACCTCGACGTATTCCCCGACCGGCCCTTCGGTCAGCGTGCCGCTCCCCTCCCAGGGGACCGCGATCGTGATCGTGGCGATCTGCAGGGTCTCCAGCCGGGTCGCCAGGATCGGGTCATACGAGAAGACGCGGAGCCGCCGGCAACCGGGCGGCGACGGGATCCGACGCCCGTCCTGCTTCGTCGGTCGGACGGACTCGTGCAGCGGCTCGGATGCGGTCCGCAACGCGCGGAGGGCCTTGGCGTCGACGGCCGCAGGGGCGGCCCCTGGCATCCTCGCCGGCCGGAGGGTGGGGGCCTTGACGTATTCCTTGACGGCGACTTCCGGCGACTTCTCCGAGGCCTTGGCGGCCTGCTTCGCGGTCCGCTTCGACGGTGGCGCGGAGGCCGCCAAGGCGGGCGAGGAGGCGACGCGTTCGATCGAGGGCAGATCCCCTTCGAGCACCGCGCGGACGGCCGGGATCACCGACAGGCTCATCGGGAGCGACATGTGATCCGCCCCCTCGGCGCGGAAGATCCGCTCGACGCCGGGGAGCACGGCGAGGAAGTCGGGGACCGTGCCGTCGCCCTGGAACATCGCGTCGGAGCGCCGGAGTTCGCCGTCGACGAATCCCACGGCCCCGACGGTCGGCTGGTCGCCCAGGAGGATCGTGGTCCGCTCGTTGAAGAAGGCCGAGTCGAGGCCCTTGGCCCACTTCCTCGCGTATTTCAGGCGATCGTTGTCGACGCCGGTCTTCCAGAAGGAGGCGAGATCGAGTGAGTCGGGATCGAACGGCGAGCCCCCCTTCTTGAATTGCTCGGCGTTCCACGGCAAGAGCTGGTAGAGCCCCGTGAACGACTGGAAGACCTGCCGAAAGTTCGGCGGCAGCTTGACGTGAAACTTGCGGGCGAAGTCGAACGACTCCGGGCTGCCGGCGAGGGCGAACGCGGCCGAAAACGTCCCGAAGGACGCCGGGCCGAGGAGCACGAGGTTCCGCACCAGGCTCCGGGCCTGCTGCGGGCCGAGCATCTGGATGGCCCGGCGCGCGACGAGGTTGCCCTGCGAGTGGGCGACGAGGTGGAGCGGCTTGGTGGTGTGGCCGATCCGATTGCGGATCTTGTCGGCCAGGAGCATCGCCGACCGCTCGATGTCCTTCCGCCAGTCGACCGGGATGATCTCGGGGTTGAACCCGTGGGCGACGAGGTCGAGGCGGAGGAGGTCATAGATCGGCGGGACGCCGCCGGTGGCACGGATCTGGACGTCCAGCGCCTCGTCGCGATCGGGCCGGCCCTCCTGGAAGCCGCCGAGTTTCAGGGCGGCCATCGGTTCATCGTCGATCACGAGGCTCGGCGAGATCCAGATGAGCCCGTGGGTCTGGTCGTCGCGGAGGGTGCTGCCGAGGAACCCGGGGACGATGAAGACATCGTCGCCCGACGCCATCGAAGGCGCGAGGGCCTGCTGCCTGAGCGACTGGCTGAGCAGTCGGAGATAGCGGAGTTCGTCCTCTCGGATCAGGCGCTGGTCATCGGGGAGGCTCTTGTCGGTCGCCTCCGCTTCGAGGATCGCCTCGCCGCCTGGCCTTTGCAGCAGGGCGACCAGCGAGCCGGCTTCCAGGATCATCCTGCGACGCTCGTCGACGTTCGGACGAGGGGGGGGACTCTTCGCCACGGTGCCATCTCCATCGATGAAGCTTTGGGATGCCACTTATCAAAACCGGTCGGCCGCGCGTCCGCCAGGAGAATTCCGTCGGGATCCGTTCCGATTTCGTCAAATCAGGCGAGGCGCCAGACGAACCCAATTCGACTCAAGTCGTCCTGGGATCTAGTTTTGAAGGAAATGATCAACCCTGGCGTGCGAGGCCAGCCGTCTCGACTCCGGGTGAGGATCGCGGGTCACTTCCTTCACTATCCGGAACCGACGGCACTCCGTGCGGGAAAATCCACGAGATACTCAGGGCCTCGCGCGTCAGGACCCGGAAAGTCGCCGAGTTCGTTGCAACCCGATCGTGGCGGGAGGGAGTCGATCGGGCTATCGTATGGGGCTCTGCCTACCCCACACCCCGCCCCGAGGCCCCCATGCGCCCGAGACCGTTGATCGCACTATTCCTCGCGCCGGCCCTCTTCGGTTCGATCGCGTCCGCCCAGATGCCTGAGTCCTCGCCCCGATGGTTCCGGGGGAACCTGCACACGCATTCGCTCTGGAGCGACGGCAACGACTACCCCGAGATGATCGTCGACTGGTACGCGCGGAACGGCTATCAGTTCCTGGCCCTCTCGGACCACAACACGATCGGCCAGGGGGAGAAGTGGATGACGGTCAAGTCCGCCAACGCCCGGGCCAAGCAGGATGGGTTCGGACGATACTGGAAGCGGTTCGGGCCCGAGTGGGTCGAGACGCGGAAGGACGGCGACGCGAAGGAGGTGCGGCTCAAGCCGCTGGGTGAGTATCGCACGCTGTTCGAGACGCCCGGGAAATTCCTGCTGATCCAGGGGGAGGAGATCACCGACCGGTTCGAATCGAAGCCGATTCACATGAATGCGTCGAACCTCGTCGAGCTGGTGAAGCCCCAGGGCGGCAAGAGCGTGGCCGATACGATGGCGAACAACCTCGCGGCCGTCGAGGAGCAGTCGAAGCGGCTCGGCCGGCCGATCTTGACGCACCTGAACCACCCGAACTTCGGCTACGCGATCACGGCCGAGGAGCTGGCGATGGTGACGAAGGAGCACTTCTTCGAGGTCTACAACGGACACCCCGACGTCCACCACCGGGGGGACGAGACCCACGCGTCGATCGAGCGGATGTGGGACATCATCAACACCATCCGGCTCGGCGAGATGGGCGTCCACCCCGTCTTCGGGCTCGGCACCGACGACTCGCACCACTACTTCGGCAAGGCGGGCTCGACCTCCGGCCGGGGCTGGATCAACGTCCGCGCGAAGTTCCTCACGCCCAACTCCATCATCGGCGCCATGGAAACAGGCGACTTCCACGCCTCCAGCGGCGTCGCCTTCAAGGACATGACTTACTCGAACCGGGACGGCAAGCGGTCCCTCTCGGTCGAGATCGAGCCCCAGGCAGGGGCGTCGTATTCGATCCAGTTCATCGGCACGCGGTCGAACTACGACCGCGCCCGCAAGCCCGTGAAGGACAAGGCCGGCAAGACGTTGCCGGTCACACAGCGCTACTCCGAGGACGTGGGGGCCGTGCTGGCGAAGTTCGAGGGGACGAAGGCCTCGTATGTATTCAAGGGCGACGAGCTTTATGTGAGGGCCGTCGCCATATCGAGCCTGGCGCCGGAGAACCCGGTCTATGCCGACCAGAAGGCCCAGGCGTGGACGCAGCCGGTCGGCTGGGAAGAGGCGTTGAAGGCCAAGGCGAAGCCCTAATCCATCGGCGCGTAACGCTCGGCCATGGCGGCGGGGTCGTCGCGGATCTCCACGGCGGCTTCGCCGCCGAGTTCCTCGACCCTCGCCAGCACGAGCCGATCCAGTAGCGGATGCGGTCCCAGCGGCGGCCCGAGGCGGAACTCCACGCCCGGATACCTCGCCTGTAAGTCTTCGCGGGCGGCCGTGAGGTCGCGGAGCAGATGGACGCCCGCCGCGAGGAAGTAGGGGACCATCAGGATCCGCGTCGCCCCTCTGGCCACGCAGGCGTCGCCGCCGGAGGGGATGTCGGGCTGCGCCAGTTCGAGGAAGCAAGGCTCGACGATCGCGTGCGGCCCCTGCTCGGCCAATCGTCCGGCCAGTGCCTTCAGGTCTTCATTCGCCGGCGCATGGCGGCTGCCGTGGGCGATCAGCAGGACGGCGGATTTCAGAGCGTTTGGATCGTTCATGAAGCGATTGTAGCCGGGCTGGCAAGCGTGATGGCCACTCGCCCCCTCCGCCACCCGAGCATCATCAGCGCTGCGCGACGGTGTCCGGACCCCACTCCAGGCGATGCCGCGCCGTACCGCGAAATCAGGTCTCCGGACCCTTTGTTTTCGCTTCAGGTCATGGGTCTGGAGACCCTGTTCGCTCGTCTCCTCCGATCACCGTGGGGGCGGGGTCTGGAGACCCGCGCCCAGCGCTTTCGGCCCTCGCCCAGCGCATTCCGAGGCTAGGGCCGGGAGGAATGGGTCCGAATCCGGGCGTCACTTCTTGTCGCCTTCCTTGACCCACGCCTCATTGAACGCCGCGTGCTTGATGCCCTTGGAGGTGAAGACTTCCTTCGCCCTGGGCTGGCCGGGGACGGGCTCGGGGGAGATGAAGGTGCTGTAGATGGCGTGGACGGTGCCGTCGCGGCCTTCGGTGACGGCGGGGTAGTGGTAGCGGCCTGCGCCGTGTTTTTCGAGGTGGCGGCGGTGGGGCCAGGTCTTGCCCTCGTCCTCGGAGATGGCCACGGCCAGGCGGGCGCGCGAGGAGACGTCGTCGTTGAAGACGAGCAGCCAGTGGCCGTTCCTGAGCCGGACCGCGTCGATGCCCGCCCCGGGGTTGGGGAGGTCGGTCTCGGTCACGGCGCTCCAGGTCATGCCGTCGTCCTTCGAGGTCGACACCCGGATCCGCTGCTTCGGGCCGTTCTCGCGCATGTAGGCGACGAGCGTGCCGTCGGCCTTGCGGAGGACGGTCGGCTGGATGTTGCCGAAGCCCAGCAGCGGCTTGCTGGCGAACCACGTCTTTCCCTCGTCGTCGCTCAGCGCCATGATCGAGATGGCGAAGGTGTCGGAGTAGAGCGGCAGGACGATCCGGCCCGAGGGCAGGAGCGTCGGCTTGCAGCGAGGGGCCCAGCCGAGTCGCTGATAGAGCGGGTCCGACAGCTTCGCCTTCTGCCCGCCGGGGATCGGGAACGACCCGCGCGGGGGGCGGATGTCGCGGCTGCCCAGGAGTTTCAGGGCCTCGTCCTTGAAGTCCTCGGGCCGGATCAAGATGAGCCCTTCGCGGTCCCACTCGGGTGCCAGGCCCGTCTGGTAACGGCCCGACACCTTGTAATTCATGAGCGACGACTCCCACGAGCTGCCGATGATCGTCGGCCAGAACAGCCAGAGGCGCTCCCTGGGGTCGATCCAGAGGGCGGTGTTGCCGTCGGGGAAGCCCGGGCGGTCGGCGAGCTGGAACGGCTTGCTCCAGGCCATTTCGCCCTTCTTCCTGCGGGCCCCGGAGATCCAGCCCCCCTCGGCCCCCTTGCCGTCGTCGGGGTCGCCGTACCACGAGGCGAGGAGGTCGCCGTTCGCGCACTCGACGATCCCCGGCGCGTGGGTCTGACGCTCGTTCGGCGGGAAGATCTGCTCGGCCTCGAAGCGGGGCGACGCCCCGTCGGCCAGGCAGAGGGCGGTCGCGAGGATGGCCGCGAGACTCATGGCGGTGGCTCCGGTCGGATCGGTCAGTCGTCGGGAGGGGCCACATCTTATCCCGATCGACCCGCGCGTTGTACCCGGCGGGATGTTCGGCGAAAATTCCAGGAGGACGGTCGCCGAGGCGTCCTCGCCGACGTTTCCCTTCGCAGACACTCGACCGCCCCTCCAGCGACGGACCTGGCCATGAACGCCCGAATCCTGACCCTTGCCCTGTTCCTGGCGGCCGCCCCGGTCGCCGGAGCGGCCGACAATCTGATCCGCAACCCCGGCTTCGAAGAGAAGGACCCCGGCAGCCAGTCTGCCCTGGGCTTCGAACTGAAAGGGGACGCCGCCCTCGAACGCGCCGGCCTCGCGTTCGAGAACACGTCGATGGGCGTCAGCCTGCACGCGGGCCGCGACCTCGACGGCGACAGCAAGCACGAGGGGGAGGTCTCGCAGACCGTCAAGCTCGACCGGGCGAAAGAACTGCCGGGCCGCTGGTACCGATTCCAGGTCAGGGGCCTGCCGGACGAGGGGTTTCATCTCTCGGGCGACGACCTGCATCTCAAGGTGGCGTTCTTCGCCCGGGGGGGCGCGTCGTCCTATGACGCCGTCTCTCGCAAGATCTACGGCCGGATCGAGCAGGAGCGGCGCGACCTGGCGGTCAACGGCGTCGGCAAGCGGGCGGGCGCGGCGACCTGGAAGACCTATGAACTCGAATTCAAGGTCCCTTTCGCCGAGATCGATGAGCTGAAGGTGAGCGCCGGGTTCCGGGGCGGGGCGGGGAAGGCGTCGGGTGCCGAGGCGTTCCGCGTCGATGACCTCTCGCTTACGACGATCCCCGCGCCGGGCGCCGCGAACATCGTCCGGGCTCTGACGGCGAAGGCCCCGGTCGATCCGTCAAGGCTCACCGCGCTGGGGGGCCGCTGGTTCTATCAGACGCCCGAGGGCCAGTCGCTCAAGCGTCCCCTGGTGGTCAACAAGGACAACGCCGACCGCCTCTTCTATCGCGAGACCTCGAAACGATATGTGAATCCGTTCTTGGAAAACATGTCCGCCTGGCTCCGGCCGGGATATCTCGACGTCGAGGGGAACATGGTCGAGGCAGATCGTTTCGTGCCCGATAGCGTCACCCTGGAATTCGACGAGGGCGTGGTGCGGGTCCATGCGAGGAACATCCCGAACCACCCGACGGCGAAGTTCCCCAGCCCGAGGGGCAGCGGCGACCGGAACCCGTCCTACATCCAGGAACACGACGACGTCTACTCGCTCCCGCTCGACCCCCAGCCCGACCCCGACGCCAAGGCCATGACCGAGGGGAACGAGAACCGGGCGTTGCCGATGGGGCCGGTGGGCCTGGCGGTGAACGGCGTCGTGTTCTACAACCCCTTCGACGCCGGGATGCAGGACGCCACCGACCTGATGGACCGATGCTGCGGCCACCCGAGCCCGGACAACCGCTACCACTACCACAAGTACCCGATCTGCGTGAAGTCGCCGTTCGTCGACGAAGGGAAGGAGCACTCGTCGGTCATCGGCTGGTCGTTCGACGGCTTCCCGGTCTACGGCCCCTACGAATCGTCGGGCCTGATGGCGAAGGACGACAAGGCCAACCCGCTGAACGACTTCAACATCCACAAGGACGACGAGCGGGGCTGGCATTACCACGTCACGCCCGGCAAGTTCCCCTACATCATCGGCGGCTACTGGGGACGCCGGGTCTTCGCGAACCGACCCGGCGGCGGCCGAGGCGGGATGGCCGGTCGAGGTGGGCCCGACGGACCTGGACAGGGGCAGGGCTTCGGGCCGCCTCCCCGGCATCCGTTGATGAGCGCGCTGGACCTCGACGGCGACGGCGAACTCTCCGCCGAGGAGGTCGCCAAGGCCGCAAAATCGCTGGAGGCCCTGGACCGCGACAAGGATGGCCAGATCACCCCCGACGAGATCCCCCGGCCCGTCGGGCCGCCTCGATGAAATCGAAGAATTCAGCGTTGGTTGTCGCTAGAGCGATTTCCCTATGAGTCTGGCGGTTGACTCTGTGGCGGTGTAGCCGCTATGGCGGAACCAGCCGGCGATGTCCTGCGGGGTGATCCGGCGGAGGGCGTCGCCCATGGCGCCGAAGAGATCGGGGACCGTCCGGACCGCCAGCTCGCGGAGGATCGCCTTGAACATCGAGAACAGCGGCTCGATCGGGTTGAGGTCGGGGCTGTAGGGGGGCAGGTAGCGGACCTGGGCGCCGGCCGCTTCGATCAGGCGACGCACCTCGGGCGACTTGTGGCAGGAGAGGTTGTCCATCACCACGATGTCGCCCGTCCGCAGGGTCGGGGCCAGGCAGTCGCCGATGTAGGTCTCGAAGCAGGCCGAGTTGGTGGCGCCGTCTGTGGCCAGGCAGGCGGGCTGGGGGACGCCCCCCAGCCTCACGGCGGCGGTGAGGGTGATGACCTTCCAGTGTCCGTGCGGCACCGGGCCGTCCACCCGCACGCCGCTGGGGGCCCGGCCGTGGGTCCGGTCCATGGCGGTGGTGCAGCCGGTCTCGTCGAGGAAGACCAGCCGCGACGGGTCGACCCCGGCGAACTCCTCGCGCCAGGCCCGCCGCTGCTCCTTCAGCTCGGGACGGTCCTGCTCGGCCGCCCGCCGCGACTTTTTTTACGCGTGATGCCCAGGCGTTTCAGGGCCCGGAACACGACCGTGGGGCCGCAGGCGACGCCGGCGGCCGCGGCGAGTTGCTCGAGGGTGGCGTCGGAGTCGTCTCGGACGGCCTGGCGGAGCCGAGCGTCGGCCTCGGCGTCGAAGGCACGCACCCTGCCCCCGCCCCGGGGCCTGGGCTCGATCGTGCCGGCCTCGCGCCACCGCTTCATCAGCGCGCGGATCCAGGAGACGCTCACCGAGAACCGCCCGGCGATCTCCTCCCTGGTCAATTCGCCCGCCTCGCAGGCGGCGACCACGCGCTCCCTCAGGTCCATCGAATAGGCCTTCATCCCCGGTGTCCTCCTGACACCCAGGGATATCCCAGTCAACCGCCAAAATCAAAAGGAAATCGCTCTAGCCGCCCCTTGTACGATCGTCCGGCTGGCCGGGAATGTCCGGCCGACGATCGTGGACGGGAGCCCGACACATGCGACGGTGTCTCACTCTGGCGTTCGTACTCAGTTGGATCGGGCAGTGCGGCGCCGGCCGTCGCGGATGAGCCCGGGGCAAAGTTCCCGAAACGCGTACTGGATCTGAAGAAGCCGGGCGACCCGCCGCCGACTTTTCGGGGCAGGTCTTTGGATGAGATCCCGGCGGGGGCTCTCCAGGGCGCCGCGGCCCAACTCGGTGCACGTAAGGCGTATGACGACGCCATCACCCTCCAGACCTGGGCGGTCAAGAACTCCGACACCGGTCGCTACAATCTGGCCTGCTTCTGCGCCTTGGCCGGCAAGAAGGATGATGCCTTCTACTGGCTCCAGGAGTCCGCGCTCACCGACGGGGCCGACGTCGACTGGGCCAATTATGATCCGGCCATCCAGATCCTCCGCGACGACTCTCGCTGGCAGAAGGTCGACGCCTTCCTGCGCAAGTGCAACGACACCTGGCGCAAGAGTGGCTTGATCCAGACCGTGGTCGTCCTGCCGAAGGGCTACAAGAAGGGGACTCCGATTGGTGTGATCGTCGGCCTGCACGGCATGGGTGCGACGCCCGCCGGTTTCGTCCATAAGGGGTACCAGCCGTTCGCCGATCAACTCAATTCGGCGATCGTCAGCATCAGCGGCACGTTCCCCGCCGGGACGCATTCGTTCCACTGGTCCGAGGAGGCCAGGCGCGACTCGGAACATATCTAGAAGGTCCTCGCAGGGCTCTCCGACACGTTCACGGTCAAGTCGGGCGAGATCGTGCTGTTCGGCTTCTCCCAGGGGGCGCAGGTGGCCTTCGAGGTCGCGTTCAAGTACCCGGACCTCTACAAGGGCGCGTTGGTCCTCTCGCCGGGGACGAAGAAGAGCCTGATCAACGTCGGGCTCCGCGCGGGCGAGAAGAACAAGGCTCAGGGGTATGTGCTGATGTGCGGCGAGGGCGAGGCAACGCGGAACGTGACGTTCACCCGACGCGATGCCGATCTCGCGCAGCAGTCCAGGGCCCGGGTGAGGATGCTCCTGGTCGACGGACAGAAACGCCACACCTTCCCCGAGGACTTCATGGACAGGTTCGTCGAACGGATCCAATTCATCCTCGGGACGCCTGCCGCGAAGTGATTCACTTCGATGCCGGGGCGAGCCTGTTGACCTCGACGTGGGTGACGCCGGCTTCCTCCTTGCCGCGGACGATCACTGGCTCGATCCTCGCGGGGCCCTTCGGGAGCGAGACGTTCTTGAGAACGGCCTCATCCGCGCCGGCTTCGAAGTCCACCCGGAACGAGCGGTCGCCCACTTTGAGCCGGACGTCGCCGGCGTTGCCGGGTTTGAAGTCGAAGCGGAGGTCGTAGGGGCCCTCGGACTCGACGTCCACTTCCCAGTAACCGATGGCCTTCGGCCCCCAGCCGGCGCGGGGGCCTCGCCAGTCTTGCCGGGTCAGGACGACGGGGTTTTCGAGGTCGGAGCCGATCGCGATGCGGGGCGGCTGGAAATCCCGCTCCGCCTTCATGGCGTCGTACCAGCGGTCGTATGCCTGGCGCAGCTCGCGGACGATCTCGGGGTGTTTTCCGGCCAGGTTCGTCTGTTCGTAGGGGTCGTTCGGGACGTCGAACAGTTCCGGCTTCGCGTCGGCGATCGGGACGCTGGGATCGACCGCCTTCGACTGGACGAGCTTGTAGCGACTCGAACGCGCGGCGAACGCCCGGCCGCGTTCGGGGGCGTCGCCTCGGTGCCACTGCGTGAGCAGGACCCTGTCGGGCCAGGCCGATTCGGCCAGCTCGCCTTTGAGCAGGGGCAGCAGGCTCTTGCCGTCGAACTTGACCGAGGCCGGAGGCGCGACCCCGCAGGCGGCGATGAGCGTCGGCGCCAGGTCGATCGGGGCCGTGGGTACATTCACATGCCCGCCCGGCTTGAAACCCGCCGGCCAGCGGATGAAGCAGGCGACGCGCGTGCCTCCTTCGTAGACGCTCCCCTTCAGGCCCCGCTGGCCCGCGTTGTAGCGGGCGAAGGCCGGGCCGTTGTCCATGAAGTAGACCACGATCGTGTCGCGATCGATCCCCTTCGACTTGAGCCTCGCCATCAACCGGCCGACGTTGCGGTCGATGTTCGTCACCATGCCGTAGACCTTGGCGATCGTTTCCGAGTTGGTCGCCTTCGGCAAGTGCTGGCCGGGGTGCGGAAAGTTCTTCGGCGCGAGGTCGGCCTTGAGGTACGGGGCGAGTTCCTCCTCGGGCACCTCGAACGGGTCATGAGGCGCATTGAAGGCGAGGTAGGCGAAGAATGGGCGGTCATCGGCTTTGTCGATGAAGTCGAGGGCGGCCGAAGTGTAGATGTCGCTGCAATAGCCCTTCGTCTTGAAAGGTTTGCCGTTCTTCAGCAGGGTGGCGTCGAAGTAGTGATCGCCGCCGGGCGGGTCGGAGGGCTGGCCGATGCCGCCGCCCTTGTGGACCAGGGCCTCTTCGAACCCCTGGTCGACGGGCCTCAAGGGCGCACTGTCGCCAAGGTGCCACTTGCCGAAAATCCCGGTGCGGTAACCGCCCGCCTTGAGCATCTCGGCCAGCGTGACCTCGTCGGGGTGCATCATCGAGCGGCCGATGTAGGTGTCGACCACGCCCGTCCGGTAGAAATACCGGCCCGTCATCAGGCACGCCCGCGTCGGCGAGCACACCGGCATGACGTGGAACTGCCGCAGTTGCGTCCCGTCACGCCCCAACTGATCGAGATTCGGCGTCTTGATGACCGGGTTGCCGTGAATGCCGAGGTCGCCGTAGCCCTGGTCGTCGGTGAGGATCACGACCACATTCGGACGCTTCGCCTCCGCCGCCGGGACGGGCCGCCCCGAGTAGAGTATAAGCCAGGCCGACGAGGATGGTTGCGCGCGAGATCCGCATGGGCAGGGCGGCTCCTCGGGGTTAGAATTCGGAGTGTCAGCCCGCATCATATCCGACCCGCCGCCGCGGGACGATCGCCCGATCAGTGAGTCGGCAAGGAGCCCGATCATGGAAATCGCCCTGACGCCCGAGATCGAGCGGATGATCCGGGTTCGGATCGAATCCGGCGAGTTCTCCCAGCCTGAGGAGGTCGTCGCGGAGGCATTGAGGATCCTCCATCTGGTGGCCCCTCCGCATGAAGATTCCTCGGATGAATCGATGAGCCTCGAAGAGTTGCGGGCCTTCATCATTGAGGGGATTGAATCCGGGAGACGTGAAGGCGTCTACCCCGCGAGTGAAGTGATGGCCGAATTGCGTCGCGAGCGTGCTCGCAACTTCGGGAAATCGGGATGAGATTGGTCCAATTCGTCCCGATCGCGCGGCGGGATCTCACAAAGATCCAGGATTACCTCGATAAGAATGCGCCAGTTCTGGGAGATCGTTTCCTGGAGTAGATGGACGAAACCCTGGATTTGCTGGAGAAGTTCCCGGAAATCGGACGATCGCGCGATGAGCTCGTGGCCGGGCTTCGTTGCATGCTTGTCGAAGATTACATTTTGTTCTACGAAATCTCGGATTCTGATGTAAGAATTACGCGTATTATTCACGGCAAGCGTGACATCAAGCGGTCCATGTTTCGGCGTCGATGACACGCCGCCCCCGAGGCTCGGAGAGGTTTCTTGGCTATGTTCCAGCTCGACGCCGTCCAGGCCGCCCTCAAGGATTTCGGGTTCGACGCCTGGCTGCTCTACGACTTCCGCGGCAGCAACATCCTCGCCAGGCGGATCCTCGACCTGGACGGCAGGCCGGTGGGCTCGCGGCGGTTCTTCTACCTGATCCCCGCGCAGGGGGAACCGATCAAGCTCGTGCACCGGATCGAGACGTCGGCCCTCGACCACCTGCCGGGGGCGAAGCAGGTCTATCTCCAGTGGGGCGACCTGGAGTCGAAGATCGCCGGATTGGTCTCCGGGCGGGCGAAGGTGGCGATGGAATACTCACCGCGCAACGGGAACCCCTACGTCTCCAAGGTCGACGCCGGCACCGTGGAGGTGGTGAAAGCGAGCGGCGTCGAGGTCGTCTCCTCGGGCGACCTCGTGCAGCTCTTCGAGGCCACCTGGGACGACGAGCAGTGGGCCCTGCACAAGGAAGCCGAGGCCATCACGACCTCGGCCTATGATGTCGCCTGGAGCTTCATCGCCGACCGCGTCCGCACGAGCGGTTCGGTGCTGGAGACCGAGGTCCAGGCCCGGATCATGCGGCACTTCGAGGAGAACAACCTGACCACCTACAGCCCGCCCATCGTCGGCGAAGGGCCCCACAGCGGCGACCCCCACTTCGAGACCGGCTCGAAGACCGACACGCCGATCAAGGAAGGCTCGTTCGTCCTCATCGACCTCTGGGGCAAGATGAAGAAGCCCCGGGCGGTCTACAGCGACCTGACCCGCGTCGGCTTCGTCGGGACGACCGTACCCGACACATATGAAAACATTTTCCGGATCGTCGCCGCCTCGCGCGATGCGGCCATCGCCCACGTCCGCGACGCCTTCGCCGCGAAGCGTCCCTTGCCCGGCTGGGAGGTCGACGACGCGGCCAGGAAGGTGATCGTCGACGCCGGCTACGGCGACTTCTTCGTCCACCGCACCGGCCACAACATCGGCCAGGAGACCCACGGCAACGGCGCCAACATGGACAACCTCGAAACCCACGAGATGCGCCGGGTGCTCCCCCGCACCTGCTTCTCGATCGAGCCGGGGATTTACCAGGCCGAGTTCGGCGTCCGCAGCGAGGTCAACGTCTACATCGACGCCGGTGGGGGCGTCCACGTCACCGGCGGGCCGCTTCAAATGAAGGTGGTCCCGATCCTCGCCTGAGCTCTCCGTGTGACTACCGTGAGGAACGCTTGAATCCGCCGTGAACGTGGCAAACCCCGCACGTGGTCGCTAACCTGATGGCATCGCCCCCCGGCCCGACCGACGGGCCGGGGGTCGTCGCCTTTCAAGGGGAATCGACCTCTCATGTCGAAAAATGCTTTCGCGACCAGGCTCGCCGCTGGCCTGGCGTTCGTCCTGGCGATCGGCGGACCGGCCCGCTCCGCCGACGAGCCGACCTGGCCCGGGATGACCCGCGCCGGCTCGGTCCTGCTGCCGAACGGCTGGTCCCTCATGCCCGCCGGGCGTCAGGCCCCGCTGGGGGATTTCCCGGTGACGATGGCCGTCCACCCGACGGAGCCGATCCTCGCCATCCTCCACGCCGGCTACGGCGAGCACGAGGTCGTCACCGTCGCGGCCGGCACGGGGAAGGTCATCGCCCGGTATGCCTTCAAGGAAGTCTTCCAGGGACTGACCTGGTCGAAGGACGGCAAGACCCTCTACGTCAGCGGTGGCTTCGATGATGTGATCTACAAGTTCCGGCACGACAAGGGCCTGCTCAGCGACCGAGTCGAGCTGAAGTATCCGAAACTGACGCAGGGGACCCGCAGCCCGGCCAGCCTGGCGGTGAACGCCGACGGCTCGGCGATCTGGGTCGCCAACGCCTTCTCCCACACCGTCACGAAGCTCAACGCCGACGGCTCGCTCGCCCTCGAACTGGAGACGGGCAAGGACACCTACCCCTACGGTGTCGCCCTCGATGAGGCCAGGAACCGGATCTACGTCAGCCTGTGGAACGGCGCGAGAGTCGCCGTGATCGATACGAAGGAAGGCAAGGTCGTCGGCGAGGTCGCGACCCAGGAGCACCCCAACGAGATGCTCCTGGCGAAGGGGGGCAAACTCCTCTACGTGGCCAACGCCAACCGCAACACGGTCTCCGTGATCGACACCGGGGCCGGCAAGGCGATCGAGACCATCGGCACGGCCATCGACCCCTCGGCCCCCGCCGGCTGCACCCCCAGCTCGCTGGCCCTGACGTCCGATGAAAACGTGATGTTCGTCGCGAATGCCAACACGAACGACGTCGCCGTCGTGAACGTCAAGGCACTCGGCGAGAGCAAGCCGCTGGGATTCATCCCCGTCGGCTGGTATCCCACCTCGGTCCGGCTCTCTCGCGACGGCAAGACGATCTACGTGACCAACGGCAAAGGCGGTACGTCGAAGGCCAACCGCGACGGCCCGAACCCGCTGGCGAAGGGGAGTCGCGGGGGCATCCGCGAGTACATCGCCGGACTGTTCCAGGGCACGCTCTCGACCATCCCGCTTCCCGGCCCCGCCGAGATGGCGGCCTACACCAAGACGGTCTACGCCTGCACCCCCCACGCCGGGCGATCGAAGGAAGCCCCCCGGCCCGTCGGGCATCCGATCCCCGCGAAGGCCGGCGACCCCTCGCCGATCACCCACGTCGTCTACATCATCAAGGAAAATCGGACATACGATCAGGTCTTCGGCGACCTCCCGCGGGGCAATGGCGAGAAGTCCCTGTGCCTGTTCCCCGAGGCCATCACGCCGAACCACCACAAGCTCGTGAACGAGTTCGTGCTCCTGGATAACTTCTACGTCGACGGCGAGGTCTCGGCCGACGGCCACGAGTGGACCATGGGGGCCTACGCCACCGACTACGTCGAGAAGACCTGGCCTCTGTCCTATCGCGGCGACCGCCGCGTCCCCTATCCTGCTGAAGGGGCCCTCGCCATCGCCCGGCCGGCCGGCGGCTATCTCTGGGACAAGGCGAAGGAGAAGGGCGTCAGCTACCGCAGCTACGGCGAGTTCATCAAGAACGGCGCGAAGCCGACCGACCCGGCCACCACCGGCGTCGAGACGCTCAAGGGCCACTTCGACCCGAAGTTCCGCAGCTACGACCTCGACTATCCCGACGTCAAGCGGGCCGACCGGTTCCTCGAAGAACTGGCCGAGTTCGAGGCCAAAGGCGAGATGCCGCGCCTGACCATCATGCGGCTGCCCAACGACCACACCGCCGGCACCTCGCCCGGCAAGCCGACGGTCGAGGCCTACGTGGCCGACAACGACCTCGCCCTCGGTCGCGTGGTCGAGGGCCTTTCGAGGAGCAAGTTCTGGCCGAAGATGGCGATCTTCGTGGTCGAGGACGACGCCCAGAACGGATCCGACCACGTCGACGCCCACCGCACGGTCGCGCTTGCCATCTCGCCCTACATCAAGCGAAAGAGTGTGGACTCGTCGATGTACTCCACATCGTCGATGCTCCGCACGATGGAGCTGATCCTGGGGCTCGACCCGATGAGCCAGTTCGACGCCGCCGCCCGGCCGATGGCCGACGCGTTCACCGCGACGCCGGACCTCACCCCTTACACGCACGCACCGGCGAAGATCGACCTGAACGCGAAGAACACCGCCACCGCCTGGGGCGCGGAGCGGTCGAAGCGGCTCAACCTCGAAGTCGAGGATCGCGCCGACGACCTGATCTTCAACGAGATCATCTGGAAGGCCGTGAAGGGGGCCAACTCGGCCATGCCCCCGCCCGTCCGCGCGGCGTTCGTCCTGCCCAGGGAGAAGGCCGGGAAGGACGACGATGATGATTGATGTGTGACGGGTGATAGAATAGGGGCCGGAGCGTCCTGCGCTCTAGCCCTTGAACATCGCCCATCACTCAGGCCTGCCGGAGTTCGCCGTGGGTTTCTTCGATCGCCTGTTCCCGCCGAAGCGCCCGACGATCGAGGATTCCCCGGAGTTCCTCGCGCTGCTCGACCAGAGCATGGAGGAGTTGAAGCTCAAGACCCAGGCCCACGACGAGTCGTGGGGCCTGGGTTCGTTCGACCGCTGGGATTTCAGCCAGGACGACGGCCTGCTCGTCTTCTCGAACGACGACGGCTTCCGGGCCGAATGCCCCGCGCAGATCGTCGGCAGCTATTCCACCGCGGACGAGAGCTGGCTCTGGGCCTGGGCCAACACCACGCTCGAACCGAGCCTGACGCTCGACGCCCAGGCCCTGCGCGAGTACGGCGAGGCCCAAGGCCACGCGCGGCTCACCACCCGGAAGTGGTGGGGCGACGTGGACGAGGCGTGGAAGATGGCCGCACTCGCCGTAAAACTCCGGGGCGGGCAGGGGGCCTATCGCGGCCCCGCCGGGATGAACTTCGTCTTCTTCACCTTCGGCGAGGTGACCCTGAGCCGTTCTTGAGGACGGAGGTCGAGAATCAGTTCGCCTCGATCGTCCGCGACGCCCTCGCCTCCATCGCCGGCGGCATCGGCAGGTAGCGGCTGAGCTTCTGCGACTCGGGCAGTCCCGGCACCAGCGACTCCGCCGTCGCGGGGAAAAGGGCCTTGAGGAGACCCCGGACGTTCGCCGCCCCGTCCGGCACCTTCGCGAGCGAAGGCTGCCCCGCCCGGGCCTGGACCATCATCACGCCGGGGGCGTATTCGGCACCCAGCGCCCCGCCGAACCGGATCTCGCCGTCGCCGGTGAGGGCGAAGGTCATCGCCATCGCCTGGAAATCGAGCCGGGGGGCCGAGGGCAGCCGCGTCCCCACCTGGAACCGCATCTGTGATGCGAGCGCCTGGAGCAACCCCGGGCTGACGGCACCCGGACCGGTCGCGATCTCCCCCCTGGCTTCGTTCCAGCCGAACCCCTGGCCCGGCCGGTCGCCCCACTTCGCGGTCGCCACCGACAGCTTCGCCCGGCCGCTCATCTGGTGGTTGGGGAACCGCTTCTCGAACAGCGACTGCAGGTCGACGTCGATCAGGTCACCCGAGAACTCCGCCGACCAGTCGGATGTCCCCTTCTGCGCCAGCGTCAAACTCCCCTGGACCCGGGCTTTCGGGCCGAGCCACTCGCTGGACTCGAAGAACAAATCCAGCACCCTGGCGGGCAGGGGCAGGCCGTCCATCGTCTTGAAGGCGACGGTCGTCTGGACCGGTTCCTGGGCGCGGTCGCGGGTCAGCGTCAGCTCGCAGCGGGTCGAGCCGGCGGCGTTGCTGGATGTGTCGTCGGCGAACCGGTAGCTGGCGGAGAGATGCGGCGTGTGGCGGTCGGCCTCGAACATCGCGGCGAGGTCTCGGATCTTGTAAGCCAAAGGCACCGCAAGAGAAGGGCGGTTGTCGGCCTCGCCGGTCAGATCGAGCACGACCTCGGGGGCGATCAGGCTGACGCGATCGAAGGGGACGTCGCCCGAGCGCTGGAGCAACGCCCCGACGAGGGCCATCGCCTGCTTGGGCCCGTCGGCCCGGAGCTTCAGGCCATCGGCGAAGAGGGTGACCTCTCGCCCGTTCTTCGAGAGCCTGGCGGACGTCGCGCGGGCGATCTCGGTCAGGCCGGTGCGTCTCGGTTCCTCCTGGCGCAGGACGAGCCCGCGGAACTCGATCTCGCCGGGCTGGGGATAGCGGACGCCGTCGAGCGAGACCTGGAGGCCGAGCTGGCGACCCATCTCGACCTCGACGTCGCGCAAGTGACCGGGGCGCTGGATCTTCCAGGCGGTCCAGGCGACATAGCCCGTCGGCGCGATCGTCAGCGCGACCACGGCGACCGTGGCCAAGGCCTGGCGGAACGGACGAGTCAGGGGCAACATCCGTGTCTCCCTCGCGTGTTGCGATTTCAAAGGCGGCGCACGGGCCTCCGCCGACGGACGACCCCCCGCCCGTGCCCATTCCGTCGGGCCGTCGGGTCGTCTTCGCCACAGTGTCAGATCGAACGATCGCGCGGGTCGTCTTGAATCTTCCGGGAGGGAGGTCGGAGGCCGTGAACCGCGGGCAGTGTAGCGGAAAAAACGGCTCAAGTTTGGAGCGAGATCAGTGCATCGTGGAGCATCCGCATCGAGCCCATCCGGTCCTCCGGCCGTTTACGCACGCAACGCAGGATGACCTCGCGAGCCGCTGCCGGGACCCCCTCGACGCGGGCCGGCCATTCGACCTCGTCGGGCGAAGCGACCCGACCCAGGATCGCCCCCACGTCGTGCCCGTGATGGGGCGGCCGTCCGGCGATGAGGCAGTAGAGCACGGCTCCCAGCCCGTAGATGTCAGTCCTCGGGCCGATGATGCCGAACCGTCCCGAAACCTGTTCGGGCGCCATGAACGGCGCGGTGCCCTCGATGTCGGCCGTCCATGCCGGGGAGTGCCCTCGCGATCGAGCGAGGCCGAAGTCCGTGAGTCGAATCCGTCCGTCCCGGTCCAGCAGCAAATTGCCCGGCTTGAGGTCGCAGTGGATCACCCCTCGCTCATGGGCGAGGACGAGGGCGTCGCTAATCGCGATTCCCCATGCGATCGCTTCTCTCCAGGCGATGTCCCGCGTGCGCCGGACGGTTTCGAGGTTCGGGCCGGCGACCCATTCCAACACGAGGAAGACCGACCCGGCGGGCGTGCAACCCCGCCCGAGTGTCTTGACGATCCCGGGATGCTCCAGCCCTTCAACGACCTGCGCTTCGACAAGGAACCTCTCGATGAACCGTGGGTTGTTCGTGAGGCCCTTCCGCAGGTACTTCACGGCAACCCTGAGATTCGAGCCTCGGTCGATCGCCTCGAAGACCTTGCCCGTGCGGCCGCTGCCGACCATCCGCAGGAGGTGGAATGCATCATGGGCGAGCGGCCAGTCTCTGGGCGATGGGGACTGGTTGGGCTGCCGGATGGGGTCGGCTTCCCGCAAGAGTTCGCGGTCAATCCTGGCAAGTTCGGCCGGCAGGGTGTCGCGGTGCCTGGGGAACCGCGCGAGGTATTCGAGATGGTCGATGGCCTCCCCTGCCTGTCTCCGGACACGATACTCCTGGCCGATCAGGTCGATCGGCCACTCCGCCAGTGAGGTTTCGGGGAAGAGATGGCGGTAATCTCCGAGTTGACGGCGTGGGACGGCTTTGACGGCGTGGAGCCATCGGCATTCCAGGTCGACAGCGATCAGTTCGAGAACCAGGCGGGCTCCCCCGCCAGGATCACACGGCCCCTCGGGCAAGGACGCGGCGATCGACGGGGGACTCCCGTCTCGCCAGGCGCGTTCGAAGGCCTCGATCCTGCGCTCGAATTCACTCTTGGTCATCGTCGAGGCGTCGGCTCAGGTCGTTTCGGATACGGTCCAGGGTCCGCCGGACGGTCCGCTCGGATCGCCCGGTGTGGTTGGAGATCTGGCTCAGGGACGATCCCCGGAGTCGGAGTTCGAGCACGCGCCTCTCGAACGCGGACATGGGGAGCATCGCCTCCCGGAGGACCTCGTGGAGTTCGGCGAACGAGCCGCTGTCGGATTCCTCCGAGATGCAGGGGAGATCGGCGAACTCGCACGCCTCCCGGTCGACGGAGCGTTTCTCCGCCAGATGATGGCGGATCTGCCGGGCGAGCTTGTGCCTGGTGATCGCCGCGAGCAGACGCCAGAGATCGCCGCTGCGTTCGAGGAAGTAGCGGCCTTCGCGAGCCTTGATGAAGAAGCTGCGGTAGGCCGACTGGACCACATCCTCGGGATCGAACCGGGTGCCCAGTCGCGGGGAGAGGTGCGACCGGGCCAGTGCGATCAGCCGCGCGGTGTAGAGGCGGTAGAGCAACGCGGCGGCCTGTTCATCGCCCGCCCTGTACCGTTCGAGCAGGACGATCGAGACGAATTCGAACGACTCGGCCTCCGCAGGATTTTTTTCGGGGACCATGGCCTGTTGAGGGTCGTCGAAGGCATCACCTTCCGGGTCCATCGCCAAAACTCCCGACCGGAGATCCTCACATGGCATTCGTCGTGACCGAGCCCTGCTTCGACTGCAAGTATACCGACTGCGTCGTCGTCTGCCCCTGCGACTGCTTCCACGAGGGCGAACGCATGCTCTTCATCCACCCCGACCACTGCATCGACTGCGAGGCCTGCATGCCCGAATGCCCCGTCGAGGCCATCCTCCATGAGAGCAACGTCCCCGAAGCTCAGTCGGAATTCATCGCGTTGAACCGCGAGATGTCGGCCAGATTGCCGACCATCAGCGAGAGAGCCAAGCCCCTGGGATCGTGTCGACGTGAGTAATCACCCGCGTCCTCGGGCGAAACGTCCGGCCTATCGGATTGTTCCGGCCGCCAGTACCATGAATCGAGCGAGAGCGGGTGTTTCCGCCCGGACCGGGAGACTGCTCATGCCGTTGCGCGATCATTTTCATCCCCCCTTAGCCCAACGCCGGACCTGGCAAGGGGTGCACGGCGGGTGGCCCATGGTCATGGTCCAGATGCTCTCGCGGAAACTCCCGGCGAGGTATGTCGCGGAACCGCAGGTGCATCTCGGTTCGATAGTCGAAGTGGACATCGCAACCTTCGAGGAGTCCGGAGCCTGGAGCGAGGGCCTGCGAGGAGAATCCGAGGGCGGGGTTGCCGTCTGGGCCCCGCCCGGGCCGTCGCTGGCGGTCGCTACCGAGGCTCCTTCCCTCGATGAGTACGCTGTCCGCGTCTACGACCTTGAATCGGGCAAGAGGCTCGTGGCTGCCGTTGAGATCGTCAGCCCCGCCAACAAGGACCGGCCGGAACATCGACGGGCTTTCGTGAACAAATGCGAGGCCCTACTCCGCGAGGGCGTCAGCGTGGCGATCGTTGATATTGTCACGTCGCGGACGGCGAACCTCTATGGCGACCTCATGGAGCAGCTCGGTTCGCCGGATCCGGGGCTGTCGGCGGAGGCGGTCGCCTATGCGGCAGAGTTGCGCTGGAGGCCGGCGGGGAAGGTCTGGCGGCTGGAGACCTGGACATACGAGCTGAAAGTCGGGGAACCTCTGCCGATCCTGCCGCTCTGGCTCGAAGAGGAACTCGCGATCCCGCTGGAGCTGGAATCCAGCTATGAGGAGACGTGCAAGGCGCTCAGGATTCCCTGAAACGGCTCAGCGGCCTCGCGGCACCAATCGCAGTCCGCTGCCTCGCCAGAGGATGCGGAGGTCGTCCTCGCTCCACTGTTCCGGGCCGATGCCGGGGGAGGGGTCGGCCATGTCGACCTTGCCATCGCCCCGGAATCGGTAGAACAGGACGGAGTGCATCTCGCCGGGTTCCCAGCCGTAACGCTCCGAGTAGATCGGGGCCGCCGGCATCCGGCGCGGGATGCCCGCGTCGAGGATCATCGGGCCGGGGCCTAGCGACTTCAACTCATCGAACGTGCCGCCGATGATCTCGACGTCGAACCCGGTGCCCGCCGTCTTGAGCTTGAGCCCGCGATAGAGCCCCAGCCACAGCGTGCCCTCGCGGGTCAGGCAGAGGTCGGCCATCTCCTGCTCGGTCGCGGCGATGCCGCTCGCCTTCAGCATCGTGACCGCGCACGCGGCCGAGCACGACCTTTCGGTCGACTGGATGCAGATGTTCCCGTGCCAGCGGTCCACGCAGCGCGGAGGGGTGCCCCAGAACGGCCTGACGATCGAGTCGCCGGACAATCCGAGGAGCAGGACGAGGATCCCAACCCGTCGGCCGAGCGTCCGGTGTCCGGCATAGGCGGCCTCGCGCGGCAGGATTGACCAGGCGACTCCCCCGAGCATACCCATGGAGAATGGGATGAGATTCGCCAGGACGATCAGGTTCGAGAACGGCAACCAGGCGGCGAGCCGGAGGCGGTCCGAGACCCAGAACATTTGCAGGATCACCAGCACGATCGCCGGGGCCGCGAGCAGACGAGCGACCCTCAACGAGCGGACTCGCCCCAGGCAGATACCCAGCGCGAGCCCGATCGACCACAGGCCGCCCTGGATCACGATGCCTACGATCAGGTCGCCCATCCGGCCCCACCCCCATCCGCAAGTGGATCAGATCCTCTCGAACCATTTCTCCGAAGACACGACCTCGCTCAGGAGCATCTGCTGGGCGCAGAGGATTGAGCGGTGCAACTCCTCGGCGGTGACGGAACCGGCGGAGTTGGTCAGGGGCAGGGTGCCGGTGGCGTCGGACAGGAACTCGACATTGAATCCGTGGTGGACCGCCTGCCGGGCGGTGGTGTCGCAGCACATGTGGGTCATGTACCCGGCGATGGTCACCGTCTCGATCTTCCGCTCGCGGAGCCAGGCCTCCAGCGGCGTGCCGGTGAAGCTGCCGGGCAGGGTCTTCTCGATCAGGAAGTCCCGGGGCCGCGCGGCGACCTCGGGGTGGAGTTCCCACTCCTTCGTACCTTTGCGGAACATCGGCGCATCGGGGCGGTCGAAATGGTGCTGGATCACGACGGTCGGGACCGATTGCTTTGCCGCCTCGTCCATCACCCGCAGGATGTTCTCCAGGTGGCCGGCCGGATGGCTGATCGGCAGGGCACCCGTGAAGTACTCGTTCTGGACGTCGATGACCAATAGGGCTCGGTTCATCTGAGGGACCTCGTGGGAGAGGGGAGGGATTGGGTTCGTCCGGTCGAGTCGCCGGCTCAGATCGCGAGGAACGTGGCCGCCGCGAGGATGCCCGCGCAGATCGAGCCGGCCAGGAGGCTCTTGGGGTCGGTGACGGCGAAGACGACGGGGTCGGAATCCATTCCCCCGCGCTGGGCGACGAACCAGACGCGGGTGATCCAGTAGAGCAAAACCGGGCAGAGCAGCCAGAGCATCCAGGGGCTCTTGTAGATGGCCACGCTCTTCTGGTCGTTGACGTACAGGCAGATGACCAGAACCGCGAGATACCCGCTCGCCGGCCCGACCGAACGGATCAGGGCCAGGTCATCCGTGTGATAGCCCCGCCCGGCCACCTGCTGAGGTTCCCCCCGGCGCACCAGGGCGTCCAGTTCGGTGAACCGTTTCACGAACGCCAGGCTGAGGAACAGGAACATCGAGAAGGCCATGAGCCAGGGCGAGATCACGATCGATGTCGCCGCACCCCCGGCCAGGATCCGCAAGGTGTAGAGCCCCGCGAGGCAGAAGACGTCCACCAGCACCCGACGCTTCAGCTCAACCGAGTAGGACACCGAAGTCAGCACGTAGACGATCAGGAGCGTCAGGAATCGCCCCGGCAGCGCGGCGGCGAAGGCGAACGACGCCACCAGGAGCGCGAGCGAGACGAGGAGGGCCCGGCCCGGGGCGATCCGCCCGGCGGCCATCGGCCGTCGTCGTTTCGTCGGGTGGCGGCGGTCGGAGGGGAGGTCGATGACGTCGTTCAGGATGTAGATCGACGAGGCCCCGAGGCAGAACGCGGCGAACGCCAGGAGGTCATCTGCGATCAGCGGCCATTCATGGAACCGGTGCGAGGCGAGCAGTGGAATGAACAGCAGGATGTTCTTCGACCACTGGTGGACCCGCAGCAGGCGCAGCCAGTCGGCAGGGGTTGTCCGATCCTTCGCCAGCTCCAGCCTCTCCGCACCGACGAGCGCATCTCGATCGCTCGGGCCCGGGAGGCTGACGACTTCATCGAAGCAACCCAGTCGATCTGCGACGGCCTGCACCCTCTCCATCGGCCAGGCCGAGGCCAGGATCAGGGAATCGCCCGATTCCCACCTCGCCCGCAGGATCGAGGCGGCTTCGTCCCGGACGACATCCTCGCCGGGCGTCTCCCCATCCCGCGATGCCCTGAACACGCCGCCGATCAACCCCCAGAGGCCGCCGCGCAAGGGGCGGAAACGGTCCTCGACCCCATCGGGATCGAGGAGCAGGTCCTCCTCAAGGATGACGTAGAACGCCCGGATCTCTGCGCGTACGGACGTGAGGGGGTCTGGCACAACCAAGGGAGACGCTCCGGGCCGGTCCGGTCGAATGCCTCCATTATCCGAAGGAATTCGCGGAAAGCCACCAGGTTCAGGCTCCCTTGATCACCTCGTCCAGATTCTCTCGGAACGCCCCGCCGGCGTCGTGCCGGGCGAAGACCTCCTGGAGCAGCCTCGCGCCCGCCCGCGTCTCCGGGCAATCCAGCATGCGCGAAACCTCGGCGCGGATCCGATCGGGCGTGGCGTGCTCGGCCCGCAGCAACCTGCCCGCGCGACAGGCCTCGACGCCTTCCATGTTGAGGTGCTGATCCATGTTGCTCGCGAGCCCCAGCACCATCGCCCCGCCGGCGATCGCCTGGTGCGACGTCGGGCTGCCGCCGTTGCAGATGACGAGCGTCGAGCGTTTCGCGGCGTCCGCGCCGGGGAGGTACTCCGCCAGGAAGGCGTTCACCGGCGGATCCTCGGGCAAAGGCTCGCCCGCCGTCGCGGCGAGGACGGTCACGGGAAGATCGGCGAGGGCCTTCAATGTCGCGCCCAGGAGCGAACCCTTGCCCGAGCTTCCCGGCGTCGCGTAGACGATCGGACGATCCTCCGGGAGCCGGTCCCACCATCCGGGATGCCCCATCGGCGGCGACCAGATAATCGGCCCGATATAACGGTGCGACGACGGCAAGCCGGCCGTCGGTGCGAGTTCCGGGACGTCCGCGTACAGCGTCCGGTCGGCGTCGGTGTAGATTCGCCGAAGGTCGTGCCCGAGGCCGGGCAGGCCCCGACGCTTCATCACCGTTTCGAACGGCGCCGCGAACTGTCGGAACCCGATCGGCGCCACCACCCGGAACAGCCGCCTCGCCAGCGGCACCCCCAGGATCTTGCCGAGTGGCAGCTCCGGCAGCGGATAACTCGGCCTCGCGAACGGGCTCCAGTAGGCATTGGCGATCCCGACGTAGGGCACCTTGGCGAGCCGGGCGCTCGTCGAGAGCGAGAGCCGGAAGTCGCCCACGACGACATCCGGCTTCACTTCGTCCAGCAGCGCCAGGTCCGCATCCACCGCCCGTTCCAGGCTCGCGACATCCTGGAACGGCGACCCCTTCCGGAGCGATTCAAGGAACCGGGCCGGCGGGATCGACGCCTCAAGGTCGCGCCAGCGGACGCTCCCATCGCCGACGAGTGGCCGATACTTCGAAGCCGCCGCCACGACGACGTCGTAGGAATCCGTCGGCAACGCCGCCGCGAGCGCGAGCGGCCGGGCGACGTGGGCCAGCGTGAAGGACTCCCCGACGAACAGGACCTTGGGGCGTCGCCCCGCAGGCATGTCCTCGCTACGCACGGATCGGCTCCGACGTCTCGTGGAGTTGGCTCTCGGCCGGGAGATACGCGGACATTTCCGCCACGGGATGCTCCAGGATTTCCACGAGTCGCTTGAAGAACCTGGCTCCCTGGGCCCCGGCCATCACCCGGCGATCGAAGTTCATCGTCAGGGTGAACGTCGTGCAGGCCACAATCTCGTCGTTCTTCACGACCGGCCGCTTCTTCACCAGCCCGAAGGACACACCAAGCGGGTGCGACCACGTCGCCATCACAACGTCGACGCCGTACTTGGCCGGGGAACTGATCAGGACTGCGCCACCCCGATACTTCACCCACATGCTCGGGACGAAGCAGGGCATCCGGATCAGCCAGGTCGCCAGCCAGCCCGGAAGCCTTCGGATGATCGTGCTGAATTCCCGCCATTGCTGATTGTTGGACGCGTCGCACGTCGCCAATGCGTGGAGTTCCGAGGTCAGATCCTGGAGCGTCGGCTTGTCGGCGTCGCGGAAGACGTCGATGAACGCGGTCGACTCCGCGCCGGGGAAATCCCGCTCGCAGGCCACCGCGATGTCGCTCCGCTCGAACCGCTGGAGCCTGGGCGACTGCCAGGGGAACCAGGCCCGTCTCGTGACCCGGCGGTTCGCGTAGGCGAACTCCTTAAGGGCGAGGGCCACCGCCTTGACGACGAACGAGGTGTAGGACGGCTTCGGGCCTGATCGCGTCCCCGCGCGGATCGCCTCGACCCCCGTGAGGTCGATCTCGGCCAGGAACGTCACCGTGTTCCCCGGCCTGCACTCGAATTCCACGATCCGTCGGGTGGCTTCGAAGAACGGATTCTTCGGCTCGATCCGATAGACATCCGATCGCGGCTGATCTCCGGCGCTCATCGTTGGCCTCCCCGGCTCAGCATCGAACCGGCATCGTGTGGTGGATAGGCGAGACGCGACGACAATCAATAGGATGAATTTTATCGAATCCTTCGGGGATAGCTCGATTGGTCACAGAGCCCGGACGACTTCGCAAGTCCGGGAGGAACGGCCGCCCAGTTCGCTAGATCGCTGCCGCCGCACTTTGGCCTGCCGGGCTGGTCCTCGCCCGGTCTTGCCAGGACAGGCGGGCCGTCCGCGACGTCGGCGCCGGGGCGTGGCCGAACCGGCAGAGGAATGCCGGGCGACCGTCGCCCATCTCGGGGATGGCCGCGCGGAAGTCGTCGAGGACCGACTCCATCTTCGACCGGCCGATCGCCGCGATGAGATCCAGTTCGCCGAATTCCAGGAGGTTGTCGAGGAGCATCACCGTCATCATCGGCTGCGCGGCCAGGTCATGGGCGTTGATCGCCAGCCAGGAACGCTGCATCGCCCGCCCGACCCGGATATCGGTCGCCGGGGAACGGTCGGGCGCCACCGTGAGGCAGAGGCCCGACGACTGCTTGACGACCTGCTTCGCGCGATCGGCGAAGATCGACGCCGCGCCGAGGATCCGAACTAGCGTCGCCGGCATCTTGCTCAGGAGCGGCAGCATGAACCGCTCCGACGCCTTGAGTTCGAGCGAGCCGGTGGAGAGCCCTTCCTCGACCGGCGCAGACGGGGCCCGATCGAAGCGGACATTCTTGAAGAACGCCGAGCGCATCGCGGCCTCGCCGAAGACCAGACCGTCGGCCCGGCCGATGATCTCGCCGAGGTTCGCCAATCGATCCGGGCCGACTACCCACACCGTCCGGACCCCATCGACTTCGGACGCGTCCTCGCGGATCCGGTCCAGGGTCCCCTGCGGGACCGCTCTGCCGTCGAAGTCGCGGCGATTCGTGATGCGACGGGTGAGGCGATCGACGATCGCACCCCCCGCTTGGGGCGGAAGGTCATCCCATATGAGTGTCGTCGCGCCGGTGATCGGGTCGATTTCGCGGATCACGAACCGTGCGCCCGACGCATCGGCCTGGATCAGGGCGTTTTCGACCGCCGCGCCGACGGCGATACGGGCCATCCGCTGGCCTGCGTTCATCGGTGAGGCGTCCCGGGTCGGATCGACCTCGAGGACGACCTCGCGGAGATCGGGCCGCAGGCGGAATGTCCAGGGCTGGGTGTTGTCGCCGGACGGGGCGAGCGTCGCTGCCCGGAGGATGAGGTCGAGGATCGGAGGGGTCACCATCGGGGGGTCCTCAGGCGGGGTCGGGGCCCGCGGTGCGGCGTCGCTCGGACGCGATGTCTCCGCCTCCCGGCACAACATCGTGCGGGGAGCGTGCCGCGGGCAGGATGATCCGCATTCGACTCGGGGCCACCTCGGTTCACGGGGTCCGGCGGGACTAGGTGATCGCCCAGCCGAGTGCCTCGAGCTTGCGGCGGACCCGTCGCCTCTTGAGCCGGTTCCAGGGGGATCCATTGCCCCCCAGGAGGCGGCCCGACTTCAAAATCTGCCGATAGGCGTCGAATTGGTGATACCTCGGCGCGGGCTCGGGCCCGCCTCGCTTCAGGAGCAATCGGACCACCTGGGCCGCCACGACGCCCGCGCAGAGCTGGCAGGCCAGACCGGCGGACGGCCCCCGGCCCGAGGCCGGATCGGCCTGGCTCAGGTCCATGTACGTCCGATGCGTGGCCGCCGGCGCCAGGCCGAGCAGGAACGCGATCAGCTTATCCATCCGGTCCATGCCGTCGACAATATCGAAATATTCGTCGAAAAGCATCCCTCCGGGGTCGAACGAGAGCCAGGCGGCGCTGAACCCCAGGGGGCCAGCGGTGAGCCCCCAGATCCCCCGCCTCCTCGCCTCGGCGAAGATCATTCTCCGCTCGTCGATCGCGAAGAAGTCGATCCCATCCACAAGGATGTCGGCGTCGCCGATCACCTCCGACACGTTACCGGCCGTGATCGGCACCTCGAATTTGACGAGGTTCAGGTCGGGGTTGATCGCCAGGGCCTGCTCGGCCATGACCTGGGCCTTGTTCCGGCCGACGGACCCCATCGACGCCCCTTGCTGGCGATTGAAATTCACCAGGTTGAACACGTCCGGGTCGATGATCCGGAAATTCCCGATCCCGAGCCGGGCGAGGGTCGTCAAGTGGACCCCGCCGACTCCCCCCATCCCGACGATCGCGACGGTCGACCCTCGCAGGATCTTCTGCTCATCCGGATCGATCAGCCCGGCGTGGCGTGAGAACGCCTCGTCATAATCGAACGCCGCACCGATCATCGTGAAACCATCGCATTGAGAGTGCCGGTGGGCCCGAGCGACCGGCAGAAGCGCTTGGCACTATTCTAGACGAGCGCGCCCCCATAGTCACCTGCCCCTGCGGCGGTGGGTCTCAAATTGGAGGATCTGGCCCGACTTTGTCGGGAAGTCCCCGCTTCCGGCGGGGGCCCGGGCGGACGGCGGCCGGGCAGGAACCGTACTCGACCCCGATCAGGCCCCGCGGCGTTCGAGCAGCCGCTGTGTGAAGCGGGCCCAGGTCCGCTGGGGGACCGAACGCCAGGTTGCGGTCCCCTCGCCGCGGCGGATGGCCTCTGCGATCTCCCAGAACTTCGTCCCGTCGGCCATGGTCGATCGGGAGCCGAAATAGCGTAGGTGGGAACCGGGCCGCGCACCGGCGGTGAGGATCGATTCCGGCAGCGGCTCGCCGAACGCCTTCATGTACATGGCCGGGGCGTTGCGGGCGATGAGGTCCTGATTCGCCCACAGGGCCTCCGCCGGGGCGTTCTGGACCGACGGGTAGAGCCGACGCCCGCCGAACGACTCGAATCCGACGACCTTGGCATAGTAATTGGAGTGCTTCGGGTTCACGGCGATCACGAAGGTGTCGCCCCCGGAGTGCACATGCGACTGCATCATCAGGCGGATCAGGCTGTTGAAGACCAGGATGAACTCGCGGGGGGTCAGGCCGTCCTCGGCCAGGCTGGTCACCTCCGCGAGCTTCCTCCCGTCGCGCCGCATCGCCTCGATCTCGTCGCCGTAGATGCATTCCATCGGGAGCCCCATCAGGCGGTTGTCGGGGACCAGCGAGAGGGTCGCGACCACCGTTTCGCCCCGCTTGGCGACGAATGTCATCGTGTCCGGCAGGGCGTGGAACGGGGTGAACCGGTAGGGGTTCTCGCTCGGCTCCTCGTAGCCCCGCTCCTGGTAGCGGCGGGCCAGGAGCCGGAACGCCTGCTCGAACTCGTCGCGGCTCTGGGCGACCTTGAGCTCGAACGGGCGTCCGCAGGCCTCGATCTGGAAGGACGTCGGCTCCGATGCCCCCGCCTCGCGGCCCGCGAGGTGCAGCGGCAAGCCCTTCCGCCTCAGCCTGCGACCTTCGAGCGACCGGTTGAAGTGCGGGACAGGGAGGCCGCCTTCGCTGAAGTAGCTCTGGATGGTCGACATCGGTGTGATCCTTCGCATCGGGAAGCGTCTCGGCATCGACTCGCGGACGAAACAACGTCCGCCGCTCAGGCGTCATCGCTCGGCCGGTGGGCCCGGATTCGGCTCAAACGGAAAGTCTCAGCGTATGTAGATATCAATAGATTCTAAACGAAAACGCTCGCCGCCATCCGGCCGGCCTGGCCGGATGACGTTCGGACGGATTGATGCATTGGGGCAGCAGGGCATCGCGGACGGACGGAGGCACGAGAGCCCGGTTGCCGACCCGTGAGGGGTGGCGGAGGGTTCAGGTGCCCGGCCGGATTGGTTGCCTTGCGAGGAATCAGCGAGAGGTTCACTGGGGGGATTTGGAGCTATCATGATCCCCCAAGACCGATAGTCAAGGGCAAGCCAGCGGCCGTCGTCCGAATCTCCGTCACACATCATCAAGCATGCGTTCATCCACCTGTCCGGGCTGTCTTCGCCCTCGCAGGACGGGATTCACTAAAGCAGTTGCCGTGCCCGCGGCATCCCGGCCACTCATTGGGCCGGAGGTTAGCGCCCGCCAGATCGGCGCAAACCCTTGTGCGATGAGGCCTTCATCGTTGCGACGCCCCCCGGACTGTCTTCCAGGACCGTTGCCCGCGGACGACGTTAACAATGGAGGTGTCACAGCCTTCTTCCAACCGGGTGACACCTCAGCCCCGGAGCTGCCCAGCGAGAATTACAGTCAGGTGCCGACGCCCCTTGACGGCTTCCTGTTGCGTAAAATCACCCCAAGCTGTCCAGCAGGAAAGGCGCGCCAGATCGCAGGTCCCCGCATACATGCATTCGTGATTTGTTTGATGTGACCGGGCTTCCATCATGCAATCGATCCAGAGTTCCGGCCTTGAACCGGGCGCGGGCGACCCCGGATTCGCGATCGCTCGCACGGACGAGTGAGACCACCCGTGGATGCTTGCCGAGCCGCGTGCCATGCCCGAGCCGCGCCCTGTGCGGTCGGGGCCGTCGGTCGATGAGTGACGGACCGGCCAACCAGCTGGCCAGGCTGCGAGGAGGGAAGACGATCGTGTCAGACGATCCCGCAGGCTGATCGATGTCGGGTTAATAGGTTCGTGGTTATATAAATGGAAATGTGCTAGAAGGTTCACTCGGCCAATGACATGGCTCATTACAGATGGGAGCCGTTCGCACCCTATCCGGCTCCCGATCGGAGCCGAGGCCGACCCGATCGCGTCACATCGATCGGATTGCATGCCCACGTCCCGGTGAGGCGTGTGGTCGCTGAGTCTGGGTGGATTGGAACCTGACGCCGACGTCACCGAAGGCCCCGGTTTACACGCAGGTGAGCCCACCGGTTGTCCGGAACCGGTCTGATCCCCGGGCGGGCAAGCTAGGACGTCCCCGGCTGAGCATGGGCAGGGGGGGCCGGGATCCGTTCTCGAAGCGCTGGGGTGACCTGGATCACTCAGTGAGTACGCCAAGAGAACAACGCGGGACGCCCCGGGGCGGGAGGACACCGTCTGTTCGATCTCGACGACGAGGCACGTCGACCACCGTCGGTCGTCCCCGTCGAGTCACGGGATGGTCGCCTTCGAAAAGCGAAAGGACCGCCCCTCGCGGGACGGTCCTTTCGGCTCAACGATTCCGTGGACTGATCCGGAGACGAATCAGGCCTTGCGGCGGCGACGGGCGGCAAAGACGCCACCGATGAGAAGGCCGGCGACGGCGGAGACAATGCTGCCGGGCTCAGGAGCGATGGTAAACGTGCTCGCTCCGTCCGACTGGAACATGACGTTCCCGGCGAGCGGGTTGCCCCGGGAGTCGGCCCCGCCATTGATCGAACCGACCGTGGTCGCACCGGCCTGGCCGTTGAAGAACTGTGCGGCGGGCGAGACCTGGAGGAACGGCAGGTCGTTCCGGGTCGTCAGGTCCTGGAGAAGGATGCTCAGCGTGGGGGGCAGGCCGCCCACGAAGAAGCTGGTATTCACGAAGGTGGTCACGAACTCGAGTGCGGTCGAGCCGGTGCCGCCGACGGTATGGACGCCGGGGTAGAGGCCGCTGCCGCTCTGGTCGAGGAGCCCGATGTCGGGATTGGTCACGCTGAAGTTACCGGTGTTGGTCACGGCCAGCGGCCCTGTGTTCAGGGTGCCGTCGTAAACTTTGACACCGGCTGTGAATCCGGTGCCGGCCGCGTCGCTGGCGACGCTCGGGGCATTGTAGTAGATCTGAAGGCTGCCGCCGACGGCGATGAACTGAGCGGTGTTCGTGCTGATGCTGAACACCTGCTCGGTGATGCTGGCGACGAAGGTCAACTGATTGGCACCAGCGACACCGTAGGTGTAGACCGGGGTGTTGGTGTTGTCCAGCAGGCTGCCGGTCTTGGCCTGATAAAGAAGCTGGAAGGTCTCGCCGGCGGTCGGGAGCCGGAAACCTGTCGGGCTGGTCGCATCGACCTTGTTGAAGCCCACCGCGATGGCATTGCCAGGGAGCTGGTCGAAGGTGCGGACCTGGACGGCCGCCGCGGAGCCTGCGCCGTCAGGGTCGAAGGTCAGGGAGATCGCAGCCCGAGCAGGGCTAAAGCCCAACAGAAGGGCCATCGTGGCGGCGAGGGTAGTTCTCGCGACGAGCCGGTACATCGGGGGGGCTCCTTGGGGGCGTAAGTTCGGATTCATGTCACATTCCTTGGAGACGGTTTCGGCCGTTCGGGATCACCGACCGCGAGGCTTAGGACGACCGCGGCGCAGTCGACCTGCCTGCACGGATCCCGTTCATCCTGCGGGTCGGGCCGAGACGCAGCGCCACCTGATGCAGGGTTCGGTAGGTGGGGAGGCCTCTTGCTCTGTCCTTGTCTCCTTACATTGCTAACCTGCGGAGACGTAAGGGGTCAACTAAAAATCAGCTCGAACGCTATGAGGGCCTTACTGATGTGGGAAAAACACCACATGATCCCCGGGGCACCGATCGCGGGAAATCACCCGCGAAGGCTCGCGTGCATGAATGCATTAGGGGTTCTGGCTGTAACTTGTTTGTGGGAAATAGTTTGCTTGTCGCCCTCGGAAGATCGGTTTCTGAGGGCGTTCGGCGGCCGCTTCGCAAGAGTCAAGTCGAGTGTTGATCCTCGGAATCATCGTTGGCGCGTCTTGTTCAGGGTGCCCCTTGAAAATGTACGAACCAGACTGATGTGTCTGGAATGCATGGGGCAACCGTACCGTCAGCGATCGGATTTCCAGGCCCCGACGACATCTGCAACCCGGGGCGCAGACTGCCGGCCGGTTGACGGATCTCTCGTCCCGCTCGCGAGATGGATCTCAACGAGCCCAGGAATTCGCCTGAGCATCGGCACGTCTTCCGGCCGGATCCCGCCCCCGGCCAGCAGTGTCGGGCGAGTGACTTCTTCGGTCATTCTCGCAAGTCGCTCGACGGAACTCTTCTGGGCAACGTGAGTTGCATTCAAGCCGCCGGAGGTGAGCAGGCGCTCGACACCGAGGGCTCCGAGTCGTTCCAGGGTTTTGAATGGATCCGGAACCAGGTCGAACGCCTTGTGGAACGTGACCGGCAGCGGGACGGACAGGGCGACGAGTTGCTCGGTGGCCGCCTCGTCGAGCGAGCCGTCGGGGAGGAGCACCCCGAAGACGATCCCGCCGGCACCACAGCCTTTCGCGAATTCAATGTCGCGGGCCATGATCTCGTATTCGAGGGGCGAGATCGTAAAATCCCCCCCACGAGCCCGGATCATCACATTGACCGGGATCGACAGCCGCTCGCAGGCCAGGGAGATGGTGCCCGCACTCGGGGTGATCCCGCCGACCGCGAGATCGGCGCAAAGCTCGATGCGGTCGGCACCTCCGGCCTGTGCGGCAATGGCGTCCTCGACGCTGGTGACACAAATCTCCACGAGCCTGGGGCGGGACGGTTGCATGGCGGCGGTTCCGGATGGCGTGGGATCGGGAAAGCGGGTGGAATGGGAAACTCGTTCGTGGCCCGTTAGGTACACTCTCTCGATCGGCAAGCGCCTTGTAAACTGGCCCGGAAGGATGCCCGATGGCGGTCGTCGCGAATGTCCAGAATGCGCTGGAGCAGCTCTGGGCGCACAAACTCCGGTCGCTGCTGACCGTGCTCGGGATCATCATCGCCGTCGCCTCGACGATCACCGTAGTCGGTGTGATTCAAGGGTTTACGGCCTACGTTGCCGAGTTTTTGCAGGGGCTCGGCACCAACGCGATGTGGGTGTGGCCGGAACGGCCGGGGGGCGAGGCGGGCAAGCGGCTGGGGCGGATCACCCTGGATGAACTCGACATGGACGCCATCGAGCGTGGATGTTCCGCCGTCCGGCAGATCTCGCCGCTGGTGCGCCGGCCGACCGCGAAGGTGAGGTTTGGAAGGGATGAGGTGGCCGTGCCGCTGGAAGGCGTGGCGGCGTCGTATCACCCGATCCGGAACTTCCCTGTGGATGTCGGGCGTCCGTTCGCGGCGGTCGACGTCGAGCGGGCCCATCACGTCTGCATCGTCGGGCGGGACGTCCTCAGCAAGCTCTCGCTCTCCACGGATGTCGTCGGCGAGACGCTTCTCATTGACGGCCAACGGTTTCGGATCATCGGGCTGCTCCAGGAGAAGGGGAGCTTCCTGGGCAACAATCAGGACAACCTGGTCCTGATCCCTTACACGATGGCCTTCAAGATGTACCCGGCCACTCGGACCAAGTTCGCGATGACCCTCCAGGCCACGAACGAGATCGAGGTCCCCGAGGCCCGGGCCCAGATCACGAACCTCTTGCGCCGGCGTCACGGCCTGGATGCCTCCCAGCCGAACGACTTCCGGGTCATGACCCAGGATGAGATCCTCAGCAACTTCAACAAGCTGAGCCTCGTCGCCACCGCCGTCCTCTCCGGGATCGTGGGGATCTCGCTCCTGGTCGGCGGCATCGGCATCATGAACGTGATGCTCGTGAGCGTCACCGAACGAACCCGGGAGATCGGCCTTAGAAAGGCCGTCGGCGCGAGGCGACGAGACATCCTCGTTCAATTCTTGACCGAGGCGGTCTCATTAAGTGTCGCAGGCGGCGGGCTGGGAATCGGACTCGGCTATGCCTTCTGCGCCCTGGCGAGCTTGCATCCACAGATGGTGGACGTGGTGGTACCGTGGTGGGCCGTGGCCCTGGGGTTCGGGATCTCGGCCGGGACCGGCATCGTCTTCGGGCTCGTCCCGGCCATGAAGGCGGCTCTACTCAATCCGATCGACGCCCTCCGGCACGACTGAGTCGCGAGATTCCTCCATGATCAAGCTCTCGGGGATCACCAAGGAATACAAGATGGGGGCCGAGACCGTCCGCGCCCTGCGGGGGGTCGATGCGGAGATCGGCGACAACGAGCTGGTCGCGATCATGGGGCCGTCGGGGTCGGGAAAGTCGACCCTGATGAACATCCTCGGGCTGCTCGACGTCCCCTCGGCCGGGCAGTACTGGCTCGACGGCCGCGACGTGGCCAGGCTGTCGCAGTCGGAGCAGGCGAGGGTCCGGGGCCGGCAGATCGGCATCGTCTTCCAGACCTTCGAACTGCTCCCGAGGCAGACGGCGCTCCGGAACGTGGAACTGCCACTCACCTACTCGGGGGGCCCGAACCGACGCGGCCGCGCGGTGGAAGCCCTGGAGCGAGTGGGACTTGGGGACCGCATGGGCCACCGTCCGAGCCAGATGTCGGGCGGCCAGCGCCAGCGGGTTGCGATCGCCCGGGCCCTTGTCCAGAAGCCGTCGATCCTCCTGGCGGACGAGCCGACGGGGAACCTCGACACCCGGACGGGCGAGGAGATCCTCGCCCTGTTCGCCGAACTGCATCGCCAGGGCCAGACGATCGTGATCGTCACCCACGAGCCCGACGTCGCTGAACGCTGCCACCGTCTGATCAAGATCCGCGACGGTCTCATCGAGTCGGACGAGCGACAGCCGTCGATGGTCTGAAACTATCTGGCCACGCGGTAGATCACGACATTCGCGGTCTTGCCGCCGATGGCGACCGCTTCGGGCTTGCCGTCGCCGTCGAGGTCGGCACCCCGGAGGTCCTGGGCGGCGATGTCGGCGTCCTGATAGAACTTCTTCCAGCTCGACGACTTGCGATCGAACTGGAATGCCAGGACGCTGGTTCCCGGGCCGCGGTAGCCTGCGAGGATCTCGTCGTCGCCGTCGCCATCGAAGTCGGCGACCCAGAGGGCGTGACCGTCCTTGATGGTGGTGTCGATGACCTGGCGGGGGCCGAAGGTCAGGCGGGAAGTCGAGTTGCTGAGGCAGACGGCGACCTCGGTCCCGTGCCAGGGGTCGATAGTGGCCAGGAACCGTCGGCCATCGGCGAGCTTGCCGAGGTGGACCTCGCTGGAACCCTTTTTGGGGGCCTCGCCGGGGGCTCCCGGGATCAACGGTCGGGGCGTCCACATGCCACCCGGATCGCGGGAAAACATGGTGACGCCCGCATTTCCGGCAGAGAGGATTTCGGCCTTGCCGTTGCCGTCGGTGTCGATGGCGCGGATGGCGTGGAGGACCTGGTCTCCCCCAATGGGTTCGTTTCGCCAGGTGGTCGGCTCGGCCTTCAAGTTGGGGAAAAAAGTGAGCAGGGTGGTAGGCTCTTCTTTATAGGAGGGCGCCTTCGCCTTCGCGCCGACGATCGGGGCGACGACGAGGTCGAGTTTGCGGTCGCCGTCGACGTCCGCGAACCGGAGCCGGTGGATGCTGCCGACGTCGGCGACCGGCTGGATGGTCCAGGGGCTGTCGATCGTCGCACCCTGCCGGGCGAGGATCAGCTTGCCTTTGGTGGGGGCGTCGAGGTTGAAGTCGTGGGCGATCAGGACTTCCGCCTTGCCGTCGCCGTCGAGGTCGGCCGTTGCGCTCGAGATGATGCCCGGGGATTGCTTTCCGGTGGTGATGATCCGCTTCGTCCACGTCGGGTTCTCGAACCACGCGCAGGTGGTCCCGCCGACGCCGATGATGTCCGGCTTGCCGTCGCCGTTGACGTCCGCAACCTCGACCTGGTAGCCGCCGGCGAATTTGGTGTCGACGACCTGGCGTTCGAGCCGGAGCGGACCGTCGGCCCCTTCCGCGACTGCGACCAGACCGAGGCAAAGCAACACGAAAGGCAACCGAAACATGGTGTGGGCCTCGTGGCGGGTCGAGGGGAGGGTCGGAATTGGCTTTGTTCCGCCAAATCGCTGCAGCCGGGGTCTCAAGACAGTGCCCCCTGGCCGTGCGACGGCGAATTGGGTTTGTTCCGTCAATTTCAGGAAGGCCGGCCCCAGCCGGTGGGGGGGCCGGCGGTGTCTTCGGGCTTGACGCGGAACTCGTCGAGGTCGATCTCGCCGGCGGGGGTCTCGACTTCCAGCCCTTTGAGACGCTGTTCGAGCATGGTGACCCGCTGCTCCAGCAGCACGATCCGCGCCTCGGCCTCGTCAGGCCGCTTGGGGCGGGGGACTTCGGGGTAGCCGAGCTGACGTTGGAGGGCAAGGAAGAGGTAGAGGGGGTCGCGGCCTCGGTTGGCCCGGGCGATCTTGCCTTCCTTCTCGCCGAACAGGGCGGGGTACTTGGAGACGTAGTCCGGATTCGATCGCTTGCGTTCGGTGGCGAAGTACGACGAGCGCACATAGATCAGGTCGGCGAAGTCGACGTCGCCCAGCCGGGCGCGGAGCACCCCGACGTAGTCGCGCCAGCCGTCGTCGTAAAACGGGTCGCCGGCCATCGCGGCCAGGCCCTTGTTGTAGCCGAGTCGGTTCCGGGAGATCGCCTCGAACTGGTAGACGAACAAGCCGGGGGGGTTCGGATTGTCGGCGCGGTAGGCCGCCTCGCGTTCGAGGATCAGGAGCGCCTGGTCCATCGCGAACCGGCTGACGTCCTGCTCGGCCTGGGCGATCACGAAGGCCTGGAAGGGGGCGAAGTAGTGCGACATCCGCTCCATCGCCGGGCCCATCAACCCGTAGGTCTTGATGTCGGTCCACAGGAACGACACCGCGAAGGGCAGGCGGGTGGTGCTGAGGAGTTTCCTCGCCGACCCGCGACAGGACCTCCTGCGCGGGCATGCCGTCGAGCAGCCGCTCGCGGAAGGCCCGGAAGAAGTACGCCTGCTCGATGTATTCCTCGCGGTCCAGGATCGGCATGGTCGCTCCGCGTCCTCGTCCCTTCTGGTCAGGTACCCGAGACGCTCATTCTATGCCGATCACCAGTCCAGCACATCTGCCGGGGCCTGGGAGAGGTCGGGGGCGGCCCAGTCGGCACCGACCTCGCGGAGCTGCTCGGCGGAGAACGAAGTCGTCAGGCCGAGGCAGCGCATCCTGGCCTTCTTCGCGGCGGTGGACGCCCGAGATGGCGTCCCTCGACGACCAGGCAGTCGAGCGGATCCAGCATCAATCGCCTCGCCGCTTCGAGGAAGATGTCCGGGAATGGCTTTCTTGCGTGCGACCATGAGGCCGTCGACCACGGCGTCGAAGGTCGAGGTCGGCAGGCCGATCTCCCGGAGGTTCCCCTCGACCTTGATCGTGTCGGCGCTCGATGCCACGGCGATCCGCAGCTTCCGCCTCCGGCACTCGGCGATGAACTCGCGGACGCCGGGGAGCGATTCCAAGTTACCCTTGATCATGTCCAGATAAATTGCGTAGGTGCGGGCCTTGTCGACCTCGACGTCGAACGGGATGCCGAATGTCTCTGCGACGCCGCCGAGGAAGCGGTCCTCCCCCATGCCGGCGAAGGGGCGGAAGTCCTCGGGGTGGACGGTGAATCCCTTCTCGGCGAACATCCGGCACCCGGCCTCGGCCGTGAGGCGTTCGGTGTCGACGAGGACGCCGTCCATGTCGAAGATCACGCCGCGGAGTTCCTTCGTGGACATACGTGAGTCATCCCATGTGAACCGCTCTGGAGTGCGGAAGCTCGATTCCGCTCTTGCCCGGGGGAGGTCGCTCCCGAGAGACCACATCGGGTCGGAGGCGGACGCTTCGGCCTGGCACGCGGGGCGAGCTCCGCGGGAACGAAGCGGACGCTCGCCGCCGCACTCCTATCCCCACCGGGGTTCCAGGTTGGAAAAACCGCGGTCGGGCGTCAAGGGCGTGGACAGCCGGGTTGCGGGTGCTAAACCTGAGGTTGCGGTCTGGGTGCCCGCAAGCTTGACGCATTCTTTGGAAAATTCGCAAAATACCCAGAGCACTCAGACCGTTATGCCGTATACTAGAGCGAACCCGTTCCCCGCCCACAGGAGATCGGACTTGCACCGGAGGCCGAGAAGGCCGCGGGTCCGGAGACTGGGGATCGGGGTTGGCCCAACCGTTTGGAGAAGCATCCGATGAAGCGTAGCGTGGACGTTCGGCTGGGCGGCCAGCCTTGTCCTCGGCGCGGGCCTGACCGCCCAGGCACAGTCGCCCCAGTCCCCCGCGAAGGTCCTGCCGGCCGCCCAGGCCCCCGGCGAAGGTCGCCCCCGGCGCCGCAGGCCCCGACCAAGGTCCTGCCGGCCCCGGCGAAGGCGATGCCGGCCCCGGCCGCGCCCGCCAAGGTGATGCCTGCCCCGCAGGCTCCGGCGAAGGTGATGCCCGCCCCCGCCGCCCCGGCCAAGGTGATGCCGGCCCCGGCCGCGCCCGCCAAGGTGATGCCTGCCCCGCAGGCTCCGGCGAAGGTGATGCCCGCCCCCGCCGCCCCGGCCAAGGTGATGCCGGCCCCGGCCCGCGCCCGCCAAGGTCGCCCCGGCCCCGCAGGCCCCCGCCCCGGCCAAGGTCCTGCCCGCCCCGCAGGCCCCGGCCAAGTTCGCCCCCGCGCCCGCCCCGGCGAAGGTCCTGCCGGCCGCCCAGGCCCCGGCGAAGGTCGCCCCGGCCCCCCAGGCCGTTGGCACGATGCCCCCCGCCCCCGGCAAGTAATCCCGATCCGGCCGAGTCCTCGCGACTTGATCGACCCCGGGCCGCCCTGGCGGCCCGGTTGCATTTCGAATCGGGCCCGGCCGCTCGCCAAATCCGACGCATTTCGTGGCCGGTTCGGGGACGGTCGGCTCTCCGTAAGTGTCTACGAGAGAAGATTTAAATTGCCCTGGACGCGTCGAGGATTGGAGGTCGCCGGGGCTTCCGCCCGGGGTTGGCCCGAGGATAAACCCTGGCAGACCGGGGCCGTCAGCGATATGATGACTCCGTCGCACCCACCGGCACGACCGCGACGGATGCCCCCAGCGTCGGCAACTTCGCGGTGACCCGGCTCCCGCATCCCTGTCGCGCCTGGGACGGACGAGCCAACGATCGCCCCGCTTCCGGAAACAGGCGGGCTGATCGGTCTGAGGATGTTTCGAGTTCGAGGCCGCCGGTTGCCCCTGCCGCTGATGGAGTGAGCAACCGACCCAGGACCCCGTGTCCCGCGAGGTCGCGCCCGATTCGATGGGCGAGCTGACACGCATCCCGGGCAGTGCCGACCCTCCGAGGTTGGTCACCGCTGCGTCGTTTCCTCGTCGGACGATCGGCGAATCCCGCGGCGGGCGAGTCCATACCTGCGGCCAGACCCAGGAGAAAGGCCAGTCATGATCATCTACGTCGGCAACCTGGGACTATTCCGTCTCCACCGATCAACTCCGGGGGCTCTTCGAGACTCACGGCACCGTCGCCTCCGCGGACGTGCAGTACAAGGCCCGCACGGGCCAGTCGCGCGGCTTCGGCCTGGTCGACATGCCGGTCCGCCAGCGAGGCCCTGGCCGCGATCGCCGCCCCTCAACGGGTCGGAATTCCTGGGCCGCGCGTTGACCGTCAACGAATCCCGCCCGCGCCGCACCGTCCGCGACCTCTACGCCGGCGGCTGGTTCGGCAACTGAGCCGAACCTCGCCCATCCCGCCCCGGGCGAAAATCCGAGAATCCTCACGACCGCGCCTCGCCTTCGGGGCCGCGGTCGTTTCTTTTCGAACCTCCCCGGCGGCCACCGTGTCTCCCCCGGGCAGCGCGGCCCGCGGTTCAGGGGTGGCGTCGGAAGTGGATGGCCCGTAAGCTGAAGGGAATGGGTGACGGCCGTACGGGGATCCGCCCTGCGGCCGTGACAGTCCCGTCTCAGCCCCCAATCGTGGCCTCGCGGCGGTCGCCAACGACCGGCCCGCAGGCCCGCCCGTCGAAAGATCGGCCCGAGCCATGTCCAACTCCGATCGCGAACGGAATCTCGCCGTCTTCATCGACCTCGAAAACCTGGCGATGGGATTCCAGAATCAGCGCAAGACCCGCTTCGAGATCCAGAAGGTCCTGGAACGCCTCGTCGAGAAGGGCAAGCTGATCGTCAAGAAGGCCTATGCCGACTGGAGTCGCTACCAGGCCTACACCGCCCCGTTCCACGAGGCCGCCATCGAGCTGATCGAGATCCCCCGGCGCAGCCAGACCGGCAAGAACTCCGCCGACATCCGGCTCGTCGTGGACGCGATGGACCTCGCCTGGAGCAAGCCCCACGTCGACACCTTCGTGATCGTCTCCGGCGACAGCGACTTCTCGCCGCTGGTGTCCAAGCTCAAGGAGAACGGCAAGCACGTCATCGGCCTCGGCATGAAGGGCTCGACGTCCGAGCTGCTCCGCGACAACTGCGACGAGTTCATCTACTACGAGGACCTCGAACGCGAGGAGCAGGACGAGAAGCAGGTCGCCACGACCCTCTACGCCGACATGCCCGAACGCAAGCGTGAGGTCTTCTCGCTGCTGGTCGAGGCGTGCAAGGCCCTGAGGCGCGAGAACCACGAGGTCCTCTATGCGTCGATGATTAAGGACACGATGAAGCGGAAGAAGCCGTCGTTCGACGAGAGCTACTACGGCTACCGCAGCTTCACGCACCTCCTGGAAGAGGCCGACAACGGAGAGGTCGTCGACATCGAGCGGAACCCCAAGAGCGGGGACCTACGTCGTGACCCACTTCGGCGGCGAATCCACAAAGGACCGCCTGCCGAGGAAGCCGGCGGCCCCGGCCGCGGTGACCCCTCCGGTCGCCAAGAAGCCGCACTGATCGATTGGGCCGCCCGGGGCGGGGCGACTCGACGATTTCCCTCGTGTCCCGCCCGGGAGGGCCCTCGCGATGGCCTCTGACAAGCAGAAGCGCAAGGCCGGTTCGATCGAGAAGCGGGACAAGCTCGGCGGCCAGCCGAAGCCCATCAAGGACGGCGACCGCCGACGCAGGCCTCCCACGGACCTCGTCCGCGACGCCATCACCCGCAAGCAGAGGGTCCAGGACTGGAACATCGACGCCGGACAATCCGTCGAGGACGACGGGCCGGACTCCGGCGATGACCAGTGAGGGACCGCGCATGCCTCCGACTGCGGGACGCCGTGGTCGGATTTCCGGCCAATTCGACGGTTGGGCTTGCCGAGGGGCGATGCCGACGGTAAATTCGGAAGCTTTCCGGGCCTCTGGGATGGACCGAGGTTCCGCTCGACCCGAGTTGGATCGTTGCCGTTCGCTCGCGAACGCGATCACGCCGAGGAGTTGTTGACGCATGGCCAGCCGCCGTCGTGGGAAAGGTCGCCGGAAGGTGGGACGGAAGAAGCGCCGGATGAGGAGCCGCATCCGTCACCGCAAGAAGTAAGTCGGGCGGGCGACCCGCGTTCGGCACGCCCGGCCTGCGGGCGGTCTCGTCCCCTAGCGAACGCCAGAAACACCAAGCCCCCGGGATCTCCCGGGGGCTTTTTTCGTTGATCCCCGATCCCGACGGCCAGGGCTCTACTCGGCCAGGAAATCGGCGACCTGCCGGATGGCGGGGAGCAGGTATCCGACGGCGGAGTAGTGGCCGCAGTCGAACCACTCGATCGGCGGCTTCCCGGCGGCTTCCCAGAGGGCCTTCGTCGAGGCGGGGAGGACGATGTCGTCGACGTTCCCGGCCATCATCAGGACCCGCTTGCCCTTGAGGTTCGCCGCGTAGGTCAGCGGGTCGTAGGGCTCGGTGAGCTTGCGGAGGTCCTCCTTGCTCCTGCCGGCCGCGACCCAGAGTTTCTTGTAGCGGTCGGACTCGGGCGAGTCCCAGAGGATGTCGTGCAGGCCGCCGCCGGCCAGGAGGATCGCCGTCCGCTTGACCTCGGGCGCGACCCCGGCCGTGAGGGCCGACGTGATGCCGCCCAGGCTGATGCCGGTCACCCCGAGGCGGTTGCCGTCGATCTCGGGCCGGGACGCCATCCAGGCGAGGGCCCTTCGGATGTCCAGGACCCCCTGGCGCATCGAGAGCATCGAGCGGTCGATGTCGGTCGAGAGGAAGCGCTTGTCGCTCCCCGGCGGCCTCCGCTCGCCGTAGAACGGCAGCTTCAGGAACAACGCCCCCACGCCCCGGTCCGCCAGGCGGGCCGCCATGTAGCGGGACAGCGGGAAGTCCGATCCGAGGATGTGCAGGACCACAACCCCGGGATGCTTCCCGCCGGACTTCGGCCGGAAGTACTCGGCGTGGACCGTGTTGTTCTGGGGCACGTCCGTGACGATCGGCGAGGGGAACGTCAGCTTGAGGACGTCGTAGCCCGGCGTGCCCCGGAGCGGGTCGAGCTTGAAGCCAAACCGGGCCGCCCTGAGCTGAAAATGGGCGGGGACCTGGGCCTCGGTCGCCGCCGGTGTGAAGGCGACTTCGCCGGTTTCCGGCCCGTCCGAGCCGAGCACGGCGACGGCCATCGTCAACGTCAGGATCACGGTCGGCTCCCTCCTGCGGTCGAGATTGTCGATCCGACGAGGAAAGAGTAGCATGCCGGCCCCAACTTGTCCCGGGAAACGGAGTTCCCGACGTGTCGCACGCCCCCGCACCCGACCTCGACAGCCTGCTGGAACTGAACCCCCGGCGGGTCTGCCTGGTGAAACCCAGCTCGCTGGGGGACATCGTCCACGCCCTGCCTGTCCTGGCCTGCCTCCGCGACCGCTGGCCTCAGGCCCGGATCACCTGGGTCGTCAATCAGGGGCTCAAGGGGCTGGTCGACGGGCACCCCGCGCTCGACGAGGTCATCACCTTCGACCGCAAGGGGGCCGGCGGCGCGGGCACGGCGCTCGGGACGCTCACACGGCTGGCGTCCGAACTCCGCTCGCGGCGGTTCGACCTGACGATCGACCTCCAGGGGCTGCTGCGCTCCGCTTTGATGACCGCCGCGACGGCGTCGAGGATCCGCGTCGGACTGGGCGAGGCCCGCGAGGGGGCGACGGCCTTCTACTCTCACATCGTCCCGATCCCGAACCCCGAGGAGCACGCGGTCGACAAGCTCCTGCGCGTCGCCGCCGCGTTCGGGGCCGACATCCGCTCGCCCCGGTTCCAGGTCGCCTTGAACGACGCCGATCTCGCCTGGGCCCGCGAGCGGCTGGCGACGATCGGCGGCCCGAGGCTTGTCCTGAACGTCGGGGCCCGCTGGCTCACCAAGCGCTGGCCGCCGGCCCACTTCGCCGAGGTCGCCAGGCGGACCGTCGAACGCTTCGGGGCCCGCCTCATCGCCGTCGGGGCGCCCGAGGACCGCGAACTGGTCGAGGAACTCCGGTCCCGGCTTGGCCCCATCCCCGTGCTCGACCTCTGCGGCCAGACGAGCCTCCCCCGCCTGGCGGCCGTGGCGAAGCACTCGGACCTCTTCCTCTCAAACGACACCGGCCCGCTCCACCTGGCGACGGCCACGGGCGTCCGGACGATCGGCGTCTACACCTGCACCAGCCCTGGCCGTACGGGGCCTTATGGTACCAACGCCACCGCGATCACCAGTTGCGTCTGGTGCGCCCCGAGTTACGTCAAGACCTGCGACCGCCTCGAATGCATGTCCGAACTGACCCCGGACCGCGTCTGGCCGGTCGTCGCCGCTCAGCTCGCGTCGGTTTTGGCCGAAGGTGCCTCCGCCGCTTGATGCGGTCGGATGGACTTGACCATGGCAACGATCAGAGCCGCTTGGGCCGCCAGGAGTGGGGCGAACTGGATGCCGGCCAGCCAGTCGGGCAGACCCTTGACGAAGCTGGGGAAGGCCAGGCCGAGGAGGTTGCGGGCGTAGCGGACGCCGAAGACCCAGCCGGGCAGGCGGTCGCCGCGCCAGAGGGGCAGGACGGCGGCGGTCAGGGGCGATTCGATTGGCTCGGGGATCCTCGCCCCGACCCCCTGGAAGAGGAAGATCGCCCCGAATCCCAGAGCAGCGAGCAGGCCAGTCAGGATCGTGCCGGGCTTGCCCCACTCGGCCACGAGGGCGGCGATCGGGAGCATCGCGAACGGCAGCATCGGCAGGAGGAACCTCGGGCCCGTCGACCATCCGCCGGTCCACTCGGGGTAGCTCAGGTTCACCAGGAACACGGCCGCGATCGTCGCCAGGGAGACGCTCAGCAAACCCCAGTGCTTCTTGATGCCGAGCACCACAAGCCCCGCCGGCAGGAGCAGCATCACCGGGGCGTACCAGAGCAGCCCCCGTCGGCTGGCGATGGTCAGCTCGGCGATCAGCGACCAGTTCGGCGAGCGGATCCCCAGCGGGTTCTGGCTGGAGTGCACCTCGCGAAACCGCTCGATATCGTGGAAGAAGTAGCCCATCTTCCAGGGGGAGCCGAAGCAGGCGTTGTTGTACCAGAGCAGGGCGGCCGTCGGGATCGCCGCACCCGCGCCAAACACCAGGACGTCGAGCCACGGGCGTCGCCCGCCCCAAGCCTGTCCCAGCACCACGAAGCCCAGGATCGCCGACACCGGCCCGACCTGGAGCTCGATCACCGAGGCATACGCCGCCAGCACCCCGGCCAGGAAGGCCCGGAGCAACCTCGGGCCGATCCCATGCCGCCATAACAAGGCGAACGACCCGATCAGGCAGAACGACGACGCCTGGTGTCCATAGGCCAATGTCGCATAAGCGAACGCCGGCGTCCCCAATCCATACGCCAGGGCGATCAGGGCCGATTGCCTCGGGCTGCAACCCAGGTCGGCGGCCAGCCTCATGAGGATCAAGGCGGCGGCGATGGTCAGGAGGCCCGACGTGCCCAGCGTCGCGAAGTAATCGGCGGGCCAGTAGGCGAAGCCCGGCTTGTTCAACGGATGATCGGCGAGCCCGAAGGCCAACTTCGCGGGGACGAGCGGGACGATCGCCAGCCACGACAGCCCCGGCATCTTGTCTGAGTAAAAGTGGCCCTCCCGCTTCGCCTTGTCGCCCGTCTGGTCGTCGAGGCCGTCGATCGAAAGGCTCCCGCGCTCGACGATCGCATACGTGAGCATCAGCCGGCTGGCCGAGTTCCAGTCGCGGCCGTGCCAGTAGTAGGCGTAGCTCACCAGGAGGATCGCGGCGACCCAGACGCCCGGACGTCGTAACAGGCTCATTGCCGCCTCATCTCTTCGCGAACCGCGATCGCAGCAGGTCCCAGCCGAACACCAACGCCGTCGCCGCCAGCAGCGCCGACCCGGCCTGGATCGACAGATAATACCGGTCCCAGGCCAGCGGGATGAACGCCGTCACCACCGCCAGCGACAGAACGGCCTGTACCGCCACCGCCCAGGTCGTCGGGGGACACGCCTCGCGCACCTGCCGACGACCCCAGACGATCGCGGCCGCGAAACCGACCAGGACCAGCGGCCCGAAGATCCAGGCGCCCCAGTCCTGCGCGCGGTCGAAGCGGATCTCCGAGTTCGTCCGCGGCGGCCCCAGCGGCCCGAACCGCCCGAACGCCTGGACCGCCACCGCCGGCACCTTCTCCATCAAAGTCGGCAGCGCATTGTGCGGGAACTGCGTCATCGCCCCGGCCGAGACCTCAACCCGGTGGTCCGACACCGCCTTGAGCCGGCCGAGCAGGCCGAGCCGGGCCATGTCCTCCAACCGGGCGTCATAAGGGGCAGGGGGGTGGGCCGTGACGAACGGGTTGCCCGCGACGAAGACCCCGATCGATCCCAGTCCCGCCGCCAGCGTCGCCGCCCCGAGGCCGATCCGACCTCGCGACGAGTACCCCGGCACGACCATCGCCAGGACGAACCAGGCCGCCAGCACCATCCCCGCCAGCGATCCGTTGAGCTTCGAGAGGACGGACAGCCCGAGGAAGACTCCCGACCCCAGCCCGATCGCCGCCATCGCCCCCCAATCCAGTCCCCGGGCCAGTCGCTTCCAGCCCCAAAGCCCCAACGCCAGTGCCACCAATAGGCATGCCTCGGCGGGGATGTCGGACATCGCCCGGCGGGCGTGCATCCTGTAGAGGGGGTTGATCAGGAGGAGCAGGGCCGCGAGCGTCCCGACCCTCCGATCGGCCGCGACCGCCCCGATCGCGAAGATCGCCACGACCCCGACCGCCCCCAGGAACACCGAGGGCCGGCGCGCGGCCGTGAGCATGGCCGGCGACCCGATCCGCGTCCCGGGGTTGGCGTACCACCGCCAGGAGTCGGACACCGGCGGCCGGGGGTAGCCGGCCGCCTTGAGCGCGAAGCCGACGAGATACTTGGTCAGCGGCGGCAGGTCGTACGCCGCATACCAGAGCCACTCCTCGCGATCGACCTTCCCCGAGATGTAGAAGTCGTAATACGACGCCTGGGAAAGATACGCCGATTCGTCCATGAAGTGCGGCTCGCTCGCAAGGTCGATGCCGTAGGCCGCCAACCCGGCGAGCAGGAGGGCGCCGGCGACCGCGAAGGGGGCGAGAGATTGACGCCTGGCGAAGGTCTTCGGGCTTTGCGGATCCTGAGCCTTGGGCAAGAGATGCGCCTCGGTGAAGCCGATCGGGAGGGGAATTCCGGGCGGTCCGGGTCCACATTCTAGAAATCGCCCGAGATTTTTGGCAACCGCCGGATCGTCGGCTAAGTTTCCGTGACAGGCCTCGTCGCGAGGTCGTCCGCCGGTTTCCCCGCCCCGCGAGGCCCCCTCCCCGGAGGCCCTCACGCCGTCCCGGACGACGGCAGCGGACGCGGGCCGAACGACGTGATTGGCCCGCCCCGCGGGCTTCGACTCCCTGATTCGCCACCAAGGACCACACAGCAGCGAGCGTCACGATGCCCCGCCGCACCCGCCACTTCCCGGCATGTTTGGATCGGATCATGCGAACGCATGAGGATGATTCGCGCATGTTGAACGGAGTCGAGGGGACGCGTCGGCGCGTTTCGGGTGATCGTTCGGGGCCTCCCAGGCAGACCGGAGACATCACGCGCGGGTCGGGCCCCTCGGGCAGCCCGGTCGGCGCGACGCGGCGCGAGGTGTCCGACGACGGAGATCCTTCCATGTTCCAGAATCGCCAGAAGGCGTCGCGGCCGCGGGCGAAGGGCCGTCCGAGCTGGGGCTTCGTCGCCCTCGCCCTGCTCGCCCTGTCGCTCGAAGGATGCCAGAGCGGGATGCTCGGCCCGTGCTGCGGCCTCCGCCAGAAGATGGGCAACGGGTTCCGCAACCTGGGCTCCACCGTCTTCGGACGCCGGGGCGCCAGCAGCGGCGGCTGCTGCGACGGCAGCCCCGAGGTGATGGGCGGCGAGGTCTTCTCCGAAGGCACCCCGATCATCACGCCGGGCACCATGCCCCCGGGCACCATCGTCCCCGCCCCGGCCTCGCCGGCCAGCGAGGACACGCCTCGTCTCGAAGCCATCCCCGACAAGAAGGGGGCCATGAACCCCGGCTCGACCCCGAGCCGGATCGGGTCCCTCTTCGGCAAGCGGGCCGCCGTGAGCCAGCCCTCGACCGACCTCAATGGTCGGTCGGTGGCCCGGGGCCGGGGCGGCCGCCCCGACGTCCTCGCGCAGGCCTTGCAGTCCTCGGTCGAATCGGCCCCGGCCGCCTCGACCGGGGGCTCTGCCTCCGTTTCGAATGACCTCCTCGACAACCTCCCCCCCGTTGCGAGCCCGCGCGAGTCTGTCGTGAGCCCGTCGCCCGCCCCGGCGGCGGCCCCCGCATCCGACGCCACGCTCAAGCCGGCCGCGTTCCCGATCGACCTCGAATCGAACGCCACCCCGGGCATCGCCCGGTTCGGCAGCATCGCCCCGAACCTCTCCGGCGGCAGCGTGCCCGACGCCAAGGGGCTGGACTGGCTCAAGGAGAAGGGTTACAGGACGCTCCTCGACCTGCGCGAGTCGTCCGAGGTGAGCGCGGGTTTCGCCGAACAGGTGCGTCAGCGTGGTTTCCGTTATGTGTCGCTGCCCGTCGTGTCGAGCCGTTTGGATCCGAAGCAGGTCGAGCAATTCCAGCAGGAGGTTGCCAAGGTCGAGTCCCGCCCCCTCTACTTCTTCGACGCCAACGGTAGCCGGCCAGGCATGCTCTGGCTGGTGAAACGCGTCGGCGTCGAGGGCATCGACTCGGGCTCCGCCGCCCGCGAGGCCGAGGAGCTCGGCCTGAGCGACCCGACCCTGCGTGCGGCCGCGATCGCCTTCGCCGAGAAGCAGCGCTCCGCCGTCCCGACCACCGCCCCCGCTCCGGTCCTGGCCCCGACCCTGGCACCGAAGGCCGCCGCGACGCCGGCCTCGGCACCCCCGGCCGTCCCCGTGATCGACGCCCCCCGCCCGTCCGCACCGGCCCCCGTCGGTGCCCCGGCGCGGAGCGCCTCGTACGGCCGCGTCCTCGGGCTGAACCGCTGAGAGTTCAGACCTTCGGCCATTCCGAAGGCAACGGGCTCACCAACGTGACGTTCCGGTCCTGAGTCGGGTGCCGGAACGTCAGTTCGCGCGCATGGAGCGCGATCCTCGGGCCGCCGTCCGGCGCCAGCAGCGTCGAGGTCGCGCCGTACTTCCGATCTCCCACGATCGGCCAACCCCGCGACGCGAGCTGGACCCGGAGCTGGTGCCCCCGGCCCGTCCCGGGATGCAGCTCGATTGAGGTCAGGCCCCGCCTACGACCGAGCACCCGGTAGCGGAGCTCGGCCTCCTTCGACCCCGGTGTCCGGGGCGGGACGGACGCGACCGTGTTCTTCGCGGGGTCTTTCAGGAGCCAGTCGGTCCAGGCCCCTTCGTCAGCGGGAGGCCCCCCCTCGACGACGGCCTCGTAGACCTTCTCGACCTCGCCCCCGCGGAACTGTTCCGACAGCCGAGCGGCCGCCTTGCTGGTGCGGGCCAGCAGCACCACGCCCGAGGTCGGTCGGTCGAGCCGGTGCACCAGGCCGACGTACACGTTGCCGGGCTTCTGGTACGCCTCCTTGAGGTACGCGCGGGCGATCTCGTCCAGGCTCGGGTCGCCGGTCTCATCCCCCTGCGAGAGCACGCCCGCCGGCTTGTCGAAGGCGAGGCAGTGGTTATCCTCCAGCAGGATCGGAGGCGTTGTCGGCGTCCTCATCGAGCCCATCTCCCCCCTCGGCCACGACACCGGCGACCACCGTGATCCGCTTGACGACCAGCGTCGCGTACGAACCCTTGCCCAACTCGAACTTGAGCCTCGCCTGGAAACGGCCGGGATACAGGTCGTCCGGCAGGATCTCGTGCGAGACCTCACGCGCCTCGAACAGCGCCGGTCGGTCACCCTTCGAGAAGAACACATCCTTGAGATACTTGACCCGAATCGCCTCCCAGGTCAGCGACGACTCGCCGAGCACCGCCGCGGCGATCTCGCCCAGCGCCCCCGGGGGCAGGGGATTCCGCGACGAGGGCAGGGGGATCCGTAGGGCTTTCAACCCCGCCGCCTGCTCCTCATCGAGCCCGTGCTGGACAGGCATCGGGCCGAGCTTGAAATCGACCGCCACCCGCTGATCGGCCCGGGTTTCCCGCTCGATCATCCGCCCGAGCATGACGTTCCACAGATACGACTGGAAGGCCGAGAAGTAGATCGAACGCAGCTCGCGTCTGAGCCGAGCGAAGGCCCCGCGATGGTCCTGGGGATGATCGACAAGATAGGTCACGAGGCTCCGGGCGTGCGACCGGGGAAGCCTGGCCTTGGCCTCGGCCCAGTTGTTCCAGTGGTCTCGGAGGATGGCCTTCTCGGCCCTGGCGTCCGGCCGGTCGGACGCCGTGGGCGCGGCGATGGCGAGCCAGAGGGCGCGGTCGAACTGGCCCTGGAGCCAGGCCCTCGCAATGAAGTCGCCGTCGAACCCGACCGATCCGAACCGCTGGTCGTCGAAGTAGTTCGGCAGGCCGTCGCGGGGGATCTCCGCCAGCGCCTTGCCCGCCCTCGCGGCGGCCTCGGCGTCCATGTCGCGGAGCACCACCACGAACCGGTTCCCCCGGAAGAAGCTCGGCCCGTAGGGGTGTTCCAGACGGCCGAGCGGCTCCAGCGAGAACGACGACTCGTTCAGGCCCCGGTCAGGCCCTTCGAAGATCGTCAGATACTGGATGGTCGCCGCGTGGCGGTCCTTCAGGCCGCCGTAGCTGATCTGTCTGGCCGCGAGGTTCCATCTCCTGGCGACGGCCTCGATGGCCTCCAACGAGCCCATCCCGCGCTTGGTGAGCCGGTAGAATCCGAACCGACCTCGCCCCCCACCCCGGACCGTCGGCAGTTCCTCGACCTGGAAATCGTCGTGCTGTCTCTTGAGTTTCATCGTCCGCGATCAACCGGGGGCATGGGCAACACCGTCAGCCCCAAAGGCTAACGCGCCCGCGACTCCCTTGGCGACCCCATTGGCCGGGAACCCCTCCGATTCCGGCGGTTGAGTCGTATAAGCCCGCACGTATGCCGTCCCGAGTTCCCTCAACGTCTCCCGTAACTCTGGCGGCCCGAGCACCTCGACGCGGTCCCCGAATCCGACCACCCACGTCAGTACGTCGTCGAACCTCGGGACGGTCGCCTCGAAGTCCAGCCCCCCATCCTCCCGGCGGCGGATCGACTGGGACCGATGCCAGACCGCATCCAGGACCCAGGGCACCGCCTCGGCCTTGAACCGCAGTCGGACGTCCCACGGCCCATGCCCGGGGGCATTCGTGTAACGCTCGATCGGCAATCGCGGCGGCAGTTCGAATGCCTCCTCGGTCAACTCCAGTCGCTCGATCAGCGGGGCCTCCATCGCCACGATCCGCCGATGCCACTGCGACCTGCCCACGACCGTCCAAGACGCCCCGCCCACGAGCAGCCGATACGGGCTCAGCCTTGTGCACTGGGCCTCCGCCCCGGCCTCCTCCCGGAACCAGCAACGGAGCTGCAAACGACGCGTGAGCCCCTCGACCAGCGTCTCGTAAACCTCCGCCCGCTCCCTCGACCGATCCAGGGGCCAACTTTCGTTCCAGACCGCATCCCCTAGCTCGACCAGGCGCCCCCGGACGAGCCCCGGCGCCTTCTGTAACAGCTTCCCGACCCCCGACCTCGCCTGCCTGAGCAACCCCGACGCCTCGGCCTTCCCCCACTGCTCGACGAGCACCACGAGCGCCGACAGCTCCTGCTCCTCCAACCTCGGCGGGTCGAGCGTCGTCCGGAGGTCGAATCGATACCCCTGGCGATCGGGGTCATACACGAACGCGACCCCGGCATCTTCCAGGCACTCCAGGTCCCGGAAGATGGTCCGCCGCGTCACCTCGCAGAACCTCGCCAGGTCATCCACATTCGGGAACCGCCCCCCCTGCATCGCGAGGACGATCTGGATCAACCGCGTCACCCTGCTCCGCCCCGACCTCGTCTTCAAGTCCCACCTCGTCTCAGCGTCGAGACCGTCGGAATCCCCATCAACAGGAACCTACGACACCGCGCCGACGCCGACAACTCGCATCGAGCCCCCTCCCGAAAACCGACGCTCCCGTCACTCGCCCGTTGACACCCCAGCCAGACCTGATAGGATTTCCTCTCCCAGTTGAAGGGCAGATAGCTCAGCTGGTAGAGCACAGGACTGAAAATCCTGGTGTCGCCGGTTCGATCCCGGCTCTGCCCACTGACTTATGTTAATGATGAGCCGTGCCAGATTGGATTCTGGCACGGCTTGTTCGTTTCGAATGCCTTCGAAATTCCAACGCCCCGCACCTTGGTTAGGTTCCGGGGCGTAGGGTTTTACGAACCGCGGTCGGTCGGGTCACTTCGGGGCCTGGGCGTTCCAGCGGTCGAGGAGGCGGTTGAGGGCGGCTTCGGCCTCGTGGATGCGGTGGATGTCCTCGGCGTAGAGTTCGCCGGTCTCCTGGGGGAGGCGGCGGACGCAGTCGGAGACCTGGTCGAGGCCGCCTTGCATCTGGGCGTACATCTTCTCGAAGGCGTCGCGGTGGGCGCCGGCGGGGATCTTCGCGAGCGAGGCCCGGACGGTAACGAGGCGGGCGTCCCACTCGGTGACCTTCGCCTGCCAGCTCGCTCGCTCCTTCAGGTGCGGGCGCGAGGGGTACGACGGATTCCTGCGCGGGTCGGCCGGGAGGCTCGGCGTTTCGGCGTGCGACTGGCTCACGAAGGCGGGCTCCTGCCTGGGGCGGGTCCGGGGTGGGTGTCGGGTGCGGCGACTCGGAGTTGCAGACCAGCCCTGCGGTTGAGTTGAGACGGGTCGCCTGGTTGAAGTATCATCTTCGCCGAACGAACGTCAATTCTCCAGTGCAGTTCCGCGCGAGCGCGAGGGCGTGGGGGACCCGGGGTCCGCCGCTCGTCCCCCCTCAGGCCGGCGCGGGAGGGAGCCCCTTCGCAATGCGATTCGCGTCCGCCACCTGGATTTGCACCGGCCTGCTCCTCGGGGCCATCGCCCACCAAGCCCCCGCCCAGGCGACGAAGCCCGCCGCTCGGCCGATGCCGGTCGTGCCCAGGGACTGGTCCATCGAACTGGTCGCCGAGGCCCCGAAGATCCTCTTCCCGACCGCCATCGTCGCCTCGCCCGACGGCACGGTCTACCTCGGGCAGGATCCCATGGACATGCCCGGGCCGCCGACCCGGCCGATCGACTCGGTGGTCGCGATCAAGGACGGGCAGGTCAGGGTCTTCGCCGACGGCCTCTGGGCCGTGATGGGGCTGGAGTGGGCCGATGGGACGCTCTACGTCGTCCATGCCCCCTTTCTCTCGGCGTTCAAGGACACCGACGGCGACGGCAAGGCCGATCAGCGGGTCGACCTGATGACCGGGCTCGGGCCCAGGTTGCCCGGGTTCAGCGGGATCAACGACCACGTCGCCTCGGGCGTCCGGCTCGGCATGGACGGGTTCCTCTACATCTCCGTCGGCGACAAGGGCATCCCCAAGGGGGTCGGCCGCGACGGCAAGGCGATCACCCTGTTCGGCGGCGGCGTGATCCGGATCCGGCCGGACGGGACGGATCTGGAGGTGGTTTCCACAGGCGAGCGGAACCCGCTCTCGGTGGCCCTGACGGCGACCGACGACGTCTTCACCTACGGCAACGACGACGACAGCAAGCGCTGGCCGAACAGCCTGACGCACCACATCGTCGGTGCCCACTTCGGGTATCCCTACGAGTTCCTGACCGTGCCCGACCGCACCCTGCCGATCACCGCCGGGCAGATCGGCGGCTCGGGCACCCAGGGCCTCTGCTACAACGAGGCCGGACTGCCCGACGCGTACAAGGGGAACCTGTTCTTCACCGACTGGGGCTTGCAGACGGTCTTCCGCTACGCCGTGGAACGCTCGGGGGCGACGTACAAGGTCAAGTCGAAGGAGCCATTCGTCACCAAGGGGGACGTTGGCGACTTTCGTCCGTTCTCGATGGGCGTCTCGCACGACGGGAAGGGCCTGTATCTGGTCGACTGGGCCTTCATGGGCTGGCTGGCGAGCGGCCCTCAGACGGGGCGGCTCTACAAGCTGACGTATACCGGGGGCGATGCCCCGAATGTGGACCCCGAACCGGCCCCGGCGGCTTCGGTCGCCGAACGGGTCAAGGCCCTGGATCATCCGTCGTTGGCGGTCCGGCTCCGGGCGCAGCGGGCGCTGGCGGATGCTCGGGCGGTCGCCGAGTTGAGGGGGCGGCTCTCCGGCGGCGGGAACACAGGGCGGCTGCACGCCCTCTGGGCGCTGGATGCGATCGGCACGCCCGAGGCGGCCGAGGCGATCCGCTCGGTGCTGGCCGACGCCGACCCGGAGGTCCGGGCCCAGGCGGCGCGTCGGGCGGGGATCCGCAGGGACAAGGCCGCCGCGACGCCACTGGCCTCGCTGCTCCGCGATCCGGAGCCGGTCGTGAGGCGTGAGGCGGCCATCGCGCTGGGGAAGATCGGCGAGCCCTCGGTGGCGGCGTCGCTCTATGCCTCGATCGGGGATCGCGACCCGTTCGTGGCCTGGTCGGTCCGCAAGGCGATCCGGGCGCTGGAGGCGTGGGACGCATCGGCGTTGCTTGAAGCGTTCCGCGACCCGAAGCGGCGAGAGAACACGGCGAAGCTGACCGACGAAGCCTGGGCGACGCCGGTCGTCGAGGCCCTCAAGCAGGCGATCGGGGAGTCGAAGGACACCGCGTTCCGGGCCCGATTGACGGCGAACCTGGCGGGGATCTATCGCAAATACCCGGCCTGGTCGGGCAACTGGTTCGGCACCAATCCCCTGGCGGGCGAGTTCCCCAGGAAGTCGGTCGACTGGGATCCGGCGGCGATGAAGTCGATCCGCGAGGGACTCGTGGCCGCGCTGAACGACCCGGATTTCGACGTCCGGCAGGTGGCGATCGTCGGGCTCCAGAACGTCGGCAAGGAGGCGTTGCCCGCGCTCCGGGACGCCCTGGAGAAGGAGACGGACGCGTTGGTCCTCCAGCGCCTGGCGCTGGCGGTCGGTCGGTTCTCCGACGTGGCGTCGATCCCGGCCCTGTCGACGCTGCTGCTCGACCCGAAGCGGTCGATCGAGGTCCGCGAGGCGGCCCACGATGCGCTCCTGGGGATCAACAACCCCAGGGCGCTCTCCGCGCGGTTGAGCCTGATCTACGAGAAGTCCACGCCGGCCGAGCTGCTGGCGTGGTCGCTGCCGTCGCTGGGCAAGGGCCGGTTCCTGCCGGCGAACGACCTGGCCCCGTTCCTGGAGCACGCCTCGGCGAGCGTCCGGATCGCCGCGCTCCAGTCGTTCACGCCGGGTCGTCCGCTGCCGACGGTCGTCCGCCAGTCGATCCTGGCCCGGCTCGATGATCCGGACGCCAGGGTCAAGGCGGCGGCGCTGGACGCGGTGGCGGCGTTGCAGATCCGCGAGGCGCTGCCGAGGCTCATCGCCCTGGCGAACGACCCGATCAAGCGGGCGGAGGTCGGGCCGGCCCTGACGGCGATGCCGGACCCGTCGGCGTTGCCCATCTACCTCTCGCTCCTGAACGAGCGCAGCCCGGAGACCCGGCGCGCGGCGGAGTCGGCCTTGCTGGCGATCCGCGAGCAGGCCCGGCCGGTGCTGGAGGCCAACGCGAAGGCCGGGGCCTTCCTGGGGCCGGCGGCGCTGGCGGTCGAGCGGATCCTCACCCGGTTCGTGCCGATCGCCGACTGGAAGGTGATCGGGCCGTTCGCCCGGACGACCGCCCAGGTCTTCATCGGCGAGCCGTCCATCGACTTCCGCAAGGCCCACAGCGGGGCGGAAGGGCGAACGATCGTCTGGCTCGATCGCAAGGGCGACCCGGCGACCGGCCGGGTGATCGTGGACGACTTCAAAGGGGGCAACGGCGACAAGGGGGGCTTCGGCTACGACACCAACGGCTCGCCCGACCTGGCGTCGTTCGCCTATGCCGAGATCGTCTCGGACAAGGCCCGGCCTGCCTTGCTGCAGGTCGGTTCGAGCGGGTCGATCATCGTAAACGCTGAATGAGCGGGTCGTCCACAATTACGGCAACTTCGCCGGGCGGGCGTATGCCCCGGACTCGGACCTGATCCGCGTGGACCTGAAGGCCGGAAAGAACCGGATCCTCATGCGCCCGAGGCAGGGGATCGGAGTCTGGTCGTACTCGGTGCAGGTCTCGGAGCCGAGCCAGCTGATGCTGGCGGGCAAGGGGAAGACGCTCACGAACGACGAGCTGAAGAACTACGCCCTGAGTCACCCGGGCGACCCGAAGAAGGGCGCGGCCCTCTTCTTCGACCCCAAGGGGATCGGCTGCGTGAAGTGCCACGCGGCGGGGGGCAGGGGGACGGCGAACGTCGGCCCCGACCTCACGGGCCTGGCACTCAAGTACGACACCCAGGAAATCATCAAGTCCGTGCTCGAACCCTCGAATCGCATCGCCACGGGCTACCAGCCGGTGATCGTCGCGAGGGAGGACGGCTCGGTCCTGACGGGGTTGCTCAAGACGGAGACCGAGACGTACCTCGATCTGGTCGACGTCGAGACCAAGGTGACGCGGGTCCCCAAGGGCGAGATCGACGAGCGGAAGGTTGGGAGCGTCTCGGTCATGCCGACGGGCCTGACGGAGTCGCTGACGCTGGAGGAGTTTGCGGATCTGTCGCGTATCTGACGTCGTTGCGGGCGAAGTGACCTCCGATTCTAGGGGGCACTGCGAAGCGTACCCGCGCCCACCGCACCCAGGATTCGCCCGGCCTCGCGGGTGGTAAGGACTGTCGATGGCCCCCGTCGGTGAGGTGGACACGCGGCCCGCTCGGCCGCGTCCACCGCACCCTACGATGCCTCACAAGGCGGTCTGATTGGCGCCATCCGGCCCGTCCTCGGACGGGTTCCGGTCGGGCGTGGTAAAATGTTTGGGTCGGACCAGCGAATCCACTCGCGAGTCGGGCCGGAACATGGCCCCCGGCACACGTTGAACCGCGAGGGCCTGGCGTTCCGCGATCCGACGACGGAGTCGAACCAATATGCGTGCGAATTCCGAACGGGATGATCCCCGCGCCCCCCTGGGCGGTCGGGTCGTCCTGGGCGGGGCCGTGATGGCCACGATCGGTTTCGTGGCCCTGATCTCGGCGATGATCGTGTACAACCTCTGCAAGATCGAGGTTGGAACCGGGCAGCAGGCGGTCCTGGTCCGAAAAACCGGGCCTCGACCTGCTCCCCGGCATGGAACTGGCCCCCGAGCCCAAGGACGGCCGGTACTACAAGGGCGTCCAGGCCTACGGGCCGAATCGGGGCGTGCTGACAGAGGGGCGGTATTTCTACAACCCCTACCACTGGTCCTGGGAGATCACGCCCCAGTTCGAGGTCCCCAGCGACAAGATCGGCGTCCGCATCGCACTGGACGGCGATGACCTACCGCCGGGCCAGGTGCTCGCGGGAGGAGGGGCAGAAGGGTATCCGGCGCCAGTTGATGATGCCCGGCCGCTACCCCTTCAACCCCTACGCCGAGACGATCGAGCTGCACGACCCGGTGACGATCCCCGCCGGGGCCCGGGGCGTCGTGACCCTGCTCGCGGGCAAGGAGCCGAAGGACCCGAACGTGTTCCTGGTCGACACCGACGAGCGCGGGGTCCAGAAGCCCACGCTGCCCCCGGGGCGTTACCCGGTGAACCCTTATGAGAAGCGGATCTCGATCGTCGACTGCCGGTCCAAGAAGTTCCACCTCGGCCAGGACATGGAGATGGACTTCCTCTCGGCCGACGGCTTCCCCGTCACGCTCGACGGCGTGGTGGAGTTCCGGGTCATCGAGACGATGGCATCCGAGGTCTTCGTCAAATACAACGAGGACGACAACGGCGACGTGATCGACGACGAGATCATCTCCAAGATCATCACCCCCGAGAGCCGCTCGCTCTGCCGCACCGGCGGGTCGAAGCTCAACGGCGGGCAGTTCATCACGGGCAACGACCGCGAGGTCTTCCAGCGCAACCTGGTGACGAGCCTGTCGGAGAACTGCAAGAAGCAGGGGATCGAGATCCTCGCCGTGGCCATCACGTCGATCCAGCCGCCGGAGGACATCGCCGGCCCGGTCCGGGCGCGTGAGGTCGCCAAGCAGGAGCTGAACCAGTACAGCCAGGAGAAGATCCAGCAGCTCTCCCGAGGCCCAGCTGAAGGTGCAGACCCTGCTCGCGGAGCAGAAGGAAGCAGGTCGTCGAGGCCGAGCAGAAGGCCATCGTCCAGACCACCAAGGCCGACCAGGACCAGCAGGTCGCCATCACCCTGGCCGAGCAGAAGTTCAAGGTCGCCGAGACCGGCCTGGAGGCATCGAAGAACAAGGCGAGGGCTGTCGTCTCCAAGGCCGAGGCCGACGCCGAGGTCATCCGGTTCAAGAACAAGGCCGAGGTCGCCGGCCTCTCGACCCGCGTCGAGGCGTTCGACGGCGATGGCGCGGCCCTGGCCGAGAACATTCTGATCTCCAAGCTCGCCCCGTCGTTCAAGACGATCCTCTCGAACTCCGACGGCCCGATCATGGAGCTGTTCGGCCAGTTCACCAGGAAGTCGCCCCGGACGATGAGGACCGGCGGCGTGCCCTCGACGGCGAGGGTGCCGAGCCCGGGACGCGAGCCGATCGACGAGCCCGGCCTGGATCCGAAGTTCATCCCCGCGCCCGCGACCAGCCCGGGTCAGCCGTCGGCCAAGCCCGCGGCGAAGCCGACGGCCCCGAAGCCACTCGGCGAGGCGGCCCCGAAACCCGGCACCAAGCCGACCACCGGCGCAATGAAGCCCAGGCCCGAACTTCCGGCGAATCCCTTCGGCCCCGAGGAGTCTTCCCGATGAACTCGCGTGCCATCGCCCCATTTGCGGCGGCCGCCGCCGTGCTCCTGCTCCTGGGCGGCTACTTCGTCGGCTATGTCGCGATCTGGCAGTGGGCGGTCTGCAAGATCGACGTCCCCGCGGGCCAGAGCCTCTTGCTCCGCTACAAGGGGGCCGTTCCCCTTCGGCTCGGCCGAGCGGGTCGGCGAGGGGGAACTGGTCAAGCTGGACGCGTCGGGGCAGCCGGCGAAGGTCGGCATCCTCGAGGTCATGCCCGGCCCCGGCCGGCACTTCTACTCGCCGTTCGAGTTCGAGACCGAGCTTGTCCCCGACACCATCATCAAGCCGGGCCAGCTCGGCGTGGTGACCTCGCGGACCGGCAAGCCGCTGCCGCAGGGGGCATACCTGGTCGATCAGGAAGGCTATCGGGGCGTGCTCCGCAGGGTGCTCACCCCCGGCCGCTACCGGATGAACAAGTACGCCTTCGACGTCAAGGTCGTGGACGTGGACGCCTGCGTCACGTCGCGGTCGACCAACGCCAAGAAGGCCGCGAGCGGCCTGACGTTGATCGCACCCGGCTACGTCGGCGTCGTGACCAACAAGACCAACAACCCCACGACCGGCGAGACCCAGGGGATCCAGGAGAACGTCCTCCAGCCGGGGATCTACTTCCTGAACCCCGAGGAGAAGCAGGTCGACGTCATCAGCGTGGGCTTCAATGAGACGACCCTGACCGTCGAGGTCGACAAGCAGGCCACCTCCGAGCGCGACCGCAAGCTCGCCGCCGAGGGGCAGGCCCCGGGTACCAGCACCGACCGGCTCGGGAAGATCAGCAAGATCGACCCGATCTACTCCGTAGGGAAAGGCCTGGAGTTCCCGTCGAATGACGGCTTCCTGATCCACCTCGACTATACGGCCATCTGGGGCATCCTCCCCGACCAGGCCCCGAACGTCGTGAAGCAGTTCGGCACGCTCAAGGACGTCGAGGAGAAGGTCATCCTGCCGCAGATCGGCTCGATCTGCCGGCTCCACGGCTCCAAGCGGGGCGCGGTCGACCTGCTCGTGGGCGATAGCCGCGAGGAGTTCCAGACCGACACCTCGGAGGAACTGGAGAAGGTCCTGCTCGGCAAGAACCTGACCCTGCTCTTCGGCCTGACGCGGCACATCTACGTGCCGGCCCAGGTGCGCGAGCCGATCCAGAAGGGCAAGATCGCCGACGAGCTGACCAAGACCCGCGAACAGGAGCAGCTCACGGAGAAGGCCCGCGGCGACCTGACCGAGGCCAAGGCCAAGGTCGTGTTCGAAGAGCAGAAGACCAAGGCCGAGACCGAGAAGATGGTCGCCCAGGTCGGGGCCGAGTCCGAGAAGAAGGCCAAGGAGATCGAGGCCGAGACCGAGAAACTCCGGGCCGTGATCGACGCCAAGACGGCCGAGGTCGAGGCCCAGACGTCCAAGGCCATGGGCGAGGCCGCCGCCAAGACGACCGAGCTGACCCGCAAGGCCGAGGCCGAGCGGTTCAAGCTCTACGTCCAGGCCCTCGGCGGGCCCGAGGCGTACAACCGCTACGAGTTCGCCAACACCCTGCCGCAGGACATCCGCCTGGGCATCTTCTACGCCGGCCCGGGGACCTTCTGGACCGACCTCAAGGGGCTGGAGCAGTCGCTGCTGGGCAAGGTCGTGAGCGACACCCTGGAGAAGACCGCCCCCGGCAAGGCGGCGACGTCGCCGTCGGTCCTCGCCCCGACCTCGTCGGCGGGGAGCCAGTAAAGGGACCCGGTCTCGAAAACGCGGGAACAAAGCCAATCTGGGAAAAGAAGCAGGCCGGGACCAACTTGGGGCGGTCCCGGCCTGTTTCGTTGGATTCAAGCGATCGGAAGGCTGCCGATCAGGGACCGACGCCGCCGTGGGTCCGGAACGGGGTCAGGTGCGAAGGCTGGTCGAGGAACCAGAATCGCTCCCAGTCGTCGCCGGCCTGGCGGAGGTTCTCGGAGTCCACGAGCAGTTCTTCGACGCGCTTGGGCCCGTAGGCCGCGTAGTGCGGCAACGGGACGGGGGCGCAGCCCTCGCCGACGACGGCGACGAGCGCGCCCAGGATGATCAGGGCCGCAAAGGGTTTACGCATTCCAGGGCTCCTCCCGCCAGCCAGGAACTGCCGCTCAGAGCGGTGTCGCCGCCGCGTTCCGTCGCGGGGCCGCTCTGGGGGGCTCGGCGGGAGGATCTGCCGTCGTCACGTCCCAGGTCCGTCACCCATCCTGGGTTCCCGGCCTGGATTCACGTTCGGGCAGCTCCACGCCCCGAGCCAATCTCCGTTCGGTGGTCGCCTGCGGGACGGCGTCGGACCCCCGGATCGCCCGGGCAGGTCGCCCGGCTCAGTCGTCGGAATCGTCTCCGGCGACCACGCCCCGAGGAGAATCGACGGCCTGTCCCGCAGAACCGTTACCAATCTCATCGGCATCAGAATCGTCTTCCAACAGCGGAAGTTTCTCCGGGTTCATCTTTCGGACGAGATCTTCCATTTCCTTGCCCGGCTTGAACGTCACGACGTTCTTGCTCGGCACGAAGACCTTGGCCCCGGTCCGGGGGTTCCGGGCCTTGCGCGGGGCACGCACCTTGACCTCGAACACGCCGAAGTTCCGGAGCTCGATCCGGCCCTCGGTGACCAAGGTGTCGATGATCGCGTCCAGCGTCCGCTGGACGATGTCCTTGGTCTTGAGCTGGGTCAGACCGATATCCTCGGAAATCTTCTTGACGATTTCTTTCTTGGTCACGATGTCGGTCTCCTGGGGCATGCACCGGCCCTGCCCGGGGGGTCGGATGGCTCAACATTATTTGTGGCTTGGACTAATGTCAAGTCAAAAGCGAAACTCGGGAGGGTCGGAGGGGCTTCGGATCGGTCACATTCGCGCGCCTGGCAAACAGGCCGATGAGCGGTTGTCAAGGCTCGCCACAGGCGCCCCGGGAGGGATTTTTTCCCGAGCCGAGAGGCTGGGCGGACTGGGCGGGGTTTGTGAGCAGGCCGGAGGGCGGATCCAATGAACGGCCCCGCCCCTCGACATCGATTCCGCCGGCGAATGGTCATCTGGAAAAGCGTCAGACGGGCGGTCGCCGACCGTGCCGAGTCGGGACAATTCCCCGCGCGATGCCGGGGTGAGACGTGACGATGCCACGGGCTTGACTCCCCCCGACCGGTTGGCGGATAGTGGCTCCCCCTCCGCGAGGCAATCGAGCCGGGTCCGTGCAGCAACAGCCGAGGACGCCCATGAACGCGACGTCAAGGAGGCCCTCCGAGTCGGGGCCGATCCCGCTGAACCTCTACCGGGTCAGTGCGCCGGGGACCGCGCGCGTCGTCTCCAATACCCGGCTCACCCCAGAGACTTGCGACGACGTCCGGCACATCGTGGTCGACCTCGACGGGCTGGATTACCGCTATCTGGAAGGCCAGAGTCTCGGCGTCCTGCCCCCCGGCGAGGTGTCCGAAGGGCGGGCCCACAAGCTCCGGCTCTACTCGATCGCCTCCTGCCGGTCGGGCGACGACGGGCAGGGCAACACAGCCTCGATCTGCGTCAAGCGGGTCGTCTACCAGGACGCCGACACCGGCGAGGAGAGGCGAGGGGTCGCCTCGAACTACCTCTGCGACCTCGGACCGGGCGCGACGATCCGCGTCACGGGCCCGGCGGGGCGAGGGTTCCTCCTGCCCGACGACCCGACCTCCCCCTTGATCCTGGTCGCCACCGGCACCGGCATCGCGCCGTTCCGGGCGTTCCTGCAGGGGATCGAGAGGGAATACGGCGGCTGGTCGGCCCCGATCTGGCTCTTCTTCGGCGTCCGGACCACGCCCGACTGCCTTTACATGGATGAACTCCAGGCCATGGCCGGGCGGCTGGACGTCCGGCTCGCGACCGCCTGCAGCCGGGAACAGTCCACGCCCGACGGCCGCCGCCTCTACGTCCAGCACCGGATGTCCGAGGCGATGCCCGAACTCTGGTCGCACCTCATCGAGTCACCCGGCCACATGTACCTCTGCGGCCTCAAGGGCATGGAGCGCGGCATCTCCGATGTCTTCCGCCGCGAGGCCACCCGCCGCGGCCTCGACTGGCACGACCTCGAAAGCCAGCTCATGGATTCGGGCCGGCTGCACGTCGAGACGTATTGATCTCGGTGAAACCCTGTCCGCCGCCCGTATTTCGTGGCTGGGGTCTCGTTTCGAGACCCCGGTACGACGGCGATCGCGGTCCGATCACGCCCGCCGACCGCCGGCGGACGAGGGCTGGTGTACCGGTGGCTCGAAACGAGACTCCAGCCACGAAGTTGGGGATTCGACGACAACGGCCGGGCGTCGTCTCGCGACGACGCCCGGCCGTTTGGTTCTCCGAACCGTCGAGATCCAGATCAGCGGCCGCCCCGGTGCGTCCGCATCTTCATCCCCTTGCGGAGCCCGTTGGCCTTGAACTTGGCCCCCTTGATCTTCAGGGTCGAGGCCTTGCTCGTGGTCGTCGAGGCGCTGGAGGTGGAAGTCGAGGCGGTGCTGTCCGAAGTAGTCGAGTCGATCGAGGTGGGCTTGCTGGCGCCCTTGCCACCCCGGCCGCCGAAGATGTCGAGGAAGCCGCTGCCGTCGAGGCTCTCGATGGCGGCATCGTGCCGGGCGAACCCGTCGTTCCCACCGAAGGCGTCGAGGTCCGACTTGATCGTTGCGAGGTCATCGGCGGTGACATTGGACGCGGCGGCGACGGCGGCCTGGTCGGCGATCACCTTGTCGATCAGGGTCGTGTCGCTGACGCCCGCGCTCTGGGCGACGGCGGTGAACTTCGCGTTGATGTCGGCCTGTTGGTCGGCCGTCGGGAGCTTCCCATCCAGGGCGGCGATGGCATCCTTCAGGGCCTGGAGCTTGTCGGCATCGGGTGCCGAGGTCGCGGCCTTCTGGAGGGCCTTGATGTCCGCCCGGAGGGTGGCGAGCTGGCCCTGGGTCACGCCCGACTTCGCCTCGATGGCGTCGAGGTCGGTCTGGAGCTTGTCGAGTGCCGTCGTGTCGATGGCATCGCCGCCGCGTCCGCTCCGGCCGAATCCGCCCTGGCCGCCTCCGAACCCGCTCCGACCGCCCTGGGCGCCGGGCCCGCCACCGAATCCCCCCTGGCCGCCGAAGCTGCTCATGCCGCCGGGGCCGCCCTGGCCGCGGGCGAGGCCGCCCTGGCCGCCGAAGCTGCTCATGCCGCCGGGCCCGCCTCCGATTCCGCCCTGGCCGCCGGGTCCGCCCATGCCGCCGCCGAACCCTCCGGGTCCGCCCATGCCGCCGCCGGGGCCGCCGGAGCCCATCTCAGGTGCATCGCCGAACGAACCCATCTCGGGGGCGCCGAACGCCTGGAGGTAGACGTTGGCCGGCCCGCCGAGGGGCAGGGGAGCGGCGTCGGTCGAGTCGATCCCTAAGGCCGTGTTCACGGCGTCCTGGTCGGCCTTGATCTTCGCCAGGTCGTCGGCCGTGATGTTCGAGGCGGCCGTGATGGCGGCCTGGTCGGCGATCACCTTGTCGATCAGCGTCGAGTCGGTGACGCCGGCGCTCTTGGCCACGTCGGTGAACTTGGCGTTGATGTCCGTCTGCTGATCGGCCGTGGGCAGGCTGCCGTTGAGGGCGGTGAAGGCATCCTTGAGCGCGGTCAGCTTGTCGGCATCCGGGTCGGCCGTCGCGGCGTCGCGGAGGGCTTTGAGGTCGGTCTGCAACGTCGAGAGCATCCCCTGGGTGACGCTCGACTTGTCCTGGATCGCCTTGAGGTCGGCCTGGAGCGTATCCATCGCGGTCTGGGCGGCCGAGCTGACGGCCGACGCCGACCCGCCGCGCCGGGACATCATCCCCGGGCCGAAGTTGCTGGAGTTGCCGACTTCCATCGGCCCGCCGAACCCGCCGCGTCCGCCGCCCATACCGCCGCCGGGGCCGCCCATCATCGGGCCGCCGTAGCCGAAGTCGCCGCCGAACGACCCGTTCATCAGGTTGCGGTCTTCGAGCGACTCGCAGACGCCGGTCAGGCGGACCCTGGGGCGGCGGGTGTTGCTGGTTTCAACGCGGGAGGTCATCGGCCACTGGATTTTCTTGAGCATGTGTCGAACCCTTCTCTCTTGGGATTTCCGCCGGCGATCCTGCCGGCCGGCGAACCTTGGCCCGGGCGGGTCGCTTCGTTCTTGGATGGGGACGTTCCAGATCGTCCTGGAACCCGTCGATCCGATCGGACCCGGCCTGGGCCGACAAGGGACGGCCACGCCTCCGCTCTGGGATCGGTCGCGTGGAGAGCACCCGGTTGGTTCAGGAAGGACGGGCCATCAAGAGGGGAAGGTCAATGCTGGCAATTGGCCCGACGCGTTGCACTGGCGAGGTGTTCGGGTAGGTTCGGGACTTCCCCGTCCGACGCGGTTCCTTCCGGCGTCGTCCGGGCTCCCTCGCCCACAATCCTGAGCGTTCCCGGCGCCGAAACCGAACACGGTTTCCCGTCAGAATCCGACCGCAGAGTGTCGAAAAAATGCGGAAAATCCCGGATTTTCCCTCAAGTTTCGCCGGGCATCGGCCGGGACCAGGCGATGACATGTCGATGTGCTAACCCAATTTCCCCATCCGGCGTTGTTTGACAAGCCTTGGAGAACCCCCTCGCAAGTCGCCCCGACCGCGCGCACCATGTTGCGGTCCAACCACCGTCGAGCCCGCCCCGGAGATTCCCTCGCCATGCCACGCACGAGCCTTGCCTGGCTTCTCTCGTTGCTAATCATCGCCGGATTTGCCTTTCCTGCCAGGGCGCAGGAGGCGAAGACCCTGCCGGGCACGCAACTCTGGAAAGACGACGGCGACCCCTCGTCGGCGATGGTGGCCGGGATCAACCGGTTCCTCGACCGGGCCCTGGCCGAGAGCGTCTCGATCCGGGCATCGGCCTGGAAGGTCGACCGCTCGTCGGCCGAGGCCTACCTGAAATCAGTCGCGCCGAACCGGGCGCGGTTCGAGAAGAACATCGGGGCGGTGGATGTCCGGGTCGCGAAGCCGAATCTGAGCGTGATCGGGACGTCGGCGAACCCCGGCAAACTGGCGGAGACCGATCGGTTCTCGGTCGCGGCCGTGCGCTGGGATGTGTTCGAGGATGTCGAGGCCGAGGGTCTCTGGCTGGAGCCCAAGGGGCAGGTGCGGGCGAGCGTGGTCGTGGTCCCCGACGCGGATGTCGAGCCCGAGGCCCTCGCGGGGCTCAAGCCGGGCCTGCCGGCGCATTCGCAGACGGCCCGGTTGATGGCCGAGGCGGGATGCCGGGTCCTGGTGCCGACGTTGCTCTCGCGGGCCGACACGTTCTCGGGCAACCCGAAGGTGCGGATGACGAACCTGTCGCACCGCGAGTGGATCTGGCGGATGTCCTACGAACTCGGCCGGCACCCGATCGGCTACGAGGTCGAGACCGTCCGCGCGGGGCTCGACTGGCTCAAGTCGCAATCGCCCGAGGCGAAGCTGGGGGTCGTCGGCCATGGTGAAGGCGGGCTGATCGCCCTGTACACGGCGGCCGTAGACACGCGCGTCGATGCGGCGTGGGTCGGCGGATACTTCGCCCCCCGCGAGCGGATCTGCGACGAGCCGATCGACCGCGACGTCTGGGCGCTGCTGACCGAGTTCGGCGACGCCGAACTGACCCGGCTGGTCGCCCCCCGGGCCCTGCTGATCGAGGCGTGTCGGGGTGCCGAGGTGAAGGGTCCGAACCCTCCGCGCAACGGGCGTGCGGACGCCGCAGGCGGTTCGCTCGCCACGCCCGAGCCCGACAGGGTGGCCGCCGAGTTCGCGAAGGCGCAGCCGAACTTCGAAGGTCTGGGCGTCGGCGAGCGGCTCAAGCTGGTCAAGTCGGGCGACGGCAAAGGCGACCCGAACCTGGACGACGACGCCCGCGAGGCCTTCTGCGGGCTGATCGGGCTCGACGTGCCCCCGCCGGTCGCGGAGGTCGCCTTGCGCGATCCCAGGCCCGGGGGCGAGGCGACGGCCCGCATGAAGCGGCTGGTCTCGCGATGGAGTGAACACACGTTGAAACTCTTCCGGACGTCCGAGCTGCGCCGGATGGACTTCTGGAAGAAGGCGGACGCGAAGTCGGTCGGGAACTGGGTCGAGACCACGAAGCCCTACCGCGACACCTTCTGGGAGGAGGCCATCGGCAAGTTCCCGAAGGCCACGGAGGCGGGGCCGGTCGAGTCGCGGCAGATCCACGACGAGCCGAAGTTCCGGGGGTACGCGGTGCGGATGCCGGTGTTCCCCGACGTCGTGGCCTCGGGCGTGCTGCTGCTGCCGAAGGATCAGAAGCCGGGCGAGAAGCGGCCGGTGGTCGTCTGTCAGCACGGGCTCGAAGGCAAACCGGACGACATCGTCGATCCCAGGATCAAGTCGGTCTACAACTCCTACGGGGCGCAGCTGGCGGATCTGGGCTATATCGTGTATGCACCCCAGAATCCGTACATCGGCAAGGAGAAATTCCGGATCATCCAGCGCAAGGCGCACCCGCTGAAGCGTTCGCTGTTCGCGATGATCGTCCGGCAGCACGAGAAGACGCTGGAGTGGCTCAAGTCGCTCGACGGCGTGGACCCCAGCCGCATCGCGTTCTACGGGCTCTCCTACGGCGGCAAGTCGGCCATGCGGCTGCCGGCGATCCTGACCGACTACTGCCTCTCCATCTGCTCGGCCGACTTCGACGAGTGGATCCTCAAGAATGTGAACACGGATCGCCAATACAGCTATATGTTCACAATCGAGTACGACATGTACGAGTTCGGCCTGGGCGACACCTACAACTACGCCGAGATGGCCAACCTGATCGCCCCAAGGCCGTTCATGGTCGAGCGTGGCCACCAGGACGGCGTGGCCCCCGACGAGTGGGTCTTCTACGAGTACGCCAAGGTCAAGCGCCAGTACGACGCCCTCGGCCTCGGCGACCGCGTCGGCATGGCCCTGTTCAACGGCGGGCACATGATCGACGGCAAGGACACGTTCGCCTTCCTGGCGAAGCACCTGAAGTGGCCGAAGTGACCCCGAAGGAGTCCCGAGCCTGGAGTGCGGAAGCTTGCTTCCGCTCGGTTATCGCGGAGCTCGCTCCGCGTGCGTGATCGAAGCTCCAGGCCGTCGACTCGATCCCCGGCGGGCACCGCATCCGGCGTGTCCTCGGGCCGCTCAGGTCGCCATCGTGCAATCAATAGAGAACAATAAAAATTTGTACACCAGTAAAAAATATCAAGAAGGAGGGAATTTGATAGTAAACGCCGAAGCGTATCATATTGAAATTCTCCTGTTTTTCCGCAATCGACGCGATCAGAGCCGAAGAGAGCACGGTTAATGTCGATGCGCAGAACAGGCCAATTATCGTGCCTGGCAAGCCATGTGGCTTTCCTTTGTATAAATAGAAGTTAAGTCGCAGGCCGATGTGGATGAGAAGGGTTCCGAGGCACGTAGGTAAATATCGAAAAAACAACACGTAACGTTGAAAGAACTCCTGTCGCAATTTGAATGGCATGATTGCTTCTCCTTGCGATGAGACAACGCTCTGGCCTCGGGCAAAGGCGGTTGGTTCGTCAGGGATCGGTCCGCGGGCTCGATCCTGTGGCAGCCAGATTATCTCTGGGTCCAGGTGACCGCGCCGGGATGGCCGTGTTCGACGGCGGGCACATGATCGACGGCAAGGACACCTTCGCCTTCCTGGCGAATCACCTCAAGTGGCCCAGGTAGGGTGTGGTGCAGATGCGACCGGAGGTCGCGTCCCACCGCACCCAGGACGCGTGACGTCCCAAGCTGGAAACCGCCGTCATTCGTGATCGTCGGGTGCGGTGGACGCGGACGTTCCGTCCGCGTTGCACCACACCCTACTAAATGTACACGCGACGGTTGTAGATGTACCACTCGAACAGGACGACACCCAGGGCGAGGAGGGCCAGGTACCACCAGCGGTCGAGGGGGGTGATGCGAGAGGGCTTGGCGGAGGCGTTGACGGGGTTGTAGCCGATCTTGATCTTGTAGGCATCGGCCGCCTCGCCGACGACGCCCTCGGGTGGCAGGCCGCGCGGGGCGAGGTCGCTCTCGCGGAGGTCGAACTGGTTGACCGCGAACACATGCGGCGGCTGGTCGGGGTTGTTGCCGATCCGGGCGTGGTAGAGGCCGGTGCGGTTGGCGTCGTTGAAGATGTACTGGCCCTGGGGCGTCCTGGCCAGCGGCGGCAGGGCGTTGCCCTTTGGGTCGGTGATGGTCATCGGCGAGGCCGAGGCGTCGCCCCGGAGCACGACGGGCTGGCCGGGGATGTGGATCTCCTCGCCGGCCGACTCGCGGGCGTTGCCGAGCACCTGCAGCGTGTTGAACAGGAAGAGCGGGAAGCTGTACTTGGTGACCCAGTCGGTGTTGTAGCTCTTGGGCGGGTTGGGCAACTCGAAGGTGACGACGGCGTCGGTGAAGCCCGAGCGGGGGACCGCGAAGGCCAGGGGGCCGACGTTGCTCTCGATCAAGGGCGTGCCGCCGCCGGGCAACTCGACGGTGATGGCCTTGGCCACGCGGACGACCGAGAGGTCGCGGATGTATTGCATCAACGGATGCGAAGAATTGACGTCGAGGATGGTCGGGTTCTCGACGACGGTCGTCTTGGCGTACGCCTCGCCGGGGGGCAGGGCGCCGAAGTAGAGCGTGTTGCACTCGGGCGAGGCGGGGGGCGTGTAGCGGTCGAAGACGGCGAGGTCATACCGGCCGGCCCTGAGGTCGTTCTGGAAGGCGTCGCCCTTGACGTCGGTCGGGTTTGTCACGATGACTTCGGCCCGCTGGGACGCCTGCGCCGTCCGGAGCGTGTCGACGAGGTACTTGTTGCCGTCGGTCACGACCAGGATCTGCGCCTTGCGCGGGTCGCCGATGAGGGTGAAGGCCCGGTTGTCGAGCGGCAGGTCGTCCTCGACGACGAGCTTCACTTCGAGTTCCGTGGCCCCCTCGTCGGGGAGGTCGAAGTTGAAGGACTGCTCGCCCTGCGCGTTGATCTTGAGCTGGATGGCGTCCTTGAGCTGGCCGGCGTCGCCGGGCGTCTTGGCGTCGTGCCTGATGAGCTGGGCGTCGACCGTGACGGCCTCGTCCTTGAAGTTATGCACGCGCCCGAACACCTGATACTGGTCGGTCTTCTCCTCGCTCCGGCGGGTCTGGAGGGCGACGATCGCGACGTTGTTCGAGGGCGAGCGGCTGGGCCGGCGTTCGTCCTTCGGCTTCTCCTTCTCGGCGGCCTCGGCGAGCTTGGGCGGCTGGCCGAGGATGATGAGTTCGGGCTGGAGGTTCCCGAGGCTGAAGCCGTCGACGTCGGGGAAGCCGCCGTCGGTGTAGATGAGCATGGTCGGCGGCACGATCGAGGTCGCGGCGACGCCCTCGACCTGCTTCGAGGGGTTCGCCAGGCCGGCGGCGACCTGCAAGGCTTCGCGGAGGGAGGTCGTCGCCTCTGTGGGCTCGATCGCGTCGATGCGTTGCTTGAGCAGCGATCGATTGGCGGTGTAGTTCGAGACGACCCGGGCGCGGTCGGAGAAGGAGATGACCATCGCGAGGTCGTTCGACTCCAGGCCGTCGACGACCTTCTTGGCCTCTTCCTTGGCCTTGGCGAGCCGGGTCGGCTTGACGTCGGCGGCGGACATGCTGGCGGAGTGGTCGATGGTCAGGACGAGCCGGCGGCCCTGGCCGGTCGACCCCTTGAAGCGGGGGCCGGCGAGGGCGAGCATCACGAGCAGGACGGCGAGGAGTTGCAGGAAGAGCAGGAGGTTCCGCCGCAGGCGCTGAAAGAGGCTGTTGACGTGCAGGTCTTCGAGGCTCCGGCGCCAGAGCAAGGTGCTGGGCACCTGCACGGGCTTGCGGCGCAGCTTGAGGAAGTAGAGGGCGATGATCGCCACCGGCACGAACACCAGCGCGGACCACGCGGCGAGGCCGATCGGGCTGGCGAATTCGACCGGGAACCCGTTCATCGCGGAGACCTCCAGGCGGCGGGATGCGGGGGAACTGGGCGGGGGGACGGGGTCACAACTCGGGCTCGCTCTGCTCGAAGCCGGGGCGTTCGCCCTTGCGCCTGCGGATCATCGTGTAGAGCAGGTAGCCGACGAACGCGAACGAGATCGCGTAGAAGACGTAAGGGCTGTTGATGTTGAGATTCATGGCTTATTTGACCAGTCCGCGGTTGCGGAGGTAGTTGAGCACGAGCTTATCGAAGGGGTTCTGGTTCGTCGTGAAGATATAAGTAATCCCCCGCGACGTGCACCACTCCTTCAGGCCGCCGACGAAGAGGTTGAGCTGGTCCTTGTACCTCTTGATGAGCGGGGCGCTGACGGTGATCTCGGCGATCTCGTCGTCCTCGGAGTCGACCAGCCGGAGGTCGCCGGTGAGCTCGGGCTCGACCTCGTCCTGGCTCAGGACGTGGATCACGTAGATGTCCATGTTGCGGGCGAGCAGGTAGCGGAGGGCGTCCTGATAGCCGCGCTTGTCGAGGAAGTCGGAGATGACGACGACGATGCCCTTGCCGCTGTGCTTGAGCGCGAACGTCTTCGCCGCCGCCGTGAGATTGCCGGCGCCCGAGGCCTGGATCTGGTCGAGGTGCTGGACCACCCGGTACATCTGCGACCGGCCGCGGATGTTCGTCAGGCCGATGGCGAGGTTGGTGCTGAAGGTGTCGAGCACGATGCGGTCGTGGTTCACCAGGCCGATGAACGACAGCGCGGCGGCGACCTGCTTGCCGTACAGGAGCTTCGTGGGCTCGCCGAAGTCCATCGACAGGCTGGTGTCGAGGAGCGTGTAGAAGTGCAGATCCTCTTCTTCGAGGAAGAGTTTCAGGAAGAGCTTGTCGAGCCGGCCGTAGACGTTCCAGTCGATGTGGCGGAGGTCGTCGCCGGTGGAGTAGTTGCGGTGGTCGGCGAACTCGACCGACGACCCGCGCCGCTTGCTCTTGCGCTCGCCCTTCATCCGCCCGACGAAGATTTTCTTGCTGACCAGCTCGAGCTGTTCGAGTTTGTTGAGGAACTCGGGGTCGAGCAGGGGACCCTTGGTTGTGGTCGCGGGCGCGGGCATGGGACTGGGTCCTCGACGGCTCGGTTTTGCTCAGCTCAGCTCGACCAGTCGGACAGGAGGAAGACGGCCATCATGATGGCGGTGGCCAGGCCCAGGCTGATCATCCAGGGCAGGAGCGCCGCGAGGTAGATCGCCATCCGGCTGACGTCGGGCTGCTCACGGGTCTGGCGCTGGAGGAACCCCAGCGCGGTGTACCAGCTCTCCAGGACCACGAGCGCCCCGCCGACCACCGTCATGATCGCCAGGAGCGGCTGCGTGCGCCACGCCAGGACCGCCGCCACCCCCACCGCCAGCCCGAACGCGATCAGCACCGACAGGTCCGCCCTGGACCAGTCGAGCGGCTCCGCCATCGGAGGCTCGAACGCCAGGGGCGGGGGCGGCGGGTTGTAGATGTCGCGTTCCTTGGTCATGGCATGTAGGGTCCGCTATTGCGGACCAACCGTCCGGAGATTGGTCGGAGTCTCATGGAGAATGGTCCGCAATAGCGGACCCTACTTAGGCCACGGCCTTCTCGGACTCCTTCTCGGGGACGGCGTCGAGGATCTTGAGCAGGACGTCGTCCGTATTCACGCCCTCGGCCTGGGCTTCGAAGTTGAGCAGGACGCGGTGCCGGAGGGCGGGGAGGAAGACGCGGCGGAGGTCCTCGAAGCTGACGTTGAACCGGCCGTCGAGCAGGGCGCGGACCTTGGCGGCTAGGACGAGCGTCTGCACGCCGCGCGGGCTGGAGCCCCAGCGGATGTACTGGTTCGTGATCCCTACGGCGTGCGGGCCGTCGGGGTGGGTGGCCAGGGTGAGGCGGATGCCGTAATCCTGGACGTGGGGCGCGATGATGACGTCGCGGACCAGGCCCTGGAGCCGGACCAGGGTTTCGCCGTCGATGACCTTCTCGGGCTCGGCGGTGATACCCTTGGTGGTGCGGTCGAGGATCGTCGCGAGTTCCTCGCGGGTCGAGTAGCCGACGACGAGCTTGAACAGGAACCGGTCGAGCTGGGCCTCGGGCAGCGGGTAGGTGCCCTCTTGCTCGATCGGGTTCTGCGTGGCCATCACGAAGAACGGCTTCTTGAGCTTGTGGATCACGCCACCGACCGTGACCGACTGCTCCTGCATGGCTTCGAGCAGGGCCGACTGGGTCTTCGGCGTGGCGCGGTTGATCTCGTCGGCGAGGACGATCTGGGAGAAGATCGGCCCGCGCTGGAACTCGAAGACGCGGCGGCCGTCGGGCCCTTCCATCACGACGTTCGTGCCGATGATGTCCGCCGGCATGAGGTCGGGGGTGAACTGGATGCGGTTGAAGTCGAGCGAGAGGGCCTGCGACAGTGTGCGGATGAGGAGGGTCTTGCCCAGCCCCGGCACGCCTTCGAGCAGGGCATGGCCGCCGACGAAGAGGCAGGTGAGCACCCCGTTGACGATCTCCTCGTGGCCGACGATCACCTTGGCGATCTCGGTCTTGACCCGGTTGTACGCATCCCGGAACTCCTGGGCCCGGGCTTCCATCGGTCGGTCATCGGCGGTGGACATCGAGGGGCGTCCTTGAGTGCGTGGCGTGGAGGTCGATCGATCCGGGGTATGGGTGGCGAACGGCGACGATCCCGATCAGGATTTCTTGTCCTTGTTCTGATCCTTCTCCCGCTCCTCCCAGACCTTCTGCTTGGCCTTGAGCAGCCGGTTGGTGTAACTGTCGGCCTCGCCCTGCTGGGGCGTGGGGGCGAGGCCGCCCTGGGGCTGGGCCGGGCGGGCCGTCGAGGTCGCGGGTCGGGTCGGGGCGCCGGATCCGCCGAGCAGCGGCTCGTCGACCGGGGCGGCGGTCGTCGGGAAGAGCGACTCGGCCGGGGCCGTCGGGGTGGCGACGGGGGCCTCGAACCGGGTGGCGGCGCGGCTGCGTTCGAGCTGGTCGTCGACCTCCGCCTTCCGCGACTTCAGCTTCTCCATGAACTCCGGCGCGGGGATGACCTCGCGGCCCCGGACCTTCTCCCACTGATCGATGGCGAGCTTCCGCAGGCGCTGGAAGTCCGGTTGGATCCGGCGGACGCCGATGTCGGTGAGGAACAGGAACGACGCGGCGTAGAGGAACATCGGCCAGAGCGGGGTGAACCCCCGGGGGATCTCCATGCTCGGGTCGCGGCGGAACGGAGACGAACCCCCGCGTCTCAGGTCGTCGAGGGTCCGGGGCAGGTCGACGGTCCCGTCCGGCCGCTTGGCCCAGCCGAGGACCTTGCCGTCGGTCAGGCTGGCGATGGTCTCGAGCGTGCCCGGGTTGGACTTGAGTTCGCGGTACTCGTCGGAGTAGGGGACCGAGACGCCGGTCGAGACGACCCCCTTTACGTCGTTCGGGCCGCTGTAGCCGAGATTGACGAAGTAGTTGCCGCTGGCCTCGGCGTTCTCGATGGTGCCCTCGTAGCGCCCGGGCGCGGTCTGGACGAGGTCGAGCGGCAGGCGGTCGAGCTTGGGCGTGAGGACGGCGCCCTGGATGTTGAGGAAGTTGAGGAACTGGTTGTCCTTGTCGAGGGCGTCCACCACGACCTTGATCTTGCCGTCCTCGCGGCGGACGGTCAGAGCGAGGTTGCGGTTGTCGACCGGCCGCATCGACCAGCGGACGACCTGCGCCCAGAAGGCGGCGTAGTTCTCCCAGCTCGGCCAGCCGGTCGTCCACTTGCGGCCGGCGTCTGACGTGAAGGCGACCGACCGTCCGAGGCCGTAGGTCCAGTGCGCCAGGAGCGGCGGGGGCTGCTCGGCGGGTAGGGGGGACATCAAAGGGGCTTCGACCAGCTCGCTCTCCTTCAGGCTGGTGAGCACCAGGCCGGTGATCGGCGGGACGGAGGTCGGCAGGCCGGTGAGGGGCTCGCTGGCGTACTTGAAGTTCGGCACCCAGGGGGTGGTCTGCTCGAAGATGAGCGGCCGCGAGATAACGCGCGCTTCCTTCTGATAGATGCGAGGCAGGGCCTTGGGGTTGGTGACGTTGTAGAACCGGCCGTTGGTCTTGAGCGCGATGTCCCGCATGACCGACATCGCCCCGGGGTCATTGCCGTGGGCGGCGGTCAGGACGGAGGTCACCGTGATCTTGTTGGCCTTGAGCTGCGCCAGGACCGACTGGGTCGGCGGGGTGGGGTCGCCGTCGCTGATGATGACGATGTGCTTGTTCATCGCATCCTTGATGTTCCTCAGTCCGTTGAGGGCCATCTGGAGCGACGGGTCGAAGTCGGGCATGTCGCCCGGGGTCATGCGGTCGATGGCGCGGAGCATCAGCGGCTTGCCGCCGCCGATGGGCCTCAGAGTGAAGAGCCAGGCCTCCTGGCCTTCCCAGTGGAGCATGCCGGCGTAGTCGTAGCTGGAGAGGGTCTTGATGGCCTCCTGGGCGACGACTTTCTGCCAGTAGTTCCCCTCGGGGATCTCGCTGGCGTGCATGATCAGGACCATGGCCCCCTTGCCCTGGACCTTCATGGCCTTGATCTGCATGTCGACGGGAAGGGCCTTCTCGATGGGGGTATTCATCCAACCCCCCGCGCCGAAGGAATTCTCCCCGCCCAGCATGATCAGCCCCGCGCCCATGTCGTGGACGTTGGCCTCGATCAGCCTCTGCTGGGCCTCGGTGAGGGCGTCCTTCGGGACGTTCCCCAGGATGATCGTGTCATAGGGGGCGAGCTGGGCGACGTCGTCTGGCAACTGATCGCCGCCCTCGTTGCCGCCCCCGCCGACCTTCGGCGCGACCAGCACCTTCACTTCCAGCTTCTTCTCGCGGAGAGCCTTGACCAGCTCGGCATGCTCGCCGCGGGTCCCCTCGATCAGGAGGACCTGCGCGGTGCCCCGGGCGTAGGTGAATCCGCTGGCGACGTTGTTGATCGCCCGGCGGTCGCCGCCGCCCTGCTCGGGGGTGAACTCGGCGGTGAAGGTGTAGAAACTCGGCTCGGTGATGAGCTGCTTGAGCGTGAAGACGTTCACGCCCCGGATCAGGTTGACCGGCGTGGGCTTCTCGTTGCCGGGGGCGGGGATGTTCTTGTTGTCCGAGTCCTTCTGGAAGATCTGCAAGGTGCCCTTCACGGGCTCCTTCTCGCTGCCGGCGCTGGAACGGACGACGACGTTGATGTTGACCGTCTCGCCCTTCTTGACGTCCGGCGGGAGCGAGACCTTCTCGACCAGGACCTCGCGGTCGTAGAAGTATTCGACAGGCAGGACGTCGACCTGGATGCCCAGCGACTTGGCGGCGAGGGCCTGTTCGAGGACATGGCCGCGATTCTCGTTGCCGTCGGAGATGACGACCATCCGCCGCGCGGTGTCCTCGGGGAAGGTCGCCATGCCGAGCTTCATGGCCGAGGCGAGGTCGGTGTATTCCTTGTCGACGGTGCTCTCGACGCCGAGCATCAGGTTGGCTTCGGTCGGCGCGGGCGGGGACTCGACGGCCGGGTTGCGCCCGAAGACGACGACGCCGGCGAGGTCGTCGTGCGAACGGTCGCGGAGCTTGGACGCCTCGCTGACGTACTGGAGGACCGGCGCCCGCCACTCCTGCGGGATGCTCTCGGAGGTGTCGACCACGAACATCGTGGTCAGCTTCTCGTTGCGCTGGACGGTCTGGACCTCGGCCAGCGCGAGGATGATGAGCGTCACGACCGAGACGCGCAGGAAGATCGCCAGGATCTGCCGGGCCCGGCCGAGCCCGGAGAGGCTGCGGACGCTGAACAGGACGATCGGGGGGAGCAGGATCGGCAGCAGGATCAGCCACCAGGGCTGCCCCACCGTCAGCTTGTTCGTCAGGTTCGCCAGCAGGCTCGACATCCCGCCTTCCTCCTCCGTCCGCATGCTACGACCGCGCGAGCGATCAGAGACGGAACCGCTGGACCCGATGGTTGTTGGAGTCGATCACCGACACGACCCCCTGGCTGTCGACGGCGAGGGCCCAGGGATTGAAGAGTTGCCCCGGCGCCCGACCCGGGCGTCCCCAGATCCCCAGCGACTTGCCGTCGAGGGAGAACTTCTGGACCCGGGAGTTGCCGTATTCGCAGACGTAGAGGCTCTTCCCGTCCGGGTCGAACGCCAGGTCATAAGGGTACGACAGTTCCCCCGGCTTGTCGCCCTGCGTCCCGAAGATTTGCAGGAGCTTGCCCGAGGTGTCGAAGACCTGGATCCGGTGGTTGCAGCTATCGGCCACATACAGATGATCGTTCGCGTCGATCGCCAGGGCCCGGGGCCTCAGGAACTCGCCCGGCGCGTAGCCGTGCCCGCCCCATTGACGCAGCCACGTGCCGTCGGGCGCGAAGACCTGGATCCGGTCGTTCTCCCCGTACTCACTGACGTAGTAATTCCCGGCCCGATCGACCACCACGTCGGTCGGATATCCGAACCGCCCCGGTGTCGTCCCCTGCACCCCGTCGCCGAGTTGCTGGAGCATCTCGCCGCTCAGCGAGTAGATCAGGACCCGATAGAAGTGGGTGTCCGCGATCAGCAGACGACCGTTCTTATCGACGGTCAGCCCGCTGGGCCCGTCGACGTTGAACGCCGGCATCCGCCAGCCGTCGATGTACCCGCCGTCGCGGTCGAAGACCTGGATCCGGTCGGTGAGATCCGCCATGAACAGGCGGTCCCCCGAGTCGAACGCCGCGACCCGAGGCTTGTGGATCCAGCCCGGCTTGGTCCCGTGGATCCCCCAGACCTTCTCCGCGAGCGACTCGCCATCGCCCGAGCATCCGCCCAGGGCCAAAACCCCAAGCGCCACGCCCGCCAGTCGTATCCCGAGTCGTCCGCCACGCATGCGAGGTCCCCGAGGGCTTCGGACCTTTGTCCTCGGGACGATCCTACATCAGTCAGATCCGCGGCCGCAAGTCTTAACGATTTCGTCAGAGTGTTTTTCCAGGGAGCCCTCTCCGTGGACGCGTAGGGTGTGGTGCCGCCCGGCCCGCAGGGTCGCGCCCACCGCACAGATGGGGGCGGATGATGCGCCCAACGGCCCGAACGGCTGGGCGCGATGTCTGTGCGGATCAGAGCCAGACTTTGGGGAGTTTGCGTAGCGATTCGTGAAAGCGCTTCTCGACGATCCGCTGGATCTGGTCGGGGTGCATTCTGGTGCTGAAGTGGGAGGCGATGATCCAGTTCCCCGGGCATTCACGGTTCGACCCGAGGTCGTAGTCGCCCATCCTTGAGTAACTCCCATTCACCGGGTCCGTCGGACTTCATCCGCTCGCCCCCTCGACTGGTGAGCAATCCGCGCAGGGTGGCGGGCGTGATCCGGGCGTTCAGGCGGTGGACGGTGGAGTCGATCATCACCACGGCCGGGGCGTCGTATGGGCTGCTTATGCCGGCCGGGCGGTTGAGTCGCAGGTCGATGTCGACCAGTTGCAGGTCCCTCGGCTCCATCCAATGGACGCCGGCTCCGCGGTTCTCGACCAGCAAGATCGTCTCGCCCGGGGCGTCGGTCACCGATGCGGCGGAGGCCGACACCGGGCCGGGCCACGGTGTCTCATTGCCGACGACGGCGAGGTAATTGGTCACTGTATTTCCCGGCTGGGCCGTCCCGTGGAACTCGTAGGTTCTCGGCATCCGGGCTGCCAGCTTGCGATTGTTCGGCCCGTCCCAGGGCTCGGAGAACTCGTACTGACTGTACAACTCCCCCTCCCCAACAAACGGGAGGATGAGGACGCGCCAGCTGTGCCAGGGCCGGCCGTCGGGCCCGGCGACATAGGCCGGCGGGTAACAGCCGAATTCCGTCTGGTAGTTGGCGACCGCCAACGCGAGCTGCTTGAGGTTTCAGAGGTCCGACGTCATGAGTGCGGCATTCCGGGCGCTCCGGGCCGCTGCCGCCAGGACGAAGATACCGGAGACAGCTAACGATGCGAGGCAAGCCCCGAGTACGGCCCGTCGGTGACGACGTAGCCAGGTCGTCTCGTGTTCGGCCATCGGGTTCGCCGCTATGGTCTCTCGATCCTCGCTCGCAGAGCTCCCTACGTCCATCAGAGCCAGACCTTCAGTCGTTTGCGGAGCGACTCCGGGAGGCGCTTCTCGACGATCCGCTGGATCTGGTCGGGGTGCATTCTGGTGCTGAAGTGGGAGGCGATGATCCAGTCGTTCTCGAACTTGTCGGCGCGGTCGAGGATGTCGTCGAGGTGGGTGTGGCCGAATTTGTGGATCTTGTCGGGCCGCTCGTTGGGGGCGACGAACGTCATCTCCAGGATCAGGATCTCGGCCTTGTAGATGTCGGGGCAGACGTCCAGGCCTTGTGGCGCAGTGTCGCCCATGTAGGCGACCTTGGGGATCCGGATCTCGGCCGAGACCTCGGTGCCCGCCAGGCGGAGGTCGCGGATCTGCTCGCCGCTCAGGTGCTGGTACTCGGGCTTCAGCTTCTTCCGGCGTTCCCAGATCAGGAAACCCAGCGACGGGATCGTGTGCTTGGTCGGGAACACCGTCGCGACGAGTTCGCGCGAGATCGGGATCTCCTCGTTCGGGCGGACGCCGATCAGTTTCGCGGGCAGGCGGCCGCGGTCGAGCTTCTGCATGGCGCGGAGGAGCTGCTCGACCGGTTCGACGGAATCGGCCGGGAGATAGATGGTCGGCGGCTCCATCTTCATCATCCGCCGACGGGCGACGTAGACGGGCAGGGCGGCGATGTGGTCGAGGTGGGTGTGCGAGACGAACCAGGTCGGGGTCGACATGAACGACCAGGGCTGGGCGCCGAGGTCGAAGCCGAGCTTGAGTTCGGGGATGCGCCAGTAGGTCTGGACCGCCGCGCGGGAGTATCCTTCGACCGTCAGGCCCTTGTGGACCATCGACCGGACCGGGGCGTTATCCACGGGGTGGTCGAGGGAGTCGACCGAGAGATCCATATCCGTCGCCAAAACCAGCTCCTTGCAGGCTAACCAGGCCGTCTCGCGTGCCGCGTGAGGGTCGAGAATCCAGGGCGTCCGGCGGTCCCCGTTACGATCCGCGCGGGCCCTGCATTATAATCGAAGGCCGTTGCCCCTGCCGAGGACCGAGGAACCGCGACACGATGTCCGACCCCGAGACCGCGACGACCGCCGAGAATCCGACACCGCCGCCCACCCTCGTGTTCGGGCCGGCGTACCTCGACCGGGTCGTCCGGGTGAACGTCCCCCTCCTCGACCCCGCACTCGGCGCGCCCCCGCTCGACCGCAGCGTCGACGGCGAGTGGTTCTCCGAACTCGCCGAAGGCTTGACGCTCAAGGACCCCGACCGCAGCCGGATCGAGATCGAACTCCCGCCCGACTGGCTCGGCCCCTCCGGCGTCGTGCGGCTCGCCCGGCCGTTCGCCCCCGGCGTCGCCCCCTGGTTCCGATCCGTCACCGCCACCGGCTGGCAGGACGACCTCGGCGGCATGGGCTCCGGCTACGCGGCGGCGCTGGGAGGCGAACTGGTCAGCGCCCTGGGCGACGCCGACGACTCGACCAGCCTGGTCATCAGCGAACTCCTGACCCGATTCCACATCAAGCACCACCCGATCCGGGTCCCGGGACGCACGGCGGACTGGACGTTGCTGGTCAGCTCCGGGGAGCACGGCGACAAGCTCCCGATCGGATTCCGGGGCTGCCACGCGGGGATCGCCTCGCTGGCGACGGAGGCGGCTCGCCCTTGCGGATTGCGAGTGGTCGCGTCCTTCCCGAACCGCCTGGCGGCGGAGGCGTTGAGCGCGCCGGGGGCGTCCTTGAGGTTCTTCGCCCCGGCCTTGCGGAACATGCCCGATCAGGACCCGCCGATCCTCGACTTCGCCGCCTCGATCGATGTCCTGAGCTGCAACATGGGCGAGTGGGAGAGCCTCGCCGACCGAGAGCAGCTCGCCTGGCGGATCCCCGTCCTGATCCTCACCGACGGCCCTCGGGGGGCGACGGTCCGGTTCACATTGCCCAACGGCGATCCGGGGCGGGTGACGGTCCCGGTATTCCCCCGAACGAACCCGCCGCGCGACACCAACCGGGCGGGCGAGTCGTTCGCCGCGGCCTTCCTCAAGTCGATGATCGCCGGCAACGGGCTCCAGTGCCCCTCGACGCTGGAGAAGGAATTGGTCGAGACGGCCGCGCTCCGGGCCTCGGCGGCGGCGGCGCTGGTGCTCGACCGCACGGATTTCGGCTTCCCGACCGACGACGAGATCGACGAGGCCATCCGGCTGGGCGTCGTGGCGTGAGCGTTCGGATGTGACTGTGCAACCACTTCGATGAGGACCGCAGGATGAAGACGGCACTCGCGCGACTGGCCTGGATCGGCCTCGGACTGGCCGTCGGCCTCTCGCTCACGGCACGATGGCAGACCGTCCAGGCCCTCGACGACCCGCCCAGGCCCAAGGCGAAGTCCGAGCCGGCCGCCAAGCCCCTCGCGCCCCTGGTCGTGGTTTCGCTCCAGGACGCCCTCTTCAAGCCGTTGGACCTCCCCTTCGGCAAGCCGACGTCGCTGGAGAAAGTGCAGGAGTACCTGGCGGAACAGCTCCACTCCCAGGTCCTGCTCGATCGCGCGGCGCTGGGGCGCCAGAAGCTCACGCCCGAGTCGACCGTCGAGCTGAACTTGAAGGGCGTCCGGCTCAAGACGGGCCTGCGGATCCTGCTCGACCAGGTCGGGCTGACCTACAAGGTCGAGCCCGAGGACAACCTCCTGATCCTCACCGACAGCCAGGGCACGGAGGACGCCAACGCCCGCATCCTGAATGAGATCAAGGCGTTGCACCGCGAGATGCACGACGTGCAGGATTCGATCGACGAACTCTTCGCTATCTTCGACCAGGGCGAGCCCGAGGCCGAGATGCGGAACCCGACGATCATCGAGGAAGTCCCGCCTCGTCGGAGTGAGCCCGGCGCAGGCGGCGACGAGCCGGAGCCGAAGAAGGAAGGCTCCCCCGGCGAACCCCAGCCGGAGTCGAAGGGCCGCAACCGCCCCAAGGAACCGGCTGCCCGCGGTCGTGCCCGTCCCGGAATCTGATCGGATCCCATCCGACCCTTCGGAAGTCTCGCCATGCCCCTTCGACGTCGGATCGGTCTCCTGATCGTGCTCGCCCCGCTGATCCTGGGCGAGATGGCTTCGTTCGGCCAGGAACCGGAGCCGGCCCAGGTCGCCGTGAGGCCGGCCCGGCGATCGGCGACCAAGCCGCGGCACTGGACGTCGTTCCTGGCCGATCCCCGGAGCGCGGTCCTGTTCGTGCTGGTCATGGTCATCGGCGTGGGCGGCACGCGGAAGCTGCTCAAGGACCGCCGGGCCCGGGGCGTCGTCGACCGGCTCAACAGCCTGGACGTGGCCGTCGCCGACGTCGAGGCCGCCGCGAACTTCGGGCGGGAGGGGATCACGGACCTCTTCCGGCTCCAGCAGACGGCCAAGGAACCCGCCATCCGCCGCGCCGCAGGGGCGAGCCTGGCCGTCCTTTGGGGCAAGGATGATCTCATCGCGGAGGAGGAAAAGGCCCTCGTGATGCGCGGGGCGGACGTCCAGTGGAAGGCGAGGCGTCGCTACCCGAGGGCCCTCCGGACGCCCTTCCCGGTGGTCGTGCGCTACGGCTTGCCCTTCCTGAAGGAGGAGGGCCCGGGAATCCGTCCGGAGAACCTGGAATGGTCGCACCGGATCCTCGGGACCGAGCGGGCCGGGCTGGAGACGTTCTCGCCCTGGAAGGCCGGGGCGGGCGAGGCGGTCTTCGAGGTCGATCCCAGGGATTTCCCCGCGAACGGCCCGCACCGGCTGGTCCTCCACGCCCGGGCCCGGACCAAGGGGCTGACGTCGGAATGGACCGTCGAACTCCCCCAGTCACCGTTCCCGTTCGAGTTCGACCCGCTGCTCCAGGTCGACGCCCTGTTGACCCTCCCCGACGCCGCCCGCGAGCAGCAGCTCCGCGACGCGATCCGCCTGCGCCCCTCCGAGACCGCCGAGGGGGAGGAGGTCCGCTACCTGCCGCTCGACGAGAACCTCGTCCTCCGCGACCCGCCCGAGCTGTTCGTCCGCCCGCCCTTGCCGAGCGACCTGGCGCATGACCTGTTCGTCGAATTCGAGGGCGTCCCGGGGACCTTCCGCGCGGGGCGGATCGTCGTCAGCGGCCAGGGGAGCGGTGCGACCGAGGCGGAGATGTCGCGCAGCCACACCATCGGCCCGATCGAGGGGGTCCCGACGGGCACCATCGATGGCGTGGGCGACCGCCGGATGCGGCTGATCCTCACCGCCAACCCCGACCTCGGCTGGACCGACCCCGAGGTCCGCTCCATCTGGCCCGGCTCGATCACGACCGAATGGACGGAGGTGAGGGTGATCCGCAAGTAGGGTCCGCTATTGCGGACCGGTGTGTATGGTCATAACAAGAGTGGTCCGCAATAGCGGACCCTACAGGTGCAAGCACCCGTTCATCATCTCGACGGTCACGGTCTCGCCGTACTCGATCAGGTTGATGCCTCCGTTGGACTGGCGGATGGCGCGGGCCTGATCGATGGGGATGCCGAGCAGGCCCGCGAGGTAGGCGCGGTTGACGACGTTGTGGCCGATCACGGCGATGGTCTGGCCTGGGTGCTGCTTGGTCAGGTCGAGGATGGCCGGGGAAACGCGGCGCTGCACGTCGAGGAAAGCTTCGCCGTCGGGGTAGGGCACCGTCCCCGGGTTGGTGTGGAACTTCTCGTAGAGTTCGGGATCCTGGGCGCGGGCCTGGTCCCACGTCAGGCCCTCCCAGCGGCCGATCTCGGCTTCCATCAAGATCTCGAGGGTCGAGACGATGAGATCATGGGGGGCCGCGATGGCCTCGCCGGTCATCCGGGCGCGGAGCAGGGGGCTGGAGTAGACGGCGGCGATCGGGAACGATGCCAGCAACTCGGAGCTGCGGCGGGCCTGGTCGAGGCCGATCTCGTCGAGCGGCAGGTTCGAGCCGCGGCCCTGGAGTCGGTAGGGGCGTTCGCGGTTGCTGACGGTGGCGCCGTGGCGGATCAGGAAGACGCGGGTCATCGGTCGGGCACATCCTTGTGCGAGAATGGGTTCAGGACGGTTGCAGGCGACGGCCCGAGACGAGCCGGGCGGCGACCCGCGTGGCCTGGATCAGGCTGGCGGGCGAGGCGATGCCCTGCCAGGCGATGTCGAACGCCGTGCCGTGGGCCACGCTGGTCCGGACGATCGGCAATCCCAGCGTGACATTCACCGCGCGGTCGAAACCGATCGTCTTGAGCGCCACGTGCCCCTGGTCGTGATACATCGCGACCACGGCGTCGAATTCGCCGTAGACCGCCCGCGAGAACAGGGTGTCGGCCGCGATCGGCCCGCTCGCGTCGATGTGCGATCGCCTGGCCAGTTCGACGGCCGGGGCGATGATCGTCCGCTCCTCGTCGCCGAACAGGCCGTTCTCCCCGGCGTGGGGATTGAGCCCCGCCACGGCGATCCGGGGCGACCGGCCGAGTAGCTCGGTGAGCGGGCCCATCGCCTCGTGGGCCAGCCGGATCTTGGACAGGACATTCTCGACCGTGATAAGGTCGAAGATCCGCCGCAACGCGACGTGCAAGGTGACGTGGATCACCCCCAGACCGGCACTCGCGGGATCCCCCTCGCGGGGCGGCAGGTAGAGCATCATCGCGTGCTCGGGGACGCCGCAACGCTCGGCGAGGATCTCGGTGTGGCCGGGGTGCTCGATGCCCGCGTCGTGCAGGGCCTCCTTCTGGAGAGGCAGGGTCACGATCGCGTCGATCCGGCCGGCCATGGCGAGGTCGATCGCCGTGACCAGGAAGTCATACGCCGCGCGGCCGGCCCGAGCATCGACCACGCCCGGCTGGACATGGGCCAGATCCTGGCTGGTGGCGTCGAGGCAGGGGATCGTCGTCGCGTCCGGCCGGGCGTCCTCGGGTTGCTCGATCCGGACGACCTTCAGCCCCAGCGGGGCCCCGATCTGGCAGGCGACCCTCTCCAATAGGGCGGTGTCGCCGACGACGAACGGCCGGGCCAGGTCGCGGAGTGGGGAGTCGGTCCAGGCCTTCAGGACCAGCTCCGGCCCGATGCCGGCGACGTCTCCCAGGGTCAGCGCGACGAGCGGCCGGGTGTCGGACACGGTCGGATCCTCAGATCGGGGTCAGTGCGTGGCGATCGCGCGCGGCGCCTTCGCGGCGGCCTTGTCTGCGGAGGAGGACTCGGGCCCCTGGGTGACCGGGACCGTTCGAGATGTCTCCTGCGGGGCCGATCCGCAGCCGAGGCAGGGGAAGACGATGAGGAAGAGGGCGAACCATCGGGACATCGCGGGGAGTCTCCGGATCGGCGGACGAACGCGTCCCCCTCATTATTCCGGGGAACGGCCGCCGCGTCGACCCGGGCTTTGCGGCCCGGGGGTTCTACCCAGGCCCCGGGGTCGTCGCTAAGATGAAACCACGCGACGCCGTGCGAAAGAATCGAGAATCCCCGATCCGCCCCAGATCGCCGAAATCACCCTGGACCGTGGCGCGTACCTGACTGTCCGCCCGACGCCCCGCCCGCCCACGGAACCTTTGGCCCAGACTTGAGGCCCCGGACCCATGCTCAACACTGCCCTCAAAGATTACGTCACCGCGCGGATCCTGCCGAACGTCCTTACCCCCGCGCAGTACATCGGCGGCGAGCGGAACAGCGTCCGCAAGGACCACACGAAGGTCCAGGGCACCGTCTGCATGGCGTTCCCGGACACATACTCCCTCGGAATGAGCCACCACGGGCTCCAGGTGCTCTACAGCCTCCTCAACGCCGACGACCGCTTCGCCTGCGAGCGCGTCTTCACCCCGCTGCCGGATTTCGAGAAGGCCCTCCGCGAGCACCAGGTGCCCCTGTACTCGCTCGAAACCTTCACGCCGCTCAAGGACTTCGACGTTGTCGGATTCTCGCTCCAGTACGAGATCTGCTACACGAACGTCCTGACCATGCTCGACCTCGGCGGCATCCCGCTCAAGGCCGAGGACCGCTCGGCCGGCGACGCCCTCGTGATCGCCGGCGGCCCCGGGTCGCAGAACCCGGAATTGCTCGCCCCCTACATCGACCTCTTCGTCATCGGCGACGGCGAGCCGAGCCTGCCGGTGGTGGTCGAACTGTGGTCGTCGATGAAGGGTGATGCCTCGCTGACGCGCGAGGAGAAGCTCGCCAGGATCGCGCGACAGTGCGAATGGGCGTATGTCCCCCGCTTCTACGACCCGATCTACGGCGAGGACGGCACGATCACCGACATCGTCCGCAACCGCGACGACGTCCCGGCCGCGATCAAGCCCTGCACGATCGTCTCGCTGGATGACATCCCGCTGCCGACGGCCCCGGTGATCCCCTTCGTCGAGACGGCCCACGACCGCATCGCCATCGAGATCATGCGCGGCTGCCCCTGGCAGTGCCGGTTCTGCCAGAGCACGGTCATCAAGCGGCCCCTGCGGTACCGGACGGTCGAGACGATCGTCAACGCCGCACTCGAAAGCTATTACAACACCGGGTACGACGAGATCAGCCTGCTGTCGCTCTCGACCAGCGACTACCCGCACTTCGAGGAGCTGGTCACGAAGATGAGCGAGGTCTTCACCCCGATGGGCGTGAGCATCTCGCTGCCGAGCCTGCGGATCACCGAGACATTGAAGAAGATCCCGGCCCTGCTCAACGAGGGGCGTCGTGGCGGCCTGACGCTCGCCCCCGAGGTCGCGCGGGACGACATGCGGGAGCAGATCCGCAAGCCGATCGACAACAAGGACCTGTACGACGGCGCGGCCGAGGCCTTCAAGCGGGGCTGGCGGAAGGTCAAGCTCTACTTCCTCTGCGGGCTCCCCGGCGAGCGGACCGCCGACCTCGACGGCATCGTCGAGATGGCCGAGACCCTCGCCCGGATCGGCAAGGACGTGACCGGCCGGTACACCGAGGTCGTGGCCAGCGTCTCGAACTTCGTCCCCAAGCCGCACACGCCCTATCAGTGGAACGGCATGCAGAGCCGCGAGTACTTCCACTGGGCGCACAAGTACCTGCGGTCGAGGGTGAAGCTCAAGACCGTCACCATCAAGTGCCACAACGTCGAGACCAGCCTGCTCGAAGGCATCCTGACGCGTGGCGACCGCCGCGTGGCCGCCGCCCTGGAAGAGGCCTGGCGTCGCGGCGCCCGGCTCGACGCCTGGACCGAGCATTTCAACCCGAACTTGTGGTGGTCGACCTTCGAGGACCTCGGCATCGACGTCGAGTTCTACAGCCACCGCGCCCGGCCCTTGGAAGAAGTGCTCCCCTGGGACCACATCCACGTCAAGAAGGGCCGCGAGTACCTCGCCAAGGAGCAGAACCGCTCGCTCGTCCAGCTCACCTCCATGGCCGGAGCCGTCTGACATGGCGACCGCGACCAAGCTGCTGACCGCCGAGGAATATCTCGCCAATCCGGAGTTCAACTGGACCCGGACCGAACTGGTCAATGGGGAGGTCGTCGAGTTATCGCCGCCACCGGGTGCTCAGCACGGCATGATCTGCATGAACGTCGGCTACCACCTCAGCCGATTCGCGCGTGAGACTGGGCTTGGCCTGGTCTTCGGCAACGATACCGCCGTCCGGACCACGAGGAATCCCGATTCGGTGCGTGGGGCGGACGTCATGTACTACTCGATCGCCCGGTTGCCTCGCGATCAGGTCACTCAGGGCGTTCCCGAGATCCCGCCGGATGTGGTCTTCGAAATCGTCTCGCCCAACGATCGCATGCGGGAGGTCCGCGCCAAGGTGAACGAATACCTGGCAGCCGGCGTCGGGCTGGTCGGGGTGGTGGATCCTCGCAACCGGACGGTCAGCCTGTTCCGCGACGACGAACTGAATAGCGTGGTGCTCGTCGAGGCCGAGATGCTCCGGGGCCTGCCGGAACTCCCCGGTTTTGAACTCGCGGTTTCTGATATCTTCGGCTGAGTCGATGGATCGAAAGGGGCCGGGGATGTCGCAGGGGGAGGGGCCTTCGGGGCGGGGGAAGCGCTGGATCCTGGACCTCCTCGTCGTCGCCGCGGCCATCTGTCTCGTCGTCGCGATCCGCCGGCCTCTCGTGCTCAATGCGTCGGTGCATCTCGATAGCGACCTCGCGGTCGACGGTCTGACGCTCCTCGACGCCACGCGGGGGCAGTTCCGCTGGCACTATCCCGGCACGCCCAGCATCGGGGCGTTGCCGGTGCTGTTCTCGCTGCCGGAAGCCCTGATCAGCGGGGCGACGCCCGAGGCGCTGGTGCGGGGCGGGGTGCTGGTCGCGGCGTTCGTGGCGGCGGCCGCTTATGCGATGATGCGGACCGTCTTCGGTTTTCGCGCGGCGGTCTTCGGGCTGGTTCCGCTTGTGTTCAGCTCGACCGGGCTCATCTGGCTCTCGGGCCGCATCACGGGCGGGCACCTGCTGATCGTCGGCTGGTATGCCCTGGCCCTCGCGGGGCTCGCCGCATGCTTCCGGGGCGGAGGCAGGGGACGGGTCATCGGGCTGGGCGTCTGGTGCGGGCTGGGGATCTTCGTCGATTCGATGTTCGTCGTCGCCCTCGCGGGGATGATCCCGGGGGCGGTGATCGGATGGCTGATGGGCGAGAGGCGGCCGAAGGGATGGGTTGCCGTGCCGGTCTTCCTGCTCGGCCTGGTGATCGGGTTGGTGCCGGCCGTGGCGGGGCGGATCCTCGATCCCTACGACGCCTACCAGGACACCTTCGCCGCCAGCACGGACCCGAAAGTCCTCCTGGAACACGCCCGGATCTTGACCCTCGAATGCCTGCCGCGACTGGTGGCCGGGCACAAGCTGCCCGGCCTGGAGTCGGAGCCGGATCCGTCGGCGATCGGCGACGCGTCGGGGCGGTCGCTGTCGGATCTCGGTCGAGCCAGGAAGTCCGGGCTCGATCCCCTGGCGGCCCTCGTGACCGGGGTCGGCCTGCTGCTGTTCGTCGGGTCGATCGTCGGGCTGGCCAGACCGCCCGGAAAAGTTGCCACGTCCGACCCGGGCCGGACAGCCGTTGTCTGGTCGATGCTGTTCGCGTTCGTCGCGGTCGCGGCGGGGTTCGTGCTGAACCGGAACATCTTCAACTCGGACAATTACCGATATCTCGTCCTGTGGTGCTTGCCCTGGTCGGCGGGGTTCGGGGTCTGGCTCGATCGTATGTCGCGGGGCAGGGGGGGATTGGCGACGGCTGTGGCCATCGCGGTGGGGCTCTCGGGGCTGATGGTCGTCGACACGATGCGATGGTATCGCGGCCTCGGCTGGAATGACCCGGCGACCGGGTCGGTGGCGAGGAAGGTCGAGGATCCGCTGCTCGACTGGATCAACGCCCACCCCGAGGTCGACGCCATCCAGGGGGGCTACTGGGACGTCTACCGCCTCTCCTTCCTGACCGGCGGCAAGGTCCAGGGGGTGCCGCATCCGGTGTTCCCGAACCGGTTCCCCGAACGGTCGAACGCGCTGCCGGGCGGTCGCCCGCGATGGCTAGTGATCCGGCCGACTCAGGACGGGGCGATCTTCCGCGAGAAGGCCCTGGCGGAGGGGGGCAAGGTGGTGCACCAGGGACGCGGGTTCGTCGTCATCGACTGGCCGACGACCGGCCAGGTAGAATCGAAGAATGAACGCTGAGACCACGCCCGCATCCGAGCCGAAGGCCCCCGCCGTCAATCCGATCTGGAACGCCTCGCCGCCCCCCTTCGGACGCGGCGACTGGCTGGCGATCGGCGTCTGGACGCTGGCGATTGTGGCGTTCTTCTGGGACGCGATCACGCTCCAGAAGGCCCTGTTCTACTTCGACATCACCGAGCTGAACTACACCTATCGCGACTTCCTCGCGAAGGAGTGGCAGGCCGGTCGCCTGTCGCGATGGATGCCGGGGCTCTATTGCGGTTTGCCGCTCTACAGCGAGAGCCAGGCGGGCTACTGGCACCCGCTCAAGCCCCTGCTCTACACCTGGCTGGCGACCTGGAAGGCGTTCAACCTCGACACGATCCTGTCGGTCTGGCTGACCGGCCTGGCGACCTACGGCTGGCTCCGCCGGCACGTCGGGCCGATCGGGGCGCTGACGGGCGGGGCCGTCTTCGGGCTGAGCGGCTTCGTCTGGGCGCACCTGATCCACACGAGCATGAACAACGCCCTCACGAGCGTCCCGCTCGTCTTCTGGGCGGTCGAGGTCGCCTGGGACGGTGGCAAGTTGCGGGGCGTCGCGCTGGGTGCCCTGGCCCTCGCTTGCCAGGTCTTCGCCGGGCACTTGCAGGACACGATCCTCACGTCGGGGGCCCTGGGCCTCTATGCCTTGTTCCGCGCGGTGACCGAACGAGGGACTCGGGAACGCATCGTCGCGCTGGCATTTCCCCTGGGTATCATGGCCCTGGGCGTGGCGATCTCGGCGATCCAGTGGGTGCCGTCGAAGGAACTCCTCGACCGCTCCCCGCGCGCCGGCGGGCTGACCTGGGAGCAGGTGACGTACGGCTCCTGGAGCCCGGAACTCCTGCCGACCCTGGTCGTCCGCGAGGCCTACGGCACCCGGGCCCGGGACACCGACTGGATGGACGGCTACTACCCCTACCACGAGATGAACGCCTACCTCGGGCTCATCGCGATCGGCCTCGCGGTCATCGGCGCGTCGGCGTCGCGCGACCGCTGGGTGGCGTTCCTGACGGTGCTTGCGCTGGTCGGCTCGCTGCTGATGCTCGGGCGTTACACGGCGGTCTTCGACGTGATGCACCGGATCCCGGTCGTGGGCAGTTCGCGGATCCCGGTCCGCTACCACCTCTGGGTCTCGCTGGCGGTCGCCGGGCTCGCGGCGGTGGGGGTGGATCGGCTGGCGAGGCCCGGCGTCGTCCGGCTGCGCGGGTCGTTCCTCCTCGCGATCGTCGTCCTGGCCGCCTGCGTGCCGCTGCTCATCCACGTCTACTCGCCCGTCTGGAACGACCCGAACCGCTGGAACACGCCCTACCACGTCGCCCGCTATCGCTGGCTCGGCTGGGAACTCAGCCTGGCCGGGGCGAGGACGCTCCTGCTGCTGCTCATCGGGGCCTCAGTCATCCGCGCGGCGGCGAGGAGTCGCGACCCGAAGGCGAGGTCGCGGATCGCCTCGATGATCCCCCTGCTCGTCATCGCGGACCTGCTCGGGTCGCACTGGTACGACTCGCCGTCGATCGACCCGGGTTACTGGACGAAGCCGCCCGCCTCGGCCGAGTATCTGGCGAGTCGGCCCGACGTGATCCGGATCACGGGCGAGGCCGACAAGTCGTCGGGCGAGCCGGGGTATGCGTCGGAGCCGGTCGACTTCATGGCGATCCGCGACACCCTCGCCTGGAGCCTCGCGCCGGTCTGGGGGATCTCCAACTCGTCGGGCATCACCCCGATCTTCCCCCGGCGGATGCTGAACTACACCGACCACGCCAAGCCGAACGCCGGCTACTACGAGATCGAGGGCGTGACCCACCTCCTCGCCCGGCGTCCGCTCGCCGGCCTGGATCCGAACCCGGTCCTGAAGGGGACCGCTTATATCCACCGGAACCCCCGGGCCCTCCCGCGTGCGAGGTTCCTGGGCAGGCCGATCTACACCAAGGACGAGGCCGAGACCGGACGCGTGCTGGAGACGGTCGGCCCGGCGATCCGCGAGCGGATCATCGTCGAGGACCCCGCGCGGCCGCTCAAGGAGACCGACGCCGCCGAGGGCTCCGCGAGGATCGTCTCGGAGATCCCCGAGCGAGTCGAGGTCGAGGTCGACGCCAGGACCCGTGGCTATTTCTTCCTGGCCGACACGTTCGATCCCGGCTGGACGGTGACCGTCGACGGCAAGCCCGGGACGATCCTCCCGGCCTACTCCGCGTTCCGGGCCGTCTTCCTGGAGCCCGGCACGCATCGGCTCATTTTCCGCTACGAACCCGCCGGCTTCCGCCTCGGCGGGGCGATCACTGGCGTGGGTTTGTTGCTCTCGCTGGTCGGGTTGGCCTGGCCGCGTTCCCTCGCGGCGCTCCGGCCCCCGCACGATGTCCTGTCCTGGCCCTCCCGCTGGCCCTGGCTCCTGATCGGATCGATCGGCCTGATCATCCTCCTTTCGGCATTCCAGCGCGGTCCGGATGGGATCCAGGTGAACGACCGCTGGACGAATGCCCTGCATACGTTCACCTGGGGATCCGGCATCGACGCCATCAAGTCCACGAGATCCGCCCTGGGCCGCTGATCTGGAGTGCGGCAGTCCGGCTGCCGCTTGGCTCCGCGTTGGGGTTCTCCTCCAGGTCGGTCTGATGGATCTCTTCAGAACCGGGGAATCGCGGCAGCCGGACTGCCGCACTCCGAATCAGCCGAGGAACCGGAACTTCGACCGCACGATCGCGGCCGCGCTCGACTGCAGCAGGCTCGACGGGATGTCATAGGCCGCCGACGAGCCGTTGACGTCGCTGTTGCCCTCGTAGACGACGGTGAGGGTCTTGTTGGCAAGCCCTTGGGAATTCAGGGTCAGCCGGGCGATGCCGTTGATGACGGAGACCTTGCCGACGACCTTGTTGTTCAGGAGGAACTTCGCGGTGCCGCCCATCACGGCCTGGCCGGAATTCGGCTGGAGGATGGTGGCGGTGAAGGTCACGCTGGCGACCTTCCCCTTGGCGTTCTTGTTGGCCACCGCCCCGATGCTCGTCTGGCTGTCGGCCTTGGCGACCTGGAGCGTGCTGGCGTTGGAGTACGCACCGAGGTAGTTGCCGTCGCCCGAGAAGTTCGCGGAGACGGCCGTGGTCTGGCCCGCCCCGCTGACCCGCAGGCTGTAGCTGGCCTGGCCGTTGACGACGTTCGTGGTCGCCACGACCTTGCCACCGACCACCCAGTCCACGCGTCCGGTCGGCTGCACGATGCTCGGCGAGTTGGGGGCGATCCGGACGGTGTAGGTCAGAAGTTCGCCGCTCGGCACGGTGCCGGCCGGGCCGTTCAGGCGGGCGATCGAGGATCCGCGGAGGACGCCGAACGCCTGCGGGGCCGCGCCATTGGAGGTCGCGAACCGGCCGTCGCCGTTGTACACCGCTTTGATGGTGTGCGGGCCGACGGCCAGTTTGTTGGTGTTCAGGGTGGCGAGGTTGCCGACGAGGGCGACCGTCCCGATCGGCGTGCTGCCATCGAAGAAGGTCACGGTGCCGCCGGGCGTCGCGCCGGGGAGGTTGTCGCCGACCGTCGCCGTGAAGGTCGCGGTCTGGCTGAAGACGGTCGTCGCGCTGACGAGCCGGGTAGTGGTCGTCGTCTGGGCCGGGCCGACCTGGATCGTGGTGTCCGTCGAGGACGAGGCGGCGAAGTCCGTCCCGCCGAGGAACCGGGCCTGGATCGCGTGGCTGCCGACGAGCAGGCTGTCGATGTCCAGGGTGGCGACGCCGTTCGCCAGCGTGCTCGTGCCGAGCAGCGCGGGCCCGTCGAAGAAGCCCACCTGGCCGGTCGCGATGCCCGAGCCGGGGAAGGTCGTCGCCATCGTCGCCGTGAAGCGGATCGACTGGCCGAAGGTCGTGGACGTCGCGTCCGAGGAGAGCACCACGGTCGTCGCGGCGGCGGTCACGCCCTGGCTCAGGACCGGCGAGGTCGCCCCCGACTGGAACGCGTCATCGCCCGAGTAGGACGCGGTCAGGAAGTGGATCCCGCCGGACAGGCCCGACGTGGTGAGCGTCGCGGCCCGGTTGACGATCGTCCCGGTGCCGATCGGCACGCCGCTGTCGAAGAAGGTAACCGTCCCGCCCGGCGCGCCCACGCCGGGGGCGACGGCCGAGAGGGTCGCCGTGATCGTGACGGCCTGGCCGAATGCCACCGTGCTGGCCGAGTTGCCGATCGCGACGGTCGCCGACGCCTGGCCAACGACCTGCGTCACCGGGGACGACGCCGGGCCCGCGTTGTGGTCGGCGTCGCCCGAGGTGTACGCCGCCGTGATGGAATGGCTTGCGACCGCCAGGCCGGCGATCGAGAAGCTGGCCACGCCGTTGACGAGCGGCACGACGCCGATGACGTTGCCACCGTCCTTGAACGTGACGTTGCCGGTCGGTGTGCCGGCGCCGGGGGACAGCGTCGTCACCGTGGCGGTGAAGGTCGCGCTTTGGCCGGAGACGGTGGAGGGCGATCCGCTCAGGGCGATCGAGGTATCCGCCTTCGAGACGACCACGGTCCTCGGGGACGACGGTCCGCCCGGGTTGAAGTTCGCGTCGCCCGACGAGTAGAGGGCGGTCAGCCCGCGCGTCCCGACGGGCAGGTTGGCGATCGACAGCACGGCGACGCCGTTGCTGTCGAGGGGGGCCGTACCGATGGCGTTCGCGCCCTGGAAGAAGGTCACCGAGCCGGTCGGAGTGCCCGATCCGGGGGCCGTTGCGCTCACGTTGGCCGTCAGGGTCACGGTCTGGCCCGAGACCACCGACCCGCTCGAGGTCGCCAGCGAGACCGTCGCGTCGGCCTTCGCGATCGACTGGTTGATCGCGGTCGAGGGCGGGCTGAGGTTGAAGCTCGCGTTGCCGGAGGTGTAAAGCGCCGATATGCTGTGATTGCCGACGCTGAGGCCCGTCGCCGTGAACGTGGCGACCCCGGCGTTGTCGAGCATGCCGCTGCCGAGCACATTGAGGCCGTCGTAGAAGGTCACGGTCCCCGTCGGGATGCCCGCGCCGGGGGTGACGGCGGCCACGATCGCGGTGAAGGTCACCGCCTGTCCGGATACGGTCGAGGCGTTCGAGCTGACGATCGAGACCGAGGTGTCGGCCTTGTTCACGTCCTGCGCGAGCGGAGAGCTGAATCCACTGGGCTGGAAGTTCACGTCGCCCAGCGAGTAGATCGCCTGGAGCGAGTGCGTCCCGACGGAGAACGTGTTGACCGAGAAGCTCGCGACGCCGTTGTTCAGGGCCGCGACGGCGATCACCACGTTGTCGTCGTAGAGCGCAACCGAGCCCGTGGGGATGCCGGCCCCCGGCGCGACGGCCGAGACGGTGGCGGTGAATATCGCCGCCTGGCCGAAGACCGTCGGGCTCTGGGCCCCGACCAGCGTGATCGAGGTGCCGGCCTGGCCGACGGCCTGGCTGATCGCGTTGCTGGGCCCGCTGACGTCGAAGTTAGCGTCGCCCGAGGCATAGACGGCCGTGATCGTGTGGGTGCGAGTGCTGAGCGAGGATGTGGTGAACGTCGCCACGCCCGCGGAGTCGATGGTACCGATGCCGAGCTGGGTCGCGCCGTCGAGGAAGGTCACGGTCCCGGTCGGGATCCCCACGCCCGGCGCGAGGGCCGAGACGCTGGCGGTGAAGGTCACCGTCTGCCCGAAGACCGTCTGTGACCGGCTGGTCGCCAGGGCGACGGTCGTGCCCGCCTCGTTCACCCTCTGAAGGATCGCCGAGGAGGTCGAGGCCAGGAAGCTGTTGTCGCTGTTGTAGAGGACGGTGATCGGATGCGTCCCGACGCCGAGCGAGTTGATCGAGAGCGAGGCCGAGCCCGCGTTGATCGCGATGGTCCCCAGCGCGATCTCGCCGTCGAGGAACGTGATCGTCCCCGAGGGGTTCCCCACCCCTGGAGCCACCGCGGAGACGTTCGCCGTGAACGTGACCAGCTCACCGAAATCCGACTGGTTGAGGTTCGAGGACGATGCGACCGATACGCTGGTGGAGGCCCGGTTGACGATCTGGAGCTGGCTCGACGACAGGCTGCTGAGGTAGTTGGAGTCGCCCGCGTAGGTCACGGTGATGAGCTGGCTCACCGCCGACAGCGCCGACGTGGTGAACGTGGCCTGGCCCGAGTTGTCCAGCGTGGCCGTGGCCAGGAGGGTGCTGCCAGTGAAGAAGCTCACGGACCCGGTCGGCACCCCGGGCGCGGCCGAGACGGTGGCGGTGAAGGTCACCGACTGGCCGAACACCGAGGGCGAGGCCGAGGAGGAGACCGAGGCCGATGTCGCGGCCTTGTTGACCTGCTGGGTGACGGGCAGGGCGGCCGAGCCGTTGAAGTTGCCGTCGCCCAGGAAGACCGCCGTGAGCGAGTGCGAACCCGCCGCGAGCTGGACGCTCCCGGTCGTGTAGGTCGCCACGCCCGATCCGTTGAGGGTACTCGTGCCGAGAACGGTCGCGCCGTCGCGGAACTCGACGGTCCCCGTCGGGATCCCCGCGCCGGGGGCGAAGGCCGAGATGGTCGCCGTCAGGGTGACCGGCTGGCCGTAGGTCGAGCCGCTCGGGTTCACGCCGAGGCTGGCCAGGGTGTCGGCCTTGTTCACCGTCTGTGTCTGGGGCTGCGAGGCACTATTGATGAAGTTGTTGTCGCCGCCGAAGGCCGCCGTGATGCTGTGCGTGCCCGTCGAGAGGGACGAGATCGAGAACGTCGCGACGGCGGAGCCGTCGAGGGCGGCGGTGCCGAGCAGCGTGGCCCCGTCGAAGAACTGCACCGTGCCCGTGGGCGTCCCTGAGCCCGGAGTGTCGGCGGTGACCGTGGCGGTGAACGTCGTCGCCTGGCCGAAGACCGTCGGGTTGGTGGAGGAGGTCAGGAGGGTCGTGGCGCCCGCCTTGTTCACGACCTGGGAGACCGCCGAGGAGGTGCTGCCCTGGAAGTTGTTGTCGCTGCCGTAGACGGCGGTCAGGCTGTGGGTGGCCCGGCTCAGGGCCGCGGTCGTGAGGGTGGCGACGCCGGAGTTATTGAGGTTGGCGGTCCCGAGCAGGGTCGCGCCGTCGAAGAACTGCACGCTGCCCGACGGAGTGCCCGAGCCCGGAGAGGTCGCGGTGATCGTCGCGGTGAGCGTGACCGACTGCCCGAAGACCGACGGATTGGCCGACGACGACAGGGCCGTCGAGGTCGATGACTTGTTCACGACCTGGTTCAGTGCGCTGGAGGTGCTGCCGTTGTTGTTCGCGTCGCCGGAATAGACGACCACGATCGGGTGCAAGGTGACGTTGAAGTTGCTCACCGCGAGCGTCGCCACGCCCGAATTGTCCAGGCTGACGGTGCCCAGGAGATTCCCGTTATCGAAGAACGAGACCGTCCCCGTCGGCGTGCCCGATCCGGGCGCGGTGGTGGCCACGGTCGCCGTGAGTGTCACCGTCTGCCCGAAGACCGACGGATTCGCGCTGCTGGCCACCGACGTGGAGGTGGACGCCATGTTCACGGTCTGGGTCAGGACCGTGGAGCTGCTCGACAGGAAGTTGCCGTCGCCGGCGAAGCTGATGTTGATGGCGTGGGCGGCCGTCGAGAGCGCGGAAGTCGTGAGGGTGGCGACGCCCGAGTTGTTGAGGTTCGCCGTCCCCAGGAGGGTCACTCCGTCGAAGAACGAGACGGTGCCGGTGGGCGTCCCGGCGCCCGGCGCGGCCGCGGCGATCGTGGCGGTCAGCGTGATCGACTGGCCGAAAACGGAGGGGTTCGCCGAGGAGGTCACGCTGCTCGACGTGCTGGCCTTGTTGATCGTGGTCTGCGTCGTGAGCGACGTGCTGCCGTTGAAATTGGAGGACTGGCCGTACTGGGCGGTCAGGCTGGGGTGGGTGCCGACGGACAGGCTGCTGACACTGAGCGTGGCGACTCCCGCGTTGCTGAGCGTGCCCGTGCCGAGCAAGGTCGCGCCGTCGAAGAAGGAGACGGTCCCGCCGGGCGTCCCCGACCCGGGCGAGACGGCCGCGACGGTGGCCGTCAGCGTGATCGACTCGCCGAAGACGGCGGAAACCGGCACGGAGATCGAGGTGGTGGTGCCGGCCCGGTTCACGAGCTGGCTCAGGACCGCCGATGTGCTCGACGCGTTGCTCGAATCGCCACTATAGGAGACCGTGATGCTGTGCGTGGCGACCGACAGCGCGCCCGTCGAGAGCGTCGCCTGGCCCGAATTGTCGAGGGTCGCGGTGCCGAGATTCGTCGCGCCGTCGAAGAACGTGACCGTCCCCGTCGGAGTCCCGAGCGAGCCCGTGACCGTCGCGGTGAGCGTGATCGACTGCCCGAACACTGAAGGATTGGCCGAAGAGCTCGCCGTCGAGGTGGTCGCCCCGAGCGTGGTCAGGACGACATCGTTGCCGCTTCCGCCGACGTACGAGATCCGGAAGGTCGTGCTGCCCGAGGTGAGATTCGCCCCCTCGGCTAGGTTGTTGAACGTGCCGCTGACCGCGTCGTTGCCATCGTTGACGATGATGGTGAACGACGCGCCGGACGGCGGCGAGTAGTTGTTCGGCATCGAGATCGACAGGGTCGAACCGCCGAGCGAGATCGTGCCCTGGACGTTGAGCTGGTCGTACTGGGTCCCCGGGGTGGTGCCGGTGATGTCGACCGAGAAGACGCCGCCTGAGGAGAAGCTGAGGCTGCCCGAGGTCGCGGAACCCGGGGACGAACCGGGCGAGATGACGCCGCCGCTCTGGAGCGCGACGTCCGGCAGGGTGCCCGAGCCGGTCAGGATCGTGGAGTTGGAGACCGTCAGTCCGCTGCTGGAACCGATGCTACCGTCGACGATCATGTCGCCGACGAGCAGCGTGGTACTTCCGTTGTAGGTGCTGTTGCCCGAGAGCCGTAGCGTGCCGGCGCCTTGCTTGGTCAGCGAGGTGCCCGCCCCCGAGATCACGGCGGAGATGTCGAGGTCGACCGCCTGCGAGCCGTCGCCCACGGTGATGGTCGCGGTCGCCGGCAGGTCGAGATTGCCCGCGATCGTCCCCGTGGTGCTGGATGCGGCGGCTCCGACCCCGCCGGTCGTGGTGAGCGTGCCGGCGCCGGTCGCGACGTTGCCCCCCGACACGCTGAGCGTATTGATGGTGTCGCTGAACCCGTCGAGGTCGAACGTCGAGTTCGAGTCCAGGACCGTCACGGCGGCGTTGTCGGGGATCTGGTTCGAGGCGAGATAGATGAGGTTGGCGAAGCCGTTCGAGCCGTCCCCGACCTGGAGCGCGCCGCTGATCGCGTTCGACCCCGCCCCGAGGCCCATCGTCCCCAGGGCGAGCGTGGTCAGGCCGGTGTAGGTGTTGGAGGCGTTGAAGTTGATCTGTCCGAGTCCGACCTTGGTCAGCTTCCGACTGCCGCCCCCTTCGGAGATCGTGTTGTTGAAGTTGAGGACGGACCCGTTGTTCGCCCCGATGTTGACCGTGGCGCTGAAGAGGCCGACCGTGTTGGACAGCGTGTTCGTGCCGTTCAGCGACTGGATCGTCCCAAGGCCGCCGACTCCGGTGCCATTGGCCCGCGTGATGGGGTCACCGATCGTGATGCCGCCGGTGAGGGCGAACGTCGCGCCCGAGGAGATCTGGAAGATGCCGTTGGACGTCCCGCCGAGCGCCGTGCTGCTCGCGGCGATGAGGGTCCCGCCCAGGATGTCGACGAAGTTGCTGAATGTGTTGTTGCCCGAGAGGGTGACGGTGCCGGTGTTCTGGCCGTTGCCGAAGAAGATGTCGGGGGCGTTGTTTCCGGAGATGTTGCCGCTGAGTTCGAGCGAGCTGCCGCTGGCGGCGGCGACCGTGAGGTTCTGGCCGGGGAAGGTGATCGCGCCCGGCACGACGTTGTCGCCGCCGGTCCCGACGAAGAGCGTGCCGTTGCCGCCCGAGAATGTGAACGATTCGCTCGACAGGGTGATCCCGCCATTGACCTCGAATGTGGTCACCGCGCCGATCACCGTGCCCGAGCTTGTGCTCCCCAGAGCGTCGGGGTTGGTCACCCGGGTCGTGCCCGCCCCGAGGCTCGTGGAGCCGGTGTACGTGTTCGAGCCGGCCAGCACGAGCGTCCCCGACCCGGCCTTGGTCAGGCCCGACGAGCCCGAGAGCACGCCCCCGAGCGTCAGGACCGCGCCCGAGCCGACGCTGACCGTGTTGCCCGAGAGGTCGACGTCGAGGTTCAGGTCGTCGCTGCCGCCGCCCGACATGGAGATCGAGTTGCCGATCGCGATCGCATTCCCGCCGACCGAGTAGCCCGACCCCGAGAAACTGATGCTGTTGAAGGAGGTGCCGGCGGTGAAGTCATTGGTGTTGGTGAGCCGGGACGCGCCGGAGGGGAAGACGAGGTCGTCGCCCGCGGATGGGGTGACGTCGAAATTGCCCGAGGTCGACCAGTTGGCGTCGATCCCGGCGCCGACCCAGGTACTGGTCGCGGGGGTGATTCGGCCTTCGAGGGTCTCGATGGCCAGCCTCTGCCGCCGACGCCCCTGGGCCTTCTTAGAAGCGCGACGCCCCGACGGGTCGCCATCGAACAGACGAAGCCAATCGCTCATGATGCACACCCCTGGAAAGCGGCGGGCGCCGCGCGCACGCCGATCGGCGACGGGCAGGGGCCTCCCCCCGACCGTCTCGCCCGCGCACCCGACGATCCCGCCTCGACCGAAACCCAACGCCCCCGAGCGATCCCGCAGAACGGGGGCGGAACTGTTCCTCGGATCCGCAATCCCGCCCATGCGCCCGGCGATCCCGCACGGACGGCGCATCTGGACGGCCTTCTGTCCAGACCCTAGGACACGTTCCGGTCGCTGGCAAATCGTCCCAAGGCTTTCTCCGGCCGACGTTTCCGGTCGAGCACCGTTCGGGGCGAAGGCGAACCGGGGTGCACCGAGGCGTGCCGGGACGGCGTGACCACGCCTCCCGGACCGGTTTGCCGGCCGATTGTCATTCCCGGTCGCAGGGGGGATTGAATTCGGGAGGAGTTTTGCCTATAGTGGGCATCTTCGAGTGTTATTTGAGTATCACAAAGACGGCCCCGTTCCGGGGCCGGTGGCAGTGGGGCGAGCGATGGCGATCACGAAGGAGAAGAAGTCGGAAATCATTGGGTCGTTCGGTCGGGCCGATAAGGACACCGGCTCCCCCGAAGTTCAAATCGCCTTGCTGACGGCCCGGATCACCGATCTGACCGATCACTTCAAGACCCACGCCAAGGACCACGCCAGCCGCCGCGGGCTGCTGATGATGGTCTCGAAGCGGTCGAGCCTGCTCAAGTACCTCCGGCTCCACGACCGCAAGAGCTACCTTGAAGTCATCGGGAAGCTGGGCATCCGCAAGTAATCGTCCGACCCCAACCGCGCGGGGCCGGCCTGTCGCCGGCCCATCACGCCGGTCGGTCGTGCTCCCCGCCAGTCCGTCCCGATCCGATCCCGGATGGGCGTTCGCGGGGCGATTTGTCCCGGCTCCAGCCAGGGGATTTCGGAAGTACGCAGCCCGGATCGGTCGGTCGCCAGTCGGGCCAGTTTTGGAAAATTGGACCTGTCCCGGTCCAGAGCATCGGCTCTCGGCCCGGGTGACCGCCCGAAGTCCCGTCGAACCGGCCAGGGGATCCCCGCGCCGCCGACGGTGTCCCTCCCATCCCGGACCCGTCTCCTCCAGTCCCGTCCCGACTCCAACCCCCTTCGCGAAACGCCTTTCTCACTCGCGCCGCGCCCAAGAAACGGCCGAGGTAGGATCTGGAATGAGCAGCACGTCATCCGCACCCCGGAGACCTGTCACCGTCGAACGCACGATCGGTGGCAAGACCATCTCGATTGAAACCGGGCGCCTGGCCAAGCAGGCCAGCGGCGCCGTCGTGGTCCGCCTCGGCGACACCATGAGCCTCGTCGCCACCGTCGCGGCCCCCGGCCGCGAGGGCCTCGACTTCTTCCCGCTGACCGTCGACTACCGCGAGAAGGTCTACGCCGCGGGCAAGTTCCCCGGCGGCTTCATCAAGCGCGAGGGCCGGCCGACCACCAAGGAAATCCTCACCTCCCGGCTCATCGACCGCCCCATCCGGCCGCTCTTCCCCGACTCGTACCGCGAAGAGATCCAGATCCAGGCCGGCCCGATCTCCGCCGACCGCGTCAACGACCCCGACGTCCTCGCGATGATCGGCGCGTCGGCCACGCTGCTCCTGGCCCAGGTCCCGTTCCTCGGGCCCATCGGCTCGATCCGCCTCGCCCGCGTCGACGGCGCCCTGATCCCGTTCCCCACCGTGGACGAGATGAAGGCCAGCGACCTCGACCTCATCGTCGCCTCCACCGACAAGACCATCGTGATGATCGAAGGGTTCGGCCAGGAACTGCCCGAGCCCGAGATGTACGACGCGATCATGGAGGCCCACCGCCTCAACCAGGAAGTCATCGCCCTCCAGCATGAGCTCCTGGCCAAGCTCGGCCTGCCCCCGTACCAGAAGATCGAGATCCCCGCCGATCCCCTCCGCGAGCTCATCTACGAGCGTTACGGCCGCGAACTCCGCGACCGCAAGGGGACCGTCGGCAAGCTCGAACGCAAGGCCGCCGTCAAGGAGCTGGGCGACCGGATCCTCGGCGACCTCGTCCCCGCCGATGGCTCCGGCCAGCACACCGCCGGCCAGGTCAAGGGCGCCTATCACGGCGTCGAGGAGCGGGTCGTCCGCGAGATGATCCTCGACGGCTACCGCCCCGACGGCCGCGGACCCCGCGACCTCCGCGCGATCTCCTGCGAGGTCGGGCTCCTGCCCCGCGCCCACGGCTCCGCCGTCTTCCAGCGCGGCGAGACCCAGGCCCTGGTCACCACGGTACTCGGGACCACCGCCGACGAGCAGCGCGTCGACGGCATCATGGACGAGTACACCAAGAAGTTCATGCTCGACTACAACATGCCGTCCTTCGCGGTCGGCGAGGTCCGCCCCATCCGCGGTCCCGGCCGCCGCGAGATCGGCCACGGTGCCCTGGCCGAGCGGTCGGTCGCCCCGGTCCTGCCCGAGTCGAACCAGTTCCCCTACACCATCCGCGTGATCTCCGACATCCTGGAGTCCAACGGCTCCAGCTCGATGGCCTCGGTCTGCGGCGCCACGCTCAGCCTCATGGACGCCGGCGTGCCGATCTCCGACCCCGTCGGCGGCATCTCGATCGGCCTCGTGGCGGATGACCGCTCCGGCCGCCACCTCCTCCTCACCGACATCATCGGCGACGAGGACCACTTCGGCGACATGGACTTCAAGGTCGCCGGCACCCAGCGCGGGGTGACGGGCATCCAGCTCGACCTCAAGAACCAGGGCATCACCGCCCAGATCGTCCGCGAGACCCTCGACCAGGCCCGCGAGGCCCGGCTCGAAATCCTCCGGACCATGCTCCGGGCGATCAAGCGGCCGCGCGAGGAGATCTCCTCGAACGCCCCGCGCCTGATCCAGATCCAGATCAACCCCGACAAGATCGGGCTGGTCATCGGGCCCGGCGGCAAGACGATCCGCCGCCTCCAGGAGGAGAGCGGTGCCAAGATCGACATTGACGACAGCGGCGTCGTCACCCTGTCCAGCTCCGACGCCTCGGGCGCCGAAGCGGCCCGGGACAAGATCCAGGCCATGACCGAGGGCGTCCAGATCGGCCGGATCTACGAAGGCCGGGTCACCTCGATCAAGGACTTCGGCGCCTTCGTCGAGATCCTCCCGGGCAAGGACGGCCTCGTCCACATCAGTGAGCTGTCCGACGGCTACGTCGGCTCGGTGACGGACATCTGCCGCGTCGGCGACTTCATGGCCGTCAAGGCGATCTCGGTGGACGACCAGGACCGCGTCAAGCTGTCCCGCAAGGCCGCCCTCGCCGAGCGCGGCGAGGTCGATCCCAAGCTCGCGACCCTGCCCCCGCGTCCCCCGGGCGGCGGCGACCGTCCCCCGATGGGATCCGGCGGCCCGCCCCGCCGCGGACCCGGCGGCGATCGCGGCGGGCGTCCCCCGCGCGACCGCGACTGATCGAGCACGGGCGATGGCCCCTCCCGGCCGTCGCACACCCTGGATATCCGCTCTCGGGCCGTCGCCCGTCCCTCCCGGACGCGCGACGGCCTGGCCGGTTCGGGACCAGATGACCCCGATCCCCTTCGGGACCCGATCGCATGGCTGACGTCTCGACCGAGACCGCCCTCCGAGCCAATCCGCAGGCCCCCCCCTCGCAGGCGGCCTTCGACGAGGGCGTCGAGTCCAATCGGCGTCTCCGCGCCCAGTACGCCGAGATCGCCCAGCTCGCCGGCGGGCTCGCCCACGAGATCCGCAACCCGCTCTCGACGATGAGCCTGAACCTCGACCTCCTGGCCGAGGACTTCCGCGACGCCGAGTCCCCCAGGGAGCGTCGCGCGATCCAGAAGATCGACCGCATCCGGCGCGAGGCCAACCGGCTCGAAGGCATCCTCGACGCCTTCCTCCGTTTCGCCAGGCTCCAGGATCTCCAGGTCGTCCCCTGCGACCTCAACGCCCTGGTCGACGACCTCCGCGACTTCTGCGAGCCCCAGGCCCAGGCGCACAACGTCGTCTTCCGGAGCCAGTACGCCGAGGATCTCCCGAAGGTCCCCCTCGATGCGAACCTGTTCAAGCAGGCGCTCCTGAATCTGATCATCAACGCCCAGAACGCCATGCCCGACGGCGGCGACCTGATCCTCCGCACCCGCCATGAGGACCTCGGCGCGGTGCTGGAGATCACCGACACCGGCAAGGGCATGCCCCCCGACATCCAGGCCCGGATCTTCGACGCGTTCTACTCCACCCGCCCGGGGGGCAGCGGCCTGGGACTGCCCACCACCCGCAAGATCGTCGAGGCCCACGGCGGCACCATCGCCGTCCAGAGCGAGCCCGGCAAGGGCTCCTGCTTCACGATCCGGCTGCCGCTGGCCGACGTCGTCCTCCCCCTCGGCGACGAGCCCAGCCCGGCCCCGAACCACGACCAGCAGGGTTGACCGCCGCCATGGACCCGCAAATCCGCGTGCTCGTGGTCGACGACGATGAGCCCCACGCCCAGGCCGTGGCCGAGAGCCTGGAGCGCGTCGGCTACGAGTGCGTCGTCGCCACCAGCGGCCGCGAGGGGCTCCGGCTCATCGAGGAGCAGAACTTCGACATCGTCCTCACCGACCTCATCATGGACGGCGTCGGCGGGCTCGAAGTCCTCGCCAAGGCCAAGAGCGAGCTGCCCGACGCCGAGGTCGTCATCCTCACCGGGCACTCCACCATCAAGACCGCCGTCACCGCCATGCAGGCCGGCGCCACGCAGTATCTCACCAAGCCGCTCGATATCAACGAACTCCGGGCCGTCGCCGACAAGGCCAGCCAGTCCCAGCGCCTGGCCCGCTCCAACCTCGAACTCCAGCGCCAGCTCAACGAGCGGTTCGGCTTCGAGGGCGTGATCGGCACCTCGCCGCTCATGCACACCGTCGTCGACCGCCTCCGCCAGATCGCACCGACCTCCGCCACCGTCCTCATCACCGGCGAGAGCGGCACCGGCAAGGAACTCGTCGCCAAGGCGCTGCACACCAACTCCCCGCGCCGGACGAAGCCGTTCGTCCCCCTCAACTGTGCGGCGTTGAGTGAAAATATCCTCGAAAGTGAACTCTTCGGGCACGTCAAGGGCGCCTTCACCGGGGCCGATCGCGACCGCAAGGGGTGGTTCGAGCACGCCAACGGCGGCACGCTGTTCCTGGACGAGGTCGGCGACATCCCGATGCCGATCCAGGTGAAGCTTTTGCGCGTGCTGGAGTCGGGCGAGATCGTCAAGGTCGGCACCAACGAGCCCGTGAAGGTCAACGTCCGGCTGATCTCCGCCACGAACCGCGACCTCACCGACGCGATCAACTCCGGCGCGTTCCGCCAGGACCTTTTCCACCGGCTCAAGGTCGTGAGCGTCAAGCTGCCGCCGCTCCGCTCGCGCCGGGAGGATATCCCGCTGCTGGCGGATTCGTTCCTCAGGCACTTCTCGACCACCCACGGCAGGACGGTGAGCAACATCACCCCGGCGGCCCGCAAGGCGCTGATGGCCTACTCCTGGCCGGGGAACGTCCGCGAGCTCAAGAACGCCGTCGAGAGCATGGTCGTCATGGACTTCGACGGCGTGCTCGACTTCGACGACCTGACCGAGGACCTGCAGGCCTCCGTCGCCCCCGGGAGCGTCGAGATGCCCGCGAGCCCCGGCAACTCCCAGCTCGTCGGCCGCTCGCTCGAAGAGATCGAGAAGTACTACATCGCCGAGACCCTGAAACTCGCCAACGGCAACCGCGAGGAGGCCGCCAAGCTGCTCGGCATCGGCGAACGGACCTTGTACCGGAAGATCAAAGAATACGGTATCGTGTAGGGTGTGGTGGCGGCGTCCTCGCGGCCTCCGCACCGACGCATGGACCGGATATGCTGGCACCGGCCTCATCCGGGCGTGAATCCGGCGCGGAGGCCGCGAGGACGCGGCCACCACACCCTGCGGGGCTGTTCCGCCGGACAGTGAATCTGTCGCGATTGACCGTGTTCATCCCAACGCGAGATCTCCCTGGGTTTCCAACCTGACGGGCGACACCCATGCAAAGGGTCGCGTGGATTCAGATATCCAGAACGAATGTCGTTATTGGTTGGTCATGCTTTCTCTTGATTATGCATTGGATCGGCCTGGCTCGCCATCCGGTGACGGACTCTCTCCAACTGGTCGCATTCCCCATAGCCTTCGCGATCGTCTTCATGGTCTGCATCAAGTGGACGATCCAGTCGGTTCGCCGTCGCTGCCCGAATTGCCGCAGGTTCGGCTATTCTTTGGAGACGAAAGACATCATATTTTTTCCAAATGACAATTGCAAATATCTTTGCGAATATTGTCAGTACGTCGGCACCCGGCCGCCGCCCGACTGCTCCTGAACGACCGGATCGGCGCGGGGCGAGACGCGGACCGGGAGTGCGTCCGCTCGCGGACGCACTCGCCCGGCGGGAGCCTGCTCCCGAGGTGAGGCGTCTGGCCGAAGGCGAGCGCTCCGATCCCGGGCGAGAAGCGAACTTCGCGAGAACAGAGCGTCCTCAAGCGGACGCACTCCACGGGGCGTCAGGCTTCGACGTAAACCTCCCCGTCGCGCACTTCCGTCCGGAACGGATGCAGTGAGAACCCACTCACGGACGTGCAGCGTCCGGATTTGAGGTCGAACCGCCAGTGGTGCAGGGGGCAGACGGCCTCGCCGTCCTCGATCCAGCCCTTGCCCATCGGGCCGTTGGCGTGGGGGCAGCGTTCGAGCAGGGCCTTCACGTCGTCCCCCTGGCGGAACAGGGCGATCCAGAGTCCGTCGATCTCGACGGCCTTCGCCATGCCGTCCTCGATCTCATCCAGGCGGCAGACCCGTTGCATTGCCTTCAACCGACTTCTCCCTCGTTGTTGGTTTCGGATCGGCGGAGGCGGGCGCAACGGAGGCCGGCTCGCGGAAGGCCCGAAACGCCTGCGCGTCCTTGGCATCCGATCGAGCTTTCTCGGCCCCCGCCATCCGATCGCGGATCGCCGCCGCCCGTCCTTCCTGGGCCTTCGCGTCGTCCTCGCGGAGCGTCTTGCGCAGGAGGACCGCGTAATGCTCGGCCGTGTCGGCCAGGTTCAGATTGAAATCCGGCTCCTGCTTCTCCAGGAGCGCGAGCGACTTCTTGTAATAAGCCTCGGCCTCCTTGTAGCGCGACTGGTCGCGGAGGACGTTCCCGAGCGCATCGTAGGTATCGGCCAGATGGGCGTGCTCGCCGCCGATCTTCTTCGCCTGGATGTCGAGGGCCTTCCGGAAGCAGGACTCCGCCTCGCCGAAATGGTTCTGGGCCCGGTGGATCGCCCCGAGCAGGAAGACGGTCTGGAACAACTCCGCCGGCGCGACCTTGGGATGCGACTCCCGCGCCTTGAGCGACCACTCGGCGAGCGGCTGGGCCTCCGCCGGCCGGCGCTGGAGATAGAGCACCCGGGCGAGATCGTAATAGTTCCGGGCCAGGAGCCTGGGGTCGTTCCCCTGGTAGGGCAGGGCCGTCTTGATCGCCAGCCCGAAGCATTGCTCCGCACGCTTCAGGTTGCCGCTGTTCAACGCCAGCCAGCCGGCGTTGTTGTAGTGGGCCCAGTCCCGGAGCGACTGCGACGACATCTTCGGCGTGGCCGGTTCGTCCGCGCCCCGCGCGGGCACGGCCAACATCGCCAGGGCCAGAATCGAAACGATCGTCCGCATACCCAGCGCCCCTTTCGCAGGACCGACCACGCGTGCCGCCACTCCATGGGAAACCAGCCCCATGCCGTCGTCAAGCGACAATCCGTCGACCCGCGGACCGGAAAAGCGTTCAGATCAGGGGGTCTGAACGGATGTGAGTGCCCTCGGGCGCATCGCGACGCGCGTTTTCGGGTTACAATGTCCTACGAGGAATCGATCGAGTCGCGGTCGGGTCGGGGAGCGGGACATGGGCATCATCCGCCAGTTGCCGGCGTCGGTCATCAACCAGATCGCGGCGGGCGAGGTCATCGAGCGGCCCGCGAGCGTGCTCAAGGAACTGCTGGAGAACGCCATCGACGCCGGCGCGACCCGCGTGGACGTCACCGTCGAGCGCGGCGGCAAGGACCTCGTCCGCGTCGCCGACAACGGCAAGGGGATCGGCGCCGACGACCTGCCCCTGGCGTTCATGCCCCACGCCACCAGCAAGCTCCAGGACGCCGACGACCTGTTCAAGATCCGGACCCTCGGCTTCCGGGGCGAGGCCCTTGCCGCCATCGCCGAGGTCTCCAAGGTCCGATGCCAGTCGCGCACCGACGGGGTCGAGTCCGCGTCCGAGTTCCTCATCGAGGCCGGCGTCTCCTCGCCCATCACCCCCTGCGCGGGTTCGCAGGGGACGGTGATCGAGGTCCGCCAACTGTTCCACAACACCCCGGTGCGCCGGACGTTCCTGAAGTCGGACAACACCGAGTCCGGGCACGTCCTGGAGATGTTCACCCGGATCGCCCTGGCGCACCCGACGGTCCACCTGACGTACAAGTCGGGCGGCAAGATCCTCCACGACCTCCCGGCCTCGACCGGCATGAAGGAACGCATCGCCGTCTTCTTCGGCCAGGAACTCGCCGACTCCTTGCTGTGGGTCGAGAATGAACTCGAATCGACCCACGTCTGGGGCTACGTCGCCCACCCGTCGCAGAGCCGTTCGAGCAACAAGTTCCAGTATCTCTTCCTCGGCGGCCGATTCGTCCGGGATCGTTCACTTTCTCATGCGCTCACGGAGGCCTATCGCGGCCTGTTGATGGTCGGCCGCGTGCCGGTCGCCTTCCTGAACCTGGAGATCCCGCCCGACCAGGTGGACGTGAACGTCCACCCGACCAAGGTCGAGGTCCGGTTCCGCGACTCGAATCGCCTCTACTCGCAGCTACTCGCCGCGATCCGCCAGACCTTCCTCGCCAGCGACCTGCACTCGCGGCTCCAGGGGCCGGCCGAGACCCCGGCGTCCGGCGGGCCCATCGCCTCCCCCTCGTGGCCCGCCCCCGCGCCGAATGCCCCCGGGGGATTCCAGCTCAAGTCGGAGCCGGGGACCATCGACCGCCAGGAGGTCGCGAGCTGGTTCTCGACCCGGCCCGAGTCGCCGGGCTTCCGCACGTATCCCGACCCCGGATACGCCGGCGGCCCGTCGCAGCCGAGCTTCTCCTCGTGGTCAAACCCCGCGCCGCCGGCGTCGCCCTGGGGCCGCTCGCTCGAAGAGATCTCGGTCGACACCCGCACCCCCTTCGACGAGTTCGCCACCGAACCGGCGACGGCGGTCGCCGGCGAACCGACGTCCGCCGAGCCGGAAGTCGTCCCTCAGCCCGTCTCGTCCGAGTCCCGCCCGATCTTCGACACCCAGCGGCCCGTCCTGAAGGCCTTGCAGGTCCACGACACCTACCTCGTCGCCGAGACCGAGGAAGGCATGGTCGTGATCGACCAGCATGCGTTACATGAACGCATCCTGTACGAGGAGCTGAAGTCGCGGCTCGAACGCGGCGGCGTCGAGGCCCAGCGGCTGCTCGTGCCCGAGCCGGTCTCGCTGAGTTCGGCCGAGGCGTCGGCCGTCCTGGAGCGCAAGGACATCCTCGCGCGACTGGGCCTGGATGTGGAGCCATTCGGCGGCGACACCGTGCTCGTCGCCAGCCTGCCGGCGATGCTCAAGGGGATCCCCACCGACCGCCTGATCCACGACCTCGCCGACCATTTCCGCAACAAGCCCATCGAACCCAGCGCCGACGGTTTGCTCGAAGACGTCCTGAACATGATCGCCTGCAAGGCCGCCGTGAAGGCCAACCAGAAGCTCTCGGCCGACGAGGTGAACGCCCTCCTCGCCCGCCGCCACCTCGCCGCCAACACCCATCACTGCCCCCACGGCCGCCCCACCGCCCTGATCTTCACCAAGGCCGAACTCGAACGCCAGTTCGGACGGATCTGAACCGTCGCGACCCGCGACAAGACGGCCGAGCCACCGCCCAGCGCTTCAAATCAAGGGCCGTCATCGGAGGCGATTCCGGTCGTCAATCGAAGAGCGTGCCCTGGAGAGTCTCCCCCGGCCGACGGAACGCGGCCGTCGACAGCCTCGGCCCCTCCTTCGCGAGCCCCGCACGCTGCATCCCGACCCGGAACATCTGCCGGATCATCTCCGCGATCGGCCCCTGTCCGCGCATCCGCTCGCCGAAGGCCGCGTTGTTGAGCCTTCCCTCTCGCATGGCGCGGATCCGCCCGAGCACCTTCTCCTTGCGTTCGGGCGCGTGCTCCGTCAGCCAGCCCTCGAAGATCGGCGCCACGGCCAGCGGCAATCGGATCAGCACATACGACGCCGTCCGCGCACCGGCCTGGGCCGCCGCTCCGAGGATGGCCGGGATCTCATGATCATTCAAGCCGGGAACGATGGGCGCGACCATGACCCCGACGGGCACGCCCGCATCGGCCAGCGTCCGGATCGTCTGCAACCTCCGGAAGGGCGGCGAGGTCCTCGGCTCCATCACCCGGGCGAGGTCAGCGTCGAGCGTCGTCACCGACACGTAGACCGCCGCCGCCTCGTGCCGGGCCAGGTCGCCCAGCACGTCGGCGTCTCGGGCCACGAGCGCGTTCTTGGTGACCATCGCCACCGGGTTGCGGAACTCGGCCAGAACCTCCAGGCAGCGCCGCGTCAGCCGCAATTTCCGCTCGACCGGCTGATAGCAGTCGGTCACCCCGCTGATCCCCAGCGTCTGCGGCACCCATCGCGGCGATGAGAGCTCGCGCCCCAGCAGCCCGGGCGCGTCGTGCTTCACCATGATCTTCGACTCGAAGTCGAGGCCCGCCGACATGCCGAGGTATTCGTGCGACGGCCGAGCATAACAGTAACTGCAGCCGTGTTCACATCCCCGGTATGGGTTGATGCTGGCGCGGAAGCCCACGTCGGGGCTGTCGTTCCTCGCGATGATCGTGCGGCTCGCGTCGGGGAGGAACTCGGTGCGGACGTCGCGGGGGAGGGCGTCCCCGTCGTCGCCCATCCATTCCTCGTCGGGGACTGGGCCGCGCTCGACGCGGGTCGATTCGAACCGGTTCGCGGGCTGCGCGCTGACGCCTCTCCCCTTGATCGGTCCGGATGCCCAGGTCATCTCAAACGCCCCCGAGGGAGCCGGCGGAATGCCGCCCCCATGGGGACAAATGTGCTCTGTGGTTTTGTTCAGGTCAAGCCGGGCGGCCGATCACTTCTTGGGACCTCGGATCTTGTCCCACTCGGTCTGGAACTGGGGGACGGCTCGGATGTCGGCCCAGTCCGGGTCCTTCTCGATCCGGTCGAAGTCCTTGAAGCCGTAACCGATCAGGTCGCGCATAGCGCCCGTGGTCTCCTCGACGCGTTTGGAGAGGGCGTGGCCGGTGGCCTCGTTGTAGAGGACCTCGATCGAGAGGGCCTTCTCCTCCTCGGTGGCGTCGGGGAAGTTGTCGCGGAGGCTGCGGAGGTAGTAGCTGGCCGATCGCATCTGGGGGTAGTACTCGGGCGACTTCTCCTTGCGGAGGGCGAGGGCCCGGGCCTGGCCGTACTTGGTGAGCTTGAGCAGGACCTGCCGATTCTTGGCGTCGAGGACGACGGCCTCCTCGAGGGTGCGGACGGCCTTGGTGTAGTCCTTGGCGGCGAAGGCGGCGTCGGCCTCCTTGATGCGATCTTCGACGGTCCCCTTGGGCCTGGTTGGGGCCCCGGCGAGCGGGGGCAGGGGGGCCGGCTTGCTCGGCTCACCCCCCTGGCCGGGGACGAGCCCGCCCCCGGCCGGGTTCCCCTGGGGGTCCATGCAGCCGGCGGCCATCACGAGCAACGCGCCGAGAATGCAGTTCCGCATCGGTTCGACTCTCCGCTGGATCGGCCCGAATGACTCGGGTGGGAGGAACGGAATCGTTTACAGGTCAATGCGTGAGAAGACCTTCGCTCGACGGATGCGAGCGGGGCGCCGGATCATAGTGCAGGCCGATGAAAATCCGAAGGTCGGATGGAGATTCAATCCGGTCTGAAATTCCCGTGAATCTAGATCCGATCGATCGGGCAATCCTGTGCCCGTTCACGACGATTTTGGGGGATTTGTGACTTGCGGATCTCGCCTCGATGAAAATACAATCCGCCTCAACTCATCGCAAGTCATCGGGGAGGGCGCAGCGAGCCGCCCCCCTCACCTCGGCGTTCGGCCTTTTACCCTATCGAACGGGACACCGTCCGGTGTCCGCACGTCCTCGTCCCCGGGAGGATTCGATGTCGCGCCGTCATCGCGGTTTCACGCTGATCGAGCTGCTGGTCGTGATCGCCATCATCGCGGTCCTGATCAGCCTGCTGCTCCCCGCCGTCCAGTCGGCCCGAGAGGCCGCCCGTCGTGCCCAGTGCACGAACAACCTCAAGCAGATCGGCCTGGCGCTGCACAACTACGCCACGGCCAACGGGGCATTCCCCCCGGGTCGGATGACGCCCTACCTCGGGAACTACACCGGCAGCCCGACCGACGTCTGCTTCCAGGGGGGGATCGCGGTGCACATGCACCTGGCGCCGTACCTTGAGCAGGGGGCGATGTCCACGGCGTTCAACTTCGCCGCCGGCCGCGTCCGGATCCCGCCGTCGGGCCCGCCGAACTGCCCGTACAACGTGACCATGGTCCAGATCCGGATCAACACGTTCATCTGCCCGAGCGAGTCGCGCGACCCCGGCGGTCAGATCAACAACTACCGCTACAACATCGGCGCCACCATCTGCCAGAGCACCGCGTGGGACGACAGCGGCGCCCAGCTCAACCCCTGGACGGCCAACTGCAAGGCCGAGGTCGACGGGCCCCGCGGCGGCATGTTCAAGGAGGAGGGCTGCATCAGCTTCGCCGGGATCGTCGACGGCACCTCCAACACCGCCGCCTTCTCCGAGCGGATCATCAGCGACCTCAACCCCACCGTCTTCACCCCGGGCGCCGACGCCTGGCGCGGCCCCGCCATGCGCGACCCCGCCCTGACCACCGACCAGATGGTCTCGCAGTGCCAGACCGTCACCAGCAACAACACCACGCTCGCCCACCACAGCGACTACGGCTACGGCCCCGGCTCGCAGAATTACGGCCACCTGCACAACACCATCTATAATCACCTGTTCCCGCCCAACTCGGGCTTCTCCGACTGCAACAGCGGCCAGAGCTTCATCGACAGCCCGAACGAGTCGGGCATCACCTCGGCCCGCTCCTACCACCCCGGCGGCGTCAACACCCTCTTCGGCGACGGCTCGGTGCGCTTCGTCAAGAGCAGCGTCAACGTCCAGGTCTGGCGGGCGGTGGGCACCCGCAACGGTGGCGAGGTCGTCTCGGCCGACCAGTATTGAGACCCGACGCGTGCAACTCGGCCGGCCCGGCCCCCGCGACCGTCGTCCCTTCGAGGAATGGAATATGACCTCCCCCCGTGTCCCTCTCGCCGCCGCCCTGCTCGGGCTCTCCCTCGGCCTCGCCGGCTGCGGCCAGACCGTCGTGACCGCCGACTCCAAGCAGGGGTCGTTCAACATCATCGAGGGTTCGGTCAACGACATCTGCGACCGCATCCTCGACCCCAACTACAAGCCCCGAGGCGCCCGCGACCTCGGCAGCGACAGCGACCGCATGGGTATGGCCATGCTCTCCTTCTCCAAGTCGGTCGAGGGCACCCCCGCCGCCGACGAGGCCAAGGGCCTCAGCAACGACATGGTCGAGCTCGAGAAGATGGTCGCCGCCCGCGCCCCGATCGAGAAGCAACGCGCCGCCGCCAAGGCCCTCAAGGAGCGGCTCGCCGCCGCCAAGGCCAAGTTCTGATCGGCCGTGGGTCCGATCGACACATCCCCGACGCCCGGCGCCGTCCCTTCGGACGGCGCCGGGCTTGGACATTTTCGAATGCGACGGATTTCTCCGGTGGCCGACGGGCCCGGGCGCGGGTAGCATGACGATGTCTGGAACCGCCACTGCGAGGCCACAGGCGATTCCCGGCCCAGCCCTCCATGCCAACCCCGTCTCGTTCCCAACATCGCGGTCGGTTCTCGTACCGGGCCATCTCACCCGGTCAGGAGGCGTCTCATGGACGTCGCTTCGCGTCGTCAGTTCCTCTCCGAAGTCGGCCAGGGCATGCTCATCGCCAGCGTCGGGGCCCCCCTGGTCGCTGACCTCGGCCTCGGCCGATCGGCCCTGGCCGAGCCCCCCGGCAAGGCGCAGGAACGCGTCACCTTCGGCCACCTGGAACCTCTCGTCGATCTGATCCAGACGACCCCGGCCGGCAAGCTCCAGGAGATCATGGTCGGCAGGCTCGCCGCCGGCCTGGACCTCCGCGAACTGGTCTCGGCCGCCGCACTCGCCAACGCCCGGGCCTTCGGCGGGCAGGATTACGACGGCTACCACACCTTCATGGCGCTCGGGCCGTCGTACCACATGGCCCGCGAACTCGCGGGCAGCGACAGGGCCCTGCCCGTCCTCAAGGTGCTCTACCGCAACGCCAATCACATCCAGAAGATGGGCGTCGGCAGTCACGACACGATGCACCACGTCGATCCGGTCGACGGCCCGTTACCCGCCGCCGGGGCGCTCCGGGAGGCGATGCTCAAGCAGGACATGGCCGGCGCCGAACGCCTGTTCGCGGCCGAGGTCAAGGCGTCGACCGACGCGGCCTACAACGACCTGCTCCACCTCGTGCAGGACAACCTCGACGTCCACCGCGTCGTCCTGGCATGGCGGTCATGGTCGATGCTCGACCTCACCGGCCGCGAGTACGCCCACACGCTCCTGCGGCAGTCGGTCCGCTACTGCGTCGACACCGAGAAGTGGTCGAACAAGTCGGCCCCCGCCCTGACCCTGCGTGAGGTCCTGCCGAAGCTGCTTGACCGCCACAAGCTCAACTCGCGACTCCCCGGCGACCGCGAGCCGGGCGAGGCGTCGATCCTGGAACTCGCCGAGATCATCCGCGGCAACGATCGCACCCGCGCGGCCGAGGCCGTGGCCTCCGCGCTCGCCGACGGGGTCTCGCCCGAGGCGATCGGCGAGGCGATCTCGCTGGCCGCGAACCTGCTGGTCCTGCACGACCCCGGCCGGGTCAAGGACGAGAACAGCGCCAAACTGAAGGGAAGCGTCCACGGCGCGTCGGTGGGCGTGCACGCATCCGACTCGGCCAACGCCTGGCGGAACATCGCCCGGGTCGCCGACCGCCGCAACCTCTACGCCAGCCTGATCGTCGGGGCGTACCACACCGCCGGGCAGTCGGGCCCGCTCAACCCCAAGCCGTACCCGATGGCCGAGCACCTCGCCTCGGTCGCCGAGGTCGCGCCCAGGGACCTCCTCGCGAACACCGACGAGGCCATCCGGGCCAAGGATCAGGTCCGGGCCTGCGCCCTCGTCCACCGCATGGGCGTCGAGGGCCGTCCGCACAAGCCGGTCTTCGACCTGCTCCTGAAGTACGCCATCAGCGAGGACGGCGCGCTCCACGCCGAGAAGTACTACCGGACGGTCACAGAGGAATTCGCCCGCACCCGCCCGACCCTCCGCTGGCGGCACCTGGCCGCCCTCGCCCGCGTCACCGCGAGCGAGTACGGCTACCCCGCGCCAGGTGTGGCCGAGGCGAGGAAACTGCTGCAGGTCTGAGTGCCCATCCCACCTCGGCGGTGCGGCTGACATCCGCTCCGTTTGGAGCCAGTTCGTGTGCCACTGGCTTGCCAGTGCCGGGGACCACCCCGAGGCCACGAACTGGCTCCCGACGTTTCGAACCTCCGGAGCCCGTCTGGATCGGCCGAGCCATCCGCCGCACTGGCAAGCCTGTGGCGCACGAACTGGCTCCCAATCATCCGAACCTCTCCATGATTTTCGCGGACTGGGCGGAATCGGTAAGTTTTGACGCCGTCCCCAGGTGAGTTCCGACTCTCCAGAGATGGCCCGCAACGAGGCCCCCAGGTTTCGTGCTGGGATCCCTCTCGCCGCACCGAGGCTTGCTCCATGTTCCGACGCAGGATTGCCCGCTCGATCCGCCCCGAGGTCGACGCCCTGGAAGGCCGTCAGTTGTTGACGACCGTGACCGAAGTCGAGCCGAACAACACGGCGCGCACGGCCACAATCGCCACGTTCCCGGCCTCCGGCCCGCTCGACCTCAAGGGGGCCTCGATCGGCTCGCCCGACAAGGATTTCTTCCGGTTCACCGCGACCCGCTCGGGCCCGATGACCATCGACCTCCGGCGCCTGGCGGGCTCTGGGGTCTACCTCAAGATCGAGACTTCGCTCGGCAAGCAGGTCTACGCCGCGAACTCGGCGAACGGGTCGGTGACGGGCAAGGTGAACGCCGTCGCGGGTTACAACTACGTCGTCCGGATCGTCTCGACCAACAAGTCGGCGGCGTTCTACAACGTCGACTTCAACATCGGGCCGAGCACCACCCCGATCCCCACCGGGACCCCCGCCACCGGGACCATCCCCGAGGTCGAGCCCGACAACACCATCTCGACCGGCACCCTGTTCGCCCTCGACTCCTCGAACAAGGCCACACTCACCGGCACGACCACCAGGTCCGACCCCGACTACTTCGTGTTCACCGCCACCAAGTCGGGCTACCTCGGCATCAAGGTCGCCGCCACCGGCGGCCAGGCCGCCCTCGCCGTGCAGACCCTCGAAAGCGTCAACATCTTCACGACCAACCCCAAGGCCGGCATCAACTCCGGCTCGTTCCCGATCCTCGCCGGCAACACCTACGCCATCCGGATCGTCGGGGTCGGCAACGCGACCGCCAGCTACACGGTGAACCTGACCCTCTTCGGGGCCTCCTGATCCGAGCACAGAGGTAACGGCTTCGCGCCGTTTGGAGCCAGTTTGCGTGCCACTGGATGTGCCAGTGCGACGGACCGATTGGACCAGCTGACCGGATTCGCGGTCCCATGATGATCGGGGGCGTCGATCCTGCGGTCCGCGCCTGTCCTCACACTGGCGAGCCAGTGGCACACGAAATGACTCCAAGGATGTCGACAGCCACGACTCGGTATCGTCGGGCCCGGGGTTGCTGGGCCTTTGAGAATCGCCTGCCCGCCTAGTTCATGCGGGTCACGACCCAGAATACGACTCGGCCGGATCGGATGACGACTATGCCTTCTATTCCGGCCATGGCCGCCCAGGTCCATGCTGGGGTACGGAATCGCCGGAAACCGTCGCCGGGTTGGATCATGACGTTCGGTGCCTTGTTTCGCACCTGGTTCAGGGCAAGCTGCACCTCGTCGGCCGGGACATCTTCGCCGAGAAGATCCAGGAGGGTGACACCAGCGATCGGGATCTCCTCGGGCTGGCTCGGGTGAGGGAACGACTGGACTCGCATTGGATCGCTCCGAGCTGACGAATGCTCTACAAGACTGACCAGGCGACATCCTGTTTTTATCCGATTCCATCGGAGGTCTTGTCAGAGATTGTTAGGTAGTGGCGGTTGTAGGGATACGACGAAATGGAGCGGCTGAAAACTGTCGAAGCGACTTGAATTTGTCAAATCATTGGGGCCGTTTGCGCATCTGATAGGGGACGGTCGATTAACCGCCCGGGAGACCCGGAACCAAGCCGACCCTGGCCGCACGAAACGCGGTGATTGGCTTTGTTCCCGCGATTTTCGAATCGACGAGCCGCACGCCGGGGGCAACTGGGTTTGTTCCGACGGTTTTCCGCGACACTGTCGGCGCGATCCCGTCACGGAACGAACCCGAACCTGCCCGAACGAAAGCCGGAAAATGGCTTTGTTCCCCCATTTTTGCGCCCGAAGGCGACGCACGCGGGGACTTGCTATACTCCGGCTCACCCTTCCACCTCATCCCGGCGAGGCGCGGTCGTGCGGCGTCGGGGTTCGGATTCCGGATCGCGAGAGAGCACCATGAGTCTTCGACGCGTCGCGAACCCCCTGCGCATCGGCGGGGCGGTCCTCGCCCTCGGTTGCCTGGCCTACGCCGCAGATACCGTCCATCGCACGGGTACCCCCATCGGCTGGCGCCAGCATGAACTGAAACGAACCAGGCCGCCCGTAATCGACCCCGGCCCGGCGCACCCGAGCGTTCCGGCCCCCAGGGATGCGGTCGTCCTGTTCGACGGCACGAACCTCGACGGGTGGCAGTCCGCCTCGGGCGGCCAGGCCGACTGGACGGTGGCCGACGGCGCGATGACCGTGAAGCCCGGCGCCGGCGCGATCCGGACCAAGAAGGAGTTCGGCGATTGCCAGCTCCACGTCGAATGGGCGTCGCCGAAGCCGGTGCGCGGCAAGGGGCAGGACCGGGGTAACAGCGGCATCTTCTTCATGGGGATGTTCGAGGTCCAGGTGCTCGACAGCTACAAGGCCGACACCTACGCGGACGGCCAGGCCGGGGCGATCTACGGCCAGTTCCCGCCGATCTTCAACGCCTCGCTGCCCCCCGGCGAGTGGCAGACCTACGACATCGCCTTCCGTCGCACCCGGTTCGACGAGACGGGGAAGCTCCTCGAACCCGCCCGCCTGACCGTGATCCACAACGGCGTGGTCGTCCAGAACAACGAGGAACTCCTCGGCCAGACCAACTGGCTCCGCTACATGCCGTTCGAACCGGGCGAGAAAGGCCCCATCGAGCTCCAGGACCACAGCCACCCGGTCAAGTTCCGGAACATGTGGCTCCGCGAACTCCCCGGACGCCCCCTGCCGACGCCCGCCGACCTCGTCCGCCCCGCCAAGATCTCGCTGACCCCGGCCGAGTTGGAAAAGTATGTCGGCTCCTATGACCTGGGATCCAAGGGCGCGATCGCGAAGGTCGCCCGCGAGGGGGACCACCTGACCGTGACCTTGCCCTTCCGGAAGTTCCCGCTCGTCGCCGAGCCGGTGGCCGAGCACGTCTTCCAGCTCCCGTTCACCGACGGCCGTTTCACCTTCAAGTCCGACGCCAGCGGGGACATCAAGACCGTCGAGTTCCAGATCGCCGATGGCCAGAGGACCTGGACCAAGAAGTAGGGTGTGGTGCCTCGCGGACGGCACGTCCGCGACCACCGCACCCACGGACGCCGAATAAACCGGGGTAAACGCCCGCGTGTCGGGGCGCAACCCGGGGTGCGGTGGTCGCGGGCGGATGGCCCGCGAGGCACCACACCCTACGGGTTACTTGAGCGATTTGATGCTGATTTCCTTGAAATAAACATGCGATTCGTCGTCGTGGTTCTGGAGCCCGATGTAGCCCTCGGTCGGACGGGGGCCGCGCTCGGGCTCGTAGGACTTGGTGCGGGCCGGGATCTTGGCGGTCGAGGGGTCGAAGTCCTGCACGACCACGCCGTTGAGCGTGACCTTGACCTTCTCGCCGTCGAGGGTGATGTCCATCGTGTTCCACTCGCCGACCTTCCCCGGCGCGGCGGCGGCCCTGGACATCGAGTAGACCGCGCCCGTCCTGTGGAACTCGTCGGCCCCGTCGCAGATCTGGACCTCGTAGCCGTGGTGGACGGCGAACCACTCGTCCTTCGGCTTATCAGCGATCCGGATGAACACGCCCGAATTCGACGATTTGGCGGTCGTCTTGTAGACGATCCGGACCACGCAGTGGCCGAGCTTGCCCCCCTTGTACCAGAGCAGGCCCATGCCCCCCTCGGTCTGGATCACGCCGTCCTTGACGACCATCTTCCCGGGCCCGACGTGCTCCCAGCCGTCGAGCGTCTTGCCGTCGAAGATCGGGTGGAAGTCGCCGGCCAGGGCCAGGGCGGGGGAGGCGGCGAGCACGAGGGCGAGCGACGCGGTGACGAATCGGTTCATGTGGACTCCCGGGGAGAAGAGGATGGGGGCCGGCTCAGCGGCCGAGGTTGCGGAGCGAGTACGCCCAGAGGATGAACAACGCCTGCATCGGCAGGCGGATCAGGTGGAGCACGGGCGGGATCGGGAAGAGTTCCTGATGCCGGTAGATGTGGATATTCGCCGGGAACACCGCGACGAAGAGCGCGACGGCACCCCAGGCGGCGTACCATCGGGTCGGACCCCAGAGCATCCCCAGCCCGATGGCCATTTCGCCGACCCCGCTGATCCAGACGAGTTCCCGGTGCCAGGGCAGATAGGGCGGCATCGCCTTCAGGAAGAATTCGAGGTGAGTGAAATGCGTCACGCCGATGGCGACCATCGTCAGCCCGAAGACCCAGACGTTGATGCTCTGCGGGGTGGACATCGGCTGGCTCGGACGTTCGGGATCGGTCACGGTCGGCAATCTCCCCGGGCGGGCGGCCTGCCCGTGGACCGATCATGCCCCGACGGGGGCCCCGGAATCAACCGAGGAGCGGCCGGATGATGGCACTCAAGCGGCGCCTGATCCGTGTGGGCGCGATCGCCCTGGTGGCCTCGATCGCCGCCTGGCTCGGGGTCTCGTTCTTCGTGGCCCACCGGTTGACCCATCGGTCGAGGCCGAAGTATGACGAGCCGACCCCGGCCGGGATGGAATCAGTCCGCCTGACCGCCCGCGATGGCCTCGGCCTGGGGGCCTGGTACTTGCCGGGCAAGGAGGAAGGCCTGTCGGTCCTGCTCCTGCACGGCAACAACGGCTCCCGGCGCAACAGCCTGGAGCGGGCGAAGCTCCTCGCGAAGGACGGCCACGCGATCCTGATGATCACCGAGCGGGCCCACGGCGACTCCGACGGCGACCGGAACGACATCGGCTGGTCGGCCCGCCTGGACGCGATTGCGGCCGTGGAGTATCTGGAGAAGGCCCGGCCGGGCAAGGCGGTCGTGATCCACGGAACCTCGATGGGGGGCGCGGCGGCCATCTTCGCGGCGGGGGAGCTGGGCGAGCGGGTCGGGGGATACATGCTGGAGAGCGTGTACGCCGATCTGAAGACGGCCACATGGAACCGGATGGACCTCTACCTGCCGGGCCCGTTCAACCTGCTGGCCTACGGCGGCGTCCGGATCGCCGGCTGGTTCCTGCTGCCCGAACTCGACCGGATCGCCCCGGCGGAGCGGGCGGGGGACATCCCCCGGGGGACCCCCGTCCTGGTGATCGCCGGCGGTCTCGACCGCCACGCCCGGCCGGAAGAGTCGGTGGCGATCGCCAACCGGATCGGCCCCCGGGCGAGGCTGGAGGTCTTCGAGAAGGCCGAGCACAGGGGCCTGCCGGAGTCCGCCCCGGCGCTTTACGAGGCCCTGCTGCGGGGGTTCTGCGAAGGGGTGCGGACGGCGGGGAGTCGGCCGACCGCGAGTCCTGGCGCGGATGCGAGGGAGGGGCCCGGTTCACCGGGGGCCGTCCCCCTTCCGTCGGTGGCCGGAAGTGTCATAATGGAGACGGTTTCGTGCGAGCGCCTTGCCGTCGCCTCCCCTCGTTCCGGGGCGCCGGCCCTCGCCAACTGGGTCAATCCGGGCGCCCCCGGCGGAGTGGGCCGATGATCTGTGTGATTCTCGGGCGAGGCCGGCACTCTTCGCTGGCCGAGGAGTGGAAGTCGGCCGCCGACGCCGGGGCGGAACTGGTCGAGCTCCGCGTCGACTGCCTCAGGCGCGACCCGGAGGTCAAGCGGCTCCTCGCCGACCGGCCCTCGCCGATGGTCTTCACCATCCGCCGGGGTGTCGACGGCGGCCTCTGGCGCGGCAACGAGGAGAAGCGGGCGTCCGTCCTCCGCGAGGCCATCGCGGCGGGCGTCGACTACGTGGACCTCGAGGTCGACATCGCCCCGACCATCCGCCGGTTCGGCAAGACCAAGCGGGTCGTCAGCTACCACAACCTCCGCAAGACCCCCTCGGACCTGTCCGAGATCTACAACCAGTGCGCCGACGCCGACGCCGACATCGTCAAGATCGCCTGCATGGCCAGCTCGGTCGAGGACGCCTCGAAGATCCTCGCCGTCGCCGCCCAGGCCAAGAAGCCGACCATCGCCATCGCCATGGGCGAGATCGGCGCGTGGACCCGGATCCTCGGGGCCAAGTTCGGCGCCCCCTACACCTACGCCGGCTTCAACCGCGACCGCAACTTCGCACCCGGCATGCCGTGGTTCGACGAGTTGAAGAAAGACTACAACTATGATGCGATCAACGCGCAGACCGAGGTCTATGCGGTGATCGGCGACCCGATCGGGCAGAGCTTGAGCCCGGCGATCCACAACGCGGGGTTCCGTGAGCTAGGGTTGAATAAAGTCCTGGTCCCGTTCCTCATACCGGCCGGGACGCTCAGGCCCTCGCTCGACGAGCTGCGCTGGCTCGACATCAAGGGCTACAGCGTCACCATCCCGCACAAGGAGGCCCTCGTGGACCTCCTCGACAAGAAGGATGGTGCGGTCGAGCGGTCGCATTCGTGCAACACGCTCATCCCGAAGGACGAGAAGAGGATCGGCTACAACACCGATTACCGCGCCGCCATGGATTCCCTCGAGGAATCCCTGGGCGGGGTAGCCGAGAGCGAGGACGTCAGCCCCCTGGTCGGCAAGCAGGCCCTGATCCTCGGGGCCGGCGGCGTGGCCCGCTCGATCGCCTACGGCCTCTCCAGGCGCGGGGCGGTGGTGACGGTCACCAACCGGCACGACGAGCGGGCGGGCAAGCTGGCCGAGGAGGTCGGGTGCCGCAGCATCGCCTGGAGCCAGCGGGCCGGGGCGATCATGGATATCCTCATCAACTGCACCCCCGTCGGCATGCACCCCAACGTCGACGACACCCCGATGCCGCCGGCCGGGTTCAAGCAGGGCATGCTCGTGATGGACACCGTCTACCACCCCGAGAACACGATGCTGCTCAAGCTCGCCCGCGAGCGGGGCTGCACCACCGTGACCGGGGTCGACATGTTCATCCGACAGGCTGCCCACCAGTTCCTGCTCTACACCGGGAAGGACGCCCCCGTCGACCTCATGCGCGACGTCGTCAGGCGCAAGCTCGGGCCGCTCCGCGAATGACCGGGCTCGCGTCCAGGAACGGCGGCGGCCTGGTCCTGATCGGCTACCGCGGCACCGGCAAGTCGACCGTCGGGCGGCTCCTCGCCCGGCGGCTGGGCTGGGAGTTCGCCGACGCCGACCACGTCCTTGAGGCGAAGGCCGGGCAACCGATCAAGGCCATCTTCGCCGAGTCGGGCGAGCCGGCATTCCGCGACCTGGAGCAGCAGGTGCTCGCCGAATTGACCGCCCCGCCCAGGCCGCTCGTCCTGGCCACGGGCGGCGGGGCGATCCTCCGCGCCCCGAATCGCGACGCCCTCCGGCGGTTCGGCTGGATCGCCTGGCTCAAGGCCGACCCGAACGTCCTGGCCGCCCGGATCGACCGCGACGGCAACCGCCCGGGGTTGACTTCCGCCGGGGCCGTGGCCGAGATTCCCAAGGTCCTGGCCGCGCGGATGCCGCTCTACAAGATGACCTGCCACGCCGAGATCGAGACCGACGGGCTGTCCCAGGAACGCGTGGCCGACCTCGTGCTGGCGGCCTGGCAGAAGGCGACCGCCGACGTTGGAGAAGGGGGCCGATCGTGAACTACCTCTGGGAGATCCACGCCATCTTCGCCATCGGCCTGTTCGTCATCGGGACGGTCGTCGGCAGCTTCCTCAACGTGGTGATCTACCGGATCCCCTGGGAGAAGAGCGTCATCTGGCCCGCCTCACGCTGCCCGAAGTGCCTGCACGAGATCGAAGCACGGGATAATGTGCCGATCCTCGGATGGGTCCTGCTCGGCGGCGCCTGCCGCAACTGCCGGACGTCGATCAGCGTCCGCTACCCGTCGATCGAGTTCCTGGTCGGCCTGCTGTTCGCCGGGATCTACTACGCCGACGCCGTGGCGACCCAGAAGTACCTCAGCTCCGACCTGGCCCTGGCGGCGACCGTCTTCTACCACACGGTCCTGGTCTCGCTGCTGGTGGCGATCACCTTCATCGACTTCGACCTGATGATCGTCCCCGGCGAGCTAACCACGCCCGGGATCATCGCGGGGATCCTGATGGGCGCCCTGTTCCCGTTCGCCCGGCCGATCCCGGCCGACGCGACCACGTTCGCCGACGGGCTCAAGGTCGGCATCGCCGGGGCGATCGTCGGGGCGTTCATCATCTGGTTCGTGCGGGTGGTCGGCAGCGCCTTGCTTCGCAAGGAGGCGATGGGCTCCGGCGACATCCACATCATGGCACTCATCGGCGCATTCATGGGCTGGAAGGCCGTGGTCTGCGTGTTCTTCCTGGCGCCGTTCCTGGGGCTGATGCCGTCGATCGTGAAGCTGTTCATCATCGGCGTCAAGAGGATCCTGGGGCGGGCGGTCAAGCCGGCCGACCACGAGATCCCCTACGGCCCCTACCTGAGCGCGGCGGCGGTGATCCTGCTGCTGGCCTGGCCGGCGGTCTGGAAGGATTTCGCCCGCAATTATTTCGAGACTCTGCCGAAACTCTTCTGGTTCGCCCTCGGGAACGAGCGTGTGCTGCTGGACTGAGATTTGCGGACCGGTCCTCTCCCCGACCCGACCCCCGCCACGGACGGAAAGCGAGCGTGTGCGATGCCCCAGACGGCCTACCCGAGACGGCGGAGATCCCTCCTCCGCCGGCTGATCGCCTACCGCCGGCTGGTCCTCGCGGCCTTCGTGCTGGGGCTGTTGCTCTGGTTCATCCTGGCCAACAGCACGGCCGTCACGATCAACTTCCCCTTCGGCCTGGGTAAGTGGGAGAGCACCGTCGGCCTGGTCATCCTGATTAGCGCCCTGTTCGGCTCGCTGGCGACCGGCCTGATCCTCACGATCTTCCTCGCCCTCCGCTGGGGCCGCGACGGCCGGGGCGAGGCCGCAGGACACCAGAGGCCGCCCGAGCAGGACGAGCTGCCGCCGTCCGACTACGCCGCCAAGACCACCGACGGCCTCGCGCGGGACGACTGGTCGTGACGGATCTGCCGGGCCCCGTCGGATCCGGGCGCCATTTCGACCGGAGACGGCCGCAGCCCGGCATCCACGACGGCCGATAACTCCAGGGTCGATCGCGCAATTCCGCGCGTCGGGTCCGGGAGTCCTTCCGACCATGCCGCACTCCGCCCCAGGACGATCCCCGTTGTCGCGGGCCCTCGTCAAGCGAGGCCGGGTCGGCGTGCTGATGCTGGTCGGGCTCCTGCCGCTCGTCGGCTGCAAGAACGCCAGCGGCCCGGTCTTCGGCCGCCAGGCCATGGTCGGGACCCTCAAGGCCAGCGTCAGCCAGCTCGAGTACGAGAACCAGCAGCTCAAGACTCAGGTCGCCGAGCTGAACCGCGACAGGCGCGACGCCGAGGACCGGCTGACCCAGGAAGAGCAGGCCAACGGCGACCTCGCCGCCCGGCTCGACGACGCCCGGGAGCTCCTCAGGCGCCAGGGCGTGAACATGCCCGAGAGCAAGGCCGCGCGGGTCTCCGACGAGTCCATCCCGCCGCCCCGAGCCCCCGTCCGCAGGCAGAACCGCAAGCCGCCGTCGGTCGAGCTGCCCAGATCCGCCCCCGCCGATTCCGACGCCCCGTCCGACGAGGAACCCGCCTCGACCAAGCCCCGACGCCGCAAGACCTACAACGATCAGGCCTACGCGCCCGACGACACCCGCTGGTTCCCCGTCGCCCGGACCACCGGCCGCTCCGCGACGCCGATCGTGGTCCGCTGAGCCGAAATCCAGAACCCCGACGCGGCCGCCGGTGTCCACCCGGACATTGGCGGCCCGATCGTTTCTGGGTATCCTCGTGGGGGTTCGGGCGATTCGGCTCCAACGGCAATCTGGCGTCAGAACGGCAAAATGATCGTCATCATCGACTACGGCATGGGCAACCTGCGGAGCGTCCAGAAGGCCTTCGAGGCGGTCGGCCATCGGGCCACGATCAGCAGCGACCCTGACGCGGTCCATTCGGCCTCGAAGGTGATCCTGCCGGGCGTCGGGGCCTTCGCCGACGCCATCGCCGAACTCCAGCGCACCGGCCTGGGGGACGCCTTCAAGGAGGCGGTCAAGGCGGGCAAGCCCTGCCTCGGCGTCTGCCTGGGCCTCCAGCTCCTGTTCGAGGAGAGCGACGAGGACGGACTCCACCAGGGGCTCGGCCTGATGCCCGGCCGGGTTGTCCGGTTCCGGTCCGAGCCCGGGCTCAAGATCCCCCACATGGGCTGGAACACCCTGCGGATCGTCCGCGAGGCCCCGATCCTCAAGGGGGTCGGATCCGAGCCGTCGGTGTATTTCGTCCACTCGTACCACGCCGAGGCGTCCGACCCGGCGGTCGTCGCGGCGGAGTCGGACCATCCCCGGCCGTTCCCGGCGGTCGTCTGGCGCGATAACCTCATGGCCGCCCAGTTCCACCCCGAGAAGAGCCAGTCGGTCGGCCTGGCGATGTACCGGAATTTCGCGGACATCTAGGGCGGATCGGTGACCTCAGAACATGCCGAAACGTCCCCGTCCCAGACGAATGGGGACGTCGATGGCTTGCTTTGACCCATCGGGGATTTTCGCAGAATCTTCATCCTTGCGGCGCCCCCCGGGCGCGGCTAGAGTTCAGGGAGCGGGTCAACCGCTGAAGGATAGACGTATGCAAGTCATCCCCGCCATCGACCTCCGCGGTGGGAAGTGTGTCCGGCTCCGGCAAGGGGACTACGGCCAGGAGACGGTCTTCGGCGACGATCCCGCCGCCATGGCCGAGCACTGGGTCTCCGAAGGGGCAGGGCGGGTCCACCTGGTCGACCTCGATGGGGCCAAGGCGGGGACGCCGGTGAATGTCGAGGCGGTGAAGGCGATCCTCGCGCGGGTGAAGGTCCCCTGCCAGCTCGGCGGGGGCGTCCGCGACGAATCGACGATCGCCTCCTGGCTCGAAGCGGGCCTGGAACGCGTGATCGTCGGGACCCAGGCGCTCAAGGATCCCGCCTGGTTCCGTTCCATGGCGGACAAGTACCCGGGCAGGCTCGTGCTCGGGCTGGATGCGAAGGACGGCCGGGTGGCGACGGCGGGCTGGCTCGACGTGTCGAGCGTGGACGCCCTGGACCTGGCCTTGCAGTTCGATGACCTTCCGCTCGCGGCGCTCATCTACACCGATATCGCCTGCGACGGGATGCTCGAAGGGCCCAACGTGGCCGCCACCGAGGCGCTGGCCGTCCGCCTCAAGACCCCGGTGATCGCCTCCGGGGGCGTCGGCCGACTGGAAGATCTCGCGCGACTGGCGACCCTGCCCATCGCGGGCTGCATCGTCGGCCGCGCCCTCTATGACAAGCGCTTCCGGCTCTCCGAGGCCCGGGAGCGTGCCGGCGACACGACCGGGACACCCTAGGCGGGCCTCGTGACCCGCCCTCAAAACTCGCAAAAGGTGCCGCGGCTTGCGCCGGTTCCTGTCCCACCGGGGCGGGTCCGCTCCCGCCCTGAATGTTAGGGGGGAAGTCGTCATGGCCACGACCTATCACATCGCCGACATCCGCAACATTGCCCTGGCCGGACACGGGGCGTCGGGCAAGTCCACATTGGCCGACGCCCTGCTCTACCTCGCCGGCGCGACCGACCGGCGCGGATCTGTGGATGATGGAACCAGCCTCTGCGACGTCGACGACGAGGAGAAGCGCAGGCATTTCACGATCGATTCCCACCTCCTTCACCTCGAATGGCACAGCAAGCAAGTCCATCTGATTGATACGCCGGGATATCCCGATTTCATCGGCAACGCCCTCACCGCCCTGGCCGCCGTGGAGAATACCGTCCTCTGCATCTCCGCCGCCGCTGGCATCGAGGTCAACACCAGACGCGTCTTCCTGGAAGCCGTCCGGCTCCGGCTCGGCGGCCTCATCGTTCTGACCAAGATGGACGCCGACAACGCCGACTTCGCCCGTGTCCTCGGCCAGATCCGCGAGTCCTTCGGCAACCGCTGCGTGCCGTTCTTCGTCCCCGTCGGCCAGGGGTCGTCGTTCCGGGGCATCGTCGACGTCCTCAGCCCGCCCGAGGCCCCGACCGACGGCTGCGTCATGGACCCGGCCGAGGCGTATCAGATGGTCGTCGAGCAGATCGTCGAGACCGACGCCGACCTCATGGAGCGCTACCTCGAAGGCGAGGTGATCCCGCCCGACACCCTCCGCGACGCCGCCCATCGCGCGATCGCCGCGAGCCAGCTCATCCCCGTCGTCTGCGTCTCGGCCCGCAAGGATATCGGGCTCCGCGAGATGCTCGACCTGCTCTCGGAGATCACCCTCACCCCCGACGAGATCCACCGCCACGGCCACCACACCGGCGAGGACGACGACGTCGAGGTCATGCCCGCCGAGGAGGGGGACCTCATCGCGCAGGTCTTCAAGACGACCAATGATCTGTTCATGGGCAAGATGAGCTTCCTCCGGATCCACTCCGGCCGGATCACCTGCGACACCCCGCTGGTGAACCTGAGGACGGGCAAATCCGTCAAGCCGGGGCACCTCTACCGGCTCCAGGGCAAGGTGCAGGAGGAAGTGAAAGAGGCCATCGTCGGCGACATCGTGGCCATCGCCAAGTTCGACGATCTGCATATCTCCGACACCATCGTCGCGGCCAACAACGGCCAGACCAGCCGCGTCGAGCTGGATCCGATCAGGTTCCCGACGCCCATGGTACCGCGTGCGGTCGAGCCGAAGACCCGCGAGGACGAGCCCAAGATCAGCGCGGGCCTCGCCAAGATCGCCGACGAGGATCCGACCTTCACCTACCGCCGCGACTCGCAGACGCATGAACTGGTGATCTCGGGCATGAGCGAGCTGCACCTGGACGTGATCCAGAACCGGCTCAAGTCGCGGTACAAGCTCGACATCAACACCCACACGCCGCACGTCCCCTACCTGGAGACGATCTCGTCCGACGCCGACGCCCAGCACCGGCACAAGAAGCAGACCGGCGGGCGCGGGCAGTTCGCGGACGTCCACCTGCGCATTCGCCCGAAGGAACGCGGCGAAGGGTTCACGTTCGTCGATGCGGTCAAGGGTGGCGTCATCCCCAGCCAGTTCATCCCCGCGGTCGAGAAGGGCGTCCGCGAGCAGCTCGAAAAGGGCGTGATCTCCGGCAATCCGGTGGTCGACGTCGAGGTCGAGGTGTTCTTCGGCAGCTCCCACGCGGTGGATAGCTCGGAGCAGGCGTTCAAGACGGCCTCCGCGTCGGCCTTCCGCAAGGCCTTCCTGACCGCCCGGCCCGTCCTGCTTGAGCCGATCGTCACGATCGAGGTGACGGTGCCCTCCGAGAAGTTCGGCGACGTCTCCGGCGACCTCTCGACCCGCCGCGGCCACATCACCGGCATGGACACACTCGCCGGCAACATGCAGCTCATCCAGGCGAGCGTCCCCCTGAGCGAGGTCCTCCGCTACGCCACCGACCTCAAGAGCATGACCGGCGGCCGGGGCTCGTTCACGATGGAGTTCAAGTCCTACGAGCCCGTCCCGCCGAACGTCCAGCAGAACATCGCGGACAGGTGGGCGAAGACGCGGGGGCATGCGGAGGAGGAATGAAAGAATGGGCGATGGGTGATGGGTGATCGGGGATACAGGAAGGGGCGAACGTCCTGCCCTCGACGAGGATCGGAATCGCTGGGCGCGGGTCTCCTGACCCCGCCCTTGCCCCGGCCGCGACGTCCCTGCGAATCTGGTCTCCAAACCAGCTCCCCGAACTGGTCTGGAGACCAGGCCAGGTCATCCCCTCTGCTTAGGACTGGGGCGGGGTCGGGAGACCCTCGCCCAGCGCTCACAGCCCGAGCCGGGCGAACTCTCCCTCACCCATCAACTCCTGGACGCGATCCTGAGCGAGAACGCCGCCTCGCCGCCCGGTTTCAGGGGCTTGATGTCGGCGTCGAGGCCCTGGGCCTGGAGGTTGAAGGCGTCAGTCGGGCAGGTGTAGGGCTCGACGCAGATGGCGGGGCGGTTGTCGGGCGGAGTGAAGACCACGATGTGGGGGTAGGTCGCCGCGTCGAACTCGATCAGGGTCGCGTGGCCGGTCGTGGGCTCGCCCAGCCGGCAATGGACGATGCCGCCTTCGTCGGCGATCACGTCGGTGTAGATATCGTCGAGCGTGAGGCCGTCGATGGGACGTTCGGCCGTCAGGTTCAGATCGGAGGGCAAATCCAGCGTCTTGCCGGTCGGCAACGAATCGACGAGTTCGAATCGTTTCCGCGCGGGGACCTGGATGGTCGTGGTCGGCGTTCGGTTGAAGTAGGGGTGGATCCCGAAGCCCCAGGGCAGGGGGGACTCGCCGAGGTTGTCGACGCGGACGTCCATGGTGACGGCCCTGTCGAAGAGGCGGTAGGTCACCTCGATCCGAAACGGGAAGGGGAACTGCTCCAGGATGGCCTCGGGGTAGTCGGCGGCGTCGAAGTCGGCGGTGACGTAGGCGCCGGATTCCGTCGAGGCGCCGGCGTCGAGGACGTTCCAGGGGCGGTCGCGGACGTAGCCGTGGCGGTTCGGGTTGACCTTGAAGGTCCGGCCTTGGAAGGAGAACGCCCCGTCGCGGATGCGGTTGGGGTACGGGAAGAGGATCGGCAGCCCGTAGTTCGTGGGCTTCTTGAGGAAGGTCTCGAAGGGGACGTTCTGGAAGACCTGGTGCGGGCCGTCGTTGAAGGTGAAGCAGTTGAAGCCGAGCCCGGGGGCGACCTCCGCGACCGTCCCGGTCCCGTGGGACAGGACGTAGACCTCGACGCCGTCGCGGTGTTCGGTGCGGATCTCGTAGGGCACGGACATCGGTCGTCCTCGTCCAGGGGCGGGCAGCCGCCGGCGGACCTCGCCGGTCGGGCCTCCACAACAACCAGAATTGGGTGCATCCGGCAAGCGCCCTGGCGGGAATTCAGCCGGCCAGGCCGTCCATGACCCGGGCCGCCTCGCCGTTCTTGAGCGGGGACGCGGCCGAATCCGGCCTGAGCGCCGGGCCGGCCGAGCGGTCGTCGGCGGTGACGGCCTCGGCGGGGAGGCGGATCTCGAACGTGCTGCCGTGGGCGTGGCCGTCGAGCAGCCGGATCGAGCCGCCCATGCCGTCCATCAGCCGCCGGCAGATTGCCAGGCCCAGCCCGCTCCCCTTGCTGCGGTCGCGCTCGGGGTTCCGGAGCTGGGTGAACTCGTCGAAGATCCCGTCGCGGAGTTCCGGGGGGATGCCGATGCCGGTGTCGCGGACCCGGATCACGAACCCTTCGGACTTGCTCGCCCAGGATTCGACCTCGACCTCGCCCCGGCTCGTGAACTTGACGGCGTTCGAGAGCAAGTTGGAGATCACCCGGCCGAGCTGGGTCGAGTCGCTGCGGATGATGGCGTTGGGGGTCCGCGAGGTCTCGACGATCGGCAGGCCCTTCCGTTCGGCCACGGGCTGGATCTCGCGGATGACCTGGTGGAGGAAGCTGCCGAGCGGGAAATCGATGCTGGAAAATGTCAACGACCCCTGATCGAACCGGGTGATGTCGAGCAGGTCATCGAGCATCTCGATCAGGGACTTCGCGCTGCCCTGGAGATTGTCGGTCAGATCGGTGAGGTCCTCGGAGTCGACCTCCTGGTCCCGGACCAGGATCTGCAGGAGCTGGGCGCTGAGGATCATGGCGTTGATGGGGGTGCGGATCTCGTGGCTGATCGCGGCCAGGAACCGCGTCTTGCGGCGGGCCTCGTCGACGGCGTGCTGGCGCTGGCGGTCGAGTTCGGCGTTGGCCTCGGAGAGCCGGAGTAGGAGGTCGCGATTTTCGAGCTGGCGGCTGCGATCGCGCAGCCCGGACTCGATGGCGGAGTTGAGCTGGCCCGGGTCGACGGGCCGGGTGAGGATCACGGCGTGGAATCGCCTGGACGTCCGGTCTACGACCCGGTGGAGGTCGTCCGTCTCGGCGAGGATGACGATGGGGAGTTCCTCGAGGCCGCTGACGGAGTCGATCACATCGAGCCAGTCGACCTGGACGGGCGATGGGGGGGGGCAGTCGAGAAGCAGGAGGTCGCAGGGGGGGCGATTCAGGACCTCGCGCAGCCGATCGGGCGTATCAACGAGGATGACCTCGGCGGAGGCTCGCCCGAGGGGCCCTTCGGCCTGGAAGCTCAGGCCGGGATCGGTCGTGATCACCGCCACGCGCGGTGGCCGCTTGGACGGGAACACCGCCGCCTCCCCAAGTCGCTTCTGTCCGTCCTCGCCGGACCGCAGATCACTGAAAATCCCTGACATTCGAAAGGATCCGGCTCGATCCGAAGCCCGATTGCTCGATGGTCGTGGGCCGCCGGTGTGGCCTCGCCGCTGCTCGGAAACGGATCGATCGCACAAAGGATGCCGATAATAAAAAAACCGAGGATGTGGATATTGTCAAGCAGCAGGGGGGAGCGGGAGCGGGAACCCCGGCCGGACTCTCGATAATCCGGTGGGACGGCTGCGATTGACCGACCGGTGTGCCTTTGATAGAAACGCCGCGGTTTGCGGGGGCCTCCCGGCTGCGGCCGTATCTCGCGAGCACCCCCGAGAAATCGCCCGCCCCGGTCAGGATGGCCGGGGAAGAGACGTGCCCAGTGTGCGAGGATCCCGCCGAGAGGTCGGCGATCCGGACCCCGGGCCGAGCCCGATGGATGTCGCGGAGCCATCTCGTGGCGAGAATCGCCTGCATCACCCCCATGTACTTCAGCGACGCCTCCTACATCGGCGGGGGCGAGCGGTATCCGCTCAACCTCTCCCGGGGGGTCGTCGAGAGCACGGGGGGGGCCTACGAGGTCGAGATGATCTCCTTCGGGGCGGAGCCGTTCCGACGGCCCCTGTATCCCGGCGTCACACTCCGGGTGCTCAAGGCGGCGGTCAAGCCGATCAACACCCTCGACGTGGTGAGCTGGGAACTCCCCCGCGCCATCGCCGATTGCGACCTCGTGCACATCCACCAGGCCTACACCCGCTGCTCCGAGCACGCCCTGCTCGCGGCGCGGCAGCAGAAGAAACCAATCGTCATCACCGACCACGGCGGAATGACCAGCGGACTCGGGCCGTCGCTCGGGTCGCTCGAACTGGCCGACGAGGTGGTCTGCTACTCGGAATTCGGCGCGGCCCAGTACACGACGACCCGCCCCATCCGGCTGGTCAAGGGCGGGGTCGACGGCCACCACTTCCGGCCGTCGGAGACCCCCGTCGAGCGGGACCGCGTGCTCTACGTCGGGCGGATCCTTCCGCACAAGGGGATCGATCGGCTCATCAAGGCCTTGCCCGAGGACATGCCCCTCTCGATCTGCGGCCGGCCGTACCACGCCGACTACTTCGAGTACCTCAAGACGCTCTGCCGCGGCAAGGAAGTCATGTTCTTCACCGACCTCGACGACGCCGCGATCCAGTCGCTCTACCGGCGGTCGTGGGCGAACGTCTTGCCGTCGGTCTACCGCGACCACTACGGCGTGACCTACCTCTGGCCCGAGCTGATGGGCTTCACCCTGCTGGAGGCGATGGCCTGCGGCACCCCGGCGATCTGCTCCCGGGTCGCGGCCATGCCCGAGTACGTCGATCACGGCGAGACGGGGTTCATCTTCGACGAGATCGACGACCTCCGCGAGATCCTCACCACCCTGGCGAACGACCGCGACCTCGTCGAGCGGATGGGCCGGAAGGCCCGGAAGGTGATCGAGGAGCATTACGACTTCCGGGTGGCCGGGGCCAAGTTGGCGGGGGTCTACGAGAGGCTCCTGGGTCGTCGGGCGGAGGTGGCGGCGTGAAGATCCTCGTCCTGAGCAACCTCTACCCGCCGGACGTCATCGGCGGCTACGAACTCGGATGCAGCCAGGTGGTCGAGGCCCTCCGGGGCCGGGGGCACGAGGTCCTCGTCCTGACCACCGTCCCCCGCAAGCCGGTGCCGACCCCCCGCCACGTGCGCCGGGATTTGCACCTGAACGACGTCTGGAATCCTTACGTCTTCCTGCACAACCGGCCGGTGACCTCGCACCTGACCGGGGCCAAATCGGCCGGGGTGGACGCCCACAACGTCCACGTCCTGATGCGGACGATCGAGGAGTTCCAGCCGGACGTCGCCTACGTCTGGATGATCCTCGGGGTGGGGGGGCTCGGCCTGATGGCGACGCTCCAGCACTTCGAAATCCCCTGGCTCTGGCACCTGATGGACGACGTCCCCCTGATGCTCTGCCGCTACGGCGGGCGACAGGTGCCGGAACTGGTCCTGGAACTCAAGCGTCAGATGCGCGGCCAGTTCGTGGCGTGCAGCCGGCAGTTGGTGGACGAGATCGAGTCGTCGGGCCTGCCGCTGGGCTCATCGGTCGAGGTCATCCCGAACTGGATCGTCGGCCCGCCCGCGTCGCCGCCCCGCACCGATTACTACCGATCGCACGCCCGCCCCTTGAGGATCGTGAACGCCGGCCAGATCGCGCAGCATAAAGGTATCGACATGCTGATCGAGGCGGCGGCCCGCCTGCGGCATGCCGGCTACGAAGGCTTCGAGATCGACCTCTACGGCAACTGCACCGACACCTACTTCCCGAGCCTGGTGCGGTTCTACGGGCTCGACGACAAGGTCCGGTTCAAGGGGAGTCGGCCGCAGGCGGAACTGGCCCACCTCTACGTCGGATACGACCTGTTCGCGTTCCCGACGTGGTCGCGCGAGCCCTTCGCCTTCGCCCCCATGGAGGCGGGCCGGCAGGGATGCGTGACGATGATGTCCGAGAACTGCGGCAACGCCGAGTGGTTCGTCCACGGCGTCCATTGCCTGAAGGTCCAGCGTACCGCCGAGGCCTTCGCGAGGGGCCTCGCCTCGGTCATGGATGGCGAGGTCGAGCTGGGGCCGATCGCGCGTCGCCAGGCGGCCGTCCTGAACCGGGACTTCCACCTCGACGCCCAGATGCCCCGGATCGAATCGGCCCTGAATCGGGTCGCCGCGATGCCCAGGGGCGTCCCCGGCTGCCCCGAGGATGCCTATCGGATGGCCCTCCTGGGCGAGAAGCTGATCCAGGTCGTGATCCAGGAATCGCTGTCCCAGTCGGGCGCGGCCTGATCGCATTCGAGTCCGAGATCCCGCCGGGAACAGGGAGGAAACCCGTGTCGCATCCGCAACCCGAGCATCTCCGCTACTACGACGTCGCCTGCCAGAAGGAGGCCGGCGGTTCCCGCCTGGATCTCTGGCTGCGTCGCCAGTTGCGGCGGATCCTGCTGCCGATGTTCGTCCGGAACGTCCAGCTCATCCAGAGCATCGTCGGCCGCCTCGACGCGAACGAGCCCGAGATCCGCCGGATCGGCGACGCCCTCCGGCACCTGGAGCAGCGTCAGGACGAGCTGGCGACCAAGCTCCCGGCCACGATCGCGTTCGGCTGGGACTACGTCGCGATGACCCGTCGACTGGCCGCGCTCGAGGATCAGGTCGAGATGCTCCTCCAGGCCCAGCGGGGCGGGGCGACCCTGCCGCCGAACGTCAAGGCGGACCGGCCCGACGACCACCGTCCGATGAGCTCGGCCGTTGTCTGCGGCAACCGCGGCCCCGTGTCGAACTGATCCCCAAGGCCAGGCCAGCAGCGGGAGGCACGCCGAGAATGCCCGTCGTCCACCAGGACCGCCCGGACCGCAACCCCCGGCGGATGCGAATCCTCTGGGTGCTCTCCTCCGCCAACCAGATGTATTCCGGGATCGGCCGCGCCCTGTTCGAGCTGACTCAGCGGCTCGGCGACCGGGCCGACTACGAACTCGCGATCGACGACGCCTACCCCCGGAACCTCAAGATCGTCCGGGCGTTCGCCGACCGCTGGAAGCTCCCGCTCCACGTCAGCAGGGGGCTCTACCGCCCGCGCTGCATGGACACGGTGGGGGAGGGCATCGGGGACCTCGTCGCCGAGCCGAGGTGGGACCTGGTCGAGTGCCTGAGCTGGGCCAACGCCGCGACGAACGAGGTCGTGCTCGACGCGATCGGCGACCGCGCGCTGGGCTACACGCCGCACTACCAGCCGCTCTGGACGGTCCCGATGAATCCGGAGACGTCGTCGCATGTCGATGACGTGATGGGCTGGACCCTCGATCGCTCCGACGTGATCTTCTGCGACTCCCCCTGGGAGCGCCAGGCCGTCCTGCGCTACGCGCCGACGCGGGAGAATCGGGTCCACCTCTCGCTCGGCTGCGACTTCCGCCAGTACCAGGTCGGCCGCCGCGATCGCAGCCGGCAACTCCTCTTCGTCGGCGACCTGGCCGAGCCGAGGAAGCGGCTCGACCGCGTGCTCGGCGTGATGGACCGGCTCGTGCGGCGGTTCCCGGACGTCAAGCTCGTCGTGGTCGGCAACGGCAGCGACGGGGCCATCGAGCGCATCCCCGAGCACCTCCGGCCGAACTGCGAACTCAAGGGGTACGTCGACGAAGCCGAGCTGCGCCGGGCGTACGCCGAGAGTTCGGGCCTGTTCTTGCTGTCCGACTTCGAGGCGTTCGGGATCCCGATCCTGGAGGCCCTGGCCGTCGGCACGCCGGTCTTCCTGACGGACCTGGACGTGACGCGTTCGATCTTCAACCTGTATCGAGGCGCCCGGTTCTGCCCCGGCGACGACATCGACGCGACGGCGGGCATCGTCGAGCGTTCGCTGGAACGCGGCGCCGAGGCGATCGACGAGGCCCTCGCCGACCGCGCCCGGCTCGAAGCGGCGTTCGACTGGGACGTCCTGGCCGAGCAGAAGTGGCAGGCGCTGCGCTCCGCCTGGTTCGGCCGCCACTACGTCGGCCGCCCCTTCCACGGCCCGCACGCGACGTTCCGGGCCTTCCCCAGGCCCGAACCCGCCGGGGTGTAATCTCTTTGGAGTGCGGAAGCTCCACTCCCGCACGCCAGAGGGGGAACCGCTCGTTTGAGCGGTTCCCCGCGATGGGTCAGACCTTCTCGGGGACGACGAACGGGGCCCGGTACTTCCGGGTCAGCATCGCGTCGGCCTCGGGGTCGTTCACGAACGACTCGGTCGAGTTGTTGATGTGGAGCTTGCGGCCGAGTTTGTAGGCGATGTTGCCGAGGTGGCAGTACGCGCTCGAGTAGTGGCCCTGCTCGATGTCGCCGTGGAGTTCCTTGTAGTTCCGCGACCGCACGGCCTGGAGGAAGTTGGCGAAGTGGTCGCCGCCGCCGGAGCCCTTGGGGCCCGGTTCGAGCTTCGGGCCCATCAGGGTGTGCCAGCTCGTGTAGCTGGTGATGGCGAGGATACCCTCGGTGCCGTAGAAGATGTCGCCGATCTTGACGCCTTCCTCATCGTTGGTGAGGAGGCCGCGGACCTCGAACTGGAGCAGGCAGTCGTCGTACTCGAAGTTGACGGTCTGCGTGTTGGGGGTCTCTCCGTCATCCTTGTAGCCGAACCGGCCGCCGGCGGACTGGACGGTCTTGGGCATCTCGTTCTTGTTGATGCCCCAGCGGGCCAGGTCCATCTGGTGGATGCCCTGGTTGCCGAGGTCGCCGTTGCCGGTGTTCCAGATCCAGTGCCAGTTGTAGTGGAGCTTGTTCTCGTTGAACGGCTTGAGCTCGGCCGGGCCGGTCCAGAGGTCGTAGTCGAGGCCGGCGGGGACGGGGCCTTCGGGCTTGATGCCGATGGAGCCGCGGGGCTTGTAGCAGAGGCCCTTGGCCATGTAGACCTTGCCGAGCTTGCCCGAGTGCAGGAACTCCATCGCGTCCTGGATGCCCTTGTGGCTCCGGCACTGGGTCCCGGCCTGGACGATCTTGTTGTACTTGCGCGCCGCCTCGACCATCCGGCGGCCTTCGGACACGTTGTGGCTGACCGGCTTCTCGACGTAGACGTCCTTGCCGGCCTGGACGGCCCAGATGGTCGCCAGCGCGTGCCAGTGGTTCGGCGTGGCGATCGAGACGACGTCGATGTCCTTGTCGTCGAAGACCCGCCGGAGGTCCTGGACGTACTTCGGCTCGGAGCCGTTGGCCAGCCCGACCGCCTTCATCGCCTTACCGATCACCTTGCCGTCGACGTCGCAGATCGTGGTGATCCGGGCATCCTTGCGATTCTTGATGTAACCGGCGATGTGCTCCATGCCGCGCCCCCGGACGCCGATGACGGCGACGCGGAGGACCTCGTTGGGGCTGGGCTTCTTGCCCGAGTCGGCGGCCGGGGCGTCATTGCCCGCCGCGCGGGCGTCGCGGGTCGCCGTGGCCTCGATCGCGGACAGCCCCGCGGCGAGAGCGGCCGAATTGGTGAGGAACTGCCGACGGTCCAGCGTCGCCATGGCGTGGCTCCTTTGCGTCGAGATCGGGTCGAGTCGGGAGAGTGTGGGGCAGGAGGGATTTTCGAACAGGAGTTTAACCGATCGGCGAGGCGGGTGGGGAGGGTTTTCCGAGGCGTTCTGTAGGGCGTGGAGCCACGCGGACCCACGGGCCGCGTGGCTCCGCACCGACGGATGCAGAGGATCGGGCCGAGGCGCCCGTTCGACCGGGCGGTGGAGGGTGTGGAGGCCGCGAAGACGCGGCCACCACACCCTACGACGGGGTCACTTCTTGGGCTTGGACTTGGCGGCGGCCGCCGGGGCCGCGGCGGGCTCGGGCTTGGCGGGTTTGGCGCCCTTGGCGGGGGCGGGCTCGGCGGCCTTGGCCGGCTTGGCGGCCTTGGCCGGCTTCTCGACCGGGACCGGCTTCGCCTTGGGATCGCTATCCGCCGATGTCGCGGCCTTGGCGGCCTTCTTGGCCGGGGGGTCGGCCGAGAGGACGACCTTGGCCGTCGGGCAGAACTTCTTCAGCTCGCAGGCCGGGCAGTTCGGCTCGCCGTCGACGCAGGTGTCGAGCGCCAGGCTGAGGACCAGCTCGCAGAACTCCGCCCCCTTGTTCTTGGCGACGGCCCGTTCGAGGCTGGCGCGGAGGGTCGCGGTGTCGGTCGCGGCGTCGGTCACGCCCAGGCGTTCGAGCGCCCGACGCATCGGGCCGTCGACGGGCATGCCGTGGCCGCCCAGGGCCAGGCGGATGACCGTGGCCATCACATAGTCGGACTTGAGGGCGTCGTACTCTTCGAGGGACTTGGACGATTCCTTCAACGGCTTCTTGGCCAGGGCGTCGAGGGTGAAGCCGTAGGTCTTGTCGAAGAGCTGGCGGAGGAACCGGCGGATCGCCTGGGCGCGGGCCTCGGAGTCGGGCACGTTGCCGAGGGTCTCCTGGATCTCGGCGATCGCGCTGACGCGGACCTCGTTCCAGTCGAAGTAGTCGGACTTGAACTTCTCCAGGGTCGCCAGCGCGTCGGCCAGCGGTATGCCTTCGTGGCAGATGCCGAACACCACGGCCTCCAGCACGCTCAACTTGGCCGGGGGTTCCTCGACCTTGTAGCGTTTCTTGAGGAGCGTGTGGATCTCGCCGACCAGCTGCGATTTCGAGGGGTTCGCCATGGGAGTGGTGTCGTGGGCTGAGGGTGCGTCCGTGTTCTTGTCCGTTCGGTGATGCGGCTGGCCCGCCGGCGAGGGCTCACTCAGGAAGGTCGGCTCTTCCCGGGCTCGTCCTCGGCCTCGACGTCATCTTCGTCTTCGTCTTCAACGTCCTCGTTCTCATCGTCGAGTTCCTCCTGATCCTCGTCGTCGAGTTCGTCGCCATCCAATTCCTCGTCAAGTGGATCGTCGACCGCCGGGTCCGCCTCGTCGTCGGCGGGCTCGCGGCCCGATGGCCTCGTCGATGAGCTTGGAGATCTCGAGCTGCTTCTTCACGCCGTCGTCGCGCTTGAAGGCCAGGGCGGGGGTGAAGCGGGTCTGGAGCCGCGCCGCCACCTTGCGCTGGATGTAGCTGGCCGCGCTCTGGAGGCCCTTCATCGCCTGGGCCTGCTCCTGGGGCGAGCCCATGACGGTGACGAATACGGTGGCATTTCGAAGGTCGCCCGTGACCTCGGCGCCGAGGACGGTGATCCCTCGCACGCGGGGGTCGGCGACCTCGAAGAGGATCGCCGAGGAGACGACTTCTCGGATCGCCTCGGCGATGCGTAGGGTTCTGTGGGAAGGCATTGCGGGACCTGGTTGCGACTCGTGTCGTGTCTTCTTTTTCGTTTTGTGCGGGGCGTCGCCGTCGCGGGCCGGCCGGCGTCTAGTGGTTCCGGGCGGTCTTGCGGAGGATCTCGACCCGGGGGGTGCGCGGCCAGGGCGTCGAGGACGTGTTCGAGGACCTGGTTCGCCTCGGAGGTCTTCGCGGCGGCCGCGGCCACGAGCAGGGTCG
>CBDIHP010000045.1:0-326123 GCA_965279195.1 Isosphaeraceae bacterium
CTTGTTCGCTTCGGGCTCGTTCGAGACGGGTTCGATGGTGTCGGCGGCGATGGTCGACATGGGATCAGGGCTCCGCGCGAGGAGAATCGCATTCGAGCGTGGGAGGCTGGCCGGGAAGATCTGCCGATGCAATTGTCCGAAAACCGCCGTCGATTCTCAAGCCAATCCCTTCGGAGAGGGTCCAGGGATGTTGGGTAGGGTGTGGTGCCGCCCGCGTCGCCCTGCGACGCGGGCGGCTCCGCACCGACATCGCGCCAGGCGGCGCGAACGCACCGGCACCGTCGAACGCCCTCGTCGGTGCGGAGCCTCGCGTCCCGTTGGTCCGCGAGTCACCACACCCTACGAGGTGGTTAGCGCCTGACCGGCACGCCGTGCTGGGCGAGATATTCCTTGGTCTCGGCGATGGTGAACTCGCGGTAGTGGAAGATGCTGGCGGCCAGGGCGGCGCTCGCGCCGCCTTCCATCAAGGCCGCGCGGAGGTGCTCGGGATGGCCCGCGCCGCCGGAGGCGACCACGGGGATCTCCACGGCCGCCGACACCGCGCCGGTCATCGGCAGGTCATAGCCGGCCTTGGTGCCGTCGGCGTCCATGCTGGTCAGGACGATCTCGCCGGCCCCCAGCTTCTCGACCTCCCGGGCCCAGGCGACCGCCTCCAGGCCGTCGGCACCCGGCCGCCGTTGATGTGGACCTCCCAGAACTCCTGGCCATCCTTCAGGACTCGCTTGGGATCGATGTTCACCACGATGCACTGGCGCCCGAACTTCCGGGCCGCCGCCGCGACGAACCGGGGATCCCGCACGGCCGTCGAGTTGATCGAGACCTTGTCGCACCCGGCGTTCAGGAGCGCCCGGATGTCGTCAAGCGTCTTGATCCCGCCACCGACCGTCACCGGCATGAAGCAGACCTCGGCCGTCCTCCGGACCACGTCGAGGATGATCCCCCGCTGCTCGTGGCTGGCCGTGATGTCGAGGAAGACCAGCTCGTCGGCCCCCTCCTTCTCATATCGGGCGGCGACCTCGACCGGGTCGCCGGCGTCGCGGAGGTTGAGGAAGTTGGTCCCCTTGACGACGCGGCCGGCGTTCACGTCCAGGCACGGGATGATGCGCTTCGCGAGCATGTTCCGGAGGTCTCGGGCAAGAGGAGGCGGGGTTCGGTCAGGAGGCGGGTTCGGAGCGTTCGAGTTCCGCCTTCCGAGTCTCCACCCAGCGTGCGGCCTCGACAAGGGAGTCGACCGACAGAGGCTCCTGGTGGTTCGCGATCTGTCGGATGTGCTCCGCCATCGCGAGCCGGACCTCGGGCGAACTCTTCTCCAGGATGTGGCCCATCCGATCCAGCCCGACGTCGGCCGCATAAACATACAGGGCCCGGGCGGCGAAGGGGGAATGGAGGTCGGAGGCGTCGAGGGCGACGTCGTCGAGGAATTCCAGGCCGACGTCGTCGCCGAGTTCCAGGAGCTGCATTGCCAGGTACGTTCGCCGGCCGCGGGCGGACGGATCGGTGTCCTCGACCTTGTTCCAGGCGTCGGCCAGGGTATCTCGGCGGTCGTCCTTGAACTGGAGCCAGGGGAGGCAGCCGATGGCGACGTTGAACCGGTCGAGTTCCGACGAATCGAGCCATTCCTTCACGAGCGGCAGGAGCGCGGTCACCTTGTGCCGAGCCAGTGTCACGGCCGCGTTGGCCCAGTAGTCGGGCCGGGGATCGTTGAGCAGCCGGAAGAGGGCCTCGCGCCCTTCCAGGTCGAACGGCGGGATGTGGCGAATGGCCTCCAGCGCGATCGATCGATCGGGATCCTCCCAGAGCGACCGTAGGAGGGGGCCGAGTTCCTTCGAGGTATTCAGCCGACGGATCAGGTGGCCGAGGGCGGTCCCCCGGGCCTCGTTGGGCTGCGTGCGATCGAGCAGGACCGCCTTGAGCCGCTCGTCATCGGCACCGGCGAGGTCGCGTTCGGCGTCCGTGGTGCGTTGCCGGGATTCGCCCACCATCTGGGTGAACCGGACGAGGCGCTCCCTGAGTTCTTCGGGATTGTCGGGCTGGACTCGCTCATCGCGGGGACTCCAGGCCGTGGCGAGTGACCATGTCCAGCGAGCGCGGGCAGTCGGGGAGGGAACTGAGGAACGTCCGGCCGTAGGGCTTGCTCAGGACCCGGGGGTCGAGGATGACGACGATCCCTTTGTCCGAACGAGACCGGATCAGCCGGCCGAAGCCTTGCTTGAGCTTCAGGACCGCCTCGGGGACCTGATACTCCACGAACGGGTTGCCGCCGCGACGGCGGATGTCTTCCAGGCGGGCCTCAAGCAGCGGCTTGTCGGGCACGCTGAACGGCAGCCGCACGATGATCACATTGCTGAGCGCCTTGCCGGGGACGTCCACCCCCTGCCAGAAACTGTCCGCCCCGAAGATCACGCTCGACTCGTCGGCCTTGAACTCCTCGACCATCTTGGTCCGGGGCATGCCGTCGGTCTGGGCGAGGAGCCGGATGTTCCGCTCGACGAACCAGGGGGTCAGCACCCGCGCGGCCCGTTCGAGGAGCCGGTGCGACGTGAACAGCACGAAGGCCCGGCCGTCGGTCTTGTCCAGATAGTGCGGGATCGCCTGGAGCACAGGCCGACTCGAACGCATTCGGGTCGTCGGATGGATCCGGGAGGTTCCTCGGGACGTGGATCACCGCCTGCGTCCGGTAATCGAACGGGCTGCCGAGCTGGAGATCGGTGGATTTCGTCAGGCCGAGCCGGGTCTTGGCGAACGAGAAGCCCGGCGGCTGGCCGACGGCGAGGGTGGCCGAGGTCAGGATGCAGGTCGGCACGCGGTCGAACAGGTCCCGTCGCAGGATCGGGCCCACATCCAGCGGTGCACACGCCAGGGTGACCCGCTTCGAGGCGTTGTTCGCCAGCTCGACCCAGTGGACCCCGGACGCCTCCGCCTGGTCGAGCCACGACTGGATCGAATTGGCGATCACCTCGCAGCGGTCCTGCGCCGCCGTCAGTTCGACGCGGGCCTCCTCATTTTCGAGATCCTCCACGGCGTCGCCGATCCGGGTGGAGAGCTTCTTCAGCTCCTCGGTGACCGGGTCGGAGATGCCCAGCGGCTTGCGGATCCGGCCGTTGGAGGTGCCCCGGGTCTCCTGGTAGACGGCGATCCGGTTGAAGAATTCCTCGGCGGCGTACCGGGTGCGCTGGGCCTGGTCGATGGCCGGCTGGATCTGGTGGACGGCGAGCAGGCCCTTCTTCGAGCGTTCGTTGTAGAGCCGGCTCAGGAGGAAATCGACCTGGCTCGATGTGACCCGGAGTCCGAGGTGGTCGCCGGCGACGGCTTCGAGGGTGTGGGCCTCGTCGAAGATGGCGACGTCGTAATCCGGCAGCATGGCCGCGCCGTTGCCCCGGAGGGCGAGGTAGCTCATGAACAGGGCATGGTTCACGACCAGGATGTTGGCGTTCCGCATCCTCTGCCGGGCGGCGTAGTAGAAGCACTCCTTGTACGTCTTGCACTGCTTGCCCAGGCAGTTGCCGTGCTCGCTGGCGACGTTGTCCCAGACCGACATCTTGGGCCGGAAGTCCAGGTCCGACCGGCTGCCGTCGGTCGTCGACTTCGCCCACGAGGTGAGCTGATAGAGCTGGTCGAAATCCTCCGAGTCGACGAACAGCCCGCCGGCCTTCTGGCCGCGTTGTTCAATCGACGGAGGCTCACGTAATTCGACCGGCCCTTGACGAGCACGGCCGTGAACTCGCACGGCATGACGGCACGCAGGAACGGCAGGTCCTGCTGGAGGAGCTGTTCCTGGAGGCTGATGGTGTGGGTCGAGACCACGACCTTCTTGCCCATCTCGGCCGCCGCGAGGATCGCCGGGACGAGGTAGGCGAAGCTCTTGCCGACCCCCGTCCCCGCCTCGACCATGAGGTGCCCGCCCCGCTCGATCGCCTGCGCGACCGCCAGGGACATCTGCAGCTGCTCATCGCGAGGCTCGTACGAGTGCAGCCGCCTCGCGATCGCCCCCCCGGGCCCGAGGGATCGGTGTCGGGTCCAGACTCGACATGACCTGGACACTCCGATGGAGGGAAGATGGCGGCCATGGCCCGAAGGGTCATCGATCGGACGTCATTGGGAGCCGGTTCTGGTGCCACTGGCTCAGCCAGTGACCGGACGCCTTCGGACGAACTCGACGCCCCCGACCGTTCGATGACCGTGTCGCCGAACCGACTCAACCGGCGAATCCATCCGTCGCACCGGCTGAGCAGTGGCGCCCGAACGGACTCCCGAGTTCGTCGAGGGGTACTCGCTCCGGTCGACATCGGAACACGGATGATCGTTGAGGAAAAACGCAAGAAGGTCAAGGCCGGAGGCGTTCGACTCTCGGCCCGACCTTCGGATTGATCCATCAAGAATCACGGAACCCCAGGTCAGACGCTGACGCCACGGCGTGCGGCGCCGCGGTCGGCACGCTTGCGGCCTTCCTCGGTCAGCTCTTTCTTGCGGAGGCGGATCTTGGTCGGGGTGATCTCGACCAGTTCGTCCGGCTCGATGTATTCGAGGGCGATTTCCAGGGTGAGCTGGCGGGGGGGCTTGAGCAGGATGTTCTTGTCCGAGCCCGAGGCCCGCATGTTCGTGAGCTTCTTTTCCTTGCAGGGGTTCACGACCATGTCGTCGGCGCGGGCGTTCTCGGCGATGATCATCCCTTCGTAGACATCGTCGCCCGGGGCGACGAACATCGTGCCGCGCTCCTGGAGGCCGTCCATGGCGAAGGCGTTCGCCTGGCCGCGGACCATGCTGATCATCACGCCGTTCGGCCGGCGGGGGATCTCGCCCCGGAACGGCTGATACTCGTGGAAGTTGTGGTGCATGATCGCCTCGCCCTGGGTGGCGCTCATGAGGCGATTCCGCAGGCCGAGCAGGCCACGCGCCGGGACGGTGGAACTCCAGGTGGGCATAGGCCCCCTTGACGTCCATCCGCAGCATCTCGCCGCGGCGGGAGCCGACCAGTTCCATCACCGGGCCCATCTGGCCCTGGGGGACGTCGACCACGAGGTACTCGTAGGGCTCGTGCTCGATCCCGTTCATCCGCTTGAGGATGACCTCGGGCTTGCCCACGGCCAGCTCGAAGCCCTCGCGCCGCATGCTCTCGATCAGGACCGAGAGGTGCAGCAGGCCGCGCCCGGAGACAAGGAACGAGTCTCGCTCCTCGGTCGCCTCGACCCGGAGGGCGACGTTCGACTGCAACTCCTTGTCGAGTCGCTCCTTGAGGTGGCGGGTCGTGAGGTAGTCGCCCTCGCCGGTGAGGGGCGAGTCGTTGACCGTGAACATCATGCTCAGGGTCGGCTCGTCGACCTCGATCCGGGGCAGTGCGACGGGGCTCTCGGAGTCGGCGATCGTGTCGCCGATGTCGACGCCCGCCTGGCCGACGACCGCGATGATGTCCCCCGCCGAGGCCTCGGTCACCTCGGTCCGGCCGAGCTTCTCGAAGACGAAGACGCCGTCGGCGGTCCCCATCTTGATGGCATTGCCGGCCTTGATGAGGGCGACCCTCTGGCCCTTCCTGATCCGGCCCGAGTTGATCCGGCCGATGGCGATGCGGCCGACGTACTCGGAGAAGTCGAGCGTCGTGCAGAGGCATCTGGAGCGGGCCGTCGGGGTCGACCTCGGGGCCGGGGATCCGCTCGCAGATCAGGTCGAGCAGGGGCTTGATGTCGCCCGAGGTCGCCTTGGGGTCGTGCGAGGCGAAGCCCGAGCGGCCGGAGGCGAAGATGTGGGCGAAGTCGAGCTGGCCCTCGTCGGCCCCGAGTTCGACGAAGGTGTCGAAGATCTCGTTCAGGACCTCTTCCGGCCGGGCGTCGGGGCGGTCGATCTTGTTGATGACCACGATCGGCCGGAGCTTGTTCGCAAAGGCCTTCCGCAGCACGAACTTGGTCTGCGGCATCGGGCCTTCGAACGAGTCGACGAGCACCAGGCAGCCGTCGGCGAGCTGCAGGGTCCGCTCGACCTCGCCGCCGAAGTCGGCGTGGCCGGGGGTGTCGATGATGTTGATCTTCTTGTCGCCGTACGCGATCGCGATGTTCTTCGCGAGAATCGTGATCCCGCGCTCGCGTTCCTGGTCATTGGAGTCCAGGATGCAATCGCCCTGGAGCTGGCTGGCCCGGAACTGTCCGGACTGACGAAGCATCGCATCAACGAGCGTCGTCTTGCCGTGGTCGACGTGGGCGATGATCGCTACATTCCGAATGTCGTCGCGTCGGATCATAAAGATTTGGATCTGGCCCCGTCGCTGGCCGCGTGGACCAGTTGGGACCCGTGAGAGGTCGGTATGTCAAGCCAGGCGCAGGGAGAGGCACTCGACTTCCAGGGACTAGCATCATAGGGGCCTCCCCCGAATTCGGCAAGTCGAGATCTCACGTGAATCCATTCGAACGTGATCACGGCGATCGTGTGAAGAATCGATGAATTTGCCAGGGAAGGCGGACCGCCCGGAGTGCGGTAGCTCGCTTCCGCTCCGTGGCAGGGGAGCTTGCTCCCCGTAGCGATGGTGGATGGAACGCCTCGGATCTCCAGACGAGCCGGTGCGCTAGCGAACCACGCACGCGGAGCAAGCTACGCGAGAACCGAGCGGAAGCGAGCTTCCGCACTCCAAGGGGGGTTACAAGTGCTCCCCACGCTTGGCCTCGAACTCCGCCGCCGAGATCGCCCCGAATTTCAGCCGATCCCCCGGCCCGATCGGGAAATACGACTCGGCCACGTCGACGACCCGGCAAGGGGTCCGGCCGATCAGGTGCCAGCCGCCGGGGGAGGCCCCGGGGTAGATCGCCGTCTGCTCGCCCACGATCGCCACCGAGCCGGGGGGGACCTGCTTCCTCGGCTCCGCCCGGCGGTGCAAACCGGATAACTGAGGAGGCAAGTAGCCCGCGTACGGGAACCCGGGCTGGAACCCCAATGCGAAGACCTCGTAGGTCTCCGACGTGTGCGATTCGATCACCTGCGCCACGGAAAGCCCCAGGGCGTTCGCGACGGCGTCGAGATCCTCGCCGTCGTACAGCGTGGGGACCTCGATGATCCGCCCGTTTTCCGAATCCCCAGATTCGAAAGTGAGGGAACAAAGCCAATTCCGGAGCCGGTCCAGGTCGGCGCCGGGGTCGGCGAAGACGGCGGCCGAGCGATAGGCGACGGTGACTTCCAGCACGTCGGGCCGCCCCGCCGATCGCGCGGCGGCGGCCCAGGCGCGGGCATTGGCTTCGTTCGGGAAATTCGCGAGGTAGGCGCGGTCGCCGAGGGGGAGGAGTTCCATCAGGTTGCCGGGTCGCCTCCTCGGGCGGGCGGGTTTCCGAAGTAATTCGGGTCGAGGAGCCCGAAGGCGTCGGCGACCCGGTTGAAGAAGGCGAACAGGGCGGTGATGTAGACGCACTCGGCGATCTGCGGGTCGGCCCAGCCGAGGACTCGCAGCCGCCCGACGTCCTCATCGGTCGTCTTGTAGGCGTGGTTCGTCACGAGCCGGACGAAATCGAGGAGCCCGCGCTCGCCTTCGGACAGCGGCGCCGCATCGAGGTCGGCCCGGGCGAGGCATTCGTGGAGTTCGGGGGTCGAGTCCTGCGACCGCAGGAAGAAGGCGTGCGAGCCCGTTCAGTAAGGGCACCGGTTCAGGGCGGACACGTAGGTCGCGATCATCTCCTTCTGCCGGCGGTCCAGGTGTCCGTCGGAGAAGTGGACCTTGTGCGACAGGTCGTCGATCGCCGTGAACAGGTCGGGCCGGAGGCTCAGGCACTTGAGGATGCCCGGGATCGCCGGCCGGCCGGGGTTCGCCCGGAACCAGGCGTCGTATGCCTCGGCGATCGGCCCGGTCGCCTCCGACTCCTCCACCCAGCGGATCCGAGCCATGTCCCGACCCTCCCGTTGAAATCCGAATGCCTTCGGTTCGGAGTTCGCACACGCCGAACGCTCACCCATTAGAATGAGAGGGCGAGGCGAGCGGAAGGGGACCCCAGGACGCGGAGGCTGCCATGCTGATCGCGATCGTGCTCGGGCTCGGGCTGGCCGTGGGGGGACAAGGGCAAGGGAAGGGCCTCACGCCGAAGGCCAAGCCCGCCGGCAAGGCGACGCGCGAGACGCCGAAGGCGACCGGCGTCGCCGACAAGGTGACCCTCCGAGACGGCAACGAGCTGCTCGGCTCGATCCGCGAGATCGTACCGAGGGGCCCGGTCGTGATGGTCCTGAGGCGAGACTGGGCCAGAGTCCACGCCCCGTCATGGTACGAGAAGTGGCACAAGCAGGAGAAGCCGCTGATCGAGAAGGCCGCGAAGGTCCGGATCGAGCGTCTCAAGGCCTGGAAGGACCAGCGGCAGATCTCCCCCGAGGCCGGCGACCGGATCCTCTCCTGGATCGACCGCGAACTCGATTCGCTCAAGACGCCGGATGTCGCGAAGGATTCGGTGCTGATCCTGGCGAAGATCCCCCGGAACGAGATCAAGGCGATGACCCGCCAGCCTCGCGTGGGATCCGTCCTCCTTCAGCATGGGTGGACCGCCTCACTCCGCGAGCCCGAGGGGATGAGCCCGGATTCCCTCACCAACGCCCTCGAAGGCAAGGGGTTCCTCGTCGAGAAGGACCGGCCGGCGTCGATCGACCACTTACTGCCGCTGACCGTCGAGGCCGAAACCCAGTGGCTGCTGAGGCGTGCGGCGACGGAAGTGGCGTCGGACACGGGGAATCGGTTGCTCCGCTATCAGGATTCGATCATGCCCGAGCCCGCACCCGGCGAGGCCCCGCCGGCCGGGGCGGGGATCTCCGCCGCCGTCGGTGCGATCAAGGAGCTGCTCGGCGAGCCCTCGCGCGACCCGGTGCCGGATGCCCTCCGGAACCTGACGAAGAAGGGCAAGACGGGGGCCATCATCACCAAACTCACCATCGCGCCCGACCTCGACTCGATCCAGGTCGAGCGGACCTTGTGGGTCCGAGCGGCGGGCGACACCTGGATGCGGGCGGCGGCCCGAAGCTCGACCGTCCGCCCGGGGGACGTGCCGGCCCAGGCGGGTCAGAATCTGGCGGCGGACCCGCAGATCTCGGTGGCGTTCAGCGCGGTCGAAACCCTCGGGCTGGGGCAGGTCTCCGAGGAGATGAAGCAGAAGGCGCTCAATGCCGGGGCCGCGACGAAGATGGCGCTGGGCCAGGCCAGGACCGCGATGGATGAACTGCTCCGGCCCCTGGCCCTGCCCGTCACCGAGCCGCCCTCGGCGGCGAAACCGTGACCACTCCGGCCGGGATCATGTGTTAGACTTTGCCGATCATGTGGCGCGTCGCGGTGCTCGAAGGGGTACGGGCCCCGAGGTTGCGATTGAGCCGCCGCACCCGCCAGGATATTCTCCAAGATCGGAGCGTCCCCCGGGGCGGCCCTCGCGAGGCGACCCCGGGCCTGTCCACGTCGCCGCATTGGATGTGTCGCGAGCCGCGACGCATCCCGGAAAGGTTCCGTCCATGGGTCTGTTCAGCGGGAAGAAGGGGCTGGTCCTCGGGGTCGCCAACGACTTCAGCATTGCCTGGAAGATCAGCGAGCAGCTCCACGCCGAGGGCGCGGAGATCGGCTTCACCCACCTCCCCGGCGACAAGATGGAACGCCGAGTCCGCAAGGTGGCCGAGCCGATCGGTGCCAAACTCATCACCCCCTGCGACGTCGGCAACGACGAGGACGTGGCCCGGGTGTTCAAGGAAGCGGGCGAAGTCTACGGCTCGCTCGACTTCGTCCTGCACTCGATTGCCTTCGCGCCCCGCGACGACATCAAGTGCAACTTCGTGAATTGCACCCGCGAGGGCTTCAAGCTCGCGATGGACATCAGCGTGTACTCGCTGGCGTGCGTGGCGCGGAATGCGGCCCTCTACATGCCCAATGGCGGCTCGATCGCCACCCTGACCTATCTCGGCGGCGAGAAGGTCGTGGCGGGCTACAACATGATGGGCGTCTGCAAGGCGGCCCTCGACGCCGCGGTCAAGTATCTCGCCTACGACCTCGGCCCCAAGAACATACGGGTGAATGCGGTCTCGGCCGGCCCCGTGAAGACCCTCGCGGCCTCGGCCGTCGGCGAGGCCGACAAGCTGGCCTTGCTCTACGAGAAGGTCTCCCCGCTCCAGCGGAACATCACGCCCGAAGAGGTCGGCAAGACCGGGATGTTCATCCTCTCGGACCTCGCCTCGGGCATCACCGGCGAGATCCTCCACGTCGACGCCGGTTACAACGCCATGGGCTCGCCGGGGAAGGCGTTCGAGTCGGAGTGACCAGCCGTGGGGTGGGGTGCGGGCCATTTTCGGCCAACCCCACAGGTCCTCCGCCCGGGCCAGGGAGCCGGTACCCAAAACGGCCGTCCGCCCGCCCCGCGCTGGGCGAGCCTCTCCCGATGCCGCCCAACAGAAGATCGAAGGGGACCACCGTACCGGATCTCCCGATCCTTCGGCATTCCGCCCAGGAGGCGGATCGGGAGATCCGTTTTCGCGGCGCGGCGGGGCATCCGGTCGGGCGGCATCGGGAGAGGCTCGCCCAGCGCCTCCGACCCAGCTAGGCGGTATGGCGAGTCGAAATCAGGGGCGGCATCGGCAGAGGCTCGCCCAACGCTCGACGCGGAATGGAATTGAGTTCAGGATCTTTGGAACTCCACGGCCGATGAGCGAACAGACCCCAACCCGCGTCGGCATCGGCATCATCGGCCGGGGGGGCTCGTACCTGATCCGCCAGCGACGGCCGGGGCAGGCGATGTCCGACCGCTGGGAGTTCCCCGGCGGTAAGTGCGAGTCGGGCGAGGTGCCCGAGCAGACGACCGCCCGCGAGTGCCTGGAGGAGGTCGGCCTGGAGGTCGCCGTCCAGGGCCTGCGGTTCCACCAGGTTTTCCATTACCCGCACGGGCTCGTCGAACTATTCTATTATGACTGCGTCACCGCCAGGCCCGATTCCGAGCCGACCGAGGAGACGGGCTTCCGCTGGGTCGAGGCCCAGGCGTTGCGGGATTATCACTTTCCCGACGCCAACGAGCAGGTGATCGAGGACCTGATCCGGGAGTCCGAGGCCCGGACAGGTGGCGGAACTGGAACCGGGTCAGGGGATCGCGATTGATGAGCATCTCGCTTGAGATCGCCCTGACCGCCACGCCGCTCTCGCTGTACTTCTACGTCCTGGCGGGCCTCCAGAACGGCCGCCGGCCCCGGGTGCTCCCCGGACCGCTCGACTTCGCGCTTCTGGCCCTCGGGGTCGGCGGCCTGATCGCGTTCGGGCCGTTCGGGCAGGCGATCGTCGTCCGGCTGTTCGGGCCGGAGCCGACCGTCCTCGCCTGGACGATCTGGGTCGGCGTGCTGGTGCTCTGGGCCCTGGTGCTGGGCGGTTCAGCCTCGCGCCGGGTGGTGATCTACAACGTCGGGCCCGAATCCGTCGATGTCGCCGTCCCCGCCGCCCTGGCCGAGTTGGGCGGGAACTTCGTGCGTTCCGTCCACGGCTACGAGGACGCCGAGCGCCACCAGGGGGTACATGTGCAGGTCCACCCCGGCCTCCGCGCGGCGTCGGTCGAGACCTTCGGGCGTGACCCGGAGGCATTGATGCACGAACTCCGCCCGCATCTGAGGGCGAAACTCCGGGACATCCCCACGACCTCGGCGGCCGTCTCGGGGGCGTTCTACGCGCTCTCGACCCTGACGATGCTCATCCCGCTGCTGGCCTTCCTCTGGGTGGACCCCCGTGCGGCCAATGCATTGCGGGCGGTCTTCCAGAAGATGTGGCGGGGATGAGAGTCGGTCACTTCGCTTTCGTTGATGCGGCGGCCTTCGCGGTCGAGGTCGCCCCGGCGGTCTTCGCCGATTTGAACTCGTCGGCGCTCATTCGTTGGATCGTCCGGTTCAGGAGGAGCACGGCCCCGCCGGATTCGGGCACCTTCTTCACGTACGCCAGGACCTCCTCGGACGGGCTGCCACCGGGCTCTTCCTTGGTGTCGGGCAGGGCCGCGCCGAGCTGGACGACAACGTCGCCCTTGCTGATGAGTTCATACGCCCCGGGGGAGCTGCCCGAGGAACCCGCCAGGTCCTTGAGCGTCTTCGGCGGCTTGCCGTTGCTGAGCTGATACTCGCGGAGGAGTTCGCTGACCTGCTTGAGCTGGACCTCCTCGGCCTTCTCGGGGGAGAGGTTGGCCGGATCGCCGCCGCAGCCGAGGAGCAGGGCGGGGATCAGGACGGCGGCGAGCGAAGTCGATGTGCGGACCATGTCAGACCGTCTCCGACGGCCGCCCGGCGCAGGCGATTGGCCGCGCCGGGGGCGATGGGGGGATCAATACGAGTCGGCGCTGATGACCTCGCCGCCGGCACGGGTGCCGAGCGCGGCCCAGGTGGCGGCGGCGACCGAGTTCTTCACGAACCGGACCGAGCCGTCGGCGAACCCGACATTCACGCCGCCGGGGTGCGTGCTCCGGGCGGCGATGTGGGCACAGACGAAGTCGCTGCTGTTGGCGCAGTCATATGAGGTGGAATTCGGGGTCATCGTGTGATTGTAGAAGCCGGTCGGCGAGATGCCTCGGTAGTACTGCTGGCCGCGATACTTGAGCCGGGAGCCGGCGAGGCAGGTGGTGTTCGAGGCCACGGCCCCGGTGTCGAACGACGCGGCGGGGATGCCGAACACGTTGAGGTAGCTCGTGGGCGCGACCTCCTCGTTCAGGTTGTTCACGGCCGTCGAGCGGGTCGTCTCGGCGAACATCGACGTGTTGCTGGTGCCGTCGGTGACCGAGGCGATGGTGCACTTGCCGCTGACCTTCTGGTAGTCCGGGTTGTTCGAGCCGTTGAGCTGGGTGGGCTGGGCGTAGTCGAGCTGGACGCTGAAGACACCCGCGCGGGCGGCGTTGAGCTCGGTCTTGTTGGCGGCGTATCCACTGGGCGGGGCGCCCAGCTCGGGGCATCCGCTGGCGCCGATGCTGGCGAAGTAGTTCTGGTATCCGATCGCGCCGCCGAACCGCGACTGGCTCGGGTCGGACGGGCAGACGAAGGCGTTCACGAGCTGCGTGCCGGCCGTCCAGTTCGGGTCGTTGGCCTTGTTGTTGAAGATGCCGTTGAGGTTGAACGAGAAGTTGAACGTGCTGAGGAGGTTCGACCCTTCGAGATATCCGAGGATCTGCACCTGAGGCGTCGCGCGGGGGTACAGGGGCACGGCGATCGTCGGGGTCGGCCCGTAACCCGGCGGGAAGTGATTATTCGTGGACTCGAAGTTATGGGCCGCCAGTCCCATCTGCTTGAGGTTGTTGACGCACTGCGACCGCCGGGCGGCCTCGCGGGCCGACTGCACGGCGGGCAAGAGCAGGGCGATCAGGACGGCGATGATGGCGATGACGACGAGCAATTCGATCAGGGTGAAGCCGCGACGACGACGGGCCATGGGGCCTCCGGGTTCGGAAAATGGAGGAAGGAAACGATGAGGGGCATGAGGAAGGCCGGCATTGTCGCCGATCGGGCTGTCGAATCAACACGATTGTTGAATGAAGTTTGGAAGTAGCCGACGCGTTTGATGTCCATCAAACGAAGACGCCCCCGCCCCAGTGCGTGACCGGGGCGGGGGCGTCGGGTCGTGGCGGAGGGACCGGTCTCGATCAGGACGGCCGGTTCGGCGAGGCGTTCATGGCCGACTTGCCGGCGTCGGCGGCCTGCTTCTCGGCGGCGAGGGCATCGATGTCGGTCTGGAGGGCCTGGAGCTTCTTGGCGAGGAGGTCGGCGGCCGCCTTCTTGTCGGCGACGGCCTTGTCGACCGCCCCCTTGGCGTTGTTGGCGTTGGTCAACTCGCCGGTCTTCGCCGTGACAGCGGCCGTGAGCGGCGGCAGCGCGGCCTTGGCGTCGGCGACGGTCTTGGCGATCGTCGCCTTCTCGGCCGCGAGCCTGGTCACGAGGGCCTGGGCCGGGGCGACCGCGGCGGTCTTGGCGGCCAGGGTCGCGGTCGCGGCTGCGAGGGTCTTCGGCGCCTGGACCCGGGCGGCGACCGCCCCTTCGAGGGCCATCTGGGCCTGCGCCTGGCGCTGGGCGATCGTCGCGAGGGCGGCGGTGAGCTCGACGGCCCGGAGGGTCTGCTGCGACACGGCTGTCGCGGCGGCGTCGGCGGCGACCTTGGTGTTCGCGGCCTTCATCGCGTTGATCGCACCGGCGAGGGCCTGGTCGTGGGCGGCCTTGTCGGCCAGGGCCTTCTCCAGCGCCACCTTGAGGCCGGAGAGCGAGTCACTCGCCGCCTTCTCGGCGGCGACGGTCGCGGGGACGTCCTTCTCGGCGGCCGCCCTGGCGGCGGTGACGTCGGCCACGGCCTTGTTGGCGGCGGCGAGGGCGGCGGTCGCGGCCGTCTCCTCGGCGGCCTTGCCGGCGAGCGCCTTCTCGGCGGCGGCGATCTCGGCCGTCTTCTGGTTCGCGGCCTGCTGCGCGGCGGCGAGGGCCTGCTGGGCCTTGGCCGCGACCCCGGCCTTCGCGGCCGCGTCGGCGGTCAGGGCCTGGAGTTCCTTGCCGGCCTGCTCGACGGCGGCCTTGGCGGCGGGGATGGCCTTGCGGTCCTGGTCCAGACGCTCGGCGACGTGGAGCGGGTTGGCGACGAGGTTCGCCAGGCGCTTGCCGTCCTTCGCGTCGAACACGCGAACCTCGCCGGTCCAGTCACCGGCGACGACGAGCTGGTCGTCGTGGCTGAAGACCGATCGGAGGGCCAGGTCGGCGAATCCTTCGTAGACGCGCTGCTGGCCGCCATTCTGGTCCCAGAGCTTGGCGACCTTGTCGCGGCCGGCGGAGGTCAGGCGGCCGTCCTTCGCGAACCGGACCGACGCGACACCGCCGCCGTGGGCACCCCACGACTTGATCTGGTTGCCGTTCTCCATCTCCCAGAGCTTGATCGTGGTGTCTTCCGATGCGGAGGCGAGGACGTTGGAATCGAGCCGCCAGGAGACGTCGGTCACCGGGCCGGCGTGGCCTCGGAGTTCGAAGAACTCGCGGCCGGTCTGGCCTTCCCACACGAAAAGGCCGTTGGAACGGTCGCCGGAGGCGAGGAGCACGCCGTCGGGGCTGAATTCGAGGGCGGTGATCCAGTCGGTGTGCTTCTTCATCTCGAACTGGAGCTGTCCGTCGGCGGTCGAGTAGACCCGGACGATCCGGCCGGGGCCGCCGAGGGCGACCTGGCCGTGGTCGGGGCTGATGTCGGCGGCGAGGACGGAGTCGTACTCCTTGCCGATCTCGAAGACCCGCTTGCCGGTCTTGACGTCATAAACGACCGCCAGGCCGTTCTGGCCGCCTCGCCCGCCGCCGGCGAGCAGCAGCGAGCCGTTGCGGCTGAACTTGAGGCAGTGGATCGTGCCTTCGGGGAACGGGAAGACCGCGACCAGCCGGTTCTGGTCGGAGTGGTACAGCAGCACCTGCTTGTGCCCGGCGATCGCGACGAGCGGGGCCCAGGGGCTGGAGGCCATCGCGAGGATGGCGTTGGGCTTGGGGCTGACGACGACCGGGTCGGAGGAGACCTTCTCGGGCATCGCGGGGGGGCCGACGGGCTTGCCGAGCGAGTTGGGGTCGAGCTTGAACTCGAACTTGGGCTTCGCCTTGACGGCGACCTTGGCCCCGGCGGTCTCGGGGGCGCCCGCCTCGATCCACGCCTTGATGACGTTCAGCTCGGCGTCGGGGATCTTGGGCGAGTTGGGCGGCATCTTCGGCTCTTCCTTGTGGGTGATCAGGTTCCACAAGTGGCTGCCGTCGAGGTCGCCGGGCTCGATCACCTTGCCCGAACCGCCACCCTGCATCGCGCCGGTGAACGATTCGAGGACGAGGCCGCCCTTGGCCTTGTCGGTGTTGTGGCAGGAGTTGCAGCGGCTCCGGAAGATATTCGAGACGTCCTCGAACGACGGGGCCTTGGTGTCCGCCGAGCGAGCCGGCAGAGCCGAAAGCGCGACGATCGCCGCGCCCGTCGCGAGGATCGCAGGGACTTTGCGGGTCATGGGGTGAACCTCAGGATTCCGGCGTGGGAGGCGGGATCTGGTGCGGGTGTGTGGGACGGTCGCGGGAAGTCTACCACCCGCCCGGCGGGTCGGCCGGACGGGCGGGACTGTCGAGCGGGATCAGTGGTTGAACAGGAACTCGCGCGAGTTCAGGAGCGCCCAGAAGATGTCCTCGTAGGCCACCTGGAGGTTAGCGCCCTCGCCAACCGAGGGCAGGAGCTTGTCGATCTCCTCCTTGGACGGCTTCCGGCTCAGCGTGCGGATGTAGAGTTCCGACATGATCTCAGGCGCGGGCTTCTTGGACGCCAGGAGCTTCTTGACGATCCCGCCTTGCTGGATCTTGGCGTTCGTAGAGTCGCCGTTGAGCAGGTGGAGGGCCTGCGACAGGGTCGGCTCCATCTTCACCTCGCAGGAGCAGACCGTCTCGCGGGTCGCCCGGCCGAAGGTGGTGAGGAAGTAGGTCGAGCTGCCGCCGTCGGCGATCTGCACGGCCCGGGCACCCAGAGGCAGCCCCTGGAACTTGTCCCTGGTGTCCGTGACCATGCTCAGCGTGTCGAGGAGGTTCTCCGCCTTGATACGCCTGAGGTTGGCGTGGGCGAAGTTCTTCTCGTCGGTCTCGTTGCTGGGGTTCCGCAAGGTGGACCGCTGGTAGGTCTTCGAGTTGCAGATGTCGCGGACGAGCTGCTTGAGGTCGTACTTCGTCTCGGTGAAGTGCTTGCCGAGGGCTTCGAGCAGCACGGGGTTGCTGGCGGGGTTGGAGACCCGGAAGTCGTCCACCGGCTCGACGATGCCGAGGCCGAAGAAGTGGGCCCAGACGCGGTTGGCGAAGCTGGCCGCGAACCATGGGTTCTGGGGCGACGCGAGCCACTTGGCCAGGATGACCCGGCGGTCCTTGCCATTGACGTCGGGGGCCTCGCCGCCGAGGTACTTCGGCTTCATGACCCGGCCGCCGACGGGGTGGTTGACCTCACCGCCGCCCGAGTTGAAGACGATGGTCTCGCGGTAGTCCTCGCCGGTCTTGCGGCCGATCTGCGAGAAGAACGCGGCGAATCCGTAATAGTCGTCCTGGGTCCAGCGGTCGAACGGGTGGTTGTGGCACTGGGCGCACTGGATCCGCATGCCCATGAACACCTGGGCGACGTTCTCGGTGAGGGCGAGGGTGTCCGTGGTGTTCTGATAGAAGTTGGTGGACGGGTTCTTGAACGTCCCGCCGTTGGCGCCGAGGATCTCCTGGACCATCTGGTCCATCGGCATGTTCTTGGAGACCTTCTCGACCAGCCAGTTGTAGTACAGGAACATCGCCTTGTAGCTGATCGTGATCGACGAGCGGACCTGCAGCAACTCGGCCCACTTGTTGACCCAGATCTCGGAGAACTCCTTGCGTTCGAGGAGTTCGTCGATCAGCTTCGACCGCTTGGCGCCCTCCTTGGAGGACATGAAGCGGTTGTACTCGTCGAGGGTCGGCGGCAGGCCGACGATGTCGAGATACACGCGCCGGACGAACACCTCATCGGTGCAGAGTTCCGACGGGGCAATCCGGAGCTTGCGGAGCTTCTCGGCGACGAGCTTGTCGACGTAGTTCTTTTCCTCTTCCTTGGGATACTCGAACTGGAGCCCCTTGGGGAGGACGATGAACTGCGAGCCGACGGTGTAGGTCTCGAACCGGGCCATCACGAAGGCTTCGCCACGCGCACCGGCGGTGACGAGCCCCTCGGGGGTGACGGCGGCGGAGGTCTCGTTATTCGTGAGGAAGACGGCGAGGCTGGTGACGTCGCGGTCGGTGCCGTCGGAGTACTTGGCCCGGACGGTCATCTGCTGGGTGGCCTTCTCGCCGTCCAGCACGCCGTTCCTGGGATAGAGCTCGACGCCGATGATCTTCGGCAGGGTGTTGACGTCGTCGTTGGCGACGCCGGCGACGATCCATTCCCGGACCGTGTTGTAGAGTTCCGAATCCTTCTCGAACCGCTTGCCGCCGGTGTGCTGGACCGCTCCGATGCTCTTTTCGAGGAGCGTGCTGTCCTCGGGCACGGCGAGATTCACGCGACGACCGATCTGCTCGCGGGTGAGGCGATACTGGTCGCCCTCGGGGTCGAAGCCGAAGAGGGAGAGCCGGAACCCGTCCTTGCCGCGTGCCGCGCCGTGACAGCTGCCCGTGTTGCAGCCCGCCCGCATGAAGACCGGCATCACGTCGAGCCGGAAGCTGAGGGGCTGTGTCACGGTCGCCTTCGCGACGGTAAGCGGCACCTGGAGCTTCTGGTTTTCGAAGCTGACGACGATGTTCGAGGTGCCGTCGGCCTTGCCGGTGAGGGTGGCCTTCGCCTTGTCCCAGTTCACCAGCGCGGGGTTGGCCGGGGCGAAGGTAGCCATCTTCGTGACGTCACGGGTGATACCGTCGGCGTAGGTCGCCTGGACGACCATCGACTGGCGATCGCGGGCGGTCGAGAGGTGAACGTCCGGCGGGAAGACCTCGATCTTCACCAGCGGCGCAGCGGGCTTCGCTGGGGCAGCGGGCGCGGGAGCCGGGGCCGGCTTGGGGGCTTCCTTCGCGGCGGGAGCGGGGGCCGGGGCCGGCTTGGCGGCGGGCTTGACCTTGTCATCGGCGGCGGCGAAGGCCGAGAGGCCGGCCGTCAGGCCGAGGGCCCAGACCGTCGCGCGGGTGGTCGAGAGTCGGAATCGTTCGATCATCGCAACCCCTTGAGGTTGATCGTGGTCGGGCGTGATGCGTGTCGGATGTCGGTCGGAACGTCTGGGCGAAGCGCCCCGGGCCGGTCGAGCCGGCCCGGAGCCATGGAAGATCGCCTGGCTTACTGGCCGCCCGCCTTCGGGGCGGTCGCGGCGGGGGCAGCACCAGCGGCGGCGGCCTGGGCCCGCTCCTTGCTCTCAAGCCTCAGCTTTTCGAGACGACTCAGGCGCTTCTCGGCGGGAGGGGACGGTGCGGGCGCGGCGGCCGGCTTGGCCGCCGGGGCCGCGGCGGCGACCGGGGCCGGCTTGGGCGGCAGCGGCACGTCGATCCGGAGTTGGCCGGTGCCGAGGTTGTGCACGATCGGCTCGCCGTTCTGGGTCACGATCACCTGGCAGAACAGGTTCACGTGGTTGCCGGCGGGCGAGACCTTGTCGGTCTTCACCTTGAACACCATGTCCTTGGTGTCCTTGCTGATCTTCTTGACGTCGGTGGTGACCTTGTTCGGAAGGCCGATCAAGTTCACCACGGCCTCGCCGGGGAAGTCCACCGCCTTGTTGATCCCGACCACCACATCGACTTCCTTGCCCTGCTCGACGCTCGCGGGCTGGAAGGCCAGGGTCACGAACTGCTGGGCGATCGTCAGCTTGGCGAGCTGCGACGAGACGGAGATCGGCCCGGTGGCGACGTTGCTGGCGCCATTGACCACGATCCGCCAGGTCTTTAGCTCGGCCCCGCCGTCCGCGTTCATGGGGATGATGGCTTCGTTGGCCTTCTCCGGGATCGCGATCCCGCCCGAGGCGCCCACGCCCGGCGGCAGCCAGGGGATGCTTAGCGAGATCGCCGCGGTGAAGCCAGGCTTCCGCTTGGCGATCACCTTGAGGTTCATCGAGCCGCCCCGGACGAGCGGGACCTTGGGCTCGACGATCTCGATCTCGTAGGGGCACTCCTCGGTCACCGCCACGGCGAGCTTGTCCACGGTGCGCTGCCAGAAGGAGATGTTGTTCTGGCCGTAGACCAGGACGGACGTCGCCGCGAACTCCTGCGGCACCTTGACCTTGGGATCGACGTGCTCGCCGGTCATCTGGATCAGGGAGCCGCCGACCGGGGCGTCGGCCTTGGCCTTGAACAGGACCGGCACCACGCCCTGATTGGCCGCGATGTTGTCGGTCTCGATCTCCATGCCGGCGGGGAGCTGGCCCGCGACGCCGATCTTGAGCTCGCCGCCAAAGTCGACCCGGTTGCCGTAGACCAGGAGGGCCTGACGACCCCCCTTGGGGACGGCGGCCGTGATGTTCCCGGTGCCGAGGGCCACCTGCTCGGTGACGACGGTCATGTTCAGCTTGGCCTCGACCGGGGCGACCTCGATCCGGTAGGCGTAGTCCGGGCCGCCCTTCTTGAGGTGGTCGTGGATCCAGAGGATGTACTCGCCGTCCTCGGGGACGCCGAAGCGGAGATAGCTGTCGGGGCCGACGCTGTCGTCGTTGCCGGCGAGGTACGCCCCGCCCTTCTTGATGATGTGCAGGACCGGGTCGAGCGGCGACCGGATCTGGCGGGCGAAGACGCGGATGTCGTAGGTCTGGCCCTTCTTGGCGGGGAAGACGAAATAGTCGTTGTCCTCCGCCTTACCGATCACGCCGTTGGCCGCGAGCGGGGGCGTGAATGGGGTCGCCTTGACCTGCTCGTCATTCGGCTCGGCCTCGACCACGTTCCCGAAGGTCGAGAGCCGGAAGGTGTTGGGCGCGGGGGAGACCCCCTTGTCGTCCTTGTTCTCGATGCCGTAGTCGCGGACGAACGTGCCCGGCAGGGCGACCTCGGACTCGCGGTCGCCGAGGATGTCGCCGATCCACTTGACCTTCACCTTCCCGCCGACCTTGCCGCCGGCCGGGACCGTCGCGGTGGCGCGGGGGAAGTTGCCGATGTGGAGGCGGTAGAGGCAGGAGCCGTTGCCGGCGTAGGCCGACTCGCGGACCTGGATGATGTACTTGCCGTCGGCGGGCGCGACGACCGACGCGAAGCCGTCCTGCCAGACGAGCGCGGCGTCGTCGCTGGAGGCGAGTTCGAACCGCTTGGCATCCTGGATCGCCACGTAGGGATCGAACAGGAAGATGCCCAGGCGGATGCCCTCGACCTCGGCCGAGATCCGCTCGCCCTTCTTGGCCTCGACCACGAAGTAGTCGACGTCCTCGTTGTCGGCGATGCCGTTGATGACGACATTCATGGGGACGACCTGGGGCGCGGCGAAGTCGTTGTTCGGTTCCTTCTCCTCGACTTCCTTCATCGCCCCGACGTTGAAGGTCCGCAGCTCGGAGATACCTGTGGCGGTGCGGATCCGGATGTCGTGGATGCCCAGGGGGGCGTCGGGGGCGATGCGGACGGTCGCCTTGACGTGCGCGTCGCTCACGACCTGGAGCTTGGTCGTGGTGATCCCCGGCTGGAAATAGAGGATCTCCTTGGCGTCGGCGAGCCGGGCGCCGGTGAGGTTGATCTCGAGTTCCGTCCCGCGCTGGCCGCCGGTCGGCCGGATGGCCCCGAGCGAGGGGGACGCAGCGCGCGCCGTGGTCGTCACCGCCAGCAGGCCGAGCAGGACGGTCAATGGCAGGCGAAAATCACGCATAGGGGAGAAGTCCAGGCGGGTCGATCGATCGTGTTCTTGGGGCGGGAGTCGGGGCGGGGCGGCGGGATGCGAGCGGGGCATCCGCCGGTTCGGCGGATCGGGCGGGCTCGAACGCCCCCGGCGGCCGCGTGGGGCGGCCGGGGGCGGTTCGTGGTTGACTCGGGCTCAGCCGAGCAGTTCGTTGCGGACCTTGCCGCCGTCGACGATCTCGATGGGGCGGTTGCCCGGCGCCATCAGTTCCTTGTCGGCGACGATCCCGAGCTGGTGGTAGATCGTGGTCGCCAGATCCTCGGGGCCGATCGGGTCGCGCTCGGGCTCGGTCGCGGTGGCGTTGGAGGCGCCATAGACCTGGCCCTTCTTGATGCCGCCGCCGGCGAGGACGACCGAGAAGACCTTCGGCCAGTGGTCGCGGCCGGCGTCCTTGTTGATCTTCGGCGTGCGGCCGAACTCGGACGAGATCATGACGAGCGTCCGGTCGAGCAGGCCGGTCCGTTCGAGGTCGCGGATCAGGGTGGCGTAGGCCTGGTCGAACGGAGGCATCGAGTTCCGCATGCCCGCGGCGATCTGGGTGTGCATGTCCCAGCTCCCGAACTGGAGCGAGACGAACCGGACGCCGGCGGCCACCAGGCGGCGGGCCATCAGCATCCGCTGCCCGGCCGGGTTGCGGCCGTACTCGTCGCGGACCTTGGCGGGCTCCGCGGCGATGTTGAACGCCTCGCGGGCCTGCTGGGAGGAGATCAGCGAGTAGGCGCGGTCATAGAACGTGTCCATGGCCGACAGCCCGTCGCCCTTCTCCTTCTTGCGGAAGTGGTCGTTGACCGCTTCGAGGACGTTGCGGCGGGTGGCGAACCGGGAGTCGTTGATGCCCGAGGGCAGGTTCAGGTCCTGGACCCGGAAGCCGTTGTCGGCGGGGTCGGCGCCCAGGCTGAACGGCGAGAAGCTCGACGAGAGGTAGCCGGTGCCGGCGAAGTTGGTCGGCATGCTCGGCACGCAGACGTACGGCGGCAGGTTGTTCTTGGGGCCGTACTCGTGGGAGACGACCGAGCCCATGCTCGGGTACACCAGCGCGGGGCTGGGGCGGTACCCCGTGAACATGTTGTGCGTGCCGCGCTCGTGGGCGGCCTCGCCGTGGGTCATCGAGCGGATGATCGTGAGCTTGTCGGCGATCGTCGCCGTCTGGGGCAGGGTCTGCGAGAAGAACTCGCCTTCGAGCTTGGTCTGGATGTGGCTCAGCTCGCCGCGATACTCGACGGGGGCGAAGGGCTTCGGGTCGAACGTCTCCTGGTGGGCGATGCCGCCCGGCAGGAAGATGTGGATGACCGAGTCGGCCTTCGCGGGGATGGGCTTGTAGGTCTTGAGGTCGGCCCGAGCCTCCCGCATGCGGAAGTAGTCCGCGAGCGTGAGACCGAAACCGGCGGCGCCGACCGTGAGGAACCCGCGGCGGGAAAACAGCCGCCCGGCAATCTGTCCAACCATCGAGGAACTCCTGGCCGAGGTCGTGGGGGTTAGGGGGGTGGGTCACGCCCGTTCGCGGGCGTCATCGGGGCGAGTTCGTACCGCAGGCCCTTGGCGGGCGATTAGGGCAGCAGGACGCCCGGAGGGTTCGGGACGTCCGGGAGGGCGGGCGTATCGGTCGGACGCGTTGGCCTGGTCGCAACATCGTGGTCGATCGTCGTTGTCAGTGACCGACCGGGAACGGCCAGTCGTCGCGTCTAGCAACTTGGAGGCCGAGAGGTCGGGCCGTACCGGGAGCCGGTCCGCCCGCCAACGGTCACTACCAGTACGAGGCAGAGACCCCCTCGCGTTGGCGCGAAGATCCCTCCGACCAATATTGCATGGTACCAGGATAGGCCGGAGCGGACCCGGAATCAAACCAAATCCAGCGGCCTGGATCGGGCGGCCTCGGCCGATCGACCGAGGCCGGGCGGGGTTGCGTCACCCGGCCGCTGCCGTGACCCGGGCATTCACTTTAAAACCGCGGAGCAGAGGCATCGACCGGAGCACCGAAAAAAATCTCGCCCGATCCGACTCGTCCGCCAGCGTCCCCTGGATCGTCAGGGTGTCGCCGACCACAGAGACCCTGTCCACATTCGCCATGTCGTCGACATTCCGCCTGATCTGGACAAGAAGGTAGGGTTCGACATCCTCGGGCCGGCCGCTCTGGATCAGGGGATTCGGGCCGGCCTCCTCGGGCAGCGGGAAGTGGAGGAGGTCGACGATGTCGCGGACGCCTGGGGTCTTCTGGACCGCCCGGTAGGCGAGCATCGCCTCGTAGGCACTGGCCATCCGACCGGCGACGGTGACGAGGCCGTCGCGGACCTGGATCCGGATGGGTTCGTTCCCCAGCGCGGGCACGGCCGCGATCGCCTTGCGGACGCGGCCTTCGAGCGGGCTCATCGCGGCCGGCGGCGTCGCGACGCCGGCCGCGGGCGGGTCAGGGACGACCGCCGGGGGCGGTGTCGCCGTCTCGGGCTTGGGCGAGTCGTTCGCCCGGCTGGGAACGGCCCTGGGCCGGGGCGGCGGAGGGGGCTCGTCCGCAGTTCCCCCCGGGGTGGGAGCCGGGGCCGCCACCGCCACCGGCCGGTCGGTCGCGACCTCAATCCGGTTGATCACCTGCGTCACGCCTTCGGTCTGGAGCAGCTTCTGCCCGACCGCGACCTTGTCGGCCAGCGTCGGTACGCGGCCATTCAGGATGGCGACGCCGTTGGGGTCGATGTCGGCGACCACGGTGTTATCCGGCAAGTCATTGGCGGGGGCGCCGGCGACGGTTCGGGGATCCGCGGCCGGGCGTCGGGCGACCCTGGCGGCCCAGTCGAGCGGATACGAGATGACAGGCGGTTCCAGCCCGAAGAACGGGTCGTCCACGCGTCCAAGTAGCGGCGGCGGATAGAGATAGGCACCGAAGGGTCCATACGGGCTCGCCGCGACGGCCGACCCCCAACCCTGGGCGGGCAGGGCGGTCGGGCCGACGGCGCTGACCGTCGCAGGGCGCGCTTGAAACTGGGCCTCGGCGGTGTCGATCACCAGTTCGTCGACGAAAGGCAGCCCGAGTCCGATGGCCGTCTGGACGGCCGAGTCGTGGACTTGCTTGGTCGCAACCCGCCCCTTGAGGACCACCTTGCCGTCGCGTCGGATGGCGGTGATCCGGGCCCCGATCGTGTCGGGGTTGCGGCCCCAGGCGTCCAGGAGCGATTGCTCGATGACGACGGGTTGTCTGGCCGCCTTGCCGGCCTGAGGATTCTGCCGAGGGGCTTGCCGGATCTGGATTTGCGGCGTGGCTTGCTGCTGGGCGTCGGCCGTGAGGCCGAGGTGCGACACCGCCCCGAGTGTCAGGAAACAAATCAGTCGAGACCCATTCCGCCTAAACGATGGACGCATCGCGGACGCTCCCTCCGTGCGCGGTCCGGATTGCCCGACGGGGGCCGGGGTGGTCGTCACTGGATGAAGAACCGGGACGCGGGCCGCTCCGTTCGAGCCTAGCGATCGGCGTCCCCGGCGACAAGCGGCCCCGAATGGATACGTTCCCCGCGTGCATCGTTCGAAACGAAACAGGGCCGCGCGATGCGGCCCCGTTCGCGGTTCTCGCCAGGCTCGCGACCGTCAGCGGACCTCGACCGGGTCGATGCTCGTCTTGCCGAAGACGCGGACGACCGAGAGGAACGTCTCGAATGGGGCGACACCGTCGAGGCTGCTGTCGGAGAGCTTGACGTGGACGGCGTCGACCGGGGCCTGGTCGAAGGCGGCATCGATCGCAATCCAGCGGCGGTTGACGTAAACCTCGTCCCACATGTGGAATCCGAAACCGCCGAGCTTCTCCACGTAGACCATCCCGGTCGCGACGCGGGAAGGAACTCCGACGGCCCGGCACATGGCGGCGACCAGCACGGCGTGCTCTGTGCAGTCGCCGGAGAGGGTCCGGGCCACCTCGTCGGCCGGGGCGAACGACGTCTCGAAGTTCTTGTCCCGGAGGTTCCGCGCGACCCAGTTCGAGATGGCCTTGGCCTTGGACCACGAGTCGGGCTTGTCCTTCGTGGCCTCGCGGGCGAGGGCGATCACCTTGGAGTCGTCGCTGGTGACGAGCGGATTCGAGCGGCTGTATTCCTCGGCGACCGTCTCGGGCCCCTGCTCGCCGTCGGACACGTCGATCGACTTCACCACCAGGAGGGCGGAGTCATCGGTTCCCTTGCTGATCGACTGCCGGGCGTCGGTGGCGAAGACCTTGAGCGGGTCGTCGCCGCGCATCTTCACCTGGTAGACGATCTCCTTGCTGGACTCGGGGTTATTGATCTTCCGGGAGACTTTCAGGACCTGCTGAGCATTGATATCCAGCCGGGGCGAGCCGACCAGCGGCCGGGAGGCGGCCTGCTTGGTGGTCCGGAAGGTCTCCATGCCGCCGAAGACGTCGGTGAAGGTCTTGAGGATCTGGCCCGACTCCTCCGCCCAGTAGGTGGTGTTCATCCCGGGGACGACCGTCGCGCCGTCGAAGGTCTCGGATTCGACCTTGAGCAGGTCGCGCCGGACACCTCCGCCGAGGGGGACGGACTCGACGGCCTTTGCCGACAACTTGACGGTGCCGACCTTGTTGAGGTCGGGAATGAACATGAGGACCTCCCGGCTATCGCCCGGCTTCATCGGCGAGCGGGAGAAGCTCTGCTCGACGGCGTGGGGGCCGCGGACATCCTTCGACCAGGGGATTTCCTTCTCCTGGCGCTGGGCACCGTTGGCGATCTTGAGAAGCATCTTGCCTCCCACCGCGTCGCCGTGGACCCGGATCTCCTGCTGGCTGGCGAGAGTGCGGGTGTCGATCCGGAGAACCTGGCCGTCGAGGGTCTCGATGGTGCCGTATCGGATCTGGATGGTGACCGTGTTGCGGTCGCGCTTGAGGCTGAGGTTGGTTTCGACCTGGATGCGGAAGTAATCGGTCCCCCGGTCGGCGACCTTCTCGACCTGGGTCTTCATGTAGCCGACCCGGGTGCCGGAGAGGTAGATGGCGTCGTAAGCGTCCTGGGACTTCTCCTCGGCCCGGGCGGGGGCCGCGCTCAAGAGTCCCGAGGCGACCCAGAAGGCCAGCAAGGCCAGACGAGAGCGGCCCATCATCGAATTCCTTCCGCCGAGTCTCCGGGCCACGCCCGCGACTCGCGGGTCCGATCGCGCCGGATGAATCCGTTTCCCCCGGCGACTATAACGCGCCGGGCGGGGTCGGGCTCAATCCCAAGCCGTTCCGCTTCGAAACGCGAACGCCCCATCCGATCGGGACAGGGCGTGGGTGCAGTTGTTCGGTGGTGCCGGTCGCGGTTGCTCAGACCACGGTAATCCGGGCCGAGAAGCGATCGCCGGAGAGCAGGTCAAGGGCCCCCTGGAGCGCGAGCTGTCGCATGTGGTGGGAGGAAACCTGGCCCCTCACGATGAGGTGGCCCGAGACGTCCTCCACCGACAGGTTCCGGATCCGGCCGTGCGTGAACAGCCGGACGTTGGACTCGACCTGCTCGATCAATTCCGGATGGCTCATGACATTCGACAAGGACATTGCGCACAGACTCCTGGACTCGGGGGGCACGGACACGGGTGCGCTTGCCACGGTGGGAAGAGTTCGATTTCGTGCCAGAAAGACGTGGCCGGCTCGGAAAATCAAAATCCGCTTTCCCTTGAATGTAGAATCTACAACGCGAGCTGTCAAATTTCCGGGGAAATTCCGCCAGTCCCGAAAGAATAACCCGGGACACCTGCGCCTTGTGACACCACCCAAGGAAACGGTTCGGAACGAGTGAAGCCGAGACAACCCGGATGCGATCGGAGAGCTTGGAAAGACCGGCCCCATTCGGAGGCCGACTGCGGATAACCGCCGATTTCATCCAAGTCACAACCAGAAGCAAGCTCCGTGCCACGCCCGGCCGTGCGAATCCCGAGCGGACCTTCGTGGCGTGCCACCCTGACGGTCCATTCTCCCATATCGGTACAGGTGGCATCGCTGATCCACAGTATTCTTCATCCGAAGTTCATGCCGAAACGACGCTCCGTCCAAACTCGCGGCGGTCATCGGTCCGCACCGGACGGTTGTAAAAGATGACCTGGATTGTGGTTGTGCGGGATCGTCGTGGGATTTGGCGGTCGGAAGTGCGAAGGGACTGAAGCCAGGATGAAGAAAAGAGGAAAGCAGGCGTTTTACGGGACGGGAAGCGAGGTTTCTGCGAAAACAGGCGAGGCAACCGGGGGGAGCCGGGTGCCAGGATGGCGGTCGATCGACGCCGACTGTCGAAAAACGGGCAAACGCTGTTGAGTTCCGCGACACGCGCGTGGTCGACACCCGCGTACACCTGTCCTCGCATGTTCCGACACCGAACAGTGTCGGTGTCAACTTTTGGAGGCGCTGTCAGGCAGGATTGACAATCGTTGGTGTGGCGTAAAGCGTGTCATTTCTCCTCCTGAGAATTCGCCACTCGACGCACGACCTCGGTTGTAATTTGTAGCAGACGAAAGAGTTCTGCCGAATCCCATGACTCGACCGCGCACTTCCAGGCGTCCCAGAAGGGTTCCCGGCCCAGGCCCGTTAACTCGGAGAGACGCCCGAGGTTGTAGCCGAGCTGCAAAATTGAGCGGCGGTCGTCACGGGACTCGTTGACGATCCGTGCGAGGGTGGCAAGGCAGTGACCGATGTGTTCATCGCGTTCGGCGAGATCCACGTCAGAGCGACTCCAGGTACGTAGCCAGGGCCCGCCGCTGGGGGGCCGAGAGCGAATCGTTGCGATTGGGCGGGTGGATCCGGATCACCTCATCGAGCGAGGCGGCCCGTCCGTCGTGGAAGTAAGGCGCAGACCAGCCGATGCCACGGAGCGACGGCGGGTTGTAGAGCGAGCCGGGCCGACCACCGTCGCCGATGCCGCCGTCTCGCCTGCCGCTCGTCGTAAACCTCGGCGGGGCATGGCACTCCATGCAGCCTTGCTTCTGGAACAGGCTCTCCCCCTGGACGACCAGCGGGTCGGATTTGTTCATCCGGGGAGGCGGTGCTGCGAGGGAGCGGATGTAGGCGGTCACGTCAGCCCGGACATCGTCGAGGACGGCCGGGCCGCGCAAGGAGGTGTCGAACGATTGCGAGACCTGGTGCTCCAGGCTCGCGAACCGGCCGGTCCAGGCGTAGGGGGCGGTGTCGGCAGACCCGAGGAGAGAAGGCGTGTTCTTGGCCGCGCCATAGTCGCCGTCGCCGAGGGTGTCGAAACTTAAACCGTTGGTGTGGCCGTCGATGTGGCAACTCGCGCACGAGATCCAGCGGTCGAGGGCCAGCCTGGCGTCATGGAACGCCGCTTCGCCCCGCTGGTGGACGTTCGGCCGGGCCCCGGGCGAGAGCGGAATCGTCGCGGTCGCCTTTCGAGAAGCCAGGTCGAGGAGGGAGATCGTGCCGTCGGACGCATTCGCAATCGCCGCGACCGTCTCGGACGGATCCACCGCCAGGGCCAACGGCCTGCGGCCAACGTCTACGGCCTCAACGGTTTGCGACTCTCCCAGGCCGACGCGACCGGCGTCGTCCTTGATCCGCGGGTTCCGCTCGTCGAACAGGACCGTCCCCGCGCCGGAGGTGGCGATCAGGACGACGGTTCCCCCCTTGATCTGGGCGATCGCCGAGGGGTCAGCCGCCCCGTTGCCCGAGCCATCGAGGATCAGCCGCCTCCGGGGCAGCTTTTGGAAGAGCCCGGCCGAGCCGTCGAGATCCTTCAGCGACACCGAGCTGAGGCGACTCGTGAAGACGAGTCCCCAGTCGAGGTTGGTCGCCGTGACGGGCACGGTGTTGTACTGATCCATATGCCCGATCAGGACTTCCGGCCCGAACGGCGAGAGGGCGAGCCCCTGGAGCCGCACCCCGTCGAGCGTCCCAGCCCGGACCGAGCCCTCGCGCTCCGGGTCGAGCGTCGCCAGGCCGCCTCCGAAAGCGTCGGCGACGATGATCTTCCCGTCTGTCCGATCCAGCAGGCTCCCGGGTGGGAAGGGCAAGTCGATGTTTCGGACGACACGGCCCGACTTCCGGTCGAGCACGACGACCCGCCGGTCCCATCGGGGTGCGGCAATGAGGCGATCGCCTGACCATGCAAGCACTTGCGTCGGGCCGCGCCCCGCCTCGATGCGACGCATGACCTGCCCCTCGGCGTCGAGTTCCAGGACCTGCCCGGTCCAGGTGCCGACGAGCCACAACCCCGTCTTCCCCTCCCAGACGATCGAATGGGCCGGGACAGGCAGGCCCGTCCTGCGGATGACCGCTTTCGTCGATGGCTGGACCAGGAAAAACGACTGGCCATCGCGGCTGACCACCCCGATGCGGTCGGGCCCCGACCACGCCAGGCCGACGGGCATCTGCCAGCTGTCGGCTGACGAGGCGATGACGGGGTACGCTACGACCAGAATCACCCCCGCGAGCCAAGGTCGCATCGCATCAATCCTTCCGCTTGCTGGCGAGCTGGACAACGAGGCGTTCGAGGATGACCCGGGGGATGAGGCTCGAATTCCCCTTGAGGTCGAGGTCGGCCTTCAGGAGCATCGCGGGGAGCTGGTCAACCCGGCCCGGGCCGAGGTGGGCGTGCTGGCGGCGGGTCTGCTCGACGTGGGAGGAGTAAATTCCGGCCTGTCGGCAGGCATCGGCCAGGTCGAGCTTCGCCCGGCGCAACTGGCCGGCGTGGTGGACGTTGCGGAGCGAGTATCCCATCGCCGCGATGATCCGGACGGGGGCCTCGCCGGACGCGACCAGCCGGTCGAAGTCTTCCAGGGCCTCCGACATGTTCCCCGTCGTCGCCGCCTCCAGGGCCCGCCAGATCGTCTCGACGCGGCCGGATCCGACCATCCTGGCCACGTCCGTCCGGTTCACGGCCTTGCGGTCACCCACGTAGACCGCCAGCTTCTCGATTTCCATGTGCAGCAGGCCGATCTCCGGCCCGACGAGGTCGACGAGCAGGGAGGCGGCCTCGTCGTCGATCTTCACGTCCGCGTGGCTCTGGGCCCACTGCTTGACGTGCCCGGGCAGTTGCGCCTCGCCCGGGGCCTTGGCCTCGATGGAGAGGCCGACCTGATCGACGAGCTTCGCCAGCTTGGTGTTGCCCGGCCACGACTTGACCGAGAGGACCAGGACGTTCGTGGCCGAGGGCTTCTCGGCGTAGCCTTCGAGTTCCTTGCGGTGGGCGGTGACGAACTTGTCCGCCTCCTCGACGATCACGACCCGGCACTTGGTCAGGAACGGGAGCGTGCGGACCTCGTCGAGCACGTCAGCAAGCGTCGAGGTGTCGCCCGGCATCCGGGTGACGGCGAGATCATCCGCGTCCGGCCCGAGGGCGAGTTTCACGATCGCCTGGATCGACTCGTGCCTCAGGTACGCATCATCCCCAAACACCGCGAAGAACGGCTTGACAGGCTGGGCCGATTTTTTGGGTTTGAGGAATTCAAACGCGTGAATCGGCATCGCTGGGGCTCTCCGTAGTCCTGGTCCAAGGATACCACGGGGCGGGGCGTGACGCGAAATCTCAAACGTCCGCCCAGCGCATTGGCTCGGGCGAGCGTAGCGTTCAGAGTGGAAATGGGCGGAAGGAGCCTAAAGGGGGCGTAACAGTGGCGTATCGGACGTAAGGGCTCAGGAATTGGCTTTGTTCCCGAGATTTTCGACCCAGGCCTCGGCTTCGAGGGTGGCGTGGTTCATCCGTCGCTCGACCTCGGCGCGGCAGGCTTCGAGAGTGTCGCGGTCGGCGTCGGGGGGAACGACGAGGGGAGGGGGGACAACGCACGCGGCCAGGCTGAAGGGTTTGGGGACGGCGAAGCGGTCCCAGCTCTTCGCTCGCCAGGGGTTCTTGAAGGCCATGCCGGCGCCGACAATGGGCAGGCCGGTGCGGCTGGAAAGGTAGGCGAGCCCCTGGTGGACGTGGCGGCGGGGACCTCGGGGGCCGTCGGGGGTGACGCAGAGGTTGCCGGACCGGATCGACTCGGTCATCTCCCGGAGGGCCCGGGCCCCGCCGCGGGTCGTCGAGCCCCGGACGACACTGAAGCCCAGCCGCTTGACCACCTGGGTGATCATCTCCCCGTCGCGGTGGTCGGAGATCAGGATGTGCATCGACGGCCAGGGCCAGTAGCTCGCGGGGAAGAGCATGACCTCGTGGAAGAACGCGTAGATGTAACGCCGGCCCTCGTCGCGGGCGACCTCGGGGATGACGGTGGGGTCGTCGTAGCGGAAGTGGAAGGTCGTCGTGCCGACCCAGTGCTTGACCACGAAGGAACCGACGGCGCCGATCGCCCGAATCGCGGCGGGGTGACGGATCTTCATCGTGCCCATTCCCTCGAGCGCCCACGGATCGGATAGTTTCCGCGTTTATAGAGCAGGAGGCTCGGACGCGGCTAGGTCAAGGTCGGGCCGCGCGGCCGGATCTCACCGAAGGAGTCACTTGCCATGCCCGCATCGAAGGAGCTGTCCGAGGGCCCGAGAACACGGTCTCGGATCGCGATCTGGGAGTTGATGCTGGTGATCGCGGGCTTGTCGCTTGGGATCTGGATCTTCCGGACGATCCAGCCGAAGGGCGCGCCCATCGATCTCGAATACCTGGTCTTCCTGTCGATCCTGGGCATCGGCGGGATCGCGGCCGTCGGGCCGATCCTGCTCCTGATCGACAGCCGTCGGCGCCGGACTCGTTGGGGGGGAGGGCGGATCCTCTGGTTCGCGGAAGGCTCGGCGGCCTGGCTGCTCTGGCCGCCGTTCATCTACAACCAGTGGAACGCCGCACCGGGGCAGGGCGGGCGGAGTGAGTCGCTCTGCTACTACTACGGCACCCCATTCATGGCCATCTACATGATGGCGGCCCTGCTTGCAGGGGGCCACGGCCCGAGGAGGAGGAAGCGGCGGCTCTGGCAGACGCTCGACTGGAAGGAACGCTTCGGCTGGATCCTCAGCGGGCTCTGGGCCTGCACCGGCCTCTACCTCCTCGCGCGGCTCTACTGGACCGAGTTCCGGCGCTGATCACCAGGGCCATTCGCCCGAGAAGACCTCGGTCGCCGGGCCGGTCATGAAGACGGAGGACTGGTCGTCGGGCCATTCCAGCGTGAGGTCGCCGCCGGGCAAATGGGCGAGGAGCGTGCGGCCCGTCTTGCCGGTCAGGACCCCCGCTACGCAGACTGAGCAGGCCCCGGTGCCGCACGCCAGGGTGATGCCCGAGCCCCGCTCCCAGGTCCGCATCTTGACCTCATTCGGGCCGATCACCTGGACGAAGTGGACGTTCACCTTTCGGGGGAACGCCGGGTGCCGTTCGAGCAGGAAGCCCAGGTGTTCGACGGGAAAGTTGTCGACGTCATCGACATAAACGACGACGTGGGGGTTGCCCATCGACACCGCCGTGGCGAGGAATTCCTTGCCTTCCACCGAGATCGGGGCGTTGACCGGCGGGTCGCCGGGGAGGGTTGTGGGGATGTCGGCCGACTTGAGGATCGGCGTGCCCATGTCGACCTTGATGCGCTGGACCTTCCCGCCGGCGACTTCGAGGTCCAGGTGCAGCACGCCCCGGCCGGTCTCGATGGTGATGCGGTCGGACGCGACGTGGCCGTGGTCATAGACGTACTTGGCCACGCATCGGACGCCGTTGCCGCACATCTCGGATTCGGACCCGTCGTTGTTGAACATCCGCATGCGGGCATCGGCCTTCTCGGACGGCCCGATCAGGATGAGCCCGTCGCCGCCGACGCCGAAGTGGCGGTCGCTGATGACCCTGGCCAGGTCCGAGGGGTCGCCCGGCAACGTCTGGTCGAAGGTGCTGACGTAGACGTAGTCGTTGCCGATCCCGTGCATCTTCGTGAACTTCACGACCCGCTCTCCGATTCCGATTCGTTCTCGATCCCGTCGAACCAGGATAGCCCGCCGGGCAGCGATTCCGCCGCATACTCGATGTGGACGACCCGCCGATGCCCCGGGACTTCCGACGGCGACGACGCGTGCAGGATCAACGGCCGCATCACCACGACCCCGCCCCGGTCGACCAGACACTCCCGGGTCTCCGAGCGTTCAAGCCAGTTCCGGGTCTCGATTGCCCCGAGCCGTCCCGCCCGGTGCGAACCCGGGATCACCCGGAGGGGCCCGTTGGTCGCGGGGCAATCGTCGAGATGGACCCGGATCGTGACCATCCGGCCGAGGATCTCGGCCGGCGGCCGGACGTGGTCGATGCCCGCCTTCCTCGTCCATGCCTCGAACCCTTCGACGGCATGCCGTTCCTTGACGGCGATCGTCAGGTCCTGATGCCAGGGGACCGACCAGTTGGCCGTGCCCGTCTTATCGAAGAACAGGCCCCGGACAGGGAAGGCATCCCGGCCGAGAGCGTCAGACGCGATCGCGAGGAGGGGTCCTGACCGGGCCAGCTCGCGGACGGCCGGGCAGCGTCGGAGAAGATCCCGCCCGCCGTAGACCTCGTCCTCGCGCCGGAGGACGCCGGGCGCTTTTGTGTACTCGGCCAGGGCTTGCGTCAGGTCGCCGATCTCTTCATCGGTCAGAACCCCGTCGAGCACGGCGACGCCGTCGCGGCCGAACGCATCGCGGTCGAGGGCAGGGGGCGGGGCGAGTTGGGGCATGTTGGGCACCTGATCGGGTTTGTGTGAGTTTACCCGAGCAACCCCCGCCTTGACAGATGGGGAACGGGTGCCCGCGGGTTTCGTCCGCGAAACCCCGGTGGGGACCAAGGCTGGGTGATGCCGTCCGCTGAGACGAACCGGGGCATACGAACACAGATCCCCGCGGGCACCCTGGGGCCCGGACCGGCCACGTTTCCTCGGTCAGGAGTTCGAGGGGGGAACCTGACCTGGATGCCGACCAGGGCCTCCACTCTCGGGAGCAACCCTCCGCCGGGCGAGGGCGTCATCAAGCGGACGCACACCGGATTCCGCGGCTCAGGGAGTCAGGACGGGCCGGTTGCGACCAGGGTCGCGGCTTGTTACGCTTTGGCGTCCGCAACGATTCCGTCCGGGATCGCTCCACGTCCTCGGCTCATGTTCATCAGATTCGGATCCGGCCCTGGACCGTTCCCGATGTCGGGAATCGGTCAAGGGTGGGATTCCCGGAACTGAGAGTCGGCCCGAGGGGGCGATCCCTCAGGATTGTTGCAAGTGGATGCTCTCCTAATAGTTAGGGAGACATCCGCGGGGAAGATCCGGGCGTGGCATCCGGCTTGCGTCCTGGATTTCTCAACTCCTGGAAAACCGCGTCGTCGAGGTTGATTCGAGTCCGCGACCGGGTCCGTTTCGGGCCCGTCTCGTGAACCGTGGACTGGCCGCGAGGCCGGGGATAAGCGATGGCTGAACGACCGAACGTGAAGGACATCCTGGCGAAGGTTCGGGCCGGAGGCCCGCCGCCTGCGGCGGGCGAGGGCGGTACGGAGGCGGAGGCCGCCCCGGATGCCCCGGCCGCGTCGAAGTCGGTCCCGGTCCCGGCCGCGTCGCTGGGCCGGCCGATGACCCTCAAGGAAAAGCTCGCCGCCGCCCGCGCCGGCGGCACGGCCCCGGCGGGCGACGCCCCGGCCGAGGCGGCCTCGGCGGATGCCGGCGAGGGCGAGGCCAAGTCGGTCCCGGCCCCGGCCCCGTCGTTGGGCCGTCCGATGACGATGAAGGAGAAGCTCGCGGCGGCGAAGTCGGGCGGCACGGCCCCCGCCCCGGCCGCCGGCGGCGCCCCCGCGGCCAAGCCGGCCGCCGCCAAGGCCGCCCCGGTCGCCAAGGCCCCGGCCCGCGAACTTCCGCCGCTGGGCGAGATCTCCGATCCCAAGGATCTCGCCGAGGCGCTCCGCCAGGCGGGGGCCAAGAAGGACAAGGAAGCCGCCGCCGCCAAGGCCGCGTCCGAGCCCGTCAAGGCGAAGGCCGCCGCCAAGCCGAAGGTCGCCGAGGGCAAGACCGTCCCGACCCGGCCCGACAAGGCGAGCGCCCTCACCGCCGCCGGCGAAGGCCGACGGACCTTCATCAAGATCCCCTGGATCGCCGCCGGCTGGGCCGCCTTCTCGGTCGGCATGGGCGCGTTCAGCGTCATGCTCGTCCGGTTCCTGTTCCCGAACGTCCTGGCCGAGCCCCCCAGCACCTACAAGGTCGGGCCGCCCACGGACTACTCGAAGGAAGAGGTCAACGAGAAGTTCAAGGGCGAGTACGGCTTCTGGATCGTCCGCTCGACGGGCTACAACGGCAACGACATCATTTATGCGTTGTCGACGATCTGTACCCACCTCGGCTGCCCGCCCAACTGGCTCGGCGGCGAGGCGAAGTTCAAGTGCCCCTGCCACGGGTCGGGCTTCTACGTCAGCGGGATCAATTTCGAAGGCCCCGCCCCTCGCCCGCTGGAGCGGTTCAAGATCTCGCTCGGCGACGACGGCCAGCTCGTGGTCGACAAGAGCGTGAAGTTCCAGGAAGAACTCCAGCAGTGGTCGGACCCCGACAGCTTCGTCGCGGCCGTCTGATCCCGCTGCGAATCGGGCCGCCTCGATGCGTCGGCGTCGGGGCGGCCGGGCCGGTCGCTCGGCCCCGCGTTCCGAATCGTTCCGCCCGCCCTTCGTCTACGTCGAACGAATCCACCCGCATCGCCGCTCCACCCCGCCCCGACGGTCGCGTCCGCTCTCGAATCGAGCAGGACGGCCGGAGACCGGTCGGGCCGGTCGGATTTCAACAGGGACCGCCATGTCCATCCTCTCGAAGATCACCGAGACACAGGTCTGGAAGAGTATCTTCCGGCACCCGATGCCGACCGACCGCCGCAACCGGCTGCAGGTCGTGCTCACGAACTTCTTCCTCCACCTGCACCCGGTGAGCGTCAAGAAGCAAGGCATCGCGCTGAGCTACACCTGGTGCATGGGCGGCACGACGTTCTTCCTGTTCATCGTGGAAGTCGTGACCGGCGTGCTCCTGATGTTCTACTACCGGCCGACGCTGGAGCACGCGTACAACGACATCCTCGCGCTCCGCGACGTGACCACGCTCGGCATCCTCCGCGAGCTGCACCGCTGGGGCGCCCACGCGATGGTCATCGCGGTCTGGCTGCACATGTATCGCGTGTTCCTCACCGGCAGTTACAAGCCGCCGCGCGAGTTCAACTGGGTGGTCGGCGTGCTGCTCCTCGTCCTGACACTTCTCCTGTCGTTCACCGGCTACCTGCTGCCGTGGGACCAGCTGGCGATCTGGGCCATCACGGTCGGATCGAACATGGCCCGCGCGACGCCGCTGGCGGGCGTCGAGGGCCCGGGTGCCGCGCTCCTGGAACTGAACGGCGTGAAGCTGATCACCTCGGGCTCCGACGCGAAGTTCGCGCTGCTGTCGGGCCGGAGCGTGGGCGAGATGACCCTGAACCGGTTCTACGTGCTCCACTGCGTCGCGATCCCGCTCGCGGTGTCGCTCCTGATCATGATCCACTTCTGGCGCGTCCGGAAGGACGGCGGCATCAGCGGCCCCATGTGACACGACGCGGGAGCGGACCGGCGACCGGGTCGGGCTCGATGAGACCCCCGGACGCCGGCCGGACCTGACACTCCAGGCCCTAACCTTCAGATAACGGACCCATGCACCATCCCGACCTGACACCCGCCGTGACGGCGGGGCTCGCCTGGTACTACCTCCTCGCCGCGCTCCTGAACGCGGCGGCGGCGGCGTACGTCGCCTACATGGAAATGGTCGCCGAAGGGGCGAGCCGCGCGGGGCTGGAGCCCCGGACTCGCCGCCTCCCCGACTGGCTCGTCGTCACCTTCCTGGGCCTCAACGGCCTGGCGCTCGTCGCGGTCCTGATCCAGGGGATCGCCCCCGAGGGCGTGCACCTGATCTCGGCCGCCTACCTCCTCTCGTCGGCCGCGAACTTCATCCTGGCCCTCGCGGCCGGTGCGGACGCCGCCCACTTCGCCGAGGAGAAGGACCACGGCCACGGCGTCGGCCAGGAGGTCGGCAAGCTGAGCCTGGACGACCACCTCCCGGCCGTCGGTCTCGGCGGGCCGATCGATCGCACGCTGTGGACCCTGGTCTGGTCCGTGTGCGCGGTGATCTTCCAGGCCATGGGCGTCGCCTACCACTTCGGCGGCGAGATCACCATGCCGCTGTTCATGCGGGACGCGATCGACTTCGTCTCCGGCCCGACGACATTCTTCGTCGGTTCGACGGTGCTGTTCTGGGCCCTGTACAAGTACCGCAAGGTCTGGTCGAACGGCCTGGTCGCGTGGGGCCTGGTGAACGCCTTCCTGCTGTTCTTCGGCCTGAGCATGACGGACTTCGACTTCCGCGACATCGTCACGAAGCCGGACAACGTCCCCATCGTCGGCCTGATCGTCCTGGTCGGTTTCTTCACCTGGCTGTCGCTGCGCCGGGCGACGATCAACGACTCGCGCATGGCCGCTGGCCTGCCGAACCTGGAAGAGCTCCAGCCCGAGAAGACGCTGACCTGGCCCGACCTGGTCTACACCGAGCTGATCGCGATGGTCCTCCAGACCTGCTTCCTCGTGGCGTGGGCCATCGTGCTCCAGGCCCCGCTGGAGCAGCCGGCCAGCTCGACCGTCGCGCCCAACCCGTCGAAGGCGCCGTGGTACTTCCTGGGCCTGCAGGAGATGCTCGTCTACTTCGACCCCTGGATGGCCGGCGTCGTCCTGCCTAGCCTGATCATTGTGGGGCTGATGGCGATGCCCTACATCGACACCAACAAGCTGGGCAACGGCTACTACACGATCGCCCAGCGCAAGTTCGCGTACCTCACGTTCCAGTACGGATTCCTGGTGCTGTGGGTCGTGCTCATCATCCTGGGCACGTTCCTCCGCGGTCCGAACTGGAACTTCTTCGGGCCGTACGAGTACTGGGATCTGCACAAGCTGATCCCGCTCAACAACGTGAATCTCTCGGACATCGTCTGGGTGGAGCTGCTGGGCAAGGCCCGGCCGTCGAACATCCTCCTCCGTGAGGCGCCCGGCCTGGTGATCTGCCTGCTCTACTTCACGCTCTTGCCGGCCCTGCTCTATCGCCTCTTCTTCCGCCAGTACCTGAAGGAGGCTGGGTTCCTCCGGTTCTCGGTGCTCGCCATGCTGATCCTGTTCATGGCCAGCCTGCCGATCAAGATGGTCCTCCGCTGGACCCTCAACCTCAAGTATCTGGTCGCGATCCCGGAATACTTCTTCAACATCTAAGGGGAGGAGTGGACCCCCTCGGCCCCGCGACGAAATCGCCGGGGCCGGGCGACCGGGCCCACGACACACGATATGGCAGCGAGCGAGGAAACCTACCGATCCCAGTCGACTCTCCACGTCGTCTTCGCGATCAGCTCGATCGCGATGACGGCGGCGATCGTCTGGATGATCCTGGCCGACCACAACCGGCCGTGGAAGACCGTCCAGCGCGAGTTCCAGGTCATCGAGCGCCAGAAGCTCGAGGCCGACAAGGCCGCGCAGGCGAAGAAGATCAACGAGGCCCAGATGAAGGCGGCCGAGGACGCCATCGCCCAGGCCGAGGCGACCAAGGAGCAGAACACCAAGGAACTCCGCAAGCTCAACAGCGAGCTGGACAAGGCCACCGGCCAGTTCCAGCGGCTGGACACGGCCAAGAAGTTCCAGAAGGCCGAGCTGGACTCCCAGCGCAGCCTCTATGACGGCATGATCGACCTCGGCCAGGAGGCCGAGGCCAAGGCCTACATCCGCTCGACCATCCAGCCGAGCGAGAAGCGCCTCAGTCAGCTCACCGTCGAGTACGACGCCGCCAAGAAGGTCATGGATGAACTCCTGGCCCAGAAGGCGGACAAGCAGGGGAATATCGAGGCGAAGGAGAAGGAGCTCAAGAAGCTCACCGCCGACCTCGATCGCGTCCAGCGCGTGCTCGACCAGAAGGGTCAGCAGTACGGCGGCGACGGCCTCAAGAGCAGCCTGCTGGCCAACCTCCGCGGGCTGCCGGTCATCGACCTGGCCGCGCCCCCGACCAAGATCCAGCAGATCAGTCTCCCCGAGCTGACCATCGACTACAACTTCAAGGATGTGCCCCGGTACGACCGCTGCACGACCTGCCACCAGGGCATCGATCGCCTCAACTACGACAAGGATGCCAGCGGTGAGAAGATGAAGGCGGTGTACGCCTCTCACCCGTTCCTCGCGAACGGGACCACGGCGCTCAACGCCAAGGGCGAGAAGGTCCCCGCCGGCCTCTACCTCGACGCAAACGGCCCGCACCCGATCAACAAGTTCGGCTGCACCGTCTGCCACGGCGGCCAGGGCTCCGGCACCGACTTCACCTTCTCCTCCCACACCCCGAGCAACCTCGAGGAGAAGGCGGAGTGGGAGAAGGAGCACAACTGGCACGAGATGCACCACTGGGATGAGCCGATGCTGCCGTCTCGATTCGTCGAGTCGAGCTGCCTCAAGTGCCACCACCAGGTGACCGACGTCCCCCAGGCCAAGAAGCTCCAGGCCGGGTACGAGCGGATCGTCAAGTTCGGCTGCACCGGCTGCCACTCGATCGGCGGCGAGGGCATCTTCGGCCCGAACCTCACCGACGAGCGCCCCGTCGGCCCGAACCTGACCCACGTCGGCAACAAGGTCTCCAAGGAGTGGCTGCTCAAGTGGGTCAAGAACCCGCACCACTTCCGGCCCGATACCCGCATGCCCCGGTTCTACGACGTGACCAACAACTCGTCCGAGAAGGACGAGCCGAAGGTCCAGGCCGAGGTCCACGCGATCTCGCACTACCTGATCTCCAAGAGCACCCCGGCGACCGAGTTCATCGCGCCGCGGGCCAAGGGCGAGAAGGATTCGAGCAAGCCCCCCGCGCTGGCCGACGCCAACGCGACCAAGGGCAAGGAGCTGTTCCTCCAGAAGGGCTGCATGGCCTGCCATGCCCACAAGGAGCACAGCCCCGACTCGTTCCCGGACGACGCCAGGAAGTACGCCAAGGCCGACTACGGCCCGAACCTCTCGGAGCTGGCCGCCAAGTTCCAGAGTGCCGAGCAGGGCTACTCCTGGCTCGTGAACTGGATCAAGGCGCCCGAGGCGTACCATCCCAAGAGCCTGATGCCGAACCTCCAGATCTCCTGGGACGACTCGGCCGACATCGCCGCCTGGCTCGTCTCGGTCAAGGGGGGCTGGACCCAGGACGTCAAGATCGACGGCCTCGAATCCAAGACCGTCCAGGCCGGGCTCGATGAGCTGGTCACGCTCTACAAGAAGAAGACCATGCCGCTCAGCGAGGTCGACGCCGCCGTCAAGGCGATGAAGACCGAGGAGAAGCTCCTCTTCGTCGGCGAGCGGACGATCTCCCGCCTCGGCTGCTACGGCTGCCACAACATCGGGGGCTTCGAGACCGCAAAGCCGATCGGCACCCCGCTCGACGGCTGGGGCATCAAGAGCCCGGCCAAGCTCGACTACGGCCACATCGCCGAGTACCTCACCGATCAGCCGATCGGCGAGCACGGCGTGCGCGACGGCACGGACGAGTTCTACCACGAGCAGCTCTCCGACCACACCCGGATGGGCTTCCTCTACCAGAAGCTCCACCGGCCCCGCAGCTACGACTACAAGAAGACGAATGAAGACCTGAAGGCGTGGGACGACCGCCTGCGCATGCCCCAGTTCGTCTGGGCCAACGACCCGGCGGCCGTCGAGGAGGTCATGACCTTCGTCCTCGGCCTGACGACGACCCGCGAGAAGATGCCGGCCAAGTATCAGCCGGGCCCGAACTACTCGGCCGCCCAGAAGGCGGTCGCGGAGGGGGCCAAGCTCATCAACCGGTACAACTGCACGGGCTGCCACGTCCTCGAAATGCCCAAGTACACGCTCGCCGCCGGCGGCAAGTTCGAGGAGGTCTTCACCGACTTCGCCACGAACGTCAAGGTCTCGTACAACAAGCGGAACGACGACTACCTGTCGGCGTTCTACCCCAAGCTCAAGTACGACGCCAAGGCCCAGCCGACGGTCGACGAGTACAAGGGCGAGGCCGTCACCGTCGAAGGCATGCCGATCGGTACCCTCGACAACGAAGTCTCGATCGCCCTGTGGCGTCCGGTGACCATCCGCGGCTACACGTTCAACGTGGGCGACACGGTCACGATGGACAAGAGCAAGTTCGGGTTCACCCCGGCCGTGGGCGGCGACTTCGCCTGGCTCTACGCCTCCGCGCAGGCGGCCAAGGACCCGAATGCCGACTTCGCGAGCTTCTGGAACCGGCTCCCGCCGCCCCTGATCCGCGAAGGCCTGAAGGTCCAGACGCCCTGGCTGACGGCGTTCCTGAAGGATCCCTACTCGATTCGCCCCGCCGTGAACCTCCGCATGCCGAAGTTCCACTACGGCAAGGTGGATGAGCTGGCCGCGGCCGAGACCCGGGGGATCGCCAACTTCTTCGCCGCCAACGACGGCGCGGACTTCCCCTATCAGCAGTTCCCCCAGCGCGAGCAGGCGTATCTCGCCGGCCTGGAGTCCAAGCACAAGGACTACCTCGGCGGCGGCTGGTCGCTCATGACCAAGGGGGCCTGCATCCAGTGCCATGCCATCGGCCAGTACAAGCCGACCGGCACGGGCACGCAGAATGTCAACGGGCCGAATCTCCGTCAGGTCGCCGACCGGTTCCGGCCGGGCTACCTCGGGGAGTGGCTGGCCAACCCCGCGCGGCTGGTCCCCTACACGGCCATGCCCCAGAACATCAAGCCGCACGGCGACCCGGCCCCGGGCATGCCGAAGTCGATGGCGGGGCAGCCGCTGACGCAGGTCGAGGCCATGCGTGACACGCTGTTGAACTTTGTGACTGCGGTCGAGCAGCAGCTCGCCAGCGGCTCACCGGCGCCCGCGACGACGCCGGCACCGGGCGGCGCGGCGGCACCCAAGCCGGCGGGAAGTTCCGGCGGCGGACGCTGATCCGACCCATCTCGTCACACAGGAGCCGCCGGCCGATCCTCACGCGATCGCCGGCGGTTCGTCTTTCCGTCGAGACGATTGCCGCTCCCTGGCAACGTCCTACAATTCGGTCGTAACTCGACGAAGGACCGGCGAGCGACTGGCATTCGAGTCTCGATGCTTTCTGGAGAACATGCGATGAAGTCCTGCTGGAAGTCCAAGTCCCTCGCCTCCTCCCTCGGCGCCGGCGCCCTGACGGTCCTCGGCCTGGTCGGCTGCGGCGGCAAGTCCTCGACCGACGACGCCGTCGTCTACACCGACCCGTCCGCCAACCTGAGCAAGGCGGGCGCCGGCGCACCGGCCGCGTCGGCCCCCGCCGCGACCACGACCGCCGCCCCGGCTGCGACGACCCCGGCCCCGGCCGCCAGCTCGTCCGCTCCGGCCGCCGCGGCCCCCGCCGGCGGGTGGGGCACGCTCAAGGGCAAGGTCGTCTTCGGCGGAGCCGCCGAGCCCCCGCGCGACCTGGTCAAGAAGGGCGACGCGGGCGTCAAGGACCCGGCCGTCTGCGCCGTCGAGACCATCAAGTCCGAGCGGCTCGTGGTCGACGGCGCCACCAAGGGCGTCAAGAACGCCATCGTCTACCTCGCCCTGCCCAAGGGCGCGGCCGTGAACGAGGAGGCCAAGTCGGCCAAGGCGTCCACCCCGGTCGTCTTCGACCAGAAGAACTGCGTGTTCGTCCCGCACGTCATCGCCGTGATGAAGGACTCGACCATCCAGCTCAAGTCGAGCGACGCGGTCGGCCACAACATCAACAGCAAGGTGCGCGACAACCAGTTCAATACAGCCGTCCCGGCCAACGGCACCGGAACCTACAAGGTCGAGGCCGCCTCGCGCGTCCCCGGCTCGGTCGTCTGCGATATTCACTCGTGGATGAAGGCGTTCTGGCTCGTCCTCGATCACCCCTACTTCGCCGTCACCGACGACAAGGGGAACTTCGAGATCAAGAACGCCCCGGCCGGCACCCACAAGGTCGTCGTCTGGCAGGAAGCCGCCAACTTCGTGACCCCCGCCTCCGGCCAGGAGATCACGATCAAGGCCTCCGCCGACAACACCCAGGACTTCACCATCGACCCCGCCAAGCTCGTCCCCGAGCAGTGAGCGTTGTTGAGCATCCGTCAGCCCGCGTGACAACGCGGGCCTGACGATCTATGAAGGGCCGGCTCCTCCCTCGGGAGGGGCCGGCCCTTCGGCGTTGGCGGTTCCCACGGGTCCGAGGGCTTTGGTAGACTGGTGTTTCCTCAACCTGCGCGGGGACGAGGCCCCCACGCCAGCGTTCCATCCCACCGCCTCGCTGCGAGAGGTTTTGCCGCGATGTCCACCCGACTGCACTGGGCCGCCTTCCCGGGTCTCCTCGGTCTCGTCCTCGCCTTCCCCGGCCTCGCCTCGGCCCAGAACTACGGCACCATCAAGGGCCGGCTCGTCTGGGGCGGCGACAGCATCCCCCCGACCAATGTGCTGATCAAGAAGGATGACCCGAACGCCAAGGACGCCGCGGTCTGCGCCACGAAGGAGATCCCGTCCGACATCCTCGTCATCGACCCCAAGACCAAGGGTGTCCAGTACGGCTTCGCCTACGTGACCAAGCCCGTCGGGACCAATCCCGACCTCGAGAAGGCCCTGATCGCCAAGACGGCGTCCGTGGAGATGGACCAGGTCGGCTGCCGCTTCATCCCGCACGCGATCGCGATGCACAAGGATCAGGCCCTCAACTTCAAGAACAGCGATACGGTCGGCCACAACGTCCGCTACTCGACATTCGTGAACGGCGGCTCGAATCAGATGGTGGGTGCGAACTCCCAGATGCAGTCGAAGTTCGCCTCCGCCGAGCGGAACCCGTCCGAGGTGAAGTGCGACATCCACCCCTGGATGTCGGGCCAGTTCATGGTCTTCGACCACCCGTTCTTCGCCGTGACCGGCCCGGACGGATCGTTCGAGATCAAGGGCGTCCCCGCCGGCACCCAGTCGTTCATCGTCCGCCACGAGACCCGCGGCTTCGTGACCACGGGCGCCAGCAAGGGCATCAAGGTCGAGGTCAAGGCCGGCGAGACGACCGACCTGGGCGACATCAAGCTCCTGCCCAAGAATTGATGTTTCGATGCGGGGGATGTGTGGGGGCCCGACGATGTCGAATCGATTCACCCCGGTGATTGTCGCGGCGGGCCTCTGCATCCTCCTCCCGTGGCGAGTCGTTGCTACCGAACCTCCGAAGCAGGGGATCATCCGGGGCCGGCTCGTCTGGGCGGAGAAGGACATCCCGAAGCCGCGCGACCTGTTCACACCGACGCCCCAGCCCGTCCTCTCCGAGGATATCGTCGTCGATCCGAAGAGCAGGGGGCTCGCGAACACATTCGCCTTCATCGCCGGCACGGGACCGGCTCCGCTGGCCAGTGCCGGGCAAGATGTCCCCAGGGTCGTCCTCGACCAGAAGGATTACCGGTTCGTCCCTCATGCCCTGGCCGTCCACAACTCCCAGACCCTGGTGATCCGGTCATCGGACCCCCTCGGTCACAACGCCCGGAGCAGCGGCAGGGCCTGCATCTTCAACGTCATGGTCGGCCCGGCCGCCGAGATCGAGATCCGCCTCCAGGGCAGGGACTCTCGCGTCCAGCCGGTGGCGTGCGACATCCATAGCTGGATGCGAGGCGTGCTGATGATCTTCGACCACCCCTATTTCGACGTCTCTCGGCCGGACGGCCGGTTCGAGCTTCGCGACGTCCCGGCCGGGCCCCGGCGCCTGGTCCTGCTCCACGAGAAGCTCGGTTACCTCGACCCGTCCGGTGCCAAGGGCCGGGAGGTCCTGGTCAAGCCGGCCGAAACCGTCGACCTCGGCGACATCCCGATCCGCCCCCGCCCCGACCTCCAACTCAAGGCCGCTCCATGAGCCGCTACGCCATCGGGCGCTCCCTCCAGTTCGTCGGCCTCCTCATCCTCCCGTTCGGGATTGCCTCGGAACTGGTCAGTGCTGTCGGATTACTCCAATCGATGCTCATCGCGGCCGGCGGCGCGATGGTCTTCTACATTGGTTATGTCATCCAGCACAAGGAATAGGGCCCGCCCAATCATTATGTTGCTTGCGCTTTGGGCAGCCCTGCTTTTTCGGTGGGCGACTTGGCTTCGTTTCGCCATCTCGGGGAATGGCTTTGTTCCGCCGTTTCGGATCCAGGGTGGTGTGAAAATCGGACTGGCCCCCGATTTGCCGTTGAATTGTGGTCGCCAGGTGCGATCCAATGGAGTCCTCCGGCATTCGGACCGGAGAGGCTCGCGACGATCCCCGCTCCGACCCGGCCGGTCCCACCCCTCTCGATCCCGTAGGCCGTTCGGCGCTGCCCCGGGGTAGCCACCTCTCCCGTACCTTCCACGAACCCCTTTGGTTAGGGCGGCGACTCCCTTCGCCTGGCCCGCAAGGAGGGTCAGTACATGCGACGTCGCGGGATCACCAGGGACGGCCGGGGGCCGTCGCGCATGATGCGCAAGGCGTTTCGCCTCGGCCTGATCGGCGCACTCTGCGCCTTCTCGGTCGCGACCGCCCAGGGGCCGGGCCAGCCGCCGGTCAAAGTCTACTTCGACACCAGCCACACCGCCGACAACCTCCTCCGCAGCGCCGAGACCCAGGTGAAGGCCGGGCAGTTCGGCGAGGCGCTGGAGATCTATCAGCGGGTCATCAGCCAGTTCGGCGACAAGGTCATCGACGTCCCCGCCGAGGTGCTCAAGCCCGACGGCAACCCCGAGTTCCGCCTGTCGGTGGACGCCAAGCGCGAGTGCCAGCGTCGGATCTCGATCCTGCCGCCGGCCGCCCGGGAGATCTATCGCTCTCGCGTCGATCCGCAGGCCGAACGGTGGTTCAAGCAGGGGGCGGCCGATCGCGACAAGGTGCTCCTTCGCCGGGTCGCCGAGGAGACTTTCTGCTCCTCATGGGGCGACGACGCCCTGGAATTGCTCGGCGACCTCTCGTTCCAGGACGGGCAGTTCGAGGAGGCCCTCGCCTCCTACCGCCAGCTCGTGCCCGACCGCGCCGACGACTCGCTGACCCTCCGCCACCCCGACCCGACGGTGGACCTCCCCCGGGTCGCGGCCAAGAAACTCCTCGCCCGCGCCGCCCTAGGTGACGTCCCCGGTACGGTCGATCTGAAGTCGTTCAACGACGCCTTCCCCGGGGCGAAGGCCAATCTGGCCAACCGCAAGGGGGACCTGTCGAAGATCATCGAGGATGCGATCCGCGAGGACCACCTCGCCACCTCCAGCCAGCCGGACAGCCGCTGGCCGACGTTCGGCGGCTCCCCCCGGAGGACGAAGGTCGCCCCCAATGCCGTGGACGTGGGTTCGCTCCAGTGGCGCGTGCCCCTCGAACCGATCGCGGCCTACGCGGCCCAGCGTTACGGGCGTTTCGGCGGCGGCGGCGGGTTCCGGGGCAATTACACCTCCTCCGTCACGGCCCCGGCCGAGCGGATGCTGGGCTACCACCCGATCGTCATCGGCGACCAGGTGATCGTCGCGGATGAGAAGTCGGTGTTCGCCTACAACCTGAGCGACCGCCCGGGCGACGGCAACAGCCTCAAGGTCGCCTGGCGGGCCAAGAACCTGACCGACGGCGGTGGCTTCAGCAATCGGGGGTCCCAGGGGATCGCCCGGCACACCCTGACGGCCGTCGGCGATCGCATCTATGTGCGTCTGGGGCCGCCGAACTCGGTGTCGTTCATGCGGATGAACAACGCGTCGCCGAGCATCATCGCCGCGATCGACCGGGCGGCCGAGGGCAAGACGCTCTGGAAGAAGGCGGCCAACGAGATCGCCCTGCCGCGCAAGCGGGTCGACGGCGGCACCAACTCCGCCGGCTTCGAGGGCACCCCGGTCGCCGACGCCAAGCACGTCTACGTCGCGCTCACCGAGCGGGTCGACATGACCCGGACCTACGTCGCCTGCCTGAGCGCCGACACCGGCGCGGTCGAGTGGGTCAAGTATGTCTGCGAGGCCAACTCGAACGTCGACATCTTCCCCGGCGGCGGCGGGCCGGACGTCAACCAGCGGCTGCTCACGCTGGATGGTCCGAATCTGTTCTACCAGACGAACATCGGAGCCCTGGCGTCGCTCGACACCGACACCGGCGCCATCCGCTGGCTGGCGACCTACCCCTGGCAGGGGCGGAACGCCATGATGGCCACACAGGACCGCGACCTGAACCCCGCCGTGGTCGCCGAGGGCCTCGTGATCGTCGCCCCCGACGACACCCAGTCGCTCTTCGCGTTCGACGTCAACAGCGGCCGGATGGTCTGGAAGACCGAGCCGCTTCCCGACGACGTCAAGCTCAGCCACGTCCTCGGCGTGGCCAAGGGGAACGTGATCGCGACCGGCGACCGGGTCATGCTGTTCGACGTCAAGACGGGCAAGGTCGTGCGGCTCTGGCCCGACTCGGTCGGATCGGCCACCGGCTTCGGGCGCGGCATCCTCGCCGGTGACCGGATCTACTGGCCGACCAAGACGGAGATCCACATCCTCGACCAGGCCACGGGCCTCCAGGTCGACCAGGCGATCAAGCTCAAGGTGGACCACCAGACCGAGACGGGCAACCTCGTCGTCGGGGACGGCTACCTGATCGTCGCCCGCGCCGACGAGCTTGTCGTCTTCTGTCAGAACAGCCGGCTGATCCAGCGCTACCGGGAGCAGCTCGCGAAGACGCCGGATGACGCCTCGCTGCACTTCCGGCTCGCCCAGGCGGCCGAGGCCACCGGGGACAGCGTGCTGGCCCTCGCCAGCTACGGGCGGTCGCTCGGCAAGGCCCGGCTCTCGGAAGAGATCGACGGCCAGCCCCTGCTTGAGGCGACCCGGCAGCACCAGTTCCGGCTCCTCATGAAGCTGGCCGAGAAGGCGCAGGCTTCGAAGGCCTGGGGCGAGTCGGTCAAGCATTTCGCGGCGGCGGCGGACTCGGCATCCGCCCCCGTGGAACGGCTCCAGTCCCGGCTGAAGCTCTCCGAGGCCCAGGGTTCCGACGGCCACCCCGAGAAGGCCGTGGCGACGCTCCAGGCCTTGCTCGACGACGAGGCCGTCCGGCCGCTGGGGATCACGAGCCCCGATGGCTTGCGGGAAGTCCGGGCCGACCTGGTGATCGGCGACCGCTTGATGTCCCTGATCCGCGAGCACGGGCGGGCGGTCTACGCCTCCTTCGACGCCTCGGCCGGCCGGCTGCTGGATCAGGGGAAGTCCGAGAAGTCGCAGCGCACCCTGGAGGAGATCGGCCGTCGCTACCCCGCCTCCACGGCGGTGCCCGAGGCGTGGCTGGCGCTCGCCGTCCTGAAAGAATCGGAGCAGAAGCACGCGGAAGCCTCGCGGGCCTACAAGCGGCTCCTCGCCACGGCCGCGAGCGACCCCCAGAGGGCCCGGGGGCTCTGGGGCCTGGCGCGGTCGTACGAATCCCAGAAGCTCTGGGGCGTCGCCCGGGACGTCTACCTCCAGGCCGCGACCCGCTATCCCGAGGTGGCGATCGAGGAATTCGGCACCAACGCCCGGATCGGGGAACTCGTGAAGGAACGCCTGACGCGGGAGCCCTTCCGGAAGATCACCCTCGATCACGCCTACCCCGAGATCCCGACCCCTCTGCGGCGCCAGGCCGACCGCACGCATAGCCTCGCCGAACGCCTCCTGCTGGCCGAGGGCATCGCCCCGGCCCCGGATTCGCCCCGGATCTTCCTTTCGAAGAAGGGCACGATCGAGCCCCTGGCCGGTGTGATCGGCGCTGGCAAGAAGGTCCTCGCCGTCGAGGGCGATCCGTCCTGGGTCGGCTATCAGGGCGACCGCCTGATCGTGGCGACCTCGGCCGGGGTGACGGCGTTCGGGATGGGCAAAGGGGAGCCGGAGTGGCAGCTCGACCTATCCCGTTCCGCGCCGCCGTCGCCCGAGAATGATCCGTTCGCCAAGGTCGCGGCCGAGCCGCCCGCGGAATCGCCGGGCCCTCCGCCTGCGCTCAAGAGATTCCGGATGGCGGGGAACATGATCCTCTGCCTGCGGGGCGATCGTGTGCTGATGGCCATCGACGCCGAGTCGGGCCAGGTCGCCTGGTCCTACACGACGAAGGCCGAGAAGTTCAACGAGCTTTACTGGGTGGGCACGCGTTCGGTCGTGATCCAGGCGATCAAGTCGAACGCCCTCCTGGTGATCGACCTGGAGAAGGGCATCCGACGACACGAGGTCGCCATGCCCGACGGCGAGCCCTGGCTCCGCGAGCCCGTGGCCCTCGACGAGGACCGGATCGCTCTCGTGCCCGAGATCCGGACCATCGCGCTCTTCGAGATCGCCCGGGGCAAGATGGCCTGGACGTTCCAGCTCAGCGACCAGTTGCCCACGAGTTCCGCCCCCCGGCTCCTGGCCGAGGCGGATCACCTGCTCGTGCTCCAGAACGGTAACGAACTCTCGCGCGTCGATGTGAACACCGGCCGGCCGATCTGGACGCATCTCCTGGGCCTGGAGAGCGTCTGCGACCGCCCGAACGCGTTCGCCATGGCCGCCGACCGGGTCTTCTGCGCCAATGGCTCGGAACTCATCTCGCTCAAACTCAGCGACGGCAAGCCGGCCTGGAGACGCCCCCTGGTCGGCCCGTCGAGCGGCTGGGCGGTCCGGTTGACCGAGCGATCGGTTCTGGCGTTCCCCGACCCGTCGTTCGCCCAGACCGAGACGATGCCGACCTTGCCGGTGGTGGTCAGCCGCCGCGAGGATGGCCGGCTCCTCCAGCGCCTGGCGTTCTCCTGGATGGCCGAGGCCCGGGAGCCGAAGGCGGGCGAGATGCCCCTCGCCGTCCAGCTCGGCGGCGGCGGGCTAACGGTCGTGACGGAGAGCGGGCTCTGGACTTTGGGGGCCTCCCCCCGGAACATGGAGTCGGCGACCCCTTCTCGCTAGTCCGGGTCGGCCCGACATTCGATCGGGCTGGACCTCCCTCCAAGGATGCGCCGCGGACGACCCGCTCGCCCGCCGACAACACCCCTCAGGAGCCATCGCGTGGGTGACGAGACCAGCGGGCAGAACCCGCTCCAGCACGAGGACCTCGCCGCCGTCGAGCGTCTCCGCGACGCCTTCGCCAAGCTCAAGGGCGAGATGGGCAAGGTGATCATCGGCCAGCAGAATGTCCTCGAAGAACTCCTCATCGCGATCTTCGCGCGGGGCCACTGCCTGCTCATCGGCGTGCCCGGCCTCGCGAAGACCCTGATGATCCATACCCTGTCCGACTCCCTCAACCTGACCTACAACCGCGTCCAGTTCACCCCCGACCTGATGCCCTCGGACATCACGGGCACCGAGGTCATCCAGGAGGACCGGGCCACGGGCGTCCGCCAGTTCAAGTTCCTCCGGGGCCCGATCTTCGCCAACATCGTGCTCGCCGACGAGGTGAACCGGACCCCGCCCAAGACGCAGGCCGCCCTCCTCGAAGCCATGCAGGAGCGGCAGGTCACCGTCGGCGGCGAACGCCACCGGCTCCCCGACCCGTTCTTCGTCCTCGCGACCCAGAACCCCATCGAGCAGGAAGGCACCTACCCGCTGCCCGAGGCCCAGCTCGACCGGTTCATGCTCAACATCCTCGTGGACTACCCCGAGGAGGAGGAAGAGGTCGAGATCGTCCGGCTCACCACGTCGGTCCTCAAGCCGAGCGTGACCAAGGTCCTCTCCGGGGCCGAGATCCTGGAGCTCCAGGAGATTGTCCGGAAGGTGCCGGTCGCCGACCACGTCACGCAGTACGCCGTCCGGCTCGCCCGGGCGACGCGTCGCGGGCCGGGCGGGTCCGAGACCTACGAGTTCATCCGCGACTACGTGAGCTGGGGCGCAGGCCCGCGTGCCAGCCAGTACCTCGTGCTCGCGGCCAAGGCGCGGGCGGTCCTCTACGGCCGATACTACGTCTCGACCGAGGACATCCGGGCCGTCGCCGGGCCGGTGCTGCGGCACCGCATCGTCACGAACTTCAACGCCGAGGCCGAGGGGCTCAAGCCGGACGACATCGTCAAGCGCCTGATCAAGTCCGTCCCCGTCGACGACCGCGAGGCCGAGCAGAGTGGAAAACTACCAAAGATATTTAAATCCGCAAACGCTAGCTAGCCTGGAAGGGCTGGACCTGCAGGCGCGGATGATCGTCGAGGGCTACGTGGCGGGGCTGCATGCCAGCCCCTACCACGGGTTCTCGGTCGAGTTCGCCGAGCACCGCGAATACGTGGCCGGCGACGACATCCGGCACGTCGACTGGAAGGTGTGGTCCAAGACCGACAAGCTCTACCTCAAGCAGTACGAGGAGGAGACGAACCTCCTCACCTACCTGCTCCTGGACACGAGCGAGTCGATGGCCTACGCCTCCGAGGGCAACGTGTCGAAGCTCCAGTACGCGCAGTGGATCGCGGCGGCGATCGGCTACATGGTCCTGCAGCAGCAGGATTCGGTCAGCCTCTCGACCTTCGACGACGGCGTCCGCCGCTTCCTGCGCCCGTCGGGCCAGCCGTCGCACCTCAAGGAGCTGTTCCAGGTCATGGACCAGCACCCGGCCCGGCAGAAGTCGGACATGGGCGTTGTGTTCCACGACCTCGCCGAGCGGTTCAAGAAGCGAGGGGTGGTCGTCGTCCTGTCGGACATGTTCGACGACATCCCGCGCATCCTGACCGGGCTCAAGCACCTCCGCCATCGCCGGCACGAGGTCATCGTCTTCCACATCCTCGACCCCGCCGAGATCGACTTCCCGTTCCGCGACACCACGCTCTTCAAGGGCATGGAAGGGGCCGGCGAGATCCTCACCGATCCGCACGCCCTCCGCGCCGGGTACCAGTCGGAATTGCGGGCGTTCCTCGACTCTCTCAAGCGGGGCTGCCAGTCGATCGACATCGACTACGTCCCGCTCCGCACGGACCAGGATCTCGACCTCTCGCTGTCGACCTACCTGGCCTCGCGATCCCTCCGCATTCGTTGATGCCGCCGTCGGAGCTAGGAAGGAGCTGCCGTTGCTCTGGGCCCTGAACTTCGCCAACCTGCCGCTCCTCCAGTTCGGCATCGCCGCGGCCTCGCTGCCGATCATCGTCCACCTGCTCAACCGCCGGAGGTACCGCGAGGTTCCCTGGGCGGCGATGCGGTTCCTGCTGGCCGCCGTCCGCAAGAACCAGAAGCGGGTGAAGATCGAGCAGTGGCTCCTGCTCGCCATCCGGACGCTCCTCATCCTCTTCGTCGTTCTGGCGATGGCCAAGCCGTTCCTGGAGAGCGCGGGGGCGTTGCCGTTCCTGCCCGGGCAGCGGTCGCACCGCGTCATCGTGCTCGACGGTTCCCTCAGCATGGCCTACCGGCCGGGCGAGTCGACCCGCTTCGATCAGGCCAAGACCCTCGCCGCGCAGCTCGTGAAGGACGCCCGCCGGGGCGACGTCCTGAGCGTCGTCCTCATGGGCGACCCGCCCCGGGTGATCGTCGGCGACGCCTCGCCGTCGGCCAACCAGGCGGAGGTCCTCAAGGAGATCGCCGACCTGACCCTGCCCCACGGCCGCACCGACCTCACCGCCAGTTTCGAGGCCATCGACCGCGTGCTGGAGGTCTCGACCATCCAGCGCAAGGAGGTCATCTTCCTGACTGACCTCCAGGTCGCGAGCTGGCGGAAGGCCGAGAAGGACGACGGGCTCAAGGGCGCCGTCGCCAAGCTCGAAAACCGCAAGGCGCAGTCGATCGTCATCGACCTCGGCAAGGAAGGGGGCGAGAACCGGGCGATCACCGACATCCGCCTCAACGCCCCGGTCGTGACGCTCGGCAACCCGACGCCCGTGGTCACGGCGACCCTGCGGAACTACGGGCCGAACCCGGCGCCGGCCGTTAAGGCCCAGCTCTACGTCGACGGCCAGCTCGGGCCGGAGCAGGTGGTGGACCTGCCCGTCGGCGTCGACGTGCCCGTCGCGTTCACGCCGACGTTCTCCAGCCCCGGTGACCATGTCATCGAGGTCCGGCTGGACGACGACCCCCTCCTGCTCGACAACCGCCGCCGGCTGGCCGTGCCGGTGAAGGAGTCGCTCCGCGTCCTGCTCGTGGACGGCGACCCCAAGACCGAGCCCTTCCAGGCCGAGACCGATTACCTCAACGTCGCCCTGAACCCGCAATCGGGCTCGTCGGGCCTGGCGCCGATCGTGCGGACGGAGGTGGCGTCGGAGTCACAGCTCGCCCGTCGCGATCTCGCGCCCTACGACGTGGTCGTGCTCTGCAACGTCGCGCAGGTGACGGAGGGCGAAGTCAACGCGCTCGACGCCTACATCAAGCAAGGGGGCGGCCTCGTCGTCTTCGCCGGCGACCAGCTCATCGCCGACAATTACAACCGCCTGCTCCACAAGGACGGCAAGGGCCTGCTGCCCGCCTCGATCGTGGGGGCGATGGGCGACGCGACCAAGAAGACCGGCTCGTTCGAGTTCAACCCCCTGGCCTTCCAGCACCCCATCGTCGCGGCGTTCGCCGGGGCCGACGCCAACGTCATCCTCGGGCTCACCGGCTCGCGGACCTGGCAGTATCTGAAACTCAAGCTGCCGGCCGAGACGCAGGCCAAGGTCGCCCTCGGCTTCAACTCGGGCGACCCGGCGGTGATCGAGGTCGCCCGGCATCGGGGCAAGGTGATCCAGGTCGCCACCACGGCCGACGCAGGCTGGACCACCTGGCCTCTCCACCCGAGCTTCCCGCCGATCATGGAGCAGATCATCCTCCAGGCCGCCTCGGGCAAGCTCGCGGAACGCAACGTCGGCGTGGGCCAACCGCTCGACCAGATCCTCCCCGCCAACGCGGCCGAGGCCCCCGTCGAGGTCATCCGGCCCGACGACGTCCACGCCAGTGCCAAGGTCAAGCCCGATGGGGATGTCGCCGACTTCCACTTCGAGGAGACCGACCTCTCGGGGATCTACCAGGCGAAGTTCGGCCCGCCGGTCGCGGGGGAGTCGCTGTTTGCCGCCAACCCCGACCCCGCCGAGAGCGACCCCGCCAAGCTCGACCGCGCCCGGCTGGCCGAGTCGATCCCCGGCTGGAACTTCGATTACATGACCAACTGGAAGGACCTCTCCGGCAACGCCAAGGCCGTCAGCCGTCGCGGCGAACTCCACCGCCCGCTGCTGTTCGGCGTCCTGGCGCTGCTGCTGATCGAGTCGGTCCTTGCCTGGAAATTCGGACATCACGGGGCCTCCGGCTAGTCGAACCCCCCGACCCCGCCGCCGTGCCCTTGCGACCCTCTCTCCATCCTTGCTTGTGAGCGACCTCTGATGGACTGGCTGCTCCGACGCCTCGCCGATCGATTGGGAGTCGAACCGCCCGGGACGGGCGAGGCGATCGTGCCTCGCATCCGCTCGGAGCAGCCGCTCTCGCAGGGGGTCACGTTCTTCACCGTCGTCGCCTGCGTCACGCTGATCATCTGGCTCTACCGGCGCGAGGGCAGCGCGTCGATGCCCTACAAGATGACGCTCGCGGGCCTCCGCATCGCGCTCGTCTTGCTTTCGCTGTTCATGCTCTCCGAGGCCGTGCTTTCGGTCGACCGCACCGGGTTGCCGTACTTCGTCATCATGGTCGACGACTCGGCCAGCCAGCAGGTCGCCGACCAGTACGCCGACGAGACGCTCAAGACGCTCACCTCCTCGATCGCCAAGGGGAGCAAGTCCGAGGTCACCCGGCTGGAACTCGGCCGGTCCCTCATCACCAAGGATGACGGCAAGCTCCTCACCGAACTCCAGAAGCAGCACCGCCTGCGGCTCTACCTCGTCTCCGACACCACCCGTCCCCTGGCCTCGGTCGACAAGCCCGAGGACATCAAGCCCGCGCTCGAGAAGCTCAAGGCCGTCGAGGCCAGCCGCGAGCAAACCCGCCTCGGCGCGGGCGTCCGGCGCGTGTTGACCGAGCTCCGGGGCGCGACGCCGACCGCCATCCTGCTCCTGTCCGACGGCCAGACGACCGACGGCGAGCCGCTGGCCAAGGCGGCCGAATTCTCCGCGAGGAAGAATGTGCCGATCTTCACGGTCGGCCTCGGTGACCCCGAGCCGGGCAAGGACATCGAACTGGCCGAGGTCCAGGTGGACGACGTCGTGTTCGTGGACGACCTCGTGCGGTTCCAGGCCAAGATCAACTCCAAGGGATACGCGGGCGAGAACCTGACCGTCCGGCTCCGCGAGCGTGTCTCCAACTCCGCCGACCCCGGCGCGCTGGTCGACCTGGAGAAGGTCACGGTCAAGGCACCTCCCGACGGCCAGGCGGCGAAGGTCGAGATCCCCCACCGGCCCAAGAAGACGGGGCAGATCACCTACGTGGTCGAGGTGGAGCCGATGCCCCGCGAACTCCAGCCGGACAACAACCGCATCGAGCGGGTCGTCACCGTCCGCGAGGAGAAGCTCCGGGTCCTCTACGTCGAGAACGAGCCGAGGTACGAGTTCCGCTACCTCAAGAACTTCCTGGAACGCGAGGAGAAGTCGATCGACCTGTCCGTCGTGCTGCTCTCGGCCGACCCCGAGTACAGCAGCCAGGACCGCAAGGCGATCCCGACCTTCCCCGCCACCAAGGACGACCTCTTCAACTACGACGTCATCATCCTCGGCGACGCCGACCCGAGCTACCTCAGCTCCAGCCAGATCGCCAACCTCTCGGAGTTCGTCACCGAGAAGGGGGGCGGCCTGATCATGGTCGCGGGCGAGGGGTTCAACCCGCTCAGCTACAAGGGGACGCCGCTCGAAGTCCTCCTGCCCATCGAACTCTCCGACGCCCGCAACCCGACGGCCGTCGTCAACACCGTCACGGCCTTCCGCCCCGAGCTGACGCTCGAAGGCCGCTCGAACCCGATCTTCCGGTTCGGCGAGGACGACGCCTCCTCGGCGATGATCTGGGAGAAACTGCCGGAGTCGTACTGGTACCTCGAAGCCCCCCGCAAGAAGCCCGCCGCGATCGTCCTGGCCGAGCACCCCACGCAAGCCGCGGCGATGGGCAAGGTGCCCCTGATCCTCTACCAGTTCGTCGGCGCGGGCAAGGTGATGTTCAGCGCCATCGACGACACCTGGCGCTGGCGGCTGCGGACGGGGGACAAGTACTTCGGCCGCTACTGGCTCCAGACGATCCGATTCCTCGCCCGCTCGAAGCTCCTCGGCCAGAAGCAGGCGGAGATCCTCACGAACCGCCGCCGGTATCAGCGGAACCAACCCATCGAGATCCGCGTACGGTTCATCAATCCCGGGCGCACCCCGCAGAACGGCGAGGTCAACGTCTCGATCGAGCGCAAGGGGCAGGGGAGCCGCAAACTCACGCTCAAGTCGACGCCCAACTCGAAGAACCTGTTCGAGGGCGTGCTGGCCCAGGCGGTCGAGGGCGAGTACGAGGTCCGGCTGCTGCCGCCGCCCGTGCTCGAAGGGGGCATCCCCACGACGACCTTCCGGGTCGACCCGCCGGCCGGCGAGCTGGAGCAGACCCAGATGAACCAGCCCGAGCTGAGGCAGGCGGCGACCGTCTCCGGCGGCAAGTTCTTCAGCCCGGTGGATTTCGATGGGATCTACGACGCGCTGCCGAAGCCGCAGAAGGTCCCGCTCGACACCGACCCGCCGATCCCGCTCTGGAACACATGGCCGGTCCTGGCCCTGTTCCTCACGATCGTCGTGCTTGAGTGGGTTTTGAGAAAACGCAAGCAGATGGTATGATTTCACCTGGTCCGTCGGGCAAGAACGCACGGCCTGGCCGAGAGCCGGTCGGGAAGGAGGCTGTCGTGGCGCGTGGACCTCTCGACACCCGGATCGCGGCCCTCCGCGGCCAGGTCCGTCAATTGCTCGCCCTGCACGGCATGAGCTGGGTCATCGTCGGGGCCATCCTGGCGATCCTCTTCGCCGTCGAGGCCGACTGGTTGGTCCACCTCGTCCCCGAGGTCCGCTTCGCCCTCCTCCTCGGGGTCATCGGAGCCACCGGCTACCTCACCTTCACGCACATCCTCCGGCCGCTGATGGTCCGGTTCGACGACCTCTCCATCGCGCTTCGCATCGAAGAACGCTGGCCCGGCCTGAACGACCGACTCGCCTCGACCGTCGAGTTCCTCACGTCCAAGGGCGTGGTCGGCGACTCCCAGGCCCTCCGGGATGCGACCATCGCGCAGACACTGGAGGAGGTCAAGGACATCGACTTCCGCGAGGTCGTCGATCCCAGGCCCGCCCGCAAGGCGATGGGCTGGGCCGGCGCGACGATCGTCCTCGCGCTCGTGCTGATGGTCGCCAACCCGCTGCTTGCGTCCATCGGCCTCAAGCGGCTCTTCGCCCCGTTCCGTTCGGAAAAGTGGCCGCAACTGACCCACCTGCGGATCCTCGACGAGACCCCGAGGAGGGTCGCCAAGGGCGAGCCCTTCGGCCTGGCCGTCGCCGTGGGGCAGGGGGAATCGGCCCCGTCGCTCGGTCAGGTGACCTACACCTTCGCCAACGGCGAGACCCAGACCGACCGCCTCTCCGTCTCCGAGGACGGCGTCTATCGCGGCCGGCTGGAATCGGTGTCTCGGCCGTTCAAGCTGACGGTGACCGCCGGCGATGACCAGACCGAGCCGTGGCCGGTCGACGTCGTGCCGCCGCCGGTGCTGTCCGACGTCAAGGTGACCGTCCAGGCCCCGCCCTACACGGGACTCGCGGCGCAGACCCTCGCGCCGGGCAACTTCCAGATCAAGGCCGTCGAGGGGAGCCAGGTCGAGATCCGGGCGAAGTCCAACAAGCCGCTGGCGACCGTCGTGCTCCATCAGGGCGATGTGAGCACGCCCGCCGCCGGACCCGGGGCGACGAAGCCCGAGGTCACCATCGCCCCGACGGGCACCGAGGTCGTCGCGAAGTTCACGCTCCAGGAGTCGGGCCCGCACTGGTTCGAACTCAAGGACACCGACGGATTCAAGAATCAGGAAGTGACCCGGTTCGACGTCCGTTCGATCAAGGACGAGCCCCCGCGCGTCGCCATCAACGAGCCGGCCAACGACCGCGACGTACCGGCCGACGCCAAAATCCCGATCAAGCTCGAAGCGGACGACGACTTCGGCATCCAGCTCATCCGCATCGTCTACCGGATCCAGACCGGCAGCGTCGGGTTCCTCGTCGAGGCGGGTGCCGACGGTGCGCAGGACGGTGCCGCCCCCGCCAAGCCCCAGCCGGTCGGCGAGGTCATCATTCCGCTCTGGAACGCGACGAACGAGAAGGAAACAGCCCCCAACGGCAACGTCAAAGGATTCAAGCATCACGAGACGTCGTACGACTGGGACCTCACCTCGCTCAACCTCCAGCCCGGCGCGACGATCTTCCTCTACGCCGACGCCCGCGACTTCAAGGAGCCCAACGGGCCCAACATCGGCAAGAGCCGCGAGATACGCCTCCGGATCGTCTCCAAGGATGAGATCAACCGCCAGCTCGAAGACCAGCAGCGGGCGATCCGCGACGAGATCGAGCGGACCCTGGCCATGCAGCGCCAGGCGAAGACGCCCGTCGATGAGGCCATCCGCGCCATCGATCAGACCGGCAAGCTGACCGACCAGTCGAAGGAGAATCTCAAGAACGCCGAGATGATCCAGCGCCAGGTCGAGAATCGGATCAACAGCCGCTCCGACGGCCTCGACGCCAAGCTCCGGAACCTCTCGAACGACCTCCAGAACTTCAAGGTCCAGAACGGCGACACCGAGCGTCAAGTCCAGGCCATGCGGGAGTCCGTCCGTCGGATCCGCGACCAGAACCTCGGACCCGCCGAGCAGGCCCTGACCCGCGCCACCAAGTCGATCGACGGCCAGCAACCCCAGTCCAACGACCGAAACCAGCAAGGCGCCCAGGCCGACCCGCAGAACAATGGCGAGCAAGGGCAGGAGGGCCAGCAACAGCCCGGAGCCCAGGGACAGCAGGACCCCCAGAAGGGCGACCAGCCCAACGCCCCGAACCCGAATCGCGACCCCGCCGAGTCGAAGTCCCAGGGCGGCGCGGAATCCAAGGGCGCCCAGTCGAAGGGCGAGCAGGGGAAGGACGCCGCCTCGAAGCAGCAAGCCGGGGCCCAATCCAAGGGGGCCCAGGGCAAGGACGCGGCCTCGAAGCAGCAGGCCGGCGCTCAGGGCAAGTCGCAGTCCGGCGACGCCTCGAAGGGCGATCAGCCGAGGCAGCAGTCCGGCGAGGGCTCCCAGGGCGAGCCGTCCAAGGGAGCCCAGCAGGGCGAGCCGTCCAAGTCTGGCGCAGCGTCTCAGAAGGGCCAGCAAGGGAAATCCCAGCAGGGCAAATCGCAGCAAGGGAAATCCCAGCAAGGCGGCTCTCAATCCAAGGGCCAGCAGGGCGGCGAGCAGCAACCGCAGGGCGGCGAACAACAGGCCGGCCAGGAAGGCGGCGACCAGCAGAAGGGCCAGCAAGGCGGCCAGCCGCAACAGGGCGGGTCGCAGCAGAAGGGTGCCCAGCAGAAGGGCCAGCAAGGTCAGCAAGGCCGGCAACCGCAAGGCGGCCAGCAGCAGCAACAGGGGCAGCCGCCGAAGCAGGAACTCGCCCAGGCGCAGGACAACCAGAAGCAGATCGAGGACGAACTCCAGAAGATGCTGGAGAACCTCAAGGAGTTTGACACCTACCGCGGGGTCATCAAGGACGGCAAGTCCCTGATCCAGCAGCAGGACCAGATCATGAAGCAGGCGGCCGAGGCCGCCGCCAAGCCCGACCTCGCGGGCAAGAACGCTGAGAACCTCTCGCCCGAGCAGAAGGCCGACCTCGCCAACCTGGCCAACCGCCAGAACGACCTGGCCAGGAACCTCCAGAATCTCGAAGCCAAGATGGAGGAGATGGCCAAGAAGCTCGATGAGACCGATCCCCTCGGCGCCGCCGCGCTCCGGGAGGCCGCCCAGGACAGCCGCAAGGCCGCGACATCCGCCAAGATGAACGAGGGCGCCCAGCGCCTCGAACGCAACCAGATGGGCCAGGCCCGCGAGAACCAGGAGCAGGCCCAGCGCGACCTCAAGAATCTGGTCGACTCGCTCGAAAACCGCCGCGAACGCGAACTCGCCCGGCTGGTCAAGGAACTCAAGAAGGCTGAGGAGGAGTTGAAGAGCCTCCGCCAGCGCCAGACCGAGAACCTCAAGAAGACCCAGCAGGCCCGCAAGAATCCCGATCCCAAGGCCCGCGCCCAGGAACTCCAGAAGCTCGCCAAGGAGCAGCAGCAGATCCAGCAGGATTTGAAGAAGCAGCTCCAACGCCTCGCCAAGCTCCGGTCCGAGAACGCCGCCCAGGCCGGCGAGCAGGCCGCCTCACGCATGGGCAAATCGCAGCAGAACCTCGAACAGGATCAGGGCGAAGAGGGCGAACGCGAGCAGCAGGAGGCCCTCAAGAACCTCCGGCAGGCGCAGCAGGAACTCGCCCAGGACCGCCGCGACGCAGAGGAACAACTCGCCAACGAGCAGATCGCCAAGATGACCGACGCCCTCAAGTCGATCGGCCAGCGCCAGGAGAAGATGGTCGCCGACACGACGGGCTATGAGAAGAAGCGCACCGAGAACGGCGGCAAGTTCACCCTCGGCCAGCGCTCCGGCGTCCGCGACCTCGGCCGCGTCCAGTCCACGCTCAAGGACGAGACCGACGAGCTGATCGAACGCATCGGCGACGGCGCCCCCGTCTTCAACCTGATCCTCAAGCGCGCCGCCGAGAACATGACCGACGCCTCGAAGCGGCTCGTCGCGATCCAGACCGACGACGAGACCCAGCGGGCCGAGAAGACCGCCGCCAACCGCTTCAAGCAGCTGATTGACTCGCTCAAGCCCGACAAGGGCAACCAGGGTCAGCAGCAAGACCAGCAGCAGCAACAGCAGCAACAGCAACAACAGCAGCAGGGCGACGGCATCCCGCCCGCCGCCCAGCTCAAGATGCTCAAGGCCCTCCAGGAAGAGCTCAACGAGCGGACCGAATACTTCGACGAACTCAAGCGGCGGGGCAAGGAACTGAACGAGGCCCAGAACCTCGAACTGGCCAAGCTCCGCGACGATCAAGGGTCACTCGCCGACCTGATCCGTGACATGACCAAACCCCGACAAGAAGACGGAGAGGAGGAATGATGCGTATCTCCCCGACCCGCGTCCTCTGGGGCATGGTCCTCGCCATCGCCGCCGCGCTCATCGTCCCGGCCACCTCACACGCCCAGGATCCCGGCGGCGATGAGGCCCTCAAGAAGCTCCTCAAGGAACTCGACGAGTCCAAGGAAACCAAGGACAAGCCCGCCGAGAAATCCAAGGACAAACCGGTCTCCTCCCCAAAGAAGAAGGAGGAGCCGAAGAAGTCCGAAGGCCCCACCAAGCCCGCCGAGAAGTCGGCGAGCAAGGACGGCAAGCCCAAGGACAAGCCCACGACCAAGGAACTCGACAACAAGGACCAGGCGCTCGACAGCCTCCTCGAAAAACTCGGCGAGACCAAGGACGCCCCGACGCCCGAGGACCGTCCGCCCGCCCAGGGCGGAGGTGAGGACGACAAGGACAAAGACAAGGACTCCAAGGGCGGCGACGGCAAGGACAAGAAGGATCCCGGCGACCCCTCCCAGGGCAAGAAGAAGCCCTCGGATGGCTCGAAGTCCAAGCCCAAGCCCCAGGACCTCAAGGGCGAGGAGAAGCAGCTCGACGAGCACCTCCAGGATCTCGCCGGCAAGCCCCGCAAGAAGCCCAAGGACGGGGAGAAGGACGGCGACGGGCAGGGGGGCGATGCCCAGGGGCCGATGAAGGAAGTCGTCAAGAGGATGCGCGAGGTCGAGAAGCGGCTCAGCCAGCCCGACACCGGCGACGAGACCCGCAAGCGCCAGCAGGAGATCATCAAGGAACTCGATCAGATGATCGCCCAGGCGCGGAACCAGTCCCGCCAGCGTCGCCAGCGCGGCCAGCAGATGGCCCAGAACGACCCGCAGGATAACCCCAAAGATCCCCAGGACGGCGTCGGGATGCAGAAGCCGGAGAAGCCGAAGGGCAAGGCCAAGCCCGGGCTCGACAAGAGCCCCTGGGGCCACCTCCAGGGCCAGCTCCGCGACGAGATGGAGAACGTCTTCAAGGAGGAACTCCTCCCGACCAAGGAAGACCTCATCCGCCGCTACTACCTGTCTGTCTCCAAGAAGAGCCTCACCCGGGAGGACTGATCGATGCTATCGCCCCGACGGTCCCTCCTGCTCACGCTCGCCCTGGCGATCGCCGCCCAGCCGCTGGCACTCGCGCAGGATCCCAAGAACAAGCCCGCCGCCAAGCCGTCCCCGAAGAAGGAGAGCGGCGGCGAACTCGACGAGGGGCGCACCGGGGTCGTCCCCGAGGCCGTGGCCGAGCAGATGACCAAGGAGACCACCGACGCGATCGAGTCGGGCCTGGAATGGCTCTCCAAGCAGCAGAATAACGACGGCTCGTACGGCAGCGGGGCCTATCGCGGCAACATCGCGGTCACCTCGCTCGCCGGCCTCGCCATGATGGCCTCGGGCTCCAGCCCCGGTCGCGGCCCCTACGGCACGCAGATCGAGAAGGCCCTCCAGTACATCATGGACAACACCGCCCCGTCGGGCTTCATCGCCGTCCCCAACGCCGGCACCCACGGGCCGATGTACTCCCACGGCTTCGGCGCGCTCTTCCTCGCCGAAGCCTACGGCATGACCCGTCGCCCGGAGATCCGCGAGAAGCTCCAGAAGTCGATCCGCCTCATCATCGACTGCCAGAACAACGAGGGCGGTTGGCGTTACCAGCCGGTGAAGCGCGACGCCGACATCTCGGTGACCATCTGCCAGATCAACGCCCTCCGCGCCGCGCGGAACGCCGGCCTTTACGTCCCCAAGGAGACGGTTGACTCCTGCATTAAGTATGTCCTCCAGGCCCAGAACCCCGACGGCGGGTTCCGCTACATGCTCCAGGGCGGCGCCAGCGCCTTCCCCCGCTCGGCCGCCGGCATCGTCGCCCTCCAGAGCGCGGGCAAGTACGACGGCAAGGAGGTCGAGCAGGGCATCGGCTACCTCAAGCAGTTCATGCCCGAGATCAAGTTCGGCCAGCGATACAGCCACTACTTCTACGGCCACTACTACGCCGCGCAGGCCATGTGGATCAAGGGCGGCAACGACTGGAACACCTGGTTCCCCGCCATCCGCGACGAACTCGTGCGACGCCAGCTCCCCCAGGGGCTCTGGCAGGACAGCATCTGCAACGAGTACGGCACGGCGATGGCCCTCCTGATCCTCCAGATGCCAAACAATCTGTTGCCGATCTTCCAGCGCTAATCTTCGGGGACCCGCGGTCCCCGCCAGCCCTGAGGGTCTCCGCCCCTCCCACGGTCGCCCGAGACTCACCATGCTCGCCCTCTCACGACGCCCCGGCCGTTCCTCCCTTTTGCTCCTCGGCCTCGTCCTGTGCGCGTTCCCCGCGACCGCTCTCCCGGGCGAGCCCACATTCGAGGTCTGGAAGACCGACAACTCCCGGATCAAGGGTCGGATCCACAGGCTGTCGGCCGACGGGCTGGTGCTGGCCACCGAGCAGTCGGGCGAGGTCGAGGTCGAACTCAAGGGCCTCTTCAAGCTCGTCCGACAGGTCGATCCCACCGAGGCGCCCCCGACCACCGAGGGGGGGAAGATCCTCCTGCCCGACGGCGACCGCCTCCACCGCGTGACCGTCGGCGCGGCCGGCGAGGCCGCGATCGATCTCAAGGTCGGATCGCTCGGCAACCTGGCCTTCCCGCTCGACAGCCTGCTCGGCATCCTCCTCAACCCGCCGGAGTCCGAGGCCGTCGCCTCGGCGGCGGTCGCGAAGATCCGCAACGAGCCGAGGAACTCCGAGGTCCTCTGGCTCGCCAACGGAGACCGCGTCGCGGGGGGTTATCTCGGGCTCGACGACAAGAAGGTCGAGTTCCAGGGCCCGGCGGGCAAGCTCGCGATCGAACGGGCGGGGATCGTCTCCATCGGCTTCGACCCCGCGCTCGTCCGCTACCCTAAGCCGGAGGCGCCCTACCTGGAAGTCGCCTTCCTCGACGGCAGTCGCCTCGGCGTGACCGGTTTCCGGCTCGAGAAGGACGCGATCCTCGGCAAGAGCCGGGCCGGCTTCGACCTGAAGATCGGCCTCGACGATGTCCAGGGCATCCAGGTCCGAGGGGCGTCGGTGGTCCTCCTCTCCGATCGCGAGCCCGCCCAGGCGCAGTATGTCGGCTACATCGGGCCGGTGCGGCCCTTCAAACGCGACGCCTGCGTGACGGGCACCCCGCTCCGGCTGGCCGGCGCGACCTACGACCACGGCATCGGGACGCAGAGCCGCACGCTGCTCGCCTACCGACTGGAACCCGGCCTGAAACGGTTCCAGGCCGAGGTCGGCCTCGACGAATCGGCCGGCAGCTATGGACAGGTCGTCGTCCGGGTGCTCGTGGATGGCAAGCTCAAGTACACCTCGCCCCCGTTGACTTCCAAGACGGCGACGCAGAAGCTGGATATACCGATCGAAGGCGCGAGGTTGCTGATCCTGGATACCGAGTTCGGCGAACGCGGCGATGTCCAGGACCTCGCCGACTGGGTGGAAGCGCGGCTGATCCGCTGAGTCCCGGGGGACTCCTCTCCAAGTTATCGTGTCCCCGGCTACACCCGCGCGAAGGCGGTCGACCATGATCGATAACGATCCGTACGAGACACGCAAGTGGCTCAATGACCTCGCCCACCTCTCCTCGGGGGTCGGTCATCACGTCATCAACGCCTTCTCCGCGATCGTCAGCAACGCGGAGTTGATCCGCCTGCGCATGACCATGCAGGTGCCGGCCGACCCCTCCCAGCTCGCCGACACCATCATCAAGACCGCCCTGTCGGCCTCCGGCGTCGCCCGTCGACTTATCGACTACACCCGACCGATCACGACCATCGGCGAGGAGCTGATGGACGTCAATGAGATGATCTCCGACTTCGTCGAGAATGAGCGGGAAGACGGCCCGGTCGGCGTCGAGTGGAACACCATCCTGGAGCCCATCCCTCCCGTGCGCGGCAGCCGCGAGACCTGCCTGTCCATGCTCCATCACCTGAGCATGAACGCGTATGAATCCATGCGGGGGCTCTCCTGCCACGTCACCCTGAAGACCAGCGTCGACAACCGGGGCTGGGTCGTCATCGAACTCTCCGACGACGGCGTCGGCATGCCCGCGGAGGTCCTGGAACGCGCGGTCGAGCCGTTCTTCTCAACCAAGCCCGCCCACCTCGGGGTCGGCCTGAGCATTGCAAACGGGATCTGGCGCCGGCACAAGGGGACCCTGGCCATCAAGAGCCAGCCCGGCGAGGGGACGACCATCCGCCTCTGCATCGAGGGCGTCTCCGGGGCCTGATCGGCCCGACGGGGCCCTGCCGGCGTGGAGATCCACCCATGAACGACCTCGCCGAACCCAGCCGAGCCGACATCGACGCACTCCCCGGCCCCGTCGTTCTCGAGTTCGGCGCGACCTGGTGCGGCCATTGCCGCTCCATCGAGCCCAGCGTCCGCCGCCTCCTCGCCGCGCACCCGGAATTCCGACACATCAAGGTCGAGGACGGCCCCGGCCAGCCCCTGGGCCGTTCCTTCGCCGTCAAGCTCTGGCCCACCCTGATCTTCCTCCGCGACGGCCAGCCGATCCGCCGGATCGTCCGCCCCGGTGCCGCCGACCTGAAGGAGGCGTTCGAGGCCCTCGCCTCGGGCTTATGACCGGTTCAGACCCGGGTGCCCATGCCCTCGGGGTGCCGGAACCGCACCGGGGACTGCTCATCCGGGTCGCACGCAGGGTCGAGGAAGAGTCGGGTTCGGATCCGCGAGAGGTCGGCGTTCGAGCGGATCGGCAAGGTCTGCCCGTCCTTCGCCTCGGGGAATCGGCAGAGGATCTCGCCGTCGTCGGGCGTGAGCGGGACCGTCCGGGAGTGGCCGACAAGCACGGTCGGCGGCACGATCGAGCCGGGCGGCTCGGTGCGGATCTGGAGCGTCCTCGGCCGGCCGGGGAAGCTCGCCTTGCGGATCGCGTAGGCCACCGTCACTTCCGGATTCGGCCCGGGGACGACCGTCCTGGCAGACGGATCCAGACCCGGCGAGACCAGCCGCTCGCCGTTCACGGCGGCGACGGCCAGCACGCTCAGGTACCACGGGCCCGGCTCTCCCGTCGGGAGCTGGATCGTGAAGTAACCTTGCCGCGAGTAGTCGGTCTCGGAGACTTCATAAACGAACGCCTCGGGATCCTCCGCCCCGGTCGCCGGTCGTCCGGATCGGGCCAGCAGGATCGACTGGGCCCCTTGCGGGCTCCAGCGCCAGCGGAGGTGGATCTTCCCGGCCACGCCGACCCGCACGGCCCGGAGCTCGGACGGATCGGCCAGCGTCGAGAACCGCGCGGGGTGGCCGACCACCGCCGTACCCGCCCAGACGGTGAACGGGGTGTAGCTTGCCGCCCCGACCGAGGGCGGTGCCGGATCGAACGCGTGGTCGCTCGACACGTCCTGGAGCCACTGGCCCTCGAGCCCGTCCAGCCTCTCCTGGGCGAGGCGGTCGCCAACGGCAAGCGGGATCGGCTTCGTCGAGCGAAGGACCTTGACAATCCCACGCGCCGGGGCGAGCCAGTTCAGGTGCACGCCGCCGTTGGGTTCGTTCCGCAAGATCGGCCCGGCCAGGGGCTCGATGGCGGGATGCGGCAGCCCGGTCGCGAACACCCCCTGGGCGTATCTCAACGCGCCGCCGGTCCGGGCATACGCCGCGAAGACACCGTACTGATACTGCCGGTCGTCCACCACGTCGCGGTCGATCGCCTGGAGGCCGTCGTTGGCGACGGCGTTGCCGTCGTCGGGCGATCGGGGGCGACGGTCGGGGTTCCGAACCACCATGACGCCGGAGCACCCGGGGGGAGGATCCCAGGCGAGCCCGACCTGGCCCATGCGGTTCTCGACCCGGAGCGATCGGACATCCGGCAGGATCTCGACGAGGCTCGACCGCGCCGATGTCGCCGAGATCACGCTACCCCTGCGGGCGAAAACGGCATAGCCGTAGACCTCACCGGCCTGGACCCGGGCATCGAGGTACTCCGCCGTCGGGACCTCGGCCAGGCGAGTCCCATCCGTCGGATTCGATGGGATCGCCCCCGCCTTGCGGACGATCAGGTACGCCGGGGCGCCGAGGCCATCGGGGGCGGGGGCGACCCAGCGGAGCCGGACGGTCTCGTCGATCAGCTCGGCCTGGAGGGCCTCCGGCGGGGCCGGCGGGCAGCGCGAGAGGCCGTCGCGCGCGTCGGGCAGGTCGGCGGCGATGGCCAGGCTCGACCGGTAGAACGACTGGGCCGCCGAGGGATCCGTCGCCTCCATCGCCTTGGCCTTCGCGATATACTCCAGGGCCTGCCGCCACCGCTCTTCGAGCTGCCCCAGGGCCTTCCGGAGACCCGGGTCGTCGGCCGCGACGAGGGCCGCCCAGCTGCCGAGCGACGTCCTCGCGGCGACGAGCTGCCGGCGGATCATGTTCGACTCGAAGCCCGACCTCGCCTGGTCGACGGCCGCCAGCCGCTCGTGGACCTTTTCCAGCCCCTTGCGTGCCCCGACGTGCTTGGGCGCCAGCTCCTGCACCCGCTCAAGCTGCGATTTCGCCGCCTCGTAATCCCTCACCTTGAACGCGTGCTGGGCCGCCTCGAAGTGCAGGACCAGCGGCTCCCGGAGTTCGAGCGGGAAGCCGCAGGGGCAACGCGGCTCGTCGACCCAGCGCTCCCGCTGGCAGACCGGGCAGCCCCACTGGAGCGGGGCCCGGCAGTGCCGGCACTCCGCCTTGGGCCCGAACCCCACCACCGCGTGGAAGTCGGTCAGGCCCGAGCACGACCGGCATCGCAGGTAGCGGACGGCCTTGCCGGGCGCGGCCGGCGCGGGGGCGTCGCGGCTGACGCCGAGCTCCTTGCAGACCGCCCCGAGCAGGAGTTCCGCCCGCTCCGTCGGAAGGCCGACCGCCATCGCCTCGTCGATCAGCGTGGCCCTGGTCCCCGGGTCGAGACGGGGCAAGCCCTGGAGCGTGAACCGGGCCGTTTCGAGGAAGAACTCCTCGGCTTCGAGGACCTGCGTCGCGTCGTATCGGGCCCGGTTGCTCGCGTCGAGGAGTTGCGACTGTGCGTGGCTCACGACCTCCAGCCAGACCGTCTTCTCGGCGGTGACCTGGCTCTTCTTCATCCAACGCTGGCGTTCGGAATCGGCCTTGGCGGCCAGTTCCTTCGCCGAGGTGTCGTGCGGCAGGTCGAGGGCGTCGTAGAGATCCTTGCGCCGGATGTGATCGAGGGCGACCCGGATCTGCTTGCGGGTGACCGGGTCGAGCACGTTCTTCGGCGGCGGGGGCAGGTCGGGCTCGGACGGCGGCTCGGGCCTCGGCGGGATGGCCTGGATCATCCGGTCGAGGTCATCGGCCGACAGCCCGAGGCCGGTCGCGCGATCGCGCAGGAGCTTCCGGTCGCCGACCGTCAGCCCCCCCTTGGCCGCCCGGAGTGAGACCAGCCGCTGGAGTTCGTCGAGCTTCCGATCCCGCTCGGCCCGGCGGGCGGCGGCCAGTTCGGCGTCGTAGAGGCTCCGGGCCTGAGGATCGCCCAGCAGGCTGCGTTTGATCTCGGGGATCTGGTCGAGATACGACTGGTAGGCGTGCTTGGTCTTGGGGTTCCGGGTGCCCGACGACCACGCCGGCTGGCACCTCGCCAGGGCCCGCTCGATCTCCGGACGGTCGGCCTTCGGATCGACGCCGAGGATCTCGTAGAAGTCGGGGACGTTCACGGCGTGACGCCCTCCGCGTGTGCGGCCCGGTGGGCGTCTCGGAGCCAATCGGCCCAGGTCTCGTCGGGCTCGAAGGCGTCCGACGTGGCGACCGACAGCACCTCGTCGCCGATCGGCACCGCGACCGAGCGGACGGCCTCGAACCTCCGGAGCCAGTAGGGCGAGCCGTGGGAGGGATCGCCGTCGTCCAGGCGGGAGACGGCGACGTGTCCCGTCCGGTGAGCCTTCACGATGCCGAGATCGTGGCGGTCGAGCGGCACACGGAGCGTCGCCCCGGCGAACCCCGCGGCGACCTCCTCGGGCATGTCATCGACCGCGAGGAATCCGACCTGAACGAGCGAGTCCCCCTCGACCCGCCACAGCCCGGTCGCCCGCGCGCCGAGGAGGCCCAGGATCGCGCGGAGCCAGCTTGGGGGGGAGGTGAGGGGCATTGGGGGAGGGCTCGCCGGTTCGCGAAAGGATCAGACGATCTTGATCAGTTCGACGTCGAAGACGAGCGTGGCGTCGGGCGGGATGACGCCGCCGGCGCCCCGCGAGCCGTAGGCTTCATCGGGGGGGATGGTCAGCTTGCGTCGCCCGCCGACCTGCATCCCGGCCACGCCGACGTCCCAGCCCTTGATGACCTGGCCCGCGCCCAGGTGGAAGGCGAACGGCCGGCCGCGGTCGCGGGAGCTGTCGAACTTGGAGCCGTTGGTCAGGGTGCCGGTGTAGTGCACCTCGACCTTGTCGCCCGCCTTGGCGGCCGGGCCGGTGCCGATCGTGAGTTCTTCGATGACGGTCTGGGATTCGGGCATCGGGGCGAGTCTCGTCGGATGGAGAGGATACGGAGATCGGCAACAGGCTTCATTTTACGACGGCCCGCCCCGCCCGGACAACCGATGCCCTCAACCCGGTTTCGCATAGGCCCCGACGATCGATCGGGCGGTCCGGAGCCCATCCACCGCCGCGCTGACGATCCCGCCCGCGTAGCCCGCCCCCTCGCCGCAGGGGTACAGCCCCTCGATCGTCGGGCAGACGCGCGACAGGTCGTCCCGGGGGATCCGCACCGGCGAGCTGCCGCGCGACTCGGGACCGACCAGTGTCGCGTCCCTCAGGAAGAGGCCCCGGAACCGGCGGTCCATGGCCGGCAGGCCGCGTTCGAGGGTCTCCAGGACGCTCGGCGGCAGGATCTGCCCGAGGTCCGAGGGGACCGTCCCACGCGGGTAGCTCGACGGGAGCTTGCCCCGGCTGGCGCGGCCCTGGAGGAAGTCGCGCGCCCACTGGATCGGGGCGACGTAGTTCCGCTTTCCGGCGATGTAGGCCAGACGCTCGGCCTTCTGCTGGAAGTGCACGCCGGCGAGCGGGTGGCGGCTGCCGGTCTCCTCGGGGGTGACCGTGACGACCAGGCCGCTGTTGGCGAACGGCGAGTCGTGCCGGCTCTCGCTCATGCCGTTCGTGCAGAAGTACCCCGGCTCGCTGACGCTGGGCATCACATAACCGCCCGCGCACATGCAGAACGTGAACAGCTCGCGATTCCCGCCCCGGACCACCAGGTTGTAGTCGGCCGCGCCCAGGCTCGGATGCTCCGAGAACGGCCCGTACTGGGCCACGTTCACCTGCCCCTGCGGCTGCTCGATCCGCACCCCGAACTGGAACGGCTTCGCCTCGATCGGCACGCCGCGGCGGAGGAGCATCCCGTAAGTGTCCCGCGCACTGTGTCCGATCGCCAGGACCACCACCGACGCCGGGAACGTGCCCGAACTGGTCGACACCGCGTGGATCTGGCCGTCGCGGATGTCGACGTCTTCGACCCGGCAGGAGAACAGGATCTCCCCGCCGAGGGCCTCGAACTTCCGGCGCAACGTGCGGACGATGAGCGGCAGCCGGTTCGACCCGAGGTGGGGGCGTTGCTCGTAGAGGATCGACGGCTTGCCGTGGCAGTCGGCGAGGATTTCCAGGACGCGATGGACGTCGGGGCCCGAACCCCGGCAGGTGAGCTTGCCGTCGCTGAATGTCCCCGCTCCACCCTCGCCGAAGAGATAGTTGCTCTCGGGATCGACGGGGCCGCCGGAGTCGAATGCGCGGACGTCGGCCACCCGATCCTTGACCGCCCGGCCGCGTTCGAGGATGAGCGGGCGATAGCCATCGAGCGCGAGCAGGTAGCCGGCGAACAGCCCGGCCGGCCCGGCGCCGACGATGATCGGCCGGTGCTCGATCGGCCGGTCGCCGGGAGTCGGCCAGTCGAAGCCTTCCGCGACGAACGGTTCGAGGCCCGGGAGCCCCCGTGCCGGGTCGACCTCGGGGAGGTCGAGCTCGGCCGAGTACATGAAGTGGAGGTCGTCGTGCCGTCGGGCGTCCAGCGACTTGCGGAGGATCCGCAGGCCGCCCAGATCGGCCGTGCCGATGCCGAGGCGGCCGGCGATCTTGCCCGACAGCGCGGCCTCGGGCTCGTCGAGTTCGAGCCGGATGTTGCTGATTTTCCAGGACATTGCGAGGGAGTCTCGGGTCGATCGGTCGCCGCGGTGGGCGGCGGCTCAGGCTTGCCGGGAGGCGCGGGCGATCTCGGAGAGCGACGGATTCTCCGTGGTCACCTCCGTGGAGCCGGTCCGGCCGAAGCAGATCAGGGTGATGTCGTCGGCCTGCGGCTGACCCAGCGAATACTCGCGGACCGCCTGGAGGATCGACTTGCCCACCGCCTCGGGCCCGCCGGACGTCTCGGCGATCCGCTTCGGGAGCCTCCGGCGTTCCTTGGTGTCGAAGAGTTCGTTGTTCGGCCCGCGCGAGTCGGTGACGCCATCGGAGTAGATGACGACCACGTCGCCGACGTTGAGCTGGACCTCCATCTCGTCGTAGGGGATCCCCGGCACGACCCCGAGGGGGAAGCCCGAGATGTCCTCGCCGAGCTCGACGAACGACCCGTCCGGGTGCCGGACGATGATCGGCGGGTGGCCGGCCGAGCTGAAGCTCAGCTTGCCCGTGATCGTGTCGAGGATGCACAGGGTCATCGTCATGAACTTCTCTTCGATGCCAGCCGCGCACAGGGTGTTGTTCAGCTCGCTGATGGCCTCGGACGTGTTCGGCTTGGTCGAGAGGCAGAACCGGGTGTCGCCGGAGAACTTGGCCATCATGAGCGCGGCGGCGACCCCCTTGCCCGCGACGTCCCCCAGCGCGATGCCGAGTTTCGAGCCCCCGAGCGGGAGGAAGTCGTAGTAGTCGCCGCCGACCTCGTAGGTCGGGTGGTAATAGGCGAAGAATTCGTAGTTCGGCGGCTTGGGGACCGATTGCGGCAGGAACCGCTTCTGGACCTGCTCGGCGATCTTGAGGTCGCGCTCGATCCGCTCCTGGGAGATCTTGCTCTGGTGCAGGCGGGCGTTCTGGATGGCGATGGCCGCCTGTCCGCCGACCGCCGTGAGGACGTCGAGGTCGTCCTGGCCGAATTGCTTGCGGTCGCCGGTGTCGAGCTGGATGATCCCGTGGACGATCCCGTCGGGCGTCAAGAGCGGGACGCACATCACCGACCGGATCTTGAGGTCGGCGATGGATGCGCTCGTTGGCAGGTCGACGTCGTTGCCGGCGTCCTGGCTCAGGACGGCCCGCTTCTGGTTGATGACCGTGTTGACGATCGACCGGCTGATGACCATCGTCGGCTCGTCGGGGATGCCCGCGGCGAAGACCGACCGCCGCTTGGGGTTCGACTTGTACGCCTTGGTTTCGAGCTTGTCCGGCGTGGCGCCGCAGAGGATCAGGAAGGCCCGCTCGGCCTGGGGGAAGAGCTGGATCAGCGAGTCGAGGACCTTCGGGGCGATGCCGTCGAGGTCGAGCTCGCTGGAGAGATTTCGCGCGATCTCGAGGATCGCGTTGAGCTTGACCTCGGGCTTGACCTGTGAGGCCATCGCGCTGGAGCGCGAGGCGTCGAGGGTGAGCAGGGGGGGCTCGTTGCTCTCGATCAGGTTGAGGGTCGGCCCCTTGGGCTTGACGATCGGGGGCGTCTCGGGCGGCAGGGTGAGGTAGTAGCCGAACTCGACGTCGCAGATGATGATCTTGTCGTCGGGCGAGAGGTAATAGGGGCGGTCGGGCTCGATGTCGCGGCCGTTGAGCTTGGTCTTGTTGCGCGACTTGAGGTCGATGAGCGCGAATCGGTCGCCGGAGCGGCGGATCTCGACGTGCTTGCGGCTGACGCCGTTGGAGTCGAGCACCACGTGGCAGTTGGGGTCGCGGCCGATGAGCGTGGAATCGCCCTTGAGTTCGATGACCTGCGCCGGGGTTGCGTTGATTCTCTTCAGGACCGCCATGCCGAAAGCTCCCAGGAGCGGCGCGGGGGGATGGGACGAACCTCGGGCGACACCCGGCCGTGCGGATGATCGGTGCGGGTCGGGTTAGCGAGCGAGGAGGCGATTCGGAGTCGAGCCCGGTTCGTCTCAACGGGCCTGCGTCCATCAATCCGGAGGGGGGCGGGGGCGGTGCGTGTCGACCGACCTCCCCTTCTAGTAAACCGTCTAGTTCGGCGCAAGTCCATCCAATCGCCGGATATCGATCAGTTTCTGGAACAGTTGCCCCTGCACCGCCCGGAGCCGGTTGGCCAGCACGGCGGGCTTGCCCGCGGTCCTGGCATCCTGGACGCTCCTGGAGACGATCTCGAGCGCCAGTTCCACCTGCCGGGAGTCGACGAACTGGTTGACGAACCCCTGGTCGAAGACGACGTTCACGCCATCCAGGTCGTGGTTCCGGAGGATGTCCTCGGCCGCCTTCAGGACCTTGGTGAGCATCACGTCGTGACCCCGGCCCGTCCGTTCGAGTTCACCACGGAGGATCGAGATCCGCCTGACGTCCCCCTGGCGGAAGAGTTCGCGGGCGAGCTGGGTGGAGGCCCCCTCGACCCACGACGATGCGCCGGGAAAATTGCCGATCACCGCGATCCAGGCGGCGTCCCGCTCGCCGGTCGAGGCCTTGGTCTGGGCGTACCGATACTGCGCAGCCGCGCTGGCCTGCTTGGGGATGGCCTTCCAGTCGGGGGCAAGCCAGAGGATCACCCGCTTCTCGCCGGGCGGGGAATTGGGCCCGAGGAGATCCTTCGGCCGTGCCATCGCCCCGCTGAGAAGGCCCGAGGCGGTGGCGACCAGCAGCACGCCGATCGCGACCCTGCGGCTGAAGACGTTCAGCCCCGACAGCCGTTCTTTCAGGCTGGGGCCCGGGGCCCGGGCGGGGGCCGTCGCCGGCTTGCCCGGGCTCCGCTCCGGGGTCGGCACCACAGCGGCCGGCTGGGATGTCAGCGAGACGTCGACCCCCTTCCCGACCTGAGTCGAGGCGAGCTGATAGGCCTCCCGCACCCGGGACAGGTCCTTCAGTACCTCGGCCGCCGACTGGTAGCGGTCGGCCGGCTTCTTCGACATCAGCTTCATGACCAGGCGTTCCAGCTCGGGGAGGATGTCCGGCCGGTGGATCGACAGGGTCGGGGGGATGTCCTTGACGTGCTTGAGCGCCAGGGCGACGGGGGACTCGGCCTTGAACGGCGGGACCCCGGCCAGCATGTGGTAGAACGACACGCCGAGGGAGTAGAGGTCGGAACGGTGGTCGAGCGGATGCCCCTGCGCCTGCTCGGGGCTCATGTAGAGCGGCGTGCCCATCGTCACGCCGTCCTGCGTGAGGTGGCCGCCGCTGCGGTCCTGGTCGCGGCAGAGCCCGAAGTCGGCGACCTTCACCAGCCCTTTGCGGGTGATGAGCATGTTCTCGGGCTTGATGTCCCGGTGGATCAGGCCGAGTTCGCCCGCCGCGCCGACGGCCGCCGTCGCCTGCCGCATGATCGACAGCGCGAGGTTCATCTCCGGCGGGCCCTTCTTGATGATGTAATCGCGCAGGTTCGTCCCCTGCACGTACTCCATCGCGATGTAGCGGACTCCGTCGAAGGACCCGACGCTGTAGATGTGGACGATGTTCGGGTGGTTCAGCTTCGCGGCCGACCACGCCTCGGCTTCGAACCGGCTGAGGTAGGTCGGGTTCCGCAGGAGGTCGGGCCGGAGGACCTTGAGGGCGACCTCGCGGTTGTTGAGGCTCGTCTGGCGGGCCAGGTAGACCTCGCCCATGCCCCCCTTGCCGAGCAGCCTGTCGACGTGGAAGTCGCCGAGGGTCACGCCCGAGAGGTCGCGTGTGCCCGATCCGTCGCCCCAGGCCAGGGTGTCGTCCGGCGGCAGGGAGGAGGCGTGGTCGGGTTGACTCATGTTCGGCGAGTCCCGGGCTCTGGGTGTGCATCTGGGCCGAGCGGGGTTGAATTTCTCCCCGTCGCCGAGCGTCTCTGATCGTAGTCTACGGCATTCCGCGGGCCCGGGCAAATGCGCCAGGGCCGGCTGACACCGGCGTCCCGGACGTCCGGCGGCCTCGGCGCCCGGGACGTATTCGCTCGCCCCGGGACGTGCCGGGTGCTACATTGGAAGGATACGCGATGCCCGGGCCGAGTGCCGGGGCGACCCCGGACCGGAGACCTCGACGATGCGTTGGCGAAACGTCTGGCGAGTCCCCCTCAGCCTTGCCCTGGCGGTGTTCGGCGTGGTCGGTTTGATGCGAGGCCTGGCCCCCGCCCAGGTCATCATCCCGGCCCAGGGCCCCTACGGCGGCGACGGCTCGTATTACGCGCAGAGCCTTAGTGGCATGGCCACGCCCCACATCCCCCCGGCGGGGACGTGGTCCGAGATCATCATGGCCAACAACAAGGGGGTCGTGGTCCAGAACGCCGCCGGCCAGCAGTTCCCGATCTCGTACGAGGGCGTCCGTCAGTTCCTGATCCGCTGGCCGACCGACATCCAGAACCTCAACCGGAACTCGCTCATCGAGGTCACCGGTGTGGATCTGGGGACCAACCAGGTGAAGGCCGACCACGTCGACATCTACGAAGGGGCCGCGCAGTCGCTGGTGACCCCGACGTATCAGAATATCGTCGGCCTCAATCGCATCCTCACGGCCGCCGACATGGACCAGAAGGAGACGTACGGCGTCGTCTTCCCGCTCACGCCCGAGGAGAGTGCGATGCCCAACCGGCTGCACGTCGTCGGTCCCCTCGCCGGCGTGAACCCGCTCCAGATCGCCATCCCGGGCAACAACAATGTGGCTGTGCGTCCGGACGTGAACGGGATCTCGATGACCCAGATCACCCAGGGCTCGCCCTCCTACGCCAAGAAGGGCGACCTGGTCTACGTCGTGCCGCTGACGTTCGGCCCCAAGAGCGTGATGGTCAATCTTCTCGTTCTCTACAAGAAGGTCCCGCTCAACCAGTTCCAGCCCTGAGCGTCAGGCCTTCCTCTTCGCGGCGGCCTTCGCCCTGGGGGCCGCCTTCCCCTTCGTTTTTGGGGGGGCGTCGGCCTTCGGGGCCTCTTCGGCACCCTCGATCGCGGGCGGTCCACCGTCTTGTGGCCGACGATTGCCTGGCAGGAAATTCCCCTCGTCGGTAACCTGGTAGAGCGGCAGGTAACGGTAATAGACCTCGAGGGTCAGGACCGACATCGTCGTGACGTAGAGCCGTCCGACCCGGCGGCCCCACTGGTCGGGCATGGGCAGGGAGTGGTGCCAGCTCCCACGGTCGCAGCCCTTGCCGTGGACCTGCATCGCGACGAGCGTGTCGCGGACCTTCGGGTTCCACTTCTTCCAGAGCTTGCCCTGCATGTTGTGCAGGAGCTGGGTGGCGTAATACCAGTAGTAGATGTTGCGGTCGAACGCGGCCGTCTGGTCGAGGTCGGCCATGACCTGCCCGACGCCGCTGACCATCGAGGGATGTTCCCGGCCCCAACCGAGGTACTGGCGGCAGAGCAGGGCTTCGGCCGTCATCGTGTTCTTCGGGCCCTGGCCGGGGATGTAGGCGTACAGGGATTTCTTACCCCCCGCGACCACCCGGTCGAGATAGAGCCGGCAGTTGACGAGGACTTCCTTGGAAAGGTGCAGCCCGGCCAGCCGCGCGCTGCGGAGGGCGAACATCATCCAGCCGAAGACCGAGGTGTCCCCCGCCTGGCCGGGGAAATAACGCCAGCCGCCGGTGACCGGATCCTGCGACTCCATGATGAAGTCGATCGCCCGCTGCGCGTAGGGGCGAAGCTTCTCGTCCTTGCTGACGCCGTAGGCCTCGCAGAGGGCGAGGGTTGCGATCGCGTGGCTGTACATCCGGTAGTTGAAGCCGCCGCCCGTGTAGAGTTCCCCGCTCTCGATCTGATGGGCGGTCAGCCATTCGAGCCCGGCCTTGATCGTCCCCTGATAGAGACCAGGCTGGGTGTGGGTGTGGCCCGCCCCGAGCATGGGGAGCAGTGCCAGGCCGGTGGCGGCCGTGTCGGACTCGGCCGCGATGGCGTCTGGGCAACCGTCGCCCTGGCATTCGTTGCTGGTGTCGAGGCTCCAGCCGCCGTCCTGCCGCTGATGCCGCGCAATCCACGCAAGTCCTTCCTGGACCGCCTTCTCCGACTGGACCGTCCCCCCCTCGCGGCGGATCAGCTCGGCCTTCGCCGGGCCGTTCCGGCCGGAGAACGGGGCCGACATGTCCTCGACGTTCGTGAGCCCGCCGCCGATGATGTCGCTCAGTCGCGGGGTCATGCCGGGCTTAAGCCCGGGCGTCAGCCGGAGCTGGTCGCTGAATCGGACGTTGTCCGGCATCCTCGGCTGGTTGAATGCGACCGTCGGGAGATTCAGCCCCTCGCTCGGCATGGACGGTGGAAGATCGGTCTGGTTGCTCGTGAACGGGTCCCCGGCGTGATCGGCGGAGACCAGCGAGGTCAGATCCTCGCGCAACTGCCCCTGGACCGCCCCCTCGATCTCGGTCCGGGCGACCTCGCGGTCGGTGGCCAGATAGACGGTCGCCAGGACCAGGATCAGGACACCGTGGAGCAGCAGGCTCGTCCCCCAGGAGGGGAGCCACGCCAGCCACCAGGGGAGCTTGCGGTCGATCCGGTGGAGGAACTGGCGAGTCCGGACCCGGAGGAGGCGGTAGTAGCGAGCCGGGGTGTTGCGCTTCAAAGGGTCCGTCCTGACTGCCGTCCGGGGCGAAGGGCCGGGCCCGACCCCTGGCGCAATCGGGTGCGGGCGGCGATCATCTCGCGTAGCCAATTCGTATGGACGAACGAACGAGGACTTTATTCAAATCGCCCGCCGAGCGGGGGGCGAAAGGGTGATCTCCCCAGATAGATAGCGTCAGGTCAGGCGCTGATCGCGCTCGTCGAATGTTTCGATTTCGCACCACCCCAGATCCCGGAGCGGCCCCAGGAGCGAATTCGCCTGTCCGACGACCACGGCCACCAGAGCGTCGGGATCCAGGTTCGCCCTGGCCGATTCCAGCAGGCTCTCGGCCGTCCGGCTGTTGAGCCGCTCGGGGTAGCGGGCGTACTCGTCGAGCGGCAGGCCGAGGACGAACAGGCCACCGTATCGCGAAACAAGTGCCGAGGGTGTCTCGAAGTGTCGGGCCTGTCCTTCGAGCAGGGAACGCCTGGCATCGTTCAACTCGGCGTCGGTGACCGGCCGGTGGTCGAGCAGTTCGGCCACTTCCTTGCGGATCTCGACCAGGGCCTCGGCCACGCGGTCGGATTGGAGCGAGGCGGACACGAGGAACGGACCGGGGCCGCGGCGGAAGTCGAACTGGCTGCGGACCCCGTAGGTCATGCCCCGGGTCTCGCGGAGGTTCTCGTTCAGGCGCGACGTGAACTGCCCGCCCAGCACCTGGTTGAGGAGGAGCAGATCGTCATGCGACGGGTCCGGACGCGGCACCCCGACGTGCCCGACCCGGACGACCGCCTGCGCCGCCCCGGGGCGGTCGAGCAGGAGGATCCGCAGTCGTTTCTCGCGGACGGGGATGCCCGTGACCGCCCGTTGGCTTTGTTCCGTCGTTTTCCAGTCCGAGAGGCGTCTCTCGGCGAGCCGGGCGACCTCGTCGGGATCGACGTCCCCGGCGACGATGAAGGCGGCGGCCTCCGGCCGGTAATGGTTGCGGTAGAAGGAGATGAGGTCGTCGCGGCCGAGCCCGGCGACGGTCTGCTCGTTGCCGTCGGAGCCGACGCGGTAGGGATGGTCCTCGGGATAGAGGGCTCCCAGGAAGGCCCTCCCCGCGCGCGCCTCGGCACTGTCGCGGCTGGACCTGAGCGCGGCGAGGGTCTGGCCCTTGAGCCGGTCGAATTCCTTCGCCGGGATGCTCGCCTCGCGGAGCACCTCGACGGCCAGGTCGAGGGTCGGCTCCAGGTACGGCGTCAGGCTGAACATCCCGACGTAGGACCCGTCCCAGCCCGAGTTCGTGGAGAGCGACGAGCCCATGCCCTCGATGGCGTTCGCCAGCTCGATTGAGCTGCGCTTCGAGGTCCCCTCGTCGAGCAGGCCCGAGGTCAGGCCGGCGAGGCCCCCTTTCTCGGGGGAGTGGTCGGATGCACCGGCACGCACGACGATGGTCGCCGAGACGATGGGAAGATCGCGCCTGGGGACGACCCAGATCGGCAGGCCGTTCGAGAGGGTCCGGACCTCGGGGATGGGCGCCCGGAAGACCGCCGGGGTCGCCGGGGCGGGCGGGGTCGATCGGGCCTCGGGGGTCAGGACGGTCGAGGGGCGGCCGCCGGAGACGTGGAGGGTCACCCGGGGCTGCTGGTGGAGGTAGCGATCGGCCGCCGCGCGGACGTGCTCGGACGTCACCGCCTGGTAGCGTACGAGGTCGGAGGTGATCCGGCCGGGGTCGCCCAGGTAGACGTTGTAGGCGTTGAGCCGGTCGGCCACGCCGCCGAATCCGCCGATGTTGTCGAGCGCGGCCACGAAGCCGGAGAGCCGGCCGTTGCGCGCCCGGGCCAGTTCCTCCTCCCTGACCCCTTCCCGGGCGATGGCGGCGATCTCGCGGTCGAGGTCGTCCCGGAGGGTGGTCCATTCGTTGCCGGGCCGGAGGGTCGCCGAGACGCCGAAGGTCCCCGCCAGCTCGCGACCCCCCTGATGGGACGAAATGTCCTGCGCCACCTGGTCTTCCATCACGAGTTTGTGATAGAGCCGGCTCGACTTGCCGCGGGTCAGGATGTCGGCCAGGATCGTCAGGGCGGCGTCATCCGGGCTGAACTGCGGGACGGTGTGCCAGGAGCAATAGATGCGTTGCAGCTCGACACGGTCATGGACCGGCAGGAAGACCTCCTCGGCGAGCTGCACCGGAGGGGCGTGCGGCCGGATCGATCGTGAGCCCCCGGGCAGGCTCCCGAAATACTTTTCGGCCAGCGCGAATGCCTCGTCCTCGTCCAGGTCGCCGACCAGGGCGAGGCTGGCGTTGCTGGGGACGTAGAAGCGCCGGAAGAACGCCTCCACGTCATCCTTGGAGGCCGCCTCGACGTCCTCCATGAATCCGATGGTCAGCCAGTTATAAGGATGGGTCGGCGGGTACATTGCCTCGGCGAGCAGCCGCCAGACCTGGCCGTAGGGTCGGTTCGCGTAGTTCTGCCTGTACTCGTTCTTGACCACATCCTTCTGGATGCGGATCTTCTCCTCCGTCAGGGCGGGGAGGAAGTAGCCCATGCGATCGGACTCGATGGCGAGGGCCAGTTCGAGGTGGGCCGAGGGGAGGTCGACGAAATAATTGGTGCGGTCGGGCGAGGTCGAGCCGTTGATGCTCGCTCCGACCTTCTGGAGGTGCTTGAAGTAGTCGCCCGGGAAGTGCTCGGAGCCCTCGAACATGAGGTGTTCGAACAGGTGGGCGAACCCGCGCTGGCGGCGTTCCTCGTTCTTGGAGCCGACGTGATACCAGAGGTTGACCGCCACGTTGGGCAGGTGGGGCTGGCTGCGGACGATCACGTCCAGCCCGTTGTCGAGGCGACGCTTGGTGTAAGGCAGGGCGGGCAGCCGGAGTTCGACGCTCATGGGGTCGTATCAACATTCCCGAGGAAATTCGGTGTTCGACGTCACAAGCCCAGGATAGCCGAAGTATGGGGAGGTGCCTATCCGACTCGCCCGCCGGGTCGAGAGACGTCCCGGCCCCGCCCGAAAACCCGTCCTCCGCGACCCGTGTTTGTTTTTTCTTTGGGGCGGGCGTCCCGATCGGTACAATGGCGGAGTGAGTTGTTGATTGCGAGAATCGGTGTGTACGGAAGTGGTCGGGCCGGTTTACCGTCCGACGATCTTCCGGAACGGAGCCTCGCTTGGGGCGAACGGGCCTGGAATCGGCGTGCGTCGGGCGTTACCCTCGGTGCGTGTCCGAATGACGAGGATCGGCGGCCCCCGGGCCGCGGCGCGTCGAACTCCGACATCGAGCCGTGACCGCACGGCAAAGGCTGGGTCGTGAACTGGGTTGACATGATCGTCGAGGCCGCCGCGACCGACACCGGCATGCGGCGCTCGAATAATCAAGACAGCCACACCATCGTCCGGGCATCGAATCCCGATGCCTGGAGGGCCCGCGGCCATATCTACATGGTCGCGGACGGGATGGGCGCCCATGCCGCGGGCGAACTCGCGAGCAAGCTCGCCGTCGACAATATCCCGCACAACTACGCCAAGGTCCGCAACGTCGGCCACTCCGAGGCGATCACCAAGGCGTATCGCGAAGTCGCCTCGATCATCTTCCAGAAGGCGAGCGCCAACCGCGACTTCCAGGGTATGGGCACCACCTGCTCGACCCTGATCCTCCTCCCCGAGGGGGCGCTCATCGCCCACGTGGGGGACTCGCGGGTCTACCGCATCCGTGCCGGCCGGATCGATCAGCTCTCGTTCGACCACAGCCTCGTCTGGGAACTCGTCCGACGCAACCACCTGTCGCCCGATCAGGCCAACAAGGCCGTCCCCCGCAACGTCATCACCCGCAGCCTCGGGCCCGACCCCAACATCGAGGTCGACATCGAGGGGCCCCTCCCCACCGAGCCGGGCGACGTCTACCTTCTCTGTAGCGACGGGCTCTCCGGCCCGGTCACCGACCCCGAGCTGGGGGCGTTCGCCGAGAATTTCCACCCCAAGGATACCGGCCGGTACCTGATCCACCTGGCAAACCTCCGCGGCGGCCTGGACAACATCACCGTCGTCCTCGCCCGGCTCGGCCCCTGGATCGAGCCCGACACCGCGCCCGACGTCCCGAAGCTGCCCGACAATCACGCCGAGTCCAACGGCAAGGCCAAGGGGGGGCTGCTCAAGGGGCTCTCGGGCCTGTTCGGCGGCAAGAAGCCCGCCCCGGCGCCGGTCGTGGAGCATCTCTACCGCTCCGCCGAATGCCCGATCTCGGCCGAATTGCTCGCGACCCTCGGAGAACTCGTGACCCGGGTCGAGGCCAACGCCCGCCAGCAGAACTGGCCGATCGACTGGACCGTCCTCGAATCCTATCGGGCGTCGGCCTCGCAGAACCTGGCCGCGAACAAGTCCCGCTCGGCCCTCCGCGACCTCGGCGAGGCCATCGTGATCCTCGGGACGGGCGGTCGCCTCCAGAAGAAGGCGGGCGGCACCGCGACCGTCCGCTGATCCGAACACCGTCCCCGGTCCGGAACGCCGACATGCCCGACCCCCGCCCGGAACGCCCGAGCCTCGCGACCCTCTGCGCCCGGCCCGCCGAGCCTGTCTCCAACGCCGCCCCCCCCCTCTCGCCGCCGATCGTCCTCAGCTCCGTCTTCCAGATGGAGAGCCTGGGCCGGATCGACGCCATCTACAGCGGCGAGTCCTCGGGCTACATCTACGCCCGCGACGGACACCCCAACGGCACCCAGTTCGCGAAGAAGGTCGCCGCGATCGAGGGGGCCGAGGCCGGGCTCGCCTGCGGGTCCGGCATGGCGGCCGAGGCGGCCATCCTCCTGACGCTCGTCTCCCAGGGGGACCACGTCGCCTACAGCGAAGGGCTCTACGGGCGGACCGCAGGGCTCATCGGCAAGGAACTCGCCCGGTTCGGCGTGACCTCGGCCACGTTCGACGCCACGAGGCCCGAGACCCTCCGGGCCGCCCTGCGCGACCGGACCCGGGTCGTCTTCACCGAGACGATCTCGAATCCGTTGATCCACGTCGCCGACCTCCCCGGCCTGGCCGCCATCAGCCGCGAGGCGGGGGCCGACCTGGTCATCGACCACACCTTCGCCCCGACCCTCTGCCGGCCGCTTGAACTGGGCGCGACCCTCGTCGTCCACTCGGCCACCAAGCTGATCGCCGGGCACAGCGACGTGACCTCGGGCGTGATCCTGGCCTCGGCCGGGATGATCAAGCGGATCACCCCGGTCGCCTCGACATTCGGGCTCACGGCGAACCCCTTCGACTGCTGGCTCGGTCTGCGAGGCGCCTCGACCCTGTCGCTACGCGCCGAGCGGACCTCGCAGAACGCCCTCGAACTCGCCCGACGGCTTCAGGCCCACCCGGCCGTGAAGGTCGTCCACTACCCCGGCCTGGAGTCGCATCTCGAGCACGCCCTGGCACGCACAATGTTCCGGGGCGGGTTCGGGGCGATGATGAGCTTCGACCTCGGCCCGCGCGAGGCCGCCGACCGGTTCATCCAGCGGCTCGGGCACATCCCCTACGCCCCCAGCCTCGGCGACACCGGCACCACCCTGAGCCACCCAACCACGTCGAGCCACCGGTTCCTCACGCCCGACGAGTGGGCCACCCTCGGCATCGGCCCCGGCCTGATCCGCCTCTCCGTCGGCATCGAGGACGTCGAAGACCTCTGGGCCGACCTGGAATCCGCCCTGTAGGGTGGGCATCGCCCACCACAACATTCGCCGGTTCAGGATCGTAGGGCCGACCCTCTGGATCGCGACTCGGGAATCGAGCCCGAGCCAATGGTGGGCGATGCCCACACTACAGACGCTCGACGATCACCGGGGGCGGGGTGACGGGCGAGGTAGAAAATCTGTAGGAGTCCCGGATCATCGCCAGAGCGTCGTCGAGGCGGGATTCGTCGTTGACGAGCAGGGTGCAGAGGGGCTCGCCGGCCCGGACGGGGTCGCCGACCTTCTTGTGCAGCCAGACCCCCACGGCGGGGTCGATGATCGAATCGACCCGGGCGCGGCCGGCGCCCAGGAGCATTGTCGCCTGGCCGACGGGTCGCGCGGTGAGTTCCGAGACGTAGCCCGAGGCGGGCGCGGGGAGGTCGATCGTCCGGCGCGGCTGGGGCAGCTTGCGTGGGTCGTCGACCGAGGTCGGGTCGCCCCCCTGGGCCTCGACGAGCTTGCGGAAGGCCGCCAGGGCGGAACCGTCGGCGATTGTCTTGCGGCCGAGTTCGCGGGCCCCGTCGAGATCCCCGGCCTTGCCCGCCATCAGGATCATCTCGGCGGCCAGTTCGAGCGAGAGGTCCACGAGGTCGGCGGGCCCCTTGCCCTGGAGGCAGTGGATCGACTCCTCGACCTCGATTGCGTTGCCGACCGCACGGCCGAGCGGCTGGTCCATCCGGGTGATGAGGGCGGTCATCGTCTTGCCGAGCCCCCGGCCGATGGCGCACATGGCCTGGGCAAGCTTCCTCGAATCTTCGAGCCTTTCCATGAACGCGCCGTTGCCCGTCTTGACGTCGAGCACCAGCCCGTCGATCCCCTCGGCGAGCTTCTTGGACATGATCGAGGCCGAGATCAGCGGGATCGACTCGACCGTCGCCGTTGCGTCGCGCAAGGCGTAGAGGAACTTGTCCGCCGGGGCGATCTCGGCGGTCTGGCCGATCAGGACCATGCCGCAGGCGTTCAGGACCCGCTTGTACGAATCGAGGTCCAGGTTGACGTTGAAGCCGGGGATGGCTTCGAGCTTGTCGAGCGTGCCACCCGTATGCCCCAGACCCCGACCCGAGACCATCGGCACGGGCACGCCCGCGGCGGCGGCGATCGGGGCGAGGATCAGGGAGGTCTTGTCGCCGACTCCCCCGGTCGAGTGCTTGTCGACCTTCTTGCCGCGCGTGCCCGAGAGGTCGACCACGATGCCCGACTTCATCATGGCGTCGGTCAGCGCGGCCGTCTCCGCGTCATCCATCCCGCGCCAGAGGACGGCCATCAGGAGCGCCGACCACTGATAATCGGCCACCTCGCCCGAGGCGATCCCCCGGACCATGAACCCGATCTCGGCCGGGTCGAGGACATTGCCGTCTCGCTTCTTGCGGATGATGTCGACCGCTCGCATCGTGGTCAGTCCCGTCGGAAGTGGAAGGATCGATTTCGACTTATTCGTGGAAGGTCGCAAATTGGCGGTCGCCGGCGTCGCCGAGGCCGGGATGGATGAAACCGACCGAGTTGAGCTTCTCATCGATGGCCGCGACGTGGATCGGGATCCGCGGGAACGCCTTGCCCAGCCGCTCGATGCCCTCGGGGGCCGCGATCAGCGAGAGATACTTGAGCCGGGTGACCCCCGCTCGCCTCAGGACCTCGCAGGCGTGCACGGCCGAGCCGCCGGTCGCGAGCATCGGGTCGAGGACGAGTGCGAGGACGTCGTTCTGCTTCGACGGGACCTTCGAGACGTATTCCTCGGGTTCCAGCGTCGTCTCGTCGCGCCTCAGGCCGAGGTGCCAGACCTGGGCCTCGGGGAGGAGATCGAGGACGCCATCGCACATCCCCAGGCCGGCGCGGAGGATCGGGACGAGGGCGATCGTGTCCGCGAGGGTGTGGCCGTCGGTCTCGGCGAGGGGAGTGGTGACCCGGCTCGGCGTGGTCGCGAGATCGGACGTCGCTTCCTGCACGAGGAGCTGGGCGAGCGCCTTCACCAGGCGCCGGAACTCCGGCGGGGGCGTGGCGGACGAGCGGAGCTGGGCGACCTTGTGCAGGACGATCGGGTGCCGGGAAGGGTAGACGAGAGCCACGAGGGCCTCCCTCGACTCGTTCGTGGGTGGGCGAAATGTTCCGAAGCGGATCGTCGTGGAGAGGCGGCCGGGCTCCGCGTCGAGACCCGTCGGGGTGAGATGGTACACCACGGCCGCCGCTTCGGCACGCCCCCAAGGCAAAACGCGGGAACAAAGCCAATCGAAATCCGGGCGACTTCGCCTTGCGGGAGGGAGACGACATCCGTACAGTTCCGAGTGGAGTCGTCCGCGAAGGGTCATGCGGACGCGGCGTTCCAGGGCAGGGGACGGGCGATCGATGCCGATACGGTTCACCGCGCTGGCCAGCGGCTCCCGGGGGAACTCGGCCCTGATCCGGGCCGGGGGGATCGGCACGCTCATCGACCTTGGCCTCCCGCGCCGGGAGATGACGCTCCGGCTCGCCCAGGCCGGCTGCGACTGGCGGCAGATCGGCGCGGTGCTTCTGACCCACACTCACGGCGACCACATCCAGAAATCGACCCTCCGCGACCTCGCGGATCGGGGGATTCCGCTCTACTGCCACGAGCGGCACCGGCTGGCGATGAAGTCGGAGCCTGCATTCCTGCAACTGGATGCGGCGGGCCTCGTCCGGCACTACGACCCCGACCGGGCGTTCCTGAGCCCGTCGGGCGTCCAGGTCGAGCCGATCGAACTGAGCCACGACGGCGGCCCGACCTTCGGGTTCCGGGTCGAGGGCCGGGGGGCGCGAGGGGAAGCGGCCTCGTCGATCGGGTACGTGGCCGACTCCGGCACCTGGAACCGTGCGATCGCCGACGCCCTGACCGACGTCCACCTGCTCGGCGTCGAGTTCAACCACGACGTCGACCTCCAGCGCAAATCCGGCCGTCCCTGGCACCTGATCGCGCGGAATCTCGGCGATCGGGGGCACCTCTCGAACGATCAGGCGGCGGCGCTGGTGCGGACGGTCCTGGACCAGTCGGCCCTCGGGAGCTTGCGGGATGTGGTGCTGCTGCATCTCAGCGAGCATTGCAATGAACCGACGATCGCGTTGAAATCGGCGAGGGCGGCGGTCAAGGACTGCGGCAAGGGCGTGGCGGTCCACGCGGCCTCGCAGTATGTGGCATCGCCCGACCTCGTCCTCCGCAAGCCGGTCCGCTCGCGCCGCAAGGCGACGGCAGGATCCGGCCCCTACCTCGCCGGCTTCCCCTGGGAGACGCCCGGGCCGGCCGTCCCGACCCACCAGATCGAGCCTGAATGTGGCGGCCTATTTCGCGAGTGACGTTCACCTCCGGCTCGACGCGCCCGAACGCTCGGCACGATTCGCCCGGTTCGTCCGCTCGCTCGGGCCCGACGACACCCTCACGATCGTCGGCGACCTGTGCGACTTCTGGTTCGCCTCACGGCAACTCCATCTCGGGATGGACGGTTGCGAGGGGCTCCGCGCGCTGGCCGATCACTCGCGAGGCGGAGGCCGGTTGACGATCCTGGCGGGGAACCACGATGCCCGGCTGATGCCGGAGTATGCGAAGTGGTTCGATGCTCGCCTGATCGACAACGATTGCACGGAAGTCGTGCACGGGCATCGATTGTGGTTGGCCCACGGCCACCGACTCGGGGCACGTCCGTTCTGGAAAGAGGCGATGGAGAGCCGGGCCTTCGCGACGGCCTTCGGGAATTGCCCCGGACCGATTGCGGCCTGGTTCGAGCGGCTGAACGACGGGGCGAATGACCGTGGCAGGCAATCCAGCGACCGGCGGCACCTGGACACGTATCGCCGACGCGCCGCCGAGCGTGCGGATGCCATCGACGCCGCCATCCTGGGCCACGTCCACCGGGTCGTCGAGGAGACGTTCCTCGGCCGGAAGCTCTTCGTGCTCGGCAACTGGCATCGGGGGACGAGCTACCTGCGGATCGATGAGGATGGACTCCGGCTGATTCGAGAGGATGCAGATCCGATGCTCTGACCGGCGTCACGCCGACGCCCTCGCGTCCGAGCGGGTACGAAAATTGCTGTGGCCCGGATCGGCTTTCACGATCACACCGCGTATCGGATGGTCGGGTTGCGCGAGGAGATCTCTCCGCGCAAAATGTGCGAACTCTCCTTGCTCTGCGGGGGCATCCCTTGAATAATCCCTGGGACTTGATTCCAAGGCGATTAAGTGGGGAACGCCTCCGAATGACCGTGGCGACGGGGCTGCTATCGCTGGTCGGTTTGTTGCTGGGGATCCTCCCGGGCTTCGGCGACCACGGCAGGCTCGATTCGACCGGTGGGTCCGCCGGCTGGCAACGGGACTGGCGATTCAGCCACGCTCCGGCGCCCCAGCCCGCCCCCGACTGTCTTCCCGACGGGTCGTCGGACTCCTTCCTCGACGAGGAGGAGGATGAGGATTCGGCCTCCTGGCTGGTCGACCTGATCGCCCCGCCGGTCTCGCTCGAACGGATCAGTCTCGTTGCCTCCGCGACGTATCAATCTCCCGCCTCGCCCGGCCTCAGGGCGTTCCTCTCTCGCTCCTCCCCTCTCCGCTGCTGATCGTGCCTGAGAGGCGTGACCGCCGGGCTTCGCCCGGGTCGCGCTGAACTGTCGACCCGGTCGGCCATCCCTCGCGATTCGGCCCGGCCGCGGACTCGACCCAGGGCCCGGCGCGCGTCGGCGCGTCTCCCGGGCCTCGTCGAAGCTGACGTGTTCGCCTCAGACCGGCTGGGCGGTCCCGACTCGGGATGCGCGGCCGGACCCATCACGAAACAGTTCCGGACCGATGCGGGCACCAGGAGCACTCGGGTTGATGCGCCTCCCGAAGCAGGGTGGCCACCCGACCTGGACCGGTGGGAGTTTGCTGATGTTCACGAATCTCTGGCTGGCGACCCCGACCCTGTTCGAGGAGTTCTGGGGGAACTTCAAGGGCAACCTGTTCAAGCCCTTGCTCCTGTTCTTCTACATGGGCTTCCTCGTGCCCATCCTCGGCGTGAAGCTCGACTTCCCCGCCGTGCTCTATCAGGGTCTCACGATCTACCTGCTCATCGCCATCGGATGGCATGGCGGCGAGGAACTCGCCAACCTCCAGCCGGGTTCGCTCGCCAGCGCATCGCAGTTCATGATGGTCGGCTTCCTGACCAACTTCTGCATCGGGATGCTCGCCTATGTCATCCTCCGCTCGGCGACCAAGCTCCGGCGGATCGACGCCGCGACGGTCGCGGGCTATTACGGCTCGGACTCGGCCGGCACGTTCGTGACCTGCATGGGCGTGCTGATCGCCGCCCAGATCAAGTTCGCGGCGTTCATGCCCGTCATGCTGGCGGTGATGGAGATCCCGGGCTGCCTCGTCGCCCTGTACCTCGTCTCGCAGCTCCGCAACACCGGGATGGATGCCCTCGGCAACATGCCGGACGAGCCCGGCTACCTGGGCCAGCCCGCCCCGTCCGTCCCCGTCTCGGACCACCACGGCGAGGACCTCGAGACATCCACAGTCATCCGTGCCAAGAAATTCGAGGCCACGATGGGCCTGGCCGAGGTCGAGAACGGCCATTCGGGCGAGCATTCGACCAAGAAGACCAAGACCTTCGACGCCAAGATGCTCCACGAAGTCTTCCTGAACCCCGGACTGTATCTTCTGTTCGGGGGGATCATCATCGGATACGTCGGCCGCTATCAGGGCCCCAAGGTGACGGCCGATGACGACAAGGTCTTCTCCGAACTCTTCCACGGCATCCTCTGCCTGTTCCTCCTGGAAATGGGCATGACGGCCTCGAAGAAGCTTAAGGACCTGAGGGCCGCCGGGTTCCCCTACATCGCATTCGGCGTCCTGGCCCCCAGCGTCTTCGCCACGATCGGGATCCTGGTCGCGCACACGTTCGCGTATGCAACGAAGAACCATTTCGACCAGGGCACGTATGTGATGTTCGCCGTGCTCTGCGGGTCGGCATCCTACATCGCCGTGCCGGCCGTCCAGCGGATGGCGATCCCCGAGGCGAGCCCGACCTTGCCCCTCGCCGCATCGCTCGGTTTGACGTTCTCGTTCAACGTCACAATCGGTATCCCGCTCTACATTTTGATCGCCAAGACCGTTTCCAATTGGTTCGGAATGTCGTAAGCTACCTCCACTTCGCGGGGCAACCCGCGAAGCGAAACGAGCGGCCCGGAGATCCCGGTCCGTGGTTCGGCATCACGTCCCCGGGGGGGAAGACGTGCTGTCTGCTACGGGCCGGGATTCCCGGGCCGCGGTCGTTTCGAACATCTCCCAATGCCGCCCCCACGCGTGACGCGCGAGAACCCGTCGACGGGTCTCCCGATCCGTCTATGTTCGCCCAAGGCGACGGATCGGGAGATCCGGATCGGTGGTTCCCATCGATCGAAGGCCGGGCGGCATCGGGGGATGCTCGCCCGGGTCAGAAGGCGGCATCAAGCCGCCGGCGCGGCCGGGCCGCATGTCAGGTGCGGTCGACGCCGGCCCGAATGACCGCGTCGCGGCGCACCCGAATCGGATCACTTCTCGGCTTCGAGCTCGGCGACCAGTTCGCGGAGGCCGTCGTTGAAAGGCTGGACCTCGACGGCCTTCTTGAAGGTGGCGATGGCGTCGTCGCGGCGGCCGAGGCGGATCTCGCACTGGCCGAGGCCGGAGAGCGCGCCGATGTGATAGGGGTTGTGCTTGAGGACCCGCTTGCAGTCGTCCGCGCTCTTCTCCAGCTCGCCGAGCTTGTAGAAGGCGATGGCCCGCTGGTTGTAGGCCTCGGCGAACTTCGGGGCGACCTTGATCAGGTCGGTCGCCTTCTCGATGGCCTGTTCCAGGTCGTTGCGGACGATCCGCGCCTGCACGGCTTCGAGCTTCGCGTTGTTCTCGGGGGTGTCGGCCCGGAACCAGATGGCCCATAAGGCGCTCTCGGACAGGCTGCGGACGACCGGGTCCTTGTCGCGCAGGGCCTTGCCGACGACGGCGTTGACCTCGAAGGTGCCGAAGACCCCCAGCGCCAGGATCGCCGCGCGGCGCGAGGCGGTCTCGCCGGATTGCACGATCCTCGCGAGTGTCCCCTCGCTGTAGCGGGCGGAGACGTTCAGGCGGAAGCCGTCGAGGTCGTGGTCCTTGAGGAACGCCTCGTAGTAATCGACGAGGAGCGACCCGGTGTGGGGCAGGCGCATGCCGTGGGCTCCGTTGCGGTCGGTCGAGCGCGGGCCGTGGGGTCGAGCAGGGGCCGCGCTCGCGTGCAGGAGGGTGAGGGAGGCGAGCAGGGCGGTGGCCCAGAGCGGGCGGAAGCGTCGGAGAGCCGTCGTCCGGCCACATCTCCCCGATCGAACGCCCTGGCCGTGTCGGCTACCAGGCATGTCCGGGTCTCCAGCACCAGTCGGTCGCGTCGGAGGCGGGACGCGGAGGCGGGATGGATTTGGCGGGCGGCGAACTCCCTGGATCTTATCAGTCGGATCGCCCGATCGCCAAGGGTTTGTCCGGCCGACCTCCCTGACGGATGACATGCCGGCGATTCCGGCCCGTCGCGCGAGCATCCGACCGACCCGCCGTGTATGCTGGGCGGTGGTTTTTGGGGCATCCCGACGGGGCGGAGACGGAGGCGACGCGATGCGATCGAGGCGATTCGGGGGGCCCGCGACGGGCGTGCTGGTTCTGATTCTTTCCTGCATCCTCGGACGGGTGGCCCTCGCGTCGGACGCCGACCTGCCCGCCCGCGTCGAGGCCGTCCTCAAGACCCCCGGCTACAAGAACGCCCACTGGGGCCTGCTGGTCGTCGACCAGGCGACCGGCGAGCCGGTCTACGAAAAGAACGCCGACCAGATGTTCTGCCCCGCATCGGTCACCAAGCTGTATTCCTGCGCCGCCGCGATGGCCGGGCTGGGGGCGGAGTACCGCTTCGAGACCCCGGTCGTCCGGCGCGGCAGCGTCGGCAAGGACGGGACGCTCGATGGCGACCTGATCCTCGTCGCCAAGGGGGACCTCAGCCTCGGCGGCCGCACCGGGCCCGACGGCACTCTGCTGTTCGAGGACGGCGACCATTCCTACGCCAACGGCAACTACACGGCCGGCCTCGTGAAGGCCGACCCGCTCGCCGGGCTCGATCAGCTCGCCCGCGACGTCGCATCGTCGGGGATCAAGCGGATCCAGGGCGAGGTCCTGGTCGACGACCGCTACTTCCAGCCGGCCCCCAGCTCGGGCAGCGGCCCGTCGTGGGTCTCGCCGATCGTGGTCAACGACAACGTCATCGACGTCCTTGTCGAGCCCGGCGCTGCCGCCGGGGAGCCGGCGAAGGTGAAGATGGTCCCCGAGACGTCCTTCGCCGCGATGGATCTGCACGTCCGCACCACCGAGGCGGGCACAAAGCCGTCGATCCGGGTCCAGACGGTCGGGCCGCGACGATTCTCGGTGCGTGGGACGATCCCGGTCGGCCACAAGCCGGTGGTGAAGATCTACGAGGTCGAGGAGCAGGCGGCGTACGCCAGGGCGTTGTTCATCGAATGCCTCAGGAAGCGCGGGGTGCATGTGGATGCGTCGCACCTGTCGCACGATCGCCGCGAGTCGCTGCCGTCGAAGGCCGAGGTCGCACGCCTGCCGGTGGTCTCGAAGTACACCTCGCCGCCGCTCAAGGAGTACGTGAAGATCGTCCTGAAGGTCAGCCAGAACCTCCACGCCAGTACGTTGCCGATGCTCCTGGCGGCGAAGCACGGCCAGACGACCCTCGACGCCGGCCTGCTCCGCGAAGGCGAAGCCCTGAAGTCGCTGGGCATCGATCTCTCAGGAGTCTCCTTCGGCGGCGGTGCCGGCGGGGCGCGTGCGGATCTGGTGACGCCCCGCGCGACGGTCTCGCTCCTCCAGGCGATGACCAAGCGGCCGGAGTTCCCGACGTTCGTGGCCGCCCTGCCGGTCCTCGGCCGCGACGGCACGCTCGCCAAGGCCGTCGACCCCGACAGCCCCGCCCGGGGCCATGCCCGGGCCAAGACCGGGACCTATTCGGTCGGCAATGGCATCAACGGCAAGTCGGTCCTGACGAGCAAGGCGCTCGCGGGCTACATGGAGACCGCCTCGGGCCGGAAGCTGGTCTTCACCTTCTTCGTGAACAACGTCCCGCTGGGCGTCAGCGACGACAACACCAGCGACGCCACCACCGCCGCCGGCCGCGTCCTCGGCAAGCTGTGCGAGGTCTTCTACGCCGACGCCCCGGCGACGGCGTCGGCCGAGAAGATGCCGTGACGAGCCGGTCTCTGTCTGCACCCCGGAGGGGTGCTGTGAGATTGGCTGGAGGTCTCCGACCCCACGCGCTGGGCGAGCATCTCCCGATGCCGTCCCATTGATTGACTCGCCCTACGACGAAACCGGTCCTCCCGATCCGCCGACATTCGCCCACTCCGACGGATCGAGAGATCCGGTTCGGCGGTCGCCTTCAATCTCCGGTCGGGCGGCATCGGGAGATGCTCGCCCGGCTCAACCGGGGATTGCAGATCAGTCGTCCACTCCCCGGTAGCATTCCGCCGCCGGGGCGGGCAGGGGGCGAGAGGGAGGGGCGGGGGGGGCGGCCTTGTGGGCGGAGGGGATGGCGGGCATTCCGGCGTCGACCCGGCTCATCAGGCCCGGGTACGACGCGACGATCTCGTTCCGCTCATCGATCGTCCCCTGGAAGCGCAGCTCGTGACGTGGCAGGGGCATCTCGATGCCCGCCGCGGTGAACCGCTTCTGGATCTGGCCGCAGAGCCGGTGCTTCGTCCGGCCCAGCAGCGACGGCTCCGGCACGAAGGCGTGCAGCGAGAAGCTCAAGGTGGACGGCCCGAAGGAGTCCATCAGGGCCGAGGGCAGCGGGTTGTTCAGGACGTCGCTGTCCTCCCGCGCGATCGTCATGAGCAGGTCGGAGACCTTGTCCGGGTCGGTCCCCTGCGCGACGTTGACCGAGATCGAGAGCCGGACGATCTTGTCCTTGTGGGTCCAGTTGACCAGGTTGCCGGTGATGAACTCCCGGTTGGGGATGATCATGCTCTGATTGTCGGAGTTGATGATTGTGGTCGCGCGGATGTTGATCTGATCGACCTTCCCCGTCATCCCCGTGACCGAGACGACGTCGCCGACCCGGATCGGCCGCTCGATCAGCAGGATGATCCCGCTGACGAAGTTCGAGACGATCTCCTGCAAGCCGAAGCCGAGGCCGACGCCGAGGGCGGCGAGCACGACGCCGATCTTGTCCATGCCCAGGTGCAGGGCCGACAGGCCGAATAGCACGCCGACGGCCAGCACGCCGTAACGCGTGAGCATCAACATGGCGAACCGGATGCCCGGGTCGTCGGGCATGCGCGGATAGATGAACAGTCCGAAGAATGTGCTCAGGTAGCGCCAGATGCCGATGGTGAGCAAGGTCGCGGCGACGGCCTGGAAGGCGTCGGCGACGGTGATGGCCTCGATGATCTTCTCGCCGGCGACGGACGACGCGACCGCCGCCGTGGCGTTCGCCAGCTTGGACGCGTCGGCGGCTACGGCGACGCTGGCCTTCTCCAGGGTGATCAGCGGCATCGCCCCGATCTGCCGGACGAGCGCCATGTCGGTGTTCCAGACGAAGCTCGCCAGGTAAAGGCCGATGATCGGGGTCGCGATGTTCGTCAGCTTGCGGAGCCGCCGGACGACCTCCGAGGTGGACGGCGAGCCCTCGCGGGCCTCCTCATCGCCGTGGAGCAACGACGGGAATTGCTGGGCCCAGTGCCATGCGTTCTTCTCGATCAGCGAGAGCGCGACCCGGCGGGCCACCCAGCAGCCGAAGGCCACGACCAGCGAGCCGAAGATCGAGAACGACAGCCGACGGGCCGAGAAGCTGTAGCCCATCACGTCGAGCATCACCACCAGGGCCACGACGCCGATCGCCACCAGGCCGTAGAATCGCCGCTGGCGACCGAGGAAGCCAAAGTCGGTCTTGCCCTCGGCCAGCCAGGTGATCACCGGAGACTTCGCCCGGAAGACCCGGCCCACGATCACCACGACCACGAGCTGGAACCCCACGCGCAGGAGGCGTTCGAGCGACGAGGCGGAGATCGGCCGGCCCCCCGGCGCGATCAGGCCGAGCCGGAGGATGAGCTCGGGGACCAGGAAGAGCATCGACGCCCCCGCAAGAGCGACCAGGACGCGGCGGACCTGCCGCGTGGCCTCCGGCGGCATCCCCAGGCGCTCCTCGGCCCAGCCGCCGGAGCGGAAGGCCATCCGCGCGGCATTGGCGAAGAAGTGGGCGATCGCCAGGGCCAGGAGCGCGAAGCTCAACGGCCACGCGAGGCTGCGGGGCCAGGGGGCCTCGCGGGCGACCAGCGAGAGGAATGCCAGGTACGCCGGCCAGATCACGGACGACCCCAGGCCCAGGAGCATGCGTCGTGTGGAGATCGAGGTCATCGCCGCCTCCCGGGTCCGATCGCGGACCCGATCATCCTGATGAGAGTCACATCCATGAGGTACACGGCCGAGCGAAGGCCGATCACAACTGGGCCACCACGCCCGAGTCGGTCAGCTTGGGAGAGCCCGACGGCGTGAGGATGGCTGCCGGCTGGGGGACGGGCAGGTCGTCCCTGTCTCGGAGCCTGTTGATCCGTCGCCTCGCCCACCACAGCGGCCACGGCAGCGCCAGCGCCAGCGAGCCCAGGACCAAGAAGGTCTCGGAGACCTTGCCCCACAGCGTCCTGTCGAACGGCTCCTCGGCCAGCTTCAGGCCCGCCCACGCGAGCTTACCGATGTCGCTCTGGGCGTGCGACCACGTCCGCGTCGTGATCGGCTCCTCGTCGCGGACCCAGTAGATGTTGGCCCGGATGAACGCGTCCTCCTGCTCCAGGACGGCGATCCGCCTCTGAACTTGCTTGTGGGTCGAGTCCGCCCGGTCCGCCAGCTTCTTGAGAGTCTCCTTGCGGTCGTAGAGCAGGTTCCGATGCTTGCCCTCGATGTCCGCGAAGGCCTTCAATGCCTCGGACCGCCGCTCCTTGGGGAGCTGTTCCAGCACGGCCTCGTGCTCCAGCCGGTCGTCGCGGTCGTCGTTGGCGAGTTCCAGCTCGGCGTCGGTGAGGAGGTTCTCGTAGTTGTTCAGCTCGGCGAGGATCAGCTCCAATTCCGTCCGCTCGATCGACTCCTTCTCGGGCCCGATCCGCCGGAGGTCGTTGTTCAGCCGCAGCAGGTCCAGGCGACTGGTCTCGCCATCGTCGAGCCTCGCCTTGAGCTCGCCGAATTCCTCCTCCGCCCGGTTGGCGAGCTTCTTCTGCTCGTCCTCCGAGACCCTGGGCGTCGAGCTGAGTTCCTTCTTGTAGGCGAGGACCTTCGTCTCCAGGTCGAGCAGTTCGGCCTTGCGGCGGGCCTGGAACTTGGCGATCGGGTCGTCGGCCTTCGCGGCCTTCTCCTTCTCCTGGGCCACCGCCTTCTGGAGTTCACGGCTCTGCCCCTCGACCACCGACGCATAGACCTTCTGCGTCACCGCCAGGACCTGCTGCGCCTGCTTGGACTGCGACGATTTGAGCTTGACCCACTCCAGCGCCTCCTCGGCGTTCCTGCCGTCGAGGGCGATCTGGGCCTCCTTGGCCGAGAGGCGTTCCTTCTCGACTTGCGCCTCCCAGTCGAAGTTCGTCAGCCGCTCGCGGGCGAGCTCCCGATCGGCGTCCGACTTGGCCGAGGCCAGGGCGTCCTCCCGTTCCTTCCGGCGCGGGATCAAAGTGCTGATCCGCTGATGGATCTTGTCCCGCTCGCTCCGGAGTTTGGCAACGACCTCCGGCCCGGACTCCCCACGCTTCTTGCGAGCCGCCTCAACATCCTTGAGCCGCTGGGCGACTTCCTTCTTCGCGTCTTCCACGCCGTCGCGAAGTTCGTTCAACACGGCGTCGGTGATCTTGGGCGGGATCTTCTGGAAGCTCTGGGGCAGGAGCGAGTCGGGATGATCGGCCCCGCTCAAGAGCAGGGCGTTGGTCCGCTCCATCTCCGCCTTGTGCTCGACGGTGAGCCGCTCGGGATCGGGGTCGGGGTGCTCGGCCGCTTGCTTCTCGGCGACGGCCTTCGCCCAGTTGTCCAGCAGGGCGAGGCGTTCGCGGTAGAGGTCGCGGAGCGCCTTCTGGCCCGGCTTGAGGGACTTCTCGCCGATCGCGTCGAGGGCCTTGAGGCGGATCTCGGCTTCCAGCTTGAGCGACCTCGCCTCGCACAGGTCCGCCGGCGGGCCGTGCCGCTTCTCGCCGAGTTCGATGGCCTTGAGCTTGAACTTCGCCAGGGCCTTCTCGCTGTCATTGTCCGACTTGGTCTTCGCTTGCGGCCTACCGTCCTTGGACGCCGGCCTGCCGCCATCGGCGGCATCGTCAGGATCGTCCTTGTCGTCGGCCGGCTTCTCCGCGGCCTTCGGGGTCGGCGGCAGCGGCGGCAGGTCACCGTCCTTCGAGAACAGCGACGACGCCGGCGCGGGCACGACCGGCTTCGCGGGCGGGACGGCCCCGGGACGCGCGGCGGGAGGCACCACCGGCGGGACCAGCACGGGCGCGTTAGGGTCGCGGGGCGCCTGCTGGGCGGCGACCTCCCGGGACGTCCACGCCGACGGAATGACGATCGCGAGGGCCAACGCCAAGGTCCAGGCTGCTCTCATCCCTGATGCTCCTCGACGGTCCGACTTCCCCGGCCCATCCTGGCCCTGGGGCGTCCTGCGCATTCGGAACCGATCCCGGAATGCGAACCATAGCCCAACCCAGGGAGGTCGACAAGGCGGCTTTCCCCGCTCGACCCGGGACCGCCGATTGTGGGAGACTGGGGCGTCGCCGAACACCCGAGGACGGAGTCGCGCCGTGTCCGCCAAGCCCCCGGTTTATCTGGATTGCCATGCCACGACTCCCGTCGACCCACGGGTCCTCGACGCCATGCTCCCCTACTTCAAGGAGCATTTCGGCAACGCCGCCAGCAGCTCCCACGCCTACGGCTGGAAGGCCGGCGACGCCGTCGACCGGGCCCGGGAGCAGGTTGCGAAGGCCCTCGGGGCCGATCCCCGCGAGATCCTCTTCACCTCGGGGGCGACCGAGTCCAACAACCTCGCCATCAAGGGCGTGGCCCAGTCCCCCAAGGGCGTCGGCAAGCACCTCGTCACCGCCTCCACCGAGCACAAGGCCGTGCTCGACCCCATCCGCCGGCTCGAACGCGAAGGCTGGCCGGTGACGGTCATCCAGCCGATGTCAGACGGCCTGATCCCGGTCGAGTCCGTGGCGTCCGCCCTCCGTCCCGACACGGCCCTCGTCTCGATCATGGCCGCCAATAACGAGATCGGGACGATCCAGGACATTCAGGCCCTCGCCGCCGAGTGCCGATCCCGGGGGGCCCTCTTCCACACCGACGCCACCCAGGCCGTCGGCAGGATCCCCCTCGACGTGCGTGCCGACGGCGTCGACCTCCTGAGCCTGACCGCCCACAAGATCTACGGCCCCAAGGGGATCGGGGCCCTGTTCGTCCGACGCGGGGCTCCCCTGATACGGCTCGCACCCCTGTTCGACGGCGGCGGCCATGAGCGGGGCATGAGGAGCGGGACCCTGCCCGTCCCCCTGATCGTCGGCTTCGGCGAAGCCATCACCATCGCCCTCGCCGAGCGGGAGGCCGAGAACGAACGGATCCGGCTGCTTCGCGACCGCCTCCTCGCGGGATTCCAGGCTTCGGCCGGACCGATCCTGGTGAACGGGACCCTGGATCAACGCCTGCCGGGCAACCTGAATGTCAGCGTCCCGGGCGTCGATGGGGAGGCCCTGATGCTCAACCTGCGGGAGGTCGCTGTAAGTTCAGGCTCGGCCTGCTCGTCGGCCAACCCCGAGCCCAGCCACGTGTTACGGGCGATCGGCGTCTCCGACGACCTGTCGCGCTCCAGCCTCCGGTTCGGCCTGGGGCGATTCACGACCGGGGGGGATGTGGACTTCGCGATCCGATATGTTACCGAGGTGATCCATCGCCTGCGATCGCGGATTTCGTGACGATCTGGCGCCGGTTCGCATCTGGGATTTGACCGCACACTATGATAGAAGTGTAGGACGGGTCTTTCGGAGGCCCGTCAAGACCAAATCGGACCAAACCATCCACGAGGAGACCTTCCATGGGCGTGTCCCTGAGCGAGAAGGCCGCTTCCGAAGTCAAGAAGATCATCACCGAGCAGAACATGCCGGCCGAAGTCGTTCTGCGGGTCGGCGTCCAGGGCGGCGGCTGCTCCGGCTTCTCGTACAGCCTGAACTTTGACAGCGCGATCAGCGAGAAGGATCGGGTCCTGGAGTTCCACGGCGTCAAGCTCGCCGTCGACAAGAAGTTCGACCCTTACCTCGACGGCACCGTCGTCGACTTCTACGATGGCCTCGAGAAGCGCGGGTTTGTCTTCAACAACCCGAACGTCGTCAAGACCTGCGGCTGCGGCAGCTCCTTCCAGGTCTGAGCGACCCGGATCGAGAGCCTCGACACGACCCACGGCCGGGCCTGGTTTTCCAGGGCCGGCCGTGGTCGTTTCGAACCCTCAACGCCGCCGGGTCGCCTCGACCTCCCGGTTCACGACGCACTCGGCCGGCCAGCGGCCTTCGAGAACGTCCACGATGCAGCGGGCGGCCAGCTCGGCCATGTCGGACATGCTCTTGGAGTCGATCCCGCCGATGTGCGGGCTGGCGATGACGTTCGGGAGCCCCACCAGCGGGTTCCCCGCCTCCGGCGGCTCACTCTGGAACACATCCAGGCCCGCCCCGGCCAGATGGCCCGATTTCAGGGCGTCCGCGAGATCCGCCTCGACGACCAGGCCGCCACGCGCGGTGTTGATCAGGACCGAGCCCGGCTTCATCAGGCCGAAGACCTTGCGATCGAACAGGTTGCGGGTCGAGTCGATCAGCGGGGCGTGGAGGCTGACCACGTCCGACTGCCTGAGCAGGTCCACGAACTCGACCCGCTCGACCCCCATCGCGGCGGCCGAGCCGTCGTCGGGCGTCACGTCGAAGGCGACCACCCGCATCTCGAACGCCCGGGCCCGGCCGGCCATCGCCTTGCCGATCCGCCCCAACCCGACCAGCCCCAACGTCTTGCCGCGCAGAGGGGCGACGAGCGTCCGGTTCCAGCCGCCGGCCTTGACCGTCTCGTGGTTGTTCACGACGTCTCGGGTCAGCCCGAGCAACAGTCCGAACGCCTGCTCGGCCACGCTGCCCTGGTTGGTCCCGGGAGTGATGGTGACGGGGATGCCCAGCTCGGTCGAGGCCGGGATGTCCACCGCGTCGTACCCGACCCCGGTCCTGGCGATGACGTTCAAGTTCGGGGCGAGTTTCAGGATGTCCCGGGACAGCGGCTCGCCGCCGGCCATGTGGGCGTCGACCCCGGGCAACATCGCCCGGAGCTGCTCGGCGGTCATGGTGCCCTCGCCCTCGGGGTAGATGAGGGTGCAGCCGGCGGCTTCGAGGACGTCGCGGTACGGGCCGGGGAGGCGGCGAATCGGCTCGGGGCCGATCAGGACGATGGGCATGGTCGTGGCCGGGAGAAGGGAGGTCGGGGCTCGGGTGGAGGAATCGCGACAGCATAGCCGACCCGACCGGCCTCACCAATCGTCCTCCCCTGGGCAGAACATCAAGTCGGGGCGAGAGGCCGCCCGATCTATCACCGGTATCTAGGGAAATCCCCGCGCCGGTTCGGATTGTGGGATTTCGCCCCGGGTGCTAGAACGTCGCCGAACCCGGCATGCCCGGCCCGTCCCGGGCCGGTCGTGAAGGCAAGGACGCCCCAGGGTCACATCGTTCCTGGCGAATGCCCTCATGAAGAACTTCGCCCGCTTGTGTCGATTCGCCCGGCCCTACCGGGTCCGGTTCGTCCTGTCGATCGGCTGCGCGGCCATGGTCGCGGTGCTGTTCGGCGGGAACATCGGTCTGGTCTATCCGCTGCTCCAGATCCTCTTCCAGAACCAGAACGCCCAGCACTGGGTCGCCGAGCGCGTCGACGCCTCCAAGACGGAGGTGGCTGGCATCGAGGCCCGGCTTGGCGAGATCGCCTTCCTGTCCACCGATCCCCGGCCGACCGCGGCCGAGGTCCGGCAGCGGCACCAGGCGTACGGGACCAGCCAGAAGGAACGCTCGACCAGGCTCCAGGAACTCCGTCGCAAGACCATCGACGACGCCATCGAGGGAGCGAACCTCTCCGATTCCGGGGTCGAGAAGCACCTCGGCAAGCCGGTCCCCGACCGCGAGCTGACCGTCCTCGACGCCAGGCTCGCCGAGCTCAACCGCTCGTTCCGCCCCTTCAACGAGTCCGGCCCGTCCGCGCTCGTCGGCCGAAAGGACGAACTGGAGAAGGAACTCTACTGGTCGAACGTCTGGCTCAACGGCTACCTCTGGGCCCAGCCCCGGGTCGAGCGCTACCTGCCGGCCGAAGGCTTCCGAACGCTGATGTTCCTGATCGGCATCCTGATGGTCACGGTCGCCCTCCGCGGTTTCTTCCAGTTCCTCCAGGAAGTGCTCGTCGCCGACATGGCGCAGCTCAGCCTGTTCGACATCCGCAACCAGTTCTTCCGCAAGACCATGGCCCTGGACCTCGGGGCCTTCAACGAGCAGGGGACGTCCGACACCATCGCCCGGTTCACCAACGACCTCGAATCGGTGAATCAGGGGATGCTCACCATTTTCGGAAGAGTCGTCCGCGAGCCCCTGCGGATCGTCAGCTGCCTCGGCGGGGCCCTCTGGCTCAACTGGCGGCTCACGCTCCTGGCGCTCGTGCTCGTGCCCGTCTCGGCCGCGACGACCTACCGCGCCGGCAAGATCATGAAGCGGGCGGTCCGGAAGTCGCTCGAAAGCATGTCGAATATTTACAAGATCCTCCAGGAGAGCCTGCAGGGGGTGAAGGTCGTCAAGGCGTTCACCATGGAACGCTACGAACGTCGGCGGTTCTTCCTGGAGACCAAGAGCTTCTACAAGAAGAGCATCCGGGTCGCGACCATCGACGCCCTCTCCGACCCCGTGCTCGAACTGCTCTCGCTCTCGACCGTCTCGATCGCGCTGCTCTCCGGCTCGTTCCTCGTCCTGCGGCACACGACCATGCTCGACCTGGGCTTCTTCAAGCTCCAGCTCGCCGCGCGGCCGATGGCGATGGAAGACCTGTTCACGCTCTACGCCATGCTCGCCGGGATCTCCGACCCCGTCCGCAAGCTGGCGAACGTGCACTCGAAGATCCAGCGGGCCGCCGCCGCCGCCGACCGCGTGTGTGCCCTGATGGACCGCGAGCCCGCCGTGGTCGACAACCCCCGCACCGTTCGGCTACCCCGGCACCAGAGGACGATCGACTTCGACAGGGTCGAGTTCGGCTACCCCGGCCGGCCGCCCGTCCTTCAAGGGCTGTCGCTCACCGTCCGCCACGGCGAGACCATCGCGCTCGTCGGCTCGAACGGCTGCGGCAAGTCCACGCTCATGAGCCTGCTGCCGAGGTTCTACGACGTCCAGGGCGGGGCCATCCGGATCGACGGCCACGACATCCGCGAGGTCCGCACGCGGAGCCTCCGCGCCCAGATCGGCATGGTGACGCAGGAGACCATCCTGTTCAACGACACCATCGCCAACAACATCGCCTACGGCAACCGCCACATCAGTCGCGACGCCATCGTCGCCGCTGCCAAGCGATCGTATGCCCACCAGTTCATCACCGCACTGCCCGATGGCTACGACACCATGGTGGGCGAGTCCGGCAATGGCCTCTCCGGCGGCCAGAAGCAGCGGATCGCCCTGGCCCGCGCGATGCTCCGCGACCCGGCCATCCTCATCCTCGACGAGGCCACGAGCGCGGTCGACATCCAGGACGAGGCCCTGATCCGCAAGGCCGTCGAGGAGTTCGCCCGCGGCCGGACGACCTTCCTCATCACCCACAGCATGGGCACCCTGCAGTTCGCCGACCGCATCGTGCTGATGGACTCCGGCCGAATCGACGCCGTCGGCACCGAGGCCGAACTCCGCAAGTCCTCGCCGCTCTACCGGAAACTCTACGAGATCCACTTTCAACGCGAAAGCGCCTGAGCATTCGTAGTTGTCATCCTTTGTGATGTCTCGCCGATCCCATCGGCAGGGGCCGTGATCGCTGGGCGAGGGTGTCCAGCCCCTGCCTTCGCGAGGTGATCCCACCGAACCGGGTCGTCAGACCCTTCCCCTGAGCTGTCAGGTTGGAGGGTCGGGAGACCCGATTCGGCGGATTCCTACGATCAGCGCAAAAGCGGCGTCTGGAGACTCGCGCCCGGCGCGATTGCCCCGGCTCGGCCGAGACGGCCGGCTTGAATCGTCAGGGGATCATATTTAAAGGCACGACCAAAAACTCGATGCCACCCCAGGAGACATCTGCATTCTGAGACGTGTTCAAGTCCGCAAGCGGCTCCGGCTTCCCTCGGCCGTCGAATACCACCGTCGGCAGCGCTCCCTTCAAAACCTCGGGCGAGACTTCGCCGCCGCTCCCGAGCCGGCCGAGAACCGCCCGCAACTTCACCGATGGGGCGCCGCCCGCCAGTTGGCGCAGCAGGATCGACACCTCATCCCGGCTCAGCAACACGCCCCAGGATTCGCGGGCCAGCGACACCGCCTTGACCCACCCCCGCCGCGACACCGCCGACCACGGCTTCTCCCGACCCCACACGGCGACCTCGACATCCCCGCCGCGGACTTCCAGGACCGGCAACGCCGTCTGACCGACCTCGATCACCTGGCCTGAGGTCGCATCGGCTGATTCGCGTAGTTCGATCTGACCACTCGGCACCGTGAGCACGAGGCGGGTGTTCCACGGCAAGACCTCCGAGGCCGAGACCCATCCGCGCGGGGAACGATTTCCGACGCGGTAATGCGTCGGCGTCCCCACCAGGGGCCAGACGTCGTAGACGTCGAGGGATTGCCGTCGCGGGAGCGTCTCGATCGCCTGGCCTCCTGGCCTGTCGCTGACCGGCACGCCGTCGCGGAGCAAGAGCACGCGCTCGACCATGGCACCGGCGACGACCCTGGGCGACTTCGACGCCGGTACGGGCGGGCCCTCGGTCAGCCGACGGATCCGCTCCGAGGCCGCCGCGCGGATCGGCCGCGTCCAGCGTTCGCCATAGGCGAGAGCGAGCACGGCCGCGAGGAGCACGGCGAGCGTCGGCAGAGGGTATCGGATCGGCGGAGGTGTCACGGGGTTATGCCTGAATCCCTGCGGTCGTGGATCGGTTGTTGCGGAGGATGCCCGGGAGCGCGGCGAGCAGCCCGAGGCCGGCGAACAGGCCGAGGTAGAGCCAAGACCAGCCCGACGCCGGCACGACCATCCCTCGGATGAACACGGCCGTCTCGCCCGCCGACTGGCTCTTCTTGTAGAAGACCTGGATCGGCCGAAGGGTGCCGTCCTGAAGCTTCCTGTCCGTGTTATAGGTGAGGCTGTAGCTCGAACCGAGCCGTTCGGCGATCTCCTCGTAGATCTTCCGCAGCTCGTCGGCGTTGGTCGCGCGATAGTAATTGCCACGAGTCTGTTCGGCCAGGAGCCGGAGCTTCTCGCTCGCCAGTTCGCCTTCGTCGCCGAGGGCGAGGGCGTGGACCGGGAGGCTCATCCGGCGCGCGAGGGCGATGACCGATTCGAGGTCGGCCGACTGGCTGAACGTGTCCTCGCCGTCGGTCAGGGCCAGCACCGCGCGTCGGCCTTGCTGGGCCGAGAGAATCTCCAAAGCTTCGGCCACGGCGTCGAAGTATCGGGTCGAGCCGACGGCTTCGAGACGGTTGACCGACCGGAGGATCCGCTCGCGATCGGTCGTGAACGGGCAAATGAGATCGACTCTCGAACTGAACGCGATCACCGCCACCTTCGACCCTTCTGGCAACTGTTCGACGAAGCTCGCCACCGCGCGCTTGAGCGAACGCATGCGATTGTCTTCGTTCATGCTGCCACTGCGGTCGACCACGAGGACCACCGTCGTCGGACGGACCTCCTTCGAGATCGGCGCCTCGAATCCCAGGATCGGGCGGTCCTTGCCGTCTTCGGTGACGCGGAACTCGTCCCGGGCGGCGTCGCGGATGAAGCTGCCGTCGGGGTTCTTGAGTTCGAAGTAGACGGTGATCTCGGGGAACTTCGACTCGTCCGGCTGGGTCACGACGACCGTCGGTTCCTTCTGAGCCCCGGCAGGTTCCTGCGCGCGAACGAAGCCAATCGGGCCGGCCAGGAGCACGAGGGCGATCACAGTCGTACGAATCCGCATACGATCCTCCCTCAGCGGGTTCGAGGCTTGACGAGCCGGAGCGACGCCCCGCCCAGGAGGGTGCCGAGCACCGCCCAGAGCACAGTCGGCAGGACCAGCGAGTTCGACCAGCTCCCGAGGATCGGATCGATCGTCCTGACCGTCGCGACCAGCACGCTCGCGACCAGCACGCCCAGTCCCGCCCCGGCGAATGCCGCGAACGGCAGGTTGACCAGCGACTTCGCCCGCAGCGACAGGAACGCGCCGAACGAACCCAATCCGGCGGCCAGCAGGGCGGCGACCCCGATCAGGTGCGGCGGTTCCGACACCGAGACCGTCCCGAGCGTCCACGAACCGCCGAAGGACACAGCCAGGCGCAGCAGTGCGAATCCGATCGCGAATGCGATCACGCGTTGAGTTGTCCCGAAGGAAACCAGAATCGATGTGAACAGATCCGCAAGGGCCGACTGTGAAGCCGGCCCGTCAACTGCGGGGATTGGATCGGCCGAGGGTTTCGGTTTCGACTCCAGGACGACCTCGACCCGGGCCGAGCCGCCGTCGCTCTCGATGACGACGAACGCGGAAATGGGGGAACGAACCCAATTCGGAGGGGTCTCGACGTCGATGGCGATGTCGGTCTGGTCGACCGTGGCGATCGCGGTCGCGAACTGCGCCGAACGAACCCAATTCGTGCCGGCGGGCTCGATCCGCATCCGGCTCCGGAGCAGGCCGTGGCCGATGTTCGAGATCCGCAAGCTGGCTCGCGAGACGCTCCCTTCCGCACCGGGGCGGACGCTCAATCGCGAAGGGTGAACATCGAGTTCGGGTTGGATCGGCTTGGTCGCGGGGAGCTGTCTGAGCCACGCGTCGAGCTGCTCGTCCGGCGACGTCCCGGGTTTGGGTCGCGGGCTGTATCGCTCGAAATTGCGGGAACAAAGCCAATCGGCCAGCCGACCCGACGTGAGCTCGTCACGGAGGGCGGCCCACTTCTGGCTCGACAGCGTGACGACCTCGTCCCAGGTCCTGCAGGTCGTGCCGTCGTTGAGGGTCAGGACGATCCCGCCGGCCGGGGCCGACTTGGGGGATCCGGACGGATGCCGGGGTGGTGCTCTGAGTATGGGATGATCGGAAGAGGAGCTGCACGCCGGCGAGCTGGATGAGGTCGCCCTCCTGGAGTGGCCGGGCCTGGCCGGGGAGCAGTCGCTGGCGATTCACGAAGGTCCCGCCGGGGGTTTCGAGGTCGCGGAGCAGGGCATTGCCGTTTGAGATGTCGAGACTGGCATGCCGGGCGGACATCCTGCGGGTGGGCGAGGTCTCCTGGTCGGCCAGGTCCAGGCCGGGCGAGCCGTTGAGGGCGTTCCCGAGCACCTGCTCGCCGGGGCGCAAGGGGTAGCGCTTCCCCTCCTCGCGGCCCTTGACGATCTCGAGCACCCAGCCATTCGCGCCCATAAACCCATCCACTCCCGAACAATCCGGAACAATTAACCGCGCTGACGGAAGATCAACTGAGTCTGCCCCAGCTCGATGCGGTCCCCGTCCTTTAACGAGCATACCGCGCCGACGGGGCTGCCGTTCACCCTGGTGAGCGCGTCGGACGACACTGGCCGGATCGTGTACCCCGTCGGCGTCAGCTCGATCCGGGCATGCTGCCGGGCCACGGTCGGGTCGCCGAACAGGCCGACATCGGCCCACTCGTCCAGCCCCAGCGACGACTCCTTGCGCGTCAGCATGCAGGCCCGCCCCTCCTGCCGGCCGCTGACGATCTGAACCCAGGTCCGCCGCAGGGCTTGCTCGACCAGTGCGAGAAACAGGCCCAGGCCCGCGCCGAGGGGCAGGATCCCGACCGCCTGGCCGAAGGTGGGACGATCGCTCATGCCTTGACGGATCCACTCGAAAACGAACCCGCCGAGGAAGCCGCCCAGCACGCCCCCGATCATCCCCTGGATGAGCCGGGCCTGCGAGCGGCCGACGATCCCCTGGCTGACGCCGATCCCCAACCCGAGGATCCCCCAGGACACCGCTCGTCCGATCAGCCCGCCCTGGAACTGCCCGAGGACGAACTCGCCGACCACCAGCCCGACGGCCCCGCCTAGCGCCCCGGCGATGGCCCCCCATGTCACCGACCGCGCCAGACGGAACCATGCCCCGTCGCGCAGCGGGCCGCTGACGTTGAGCAGGAACCCGATGGCCCCGCCGATCGCCACGCCGGCCAGGGCGTCGCGGATCCAGATGACCTCGGAGTGGACGAGTTCGACGTAGAGATAGAGACCCGTCAATGCCCCGATGGCTCCCGCCACGGCGAGGTCATACGCCTGCCTGGCGTTCGCCCGGAGCGTGCCGACTCCCGATGAGGCCGTGCTCATGACAGCATCCGCAGGCTGCGGCCCCCTTCGGAAATGACCCGGGCGATCCGCCCGAAGGCGCTGGCGAGTTCGCCGTGGGAGGCGAAGATCGAGCCGGATTCCGTGCTCGCGAGCCGCTTGAGGTAGTCCCGGTCTGCCCCGCCCGTGCCGATGGCGACGATCTCGATGCCCTGGTCTCGGGCGAGCCGGGCCTGCTCGACCGCGTCCTCGGTCGCGTCGGGATATCCATCGGTGAGGATGACGACATATCGAATCCTGTCTCTGGCGTTGAGCAGTTCCCTGGCCATGCTCAGCGCGTCGGACAGGTTCGTCGTGCCGTCGGCTTCGAGGCGGGGGATGGCCGCCAGCACCTTGCGGACGTTGTCGGTCGCCGGCGCCTGGAGCGTGACCTCATTCGAGAACGAGATGAGGCCCACCTCGGTGCGGGTGAAGTCGCACCTGTCGAGGAACGACCGGGCGGCCCCCTGCGCTTCGAAGAGCGGACCCCCGGCCATGCTCGCGGAGACGTCGATGAGCAGATAGATGCGGATCGGATCCGGCTCGGCCGCCACCGCCAGTTCCGGCGGCCGTCCCAGCCATGAGAGGTCCTCGGGGACGGGCTCGACGGTCATCTTCAAGGCGTGCTTCGTGTCGCGCTGGACGGCCTTGACCTGGACCACGCCGTTGGCGTCGTAGGACATGGCGATGTCGATGGTCACCTCGGAATTCGTCGCCTGGATCCCCGAGAAAACATATTTTCCCAGGACCGCGCAATCGAGCGGCTGGGGGCTCTCGCCCTGGGTCAGATAGACCTCCAGATGATCGTTCCGGCCGCCGTGGGTCTCATGCAAGTAGGGCCGGTTGTTCTCGGCCGGGATGGGCAAGTTGCGCCGGACGATGATGTCGTTGACATATTGAGATCCGTCCTCGCTGACAGCGACGACCCCCAGGCTGTGAGACATGACGTCGCTGACGCGTCGGGAGCCGCCGAGGGTGAACTGCGGCCTCGCGTCGGTGCTCGTCTGCCCGGCCTCGCTCGCCGCCTGGATGGCCGCGCCGAGGGCGACGACCTCGTCCACGTTCACGCCCGCGCGGGGATCCTTGCCCGACATCTGCTTGACGTAGGCCCGTACCATCGGCATCCGCGTCGAGCCGCCGACGAGCAGCACGCCCGAGAGCGATTCCCAGGTCAGGCCCGACTCCCCCAGCGCCTCCTCGGTCAGGCGTCTCGTCCGATCCATGAGCGCAAACGTGAGCGCCTCGAACTCCGTCCGGGTCAGCTCGTAGCTCTTGCGGGTCGAGCCGAGCTGCAAGGCAATCCGGGTCGAATTGCGTTCGGAGAGGGCCCACTTGGCCTGCTCGGCACGCGTGAGGACCTCGTTGAGGGCGACCGGGTCGTCGAGGGGATCCACCCCGGTCTCGGCGGCGAACTTCTCGGCGAGGAACGAGGCGATGCGGTCGTCCCAGTTCTTGCCGCCGAGGTCGTGGTCGCCTGCGGTCGCTAGCACGGAGATCTGATCGGGGGCGATCCGGGCCACCGTCACGTCGAACGTCCCGCCGCCCAGGTCGTAGATGAGTACGGTTTCATCGACGGCTGTTTTCTGCAGTCCATAGGCGAGCGCGGCGGCGGTGGGCTCGTTGATGATCCGGCTGACGTTCAGGCCCGCGAGCCGGCCCGCCTCGATCGTCGCCTTGCGCTGGGCGTCGGCGAAGTAGGCGGGCACTGTAATCACGGCGTCGGTCACCGGGCCGCCGAGGTGGGCCTCCGCGTCCTCCTTGAGACGCATTAACACCAGCGTGGATAAGTCTGTGGCGTTGTAGTCGCGGCCGTGGAAACGCATCAGGAACGTCGGGCTGCCCATGTGGGGCTTGAAGAAGCTGGCGATCTCGTCGTTGCCGAGCCTCGCCCACTCCTTGGCCTCCTGCCCGACGGCCGCGGGGTTCGCGCCGAAGTAGATCACCGACGGTGTGATGTTCTGCCCGTCGCGATTGGGCACGACCTCGGGCCGGCCGTATTCGTTCCGGCAGGCCACGACCGAATTGGTCGTCCCGAGGTCGATGCCGACGTGATGACCCATGGAAATGTGTCCCGCGAGCGAACCTGGATCAGGACACAGTGAGCAGCCGCAGCGCGGTCGAGCGTTCCTCGACCTCGCCCGCCGAAAGGACGGCTTCGGTCTCGAACTCGACGTTGATCGACGCGCCGCCGGTGAGGTCGGTGGCCGTGACGATCAGCCGGCCGTCCCGGTTGATCGCGAACTTGACCCGGATCGGGCTCCGCGCCGGCAGGCCGGTCGGCAGTTCGAGGGTCGCCGTGCCGACGTCCTGGCAGTCGGCCGGGGCGGGGGAGTCCTTCTCGCCGGACTTGATCTGGATGTCCACGCCCGCCTGATTGGCCTGGTCGGTGCCGAAGTCGGTGGAGAATTCCATCGGCACCTCGCCGTTACGCGGGAGGAGATAGACGACGACTTCCTGGTTCTTCTCGTCCTTCGCCACCACGCCGAGGCTCTTGCTCAGGACGTTGACGATCTGGGTGTTGACCAGCTCGCGGACCGGGCCGGTGAGCGTGTAGCCTAAAGATTTCTCGATGCGGTCGAGGGCCTCGGCGACCTGCTCGTCGCTCACCTCCGTCAGGTCGACCTCGGTCGGGCCGCCGTCCTCGTCGTACTCGGTCTCCTCGTTCGCCGCGAGCATCTCGCGGACCTCGTCGGAGAGCGACTCCTTGAGCCCGTAGAGGGCCGCCCCCTTGGCGACCGCCTCGTCGGGGTCGAAGGTCTCGGGTTCGACGCCGAACTCCTCGACGATCCGGTTGCGGACCTGCGGCATGCGGGTGGCACCGCCGACGAGGATGATCTTGTCGTACGTCGTGTGCCCCTTGGCGGCGGCCTCGGTGAGCATCTCGCGGGTCAGCTCGATGGTCCGGTCGAGCAGGTGCCTGGTGATCGTCTCGAACTGCGGGCGGTCGACCTCGACGCGGGCCTGCTTGCCGGCGTGGGTGACGCGGAACGGGGCCTTGTCGCGCTGAGTGAGCGTCTTCTTGCCGCGCTCGGACTGGAGGAAGAGGTCATTCAGGACCTCGGGGTCATCGAGCGGGTCGGACCCCTCGCCGGTCTGGCGCTGGAAGTCCTCGGAAAGCGCCATGACGAGGGCCTCGTCCCAGAGCGCGCCGCCGAGGCGGTGGTCGCCGCCGGTGCAGATGACGCGGATCAGGCGGTCCTTGATCTCGATCATGGTGATGTCGAACGTGCCGCCGCCGAGGTCGTAGACGAGCACCGTCTGGTCCTCGCCCTGTTCGAGCCCGTAGGCGACGGCGGCGGCCGTCGGCTCGTTGAGGATCGCGCGGACATTCAGCCCAGCGAGCCGCCCCGCATTCGCGGTCGCCTCGCGCTCGGGCGTCCCGAAGTAGGCCGGACAGGTGATCACCACGTCGGTGATGGGCTCGTCGAGGGCGAGCGCGACCTGGGCGTCGCCGACGACCTTCCTCAGCACGAACGAGCTGATGTCCTCGGGGCTGTAGGCCTGGCCTTCGTATTCGAAGACGAAGTTCGGGTCGCCCATGTGCTGCTTGACGCGCGAGACGACCCGGTGCGGCTCGACCTTGGCGGCCTCCTTGGCCGTATTGCCGACGATCACGTTCTCGCCGTCGAAGAGGACGACCGAGGGGGTGATCCGCTCCGACTCCTGGTTCGGCACGATCACGGGCTTGCCGTGCTCGTCCACGTAGGCGATCGCCGAGTAGGTGGTGCCCAGGTCGATCCCATAGACGCGCTTGAGGCCATCGCTCACGACGCAGGCTCCCCGTTGACCGGCCGACTGACGCGGATCCGCACGCACTCGTGCTCGCCAGACTTTTCGTCTGATCCGGTCCATTATTGAGTCATCGCCACAATTTTTGCCAGCCCGGGGCGCGGCGGGACCGGCCGGGACTAACGCGGGCGACGGAACGGGGTTGCGCCGAGTGGCGTCCAGAATCGCCGGGACAGTCCGGGGCGCGGCGGGACCGGCCGGGGGCGCCGGTTGTGGCAAATGCGTGGCAAGGCGTTCGCTTGTATGTTGGGACGGCCCATGCGTTCCCGTCGCCGCGACCACGCTCGACGACCCGGCGACCGAAGCGAGATCGGGGAGCGCGACCAGCGCGGCCGACGTGTCAAAGATCGAGATGTGCGAGTATACGTTTAACGTGAGCGTCGGGGTCGAGTGCCTCGCGAGCGTCTGCAGCGTCTTCGCCGGGACGCCGGCGCGGGATAAGATCGAAATGTAGGAATGTCTTAAAGCATGCAGATCGACGCGGCGGCCCGACGAATCGACCGGCTCGATCCCGGCGGCGCGGAGGTCGGTCGCGATCATCCGGCCCGTCTTCGGCGGGAGCTTCGGGAACACGGGCACGTTCGGCGGCCTGGACGCGATCCAGGCGCGCAGGACGGCCGCCAGCGAGGCCGGGATCGGTTGCTCGGCTCGCGCGCCCGATTTCGTGTAGGCTCCCTCACAGACGATCGTGGGCGGCTCGCCGTCGAGGTTGAACCACTCGGGCCGGAGCGACATGAGTTCACCCTTCCGGAACCCGGTCGATGCCGCGACAGAGTACAGGATCGCCCGATCCGCGCCCGCGACGCCGAAGACGACCGGCCCGCGTCGGGCCGCATCGACGACCGCGCGCAACTCGGCCTCGGACAGCGCCCGCCGGACGACGCGACGGTCGGCCGTTTCGTCCACCTTCTTGAACCCCGCGAGCGGGTCATGCAGGACGCGGCCGTCGATCCATGCGAAGCGCGAGAATTGCTTGATCGCCGTGATGTACAGGTTGATCGTCCGGGGCGCCCGGTTCTCGGCCCGCAGCTTCGAGACGGCCGCCAGGACGGCCGAGGGCGTGATCCCCGAAAGCGTCCGGATCCCGCCGTGTTCGACGATCCGATTGCACGCGTTGGCGGTCTGGGCGACATGCTGGGCGTTCAAGCCCTTCGCCCGCATGGTCCCGATGTATTCGGCGACGTGCTCGCCCACGGGTCGCCGCTCGCACTCGACGACCCGGGCCGCCTTCGGGTCGATCAGCCCGGCCCGAGTCTTCGCGGCCGTCGTCTGCGCCGCCCGGAGCATTTCCTCGGTCGCCCGCTTGTCGGCGCAGCCGGCCCGCTCGCGCCGCTTTCCGGACTCGTCCGTCCAGTAGTAGTACCACTTGCCCGCCTTCTTCCGGATGCCCGCCGACATGGCCTTGCCCCTCTCTCGCCCGGTCGCTGATCGCCCGCGACCCTCGCTCGATCGCCCATGCGTCCGCCCTGCGCGTCGAGACGCCCGACGCCCGATCGTACAACCGCACCCCGAAACGCGCCAGGGCGGCCCCCTGGCTACGTTTCCGCTCGGCCCGCTCGCCCGGTGCTTTGGCGTGTCAAACAGGAGTCGCCACATCCCCGTCGGCCGATAGAGCGACGGCTCGCCGCTCGCCCGCGAACCCTTCGATAGTTCGACAAACAGTTCTTCGAGCGTCGCGTCCTCAGTCGCCCGCGCCCGCCCGGATCGCTTGCCGGGGATGCGCTTGAAGAACAGGGTCTTGTGCCGGTTGAACGGCGTGTCTTCCCACGGCTCGCCCCGGAGACCCCGCTCGACCGCGATCCGCGAGATTTGGTCGTGAGTGAATGCAATCTCCGTCGTCCGGCCTCGCCGGGTCTCGTACGTCGTCATGACGGTGAGCGCCTCGACGAACGCCCGGCGATCCGGCGTCAGAAGGGCCGGGATGTTAGTCCTATTACATGTCTTTGGTTCTTCGCGGTCGTCGGGATTCGCGGCGTCGCGGCCGAGCGAGCATGTAAGAGGACTAACATTTCGTCGTCGTCGTCCGAACTCTCCGTCGAGCGCCTCGCGTTGGCGGTCGTCGAGTTCGATCCGCCGGATCCCCGCCCAAATCTCGTCGGCCGACGCGCTCGAAACGAATGCGGGATTGCGTCGTGTCGCGGCGAGGATGTCCCGGGCCGCCGCGAGCGCCTTCCGCTCCGACGCCCGGGATCGGCCCGACCGGACGGCCTCGACCAAGAACGGGTCGACAACCGCGAGGACCGTCTCGTCGTCCAGTCCGCGCCCCGCCAGTGACGCGATAGCTTGCGAGGTCCGCCCGTTGCGCTGCCCCGGCCGCTCGATCGGGAACCGCGTCCGGATGTCTGCCTGCAGCGACGCGACATCCCAGTTATGCCGTCGCGCGGCCTGAACCCCGATCTCGGCCACGGTCGCGGCCGGCGGCTTGCGGATCCTCGCGAGGATCTCGGCGGGCAATTCGGCGATCCCGTCGTCCGGCCGTCGGATCCAGCGATACGCCGCGCCCGACTTCGGGTGGACGCTCGGCTCGACGACGATGTAGCCGGCCGACTTGATCTCGATTCCATCGAAGCCGGGCAGCTTGCCCCGGATCGCCCCCGCGTCGGCGGGCAGCCTGAACAGGTAGTGCCGGCCCCGCTTCGGCTCGCACTCGCGACAGCCCGTCTCGGCCGTCGCGGTCTCCGGCATTTCGATCCCGGCCGTGAGCCGCCCCCACGCCGCGTCGCCCCCGTGGCGGACGTCCACATCCAGCACGACAATACCGCCCTCGATCAGAACCCCGAGGTTGGCCCCGGGGTTTCTCTCGAACGCCTCGCGGATCGTCCGCTCGACCGCGCTGGCGCGGATCGCGAACACGCTGCCCATCCGGTCGTTCTCGACCGGCGCTTTGTCGCGAGGCTTGAGCGGAATGCAGCGGAAACCCGCCGAGCGGTAGCGCCGAACGGCCGCGAGGATGCGGTCGATCCATTCGGCGTCGGGATTTTCCTCGGCAACGTCTTGATATCCGGCAATGACTGCGCTAGCATCTATCACAGCTTTGCCTTTCGCTCGCTTCCGGTCGGTTTGCCCGCCGCCGGTCGCCCGAACTTGAAGCCCCGCCGCCGGCCCTCCAGCTAGCGTCGGGGCTTCGTTCATTCCGCCGCATCGTCCCCGACGGATCAGTTCGTCGCGCCGCCGCGCTCGATCCATCCGCGCACGACGGCCGACGTCCACCGCGCCTTCCCCGCGACCGTGAGCGTCGGCGCCGGGAACGTCTTCGCGGCCCGCATCCTGTTGAGCGTGCGCTTGTGGATGCCGAGGATCGTCGCAATGTCCTCGACGGACAGCAGTCTGTCGAGTTCGGCGGCCCGGGTCGTGCGGCCCGTCTTCGGTTCGGCGGTCTCGATCATGGCGTTCATCGTGCTGGCCCTTCTCTGTTGCGACTGTCGCGGCCCGAGGCGCCCCGCCCGGTCCGGTCGAGTCAGTCGATGTCCCAATCGTAGCGTTTGTCCACCTGGATCCCAGCACAATCCACGCTCGGATCCAAATTTCTGTACTGGCAAATGAATGGAGACAACGGGAGTGACATGCGATGGCAAGGATTGTCATTACCTCGTCTTGAGTGACGCGGGCGCCCCGTCCAGCGTGTTGCGTCAAATCAACGCGCCGGGGAGTCGCCGCGACACGAATTCGAGTCGGTTGCCGTCACGCCTCCCAGGGCGCGAGAGTCGCCACGATGCCCATGCCGTAGGTCTCGATTCTGACGGGCGCGGTTCCCGCGTCGCTCGACGCCCGACCCGAATCTCGCGGAATGTCCGCAGGCGGACCGACGTATTCCCGGCCCGCGCGATATGCGTCCCAACGATCGACGTTCTCGATCGTGAACTCGAACGCGACCCGCCTCGGCGCGCCGCCGACCACGCGGAACGTCGTCGCCTTGATGAACGCCCGCCGATGCGCCGCGACGTGTTCGAGGCACGCGTGCCAATCCGGCGACTCGATCGAGCCGGGGATTGCGACCGCCGCGCCCGTGTCTCCGACGATCCTCCAATCGAACGCCCGCGATCCTGCCCGCTTCAAGCCCTGCGTCCCACGCCGCCATCCACCCTTGGTTCGCCCGTATGCCATCTCGCCCGCTCTCGCCGCCGCTTGAGGCGTCCACGCGCCTCGATACTCCTGCGTCGTCGTTGCTTGCGGCGCCGGCTATGGGCGCCGGGGGACGGGTGGGGCCGGCTGCATCGGCGGCGGGACGTTGCCGCCGGCTGCGCGGCGCATGAGTTCGTTGTTCTCTTGCAAGAGCTTGCTGTTTGCGTTCAGGGCATCGACGAACACATTCCCGCCGGCGCCCTCGACGGCCTCGACCATCCGGTTCAGCCCGGCGTTTCGGCTCTCAATGTTCGACGTGGCCCCGTACTCGCCGGGCCCCATCTTCTGGTTGACCCAGAGATCCTGGCGCGGCGCCCTATCATGGAGGAGTTTCGAGACCCGCGTGTCGATCGTGGCCGAGTCCGATCCGAGTTCGCCGAATGGCAACAAACCACCCAGGAACGATCGGACCGACGCGGCCGACGAGTCGATCTGTTTCTCGGCGATCAGTTGCCCGAGCGCCTCGCGGCGCAGGACGTCGAGCTTGGAATTCTCGGCGCCGCGACCGGCCCGCGCGAGTTCGATCTGAGCGTCGGCGATCCGCTTCGCGCCCGACTCGGACCCGGCGAATTCGTTGATCGCATCGACCGCCCCGTCGGCGCCCGCGTTCTTCGCGGCGAACGACATGCGGTCGTCGAACCCGCCGCCCGTGAATCCCTTGTTGATGAACACGTCGAGCCCGGCGACCGACGTGAGATCCTCGAAATTCTCGCGCAGGATGTCGCCCGGCTTGACGCCCATGATCCGCGCCCGATCGAGCACGACCGGCGCGAGCTTGCGGATCGCCTGCATCGGCGTGTCCTTGGCCCCGATCTTCGCCTCGGAGAGCAGCGCGGCCGGCTTGCCCTTGAAGTCGCGCAGCCCGCGAGCCGCCGCCTTTGTCATCGTGGCCGCTTCCTCGGGATTGTATTCGGCCGCGATCGAGACGAGCGCCGCCGCCTCGTTCGGATCCTGAATGACCCCCTTGAAATCGTCCTCGTTCAAGAGTGCCGAGTTGACCATCGACAGTTGCTTGACGAGTTGCGCGTTGGCGCCCTTGCCGCGCCCGAGCACGCTGATTGCGGAGTTCGCGACGCCGAGCGCCTCGGCCGCCGGGTTCTTCGATTTCGAGTAGTCTTTCAGGCCCGCGACCGACCCGAAGAAATCGCCCGCCACGTCGGCTTCGAGCCCCTTCGCGACCGTGAGCTTGGCCCCGAGCTTCTCGAAGTCGGCGAACTGCGCGCCCGACATCGTCTTGCCGGCGTACTGCGCGCCCGAGTTCTGGAATTGCGTGCGGAACGCCAGCCCTTCGCGGGCGTTCATCATGCCCATGACGTTGAACTTCGCGTTGTCGAGCGCGAACGCCGAGTCGTTCTTGACGCCCATGATGCCCGCGAGTTCGCGCAGCTTGTCGCGGTCGTCGTTGAAATTCTTCGACATCTGACGCGTCTTCTCGCCCGCGTCTTTGAGCGCGCCGTTCAAGCCCTGCACGATCGAGAGTAGCTTGCCCATGCCGACGCCGGCCGCGACGGTGCCGGCCGAGATCCCGCCGAACGCCTCGCCCGCCGCCGACTTGAGCCCTCGGAACGCAGCCGCGCCGCGCGTCGCGGACCCGGCGACCCCCTTGTCTTGCTCGTCGCCGGCCTCCTTCGCCTTGCCACGGACGCGGTCGAGGTCGTCGGTGTGTTCCTTCAATGCCTGGCGCGCGTGGCTCCGGTCGAGCCGCATCCTCATCGTCAGTTCGTTCGCACTCATCGCAATGCCTCAATTCTTCGGTTAGAACATGGACTCGAACGCCGCGTCGGCCGCCGCTTCCGTCATCCATTCGACCCACTTGTCGGGCGGCGGGATCCGCTTGCGGTCCGCCATCCAGCCCGCGAGGGTATGCGCGTCTTCGAGCAGGATCAGACCGTCGGGGAACCCGCCAGCCAAGAGCGCGACCGCCCTCAGATAGCGGGCGAGGCTTTTGGGCCTCGGCCCTGCGCGACGTCGGCGATCTGTTGCCACATCTCGGCGTTGTCGTCGTCGCCGCCCCGGTAGGCCAGCAGCGCCCCGAGTTCGTCGTCGGCGAGGTCGTAATTCTGGCGCAGGAGGTACACGCTGAGCGACGCGACGAGGTCGATCTGTTCGGCGTTGTCCTCGGACCTCATGAAGTCTTCGAGCAACTCCCAGTAACCCGGGCCGTACGTCGGCCGCGCCGCGCCGGTCGCGAACGTCGGGCGATCCTTGCTCGCGCCGAAGTCGAGCCGAAGTTCGATGAACGGCTTGGGGAAGATCCAGGATTGCCCGTCGGCGAGCGTGATCGCGACGCCCTCGCGGAACGCCTCGCGCCGACGGGTCGATTCGTCGATGAGCATGCTGTGAAGCCTTTCTTGAGTCGGGGGAGAGCCCGCCGCGAGGCCCCGGGAACGTCCCGGGGTTTGCTCGCGACGGGCGCGGATCTGTCGGGCGGTTCAGGCCAGCTTGCCCGCGTCGCGGCGATTGGATGCGAAGGCGTCCGCGAGGAAGAACGGCCACGTCAGGACAAACCACGCGGCTCGCGCGATGCGGCCCCGCGTCAGCAGCAGCGAGGCGAGGCGGTAAACGACGCGGTCACTGGTCGGATTGCTCAGTCGGATCATGATCGGTCTCTCTCGGGGTCTCTCGGGAGGTCTAGGCGCAGGCCGATCCCGCGCCCGTGGAAGTGAAGGTTTGGATTGGGCTTGTCAGGCCCGGCGCATCACGCCTTGCATCCGGGCCGCAAACTCGCGATGCGCGATAGCGGTCGCCTCGCCCGCGAGCCGGGCCACCAGCGCGCACGAGTCATCGCCGGTCACGCCGGCCGACCGGATCCCGTCCTCTGCCATCGCTTCGGAATGGCGGACGCCGGATAACTCGACGGCCGAGAAGTGGTCGCGCAGGTTCGTTTTTGCGGGGAGTTTGCGACCCTGCCGGATCGTCGGCGCATCGGCCCCGAGCAAGCCGCGATAGAGCGAGTTCGTCACGGCCGCATAGCTCGGTTGCGTGACGCCCGCTTCTTTGAGGACATCCGTGAGTCGGTTTCTCTGCACTCGCCCGGCGGCCCGTTCGAGGGCTTGCGACCGGGATGCCCCGCGCCTCTGGTAGCCCTCGATCGCGCGGTCGATCTTGAGGTCCGGGTTCGCCCGTTCCTGGCTCCACTCGATGTAGGCCGCGTTCACGTGCCGGTGGAATTCAGGCGACAAATAGGCCGCGAAAGCGAGCGCGACTTGCAAGTGCCCGTAGGCGCCGCCGCCGTTCCTTCCGCCGCGTTGAGCCCGCCAGACGTGCCGGATGTCAGCCGATCCCGTCGCGGAACCGTTACGGGATTTCCCCGTATCGATCGACTCGGCCAGGCTAGCGATGAATTCCGCGCCGGCGTAGCGCTTCCATTCGGACGGGGAGCGGTTATCGGGCGACCCGGCGGCGCGCCAGATCGCGGTGAGATTCACGAGCCCGTCGTCGGCGACGTCGATGCGATACTCGCCGATCCGAAAGGTCCGGGGCGAATCGGTCGAGACGTGCGCGGGCGTCCGAGCGGCCGACGCCTCGGCCGGCTCCGGTTCGAAAAAGAGCGGAAGGAAATCCCCGCGTGAAACGATGCTCTGCATGCTCGCACCCTGCGACGAGTCGTCGTCGCCAGTTCGATGCGATGGGCGGGCGCCCCTTGATTCCGGTTGCGATTCGAGGCGGTTACTTCGCGGACGCGACGGTCGCCGTCGCCGGCTCGACACTCTCGGTCGCGATGCGGGCGCAGTCAGCGCGCGAGAAGGTCGCGAGCCGGCCGGGGATCCGTCGCACCGAAATTAATCCCCTCTCGACGAGATCACGGATCGCCTTCGGCGAGATACCGATGATCCCGGCCGCCGCGCTGGCGGACACCCATTCCTTCTCGGCTTTCAAGGTCCCTTGAGACATGACAGATTCTCGCGCAATCGTCGCGAGCGCCAGGCGGCGCAGGATTCCAGGCTAACCGAGGTAATAGTATTCGGGCCGGGCGTACTGTTCAAGCGCCCACTCCACGGAAACTCGGATTTTTCCGAAGCGTGATGCGAATGCGCGTTGATTTCGCGCAACACGGGGGTCGTCGAGCTAGCTCGCGGCGGGGGATCACGGCCACTCGGGCGCGCCGACCCGCGAAAGGAAAAGACCCGGCGCGGGCCGGGTCGTCGTCGCGTCCGGGCTTGTCGGCGGCGCCGTGCGGATTGTCCGCGATCGGCACGGGATTTGCGCGGCTACCCCGTCGCGAGGATCCGGCTTCGGAGTTGATCCTTGACCGGCTCGGGGATTCGCTTGATCGCCGCGTGAACGGCCGCATGCGTCATGTTCGAACGCTTTCCGATCTCCCTCAACGTATACCCTGCCAGTTTGAGCAAGAAGAAATGCTGATCTCGCTCGCGCTGGAGTTCGGCCGCCGATCGCCTCGGCCGCTTCGCCATTGGCTTCGCGCCGGATCGGCTAGCCGCCCGAATGAACTCGGCCGCCGCATCGCGCCTCGGGTTCGTCGGTTGCGTCTTCATATCGCCTCGCTCGGTTCGGGGTTGCGAGAAGCCAGGGCGCTATAAGGATCATTGTCCGGGGCTGGGATCGCGTCAGTCGTCGCCCGCGACCAGCCTCGCGACCTCCCCCGCCGCGTCGGTCCGATTGTCATCGTAAATCATCAACGTATTCACGTTCTTGTGTCGCGAGAATCTCGCCGCGACGCGGATGTTGCCGTTTGTCCGGTCGAGCGCCTCAGTGATCGCCGCATGCCTGCATGCGTGTGCCCGGACGGGCTTGGCGATCCCGGCGCGCCGGCCGATCGACTTGACGATCTCGTTCACGGCGTCGCCCGACAATCGCTCGCCTCTCGCGCCTTGGTCCAGTCGCGTGAAGACCCGGGCCGGGCGAGTCGCCCCGGGCCGCAATCCAGGCGCGGAGCGCGGCGAGGGTTCCAGGCGGGAGCGTCAGCGCCTCGCGTGCGGATCGGGCTTTGCCGAGAATCCAGATTTTCGCGCCGTCGAGATCGACGTTCGCCAGGTCGAGCCCCGTCGCCTCGAAACGCCTTAACCCGAGATCGTGCAGGAGGCGCAGAATCGCCAGGTTCCGGACGCCTCGCACCGCGCCCGTCGCCGCGTGGGACTTGGCCACGTCGAGCATCTTGCGGTAACCGTCCCGACCCGGGCCGAGGGTGTCGCGCAGGGTCGTCACCTTCGGCGGCTCGACCGCGATCTCGAAGTTACAGCGCCCGAGCATCCGCGCGACGCGGACCGCCGACCGGATCGCGGCGAGCCGTCGAGCGACCGACGCGGGCGCGAGGCCCCGATCAGTCATCTCGCCGCGCCACGCCAGAACGACGGCATTCGCGGCCCCGTGATCGAGCCCGACGAGCGCGTCGAGCGCCGCCCCTGGCGAGGCCGCGCCGGTGAACCTCGCGAAGCATCTCAGGTCGCTGGAGTATGCGGCGAGGGTCTTCGCCCGACGACCGCTCAGCACGGCCGATAGCAAGTCGCTCGGCCCGATTGCAATCATGGTTGCGGACGGTCCGAGCGGCGCGAGCGCGGGGAGGTTCGGTGTATCAGGGGAGGACATGGGAGCGGAACCGTGGCCGACGATCGGGTCGGCAGAGGGGAGATTCCGTCGGGTGCGGACGCTGGACGATGACTGTCCGAGAGGGCTGGACTGTACCAGAAATCGGGCCGAAGCGCAAGGGATCGCCGATCCGTCTTGGTGGGATCAGAATTCGTAGTACTTTCTTGACGGGCAGGGGAAGGACTGGCAAAATGTTCACGTTGAGCCAAAGGCGCCATCCCGGCCCTTTGCACGATCCGGTCCGTTCGACCCCGGCGGCCTCGATCGACAATCCGTTCCGTGACGGTCGGCACGAGCTAGCAATAGCGCCGGCGCTCGGGGTTCGCGTCTCGCGGCGGGTTTGACAAGACCCGACCGTGTCCGCGTGGTGGCGATGGGTCGATCCGGCTCCGGCTGGAACCCGCGCTAATAATAATACGATGGGACAAATACACATTGATGCATTTGTTTTCTGGCTACTCTTTTCGCGCCATGCCGACTAATCGCGAGCGGACGCGAGCGAAACGCGGCGACCGGCGGGAGACGCGAAAGAGCGTGGATCGCACAAGAGCGACCGCGCCCGTCGGGAAGATCGGCGACAGGGACCGGGAGCGAAGATCGCGACGAGAAGATCCGCGACCGAGTGACGGAGACAGGCTCAACAGTCTTCGTGGCCCGCGAGTCTTCCCGCTGCGTTGCTCGCGCCGAACGCGAATTCGCGAGAACGCGACGCGACCGACGCGAGCGAGCCGGATTCGCGTCGAGACGAATCCCGCGACGGCGATTCCCGCTCGCACCGGTTTCGCGGTCGCTCGGCAGAGCGACGACACCGCGCCGGATTCGCGGCGGTCGATGAAATTCGCGAGGATAATCGTCTAATTCGATCGAATTAGATGAGATTTCGATTTGTTCGCTTCTCGTCGCATCCGGAGGGCAGCGCGCGGGGCGAGAAGGCTGGACGAACGATTCCACGGTCGGCACTGTCGCGGCGTCTGCGGCGATTCCGCACGATCCCGGCCGCGTTACGCCGAGATCCACGGCGCCTCAGCGCCTGCGTCCTTTTGCCGGCGTGCTCGCCCGGGTCGTCTTGCGCTTGATGGGGAATCTTCGCTCAGCCAGGCCAAAGGCGAGTTTGCAGAGATCGATGACGGTCGGGTCGGCCAGCCCGTAATAGATGTTGGCTCCTTCCCTTCTACGCGAGAGTACCCCCAGCGAGTGCAGACGCTTCAGGCTGAGGGACGCCTTCGAGTGCCCGAAGCCTAGTTCTTCGGCCAGGTCGCCCACGGATCGTTCGCCGCCCATGAGTGCCTGGAGGATCTCGATTTGACCTGCGCGCGACAGGACGCGGAATTGCTCGACGACGACATCGAGATACTCAGCAGGAAACGTGACTCCCATACAACCTCCCGCGTACGGCGGACTTCCGTGCGGCGGGTTGCCCGCCCGTTGCAAAGAGTATCGCACGGGCTCCGCGAGATTGCTCGGGGGCGTACGAAGAAGTTATGGCCACCCACCTCTCGCGTCGCGATGCTCCGCTCGTCGGGCCCTACCTTCGCGCCATCCACTCGCGACCTTCCGGGATCAGGAGTCGGACGATGCAATCGAACGTCAGCGGCCGATCGAGCGCGCGACTCAGCCCGCCCTCGGCTTCCGCCTCGCTATTCCCGAACCCCATCGCCTCGCTGCCGCTCAACCTCGCCGCGACCGTGTCGTCGGGCAGCCGATACAGCACGAGCGTCCCGCTAACTCTGCCTGTCATGCTCGCCTCCATCTCACGGTGATGGCCTGGTGAAAATCGCGACATCTCCGTCGCGCGTCAGGACCACAATTGACATCGGGCGGTCGGGATCTAACACCCGGACGAGACGCGCCGCGGCTTCGGGCGAGTACCTCGCCAGGTCGGCCGCGACGACCTCTCGCGGCGGGGCAAAGATGATCGCGGCCTCGCCGGGGAGGCCGGGAAGCGGGCGACTGCGCATGCCGGGAATCTCATGGCGCGCATCGACCACGACGGCCGGGTCCGCCACGCCGATCGATCTGGTCCGCAAGTATTCGACCTCGGCCCACTCGGCCGAGGCGCGAAGGATCCGGCGGGCGAGGCCGCAGCCGACGACCGCGCCCCGGAGCGAGTCCCGGTCGGTTTCCGAACTCGATCGGCCGCATCGTAGGACGATCATGCCGAGGACTTCCGCGTACCGCTCGCCTGGCAAATATGCGACGAGCACGACGGAGCATCGATTGACGCCTCGGGTCAAGCTCCGGCTCGCCATGAACCGCTCGGCATAACCCTCGATCATGAACTCGCAGAACTCGGGATGATCGAAGTCGATCCCGTAAGCCGTCAGCTTGCCCTCGGCGAGTAGGACGCCGTCGTCTGCCATGCCAATCCCCCCGGGGGAAGGATCCAGGTCGCCACCATAGGGTTCAGCCCGCCGCCAGCCGGACTCCGGCCTGGCGGAACGGATGCCTCCATTGACATTCAATAGAATCTAATGCAGCCGCTCCGGAATTGTTTCGACGTGTTTCAAATCATCGCATTCGTGAACTTTTGTGAACAACTGACGCGGTGAAACGGGCCCTCCGGAGGGTGAGAGCGCCGGTTCGCAGGCGCCATACACGAGAATGTAGCGGGATCCGGTCGCGGAGATCCCGCGTCGCTCTCTCATCCGCGCGATGGCTTCAAGCCCTCGCGCGCCGCCTTGATCGCGGCGCCCAGCGCCGGGGGAAGCTTCCACGATTCAATCCCACGGCCATCCCGGTCCAGGGTCCGCAAGGCGAACGAGCATGCGTCGAGCCCTTCGACGCCGGAGGCGATGTCCCACGTGGAACCGTAGCCGCTGGGGTCCATGTCGCCCCATCGTACGGCCTCATGCTCGCCAATCCGGTGAAGGATCGCCACGGCTCGCGACTCCCGACAGCGGCCTCGATTTCGTACCGACGAGTAGGAGGCTACACGAGGAGGCCGCCCCGAGATGCGGCAGGACGGCAGGTCTGGACACGGTGCCGGGACGAGCATTATCGTGGCATCAAGACCACGCAATGAGACAGGGAGGTTTCCGCATGCCGGCCGCGTTGCGAGAAGACGAACTAGCGAGACTCGAAGGGGTCGCGGAGGAGATGCGGCACATCGGCTCTCGCGCTGCCGCTGCCATGATCTCTCGGCTGATCGCGGAGGTCCGGCGACTCCGCGCCGAATTGGCGGCGGTCGCGCCGGGTCGCGATTCCTGAGATTCGATCCGGCGCGAAGGGTCCAATGCCAGCACGGGCGCGGCATACAGCCCGATTCCAAGTGGTGTCAATCGTGGCAACGGGCTGTATGCACGGACGGAGCACGCAGGTAGCAATCGGCGGGATCACCGGACGGTGAAGTCACCGGCGGCCGTGCCCTGCGAGACATAATCACGGACATCCTGCCGGACAGCATTCCGCGCGGCAGCGATGTCGGATTGGTTCGACGCCGACGGATCCCCGAGCGCCACGACCAACGCGTCGATGCGAGCCTGGAAAACCGGATTCGCGCTGCGATTCCCGAACGGGAGGCGGAATGACGTCGCCGAGACCCTCTGCCGTAGCTGACCGATCGCGCTGGCCGTATCGGCACCGTCAGCCAATCGCTTCCCGAGTTGGACGAACGCGTTGTCGATCTCTCGGGCGATCGTACCCCGGGTCCTCTCCGTCAGGACGAGGAACTTCGGGTTGATCTGGCTCGCGGGTGGCTTGACGATCGTGAACGTCGTCAAGGCAACGCGGGATTCAAGCGTCGAGTCGATCAGCGCGGGGCGGAAAGCGCGGCGTCTCATGGATAACACTCTCAAGGTGTAAGCTTCGCCTAGTCTACGCAGACGGCCCATACACCTGAGCACGGCGCGTAACAAAAATCAAGATCCTCTCTATAATTGCATGAGTCGCAGGTATGGTGTTGGGTTCCAGGCTCAGGCCGACCCGTCGGAAACCGAGGGCGACTCTTCCTCGCGTCACTGGCGTTTTGGGGCATGGTTCGGAAACAGAAAACCCCGGGCGGCTGCTAGCGCAGGGGGTTCACGCCACCACGGGAGCGGAATCCGGGCCGGGCGTTCGGGCGTCAGTCTATGCGCGGCGGCGCGGCTTCAGCGAACCCGATCGCCTTCGCGCGGTCGATCGCGGCCCGGTCGAGAAAAGCGGCGATCGTCACGCGGTCGTGTGCGGCGGCCCGCGCGAGCCAGTCGGCGTAGGCGGTCGAGACGCGAAGCCCGATCGTCTTCACGTCGCCCGTCTGCCGTTCCTTGTTCTTCGGGGATCGTTCCCCGCCGGTTTTCTTGACGCGAGCCATCGGCGCACCTCGATCGTTATGGGTCGATCAGACACGCCGTTATTCTACGCCGTACGCAAGCCGAGCGCAAAAAGAATATTTCCCGGACCACCCTATTGCGTCTTCCGTATGTACGGCGTACTATTGTCCTGTCGGGTGTGAGTGGCACACGCGACCAAAACAAAAGGCTCGGAAGCGTGGATCAGACGCCCCCGAGCCGGAAGCCCCGGGATCTGGACCCGAAGCCATGACCATCCTGTTCGACTCCGCCGCGACCGTCAAGCCCCAGACCTTCGCGGCCGACCTCTTCCCGCCCGCCTCTTCGCGTCCGGCTGAAGTCTCGACCGTCCCGACCGTCTTCTCGCGGACCAGCGACGACGAGCCCAACCGCGAGGACGTGATCGCGCACTACTTCCGCGACGAAATCGCCGCCGCGAACGCGATGCTCGACGAACTCGCGGCCGAGGCCGAGGCCGCCTCTCATCTCGACTGCGGCCGGATCTTCATCTGATCGCCGGTTCTCGCGCCCCGGGTCCGCCCGGGGCGTCCTGCCGACTCTCCCCCTCATCTCGACGAGAAGCCCGACGCGAGGTCGCGAAGGCTCACACCAGGATCCGCGAGGACAGGAGATAGCACATGGCGAGCGCGAAGACTGCCGGCCCGGACCGGATGTATTACGTCTGCAAACTGATCGGCCTGTTTCAAGATGCGTTGTGCGAGGAACTCGTCGTCGAGGCCGCCCGGATCGAGCGCCTCTTGAGCGAGATGCTCCGCGCGGAATACCCCGGCCGCATCTTCCAGTTCTGCGAACTCGCGATCTTCGTCGAGCCGAACACGCCGCCCGGCAAGGTCGAGCAGATCGAGATGGTTCGCGTCGCGGGCTGATCCGTCCGTAGATCCCTCCCGCCCCGGGCGAGCCCCGGGGTATCCCTCTCGCCCGAGACGATCGGGCCGGAGGGGAATCACTGAATCTCGACGGGCGAGGCGAACCGGCCGACGCGGATCCCGCTGCGCCCCGATCCCGCTGCGGATGTTCCGCGCCAGCGCCCGCACGAACCCCCGAACCGAGGCCCGACCCATGCCACCTGCGATCTCGACCCCCGACCGATTCCTCGCGACGCCTTACGCCGAGCGCAACGCCCAGATCATTCACGCGCTTGTCGCGGTCGGATGGAGCGCGCAGGCGCAGCGCGTCGCCCGCGACTTGCAATTCATACCGATCGATCTCGTCGGCCCGAGGACGATCGCCGAACTCGCGGAGCACGCGGCGCGGGTCGAGACCGGGCGCACGGGCGGGGTCCGGTTCGCGTCGGCGCGCGCCCGGTTCCTGGCGCTCGTCGAGGACGCCCGCGTCGGCCGCGACACCTGATCGTCTGCGACGCCATTCCCCCGCTTCGCGCGGAGGTTTCGCCGTTCACCGAACTCCCGCAAATCCCGCGAATAACCGATGCGATCGCCGGAAGACGCTCGGGACCGCCGCGCGAAGACGCCGCACGATCGAACAGAGTGGACCACCTTATTCCTGTGCGGCAATATAAATTTGCGAAATGCAATTCCGATGCCGGTCGAGAAAAGTTTCTAATTGGGGGCGCCACCCCTAATTACGGGCTGGGCCCGAGTTCGCGCCGGCCGCGCCGCCTCGACGTCGCCGGATCGCGTCGGATCTCCTCGCGGGATGCCAGCGTCGAGCCGCCCGCGCCCCTCGCGCCCGGCCGGTCTCGACCCGCGCGCGCAAGCCGCGCGGCGCTAATTGCCAGGACGACGGGCGAGTCGGCCCCGTCTCGTGCGAGGCTGCCGAATCGGCGGCCGATCATGGCCGAGTCCTGAGCCCGGCTAGCTGGGCCTATCGCGCCCGGCGATCGAGGCGAGTGTACCCGCGCACGTCGCGAGGCTGGCAACGATCGCGACGATGGCGATGATCGCGAGGTGGAATTCAGAGATCATTCCTGGGCGCCTCCCGGCGAGATCGTATCTCGGCGGGGCCGCCGAAGCGATGGGCAAGCGATTCGGTACGTTAATTGCGTTCAAATCTAATTGGTACGTTGATCCGATGTCCGGCTAGAATCCGACGGGCGGCCACCCCTCTCCGGCCGCCGAGACGAGCCCGGGGCGTGGACATGAGGCTGGCGCGGATGGCGTGCGTCTATTGCGGAGCGCGCAGGATCGAACTCGGATGCGCCGGCCGGGAATCTCGGCGCCCGCTCTCGACGACCGATACCGACGCGTCCGCGCCCGAGACGTGCGAAGAGTGCGAGGATGTACTCTATCGGTACTTCTCCTCTCGCTCACTGGCTGGCACACTCGCCGAGCGACTCGCGTCGTTTGTTGGCCGAATCTACGGCATGCGCGCGCTCCTCAACGATCCGGATGTCGCAGCACTCTTCCCGGACCCGGCGAAGATCCCCGAAGTCGCGGCATCGATGGAGGAGAGCGAGGCGCTCGCGGCCGTGATCCGCAGCATCGGGCGTCCGACGTGCATCTGGATCGGGCCGCATCGGCCGCTCCTGTGCGCGGCCAGCTACGTGGTGTTCGTCGCGGGCGCGTCGGGGCTGGAGCTATTCGAGGTCGATGATTCGACGGCGCTACGGCCGTGGTTCGATCGCGACGTCGCGGCGGCGCAGGACTTCACTCCCGATGGCCGCCCGCTGTGAATTTCCCCATCGCCTCGCGATCCCGCCGCGTCAATTGCCGTCCCATTCGAGCGCCCGCAGCAGGATTTTTGCGGATCGTACCGGATCCGGCCCCGTGAAATGCATCAGCATCTCGACGAGCGTCTCGCCCCTGCGAGTCGGGCCGAGCGCGGCGAACGAAGCGTCGTCTGCCCCGGGGTCGGCGAGCGAGGAATTGATCCTGCGGGCGAGGCGACGAAAAGTCTCGATCCGGCTCAGGCTGGCTTGCTCGCAGGCCAATTCGCGGGCTGCATCGCGCACAGCGATCGCGGCCGACCTCGGGTTGCAACCCTGTAAGCATGGGTCCATGACGTTATCCCGGCGACTTCGACGGGGGGAACGGCCGAATCGAACCGTAACGCGGCGTCGCGCCTTCGGCCGTGAAGCGTATGTTATCGCACGCGGCGCAACGAGCACAACTCCGATCCATTGAAATAATTCGCGACCGCGACATCTCGGCGAAGAAACGAACGAGTCAGAGGAGCGACAGCAGTTCGGCGAAGTCGATCGGCTTGATGATGACTCGCTCCGCTCCGGCTGCGAATGCGGCGGCTAGCGCACGCCGGTCGCTCATCCCGGTCGTAACGATGACGCGGGCGCGGGAGTTCGCCTCGCGGACCTTCGGGATCAGCGAGTGTCCCGGGCCGTCGGGCAACATCAGGTCGAGTATCACGACGTCCGTCGTCGAACGCACCGCGTTCCTCGCGCCGGTCAAGTCGATGGCGTGATCGACCTCGAAACCTCTGGAGCGTAGAAGTCGGGCGAGTGCGCGGGCCGCCGTCGCATCGTCCTCGACGATGAGGATGCGAGGCTTGGCGTGCGCGCCGTCCACCTCGCCCGATGCGGGGAGCGCGGTCGGCATCGCATCGGGCCCGTCGCCCTCCGTCCCGGGAAACAACGCCGCGAATCGCATGGGAAGCGAGCGCGACACTCGAATCGCTACCGTCATCGTCGTGCCCGCCTTGTCCCCACGGGGAACCAACTCGGAGGAGATATCGATTCGCAGCGGGTTATGTGGGAGCGCGTTAATGTAATGCGGATGCGTCCGACGAGACAACAAAAATCACAGAAACTTTCAGAAATATGTTCGGATTAGATCTGGATTTCATTCACTCGATTACTGGCAGTTTTGCGGCCGCTTGACCATTCTGGCATGCGGTGTTTTGTGCGTCATCCGTCGGGCGGGCAACGCTACACGATCCGCCGTCACAGCCCGGGTTCCCGACCCGGTCGAGCGGGGCTGGCTCACTGAGGCAGATAGCCCGGATTGCCCAGCGCGGCGAACCCGCTCGACACGAGCGCGGTCAAGCCTTGCTGCCGGGGCAGTCCACGATCGGGACGAACTGCTTTGGGGCTTTGCTAACACATTCGTCGCCATCGTCCCCGAAGTGAGCGGGCTCGAACACACCCGGTCGGATCTCTCGCTCGATCCGAGCGCCGCCGAGAAGCCCGGCGACTTTCTTCAGGACGGCCGTTCCCGATGCCCCCTTGGAAGTGCTCGACGCACCGCGAGGGTATCCAAGGTTGAGCGTAGCGGCGAGGGCCGGATCTACCTCGCATCTCCAGACCCAACCTTCTTCGAGCGTGACGACAAGCCTATCGTCGTCGCAAACCAGCCGCCCTATCATTGAGGCGTCCTCCGCCAGAACTCGCTTCGTTCACCGGCTCGATCATTGTCCGATGCACGCGCCGTAACAAGCCCCCGGCGATTTCACTCTAACCACTTGCTTTCGGGGAGCCTGACCAACCCGATAGTAGGGTCGAGTCATTCACGCATGCAGCGTGTGTCGTGCCTCCATCGAGTCCGATGCCAACGGCCGCGTCGAGTTGCTCCCGATGACTTCGCTCGACTGATCGCCCGAGCCCGTACCCGCACCGCATGAGAGCGGGCGGGTTGCGGGTGAGTCGCTTCCGGTCCGCCGGATTGTGGCGAGTGAAACCGTCAGGTGAGCTATGGCATCAGGACGAATACTCATACGTTGCCGGAGTGCGCGGTTCCGATTCCGGCAACTGAATATCAACGGAGAATTTGACCCGAGAGACAGTAGAAGTCACCGACTCCTGTTTGCCTTCGCCTCCAAAATTGATCCCCGCAACCGTAATCCCGCCCTTCTTTGCCGAGGTTCCGGCTTCGGTTACGGTCAAAGCCACGTCGAAATCAATGCTCCGGAGCTTTCGCGACTGAATGGTTCCACCATTTTCGCGGATCGAAGGGATCGCCGATTGCACGCCGCTCACGACCTGGCCCAGCACTTCGCGGACAAATTCGTCGAGGTTCATGGTTCCTTCCGGTTTAGCGCCCACTAAATCGTTCACGAGTGGCTATTGGTTCAGTCCGACTCAAGAGCATTCGTCACTTGCTGCCGAAATGTTGAGTGCGTTTCGGCAGCAAGTGATGCGTTCGATCAGTGGACGAGCGGCAACCCGTCCGGCGACTTCGGCGACTGCTTGCTTTCTGTCTCGGCCGGCTTGCCCTTGAAGGTCGCGGCGACTCAGCGCGGTAGAATCAAGCAAATCGTCCGATCTACGTAACCGCCCACCTGGCGATAGCGGGGCAAAGCATGGGCAGTAAGAATCGTCGCCGCAATCCGGGTTGGAGGGAGTTCGAGAAACTGATCGCCCGGATCGAGGAACGGTTTGCGGCAAAGGGGGCGGTCGTGAAATCCCCTGATCGAATTCGTGACATTCGACATGGCAAACTACGCGAGGTCGATGCTTCCATTCGGCTTCAAGCATGTAGCGCGCCCGTGCTCATCACCATTGAGTGCAGGAAACGTTCTTCTCCTCAGGATACCGTGTGGATCGAACAGCTTGCCCAGAAGCGGCTGAACCTTGGCGCCTCGCTCACGATAGCCGTCTCAAGCAAGGGTTTCTCCTCTACTGCGATCACGGACGCGGCGCTTGCAGGCATCCAGCTGCGGACGCTAAGCGAGATCACGGCCGACGATGTCGCCTCTTGGTGCGAGGTCGAATATGTCCACGTGGGCCGGGCGATTTACGATATCCAGCGTCTGACGCTTTTCGCAGCCGATGGGCATCCGGTAGAACCGCTCGCGATGCGCTCTGAGTTTGTCGACATCGGCGGCCAGTTGAACAGCCTTTCGCCATTCATACACTCCCCGAGCGGCGATCGGACCGTGAACAGCATGATTGATTCTTGGCAGCGGCAAGCTGAGGGGGAGGGCGATCTCCTCTATGGCGTTGAGCCAAACGGCCCACTGATCCCAAAGGTCTTAATCTCGGGTCTTGAGCCCGATACGTATTGGATTGACGGTTGCGATGGTCCGATCTTCCTTCGCGGATTCGCACTCGAACTGAGGGTTGGCTTGGCCGTGGAGACCCACCCCGTCGTCGGAAGGTACGGTTATTCCTCTACCGACGGGACGATTTGCGAGCGCGTCGAGACTGTCTTTCCTGTGCCCGATCGCCCCGATCAAATGGTCAGAGCATCCCTGCAACGCGACGCGAAAAACAGCATTACTGCCGAACTGCGGCTGGAATCCGAGTGATGCGGGGTCGGGCGTGCGGCGAGCCCCCGCCTTGGAAGCGCGACACGGTCGCAACTCGCGTGTGACCGCGCTGAGGTCCGACAAGATCGCCACGGCCGGAGACACCGCCTGTCCTGCCCAGTGCGGGCGCGTCGTCGTGGCGCGGAACTTCCGCGAGCGCGAGCCGCACCACAAACTCCACGCAGAGCGGGGCAATTCGGCACGCGATATCCATTCCGCGCGATACAAACTATACACCGAACGGGGCTATGTATCGCGCCGGCGGCGAGCCCGGCTAGCCGCGCTCCGGCTCCGGCCGCATGCCGCCCGACTCAGCCGACGCCAGTCGAGTGCCATCACGCCCATCCGGATCGTATCGGAGCGATTCCGTGTTAGCCTTCCGTCCAATGCTGGCGGTCAACCCAATGGAGGCTAGCACATGGCGATTATGTACCTGCTCGGCGCGATTGCGGCCATTTACGGCCTTCACCGCCTGGCGTTGAACCTCGAAGACAAGGGGCATCTCTACTATCTCCGGCGCAAGCCCAGCGGTGGGGCGGCGGGTTCGTTTGTCGCCATGCACAGACTCTTCGAGCCTCAATACCAGCACGTCGAGCACGTCAGCCGCGAGTTTCAACGCGTAGAAGAGGATGAGGCCGGAGGACGCGGCGACGGCGGGACGCCTACTGATCCCGCAGCCGCTGCGTCGTAAATCAACCTCGCCCTTCGCATCGCAAGCATGCTTGCGTCAATCAGGCGGGCCAGCACTCTTCCTACGTCGCTTGACGCCCGACCCGACCGACGAGCGCACCATCGCGACGATCCCGGCGCGGATCGCGTCGGGGAGGGCAGGCCACGCTTCGACGACCGCCGCGAGATTGGGGTCGGCGATTTCCGGCGCATCGTGGCAAATGCGTGGCACGGGCGCGGCCGTCTCGGCGCAAGTCGTTTTAGAATCGGCGTTTGCGGAGTCCGGCTCGCAGACTTTTCGTCTGAGGTTCCCGAATATTGTACGGGGGTTCGCGCGGGGAGGAAATTTCCTGGAAGAGGGCGAGGCGGATTTTCTCGATCGCGATCGTCGGTCATTTGTAGGGGGAGAGACGGTCCGGTTGATGGGCACCTTCGCGGATCCGATAGATGTGATCGGCCGGAAGGTCGTCATGCCGGTCGACCTGGCCTGACGGCCAGCGGATTTCCAGCCGATCGACCTTCGCGGCGTCACCCAGTCCCAGGTGGATCCGAGGATCATTTGCGGACTGGTAGCTCCCGCCTCCGACGCGATACCCGAGGCGCTTCCTTCCCCCGGCGACCACTTCGACCCGGGCCCCGATGGCGTCGCGGTTGGATTTGTTGCCTTCGAGCCGGAGGGTGATCGCGTGCCGGCCCGCGCGCGGGGTCTGGTTGCTTAGCAACGCGACGGGCTCGTGATGCGAGAGCAGGATGGCGTCGACGCGGCCGTCATTGTCGAGGTCGCCCGCCGCCAGGCCCCGGCCGACCCTCAGCGGCTGGAAGGCGGCACCGGCATCGGGGGAGACGTCCTTGAGGCGGCCCCTGCCGTCGCCGAGGAGCAACTGGGCGTTCATGGCGTAGGGGGTGTCGGGGCGGAAGTCGTTGACGTGGCCGTTGGCGATCAGGAGGTCGAGGTTCGAGTCGTTGTCGGCGTCGAGGAAGGTGATGCCGAAGCCGAGCTTGAAACGCGTGGGGACGCCGAGTCCGGAGAGGGCGGTATTGTCGGTGAAGCTGCCGGCGCCGAGGTTCTGGAAGAGGGTGGTCGACTCGCCGTAGAAATTGGTGACCACGAGATCGAGGTGGCCGTCGTTGTCGATGTCGCCGGCCGAGACGCCCATCCCGGCCTGATAGCCACCCTGGGCGTTGGCGGCGTTGCCCGAGAGCGCGGCGACCTCCTCGAACCGGAACCCGCCGAGGTTCCGGAAGAAGTAATTCTGGGACATGTCATTGGCGACATAGAGGTCGATCTTGCCGTCCTCGTCGAGGTCGGCCGCCAGCACCCCCAGGCCCCGACCGACGGGGTCGGTGAAACCGGCCTCGGAGGTCACATCGACGAACTTGCCGCCGTCGTTGCGGAAGACGTGATCGGGCAGGTTTGGAAATGCGGTGGGTTCGCAGTACGAGGGGTTGCCGGTCTTGGGGTGCCGGCAGCTCCTCGGGTTGACGGCGTCCCACACGAGGTAGTGGCAGACGTAAAGGTCGAGGTCGCCGTCGGCATCGAGGTCGGCGAAGGCGGCGGAGGTCGGCCAGTCGCGATCGCCGCCGAAGCCGACGGAGGAAGTCACGTCGGCGAACTTGCCGTCGCCGAGGTTCCGATAGAGGGCGTATTGCCGCCAGCGCGTGACGAACAGGTCGGGGCGGCCGTCGTTGTCGTAGTCGCCCACGGCGACCCCGTGGCCGTAACCGCCGGGGAAGTCGGCGATCCCGGAGGATCGCGACGCGTCCTCGAAGGTGCCGTTGCCCTTGTTGCGGAACAGGCGATCGCCGTTCGGCACCCGGCCGGGGGGCGGGGGGAACGGCCCGCCCTGGACGCAATAGACATCCAGATATCCGTCACCGTCGAAGTCGATCAGGCCGACGCCCCCGCTGCCCGATTCGGGGAATTGACGCTCCGGCGAGCGGCCGTTGTCGAATGAGAACCGCAGGCCGGCTGCCTCGGACGAATCAATATAAGTCGGAATGTTTGTCGAATTCGGCGGGAGGTTTCGCGCGATGGCGGTTCGATCGCCGGCCAAACCGGGCGTCGTCAACTCGGTGAGCAGGCTCGCGGAGTCGGACCAGGGCGGCTGTTCGGCCAGGAGTCTCGCGAACTCCTCGTGGACTTGCGGCCGGTCGTGTTCGGGCTCGTCGGCGAGGATGGCCCAGCCGCCCGCCTCGATGCGACGACCTAGCGCGGCGGCGGCCTCGGAGAGTTCCGGGACGCGTCCGAGGTCTCCCGTGCCGAGGAGCTTCTTGTATCGGGCCTTGGCGGCGTCCAGCTCGGATTTCCTGCGACGGAGATCGACGGCCTTCTCGGGAGGGGCGAGCGCAGCGAGGCGGTCGACGGCCTCGGGGTTGGCGGGGTCGAGTCGCACCAATTCCTCAAACGCCTTACGCTCCGCGTCGCGATCCTCTCGGCGTGCGGCGATCCAGGCTCGGAACGAGACGGAGTCAACCGGCCGGATCGGGCCGACCCCCGGGGGTTCGAGCATCCGAAGGACGCCTCCGACGTCGCCCTCCGCCCGCGCGAGGTCGAGCCGGGCCCGACGGACGGCGAGGTCATCGGAGCGGGCGGCCAGGAGCTGGTCCAGCAGGCGGCGGGCCTCGTCGAATCGGCCCGTTCGGGTGGCGAGATGGGCGAGCCCGAGTTGCACACGGTGGTCGCCGGGAGCCTCGCGCGTGGCCATCTCCAGGTAAGCACGAAGACCCTCGATGGGAAGGGGCTCGGTGTCGAGCAGCCAGAGCTCGCGGAGCAGTTCGGCTGGCACGACGCTGTAGGCGAGGGCCATGGTGAGCCGGGCCCGGAGTTCCTCGGTCCGCCCCTGGAACCTCAGAACACGAGCGAGCCCGGAGAGGGCTTCGTCCCGGTTGGTGCCCGGCTCGAGGAGGGCCCTCGAAAAACTGTCCTCGGCGACGGCGAGCTGTCCGCGCTGGATGGCCAGGTTCCCGCGACGGATGAGCAGGGGCCCGGCGTCGGCGGTCCCGCTGGCGACGCGTCCCCAGGCATTCAGCGCCTCGGAGGGTTTCTGCTCGAGTTCGAGGCAGAGCCCGAGTTGGAGGAGGATATCGGCGCGGCCGGGCCGTCTTGCCTCCAGCGTCAGCAGGGCCTCGCGCGCCCGGTCGAGCCGTCCGGCGGCCATCTCTCGCTTGGATGTCTGGAGCGCAGACCGGATGCGGCCCTCCTCCGTCCAGCGGATGAGGCCGTAGGTTATCGCGGCGAGGGAGGCAATCGCGGCGAGGCAGGCGGCCGCGTAGCTCCGGCGCATGGGCGTGGGATCCCGATGGGTTTTCGGTGGCGGAGGCGAAAGGCGATCGGCCCCTCCAGTCCTTACAGACTGGGGGGCCGATGCGTCGACGTCAAGGGGATCGCCGATCCCGGGGCGGGATGGGGAGGTCACGCCCGCGGGAGGGCCGGCGGATCAGTAGGAGTCGGCGGAGAGGATTTCGCCGCCCGAGCGGGTGGCCAGGCCGTACCACACCGGCAGGGCGATCGAGTCCTTGATGAACCGGACGGAGCCGTCGGTCATCGCGACGTTGACGCCGCCGGGGTGCTTGCTGCGGGCGGAGTAGAAGCCGATGCCCGCGCCGACGCCGCCCCAGGGGGAGCAGTCGGGGGTCTTGCTGTTCGGGCCCAGCACGAAGTTCATCTTGGCGCCGGGATAGTCGCCGGCGGCCCAGTAGAACCCGCCCCAGTCCCAGGTGCCCGCGCCGGACTTGGCGGCGTTGGAGCAGTCGGCGATGACCTGCTTCAGCGCGGCCTGGTCGCCGGGATTCTGGACGACGTAGGTCGGGAGGCCCCAGGCGGAGCCCGGGACGCCGACGTAGACGTCACCCTGGTTGTACTTCGAGCTGTCGCCGTCGCCGCGGAGCCGTTCGGCGAAGGAGATGGTGTTCGACGTGCCGTCGGTAACGTTGCTGAGCTTGGAGTCGTTGTTGCGGGTCATCGGGCCGGCACCGGCCTCGCGCGACCACCAGTCCCAGTTGGTCCCGTTGGAGGCCCGGTAGCTGTTGCGGCCCTTGCCGTTGTCGCTGGGGCAGATGAACGACGCGATGGTCGTCTGGATGGCAGTCCCGGCGATCGGGTCCGCGAGTCCGCTCTGGCCGGCGAATTCGTTGAAGCCGAACGAGAAGTTGATCGAGCTGTAGATTGGGTTCTGCTCCATGTAGGGGAGCATCAACGCCAGGGCGCTCCAGCTATTCCCGTCGTCGCCAGCGTTCAGCTGGGAGTTGGGGTAGATGTTGTTGTAGTTCGCCTGGTTGTAGGGGAATGAGCCGGTCGAGGACTCGTAGTTGTGGAGAGCGAGCCCGATCTGCTTGAGGTTGTTGGTGCACTGGGCGCGGCGGGCGGCCTCGCGGGCCGACTGCACGGCGGGGAGCAGCAGCGCGATGAGCACGGCGATGATCGCGATCACCACCAGGAGTTCAATCAGCGTGAAGCCGAAACGGCGGCGCGGGATCCGAATCGTCATCCGATCACCTCGATTCATGGTAGGAGAGATGAGGCAGGCGCATTGCCCCTCCTGCTTCTGATGGGACCGACCCGGGCTGGGAGAGGATGATGAAGGAGGGCCCCGGGCGGCCGCCGTCTCGGGCGATCGCTCCCCGCTCGCGCACGCCGATCGCCGGCCCTTCCCCGGGGCGTGGATCATAGGGCACAGCGGGACGCGCAAGCCCCTGTCGGCTCACATTGGAGTGAGCATGCATCAGGGCATCGCATCAATCAAGCGGACATCAAATGCAGGAGATGTGAATATTCGCCTCGCGCGAATATCCGTCGAGAGTTTGATCTCTGGGGGCGAAACTGGCAAGAAGAATCCGGCGGAGGCCGAAGAATGCTCGACGGCGGTGCCGGACTTCGATCCAGCCGGGGGGAGGGCTCAGTGGGGGCCCGTTCCGCTCACTTCTTGGGCATGTTGACGTTGGGAGGCGCCTTGTAGGTGGCGCCGCCCGCCACTTTCTTCTGGAGCAATTCCTTCTGAAGCTTGTCCATGTCCTCTGGCGTGGCGACCTTCGTCGCGGGCAGGTCGCCGGTCGTCGGATCCTCCGAGCCGCAGCCCATCACGAACAGGAACGTGCTTGCGACCATCACCAGGCCGCGCAGCCAAAGCGAGCGATTCATGGGAGGAACCTCATCGAGATGTCCGCCTCATTCGACGAGTGCGCGGGGGACCCCCGGGAGTACCGAACCCCGACCCTGCGCTATCCTCGCTAGTTTGAGACGTGTCGTGAATCTATCGGACTTGCGTCGACCCCGCAACCAGGAATGTTCAGCAACTGGCAAAACGGGAAAAATCCCGCAACCGGCCTTCGACGGCTGAGGAGTTGTGGCGGCATCGGGCGAGGTTATGATGGTCCGGTCGTGCCGAACCTCGCCATGCCGGTCACCCGGCCACGGTGTCCACATTGAATGTCTTGAACCGTCCGATCCTCGGGATCACGGCCGCGTGCCTCATCGCCGCGGTCGCGGCCGGCTGGCTCATCCTTGCCTCGCGGCAGGCCGATTCGCTCCGCTCGCAGGCGCGTGCGGCGATGTTCCGATCGGCGTGGGAGGAGGCCGACGGTCTTCTGAATCGTCTCGCGTGGTATCGCCCGCAGGATCGCGAGGTCCTCAACATGCGCGTCCGTACCGCGCTCCAGCTCAACCAACCGGTCAAGGCCGCACGCCTGCTCGCGCGGATCCCGGGCGATTCCGCCGAGACGGCCGGCATCCGCCTCCAGCAGGCGAGGTTGCTGATCCAGGCGTTCCGTCCGAGGGAGGCCAATGCCGCCCTCAAGGAATGCCTCGTACTTGATCCGTCGAACGACGCCGCGCGGCTGACCCGGATCGCCATCCTCGCCTTCCAGCATCGCGCGCGGGAGTACGACGAGGAGGCCTGGCGGCTGTTCGAGCACGGCAGCGAGCCGATCAAGGCCCTGCGATTGCTGGCCCAGGCCGCGCCCGTGCTGCCGCCCGACACGTTCACGAACTCGGCCGACATGGGCGACGTCCTCCGGCGCTGCCAGGCGGCCGAGCCCGACGACCTCCATACCCGAATCGCCCTCTGCCGGTTCGATCGGGAGCGTGGCGCGATCGCCGAGGCCCTCGAATGGATCAAGCCATGCATGGATGACTCGATGGTAGGTGCGGATGGCACGATCGAATGGGCCATGTGCCTGCTCGACGACGGCGACCTCGACGGCCTCCGGGCTTACTTCGAGACGCCGCCCGCCGAAGCCCTGCACCTCAGCGGATATCATTTCCTGCGCGGGGAATGGCGCCGCCGAAGGGGTGACAGGACGGGCGCGATTGAGGGCTACCGGGAGGCATTCCGGCTCGACCCGAGGGCTTCCGACGCAGCCTATCAACTCGGGCTGGCCCTCCGCGAATCGGACCCGGACGCGCGTCGATACCTCGACATCGCGCGGAAGGCCAGGGACCTCAAGCAGGTCGTCACCCAGGTGTCCGATCGCTCGACCGACCCCGCGGAGCTCGCCCGGATCGGCCGCCTCTGCTCGGAGATCGGCCGGAATCGCGAGGCGAAGGCGTGGCTCTCGCTCGCGCTCAAATATGATCCGAAGTCCGAGGCGATCCGGTCCGAACTCGACGTCCTCGACCGCACCCGCTGAACCCGAACGAGGCCGTGCATGATCCCCCGGCGACTCCTCACGATCCTCGGCCCGGCGCTCCTGGCGTGCGGCTGCTCCGGGGCGGAACCCGACCTCGAACCGACGTCGGCCCCCGCTACGACGAAGGCCGCGCCGCCCGTCGAGGCGAGGCGGCCGGACCCCGCGGAGGCGAACGGGCCGGCGCCGGCCTTCCGAGATGTCGCCGCCCTGGCGGGGATCCGGGACCCATATTTCAGCGGGGCACGCGGGCAATTCCGCCTGGTCGAGACCATGGGCAGCGGCATCGGGCTGATCGACTACGATGCCGACGGGTTGCTCGACCTGTTCGTCGCCCAGGGATGCCCGATCCCGCTCGATCCGGCCCGGAAGGGGCCGACAGCCCGGCTCTACCGGAACGTCGGCGACGGGACCTTCCGCGACGTCACCGAGGCGGCCGGGGTGGCGTTCCCGGGCTACGGCGAGGGCGTGGCCGTCGGCGACTACGACGGCGACGGCCGCGACGATATCTATGTCGCGGCGTTCGGCGAGGGGGCCCTCTATCGCAACAAGGGCGACGGGACGTTCGAGGATGCGACCCGACGCGCCGGAGTCGGCGGATCCGGCTGGCCGGCCAGTTGCGCCTTCGCCGATCTGGACCGCGATGGCGACCTGGATCTTTATGTGAGCCACTACCTCAGGGGGACGGTCGACGAGGAGGGGAACCCCACGGTCTCCTGCAATGCCCTGCCTGGCACGCTCGGTTACTGCCCGCCGCTCGCATTCCCGCCCGAGCCCGATGCCCTCTACCGCAACAATGGCAATGGCACCTTCACGGAAGTGGGCAAGGAATCCGGCATCACCGACCCGGCCGGGAACGGCCTCGGCGTCGTCATCGGCGACTGGGACGAGGACGGGCTCATCGACATCTATGTGGCCAACGATCAGACGCCCAACAGCCTATTCCGGAATCGCGGCAATCTGAAGTTCGAGGACACGGCTGTCACCTGGGGCCTGGCCTACAACGAGGCCGGCAAGCTCCGCGCGGGGATGGGACTCGCCTCGGGCGATTACGACGGCGACGGCCGTGTCGACCTCTTTGTGACCAACTTCTACGGTGAGGCGAGCACGCTCTACCGCAACGTCTCGCCCGGCATGTTCACGGTCGAGACGTCCCCGGCCAGGTTGCTCGTGCCGACTCGATCGAAGCTGGGATTCGGGACCGGATTCCTCGACTACGACAACGATGGTCATCTGGATCTGTTCATCACGAACGGCCATGTGAATGATGTCCGGCCGATCGGGATCCCCTACGCCATGACACCGCAACTCTTCCGGAACAACGGCAGGGGCGAGTTCGCCGACGTCTCCGCCCGTGCCGGGGAGTATTTCCAGCGAGAAGGGCTCGGCCGCGCCGTGGCCTTCGGGGACCTCGACAACGACGGCGACACCGACCTCGTCATCGGCCACATCGACCGGGCCCCGGCCGTGCTGCTCAACGAGACGCCGGGGCAGGGGGGCTTCGTCCGCCTGACCCTCCGGGGCCCCGGCCCGGGGCGCGACGCCACGGGGGCCCGAGTGATCGCTGAGGTCGGCGGCCGGAAGATCGTGCGGATGGTCACGTCCGGGTCGAGCTATCTGAGTTCCAGCGATCGACGCATCCTGATTGGTCTGGGTGACGCCGCGAAGATCGATCGGCTCACGATCCGCTGGCCTTCGGGGAAATCCCAGACCACCGAGAACATCGACGCCGGGACCTCCTGGGTCATCGACGAGGGGCGGGCCCCGCGGCCTGCTTCGGAGCCGAGGTGGCCGGCGGCACGTCTTGGGGCGAATCCGAGCCCTCGGTGATCTCGAACCAGCCTCCGGCGGGCAGACCGCGGAATGTCTGGGCCGTCTTGCTCGTCGGCCAGTTGACCGTGATCGAATCAACCTTCGTCGCCTCGTCGATCCCGATCAGCGTAGCCAGGCTATTCCCCCCGAAGCTGGATCCGCTGCCGATCGTCCGGTGCAGGGAGCGGGCCTGACCTCGGGCGTCGCGGATGTCGAGTCTCAGCCGGACACCGATGGCCGCCCGGTTCGTCCGGGTGCCGATGAGCTTCAGGCCGATCCAGTTGCGGCCGTGGCCGGGGTTCCGGAACAGGACATTGTGGGCGCGGTCGCCGGGAGCCTGGCCGCCGGTCTGGACGAAGAGGTCGAGGTCGCCGTCCCGGTCGTGGTCGGCGAACGACACGCTGTGGCCCTTCTGAAGGTGGCCGGTGCCGGTGGCGGCGGTGACATCCTCGAAGCGGCGGCCGTCGATATTCCGGAACATCAGGTTGGGGATGAGGAACGAGTACGCGGGGCGGCCGGTGGCGAGGTAGAAGTCCAGCCGGCCGTCGTTGTCGAAGTCGGCGAAGTTCGAGCCCATGGGCGCGTAAACGTGATCGAGGCCGGCGTCCTTCGTGACGTCGCGGAAGCCGTCCTTGCCGAGGTTGCGATAGAGCCTCGGGCGGTCGGCGGTGGTCGGGTGGCCGAGGCGGTCCGCGATGACGTCGTTGACGTTGGCGCCGAAGCCCGTGACGAAGAGGTCAAGGCGGCCGTCGTCGTCATAGTCCCAGAACCAGCAGGAGAAGCTGCGGATCGGCTCGACAAGTCCGAGTTTGGGTGCGACGTCCGTGAAGGTTCCGTTGCCGTCGTTGCGATAGAGTCGGTTGGCGGCGTTCATGTTCGAGACGTGAAGGTCGAGGTCGCCGTCGTCGTCGTAATCGCCCCAGGCGGCCCCCTTGCACCAGCGCTCGTTCGCGACGCCCGCCGTCGCGGCGACGTCCCGGAACTTCCCACCGCCGAGGTTGCGGTAAAGCCTTGAGCGGTTGCGGGCGTCGGGCGGTTGGGGACGGAACTCGCCGCCCACGAAGACGTCGACAAGCCCGTCGTTGTCGAAGTCGCCCCACGCGGCGGTCTGGGTGGCGATCGGATCGGCGAGGCCGGAGTCGACCGTCACGTCATCGAAGGTGCCTTTCCCTCGGTTGCGCAACAGGGTCAGGCGATAGGGCGACTCCCAGCCCCCGCGGAGCATCAACACATCCAGGTCGCCGTCGTTATCGAAATCGGCCTGATTCGCGTTGACGGCGAGCGGCTGGTCCTTGAGGACCGGATCGGCGGTGTCGGAGAAGGTGCCATCGCCGTTGTTCAGGAAGCAGCTCGCGCCAAAGGTCGCGTCGCCCGAGCTGATGAAGACGTCCGGCAGACGATCGCCATTGAAGTCGTCGAAGATGCTCCCGCCGAGCATGTTCGGGCCCCGGGCCGACAGGCCCGACTCGACGGTGACGTTCGCGAACCGCCCGAGACGATCGCCCGAGGTCGGGACATCCGGCAGGATCCGGAACCGCTCGGGGACCGAGGCCGGGTGCTCGGCCAGGGTCATCGCGGCGATGTTCAGCAACCAGCGCACACCGTGATCTTCGGGTCGGTCCTTGAGGTATTCGAGGAAGTAATCCCGCGCCAGGCGGGAGCCCTCGGGCTTGAGGTGCTTCGCCTCCTCGGTGATCGGGTAGATGCAGCTCGACGGCCCCACGCACTCGACGCAGTTCTCGATCTCCCCCTGACGTAGGGCGGCGATGCCCCGGAGGACGCCGATATTCTGGCGCAGGGCGGGCTCGATGCCGGGATTGTCGCGATGCGCCCGTTCGAACCAACCCCGGGCCGCGACGAAGTCGCCGATGAACATCTCGACGAGCCCGCCGAAGACCTGGGCCATGGCCCGTCGCTGTTCGAAATCCGGAGGTCGAGGGCTCATCCGCTCCAGGTCCGCGAGCCGCCGTGCGACGTCCTCCCGGCCGCGAGCAGCCCGCTGCTTGTGGGCGTCGATGACCTCGGGCAGCGACGACCGGTCGCGGATCGCCGGCGTGTAGAAGACGCCCAGATCATAGCCGCTGTCGTCGATGAATCCGGCCGAGAACAACGGCACGGTCGACACCGAAGGGGGAGGGACTCGGGCCTCCGGCGATGTCCGACGCGCGGGCTCGCGGACCTCCTCCTCGCCGGGGGACGCCGCGCGGTAGATCAGGCCCGCGCAGAGGGCCGTGACGAGGACCAGGATGACCGCGTTGGTTCGCGACATGGGCGGCGGCTCTCCCCCGAGGGTCAGGGCCTCGGGCGTTCCCGGACGCGGATAAAGTGATCGGTATAGTTTGTGTGCGGGATGGCCTCGGGGACCCCCGGCATGTGGCAGTCGAGGCATCCGGCTGTGCGACCGGCGCGGCAAGGGACGTGGGCCTGGCCCGCCGGCAGCTTCACGACCCCGGCGGCCCGGTCGTTCTTGCCGCCGTGGCAGTCGAGGCAGATTGACTCGTAGAAGCCGGGCGAGGTCTCGGCGTCTCGGTGGGGGTCGTGGCAGGTCGTGCAGTCGAGGACGCCGCCGCTCCTCGTCACGCATCGGCTCTTGGCCAGGTTAGGCGACTGGAACCGGACGAAATCGCGACTCGATTCCAGGGCCCCCTCCGGTGCCTTGTGGCACTCGGCGCAGAGGGCCGTGCGGGCCTCGACGGTGGCGTTCCGGGCGCGTCCGATGGCGCGGTCGTCCAGCTTGAGTTCTGCGGCAATCAGGTGGTTCCCACCCGGCCCGTGGCAACGCTCGCAGCCGATGCCCCGGATATCGCCCAGATCCTTGCGGTTCTCGACGATCGTCCGCACGTCGGTCGTGTGACAGTGGAGGCAGTCCTCGACCTGATCCTCGATCATCCGCTTGCCGAGCAGCCCGGGACCTGGTTCGGGGGTCTCCGGGTGGTGGACCGTCAGGTTCCAGCCGACCTTGCCGCCGTAGTGGGTGAGGCGCGACTCCCGGGGCGCGCCGCCGGCCTCTCGGACGATGGCGGTCTGTCCCCGATTGCCGGATCCAAGAACATAGGCGACGAGCGCGGGGTAGGATTTCTGCTCGTCCCTGGCCTCGACGCGGACCCCATCCATCTCCTTGGCATAGAGATGTCGCGACCCCTTTCGACGCGGGTCGACGAGTCCCGCAACCGGCCAATCCAGTGCCACGGCCCTGGCCCCCTGCGCGAAGGTCCGCGCGTGCCGGCTGGCTGCGTGGGCTCGGGTGATCTCGACGTGGCAGCGTTCGCAGCGGGCATCCCCGACGAACGCGGCAGGCTCGACATTCGTCGGGGCGGTGTCCGCCCAGTGGTTCGACCTGGCCAGAGTCGCGGCGAACTCCTCAGGCCGCCTGCGCTGTAGCCAGGAGCGGGAGAGGAGCCAGTCGGCTTCGGGATCGAGATCCCGGCCGAGGTCGATCTCGGCCGCTTCCGGATGCCCCGCGATCAGGTGGGCTCGGGCCAGCTGCTTGCGGAGATCGGCGGGTTGGAAGACTCCGGGTTCGTCGGAGGATTTCGCGTCCCGCACCGATGACAGGGCGGCGGTCGCCCCGTCCCCATCGTGTCGCCTGAGGAGGAGCGAACCGAGTAGAGAATTCCCCCGGATCCGCCAGTCGGGGATCGCCGCGAGTTCCCTGCTGAGTTCGAGCGCAGCCCGGGGGCGGGAATCCTGCAGCGAGAGGTTGGCGAGGGTGAAGAGGGTCTCGCCGTGCCGAGGGTCCGCCTCGCGCGCCTTCGCGAGGAAGCCATACGCCCGATTTCGCTCGCCTTCACGGAGCAGGCTGCGGGCGAGCAGGTAGAAATCCTCCGCCTCGGCACCTTCGATCCCGAGCCGCCAGAAGGCGGCGGCCGCCAGCGGGTTCTCCTGCCGACCGAGCGACCGCGCCAGAAGTCGGAGGGCCTCGCGATCCTCGGGGTCGGATTTCAGGCGCTCGCGCGCCAGCCGGGCGGATTCGGTCCAGTTGCGGGAGGCATACGCCTCGCGGCCGAGGCGGATATGGTCGGGCGGTCGGAACCAGCCAGCCGCGAGGACGACTGCCGCCGATAGGGTCGCTGTCGCGAGCAGCCCGACCGCGATCTGGACGATCTTCGACCCGGCGCGTTCCGGCATCGGCGGCACATCTCCCGTCGAGGATCCAAGAGGAATGCCCGATTCTGCGGGCGGCGGGACGCCGAGTCAACGATTCCGACGCCTCCGATCTCGCAGCTCGTTCGAAATGACCCGGGCCCGGCACTCGCGAGGAGGGCCGGGCCCGGGGTATTTCCGATGGCGATCGCGGCGGGGAAACCCCGGGATCAGCGTTCGGTGGCGTTTCCGGTGTTCGAGCGGGAATCGTTGGCGGTGGTGCGGCCGCGCGAGGCGTTGGCGTAGACCGAGCTCAGGACACCGAGGAGGGCCGAGCGGCGGCCGGCGCGGGTGGCGTTGCCGCCCCGGCGGAGGCGGGCGACGGTTCCGGCGATCTGGTACGAATGAAGAGGGGCCAGGTTCTTGGAATTCGACTTCGCGGCGTTCATCGAGCGGAAGCTCCCCGAGACCTCAGGCGAACCGGACCACCCGGCCGGTTTCGCCGCCGCTTCACCCGACGGTCGCCGTGGGAGGTGCTCCCGGGCGACCCTGATCGTTCCGGCCCTGTTCCTGTTGGTGGGCCGGGGGATCGACCACCGCGACGCACAACGTGCGGAGGGTCAAGCGTTTCGTTGCCGTGAACGACGGAGGCTCGTGACGGCGGTTCGGGGAGTCAAACCACGCCCGGTTGAGAGTCGGTCGGCGAAGGACCGGGCGGACCCCCCATCGCCGGCCAGAGCGGCCGGCGCGTGTTCCACATGAATCGGCGGGACGAACCGCGAGGATGAGGTCGATCGCGAAAACCGACACAACCCTCGACACTCGCGACGGCCTCAGGAAACCCCAGGCTTTCGCGATTCGTTCGACATCCCGGTCGAAATCAAGCGGTGCATGAGAATCTATCCCAGGACCGATTCCCGGACAATCGAAATTCCCCCGGAATCTCGAAAAAATTCAAGCTGTCCACACCGCGTTGAATCGGCGCAACGTGTTGACGCCCATGAAGTTTTAACATCACTATTTCGGTGAAGATTGTTTGGTTTCCGCCTTGGGCTTCGAATCCTTCGCCACCGGGAGGGGCTTGGGGGTTTCGAGCGTCTCCTCGGCGGTCTTGATGATGACCTTCTCGGCCGGCTTGGCCCCGGGCAGCCTGTCGGCGAGGCCGGAGCCGGCGATCAGGAACATCAGCATCGTGCTGATGCCGTTGAAGACCATGTGCAGGGTGATGTTGGGGACGAGCGAACCGGTCCGCTGGAACAGGTACCCGAGGCCCAGCGAGAGGATGAAGATCGGGATCGGGGCGGGCCACTGCTTGCCGTGGAGCAGGGCGAAGATCAGCGAGACCGCGACGTTGCAGAAGAAGCCGGGCAGGCCGTCGCTCCCGGGGACCACCCACTCAGGCCGGGTCCTGGGGGGCATCGCGCGCGAGGGGAGAGCGGCGGGGGCGGCGAACGGGTTATGGGGGTCGTGGTCAAGGCCGAGGTCGATGGGATTCTCGGCGGATCCAGTCGGGGCCAACGGGTCTGTGATCTCGTCATCGGCGTACAGGAGCACGGGTTCGATGTCGTCGCCGACCGGTTTCTCATTCCGTCGGACGACGCTCAGTAACCAGCCGAGTAGCATGCCCCGGAACATGAGCTCTTCGACGACAGGGGCGAGGATGACCCCGGTCAGGACGGTCAGGGCGATGGTCGTGCCCGACTGGTCGTTGCGGATCACGTCCTCCATCGGGTGATTCGTCTTGCCCCAGTAGCTGAGGGCCGCGCCGAAGGCCGCGAAGACGATCGGGGCGAGGAGGGGATAGGCGATCAAGCCCCGGACGATGTTCATGGGCGCGTCGCGCCAGGTGAACCCGATCTGGTGGAGCCGCGCCCGGGAGCCGAGGAACAGGAGGATGGGGACCACGACCAGCACGAGGATATTCGAGCCGGCCGAGATCGCGAGGTGGTCTCGGGCGCTCAAGGCCAGTTGCTTCTGATCCTCCGAGAGCGGCGGCTTCCCCTGATAGACGGCGCGTGTGTAGAAGGTGGCCGCCACGACCTGGAGGATCACGTAGGTCACGATACAGACGAAGACGCTGCGGGCGCCCCAGGGGACGAGCTTCCGCTCGGTCCTCGGCAGGAATTTGCCGCCAACGGCGAGCCAGATGAGGGCCCAGAGCCAGGAGGCAACGATCGCGGCGAGGAGCCCCAGCATCACCAGGCCGGCGAGGATCGGGACCTTCATATTCGGGTCGATTTGCTGCATCGAAGGTCGCCTCGGGCTCGGCTTGAGTCGCGGGGAAGGGGCCCGCCGGGTTCGAGGGGCGGGGAAGCCATCCTATTGTAGCCCGCGCCGGGAAGACCCGACCAGACGGGCCGGTCATCTTGCCCCGTCGCGGGGCTTTCCCCTAGAATCGCCCCTTCGCCCGGAACAGGTCAGGGATCTCGTTTTCGCGGAGGCCGAGGTGAGCGTCAGCGTCGCCGAGCAGTTGCAGATCCTCAAGCGAGGGGTCGAGGCCATCGTCCCCGAGCCGGAGTTCGTCAAGAAGCTGGAACGCTCGGTCCAGACCGGCAAGCCGCTCCGGGTCAAGTATGGCATCGACCCCACCGGGATCGACGTCCACCTCGGGCACACGGTCCCCCTGCGCAAGCTGCGGCAGTTCCAGGATCTCGGGCACACCGCCATCATCATCATCGGCAACTACACCGCTCTCGTCGGCGACCCCTCGGGCCGCGACGAGACCCGCTCCAAGCTCACTGTGGAACAGGTCGAGACGAACGCCAAGGACTATCTCAAGCAGGTCGGCCGGATCATCGACCTCGACCGCGCGGAGGTCTTCCGCAACGGCGACTGGTTCTCCACCTGGTCATTCCTCGACGTGCTCGACCTGACCCGGCACATGACCCTGTCGCAGATGTCCCAGCGCGAGGACTTCGCCAAGCGGCTCGCGGCCGAGAAGCCGGTGTACCTCCACGAGTGCCTCTATCCCCTGATGCAGGGTTGGGACTCGGTGGAGATCAAGGCCGACGTCGAACTCGGCGGGACCGAGCAGCTCTTCAGCCTTCTCGTGGCGCGTGACCTCCAGGTCTCCGAGGGCCAGGAGCCGCAGGTCGCCCTGACGATGCCGATCCTGGTCGGCACGGACGGCAAGAAGCGGATGGGCAAGAGCCTGGGCAACTACATCGGGGTCGCGGAGGACCCGACCACGCAGTTCGGCAAGGTCATGAGCATCCCCGACGAGCCGATGCGGCAGTACTTCACGCTCCTGACCGACCTCGAACTCGGCCAGGTCGACGCCCTCCTCGCGGCCGGGAACAACCCCCGCGATACCAAGGAGGCCCTCGGCAAGCTGATCGTCACCCAGTACGCGGGACCGGAGGCGGCTGATGCTGCCGCCAAAGCCTTCCGCGACCGCGCCGCCGGGCTCGACCCTGAGGAGATCACCGAGGTCCAGGTCCCCGCCGACCAACTCGACGCCAGCGGGGCCATCCCTCTCCCGAGGCTGCTCGTCCTCTGCGGGTTCGAGTCGTCCACGTCGAACGCTCGCCGCACCATCGAGGGCGGCGGCTTCAACCACGGGCCCGAGCGGACGGTCGTGAAGGACCCGAGGGCCACGTTCCCCGTCGTCGACGGCACGGTCGTTCGCGGCGGCAAGCGAAAGATCGCCAGGTTGCGCCTGTAGGGTCCGCGATTGCGGGCCAATTCGTTGATATGATCAGGTGCCAAATCGATTGGTCCGCGAGGGCGGACTCTACGGGGTGAACATGTCCACGCACGGGATTGGGATCGTCGGCTGCGGGATGATCGCCGAGTTCCACACCAAAGCGATCAACGACATCGAGGGGTCGCGGGTGGTCGCGGCGTTCAGCCGTTCCGAGAAGAACGGCAAGAAGATCGCCGAGATGGCCTCGCCCAAGGGCGAATGCGTCCTGTACGACGACCTCGATGCCATGCTCGCCCGGCCCGACCTGGACGTGGTCTGCATCTGCACCCCGAGCGGGGCGCACCTCGATCCGGCCGTCGCGGCGGCGAGGGCGGGCAAGCATGTCGTGGTCGAGAAGCCCCTGGAGATCACCCTGGAGCGCTGCGACGCCATCATCGACGCCTGCGACGCGGCGGGCGTCCGGCTCTGCACGATCTTCCCCTCGCGGTTCTCGCCCGCGAACGTGACCCTGAAGAAGGCCATCGAGAATGGCCGGTTCGGCAAGATCACCATCGGCGACACCTACGTGAAGTGGTGGCGGACCCAGGAGTATTACGACTCCGGCGGCTGGCGTGGGACGTGGGACCTCGACGGCGGAGGGGCCCTGATGAACCAGGCCATCCACAACGTCGACCTGTTGTCATGGCTCATGGGCGAGGTCGAGTCGGTGATGGCGTTCACCGCGACGCTCGCGCACGAGCGGATCGAGGTCGAGGACACGGCCGTCGCCGCCCTCCGGTTCAAGAACGGGGCGCTCGGCGTGATCGAGGCGGCCACGAGCGCCTACCCGGGGTTGCTCAAGCGTACCGAGATCCACGGCAACGCCGGCTCCGCGCGGGTGGAGCAGGACGACATCACGATGTGGTCGTTCGCCGACAAGTCGGCCGAGGACATCGCCATTGAGGCCGCCATCGCCTCGGCCTCGCAGTTCTCAGCCGGGGCCAGCGACCCCCGTGGCATCACCCACGTCGGACATCGGGACCAGCTCGCCGACTTCCTCCACGCCATCGATATCGGCGGCACGCCGCTAGTCGACGGCCGCGAAGGCCGCAAGTCCGTCGAGATCATCCGCGCCATCTACCAGTCGGCCAAGACCGGCCGGGCGGTCCCGCTGCCGTTGTCCGAATAAGTAGGGTGTGGTGGCCGCGTCCTCGCGGCCTCCGCGCCGACATGGACTCACGCAGGCGATCGGTGCGGAGGCCGCGAGGACGCGGCCACCACACCCGACTCGGTCAAGGGCGGGGCGATTCGGTGATCCAGGCCTCGTCGACGACCGCGTGATTGACGACCGATCGCTTGTCGGACGTGTAGACGACGTGGATTTTGCCATTCCGGGCCTGGAAGGCGATTGGGTAGCCGAAGTCGCCGGGGCCGTCGAGCAAGTTGCGTTCGAAGGCATAGGTCTTGTCGTTGTCGGTCGAGATGGCCAGGGTCAGCGGCGAGCGGCCCCGGAAGCTCTTGTTGTAGACCAGCAGCAGATGGCCGTTGGCGAGCGTCTGGAAGTCGACAGCGGCGTTGGGGTTGGGGAACGGCGAGTCGACGCCCTCGGTCCAGGTCATGCCGTTGTCGGTGGACTCGGCGCGGACGATGTATCCCTTGGTGTCCGGGCTGTAGTCGCCGCCGCGACGGCAGTAGGCGACGAGCTTGCCGTCGGGGAGCTGCACGACCGCCGGCTGGATGTTCCCCTTAGCGGACTTGATCCGGCCCCCCTCGCGCCAGGTGCGGGTCTTGGGGCTATAAAGAAGGAAGGCCGAAGTGCTACCCGCCCCGACCGACTCGGGGTCGTCGCCGACTTCCTTGTAGACGGGCAGGAGATAGTCGCCGTTGGCGAGGACGATCGGCCGGTTGCGGACCATCATCCCTTCCTCGGGGGCGAGGAGCGAGGCATCCGACCAGGTCTCCGCGCGGTCCTTCGAGACCTTCACCTGGATCCGGGAGTTCGACCAGGTCGGCCCGAACCGCACGACGTAGAATAGCCAGACCAGCCCGTCGGGGCTCTGCCAGATGACTCCATTGCCCAGCGACCGGAAGGGGTCGCGGGCGACCTCGATCGGGGCCGACCACTTCGTCTCGCCCTTCTTGAGGCGCGAGCCGAAGACGGCGGTGTCGTTGGCGTACTCGCCCTGGCCGCCGTAGTAAACGAGGTAGAGGTCGCCATTGTCGAGTTCCGTGAGGCAGGCAGGATGCTTGTAGGGGCCGGTGGGGACCTCCTTGCCGAAGATCCTCGTGAACTTCGGCGGCTCCGCGCCGAGGAGGGCGCTCGGGGAGAACAGGAGGGCGAAGAGCAGGGCGGTGAAGCTCGCGCGGCGTCGCATGCGTGGGTTCCGTCGACGGGGTTCGGGAGTTCGCCCGAGCATAGCAAGCCGCGAGATCGCGGGCCATCCGTCGTCGGCGGTTGAGTTCGACCCCCGTGGGGAGTAGATTCGTCGCCAGTCCCGCCAACTCTCTCGCGAGGCCCGCGATGATGTCGAAGCGAATTCAGCGTGCCTGGATGTGTTCCTGTCTGTTCGCCCTGATGACTTCGGCAACGATGGCCGATGAGCATCGCTACCTGTACGTGGCGACGCCCGGAATCCGCAACTACCTCGAATACGGCGGCCATGGCGTCCTCGTCTTCGACATCGACCACGGCCACAAGTTCGTGAAGCGGATCCCCTTCGACGGCCTCAACGCCGAGGGGAAGCCCGACAACGTCAAGGGCATCTCCGCCAACGCCCAGACACGCCGGCTCTACATCTCGACGACGCGCACCCTCTCGTGCCTTGACCTGGTGACCGAGAAAATCCTCTGGGAGAAGTCCTACGAAGGGGGCTGCGACCGCATGTCGATGTCGCCCGACGGCTCGACGATCTACCTGCCCTCGTTCGAGAAGGATCATTGGAACATCGTCGATGCCGGCAGCGGTGACGTGAAGGCGAAGATCGTCCCCAGGTCCGGGGCCCACAACACCGTCTACGGCCGCGACGGTTCCAGGTGCTATCTCGCCGGCCTGAAGTCGCCCTTGCTGACCGTGGCCGATACCTCGAATCACACCGTCGCGAAGACGGTCGGCCCCTTCGCCGCCCCGATCCGGCCGTTCACGGTCAACGGGTTGCAGACGCGTTGCTTCGTGAACGTGAACGGGTTGCTCGGATTCGAGATCGGTGACATCCAGTCGGGCAAGAAGCTGCACCGGGTCGAGGTCGAGGGCTACAAGCAGGGCCCGGTCAAGCGTCACGGCTGCCCCAGCCACGGCATCGGCCTGACGCCGGACGAGACCCAGATCTGGGTGGTCGACGCCTTCAACCAGATGGTCCACGTCTTCGACGCGACCGTGATGCCGCCGAAGCAGGTCGAGAGCCTCAAGGTCCGCGACGAACCGGGCTGGATCACGTTCACCATCGACGGCACCCTCGCCTACCCCTCGACGGGCGAGGTGTTCGACGTGAAATCGCGGAAGATCATCGCCACGCTCGCCGACGAGAACAGCAAGCCGGTGATGAGCGAGAAGATGCTGGAGATCGATTTCGACGGGACAAACCCAATCCGCGCCGGCGATCAGTTCGGGATCGGGCGCGTCGTGAAATGAGTCGATCCGTCGAAGCGAGGCTTGGACCTGATGCGTAGGCTTCCTTACGGCTTGTCCTTCGCGATGGCCGCGACCCTGGCTTCGACCGCCCGGACGTAATCGGCGGGGGCGAGCACGATCTGCACGCCCCGGACGCCGGCGGAAAGGGCGATCACGTCGAAGAGTTCGACGGTCTCATCCAGATAGACCGGGTAATCTTTCTTGCAGGCCAGGGCTGTGACGCCACCACGGATGTAGCCGGTGAGCGGCTGGACGTCCTTGAGCGGGACGGTGTCGACCTTGCGGTCGCCGGTGGCCTGGGCGAGCGCCTTGAGGTCGAGGTGGGTGTTGCCGGGGATCACCGCGAGGCAGACGCCGTTGCGATCGCCCTTCGCGACGAGGGTCTTGAAGACCTGCTCGGGCGGCAGGCCGATCTTCGCCGCGACGGACTCCGCCGCGAGGTCGTCGGGATCGACCTCGTAGTCGCGGAGTTCGTACGAGATCCCCAGTCGGTCGAGCAGTCGGACGGCGTTGGTCTTCGGGATCGCCACGGCGCGGCTCAGGGTTCGAGGAGGTCGTAGAGTTCCGGAGTCCGGCTCTCGATGATCGGCCAGAGCCCGCCCTTGACGTACTCCTCGAAGTAAGGCGTGCCCCGGTGGGCGTCGAGCGCGGCCTGGTCGTCGTACTGCTCGTAGAGGAAGAATGTGCGAGGGTCGGTCGGTGAGCGGTGCACGAGGTACATCCGGCACCCCGGCTCCTGTCGGGTCAGCGGGATCATTTTCTTCAAAAGCCCCGCGGCCGCCTCTTCCTCACCGGCCCGGATCAGGTACGTCACCGCCACGCAGACCATGGAGCCACCTCGCGATCCTGGAGCGCTCTCGACCCGGCCCGTATGATGACCGGCGAGGCCCGCCCCGCCAAGGGCCTGCCCTTCGGACTGACCTGAGAGAGAATCCATGCCGATCTGGCTGCCCACGCTCGCGCTTCTGGCCGCACTCCAGACGTCACCAACCAAACCCGATCCGGAGCTGGAGAAACACCAGGGCGTCTGGAAGGTTCTGGGCTTCGTGCGCGAGGGGAACGACACGCCCAAGGATCTGCTCACGGAGATGGAACGGGTCGTCGAAGGGGATCACGTCGTCTGGCGGCGGCAGGGGAAGAATTTCGCGGGGACCACGATGATCCTCGACCCGAAGGCGGATCCGAAGACCATCGACCTGATCCCCGACGGCGGCCGATCCCGCGGGAAGGTCGTGAAGGGGATCTACAGGTGGGACGGCGATCGTTTCGTGCTCTGCAACGGCGATCCGGACGCCCCGAGGCCGACCGAGTTTTCGGCCCCCAAAGGTTCCAGGCGGACGCTGATGACCTTCGAGAAGAGACCCGCCCAGCCTGCCCATTCCCGCAAGCCTGGCCTGTCACCCGCCGACCCCAAACGCTAGAATTATCCCGTGTGGCCCGGGTGTTTTCAGGGCTGCCGAGCGCGAGGGGAGTGCCGATGCGTCCGAGCTTCGAGGAGATCCAGTTCGCCGCCTACCAGCGTTTCGAGTCGCGGGGCGGGGGGCACGGCCACGACCAGGAAGACTGGGCCCTCGCCGAGCAGTCGCTCCTGTTCTCGGGCAACTACGCCTGGATCTTCCGGACCGGGGCCGGCGCCGAGCCACCCGCCGTCACGAGCCACGCCCGGCAGCAGGTCTGCCGCTTCTGCGAACAGGCGTCGCCCCGGGTCAAATTCACCGCCCAGCACCCCGCGCTCCCCGACTGGACCGGACTCCCGCGACCCGTCGCCCTCGACCAGTGCGACGAGTGCCGCGAACAGTTCGTCGACGGCGTCGACCGCGAGGTCCCCGGCTTCCTGACCCAGGTCCTGCCCGAAGTCCGCAAGACTCCGAGCCTGTCCATCGCCGCACTCAAGGGACTGACCCGCGCCGCCCTGAGCGTGCTGCCGGGGAACTCACTGGACCTGTTCCCCGACGCGATCGAGTGGGTGTCGAACCCCGACCACGACCTCGACCGGCACTCGCTCCCGTTGATCCGGGTCTTGCTGCACGAGATCGGCCAGGAGGCCCCCGGCCCATGGTTCGCCCTCGCCCATCGCACCTCGTCCGACTTCCCCGGGCCGATGTTCCTGGCGTTCGCGGGCTTCGGCACGCTGACGCTCGAATACCCCATCCCCTTCTGCTCGGCCGACGAGGAACTCGACGGCGAGCATGTGGTCATCCCTCGCGTCTCGCTGCCGTCCGACATCGACCGCCCCTGGTTCTTCCCCCGGACGATCGAACTCGTCCCCACCGCCGCGCCGAAGCCCGCCCGGAGGTTCCCCGGCATCCTATCCTGAACCGACGGCACGACCGCTCCGGCCGGAACGGGGCAACGCGAATTTCCCAGATTCCCCCGTCGAGCGGGCGGGAATTGGGTAAACTGGAGGAAGACTGCCGCCCGTGACGGTGCGGGTGGTCGTCCTCCCACCTCGTCCCGCACCACGGTCGTGACCTCATGGGCGCGCCGACCCTCGGCCAGACTCCGTTCGTCTTGATCCGCCTCCGTGGTCGCGACTTCGCCGTCGCGATCGGGGATGTGGTCGAGGTCCTCCGCATGGCGGCCGTCCGCCCCATGCCCGAGGCTCCACCCTGGATCGTGGGTGTGCTCAACCTCCGGGGGCGCGGGGTGCCGATCATGGACCTGTCCCGACGATTCGGGCTGGAGTTCCGCACGATCGACCCGGAGATGGCGATCGTCGTCGTCCGCGTCGACCGGCACGAGGTGGGATTGATCGTGGATGAGGTCCTCGACGTCGTGGACCTCGATCCGGAGCACACCGACCTGGGCGGCAAGGTCCTCGGCGTCGCCCCGATCTTCTCGGCCCTGGCCCATGTGGGCGACCGCTCGATCCTGGTCCTCGACCTGCCCCGGATCGTCTCGGCGTCCGAGATCCCCTCCCCATGACTCGCGTCCCTCCCCTGAGCGATCTCGTCGTCGAGCGGCTCCGGCGCATCGTCCGCGAGCACAGCGGCATCGTCGTGCCCGAGATCCGGCGCCCCGAGCTGGAATCCGCCTTCCGGCACCTCCAGCGGGCGGAGGATGTCGAGGATCCGGTCCGCTTGCTCGACGCCCTCGAAGGTTTACCCAACGGGACGCGGCTCCGGGCCGACCTGGTCAATTCGCTGACCATCCCCGAGACCTATTTCTACCGCGACGCCGGCCAGTTCGAAGCGATCGAGACGTCGATCCTCCCCGAGATTTTCCGGAGGAAGGCGACCACTCGGACCGTCCGGATCTGGAGCGCGGGCTGCTCGACGGGCGAGGAGGCGTACTCGCTCGCGATCGCCGTCGACCGGGTGCTGCCCAAGGACGGCGGTTGGTCGGTGCGGATCGTGGCGACCGACATCAACCCGAAGTCGCTCGCCCTCGCCCGCGAGGGGCACTACGGCGCCTGGTCATTCCGCCAGACGCCGCCGTGGCTCAAGCCGGGGTATTTCGACAAGGTCGGCGATCGCTTCGCGATCCAGCCGAGGGTCAAGGATCGCATCACGTTTCACGAATGGAACCTGAACGAGACCCGGCCCTGGCCGCACTCGCTCCAGGAGTTCGACTTGATCCTCTGCCGGAACGTCCTCATCTACTTCGACACCGAGACCGTCCGACAGCTATGCCGCCGGTTTCGCGATAGCCTCGCCGACGGCGGCTGGCTCGTGGTCGCCCCGGCCGAGCTGACCGTCCTCGATCGCGTGCCCCTGGATGTCGTCGAACTCCCCGGCTCGGTCGTCTATCGCAGGCCGATCCCCGAGCCTCAGGTGCCGAAGTTCCCGACGCTGATCCGTGTGCCAGTGGCCGCACCGCCAGCCCAGCCTGTCTCCGTCGCCCAGTCCAGACCGGCACAAGCACCGACCCGGGAATGGGTCGTCGCTCAACTCGCCAGGCCAGATCGCGCGGCCGCCCTGGATGAGATCCTGCGACGGATGCAAGCGCCTGGCTCGCCAACGCGAATGGCGTACTGGGTCGCACGGGGACTGGCCGATCGAGGCCTCTGGCCCGAGGCCCTCGACTGGGCGGCGAGGGCCGCCGCCCGCGAGCCGCTGGCGGGTGATGCGTCCTACCTGCTCGGGATCGTCCGGCAGGAACTCGGGCAGCTGGATGACGCCCTCGATTCCTTCCGGCGCTGCGTGTTCGCGGATCCGAGCCACGTCCTGGGGCATCTCGCGATGGCGGACTTGCTTCGCGACATGGGCCAGCCGAGACGGGAACGGGCGTCGCTCGATTGCGTCGAGCGCTGGGCGTCCGGGCGTGATCCGTCCGAGGTGCTGCCCGACACCGACGGCCTGACCGTGGGCAAGATCCTTCAGCGCCTGGCGACCCGGAGGCGAGCATGATCTCCCAGACCGAAGCCATCCTGGAAGCCCGCGCCCGGGCCCTGGCCCGGAACAGCCGCGAGGACGACCTCGGGCCGTCGCTCGACCTGATCCTCGTCGTCATCGGCGAGGAGCGTTACGGGCTCGAAATCGCGCGCGTCGATGAGATTCAGCCGCTCCGGGGCCTCGCCCCGATCCCCGGCACGCCGGCGTTCTGGTCGGGGATCATCAACCTCCGCGGGCGGCTCATCCCGGTCCTCGACCTGGCGGTCCTGCTCGGATTGCCCAGCACATCGCGGGGCGAGGATTCGACGATCGGACGACTCGTCGTCGTGGTCTCCTCGCCAAGCTTCACGGCGGCCCTTCGCGTGGACGAGGTCGCCGAGGTGCGCCGCGTGCCGCTCACGTCGATCCTGTCCGGGAGTGCGGGGACGTCGAGCGCCGTCCGCGACCTGGTGAAGGGCGTGACCTCCGACCTGATCACCGTGCTCGACCTGGACGCCGTCCTGGCCGACCCCCGCCTGTCCCACCAAGATTCGACCAGCTTTTGACAGGGGTTCTGAACAATGCGGTCCTCGATCTCGGTCAAACTCGGCCTCGGCTTCGGCCTGGTCCTCACCCTGCTGGTTGTCACCACGGCGGTGGGGATCAACGCGCTCAAGAATTCCAACTCCGCGCTGGAGCGGATCTACGGCTCGAACGTCAAGACGCTCGGGACGCTCACCTCGATCATCAACACGCTGATGCAGCACCGGACGGCCATCTTCCTGCATGTCCTCTCGCTGAACGACACGGAGATGAAGTCGTTCGACACGAAGATCCAGGAATACGACGCCGAGCTACGCAAGGGGTTCCAGACGATCGCCACCGACTCCAACATCGACCTGCAAGACCGCGAACTGGGTCGGGAATTGGTCAAGGTCTGGGGGAACTACGCGAAATTCCGCGACGATGAACTCCTCCCGGTCTCCCGTCAGAAGAAGAACGAGCAAGCGATCAAGATGATTCAGGAGCAGGCATCCGATTACTTCAAGACTATCAATGATTTGTTCATTAAATTGAACGACAACTGCGACAAGCGATCGAACGCGATGCTCGCCGAATCACGAGACGGTTACGACAAGAGTTTCTACGGGATGCTGGGCGTGCTCGGCCTGGCCCTCGTCTCGGGCATCCTGGTCTCCTCCGTCCTGTCTCGGGGGATCGTCAAGAATGTCGAGGCTCTGTCCTCGGCGGCCGATCGGCTCGCGGGCGGCGACCTGCAGAGCCGGGCGGTCGTGAAGACGAAGGATCAGCTCGGGCACCTGGCCAATGCGTTCAATGCGATGGCCGGCAAGCTCGACCAGGCGGACAAGACCCGCAGAAATGTCCAGAGGACGCTGAACGACGGGGTGCTCAGCCTGTCGTCGTCCAGCAGCGAGATCCTCGCCACGCTCACCCACTTCAACGGCGCGGCCAGCCAGCAGGCGGCGGCCGTGAGCGAGACCACCGCGACCGTCGACGAACTCCGCGCCATCGCCGAGCAGACCACCCGCAAGGCCGGCGACGTCGCCCAGCTCGCGCAGTCGTCGGTCCAGGTGGGCATCGACGGGACCCAGTCGGTCGAGGCGATCCTCAAGGGGATGCAGTCGATCCGCGAGAAGGTCGAAGCCATCGCGCAGGACATCCTGGCCCTCTCCGAGCAGACCCAGCAGATCGGCGAGATCACCGCGGCGGTGAACGACATCGCCGACCAGTCAAAGCTCCTCGCCCTGAACGCAACCATCGAGGCCGCCAAGGCGGGCGACCAGGGCAAGGGGTTCGCCGTCGTCGCCGCCGAGGTCCGCAACCTGGCGGAGCAGTCGAAGCAGTCCACCGCAAAGGTCCGCACCATCCTCGGCGACATCCAGAAGGCGACCCAGACGGCCGTCCTCGCAACGGAGCAGGGGAGCAAGGGGGTCGAGGCCGGCATGGCCCTGGCCGAACGGGCGGGCGACGTGATCCGAAGGCTCGGCGATTCGCTCAAGCAGGCGTCGCAGGCGGTGCAGCAGATCGTCGCCTCGGCCTCGCAGCAGAGTGCGGGCGTCGATCAGATCGCCTCGGCAATGCGCGAGATCAACCAGTCCACCCAGCAGTTCGTGCTCGGGGCCAGGCAGTCGAAGGAGGCCGTCGAGGGCCTCAACGAGCTGGCCGCGCGACTCCAGAATCTATCGAAGCAGGGGCCGGAGACCGCGTGACCGTTCACGTCGTTGATCGTGGATCCTTCGCGCCCGACGCCCCGAAACGAGCCGATCCATGCCACCGGGAAATTTCGACGACCTGATGCGGCAACTGATCGCCGGCTTCGCGATCGAAGCCGACGAGCGCCTGCAACTCTTGAACGAGCACTTGCTGGCGCTCGAAGGCAACCCCGATCCCGACGAGTCGGCCCGGCGGCTCAAGGCGATCTTCCGCGAGGCCCACACCCTCAAGGGGACCGCCGGCGGCCTGGGCCTGAAGGACGCGGAGGCGATCTCGCACCGGCTCGAATCGCTCTTCGGCCAGGTCCAGTCCGGCGGCCTGACCCTGCCGCCGGACACCTTCGACCTCATCTATCAGTCGCTCGACGCCATCGGCCAGCTCGTCAGGGCCGCCGCCGAGCCCTCCGCTGAAGCGGGAGTCGACGTCAACGACCTCGTCGCGCGTCTGGACGCCGCCATCTCGGCGACCGGAAGTTTGACGCCATCCCCGACCACCGTTGAGATTTCGCCGCCTCCGACCCCCGATCCCCAACCCGAACCCGCACCGCCCCCGGCCGCCGGGCCGATCGGGGCCGATCCCGAGGTCGAGCGGTTCCGTCGCCTGCTCCAGGGCTTCGCGCAGGAGGCCGCCGAACGGCTCGCGGGCGTCGAGAAGACGCTCAAGTCGCTGCGGGGCGAGGCGAACCTGGCGAGCAAGGGGGCGGACTTCGGGACATTGCGCAATGAGTTCATCTCCCTGCGCGATGAGGCCGAAGGATTGGAACTCAAGCACTCGTTCAAGCTCTCGGGATCCGTCGTCGGGGCCCTCAGCCGCGCCCAGTCGTCGCCGGGCAACCTGGTCGCCGAGGATGTCGCCTCGCTGGAGGCCGCCGCGTCGCTGCTCCTCGACCTCCTCGCCGAGGAGACCGACAGCATCGATCCCGTCCCCGCCCCTGAGACGCTGGCGGGGGTCCTCAAAACGCTCCAGCGAGTCGCCACCCAGCGGACGACAACGGCTCCTGTGGCCGTCGAGCCGCCGCCGAAGCCGGTGCCGGCCGATCCACCGCCCCCTTCCCCCACCCCGAAGCCCGCATCCAGGCCCGAGCCCGCCCCGGTCGCGGCGAGCGAGAGCACGCCGGAGCCCCCTCCTCCGAAGCCTGCACCGAAGCCGACGGCCCCTTCCACGACGCCCAAGCCTCCGGACGAGACCATCCGCGTCTCGGTGGCGAAGCTCGATGTAATGATGGCGCAGGTCGGCGAGTTGCAGGTCACCCACACCGGCAGCGAGCAGCGGCTGACCGAGATCGCCGAACTGCTGGAGATCGTCGAGGCCTGGGAGGAACGCTGGCGCAAGGTCCGGCCCGAGTCTCGGAAATTCCTGTCGAGCATCCCCAGGGGTTCCGTGCGACCGGTCGAGCCCGCGTCCGGAGAGAAGAACGGGACCGCCGTCGCCTCGCCGCCGTCGCGGACCCTTCGCACGATCGCCGAGTTCCTCGAATCCAACGAATCGTCGCTCAAGGCCGTGCTGGCGCGTTTGAACACGCTCCGGAGGTTCGTTCAGGCCGACCATCGCCGGATGTCGCAGGTCGCGCTCGACCTCCAGGAGGACGTGCGTCGGATCCGGATGCGGCCGATCGGCACCGTGTTCGACAGCTTCCCACGGATGGTCCGCGACATCGCGCGCAGCGTCCAGAAGGAGGTCGCCCTCGTCATCGAGGGGGGCGAGCACGAGATGGATCGGTCGGTCCTGGAGCAGATCCAGGGGCCGCTCGTCCACCTGATCCGCAACTCGATCGACCACGGGCTTGAATCGCCCGAGGATCGCGTGGCGTCCGGCAAGCCGAGGCAGGGGACACTTCGGATCACCGCCAGCCCGCGCGGGGCGAGCCTCCAGATCGAGGTCGTGGACGACGGCGCCGGCATCAATCCGGCCAAGGTGAAGGCGAGCGCGGTCAAGAAGGGCGTGCTCACGGCCGACTCCGCGGCGGCCCTGTCGGAGCACGAGGCCCTTTGGCTGATCTTCCGCCCGGGCTTCTCGACCCGGAACGAGGTCACCGACCTTTCCGGACGCGGAGTGGGGCTCGACGCCGTCCACGAGGTCGTCGAGCAACTCGGCGGCCTGATCGACCTGGAATCGACCCCCGGCAAGGGCACCCGGTTCACCCTCAGCCTGCCTATGGCCGTCGCGACGACGCTCTGCATGCTCGTCCGATCGGTGGGGCGGACGTTCGGGCTGCCGGTCCACAACGTCGTCCGGATCGGGCAGATCAAGGCCGAGGATATCGGACGAGCTGGGGGGCGACCGGTGATCGTGGACGCCGGCCGGCCGATCCCGCTGGCACGCCTCGACGAGTCGCTGGATCTCCCCGGCCCTGCCGATCAGGGGCGGACGTTCCTGGTGCTCGGCTCGGCGGATTCCCGGGTCGCCTTCATGGTCGACTCGGTCCTCGGGATCCAGGATGTGGTCATCAAAGCATTGCCCGCGCCGTTGAGCCGCGTGCCCCGGATCGCCGGCGCGGCCATCCTGGGCAACGGCGAGGTCGTCGTCGTCCTCAGCGTGCCCGAACTGCTCCGCTCGCTCCGCTCGGGTGCGGGGATGAGGAGCGTGATCGCCTCGCCCGCGCATGCGCCCAAGGAGAAGGCCCCCGAGAAGACGGTGATCCTCGTCGCCGACGACTCGTTCACGACACGGACCCTGGAGAAGAACATCCTCGAATCGGCCGGTTACGACGTCCGCGTCGCGGCCGACGGGCTCGAAGCGTGGAGGCGGCTCCAGGAAGGAGGTATTGACCTTCTGGTGTCGGACGTCAACATGCCGAACATGGACGGGTTCGAACTCACGGCCAAGGTCCGTTCGGACGCGACCCTGAAGATGCTGCCCGTCGTCCTGGTCACGTCGCTCGACTCGCAGGAGGACCGCGAGATGGGCGTCCGGGCCGGTGCCGATGCCCACATCGTCAAAGGTTCATTCGATCAGGACAACCTCCTGGACGCGATCCGCCGGCTGATCGTCTGAGCCGGTGACCTCACCCGACACGGAAGCGGATGAAACGATGAGCCGGATGGTCCGCGTCCTGATCGTCGACGACTCGCCCACCACGCAGGCCCTGCTCCGTGCCCTGCTGGAGACCGACCATTCCATCTGCGTGATCGGCACCGCGTCGGACGGCAGGCAGGCCGTCGAGAAGACCCTGCTGCTCAAGCCCGACCTGATCACGATGGACCTCCAGATGCCCGTCATGGACGGGTTCGAGGCCACCGAGCGGATCATGGAGCTGCGCCCGACCCCCATCGTGGTCGTGAGCGCCGGCCTCGGCTCCCCCGAACTCGAATTCTCGTTCCGGGCGCTCAAGGTCGGGGCCCTCGACGTCATCCGCAAGCCCGTGGGGTCGTCGCACCAGGACTACGAGATCATCCGCGAGCAGCTCGTCTCGGTCGTCAGGAACATGGCGGAGGTCCGGGTCGTCCGGCGCAGGCCGATCGGGCTGGGCCGGACCGGCGTCAACTCCCTCGAGGGTTCCGGCGAGGTCTTGATCGCCTCGCGCAGGAAAGCACCGGGGGTCCTCGCGATCGGCTCGTCGACCGGGGGACCGGCGGTGTTGAACGCGATCTTCAAGGCCTTGCCCCCTACGTTCTCGATCCCGATCCTCGTCGTCCAGCACATGACGATCGGGTTCACCTCGGGGCTGGTCGACTGGCTCCGTCACGAGAGCGGCCTGCCGATCGACATCGCCACCGATGGGCATGCGTTCAAGCCGGGCCGGATCACGGTTGCCCCGGATGACGTTCATATGATCCTGCGGGATCGATCGAGGATCGGCCTGTTGCCGGGGGAGAAGGTCTCGTTCGTGCGCCCGTCCGCGACGCTCCTCTTCGAGTCGGTCGCCCACACGTTCGGGGCCGATTCGCTCGGAATCCTGCTCACCGGGATGGGGGACGACGGGGCAAGGGGGCTCTCTGCCATCCGGGACGCCGGCGGCACCACGATCGCGCAGGATGAGGCGAGCTGCGTCGTTTTCGGCATGCCCCGCGCCGCGATCGAACGCCACGCGGCCCAGTACGTCCTGAGCCCGGCCGAGATCGTGGATTACCTGAAGAGAATGATGATTGGGTGATGGGCGATGCGTGATCGTGTGAAGGGAATCCGACCACTTTCCTGGCCCATCAACCCGTCAAATATTACTCATTTCTAGAACATCCCTCCCCTGTCGAGCGTCCGGTAGCCGACGGCCTCGGCGAGGTGCTGGGGCTGGATCTGGTCGGAGTCTTCGAGGTCGGCGAGGGTCCGGGCGACCCGCAGGACCTTGTCGTGGGCCCGCGCCGATAGCCCGAGTTCGTCCATGGCGGCCTTGAGCATCGACGACGCCTCGGGCTTGAGGGTGCAGTGCTTGCGGACCTGCCGGGGCGTCATGCGGCCGTTCACGCCCGGCCCCCTCGGCCCGAATCGTTCGGCCTGCCGCTGCCGGGCCTTCATCACTTGCTGGAGGATCGTCAGCGAATTCGGGCCCGGCGGGGCCTCGGCGAGTTGCGTGAACGGGACGGCGGGGACCTCGACGTGGAGGTCGATCCGGTCCAGCAGGGGCCCGGAGATCTTGCTGAGGTAGCGTTCCACCTGGGGCGGAGTGCAGGTGCAGGCCCGCCTCGGGTCGCTGCGATAACCGCAGGGGCACGGGTTCATCGCCGCCACGAGGATGAACTCGGCCGGGAATGTCGTCGAGCGCAGGGCCCGGCTGATCGTGACCTTGCCCTCTTCCAGCGGCTGCCGCAGGACTTCGAGGGTCTTCCGGTTGAATTCCGGCAACTCATCCAGAAATAAAACACCTTTGTGTGCGAGCGAGATCTCCCCCGGCTGCGGCGTGCTGCCGCCGCCCACCAAACCGGCGTCGGAGACCGAGTGGTGCGGCGAACGGAAGGGCCGGATGGCCATGAGGGCCTGGCCCGGGCGCAGCAGCCCCATCGCGCTGTAGATTCGCGTGGTCTCCAGGCTTTCGGCCGGAGACAGCGGCGGCATGATGGTCGGCAGTCGCTTCGCCAGGAGGGTCTTGCCCGTCCCCGGCGGCCCGACGAGCAGGACGTTGTGGGCCCCTGCGGCGGCGATCAGCATGGCGCGCTTGGCGTAGTCCTGCCCCTTCACATCCGAGAAATCTTCCTCGTAGTGGGAGTGACGTTCGAAGAGGTTGGCCAGGTCGATCGTCTGCGGCTCGATGTCGACCTGCCCCGTGAGGAACCCGACCGCCTCGGACAGGCTCCCGATCGGATAGACCTCGATCCCGTCCACCACGGCCGCCTCGGAGGCGTTGGGCGCGGGCACGAGCAACCCCTTCCGCCCCTCGGCCGCGGCGGCCAGCGCCATGGCCAGGACTCCCTTGATCGGCCGGGCCTCGCCGTCGAGGGCCAGTTCGCCGACCACGGCATAGTTCCCCCGCCGCTCCGGATCCACCTGGCCGCTCCCCATGAGCATCCCCAGGGCGATCGGCAGGTCGAAGCCCCCGGCGTCCTTCTTGAGATCGGCAGGTGCTAAATTGATCACAACTCGATCTAGTGGACGGCGATAGCCCGAGTTGACGAGCGCCCGCTCGACCCGGTGCGTGCTCTCGCGGACGGCGGTCTCCGCCAGGCCGACGAGGAAGGTCTTGGGCGACGTGCACGCCGAGACGTCGACCTCGACCTCGACGGGGGCCGCATCGATGCCGATCAATGTGTATGCCGATAGTTTGGCCAGCATTGGCGCACCTGCACGGGCCGAGGATCTCGGTATGAGCCCGGCGAGTCGGGCGGTCCCCTCTAGGAGAGTCTAGGTCAAGATCGCGGGGACGTCCGGAATCTCCGGAAAAAACCTCGGAGTCGCTGCATCCAAACCGGTTCGCGAAGTTGGCACCGTAACCGGAGTGGACTAAACTGGTTTTTTCGATGTCGCAGCGTCGTCGTTCCCGTCCGATCAGAAAGCCGAGCATGCAGGATCACCACAAACACCGCGAGCAGATGCGGCTGATCGAGTGGCTGGAGAGGCCGCTCCTCGGACTGGCTCTCCTGAGCGTGCTGCTATACCTGCTCACCCTCGATGGGTTCGTTTCGCCGAAGAACGCGGCGATCGCGGGCCTGAGCGCGGCCATCGACGCGGCGATGCTCGCCGATTTGCTGTACAAGCTGCGGGTCATGGGCGTCCATTACCTCCGTTCGCCCTGGTTCGTCATCGACCTCCTGAGCTGCCTGCCGATCCTCGGCCTCCTCGGCAACGGCCTGCGGATGCTCCGCGTCGTCCGGTTCGTGCGGACCCTCCGCGCCCTGCGGATCCTCCGGGTCGCCCGGGCCCTCAAGGCGCTCAAACTGGTCCCGTCCTTCCAGGGTCTGTTCCAGACGTCGAGCCTCCCCCATGCCGACGGCAATTCGCCCGCCGGGATGATCGGCGGCATCCTCGGGTTGACACTTCTCATCCTCCTGGTGAACCTGGAGATCCGCCGGACGGTCGAGCACTCGTTTGTCGACGAACTCCAGCACCAGCTCAATCAGGGGGTGAGCTGGGAGGAGGTCGAGCACATGGGCGGACGCCGGACCCGCTCCGCCGACGGCTCGATCGAACTCACCGGGAAGCTCTCCAATGGCCAGGCCATCACCGTCTACTTCGACCGCGACCAGATCGACGTCCGGGCGGATCAGGTCGAGTTCTTCGTCATCATCGGCATGCTGCTGACGATGGGGCTGGTGGTCTACATCATCACACGGCACCATCAGGATGTGACGCATTCCCAGATCCGCACGCTCCTGAACGTCGCCCTGCCGCGCCAGGTGGCGGAGCAGTTCCTTCGCGACCCGGGGACGTACAACGCCAAGTCGCGGATGCCGGCCACGATCATGTTCATGGATTTCGTCGGCTTCACCTCGACGTGCGAGTCGCTGTCGTCGTCGCCGGACGTGCTTTCGAATCACCTCGAACAGGCGATGGACAGCGTCATCGGGGTCCTGTCCAAATACGACCTGATCATCGACAAATTCATCGGCGACGCGATCATGAGCTTCCGGGGCGGGCCGCTGGTCTCGGGCACTCCGGAGGATCACGCCTACCGTTCGGTCAAGTCGGCGCTCGAGAGTTCCAAGGCCCTGGCGGAGCTGAACGACCCGTATTTCCACAAGATCAAGATCGGTGGGGCCTCGGCCGCCGACTGCCTGATCGGGGCGTTCGGCACATCGGCCAGGCTCTCCTACACGATCCTCGGCGACGGGGTGAACCTCGCGGCGAGGCTGGAGCCCGCCAGCGCGCAGTGCGGCACCAACAACCTCTTCTGTGCCCAGACGCACGCCCTGTGCGAGGGGCGGGACGATCTCGTCTGGCGGCGCTGGGGGCAGATCAAGGTCAGCGGCAAGGGGGAGCCCCAGACGGTTTTCGAGTGCTTCGAGCGGACCGACCGCGACGACTGGTCGTTCCTCGACGAGTATCACGTCGGGCTCGACGCCTTCCAGCACGGCGACATCTTCCGCGCCAAGGAGCATTTCCAAAAGGCGGAGGAACTTCGCGAGGGCGTCGACCGGCCTAGCCGGATCTACCTCGAATGGTGCGACAGGGTCCTCGGCGGCGACGCCAAGGACTGGCAGTCGGTGCTCGAGACCCGCAAGTGAGCGAACCGTCGCGACGGCGAGGGTGTCCGTTCGAGAGCGATGCACGGCCAGCGGGAGGGATCTGACGTGGGGACGATCGAACTGTTTGACCACACGGCGGACGTCGGCCTGATCGCCCGCGCGTCCGATCTCGACGATCTCTTCGCGACGGCGGCCTGTGGGATGTTCGACTATGTGGTCGTGAACCGCGAGGACGTGCGCGAGGCCGAACTGGAGACCGTCGAGGTCTCGGCGCAGAGCCTCGATGAACTGCTCGCGGAGTGGCTCAACGAGCTGATCTTCCGGGCCGAGACGCGGCACCGGCTCTACCGCAGCTTCGAGGTGACGGTAGATGAGGCGGCCCTCTGCCTGACCGCCACGATCAAAGGCGAGGCAATCGACCGCGAGCGTCACGAGCTCGACCACGAGGTCAAGGCGGTGACCCGCCATGGGCTCCTGCTGGTGCATGAGCCCGGGGGCTGGCGGGCCGAATTTATTTTGGATATCTGATCGGTTCAGAATGACTCGATACGCAGCTCATTCGCGAGGATGAACGCGTCGGCCTCGGGGCGGTTGAAGACCCCGGCGGTGGTCCCGACGGCCCGGACGCAGCTGCCCCCGACCGCGCTGGCGAGTTTGAGGCACCCGATCTCGTCGAGCCCGTCGATCAAGGCGGCCATGTAGCCTGCGTCGAAGGCATCGCCGCCGCCGGTTCCGTCGAGGAAGTCGATCGGATACGCGCCGACTTTCGCCCGCATCGTGTCGGAGACGACGACGGAGCCGTGTTCGCCCCGGGTGATGACGACCCGCCTGGCGCCCATGTCGTGGAACTTGAGGGCCTGCTTGACCGGGTCGGACTCGCCGAGGATGAGCTTCGCCTCGTCGGTGTTCGGCAGGAAGACGTCGGTGTGGGGCAGGACTTCGATCAGGTGCTGGAGGTAGTCGGCGGGCCCGGGTGTCGCGACGTCGAGCAAGGTCATCGTGCCGTTGGCCCGGGCACTTTTGAAACGCTCGGCGAGGGCCGAGGAATCGAGCCCCTGCAGGATGAGATAGCCGCCGACGTAGAAGACCTTCGGGGCCGAGGCGAAGGCCGGGTCGAGGTCGTCGATGGTCAGCCCCGAGTTGGCGCCGAAGGAGTGGATGAAGCGGCGGTCCTCGCCCTTCACGTTCACGATCAGCGTCTGGCTCGTGGCACGGACGGGGTCGACGCGCAGCAGGGACACGTCGACGCCTTGCTCGGCGAGGGTGTCGGAGACGAACCGGCCGAAGACGTCGGCACCGACCTTCCCGCAGATCGCCGATCGGACGCCGAGCCGGGCGAGGTCCATGGCGGCGTTCGAGGCGCAGCCGCCGATGTTGAGGATCAGCTCATCGGCCCGGACGAGTTCGCCGGCGGTGGGGACGTGGTCGATGGGTGTGCAGAGGTGGTCGGCGACCAGGACGCCGGCGCAGACGACCGGGGCCGCGGCGTTGGGAGAGGTCGGAGCGTTCAAGTTCGGGGGTCCCGGGCGGTGGGAAGTGGCGAGGGCGATGGCCGATGAATGGTCAGGCCCACGGCACCGCCTCGTCGGAGGGCCGTGGGCCTCGATCGTTTGGGGGCAGGTCAGGCTTCGGACGGATCGCCGGCAGGATCATGGGTCCCGCCGCCGATGATCTTCGTGGTCGCGATGGCCCGCTTGCCGATGAGTTCTTCGATCTCGGCGGCCGAGAGGACCTCGCGCTCGATCAGGGCATCGGTGAGCTTCTCGAGCGCATTGCGGTTCTCTTCCAGGAGCCGGAAGGCCCGCTCGTCGGCCTCGCGGAGGATCCGCGAGACTTCCTCATCGATCACCTGCGCCGTGTGCTCGGAGTGATCGCGTGGCTCGCTCATCTCGCGACCGAGGAACGGGTGCTCGTCGCTCGTGCGGAAGGAGACCGGCCCGACTCGGCCGCTCATGCCCCACTGGGTGACCATCCGCCGGGCGATCCGGGTGGCCTGCTCCAGGTCCATCGAGGCGCCCGAAGTCAGATCCTGGTAGACCAGGCGTTCGGCCGCTCGGCCGCCGAGCAGGCTGTCGAGTCGGGCGAGGAGCTGGCTCTCGGAGTAGCCCAGGCGGTCCTCCTCGGGGAGGAACTGGGTCACGCCCAGGGAGCGTCCGCGGGGGATGATCGTCACCTTGTGGACGGGGTCGTTGTTCGCGGTCTTCCACGAGACCAGCACGTGGCCGATCTCGTGGTAGGCCGTGGCCCGCTTATCCTTGTCGGTGATGAACTCCTCGCGCTTGGCGCCCATGATGATCTTGTCGCGGGCGGCGTCGAAGTCGTCCATGTCGACGCTGTCCTTGCTCTCCCGGGTGGCGAGCAGGGCCGCCTCGTTCACGAGGTTGGCCAGGTCGGCGCCCGACATCCCGACGGTGCCGCGGGCGATCGATTCGAGATCGACATCCGTCGCGAGCGGGGTGTTCCGGGTGTGGACCTTGAGGATCTCCAGCCGGCCCTTCTTGGTCGGCAGGTCGACCGTGACGTGGCGGTCGAAACGGCCGGGGCGGAGGAGAGCGGGGTCGAGGACATCGGGCCGGTTGGTCGCGGCCAGGACGATGACGCTCTCGCTCGGCGAGAAGCCGTCCATCTCGGTCAGGATCTGGTTGAGCGTCTGCTCGCGTTCGTCGTGCCCGCCGCCGAGGCCGGCGCCTCGGATCCGGCCGACGGCGTCGATCTCATCGACGAACAGGATGCAAGGGTTGTTTTCCTTGGCCGTCTTGAACATGTCGCGGACGCGGCTGGCCCCGACACCGACAAACATCTGGATGAACTCGGAGCCCGAGATCGAGAAGAACGGCACGCCGGCCTCGCCCGCGACGGCCCTGGCGAGCAGGGTCTTGCCGGTGCCCGGCGGGCCGTTGAGCAGGACCCCCTTGGGGATCCGGCCGCCGAGGCGCTGGAACTTCTCGGGGTTCTTCAGGAATTCGACGATCTCCTGGAGCTCGGCCTTGGCGTTCTCCAGCCCGGCGACCTCGTCGAAGGTCGTTCGCTGCTTCGACTTATCATGCCTCTTGGCGGGGCTCTTGACGAAGCTGCCGAGGATGCCGCCGTCGAACTGGTCGCGGGCGCGACGCATCATGACGTAGATGACGGCGAGGATGATCATCGACGGGGCGAGGATCGTCAGCCAGATGAGCAGGCCGGCGCCCTGTGCGGGCTGCGAATCGATCCGCACCGGGGTCGAATTTTCTTTCTTCCCCTTGCGATCGCGGAGCTGGTCGACGATCGGCTTGATCGAATCCTCGGAGGGGAAGTAGGTCGAGAACTTCATGACCTTGACCGGCGACGACTGGGTCGGCGGGTTGTAGGTCTTCTCATCGCGCAGCTTGCCGTGGACCTCAAGCCCCTGGAGCGACAAGGTCTCGACGTTGTCCTTCTCGACCTGTTCGAGGAACCAGGGTGAGTACTCGACCGCGACCTCGGACCGGGGTTGGATCAGGTACATGATGATCATGATGAACACGACCAGCATGACCCAGACCCAGGGAGGCGTCGGCGACCCTCCCGCCGCGGACGGGGCGGGCTTGCGTCCGCCGGGCCCAGGGGTGGGGTTGGGGCGACGGGACGGCTCCTGTGGCGGTCGACTCTCCATTTGGCTCACATTCCCAAGAACGACCCGAGCATGCGGGATCAGCGCGTCGGATTGACGCAAGTCGGCATTACCGGGGTATTGTAGCGGACTGGGCGGGAAAAGTCAGGGGTGGGAGGCCGGCGGGTCAGTGCTCGGCCCCGTTCGATTCGAGCCATTTCTCGCAGTCGATGGCCGCCATGCAGCCGGTCCCGGCCGCGCTGATGGCCTGGCGATAGTGGGTGTCGACCACGTCCCCGGCGGCGAAGACCCCCTCGACGCTGGTGGCCGTCCCGTAGTTCGCCATCTTCGAGCGAAGCTCCGCACCGCCCCCCTCGATGTCGTCCCAGGCCAGGGCGAGGCGGGTCAAGAGGTAGCCTTCGGGTGTCATCGCGAGCTTGCCCTCGAACACCTTGGTGTTGGGGGAGTGGCCGATGGCATAGAAGAGGCCGTCGACTTCCAGATCCCGCTCGGCGCCGTCGTTGTGCTGGAGTCGGACGCCCTTGAGAAGGCGATACGGTTCTTCCTCGCCGAAGAGGTCGGAGATCGTGCTGTTCCAGGCGAACTCGATCTTGGGATTCGACTTGACTCGGTCCTGCATGATCTTGGACGCGCGGAGGGACTCGCGGCGGTGGATCAGCGTCACCTTGCTGGCGAACCGGGTGAGGAACGTCGCCTCCTCCACGGCGGAGTCGCCGCCGCCGACGACGGCGATGGGCTTGCCGCGATAGAAGTGGCCGTCGCAGGTCGCGCAGGTGCTGACCCCGTAGCCCATGAAGTGCATCTCCTTGGCAAGACCCAGGGTCTTGGCGGAGGCACCGGTGGCCACGATGACGGCGTCGGCGGTGTATTCGGCCCGCTCGCCCTCGGGGTCGATGGGGTCGGTCGAGGTGGTGACCTTGAACGGCCGCTTCGAGAAGTCGACGTCCACGACCAGCTCGCTGCGGCAGTCGGCCCCGAACTTCTGCGCCTGCCGGCGCAGCATGTCCATGAGGTCGGGGCCCATCACGCCGTCGGGGAATCCGGGGAAATTCTCGACGGTGGTGGTCCAGGTGAGCTGGCCGCCCGGCTCCTTGCCTTCGAAGACGAGGGGCGCGAGGTTGGCCCTGGCCGCGTAGAGGGCCGCCGTCAGGCCGGAGGAGCCCGAACCGATCACGATCACAGCCGCATGGGACATCGTTCGAAACATCCTCGTCCGACCGACCCCGGGGGCGTGTCCGTCGACATGGACACGGGCCGAGGGGCGTCAACTGGTCCGAGCTTCCACGATGAGCTTAGGTCATGCTGCCACAATTCTACGCCAAGGCCAAGCGGGGCGTCCGGTTTTGGCGCCCTGTGGCCCCTGAGCATCCTTCCACGGATGGGGCCGCACCGCCCCCCGAACGTGACCTAGAGTTCTCAGGGATTCGTGAGCCGGGGCCGTGCCGAGGTGATGTCGGCGGGCCCCGGCGGCCAACCGGCCGGGAGGCTGAGGGGACTCGCCATGCTCGTCTTGACCAGGAAGCTCATGGAGAAGGTGTACATCGGCGACGACATCTGCGTCACCGTCGTCCGGATCGAAGGGGGCCAGGTGCGGCTCGGCATCGACGCCCCTCGCGACGTGACCGTGGTCCGCTCCGAACTGGTGCCCGAGCGCCAGCCCCCCGGGCGCGGGCCCGCGGTCCGGCCGATGGTGCGGGTCGATACCGGCGAGGAGGCGACGGCGACGACCGAGGGGCCGTCCGAGGAGGACGACGAGAAGGATCGGGCGGGGAAGGGCCCCTATCCGGTGCCGATCACGCTCAGGGTTCGACCGTCCTGGTCTCGCGGAAGCGATAGCCGACGCCCCGGACCGTCTCGATGAAGTCGGCCGCGTCGTCGAGCTTCTTCCGCAGGCTCTTGACGTGGACGTCGATCGTCCGCTCCAGGACCACGGCGTCCTCGCCGATGGCGGAGTCCATCAACTCGTGGCGGGTGAACGCCCGGCCCGCCTGCTTCATCAGGGTCTCCAGCAGCCGGAACTCGGTCGGGGTGAGGAGCAACTCCTCCCCCTTGTAGATGACCCGGTGCCGGTGCCGGTCGATCGTGATCCCCTGGCTTTCAAGGATATCCCCGGGGGACGATTCTTCGCGGGCCTGGACCGACCGGAGCTGCTTCTTGATGCGCTGGACGAGGACCTTGGGGCTGTACGGCTTGGTGACGTAGTCGTCCGCCCCGGTGGCGAAGCCGATGAGCTGGTCGGACTCCTCGGACTTGGCGGTGACCATGATGATCGGGATCATCCGGGTCCGCGAGCCGAGCTTGAGCTCGCGGCAGACGTCAAGCCCCCCCTTCACGGGGAGCATCAGGTCGAGCACGATCAGATCGGGGATCCTGACCTGGGCCTGCCGGAGTCCGTCCATGCCGTCGTAGGCGACCAGGACCTCGTAACCCTCGCGTTCGAGGTTATACGTCAGGGCCTCGACCAGCGGGCGTTCGTCCTCGACGACCAGGATCTTCTGCTTCGCCATGAGTGGAGGCTCGTCAGTCGGACTCTCGGGCCGGGGCGTGGTGTCAGTTCGTCGACCATCGACCTCTTCATTATCGCCGTTGATCGAACGGAGTGGATGAGCTTTTCGAGAAGATTCCGTGTGGTCGTATGACTTTGCGCGGATCGGCGCGGGCGATCAACGCCCGCGCACGTTCCGATCCGATGGCTCCTTGCCCTGGAGATGTTTGACGAAGAAGTCCCGGAGCTTCCGGTCCCCGAAAGGGCCCCCCATACCGTGGTTGGCGCCCGGGACGAGCACGAACTCGAAGTCCTTGCCCGCGCGAATCAGGGCGTCTACGAACCGGTAGGTCGACTCCGGCGGCACGTTCGAGTCCAGTTCTCCGACGATCAGGAGCAGCTGGCCCTTGAGCTTGCCGGCGTTGTCGATGTTCGAGCTCTCGGAATACCACTCGCCGACCGGGTACCCCATCCATTGCTCGTTCCAGGACGCCTTGTCCATCCGGTTATCGTGGCAGCCGCAGCCCGCCACGGCGATCTTGTAGAAATCCGGGTGGAACAGCACCCCCGCCGCCGCGTTCTGACCGCCGGCCGAGCCGCCGTAGAGACCGACCTTCGACGCGTCGTACCACGGGTACTTCGCGGCCACCGCCTTGTGCCAGAGGATCCGGTCGGGGAACCCGCCGTCCTTGAGGTTGTGCCAGCAGATGTCGTGGAACGCCTTCGAGCGGTTCGCCGTCCCCATGCCGTCGGTCTGGACGACCACGAACCCGAGGTCATTCAGGGCCGCGAACCGGCGGAACCGCGAAAACGTCTTGGGGACGAACGACCCCTGGGGGCCGGCGTAGATGTGCTCGATGACGGGGTATTTCCTGTTCGGATCGAAGTCTTTCGGCCGGGTAATGATGCCCCAGATGTCCGTCTTGCCGTCGCGGCCCTTCGCGACAAACACTTCGGGGGCCTGCCAGTCGGTCTTCTTCAGGGCCGAGATGTCGGCCGCTTCGAGCTTCGTCACCAGGCTGCCGTCGGCGGTCCGGCGTAGCTCGTGCGCAGGGGGCGAGTCGACGCGGGAGTGGCTGTCGATCAGGAATGCACCGTCCGGCGAGTAATGGACCGTGTGGCTGCCGTCGCCCTCGGTCAGGGCGACGAGCCCGCTCCCGTCGAGATTGACCCGGTAGTAGTGGAGGAAGTAGGGATCCTGGCCGGGTACTTTGCCCGAGGCGTGGAACCAGACCTGCCGCTTGTCCTCGTCGATCCGATCGACGCCCCGGACGACATATTCGCCCTGGGTGATCGGCTTCATCGCGCCCGAGACGACGTCGACCAGATAGATGTGTCGCCAGCCACACTTCTCGGAGGAATAGATCAGTTCCTTGCCGTTGCCCAGCCAGGTCACCAATCGGACGCCGAGGTTCTCGGTGTGGGCGGTCCAGATGAAGGTCTTCGACCGCTCGTCGATCACCGACCGGGTCTCGCCGTCGGATGCGCGGACCTCGATGAGCCGGAACCGCTGATGGCCGCGGTCGACCTTCTCATACGTGAAGGCAGAACCGTCGGCCGACCATCGGGCGATCGGAAAGCCGAAGTCGATCGGCTCGACCTTGGGGCGGACGTCGTTCCAGGCCTTGCCGTCGGCGCCGAGCCGGAAGAGGACCGGGGTGAAGGAGTCGAATCGGTCCCCCGGCAAGGGGTAAGGTCGCGACGTGAGCTTCGCCCGGCCGCCGCCCTGCGGCGAGGATTCGATGAGGTGGACGACCTTGTCCTCGCCGGGTCGGATCTTGAACACCACGAACGACTTCGAGTCGGGCGACCAGGCGATTCTGGCATAGCGATCGTCGGGCTTGCCGTCGTCGGTGAGGCTCTCGAACCTCGAGGCCCCCTCGGCCTGGATCTCGACGTCATGTTCGTGGATCCTGGCCGTCCATTTCCCGTCGGGGGACTTGCGGCTGTCGCCACCAACATCGCCGGATCCGCCCCGACGCCGCCCGCGCTGGGGGACCGGCGGCTGGGACGGTTCGTCGGGGATCATCCTCGGGCTGATCTCGTCCAGGACCTCGGTTCTGAGGTCCCAGTGCCAGCCTTTCAGGCCGAACGCGAACAGGACGGCGGAGTCCTTGGGGTCGAAGCCGATGCGGTCGAAGGGGAGGTGATCCGGTGCAACGTCCTTGCCGGTGGCCTTCGCCAGGGCGGTGGCAACATTCCTGTGGTCGAAGGCCGGGGCAGCCTTCCCGGCGGCGGGATCGACGAGGAGGAACTCCCTCCCCATCGCCGATAACTCCCGGCGATACCAGAACTTCGGGCCGCCGTGGATCCAGTGCGGGGTGAGGAATTCGTTGAGGACGAGGTTGGACCCTCGCGGAGGGGATGTCCGGGCCTGGGGGGACCCATACTCCTCGGCCGGTTCGGGCCTTTCGAACTCCTGGGCGGGCGACGCGGCATTCGAAAGGGCAAGCCAACCGAAGAACGCTCGCCAGACCACCGGGGCCAATCGCATCCAGGCGCTCCTCTTCTATGAAAGCGTGCGTCGTCGGGCTCATGGTGGCGTCCGGCGGCCGAGCGTGCAAGGGCGGCGGACTCCGAAGTGCGGGGGGCTTTGCGACGGAAGGCCCGGTGAGTACCCTGTTACGGCAATGCGGGTCATCCCGTTCGGGAGGCCCCGACGGATTGCGCACTCTCCGCCGATCCCGCCGTCGAGATCGTCCATCCACGTCGTCCAGCACATCCGTCCGTCACCGGGGGATTCGCTCCATGTCAGAACCGGCCGTCTCCGAGGCGCCCGCCTCGGCCTTCCAGCCGCACGTGCCCAATGAGAGGGTCATCCCCGAGCTGACGATCCCGGCCGTGGTCCTCGGGGCCATCCTCGGGATCATCTTCGGGGCGTCGTCGCTCTACCTGGTGCTCCGGGTCGGCATGACCGTCTCGGCGTCGATCCCCGTGGCCGTGCTCTCGATCACGATCTTCCGGGCCCTGCGGCCGGCCACGATCCTCGAGAACAACATCGTCCAGACCGCCGGCTCGGCGGGCGAGTCCATCGCCTTCGGCGTCGGCGTGACCATGCCCGCGCTCATGATCCTCGGCTACGACATGGAGGCCATCCAGGTGACGCTCGTCGCCTGCCTCGGCGGCCTGCTCGGGATCCTGATGATGATCCCGCTGCGGCGGGCGTTCATCGTCAAGCAGCACGGCGAGCTGATGTACCCCGAAGGCACCGCTTGCGCGAAGGTCCTGATCGTCGGCGAGCAGGGGGGCACCAGCGCCAAGACTGTGTTCACCGGCTTCGGCATGGCCTTCGTCTATCAGATCCTGATGGAGGGGCTGAAGCTCTGGAACCAGTACCCCGCGAAGGCGTTCGACCGCCTCAAGGGGGCGGTGGTGAGCTGCGACGTCTCGCCCGTGCTCCTCGGCGTCGGCTACATCATCGGCTACCGGATCGCGGCGGTCATGGTCGCGGGCGGCGTGCTGGCGTATCTGGTCATGACGCCCACGATCGTCTTCTTCGGCTCCGGGGTACCGAATCCCATCTTCCCCGAGAGTGCCAAGGCGATCGGCAAGATGTCTCCCAAGGACATCCGCGATGCTTACATCCTCTATATCGGTGCCGGCGCGGTGGCGGCGGGCGGGATCATCAGCCTTCTCCAGGCGTTGCCCCTGATCCTGTCCTCGATCAAGGCGGGCCTCGGCGATATCGCGAGCAGTCGGGGCGACTCGAGCCCGGCGACGAAGACCCGCGTCGACCACGACCTGCCCCTATGGATGGTCGGCCTCGGCGCGGTGGCCCTGGTCGTGCTCATCTCCTCGACCAACCTCTTCCCGACCGAGGTTGACCTGACCGGACGGATCGCCGGCGCCTTGCTGATCGCCGTCTTCGGGTTCCTGTTCGTGACGGTCTCGTCCCGGCTCACGGGCGAGATCGGGTCGTCCTCGAACCCGATCTCGGGCATGACGGTGGCGACCCTGCTCCTGACCTGCCTCGTATTCGTGCTCATGGGCTGGGTCGGCCCGCACTACCGGGTGGCGGCCCTCTCGATCGCGGGCATCGTCTGCATCGCGGCGTCGAACGGAGGGACGACCTCGCAGGACCTCAAGACCGGGTTCCTGGTCGGGGCCACACCCAGCTCGCAGCAGATCGCGATCCTGGTCGGCTCGCTGACGTCGGCCGTCGTGATCGGCTACACGCTCCTGCTCCTGAACGACGCCAGCACGGTCGTCACCAGGAAGGCCGAAAATCTGCCGACGGTGAAGGCCCCGGCGAACCTGACCGAGACCGAATCGCTCGACGGGAAGCCCTACAAGGTCTGGCGCGTGGCGAACGCCCAGGAAGGGGCCCTGCCGGGTAAGTACCTGGTCGACGACACGGGCAAGGCGGTCGCGCTGATCGACCCGGGCATCAACGGCCGCGTCAACACCCGAGATGACGGCTCGCAGGTGACCAAGTACGACGCCCCCAAGGCGAAGCTGATGTCGCTCATTATCGACGGCATCATGAACGGCAACCTGCCGTGGGAACTGGTCATCCTCGGGGCTCTGATCGCCGTGCTGATGCAGCTCTCGTTCGTACCGGCGCTGGCGTTCGCGGTCGGTGTGTATCTGCCGCTGTCCAGCTCGATGCCGATCTTCGTCGGCGGGCTCGTGCGGCTGGCGGTGGACAAGTGGACGAAGGCCGACGCGGCGGAGTCCGACTCCAGCCCCGCCGTGCTGCTCTCAAGCGGTTACATCGCCGGCGGGTCGATCGCGGGCATCCTGATCGCGCTACTGGCCCTGCTGCCGCCGTCGGTTGGCTCGCTTCTCGACCTCTCCAAGCGGCTCCCCGCTGCCTGGAACGACAGCAACTGGCCGTCAATGGGGGCGTTCGGGGTCCTCATCGTCGTGCTGACGCTCTGCGGGATGGGCGTCCTATTGAAGGGCTCCGACCCGCTGCATTCGACCAAGACCGAAACCACGGAAGCCTGACCGCCCCGGGCTGAACACCCACGATCGACACCAGGGAAACCGAATCATGTTCAAACCCAGGCGTATCCTGCCTCTCGCGGTCGCCGCCGCCTTCGTCGCCGCCCCCGTCCGGGCCGACGAGGGCATGTGGACCTTCGACAAGCTCCCGCTCCAGCAGCTCAAGGCGAAGTACGGATTCGAACCGACCGCCGAGTGGATCGACCACCTGCGCTCGTCGGCCGTCCGGTTCAACAGCGGCGGCTCGGGCTCGTTCGTCTCGCCCGACGGCCTGGTGATGACCAATCACCACGTCGGGGCCGATACGCTCCAGAAGATCAGCACCAAGGAGCACGACTACTACAAGACCGGCTTCCACGCCAAGACCCAGGCCGAGGAGGTGAAGGCCCCCGACCTGGAGCTGAACGTCCTGGCCGGCATCGAGGACGTCACCGACCGCGTCAACGCGGCCGCGAAGGCGGGGGCCAGCGACGCCGAGGCCGCCGCCGCCAGGCGCGGCGAGATGGCCAAGATCGAGAAGGAGTCGCTCGACAAGACCGGCCTCCGGTCGGACGTGGTCACGCTCTACCAGGGCGGCAAGTACGCCCTCTACACCTTCAAGAAGTACACCGACGTCCGGCTCGTCTTCGCGCCAGAGTTCGACATCGCCTTCTTCGGCGGCGACCCGGACAACTTCGAGTACCCCCGCTACGACCTCGACGTCTGCTTCTTCCGGGCCTACGAGAATGGCAAGCCCGCCCAGCCCAAGCACTACCTCAAGTGGAGCAAGGACGGTTCTAAGGAAGGGGAACTGACCTTCGTCGCGGGACACCCCGGACGGACCAGCCGACTGTTCACCGTGGACCACCTCGGCTACCTCAAGGGCACAAGCTTCCCACTGCTCCTGAAGTACCTCAACCATCGTGAGGCGTTCCTGCTCGAATACGGTAAGAAGGGCCCGGAGGAGTTCCGGCAGTCGAAGGAGGACCTGTTCGGGATCCAGAACAGCCGCAAGGCCCGCGTCGGCGGGTTCAAGGGTCTGAACGACCCCGAGATCATGGGGACCAAGGCCGCCGAGGAGAAGACCCTCCGCGCCAAGATCGCGGCCGACCCCAGCAAGTCCGAAGCCTACGGCGATGCCTGGGACAAGGTGGCCTCCGCGCAGGTCAAGGCCGGCACGATCATCAAACCGTTCAGCTTCCTGGAGCGGGGTTACGCGTTCAACTCGCACCTCTTCGACATCGCCCGGACGCTCGTCCGGCTCGCCGAGGAGAAGGGCAAGCCGAACCCCGATCGGCTCAAGGAATATCGCGACTCCGCGCTGGAATCCCTGGAACTCGAACTCTTCTCGAATGCCCCGGTCTACCCCGACTTCGAAAAGGCCAGCCTGGCGAATTCGCTGGCCTTCTGGAAGGCCGAGATGCCCGACCACCCGCTGCTGGCGAAGGTCCTCGACGGCCGCACGCCGGAGGAAGCGGCCGCCTCGCTCGTTGGCGGTTCCAAGCTGGCGGACGTCGAGGTCCGCAAGAAGCTGGCCCAGGGCGGCACCGCCGCGATCACGGCCAGCAATGACCCGATGATCAAGCTCGCCCTCGCCGTGGACGCCGACGCCCGCGCGGTGCGGAAGACGTTCGAGGACGAGGTCGAGGGTGTGGTCACCCCGCAGTATTCCCGGATCGCCAAGGCCCGGTTCGAGGAACTCGGCGACACTGTGTATCCCGACGCCACGTTCACGCTCCGGCTGGCCTTCGGGCCGGTCAAAGGTCTGGAGCTGAACGGCAAGACGATCCCCGCCTACACCACGTTCGGCGGCGCGTTCGACCACGCCGAGAAGCACGGCAACACCCCGCCGTATCAGCTCCCCGAGAGCTGGGTGAAGGCCCGCAAGGACGGCCGGATGAAGTTGGGCACCCCGTTCAACCTCATCACCACCGCCGACATCATCGGCGGCAACTCCGGCTCCCCCGTCGTGAACCGGGACAACGAGGTCGTCGGCCTGATCTTCGACGGCAACATCGATTCGCTCGTCCTCGACTTCGCCTACGACGACAAGAAGGCCCGCGCCGTCTCCGTTGACTCGCGGGCGATCGTCGAGGCCCTCCGCTCGATCTACGGAGCCGAGGCGCTGGCGAAGGAACTGACCGGCCTTTGAGTCCTCGGCAAGGTGGATGTGTAGGGTGTGGTGGACGCGTCCTCGCGTCCTCCGCACCTTCATCCACGGCCGCCATGATGCCGGAGGACGCACTGTCGGTGTCCATCGGTGCGGAGCCCCGCGTCCCGTTGCTTCGCGGGGCACTACCCCCCCACGGTCTCACAGCCAACCGGGCGGCATCGCCCCGCCCGGGAACTTCAGCTATACTGGTAAACAGGGGGTCGACACGAAGCACCGACGTAGGCAGAGGCCCCGGTCCCAACCAGGGATGGTCGCTCCATGGATTTGCTTGCCGATTTGACGCCGGCCCAACGACAGGCCGTGACCCATGTGGACGGGCCCTTGCTCGTCCTCGCGGGCGCGGGGTCGGGGAAGACCCGGGTCATCACGCGACGGATCGCGTATCTCCGAAAGCAGGGCATCCCCGGCGAGAACATCCTGGCCCTGACCTTCACCAACAAGGCCGCAGGCGAGATGAAGGACCGGCTCCTGAAGCTGGAGCCCGGCAGCAAGGTCTGGGTCGGCACGTTCCATAGCCTGTGCGCCAGATTGCTCCGCACGTATGCACCCCACGTCGGGCTCGATCGCGGGTTTACCATCTACGACCAGGCCGACCGGCTCCGGACGGTCAAGGACGCCATCGAACGCCTCGGGCACCAGGAATCCGGCGTCAGCCCCGAGAAGATCGAGGCCGCCATCAGCCGGGCCAAGAATGAGCTGGTGACGCCCAAGATCCTCAAGAAGCGTGCGGGCGATCACGTCCAGACCATCACCGCCGACGTCTACGAGATCTACCAGGAACGCCTCAAGGCGACCTCTTCGGTCGATTTCGATGACTTGCTGACCCACGTCGTCACGCTGGTCAAGGAGAACCCCAAGGTCCGGGCCGACCTGGATGCGCGGTTCAAGTATGTCCTCGTGGACGAGTACCAGGACACGAACCTTGCCCAGTACGCGATCGTCCGGGGACTTTCGGTCGACCATCCGAACCTCTGCGTCACCGGCGACCCTGACCAGTCCATCTACGGCTGGCGCGGGGCGAACCTGAACAACATCCTGGAGTTCGAGCACGACTATCCCGGCACCAAGGTCGTCCGGCTCGAACGCAACTATCGCAGCACCAAGAACATCCTCGCCGCGGCCGATGCGCTCATCGTCCACAACAAGAAGCGGAAGCCGAAGAAGCTGACCACTGAGAACCCCGCCGGGCAGCCGGTCGAGCTGATCTGGTACGAGAACGAGACCGAGGAGGCCCAGGGGGTCGTCCGCAAGATCGTCTCGCTCGTCCGCGAGGGGGAATACTCCTACAAGGACGTCGCCGTCTTTTGCCGGATCACGGCCCTCACCCGCGTGTTCGAGCAGGCCTGTCGCGCTGCGGGCATCCCCTATCAGGTCGTCGGCGGCCAGGCGTTCTATGAGCGGCAAGAAATCAAGGATGTGCTCGCCTACCTGAACCTGATCGCCAACCCCAAGGACGACATCAGCTTCCTCCGGGTCATCAACACGCCGGCGAGGGCGATCGGCAAGACGACCCTCGACAAGCTGAAGCAGAAGGCCGACCAGCAGGGATTGCCCCTCCTGGCCATGGCGCGGCAGGCGACCTCGGTGCCGGGTCTCAAGGAAGCCGCCCTGAGGGGGTTCCGCGACTTCGGCATGCTGATGGATGAACTGAACGCCCTCCGCGACCATGCCGCGCCCGAGGTCATCCAGAAGCTCCTGAGCCTCAGCGGCTATCGCAAGGCCCTGGAGGCGGAGGACGGCAAGGAGCAGAGCCGCCTCGAAAACCTTGATGAACTCATCTCCGCCGCCCGCGAGTTCGACGACCAGAACCCCGGCGGGACGATCCTCGACTTCCTCGAGAACGTCACGCTCGCCTCCGCCGTCGACCGCTGGGACGCCGACGCCGGGGCCGTCACCCTCATGACGCTCCACGCCGCCAAGGGGCTGGAATTCCCCGTCGTCTTCCTGATCGGCGTCGAGCAGAACATCTTGCCGCACAGCCGCGCGGTCAATGCGGAGTCGAACGACGAAATGGAGGAGGAGCGTCGGCTGATGTTCGTCGGGATCACCCGGGCTGAGAAGGAGCTGTATATCAGCTACTCGCGGATCCGCGAGTTCCGGGGCTCGCGGATGCTCACGATCCCCTCGCCGTTCCTCCGCGAATTGCCGACCGACACGATGAGCTGCCGGAACTTCACCAGTCAGCCCGAGGCGAGCGTCGCTCCCAGGAGGGTCGAGGCGAGGCCGACGGCGGCGAGCGGGTTCAGTAACATGATCACCGCACGGGACCTCCAGCGCGGGGTGATCCCGAACCTCAAGCCGGCCTCGACGCTCTCCCCTGGTGACCCCCTCTCCGCGTTCGTGGCCGGGATGATGGTCTCGCACCCGGATTACGGCCTCGGCCGGCTGATCGCGGTCGACGGCGCGGGGCCCAATCGCAAGGGGCGGGTCGCGTTCGCCGTGGGGGGCGAGCGGACGTTCATCCTCGCGAGGTCCCCCCTCAAGCCGGTCAAGGGTCGATAGAATTCGGTCGCGACGCCTTTGATGGCGCCGCGGTTTCCAAATGCATTGGAATCCAAGTTCTTGCTTGTATTCGTCTTCGCATGCGCCGATGCTTAACGTGGCGGGCGGGGAGCGGGAGCAAGACGGGGAGTTGCCACTCGGATGCCGCGTCTCGGAGTCAACATCGACCACGTCGCCACGATCCGCCAGGCCCGCCGGGGAGTCGAGCCCGACCCGGTGCACGCCGCCGTCCTCGCCGAACTCGGGGGGGCCGATGGCATCACCATCCACCTCCGCGAGGACCGCCGCCACATCCAGGACCGCGACCTCCGGATCCTCAAGCAGACGACCAGGGTCCTGCTCAACCTGGAACTGGCGATCGTCCCCGAGATGGTCGACATCGCCGTCGAGGTGAAGCCGGACCAGGTCACGCTCGTGCCCGAGAAGCGCGAGGAGATCACGACCGAGGGGGGCCTCGACGTCGTCGGCCAGCTCGCCCGGACCGCCGAGGCCGTCCGCCGCTGCCGCGAGGCCGGCATCGCGGTGAGCCTCTTCCTCGACCCGGATCCGGCCCAGATCGGGGCGGGGATCGGGCTGGGGATCGACGCGATCGAGCTGCACACGGGCACCTACGCCAACGCCCAGGGGTCTGCGCAGGCGAGGGAACTCGACGCCCTGAAGGCCGCCGGTGTCCGCATCGTCGACGCCGGGGTCGGGCTGCACGCCGGTCACGGCCTGACGCTTCAGAACGTCGGGCCGATCGCGGAGATCCCCCGGATGGCCGAACTCAACATCGGCCACAGCATCATCTCCCGGGCCGTGTTGATCGGACTGGAGCGGGCGGTCCGCGAGATGAAGGACTGCATTCAACGATGACTTGGTCGTTCACGCGTCAACGGTCGTGGGCTGTTAGCGGCTTCCCTTCGATCGTGGATGCCGTTATCCTGATTGATTCGGCGATTCCGTGGCACATGTCGAGTTGAGACGAGGGGTCTGATGGCTTCCAAGGGGCAGGCGTTCGCGGGACTGACGGTGGCTCTGGTGACACCCTTCAAGGACGGGGCCATCGACTTCCCGGCTTTGCGCGCCCTGGTGGACTGGCACGTCGAGCAGGGGACCCCCTGTCTGGCCCCCGTCGGGACCACCGGCGAGTCGCCAACCCTCTCGCACGACGAGCACGAGCAGGTCATCGCGGCCGTGATCGAGCAGGCCGCCGGGCGACTCAAGGTCATGCCCGGCACCGGGTCGAATGCGACCAGTGAGGCCATCCGGCTCACGAAGTTCGCCGCGAAGGCCGGCGCCGACGGTGCCCTCCTCGTCGCCCCCTACTACAACCGCCCGACGCAGGAAGGGCTGTACGCCCACTTCGCCAGCATCGCCGAGGCGTGCGACCTGCCGCAGGTTCTTTACAATATTCCTGGACGGACCGGCCGGAACGTCGAGCCCGACACCATCGAGAAGCTCTCGAAGCTCGGCCCGATCGTCGCGATCAAGGAGGCCGCCGGCTCGCTCGACCAGGTCAGCGAGATCGCGGTCAGGACGAACCTGACGATCCTGTCGGGGGACGACTCCCTCACGCTGCCGATGATGGCCGTGGGCGGCGAGGGCGTGATCTCCGTGGTCGGCAACCTGATCCCGACGGAAGTCATGGCCATGCTCGACGCTTTCAAGGCGGGCGACCTGGCCGGGGCCCAGGCCCGGCACAAGCGGTTGTTTCCTCTGTGCAAGGACTTGCTCGGCATCGCCACCAACCCGATCCCCGTCAAGGAAGCCATGGCGCAGCTCGGCCGTGGCACCGCCGAGTACCGCCTGCCGCTCCTCGCACTCGACGAGAAGGGCCGCCAGGCGGTGCGCCGCAGCCTTGAGAAATTCGGGCTCCTCCCCGTCGCCTGAGCCGCGACCGCCGCGCATTGCGACCGCGATCGGATGTCGATGCTTGGCACGTGAGTTGCCGTAGAATTTAGCTCAAATCAAGATGTTTTCGACGACGCCCCGCCCTGACCGCCCGCCGGCGTGACCCCGACCAGGGGACATCCGGCCCAAGATCGGGCGGGACGGGTCGGATCCACTCGATCCTCCCCCCTGACGAGAATCTCCGGGATGCTCCCCGTACTGCTCGGACCGAGCCAGGCTGTGGTAAAGTCCTAAGAGATTCATGGAACGTGACCCCCTCGTGTCCGGGCCGGGAGCGTGGGGAAGACTGGCCAGGTGTTGGGCACCTGCCGCGATCCAAGATCTTTTTCACCATCAGGATAGGGTCAACACGACACATGGCGAAGAAAACCCTGAAGAAGTCGGGCGAGAGCGCGGGGCAGACGCTCGACGTCATGCCGCCGGTGAACGACCAGACGGTCCGCGACCTGGCGCAGGTCTTCAAGCTCCTGAGCGACGAGACCCGGCTCCGGATCCTCCTCTACCTCGCCCAGAGCGGCGAACTCCACGTCACCGACCTCTGCAGCAAGCTCGGCCAGAGCCAGCCGGCGGTCTCCCATCACCTGGCGCTCCTCCGCGTCTCCGGGTTGATCGAGTCCCGTCGCGAGGGTAAGCACAATTTCTACAGCGTCCGTGCCGATCATTTCGGCGAGCTGCTGGTCAGCATCCTGGGCGCGACCGGCGACATGCCCCGCAAGGTCCACTTCCAGGACTTTACCCTCCAGTATAATGGGTAATCCGTTTCTCATTTGAGAAGCAAATCATTGCTCATTCGTCACGGCCCTCATCTGCGATCGCAGGTGACGGGCCGTTCGGCTTTCGCTGATGTTCTCATCTGAACGATTGCTCGGTTCAACGCCGGACACATCTCCCGACGCGGTTGACTCGGACATGTGTCAAATGTAGGGGGCTTCCGGGGAAACCGTGGCCGTTCGCGGCGTGATCGGCCTTCCAGTTCGGCTTGACCGTTCCGGGGGGCGGGCGCACAATGCCGCCCGAAGTTCGGCCCCCGGGAGAACGACGGACAAACTTGAGCCGTCGCGACCGAAAAAATGCCCGTGACGCCGGACAATTCGCCGTACGCCGACGGAACGGCGGGGCGAGGGGTCGCGCGACCATCGCGGATCCAACGACCGATTCCGGACGACCCGTCGATGTCGTCCGCTCAAGGAGGAAGTCCCATGTTCAAGTCATCTCGCGCGGCGCTCGCGGTCGGTCTCGGTCTCGTGGGCGTCGCCGGCCTGGTCGGCCAGTCGATCGGGCAGGGGACCGACGGCCAGGTCCGCCCGGCCAATGGGACCGCCCCGGCGGCGACCCGCCCGGCCCAGGCCGCCGTCATCGGCTGCATCGACACCGACAACGCCCTCAAGAACTACGACAAGTTCAAGGCGATCACCGAGCAGCTCAAGGCCGAGGCCCTGGCCCGCCATAACGACCTGCTCAAGCTCGCGAACGAGGCCAAGTCGACCGGCGAGATGCTGTCCAAGCTCCAGCAGGGCAGCCCCGACGCCAAGAAGTACGAGGACAAGATCACCAGCCTGAAGGCCCAGTTCGAGGCGGGCCGCGAGCAGGCCGAGCGCGAGTTCACCCAGAAGGAGGCCGAGGCCTATGCCATGATCCTCAACGAGATCCAGGCCATGGCCGCCGGCGTCGCCAAGCAGAAGGGCATGAACATCGTCGTCAAGTACACCCCGGCCCAGGCCACGGCCTCCGAGCCCAAGACCGTCATGGACGCCATGACCCGCTCGGTCATCTACGCCGACCCGACGGCCGACATCACCCCGACCGTCGTGTACTGGTTGAACAAGCAGTACGCCGCCGCCGGCGGGACGGCCCCCAAGGCCGCCGCCCCCGCCTCCACGGCGACCGCCCCCGGCGCCGCCCAGCCCCGCTGATCCCCGGCGGACTTTCCGGATTGGCGCGTTGCCCCGACGCGACGCGCCCCCGGCTGCGCTCAAGTGGCTTTCCCTCGCGAACCGAACCAATCGCGGGGGAGGCCAGCGTTGTCCGCGCCGATGGCCGGGCTGAACTCTCCAGAGAAGCCGCCCCCCTTGAACCGCAGGCCAGCCGGGAGCCTCCCAGGAATGCTCACGTCCCGACGTCCCCAGCGTACGATCCAGCGTGAGGCCACGGTCGAGGGCATCAGCTTCCTCGGCGGCCTGGACGTCCTGCTCCGGTTCCTGCCCGCCCCCGCCGGCACCGGCATCCTCTACCGAAGGGTCGACCTCCCCGATGCGCCCGAGGTCCCGGCCCGGGTCGAGTTCGTCATCCCCCGCCAGCGACGGACGACCATCCAGCGCGGCGAGGCGCTCGTCGAGATGGTCGAGCACGTCAACGCCGGGCTCGCCGGCCTCCAGATCGACAACTGCATCGTCGAGATCGACGGTCCCGAGACCCCCGGATGCGACGGCTCCAGCCTCGCCTTCGTCGAGGCACTCGAAGCCGCCGGCGTCGTCGATCAGGATGCACCCCGGCCGCTTTATGTGATCGAGAAGCCCGTCACGGTCCAGGAAGGCAACGCCATCCTCTCGGCACACCCGGGGGATGCCGACAAGCTCGTCCTCACCTACAATCTCGACTACGGCCAGGGCAACCCGATCGGCAAGCAGAGCCTGTTCGTCGACATGCTGCCCGGGGCGTTCCGCAAAGAACTCGTCGACAGCCGCACGTTCCTGCTCGACGCCGAGGCCGACTTCCTCCGCAAGTCGGGCATCGGGGTTCGCACGACCGAGAAGGACCTCCTGATCTTCGGCCCCGACGGGGTCATCGGGAACACACTCCGCCACAAGGACGAGTGCGTCCGGCACAAGATGCTCGACCTCGTCGGCGACCTCGCCCTCTTCGGCCAGGACATCGCCGGCCATGTCGTCGCGCACCGTTCCGGCCATCAGCTCAACGCCTCGCTCGTCCGGCGGCTCAAGCAGGTGATGCTCCGCGAGAAGAAGGCATCGCTGGTCCAGGACTCGACGGCCCTCCTCGACATCAACCAGATCATGCGGATCCTGCCCCATCGGTATCCGTTCCTGCTCGTGGACCGGGTGATCGAGATCATCCCCGGCCAGCGGGTCGTGGCGCTCAAGAACGTCACCTGCAACGAGCCGTTCTTCCCCGGCCACTGGCCGACCCAGCCGATCATGCCCGGCGTCCTGATCATCGAGGCGCTCGCCCAGACCGCGGGGCTCCTGATCGCAAACCATCACGGGGTCGAGGGGCGTTCGGCCGTGATCGCCTCGATCGACGGCGTGAAGCTCCGCCGGCCGGTGGTGCCGGGGGATCAGCTCGTGATGGAAGTGACCGGCGTGCGGATCAAGTCGCGGACGGCCGTGGTGGTCGGGGTCGCGAGGATCGGCGGCGAGGTGGCCGCCGAGGCGAAGATCCGGTTCCACGTCATCGACACCGCGCGGGCCGCTTGACCCCGAAGCCGATCCGGTCGGCGTCCCTTCCCATTGTCCCGAGGATGCTCTCGCAATGGCCATCGTCATCGCCGAGACGGCCTGCGTCGCCCCGTCCGCCGAACTGGCCGAGGACGTGGAGATCGGGCCGTACTGCGTCATCGGGCCCGAGGTCAAGATCGGCCGGGGCACCCGCCTGATCGCCCACGTCTGCGTGCTCGGTTCCACGGAACTCGGCGCGGGGAACCTCGTCAGCCCGTTCGCCGTGCTCGGCGGCGACCCCCAGGACACCACATACAAGGGGGAGCCGACACGCCTGGTCGTCGGCGACCGCAACGTGATCCGCGAAGGGGTGACGATCAACCGCGGTTCGCCTCGCGAGTCGGGGGTGACGAAGGTCGGAAGCCAGAACACCTTCATGGCCGGCGTGCACATCGCCCACGACTGCCGGATCGAGGATCACGTCAGCATCGCCAACGCCACGCTCCTCGGCGGCGGCGTCGAGATCGAGTCGTACTCGACCATCTCGGCGGGCGCGACGATCCACCCGCAGGCGACCATCGGCGGCTACAGCTTCGTGGGCGGCCAATGCCGGATCATCCACGACGTCCCGCCGTTCATGCTGGTCGACGGCCAGCCGTCGCGGGCCCGTTGCATCAACATCATCGGATTGAAGCGTCACGGCGTCACGCCCGACGCGATCGATGCCCTCCACGAGGCGCATCGGCTGTTGTATCGAGCACGGATGAACATGGCCGAGGCCGCCGCGCTGCTGGAGTCCCACGGCCACATGACGCCGGAGGTCAAGCGGCTGCTCGACTTCCTGAACCGTCAGGTCGAGGGACGGCACGGGCGGGGTCGGGAGCGTGGAAGGAGAGCCTGAGCGATGCAACTCAAGGTGGCAGTCGTCGGCGTGGGGCACCTGGGGCGTCACCACGCCCGGATCCTGGCGGGCCTGCCCGACGTGGAGTTCGTCGGCGTCGCCGACACCAACCTCGACCAGGCCAGGGCCGTCGCCGCCTCGACCAACTCCACCGCCTTCTCGGACTACCGGCAGCTCCTCGACAAGGTCGACGCCGTCTCGATCGCCGTCCCGACGCGGTTCCACCGCGCGGTCGCCGGCGAATTCCTCGAACGGTCGATCCCGGTCATGGTCGAGAAGCCTCTCGCCGCCTCGTTGAAGGAGGCCGAGGAACTCGTCGCGCTCGCCGATCGTCGCAACGCCCTGCTCCAGGTCGGGCACATCGAGCGGTTCAACCCGGCGTTCGGGACGCTCGAGAACATGGCCTTCCGGCCGAAGTACATCGCGGCCGAACGCCTGGGTGTCTACACGTTCCGGTCGACCGACATCGGCGTCGTCCTCGACCTGATGATCCACGACCTCGACCTGATCCTGGCCCTGGTCAAGGCGCCGGTGAAGTCGGTCACGGCGGTCGGGGTCGAGCTGTTCGGCGGGCATGAGGACGTCGCCAACGCCCGGATCGAGTTCGAGGACGGCTGCGTGGCCAACATCACGGCCAGCCGCGCCAGCTTCCAGCCCGTCCGCAAGATGCGGCTCTGGGGCGCGGAGGGTTACGTGAATCTCGACTTCGCCACCCGCGAAGGGACGGTCATCCGCCCGTCTGAGAAGCTCCGTAGGGGCGAGGTCGACCTCGAAGGGCTGGACATGACCAGCATGGACCGGATCAAGGAGCGGATCTTCGGGAAGATCCTCCGGGTGGACACCGTCAAGCCCGAGCCGAAGGATGCCCTGACCCTGGAGCTGTCCGACTTCGTCAATGCCGTCCGCTCCGGGGCCCGACCCCGAGTGACCGGGGCCGACGCGCTCCGGTCGATGCGGCTGGCGGACCAGATCCTCAGGAGCCTGAACGCCCACGCCTGGGAAGGCCGTCCCGACGGCCCGATGGGCCCGCACCACCTGCCCGAGCCGATGTCCGAGCCGCATCCGGGGATCCCCGCGCCGAAGTCGTGGCGGTACCTGGGACTCCGCGAGGACAGCAAGGTGCACGGCGAGTAAGCCGGACCTTCCCGGCCGGAACGAACAATCCACGCCCCGGGGTCGTAAGACGCACGACCCGGGGCGTTTCCACGCGCGCGGAGCGGTCTCGATGCGGGCTCCGACCCCCTTGACCGCCTCCGATGGGACGCCCTAGCATGGTCGGATCGTCCCTGGCGAGTTCGCAGCCTAAGTCCTCATTTCCGTAAAATATTATGACCGACCTCGAATCCGAGAAGCCGCTCCCCCAGGACGCGGAGGCGTCCACCCCTTCGCCCGAGGAGGAGTCCAGCGAGGCCGCCGAGCCGGAACCGCTGACACCCCAGCGCGTCCTCGAATGGAACGCCTACTACGACCTCTACGTCGTCCTCGGCGTCCTGCTCCTCGTCTTCCTGGGCTCGGCCAACCGGGTGACGTTTTCGACGGTCTGGAACCAGCTCCAGGTCGGGCGGTCGATCAGCGCCAACGGTGCCCCGTTCACCACCGACCCCTTCGCGTACACCGCGAAGGAGGGCGAGCGCTGGATCAATTCGAGCTGGCTGACCGACGTCCTCACCTATCAGGTCTTCCACGCGGCGAACTCGGCCGCCCCCCGGCCCGACCCGCAGGCGCCGCCCGAGCCCGGCGTGACCCCCGAGAAGCTCAAGGCCGACGCCGAGGCCTTCGCCGACAAGGTCGGCATCATGGGCGTGACCGCGGTCAACGCCCTGGTCCGGTTCCTGCTCGCCCTGTTCCTCCTGGGGCTGCGGTATCGCGGCCCGGGGCTCTGGTGGACCGCGCTTCTGGTTACGCTCGCGCTGGGGGCCCTCCCCGGCGGCGGCAACTACGCGATCCTCGGCGGCCTCTCGCGCCCGGCCCTGATCGGGTCCGAGACCTGGGGGCAGATGCTCCTGGGGCTCGAACTGCTGCTCATCCACCAGGCCATCAACCTCGGCAAGGTGAACCGCCTGTACGCCCTGATCCCTCTGTTCGCCGCCTGGGCGAACATGGACGACTCGTTCTTCACCGGCCTGATTGTCCTGGCGATCTCCTGCCTGTCTTTGCTTCTCGATAAGCCCGCGAAGGGCGTTGCCCGGCCCGAGCTGAAGACCGCACTGATCGTCCTGGCCGCCTCCGCCGCCGCGGCACTCCTGAATCCGAACCACGTCTTCGTCTACCTGCCCCCGGTGCTGAACATCAAGGGGCTGATCGTGAACTCGTCCCGGCTGCGGTTCTCCCCCATCGGGGCGACCGCGGCCACAGGCGAGAAGATCCTATTCGTCCTGTTCCTCGGCTCGGGCGTGCTGTCGTTCCTGCTCAACCGGGCCAGGTTCTCGATCGGCCGATTCATCCTCTTCGCCCTGGCCTCGGCCGCGTGGGCGTTCTCGGTCTTCTACCAGACCGACTTCTCGATCATCTGGGTCTACGTCCTCTCGCTCAACGGGCAGGAATGGTATCACCGGACGATCGGCACCGAGGGCCGCATGGGCACGGGCTGGCGGGTCTACTCGACCGGCGGTCGCGCGGTCATGATCGTCCTGGTCTTCGCCGCCATCTCCCTGCACGTCACGGGCTGGGGCAGCACGACGAACGACCTGAAGTTCGGCTTCGGCTATCGCCCGGAGGACTTCCCGTTCGAGGTCGCCGACTATCTCAAGGATGCCCCCATCAAGGGCCGCGTGTTCAACACGACGCTCTCCCAGGGCGACGCCTTGCTCTGGCGGACCGACGGCAAGATCCAGACTTACATCGACAGCCGCCTGAACGCCTTCGACGGAGAGACCTTCAAGGAATTCAACGACCTCCAGGTCGACGTCCGCGACGAGAAGACCGACCGCTGGAAGCCGATCCTCGACAAGTACAACATCACGGTCCTGCTGCTCAACGCCGACAACTCGCCCAAGACCTTCAACCGGCTTCGCAACAGCGACAACTGGATCCCGTTCTACGACGACGGCAACACCACGATGTTCGGCCGGGCCGACGCCAAGGGCGAGGACCTCGCCTACTTCAAGGCGAACGAGCTCGACGCCGCCCGGCTCGCCTACATCAAGCCGACACCCGCGCCCGCCTCGGTGGTCCCGCCCCAGCCGACGACCGAGGTCGACACCTACTTCCGGCACCGCATCACCAACATGCCGGACTCGCACGTCTTCGCCGCGCGGCACTGGCTGAGCCCGCCGGACGCCTCGGTTACCAGCTACATCCCCGACATCGACCATTGCATCGTCGCCGTCCGCGAGATCCGCAAGGCCCTCGAACGGAACGCCGATGACGTCGCGGCCTACAGCACCCTGGTCCGGAGCTATCAGCTCCTGCTCGCCCAGGAGTCGGCGATCCTCGCGGGGATCCCGATCGAGCCGGCCAATGCGACACGCATCACCCAGGTCACGCCCAACTATCAGCTCTTACCAGGCCGCACCCGCCAGGTGATCGCCGCGACCAACTACCTCCACATGACCGCCGCCCCTGCGAGCGTCTCGCCCGAGGCCCGCACGGCCAAGTCGCAGGCCGCCCTCGAACTCGGCGAGCTCTACCTCAACCTGGGGATCTACGACCTCGCCCTCGAACGGCTCAACGAGTTCGTCGACCTCGCGGACACCTCGGCCCTCCCGCCCGAGCGGTTCACCCAGCTGAACCAGCAGATCTCCCAGCTCACGACCCGCGTCGAGCAGGTCCGTACCAACCTCGCGAACCTGAGCTCGACCCAGCAGGCGTCGCCGACCCAGAAGGCCGACTACGCCATCTCGATGGGGGCCCACGGGATGGCCATCGCCGAACTGGAGGAGGCCGAGAGCCTCAGCGCCAACGCGGCCGGGATCAAGTCGATGCTCTTCGACCTCTACTGCCAGACCGGCCAGCCCGAGAAGGCAATGGAACGTCTGGGGAATACCGACGACCCCGCCCTCGCCGACGGCCCCGGCACCGCCGCCTACCGCCAGGGGAAGGTCTACTTCCTCCTCGGCAACTACGCTAACGCCGCGCAGCTCTGGAGTTTCAACGCTCTGCCGGCTGTCCGCTACGACCGCAGCGTCCGGGCCCCGCAGAGCCTGATCTCGACCCTGCACGGCGAGCCCATGGGGGGCGTGAGGAGCCTGCTCGAACTCCCCCAGAAGTCGGCCAACCAGGCCGGCTGGGAATTCGAACTCGGCATGTGCCTCCTCGAAGGCGGCATCGAGCCCAAGGTCGCGGCCGAGCACTTGCAGAACGTCCTCAAGCTGGAACCGGCCTCCCCGCTCCGGCCGCTTGTGACGTTCTACCTGAACAAGCTCCAGGCCCCCGTCCCGAATGAGAAGGGCGAGCTGCCGCCCGAGACCAAGCCCGCAGCGGAGGCTCCGAAGCCCGCCGCGGAGGCACCCAAGCCGGCCGCGAAGCCCTGAGGTCGGCGTCGAGGCTAATAGACGAAAAAGGCCCACTGAGAAGTCAGTGGGCCTTTTCGTTGGTCGGAGCTTGCGATGGGCGGTGCTCACCCTATGCGTCGGATCGCCCACGTTCGCGTTTCTGGAGGGCGGCGCCGACGAACTCTCGGAACAGGGGGTGGGCCTTGGTCGGCTTGGACTTGAACTCGGGGTGGAACTGGACCGCGAGGAACCAGGGGTGGCCGGCGAGTTCGACGATCTCGACCAGCGAGCCATCGGGGCTCAGGCCGCTGGCGATGAAGCCCTTGTCTTCGAACTCCTTGCGGTAGCGATTGTTGAACTCGTAGCGGTGGCGATGCCGCTCCTGGATCGAGTCGGCTGCGTAGGCCTTCTGGGCGAGCGAGCCGGCCTTGAGATCGCAGGGGCAGGTCCCCAGCCGCATCGTGCCGCCGCGTTGCCGGACCCCGGCCTGCTCTTCCATCAGGGCGATGACGGGGTGCTGGGTGGCGCTGTCGAACTCGGTGCTGTTGGCGTCGGAGTACCCGAGTTCGGTCCGGGCGAACTCGATGGCCGCGCACTGCATCCCCAGGCAGATCCCGAAGAAGGGGATGTTCTTCTGCCGGGCGTACCGGATCGCCTCGATCTTGCCGGCGATGCCACGCATGCCGAACCCGCCCGGCACGAGCACGCCGTCGACCCCGCCGAGCTTGTGCCCGATCGCCTCGCCGGTCAACTCCTCGGCCTCGACCCGACGGACCACCACCCGGGACTTGTGCGCGATCCCCGCGTGGTCCAGCGACTCGTAGACCGACTTGTAAGCGTCGCGGTGCTTCATGTACTTGCCGACGACCGCGATGGTGACCTCGTGGTCGGGGTGGATGATCCGGTCGACCATCTCGCGCCAGTCCGAGATCTCCAGCCGGTTCGTCTTCAAGCCGAGCCGCTTGACGATCAGCTCGTCGAGGCCGTTAGCGTTCAGGCTCAGCGGCACCTCGTAGATGCTGAACTCGCGGTCGCGCTCCTCGATGACGGCCTTCCGCTCGATGTTGCAGAAGAGGGCGATCTTCTCGCGGTCGTCGGAGCTGATCTCGTGCTCGCAGCGGCAGATGAGGATGTCGGGCTGGATGCCGATCTGCCGCAGGGCCCCGACGGAGTGCTGGGAGGGCTTCGTCTTCAGCTCGCCCGCGGCCTTGAGGTAAGGCACGAGCGTCAGGTGGATGTAGAGGCAGTTCTCCCGGCCGACGTCGAGGGCGAACTGGCGGATGGCTTCGAGGAACGGCAGCGACTCGATGTCGCCGACCGTCCCGCCGATCTCAGTGATGATGACGTCGGTCTCTTCGTCCACGAGTCGGAGGATGCCCGACTTGATCTCGTCGGTGACGTGGGGGATGACCTGGACCGTCTTCCCCTCGTAACTCCGCCCCTCGCGTTCCTTGTTGATGACCGAGAGGTAGATCTTGCCTGTGGTGTAGTTGCAGTCGCGGGTGAGGGGGGCGTTGGTGAACCGCTCGTAGTGTCCGAGGTCGAGGTCGGTCTCGGCCCCGTCGTCGAGGACGTAGACCTCGCCATGCTGGTAGGGGCTCATCGTCCCCGGGTCGACGTTGATGTAGGGGTCGAACTTCTGAAGCTTGACCCGCAGGCCCCGGCGTTCGAGCAGCATGCCGATCGAGGCGCAGGTGAGACCCTTGCCGAGCGAGCTGACGACGCCGCCGGTCACGAAGATGTGCTTGGCCATGAGACTCCACCGAGAACGGTTCAACCGTTCACCGCGCCGCCCCGCGCGGGAACGAGACAGTTTAACACGCCGGTCAAGCGCGAGCGTTGCTTCCCTGGATCAAAAACGTCGGAACGAAGCCAATTCCGATGGCCATCATTCCGAGGCGTCGGCACCGGCTTGCTGCCGTAAGTCATGGAGCAACTGAGGGTTCAGGCCGTAGGCCAGGCTCAGGAGCTTGATCGGGTGCAGGGTCCGCTTGCTGGTGTTGTGTTCCATCTGGAGCCGGCAAGCCCCGCATTCGGTCGACCCGAATTCGATGTCGCGGTCCCGGAGACGCCGCAAGAGCGGCCGCCCCGCGCGGAGGGAGGTGCGGAAATTCTTGCTCTTGAGTCCGAACGTCCCGGCCATCCCGGAGCAACCTCGATCAATGTACTCGACATCGAGCCCGGGGATGAGCCGGAGCAGGTCGAGGCCCGGCGTCCCGATTTCGAGGCTCCGCTGATGGCAGGGCTGGTGGTAACCCACCCTGGCCCGGATCGGGAAGTTGGCGGTAGGAAGCTGCCCCCGGGCCTGGAGGCCCTTCAGGTATTCGCCCAGGTCCAGGGTGTTGCGCGCAACCAGTGCGGCATCCAGGTCTTCAGTCAGTTTGGGGTATTCCTGTCGGATCATCATGGTCGCCGTGGGCTCGGAGCAGACCACGGTGTAGCCATCCCGCACGGCGTTGCCGAGGATCCGGATGTTCTCGACCGCCAGGTCGCGGGCGTGTTCCAGGTCGCCGACCACCAGAGACGCCATGCCCGAGGGGCGTTGCCGACGGGGGACGAAGACGTTGACTCCCGCCTGCCGCAGGACGGCGACGACCGCCTCGGCGAGTTCCTGATCGAAATAGTTGGCGAAGAGGTCGACGAAATAGGCGACCCGGGGCCCCGGGGCGTGGGGTCTCGGTCGAGAGAGCCCCAGACGCCCGGCTCGATAAAGGAATGAACTGCGCTGGAACTTCGGGAACTGGCGGTACCGCGACAGCCCGAAGAATCGATCCATCAGGCAGCGGGCGAAAGAGTTGCGGATCAGGACGTTGGCAATGATCGGGAACCGGGTCCCGAGCTTCGCCCAGAGTTCCATGCGCGACGACGCCCAGTCGCCGGGCGAGAGGCCGTGGTGCTCAACGTAGGCGGCCTTGGCCTCGATCATCAGGCTGGAGACGTCCACCCCCGCCGGGCATTCCGACTTGCAGCGCGTGCAGTGGATGCAGAGTTCTGCGTTCTGCTTCAACTCCTCGGAGCCCCAGAGCTTGGGGTCGGTCACCCCCAGGGCGATCTGCCGCACCAGATTGGCCTGAGAGCGAGGGCTCGCGGCCTCCTCGCCCGTCGCCCGAAAGGTCGGGCACATCCGGAGATCCGGCTCGCGCGACCGGCAGGCGCCGCAGCCGTTGCAGCAGGAGCTGGTCTCCAGCATCGACAGTCCGGGCCACCGCAGATCGGTCGGCATCTTGGAGGGGGCGGCCGCGCCCGCGGTGCCCGAATGCTCGACGGCCTCCTCGGTCGGGTTCAAACCGGTCGGCACATTCGTGACAATCGGAACCTCGGCGCTGGAACCGAATCCGCTCGAAATCTTCATTTCGAGCATGGTCGTTGGTTCGGGCCAGGCCCTGAGGTTCCGGGTCAGCAGATGCGGATCATCGCCGATCACCTTGCCGGGGTTGAGGATGCCGAACGGATCGAAGGCGTCCTTGATGTCGCGGAAGGCGTGGAACAGTTCTCCGAACTGGCGGCGAAGGAACTGAGTCCGAGCCAGCCCGCAGCCGTGCTCGCCCGAGATGGTGCCTCCGCGCTCCAGGGCCGCCTCGTAGACCTCGGCCGCGAGTGGTTCGAGTTTGTCGACGTGCTCGGGGTTGGACAGGTCGAGGAACGGGCGGATGTGGAGCTGGCCGTGGCCGACGTGCCCGTAGAGCGTCCAGCTCACCTCGCGCGACTTCATGATCGTCTGGACGGACTGGAGGAACGGCGCGAGCTCCGAAGGGGGGACGGCCACGTCCTCGATCAGGGCGATGGGCCTGGCCGCGCTCCGGATCCGCATCGTGAGCGGCCGAACCCGCGACCGTAGGGAGAGATACGTCGAGCAGTCGGCCCGTCTCGTCGCCACCTCAGCCGGACCGATGAGCTTGCCCCGGCGACGAATCCGGCGGACCAGTTTCTTGACCTTCTCCCCCGTTTCCAGGGGGTCGTCTGCCAGAAACTCGACCATCAAGAGCGCCTCAGCCACGTCCGGAATCCAGGCCCGTGTATCGGGCAGGAAGTCCCGGGCGAGGCGGAGGGACCGCCAGTCGAAGAGGTCGCAGGAGGACGGCGAGAAATAGAGGCACTCCTCCACGACCTCGGCGGCGTCGGACAGTCGGGCAAACGGCAGCACGGCAACGCCTTGCGCCGACGGGATCGGCACCGTGCGGAGCCGGGCCTCGGTGATCAGCGCGAGGGTGCCCTCCGAGCCGACGACCAGCCTCGCGAGGTCGAGTTCATCGCCCCGGATCGCCTTGCCCAGGGCATAACCGGCTCGGTTGCGAGGCGACCTGGGGAGACATCGGGCGAGCGAGTCGGCGTGGTGTCGGGCGATGGTTGCGACCTTGCGTCGGACGTTGTCGACGTAGTCGTTGGATTCGTCGTCGGTGTCCGGCCAGGGCTCGGCTTCAAGGCGTCCGGTCTCGCCGTTCGCGAAGACGACGGCCAGCGATTCGACGTAATCTCCGATCGTGCCGTACTTCAAGGACCGCATCCCGCAGCCGTCCCCGCCCAGGATGCCGCCGATGGTCCGGGACTCGCCGTAACTGGGATCCGGGCCGATCATCCGCCCGAACTGGGCGAGCTGGTGATTCACGACGTCGAGCACGACCCCCGGCTCGACCGTGACCGAATCGGCGTCGATCTCGACGATCCTGCGGAAGTGGCGGCTGAAGTCGAGGACCAGTCCGGGGCCCAGCGGCTCGCCGGCGAGGCTCGTGCCCGCACCTCGGGGGTGCAGGGGGATCTGATTCTCCGCCGCGTACTTCACGACCGAGATGACGTCGGCCTCGGACCTCGGGACGAGCACCCCGAGCGGGTCGATCTCGTAGATGCTGCCGTCGATGGCGTACGGGGCGCGTTCGATCGGCTCGAAGAGGAGTTCCCCCGCGACGATCCCCCGGAGGTCGTCGTGAATCCGCGCTCGGCGTTCGTCCACGGCGGAGGCTCGAAGGTTGGAGGGCGGGGGGGTACGGGGGAGGGAGCGGGACCGATCGTCAGGATGCGGCGGGGCCGCCCGAGGACCGGGTGCGGAGTTCTTCGACCCGGATACGCTCCTGGCGGTAACGCTCACCCACGGCGAGGTCGAATGGGTGGAATCGGCCGCCGGGGTTGGCACCTGGGCCGCGATACTGGGCGAGGCAGCGGTAGCAGATCGTGACGTTCGGCATCTTGTAGAAAAGCAGCATGTCCAGCAGCGCCGACGCCAGGAGGATTGCGTACGTGTAGAGTGGCTTCTCGTAGTACCAGAAGACCGAGCTGACCACGAACCCCGCGATCACGATTGCCAGGCCGAGCCCTTGCGGGAAGTCCTTCTGGATATAGAGATCCTCGGTCGAGCAGAGGCCGCAGGCGCGCAGTTGCTCGCCCTCGAACGCATCAGAAGAGACCGACTTCTCGTTGCCGCAGGCGGTGCAGGCGACGCCCGAACGAGATTCCACCGCCTCGATGCGCTGGACCGCGTCGCACCTGGAGCAGGCGTAGGTCAATTCCATCAGGATTCCCACTCTCCAGGGGCCGCCCGGCTCGCCGACGGCGAGGGCGCTCCCCGTTTGTAACGGACGGCGAGGGTCGCGGGAAGGGTGTAGGATCGGTCCGGACGATTTAGAGGATCACCTTGGCCGAAGTCGAGAGGATCAAGGCAGATAACTCGCCGAAGAGGAGGAGCGTCATCGCGATGTAGAGGATCCCTGTGGCGGACTGGGTGGAACGGATCTCAACCGTCTTCCACGACATATAGGTGGCCAGGGCCGGCCCAAGCACGCCCATCCCCCATCGCATGGCCAGGAACAGCGGCGAGAGGTCGCCCGAACCGCTGCCGGGGAGGTTCTGGAGCATCAGGAAACCGATGATCCCGAGCCCCGCCCGCAATCCCAGCCCGACGGCCATCGCCCTCACGAACCGCATCAGCGGGTCGATCGACATGGCAGGGGCGGTCAGGTAGTAGTGGCCCAGGAGCATCGCCGTGAGCGTCGCGCCCAGGACGAAGGCCGAGGCCATCCGGCCGAGCCAATTGATGGCCCAGAGGTCCCAGCCGCCGCCGAGGGAGAAGATCGCCAGGGCCGTGCTCGTGGTCGCCACGACCAGGGCGGTCGCGGGCCAGGCCACCAACGGGAGCCCCAGTCCCCACAGAGCGGTTGCGAGGTAGGCGAGCAGGGCCCCACCAGATACGAGCCAGAAGGGGAGCGTCCCGAACAGGCCCGACTGGGCGAGCTGGAGGCTGGCCAGGACGAGCAACCCGAGCATGACCAGGCAGTGCGTCCGGAAGAAGCCGATCGGGACGAGCTTCCAGTTGGTCGCGAGGAGCAGGATTGCCAGGCCGTCCGCGAGTCGGATCGCGAAATCGGCCAGCATGGGAGTCGGCATCGACAAGGCTCGGGCGTGGGAGAGGATTCGGGCGTCGGCCGCCGGTCAGGAGTGCGACTGGGGCCCGAAGATCAAGGACAGCACCTCGGCCCGTGTGGCCGACCGCTCCTTGAACGCGCCCCGCATCGCGCTGGTCACGAAGGAACTGTGGGGCTTGTGGACCCCGCGGATCGTCATGCAACTATGACTGGCCTCGAGCACGACCGCCACCCCCTTGGCGTCGAGTTCATGCATGAGCAGGTCGGCCACTTCCTCGGTGAGCCGCTCCTGCATCTGCGGGCGCTTCGACAGGACGTCGATCACGCGGGGGATCTTCGAGAGCCCCACCACCTGGCCGTTGGGTATGTAGGCGACGTGGGCCTTGCCGATGAACGGCAGCAGATGATGCTCGCAGAAGCTTTCGAACCGGATGTCCTTGATCAGGACCATCTCGTCGTACTTCTGGGTGAAGAGCTTCTGGAGATGGATCCGCGGGTCGAGATGGAGGCCGCCGAAGACCTCGGCATACATCCGGGCGACGCGGTCGGGGGTCTCCAGCAGGCCTTCGCGATCGGGATCCTCGCCGACAGCGATCAGGATCTCGCGGACCGCCCGGCGGATCCGGTCGAGGTCGACCGGGGAGTCGTTCGGAGTTTCGTCCTCGGCGTCGATGATCTCGCAACCGGGGCCGCCGTTGCGGAGGGGGGCATCATCCGAGGGAAGTCCGTTCGGCATTGTCTCTTCCGATGTCGAAGCGAATCGGCGCGTGCCCGGGGACGGGACCGGGCGGCCGAGTCAATGTAACTCGCGGATACCACAGAATTTCCGACGAGGATCATCCGGATTGTATTCGCACTAATGCCGAAAATCAAGGGGCGCCGCCTCCCCAGGCCCGGCCTGCCGGGGCCTCAGTTCACGCTGAACGGGGGCGGCCAGTGGGTCCCCGGGGCGTGCCCGGGGCTCTCGCCCGACATCTCCCGGAGCCGCTCGATGAGCTGCTGGGCCCGGACGTTCGGGTCGAGCACTTGGAGGAGCGTCTGCTTGAGCGCGGGGCCGAGCGGCAGGGCGTGGCCGATGATGTCGCTCAGCACTCCGAGGGGGACCTGGCTCTTGAGCAGAAGGTCGAAATCGGAGTCCAGCCGATTCTGCTTGACCAGCAGGGCGCGGAACCTCTCGGCCAGTTCCGCCGAGATCTCCTCGCTCTCCTCGATCTCCTCATCCTCCAAGATCTCGGCCTGGGCGGTCCGGTAGAGCTTCTCGGTGGACAGTTCCTCCACGAGCCGGACCCGCTTGAGGCCGAGGAGGAGGAATCTGTAACGGCCGTCGGGGAGCTTCTCGTGCTGGATGATCTTGCCGAGGCAGGCCACCGACTCGATCAGGGGGCGCTGGCCCGGGGGCGTCTCCACCCCGGTGCGATACTGGACGATGGTGACGAGCTTGTCGCCCGAGAGGGCGTCGGCAGTCATTTGCCGGTAACGTGGTTCGAAGATGTGCAGGGGGAGCACGGCGTTGGGGAACAGGACCACCCCGGGGAGCGGGAAGAGTCGTACGATGTTCGAAAAATCCTTCAATTCCGTATCGTCTTGCATGAAATCGTCCGGCAAGCGATTCCGACAGGCCCAAGCCAGGACACGCGCACGCAGTACAACGGACGGGCGGACATCGCCCCGCATACGAGCCGCAAAGCAAACTGAGGCAACCGGATAGGGAGATTCAACCCGCGGGCGGAGGCGAGGAGTGGACTCGCGGTTCACAATCAGCAGAGCGTATTGTATTTTTCGACCCTCGCGCGACAAGGGCCGCCGAGGGACGGGTCCGGTTTGCGGGCCTTGATGTTCACGAGATCCAGGCGCATCGATGGCGAAACGTCCCCGGCCCGAGTCCGACACGAAGACGCAGGCGAAGCAGGTCCTGAAGGGACTCATCGCCCTCTATCCCGAGGTCCGCTGCGCCCTCGATCACTCCAATACCTTCGAACTCCTGGTGGCCACGATCCTCTCGGCCCAGTGCACCGACGCCCGGGTCAACATGGTCACCCCGGCGCTCTTCGCGACGTATCCGACCCCCGCAAAGATGGCCCTGGCCGCCGTCGAAGACCTGGAGCAGATCATCCACTCGACCGGCTTCTTCCGCGCCAAGGCGAAGAATCTGCTCGCCATGTCCCAGGCGCTCGTGGCCGAGCACGGCGGGGAGGTCCCGGCCGACCTGCAGAAGCTCACGGCCCTCGCGGGCGTCGGCCGCAAGACCGCGCACGTCGTCCTGGGGAATGCCTTCCAGATCCCCTCGGGCGTGGTGGTCGACACCCACGTCAAGCGGCTCTCTTACCGGCTCGGCCTGACCGAGAACGACGACCCGGTGCCGATCGAGCACGACCTGGCGGCGATCATCCCGAAGGCCGAATGGATCGACTTCAGCCACCGGCTGATCGAGCACGGTCGACGCGTCTGCGCGGCCCAGAGGCCGAATTGCGACGCCTGCCCGCTCCGGGAGATCTGCCCACGCCACGGCGTCCCCGAGCCGAAGGCCCGGCGCTCGCCGAAATCGGGCTGATCCGCTATCATCGAGCCAGCAACACCGCGACCCGACACCTCGACTCCGGCGCCCTCGACATGCACATCCTCGACATCTTCCGGGATCACGCCACGACCTTCAGCTTCGAGTTCTTCCCCCCGAAGTCGGACGAGGCCTCCGAGGAGCTGTTCGCAAACATCGCCGAACTCCAGCGGCTGGAACCCTCATTCGTGTCGGTGACGTATGGCGCCGGCGGCTCCACCCGCGAGCGGACGCACGACCTGATCGTGCGGATCCAGAAGGAGACGAGCCTCACGGCCATCTCGCACCTGACCTGCGTCTGCCACACGCTCGATCAGCTCACGCACATACTCGACCGCTACGCCGAGTCGGGAATCGAGAACATCCTCGCCCTCGGCGGCGACCCCCCGCGCAACAAGCCGAACTACGACCGCAGTGCCGACGCCTTCCAGTACGCCGATGGGCTCGTCGGCTTCATCAAGTCGCGGACGAACACGGCCGATCCGCGAGGGTTCGGTACCGGCGTGGCCGGCTTCCCTGAGGGGCATCCGACGACGCCGAACCGCCTGAAAGAGATGGACAACCTCAAGAAGAAGGTCGACGCGGGCTCGGATTACATCTGCACCCAGCTCTTCTTCAACAACAACGACTTCTACGACTTCCGCGAGCGCTGCGAACTCGCCGGGATCAAGGTACCCATCCTCGCCGGCATCATGCCCGTGACCTCCCGGGCCACCATGAACCGGATGGCCGACCTCGCGCTCGGGATGCGTTTCCCCGCCAGCCTCATCAAGGCCGTGAACCGTTGCGACGACGACGAGTCGATCTCACGGGTCGGGATCCACTGGGCCACCGAGCAGTGCCGCGACCTGCTGGACAACAATGTCCGGGGCATCCACTTCTACACACTGAACCGGTCGGACGCGACCCGACGCATCTACGAGAACCTCGGCGTCAAGAACTCCCTGGCCCTCCGTGCCCGCTGAGCACCTCGCCGCGACGACGGCCCGGCTCAAGGCCGAGGCCGTCCGGCTCGGATTCGACATGGTCGGCGTCGCGCCGGCCGTGATCCCTCCCGGTTATCCTCGCTACCTCGACTGGCTGTCGCGCGGGTATGAAGCCGGGATGGGCTATCTCTCGAAGGATCCGAAGACGCGGGAGCACCCGGGGTCGATCCTCCCCGGCGTGCGATCCGTCGTCATGGCAGGGATCGTCTACGGCGAGCGATCGCCAGGGTCGGACTTCGACCGAAATGGTAAGGTCGCCCGCTACGCCCGAGGGGCCGACTACCACGACCTGTTCTGGCGGAGGCTCGAACAGCTCCTGGAGTGGGTCCGGGCCGAATTCACCGGTGTGAAGGGCAGGGCGGTGGCCGACACGGCACCGCTCCTCGAACGCGACTTCGCCCGACTGGCGGGTCTCGGCTGGTTCGGCAAGAACACGATGCTGATCCAAAAGCGGCTGGGGAGCTTCACGCTCCTCGGCGGCCTCTTGCTGGATGCCGAACTGGCGTATGACGCGCCCTTCGAGGCCGACCACTGTGGAACCTGCACGCGATGCCTCGACGCCTGCCCGACCGGGGCCTTCCCCGAGCCGGGCGTGCTCGACGCCAATCGCTGCATCAGCTACTGGACCATCGAGCACAGGGGGCCGATCCCCGACCCGATGGCGGAGAGTCTCCACGGCTGGGCGTTCGGCTGCGACATCTGCCAGGACGTCTGCCCCTGGAACCGCAAGGCCCCGCCGGGCCGCGAGCCGGAGTTCCGGGCTCGCGCCGAATGGTCCGACCCCGACCTGATCGCCTGGCTCGAACTGGACGAGACCGCGTTCCGGGCCATGCTCAAGGGGACGTCGATCCGCCGCACCAAACGCACCGGCCTGATCCGGAACGCGGCGCTGATCCTGGGGACGCGTCGGGTGATCGCGGCGGTCCCGGCCCTGTTGCGACTCCGAGACGATCCGGACGACACGATCCGCTGGGCGGCGAACTGGGCGTTGGCTCGATTCGAAAACGAGACGGGCCCGGCGGAGGCGGATGCTCCGTCGGGCCCGGCGGAATAGGACCTCGACCGATCACACCTTGGTGGTGTCGGTCGTGGTGGTGAGGGCCTTGTTGTAGGTCACGGCGGCGATGTTGCCGTCGATCTTCTGGCCGAAGCCGTCGGCGATCGTCACGCGGAAGGTGTTCGAGCCCTCGGCGAGCGGGATGGTGACCTGATACTTGCCCGCGGTGTTGGCCGAGGTCGCCACGGGGGTGGCCTTGCCGTTGACCTCGGTGTAGGTGATCGACGCGCCCGGGGTGGCGTCGCCGGTGAAGACACCGGACGCCTGGGTGGTGGTGCGGTTCTGCGCGCCACCGTTCGGCTCGGGGTCGAAGTTGGCGGAGACGACCGGGGTGACGAGGGTCTTCACGCCGAAGTTGCGGACGGCCAGCTTGTAATCGATCTTGTTGATGATGCCGTCCCGGTTGGCGTCGGCTTCGAAGGCATAGGCGGTGTCGCCGGTCTTCTTCCCGAACAGCGACTTGATCGCCTTGGCGTCGGTCGCATCGACGGTGCCGTCGCCGTTGGCGTCGCCGGGGAGGTAGTAGCCGACGAGCACCGTGCCGGTGGTCTTGCCGGAGGCGCCGACGGTCACCTTGAAGGTCTGGCTGGCATTGCCGGGCGCCTTGATCTCGGTCGTCGTCGAGCTGCTGAGCGCGTCGATGCTCTTGCGACTGGTCGCGTTGTTCATGTAGACGCGGGTCAGCCCCTTCACGTTCTTCCCGGCGGCGTCGGTGATGCCGACGACGATCGGGGTGGCGGAGGAATTCTGGCCCGGGGCGACGTCCACGCCGAGGACGATGCGGTTGGTCGGGCGGGTGAACAGGCCCTTGTCGAGCGTGAACTCGACCGACTTCACCTGGTCCGCCTGGTCGATGGAGGTCGAGTTGATGGCGAAGGTGTTGCCGACGCCGCCGGTCATGAGCGACCGCGTCTCCAGGGTCTCGGCCTGGATCGCGCGGGTCCGCTTGCGCCTCGACTTGGGATTCGACTCCATCTCAGCCCTCCTTGGCAATTCTGACAGGGCCGGGGCAGTCCGGCCGATCGTTCTCATCCGGGGCGTGGCCCACGCCTCGCACCCGCTCACTCCGGCGCTCGGATCAGTTCCTTCTGTCCGACCGTCGACTCACGCATTCCGATGTCGAATTGTTTCGATCAGCCCGGCCGGACGTCCGGCATGCCCGCCGTTCGCCCCGCGAAGTGCGGCCGGGGCAGGGAGGTCAGTTCCGCCGGGATCCGCGCGGCCTCGGCCTTCAGGCTCGTCCGTTCCGCGACGATCCTCCAGGCGGTGGCCGCGTAGAGCACGACCCCGGCCCAGAAGAACATCCCGTAAGCCTGAGCGAGCTTGTGCCCCTGGCCGCGCGCGAAAAGCCCGCCGACTTCCGTCGAAGTCGTCGCCATCAGGAAGGTCGCCCCGATGAGGCTCGTCAGGACGACGCGGCGTTCGGTCCGGGTCAGCCCAGGCGCCACCAGGCGGCAGGCGAGGTAGACGACGGGCAGGAGGATGGTCACGTAGTGATGCTTCCAGCTCCGTTCGGAGACGAAGAGCATCGTCAGGACGACCAGCGCCCACTCGCCGAAGAGCCGATTGTCGCGCCGGTTCGCGGTCGGGGTCCGGCAGAAGAATCCGAGGCCGATCACCCAGGCGATCGAGAGCACCTTGACGAGCCGGAGGACCCACTTCGGATCCCACGACACGAAATTGATCTGCTGGCTCACCGCGTAGCGGCCGGTGGCGGTCTCCTCGATCAGGAGCCTCATCACCACGCCGAGCATCGACTGGTTGATCTCCTGGAACCCCGGCGAGCCGTCGTTGACGTATGGCCCGAGGGTCCGGTGGAACCACATGTACGTGCACTCGCCCGTGAAGCCGGGGCCGAGGATCAGGCTCGGGACGAGCAGCACGAACGTCGCCCCCCCGAGGATCGTCGAGGCGACCACGCGCCACTGGCGCTTGTAGGCGAAGTAGACCAGGAACAGGCCGGGGGTCACCTTGTAGGTGATCGCGAAGGCCAGGATGGTCCCCGCCAGGATGTCGTACCCTTTGCGCCAGGCGTAGAGGGTCGCGACCACCAGGAAGAGGATCAGCAGGTTGTTGTTGCCGTGCTGGAGGTCGCTCATGAACGGCCGGGCGACGATCAGTGCGATGATCGCCTGGACCCACGAGACCACCGGCGCGGATGTGCCCTTCGCCATCCGCAGGCAGAGGCCGAACGCGGCGGCGGCGATCATCCCCTTGAACGCGAACCACGCCACCGCGCCCGCCACCGGGGGCAGGAGCATGAACGGGTACAGCGTGATGGGCATGATCGGCGGATTCGGGAAGAAGTACCGATCATAGATGTTCACGCCCTCGAAGAGTTCGAGGACCTGCGGGCGCCATCGGATGAACGCCGAGCGCTCGTCGGCCGCCTTGCCGGCGTAGACGATCGCCTGCCCGGCCATCACGCAGAGCGCGATGATCCACACGGCGCGCCGGAGGTGGAGGTCGAAATCGCTCGTCTCGGCGGCACGCGCCGGGGCGACTGCCTGGGACACTTCGGTACTCCTTCCCTGGAGACCTTCGATTCCCTGCGGTGTCCGGCGACCGGGCGGGATTCCGACCCTACCTCTTGCGGGGCGGGGCCAGCAGCTCGATCGTCAGCGGAGCCCTGGGGGCCGACTTCCACCCGATGAACGGGACCGGGTCGCCTTCCAGGCGGACCGGTTCCCAGGGTGTGTCCGGCTCACTCCGCAGACACGGGACGCTGTGGTATCGCAAGACGACCCAACCGTCAAGGTCAGGCGTCGCGCTCCGGACCGTCAGCTTCCCCTTCTCGTAGGTAACCTCGGCCTTGCCCCGGATCGCGTACCCCTCGAACCCCTTCACCCGGCCGAGCATCAAGGTACCATCATCCTCGACGATCTGGATGAGTTCCGGATTGGACTCGCAGAACGCCCGCGCCTTGGGCGTCCAGCAGAGGATGGCGGCGGGGCGATATAGCTTGGCGTAGCGGACGAAATGGCCCTTGTCCCAGTTCTCGTCCTCGAACAACTTGCCTTCGCCGAACTGGGTGAAATTGGTGTCGAGCGCGGCGTGGAGATACGGCCCGCCGATGAGTTCGACGCCCGTCCTGTCCGGGATCAGCCCGCTGAAGCGGCCCCCCTCGTAGGGGTCGGGCAGCTCGCGTCCGTTGGATTTGACCGAGAATCCGCCCTCCTCGTAGAGCAACCGCTCGCCGGGCTTGACGTGCTTCGCGACCTTCTCCATCACCCAGAGCATCCGGGGCGAGGGCTTGCTGGAGAGCATCGGATACGAGAACGCCTGGCGTCCGACCGAGTCGACCACCGCCGGCCCCAGGAACCGCACGAAGATCCCCGCGACCGCCAGCAAGGCCAGCCAGTCGAGCCGGGCCTTGCCGCCGTTGCGGAGCCGCTTGCGGACCTCGTTCACCCCAAACCCCCCGGCCAGGGCCAGGGCGGTGTAGAACGCGAAGGTGTGGCGTCCCGGTTGGAGGAAGTCGAGCCCGCGGAAGGCGCCGGCGAGGTAGCCCCAGAAGAAACCCGAGGCGGCGAAGCCCGCGAGCGCGGCGAATCGCGCCTTTTGGGTGTGGAAGGCAAGGGCCAGCAGCCCGATCAGCCCGATCCCCAGGACGATCGACTCCAGCGGCGATTCGCTCGTGAAGATCTTTCCCAGCCGATGCAGCACGCCCTCCTCATGCGCGAAGGCGAACGAGCTGGAACCCTTGGTCGACGCCAGCGACGGGCCCGGCAGCCACCAGAAGGCATTCGCGCCGAGCACGAGCCACGGGATCAGAGAGAACCCGAGGTGCCTCAGCCCGCCGAGCCGCCGCCCCCGCTTGGAGGCATCGAAGGCCACCCCGAGGTACGCCAACCCCGCCGCCGGGACGATGATCATCGCGGTCGTCAGGTGGATCATCAGCGACAGGATCGAGAGCGTCAGCGCCAGCAACCACCGCCCCAACCCGCCGAGTTCGAGGAAGCTGACGATCGCCGCCGTCGTCGCCAGGGCCACGGGGATCGCCAGCAGGTAGGGCACCATCCCCAGCGCGGCGTAGGCGATCGGGAAGTCCATCCACAGATAGAGGAGGAACAGCAGGACCCCCGCCGCGAGCCCGACCGGGCGGATCCTCAATAGCACCCCGCCAGCAGGATCCAGTACGGCAGCGAGGCGACCGAGATCAGCACATAAAGCTTATAGGCCAGGGCAGGGGAGCGGCCGTTGTCGAGGAACAGCACGACTTCGGGCAGGGTGGACGACGCCGGGAAGATCACGCTCTTGGCGTAGCCCGACATGAACCAGGGATCGTAGCCGGCGGTCGTGTACGAGTTCTTGAGGAAGTCGCGAGTGACGAGCGCGGAGTGGTAATAGAGCGGATGGTCGTTCCGCCAGAGAGGCCAGGGATTGTCGAAAATGCCCACGCGACCTTCCATGCTCGCCCAGATGGCCAGCGCGTGCCCCAGGCAGAGCAGGAGTGCGAAGATCCAGCCGAGCCAGTCGGTCCAGATGATCGGGGGGCGGGGGGGCCGGCCGGGCGGCGGACGGGACGCGCGGAGAGGAGCGACTGCTCCGGGGCGACCAGAGGATAGATTTCCGACATCGTCCGCGCGTCTTTGTATTCGAGGAGAGGAGGCGACGGGTTCGTTCGGCGTGGGGAGGAGTGCGGCCCGCAGGATTCGAACCTGCAACCAAGGGATTCGAGGCGCCCCCGCGTTTCCGCGAGGCTCGGACTATCTCATCCTCCAGGCCCGGTTCTTGAGTCCGGGTCGGGAGGCCGGGCGCTCTGGGCGGGGATTATCGTTGGGTCTCACCCCGCTAGTCTCTGAACCTTCCTGGCGACCTGTGCCCCGCCAGGCTCGGCTGCGGATTGCCATGCCCCCGAGAGGGTTTAGGTTCCCCGCAATTCACCCGGTTCGCGTCCGGAGGTCACCCCCCGGCGCCACCTTTTACTGATGAGTCCCCTGCTCTGCCGTTGAGCTAGGGCCGCATGTTTTCTATTTTCGCCGACCTCGACGGCCAGCACAAGCACGGAGCCTGTCGAAACCGCGAAGGTTCGGCCATCCATGCACGGGTTTCCGCGGGCCGAGACTTTTCGCATTATTTTTTGCGAAAATCATCAAAAAGGGGGCGTCGGGACATTTACGACGGCCCGATCCATTTCTACAATCCGGAAGTAACCCGCCCGACGATGCGCGAATTTCGCATGTGCGAAGCCGCCTCGACGGTGTCCCCGAGCCCGAGTCGATGTCCGACGCGTCCGATCGCCCACTCCTCGACCTGATCCGCCGCCAGGGGCCCCTGACCATCGCCGAGATGGTCAAGCAACTCGGCGTCACCCCGACCGCGATCCGCAACCGCCTCACGAGGCTGGTCGGGTCCGGCATGGTCGAGAGGAAGGTCGAGCACGGGGGGCGGGGGCGGCCGAAGCACACGTACCAGGCGAGCGCGGAGGCCCACAAGCGGCTCGGCCAGAACTACGCCGACCTCGCCGTCGTCCTCTGGGGTGAGCTGATGCAGTCCGTCGAGGACCGCAAGCTCCGACGCATGATGTTCTCACGGATCACCGAACGCCTGGCCAAGCTCTATCGCTCCCAGCTCAAGGGGGACGAGTGGGAAGGCCGGCTCGTGCAACTGGGTTCGATCCTGCACGACCGCGGGATCGAGGCCGAGGTCACCCACACCGACGCCAGTTCGACGCTCATCCTGCGGCAGCACTCCTGCCCCTACTTCGAACTCGCCGAGATGGACCGGGCCATCTGCGCCCTCGAACGCAAGATGTTCGAGAAGGTCCTCGGGACCGGGCTCCGGCTCAGCCAGTGCCGGCTCGACGGCCACCGCTCGTGCGACTTCGAGGCGAAACCGGCCATCGAACCGCCTCCGGCGCAAGCCGGTTAACCTGCCGGGACGGGCCTCACACGCCCGGCCCCGACGCCATATTCCCCGCCAGCCCGCCCGGGCCGGCAATCGTTCTGTTCCGAACCACGAATCGGCCCGAGATCACCGAGACGGGCCCCAACCTAGCAGAGACTCGAACGCGCGGCCGGCCCTCCAATCCGCCCGCGCGTTCCCTCACGAGGCCGAACGGATGAGCAAGGTACTGCGGATCGAGAATCTCCACGTTGCGATCGACGGCAAGGAGATCCTCAAGGGCGTCAACCTGACCATCAACCAGGGTGAGGTCCACGCGCTCATGGGCCCGAATGGCTCGGGCAAGAGCACCATGAGCTACGCCCTCGCCGGGCACCCCAACTACGAGGTGACCGAGGGGGCGGCCTACATCGACGACGCCAACATCCTCGAGATGGAGGCCGACGAGCGGGCCAAGGCCGGGCTTTTCCTCGCCTTCCAGTACCCGACCTCGATCCCCGGCGTCACCGTCGCCAACTTCCTCCGGCACGCGGTCACCAACATCCGCAACCCGGAACGCAAGGAAGGCCACGAACTGGTCTCCATGCGGGATTTCCGCAAGGAGATCAAGAAGGAGATGGACGACCTGGGCATGGACCCGGATTTCGCCCGCCGCTACCTCAATGAAGGCTTCTCCGGCGGCGAGAAGAAGCGGGCCGAGGTGCTCCAGCTCGCCATGCTCAAGCCCGCCTTCGCCATCCTCGACGAGACCGACTCCGGCCTCGACATCGACGCCGTCCGCGTCGTCTCCGAGGGGGTCAATCGGGTCGCCGCCGCCAATGGCACCGGGCTGCTGGTCATCACGCACTATCAGCGCATCCTGACCTACATCAAGCCCGGCCACGTCCACATCCTCTTCGGGGGCCGGATCGTCGAGAGCGGCGGGCCCGAACTCGTCACCCTCCTCGAAGAGAAGGGCTACGACTGGGTCCGCGCCAAGTACCCCGAGGCCGCCAAGGCCGAGGACGAGATGGCCCAGGACGCCCCCGCCCCGGCGGGGGTCTGAGTCTGAGCCGCCCGAGTTCTACCCACACTTCCGAGCGACCAACCACGCGGCCCGCGTACCCGGGCACATAAAGGATCACCCGACTCATGGCCACCGATCTCAACGTGCAGGTCGAAGGCATCAAGGACGAGTACAAGTACGGCTTCCGCGACTCGGACGCCAACTACTCGTTCAAGAGCGGCAAGGGGCTCACACGCGAGCTCGTCGAGCAGATCTCCGAGATGAAGAACGAGCCGCAGTGGATGCGGGACTACCGCCTCAAGGCCCTCGAGGTCTTCTGGCAGAAGCCCACGCCCCAGTGGGGCGGCGCACTCGGCGAGCTGAACTTCGACGACATCCATTACTACATGCGGGCCGCCGACCGCCAGGGCAAGACCTGGGATGACGTCCCGGCCGAGATCAAGAACACCTTCGACAAGCTCGGCATCCCCGAGGCCGAGCGGAAGTTCCTCGCCGGCGTCGGCGCCCAGTACGAGTCGGAGGTCGTCTACCACAGCCTCCGCGAGGACCTCCAGAAGAAGGGCGTGATCTTCACGGACACCGACACGGCCGTCCGCGAGTATCCCGACCTCGTCAAGGAGTACTTCGGGACGGTCATCCCGATCCACGACAACAAGTTTGCCGCGCTCAATTCGGCGGTCTGGTCGGGCGGGTCGTTCGTCTACATCCCCGCCGGCGTCAAGGTCGACATCCCGCTTCAGGCCTACTTCCGGATCAATGCCGAGAATATGGGCCAGTTCGAGCGGACCCTGATGATCGTCGAGGAAGGGGCCCAGGTCCACTACGTCGAGGGCTGCACCGCCCCGATCTACACGACCGAGAGCCTCCACTCCGCCGTGGTCGAGATCGTCGTGAAGAAGGGCGGCCGCTGCCGCTACACGACCATCCAGAACTGGGCGAACAACATTTATAACCTCGTGACCAAGCGGGCCGTCGCCTACGAGGACGCCCTCATGGAGTGGGTCGACGGCAACCTCGGCAGCCGGCTCACCATGAAGTACCCCGCCGTCTACTTGATGGGCAAGGGGGCCCGGGGCGAGATCCTCTCGATCGCGTTCGCCGGCAAGGGCCAGCACCAGGACGCCGGCGCCAAGGTCGTCCACGCCGCCCCCTACACCAGCTCGCGGATCATCTCCAAGAGCATCAGCAAGAACGGCGGCCGGGCCAGCTACCGCGGCCTGCTGAAGGTGGCCGACGGCGCCAAGGGCTCGAAGTCGAACGTCGTCTGCGACGCCCTCATCCTTGACGCGAACAGCCGGTCCGACACGTATCCCTACATCGAGATCGATGAGGATGACGTCAAGATCGGCCACGAGGCCAGCGTCTCGAAGATCGGCGAGGAGCAGCTCTTCTACCTGATGAGCCGCGGGCTCTCCGAGGCCGAGGCCGCCACGATGATCGTCAGCGGGTTCATCGAGCCGCTCGTCAAGGAGCTGCCGATGGAGTACGCCGTCGAGATGAACCGCCTGATCGAGCTGCAGATGGAAGGCTCGGTCGGCTGACCGATTCGCCGTCGCCGTATCGGGGCGGGCCGAGCGGCCGGAGTCCGACGGACCCGGCCCGCCCCCATTCATTCGCACGAACATCACGAAGGGCGAGGGCGGAGATCCCGACCGGGTCGCGCGTGGGGACGTCCCGCCCGTTTTCAAATAATCGAGATATGAGCACGTTGTCCACCACGACCGGCGGTTTCGGCGAGGCGGCCCTCTCGGCCTTCCTCCAGGGGCGTGACGAGCCGGGCTGGCTCGTCGACCGCCGTCGCAAGGCCCTCGCCGCCTTCCAGGCCATGCCGTTGCCGTCCTCGAAGGATGAGGAATGGCGCCGGACCGACATCCGGGGCCTCTCGCTGGACCGCTTCGCCCCGCCCGCCGGGACGGACGCCGAGATCTCCGGCCTCGAATCCAACTGGGATGAGCTGAGCGGCCACTACGCCACCGGCCTCGCCCACGTCAACGGCTCCGTCGCCCGCAAGGCCGACGCCTCCAAGCTCGGCGGCGCGGTGCTCCTCGACCTCGCCGACGCCGCGAAGTCGCACCCGGACCTGCTCAAGCGATACCTCTTCGCCGATGAGTCGTACCCCGACGCCTTCGCCGCCCTGCACGCGGCGTTCTGGACCGGCGGCACGCTCCTGTACGTACCGAAGGGCGTTGCCGTCGGCCAGCCGCTGTTCACCCTGGTGGGCATGGTCGGGGCGGGGGAGGTCGACCTCGACCACACCCTCGTGGTGATCGAGGACGGCGCCGAGGCCGCGCTGGTGCGCGAGACCGTCTCGAAGGGACGCTCGGGGCCTGGCCTGCACGTCGGCTCGGTCCAGCTCCACGTCGGCGACAACGCGAACCTGACGTTCGTCAACCTCCAGAACTGGGACGACTCGACCTGGCACTTCAGCCGGGAGCGGGCCTACGTCGGGGGTAACGGCCGGGTCCAGTGGACCGTGGGCGCGATCGGCTCCAAGCTGTCGAAGGTCAACCAGGAGGTCGCGCTCACCGGCCAGGGCGCCGACGCCCAGGTCAACGGCGTGATGTTCACGACCGGCAAGCAGCACCTCGCGTACTTCACCCGCCAGGATCACCAGGCCCCCAACACCCGCAGCGACCTGCTGTACAAGGCCGGCCTCAAGGACCGCTCGCGGATCGTCTGGAAGGGCATGATCCGCGTCGAGAAGGACGCCCAGAAGACCGACGCTTACCAGAAGAACGACAACCTCATCCTCTCCGACGCCGCCCGGGCCGACTCGATCCCCGGCCTGGAGATCGAGGCCAATGACGTCCGCTGCACCCACGGCGCCACCGCCGGCCGGGTGGACGAGGAGATGATCTTCTACGCCGAGGCCCGGGGTATCCGCCGCGACACCGCCATCCGACTCATCGTCGAGGGCTTCTTCGCCAACGTCTACGACCGGATCACCCTCGAACCGGTCCGGGAAACCCTCCGGCTCGCGGTCGCCGAGAAGCTCGAGATCGGCACCACCCCCACCCTCGTCCCCGCCTGAGCCAACACCGCAAACCCAAGCTCCGGCTCGCTTTCAACGACGGTACCGGCCCCCCAAGACCCTCCCCGGTCGGTGCCGTCCTTGCTATAGTGGAGCTTCGCGTCCAGTTCTACGTCCGTGGAGTCCGCCCTCGATGGCAAGCACGTATGCGCATCCCGAAGTCCTGGTCTCTGCCGAATGGGTCCAGGCGCACCTGAACGATCCGAAGGTCCGGATCGTGGAGAGCGACGAGGACGTCCTGCTCTATGACATGAGCCACATCCCCGGCGCGGTGAAGATCGACTGGCAGGGCGACCTCCAGGACCAGCTCGTCCGCGACTACATCAACGCCGAGAAGTTCGCGGCCATCTGCTCGAAGTCGGGCATTTCGAACGACACGACCGTGGTGTTTTACGGCGACAAGTCGAACTGGTGGGCCTGCTACGCCTTCTGGGCGTTCAAGCTCTTCGGCCACAAGGACTGCCGGATCCTCAACGGCGGCCGCAAGTACTGGATCGACAACGCGCTCCCGACCACGACCGACACCCCGAGCTACCCGGCGACCCAGTACAAGGCCGGGTCGGCCGACGAGTCGAAGATCCGCGCCTTCCGCGAGGAGACCCTCGCCCACTCCAACGCGCGGCTGCCCCTGATCGACGTCCGCAGCCCCAAGGAGTTCACCGGCGAGAAGCTCCACATGGAGGACTACCCCCAGGAAGGCGCGCTGCGAGGCGGCCACATCCCGGGCGCGAAGAATGTCCCATGGAGCCGGGCCGTGAACGAGGACGGCACCTTCAAGACGGCCGACGAGCTCAAGGCGATCTTCGAGCAGGAGATCGGCCTCAAGCCGACCGACAACGTCATCGCCTACTGCCGGATCGGCGAGCGTTCCAGCCTGACCTGGTACGTGCTCACATACCTCCTCGGCTACCCGACCGTCCGCAACTACGACGGTTCCTGGACCGAGTGGGGCAACCTCGTCCGCGTGCCCATCGAGAAGGGTGCCTGAGCCGCCCGCTTTGCTTCATGTCGGGCCGCGCCGGCAATGGTCGTCGCGGCTCGTCTCGTCGGACGGGATTGGCCTCGTCCGGCCAACCCGCTTGAATCGCCACCGAGGGAATTGCCCGTGCCCGCCGCGCTCGACGCGATCGTCCAGGAACTGTCCGACGCCGACCGCCAGGAGCGGATCGATCTCCTGATCGACTTCGCGAAGAATCTCCCCCCGCTCCCTCCCCGGCTGGAGGCGCACAAGGACGCCAACCACCGGGTCGAGGAATGCCAGTCCCCAGTCTACCTCTTCGTCGAGCTCGAAGGCGACCGGGTCCGCCTCTTCGCCGACGCCCCGATCGAGGCCCCGACCGTCCGCGGGTTCGTCTCGCTCCTCATCGAGGGGCTCGACGGCGCGACGGCCGAGGAGATCCTGGTGATCCGCAGCGACCTGATCGAATCCATCGGCCTGACCGAGATCCTCGGCATGCTCCGCGTGCGAGGGCTCTCGGGCGTCCTGAGCCGGGTCAAGCTGATGGTCACCCGCGCGTTGATGCAACGGGCCTCTTCCCCGGACGCCTGATCGCCGAACTCTCCCCTTTCCCCGAGTGACCGCCCGATGTCAAACGAGCACGCCGTGGCCAGTTCGAGCGAGATCGGCCCGGGACAGAAGAAGGTGTTGATGGTCGACGGCCGTCCGATCGCCATCTTCAACGTGGGCGGCCAGTTCCACGCCCTCGACGATGTCTGCACCCATGACGGCGGCCCCCTCGCCGAGGGGGAATTCCAGGGCTGCGAGATCCAATGCCCGCGTCACGGTGCCAGATTCGACGTCCGCACCGGCAAGGCCCTGTCTTTCCCCGCGTTTTCCCCGGTCCCGACCCATGGGGTCGCGGTACGGGATGGCCGAATATTCGTGACACTCACTGATTAACCAGGCCGAGGAATGGCCAGGGGTTGACATCCCGCCCCCGCGAATTCGTCGAGGAGACGAGCATGCCGATCGAGCAAGAGTCGCTGGTGGAAGCGCTCCGGACCGTGAAGGATCCCGAGCTGAACGTGAACGTAATCGACCTGGGCCTGGTCTACACGATCCAGACCCGAGAGGAGGAGGTCGACGTCGAGATGACCCTGACCTCGCCCGCATGCCCGGCCGGCCCGCAGATCCTCCGCGAGGCGACCGACGCGCTCCAGAAGGTGGAGGGGGTCACGAAGGCGAACGTCAAGCTGGTCATGACCCCCCCCTGGACTCAGGAGCGGATGACCGACGAGGCCCGCGATATTCTCGGTATTTTTTGATTCTCCCATCGGTTTTTGCGATGGTTTGCAGGCGCGTTCATGTCTCCCCCGTGTTGTAAGCGTCGAAGCGGCAGAGATCTACGCGCCTGGAATCGCGCTGATTCCAAGAAGTGATCGCAAGAGAACGAATCCAGCTCAAAGGAAAGTTGGAAAATCTCGACGTAATTTATGGCCCGCTCTATTTTTTTTCCGGCGGTCGGCGCATTATTAGTGGCATCCGGAATAATCGGGTGCGATTTTCCCCCCTCCTCGTTCACCAGAACCGGTCAGCGGACGATCGCTCATCGGCCTCGCCGGCGAACCCCTTTCGCCCGCTTTGCTGGCCCCGATCATTCCTTCATGGAACTCTCTCGATCATAGTTCGCTCGGGGGGACACCCGTTTACGGGGTTCGGATGCCGTGGCTCGCAAGAAAACGTCCAAGGTCCGCGTGAACGTCAAGGCCGCGATCTCTCGCCGGCTGAGAGAAATCCGCCAGGAACTCTTCGGGGACCACGGCGGTCCGGAACTCGCCCGCCGCCTGAACCTCCCCGCTCGCACCTGGTACAACTACGAAACCGGGGTCACCGTCCCCGCCGAGGTGCTGCTCTGCTTCATCGACCAGACCGGAGCCAACCCGGTGTGGTTGCTGACGGGCGAGGGCGAGAAGTACCGCAGCCAGGTGGAGGACGCCGTCCTCTCCGAACTCTCGCCGGTGCAGCTCATCCGCCGCGGGCTCGAGAAACTCGAACAGCAGCCGTCCGACGTCGTGATCGTCGCACCGAACAATATGTCTTCGGAAGCGATGTCCGACTTCGTCGCCGTCGGCCTGATCTCGGTCTCCGAGCTGACCGCCCGCCCCACCGACCCCGGCCGCTTCAAGAATCACATCCTCGCCTACCGCAAATGGATCCCGCATCCCCGGGACACCGTCGCGGTCGAGCTTGTGAATGACGCCATGGCCCCGGTGCTGCCCTCGGGTTCGGTCGTCGCGATCGACCGCGCCGTGACTCAGCCCGAGTCGCTCAACGGCAAGATGGTGGCCGCCCTGATCGACGGCGAGCCGATGGTCCGCTGGCTCGAGGTCAGCGGCCGGCACCTGATCCTCCGCCCGAACTCGAACGCCCGCGAGTTCTCGCTGATCCCGGTCGAACTCGAAGGCCTCCGGCCCGGCGTGATCCTCGGCCAGGTCGTCTGGTCGTGGAGCCGCTTCTCGCCGGCGTCCTGATCCGATCCGCCATCGCATCCGAAACGGGGCCCCGGCCGCGACACGATCGCGGCCGGGGCCCCGGGTCAGTTCGAAGCCGGGCGGCGGGCGGCGATCGCGATCGCACCCGTCGCGGAGCATCGCTCCACCAGCGAGTCCGGCAGCTCGATCACCCGTGCGAATCCTAGCCGGGCGAACCCATCGGCGTAGAGCCTGCGTTGCGGCTGCCGACCGCCGACATACAGCGGCCTTGCCCTGTCCATCCTCGGGTCGAGGGCGAGGGTCTCCAGGTCGTTGCCGATCACGGCACCGATCAGGAAGGCCGCGCGGACGTCCGGGGTCGGAAGGGTTCCCAGGAGCTGCCCGAGCCGGACCTGAAACGCAACCCGTCCGAGCCCGTACGATTTGCAGCAACTCATGCCGAGCCGGACCGCGTCGAGATCGGGATCGTCGGGCAGTGTTGACGGCAGGCTCGCGGCCAGCAGCGTGTGGCCCGCGAGCGCGGCGGTCAATTCGCCGGCAAGAGTCGTCACGCTGAAGCGGATCCGATCGGATTCGTCGACATTCACGTATTTGGAATGCGATCCCGGCCAGAAGTACTGGGACGGCTCGCCGGACGCGAGTTCGATCATCGCGCCGATCGTCTCACACTCCTCCCCCCGCATCACGTCCGCCCGCGTCCAACCGTCGGGGCCGGCGGCCGGCGGGGTCTTCACCCCCGGGATGAACAAGATCGGGCGGTCGTAGACCTCGGGCAGTCGCTTCTCGACCGCGGCCGAGGCCAGTTCCTCGATGCCCGCCGGCGCGGGGGCGTGGGGCACGGGGAGCAATCCAACGTCCGCCGTGAGCATGCCGGCGGCGACGACCAGGTCGGGCGGGTGTGGCTCGCCGTCGAGGACCTCGGCGATCACCTGGCGCACGGCGTCGGCGAGGGACGCCGGATTCTCGCCGAGGACGCGGTCGCGGACGCCGACGGACCGCCTGGCTGTCCGCACGACCTCGCCGCCCTTGAGGAGTCTGGCCCTGGTGTTCGTGGTGCCGCCGTCGAGGGCGACGGCGAGGCGGACGGTCGGGGTTGCCATCGAATTCGCTTGCCTTCGCCGCGGGGGAGGGGCATCCTGATCTCGCGTTCGACGGGTCTCGTCCGCGTCCGGTCCGGGCGCGAGGCCGTCCTCTCCCTGGCGACAGAGTACCCGAACCGCGTCATGCCGTCTCCAAGACTCTCCTCCGCGAAGCTCGAGGGCCTGTTCCAGAACGCGACCGATCCGCTCTTCGTCGTGAACTCCGACCGCCGCCTCGTGTTCGTCAACCGGGCGTGGGAGGAACTCACGGGCCAGGCGGCCACCGAGGTGCTCGGGCGCGCCTGCCTCAACGCGGGCCCGACCCGCCCGGCCGAGCCCGCGAGCCAGATCGGCAGCTTCTGCCCCCCGCCCGAGGCCTTCTCGGGGACGCCCACCAGCGCCCTGACCTTGATCCTCCACCCCAGCGGCGAGCGGCTCTGGCGTCGGGTCGAGTTCCTGCCGCTGCGCCCCAAGGGGCCCCAGCCGCCCGACATCCTCGGACTGGTGCGGCCGGAATCCGCCCCGACCTTCCATCCCGAGTCGGAGTCGAGTCGCCTCCGGGTCGAACTGATGGAGGCGAGGCACCGTCTCAACGGCCAGTTCGGCCTGGAAAATCTGGTCGGCCGGGGGCCCCGGCACCGTCGACTGCTCGACCAGATCCAGGCCGCCGCGGCGGCCGACGCGCCCGTCGTGATCAGCGGCGAGCCTGGGACTGGCAAGCGCCAGGTCGCCCGGACGATCCACGTCGTCGGGCCCCGGAAGTCGGCCCCGTTCGTCGCGTTCGACTGCCCTGCGATCCCCGTCGAGATGCTCGAACGCGAGATCGAAGCCCGCGATGGGGTCCGGGGGACCGCCCGGGGCGACCATCCCCTGGAGCCGAGGACGATCCTTCTCGTCGACCTCCTCGCCATCCCGCGTGACGTGCAGGTGCGTGTCGCGGCGCTGCTCCGGGGGCACGACCGCTGGATCGCGACGAGCGAGGAGGATCCCGACGCGGCCTACCGTTCGGGGCGGATCGTCGATTCGCTCTATTATGCGTTCACCACCGTGAGCCTCCGACTGGCCCCGCTGCGGGACCGCACGGAGGATTTGCCCTTGCTGGCGCAGCAGTTCCTCGAACGGGCCAATCTCCGAGGTGCGAGGCAGCGCCCCGGTTTCACCGCGACGGCCCTGGATGTGCTGCTGGCTTACGACTGGCCCGGGAATCTCCGCGAACTGGGCCGGGTGATCGACGACGCGCACGGGCGTGGCCCGGGCGATCTGCTCGATGCGGACGACCTCACCCCGGAGATCCGAGGCTCGCGCGCGGGGGCGTTCCTGCCGGCCTCGGCACCTTCGGGCGTCGTGCCGCTCGATGAGCGGCTGATGCTGATCGAGCGTCGGCTCATCGAGGAGGCGTTGCGGAAGGCCCGGCAGAACAAGTCCCGCGCCGCCGAGTTGCTGGGGATTTCCCGGCCTCGGCTCTATCGCCGGATCAAGGAATTGGGTATCCCCGACGATCCCGAGGGGCCGGAAGTCGCGTGATCCGGCGGCCGCGGGGCGTCAAGTCGCATGGATCTTCCTGGATGGATAATGACCCGACGGCGTCCCTCCCCGTTTCGCCAGACCGCCGTGTCTGGCTCGCGATTTTCGCGACGATCGTCCTGGCCCACTGGGTGTCGGGCCTGCCAATCTGGCTGTACTTCTCGGGCTTCGCCTTCGGGGATCCCGGCGCGAGCCTGACGACGCACGACGTGGTGAACCGCGGGCTCCGGCCGGCGATCGACTTCGCGCATCACTACGGGCTCCTCGGCATCCTGCTCGGGAAGCCCTGGTTCGCGGTGTTCGGGGCGACCCCCTGGGCCTTCCTCCTGGCGATGCTCGGGTTCGGGTTCTGGATGGCCTGGAGCCTCGCGTCGCTGGCGACCGATCGCCCGACCGGCCGGGGCATCCTGCTCCTCACGGCGGCCTCGGTCCCCTACTGGATCCAGGCGTGCTATCCGAACCTCGCGCACGGCCTGGAGGCCGGGCTGCTCTGCCACGCGATGCGGGAGCACTCGCGGGGGCGGCGTCCGATCGCGCTGGCCCTGGCCACCGCCGCCCTGTTCGCCAAGCCCAGCCTGGGATTCCCCTACGGCCTGATCCTGCTGATCGACTTGGCCATTTCCATGCGAGGGCGTTGGCGCGTCGCCGAGGTGCTGGGCAAGGGTGGGCTGGGCCCGGCGCTCGCGGTCGGGATCGGACTCTTGCTCGTCTGTTCGCTCGTCTTCGGTGTCGAGGTGACGATCCGGACGCTGATCCCGACGACGGGGATCTCCACCTACAAGGCGGGCAACTTCGGCTTCTTTCGGGGCGTCGGGAGCGGGTTCTGGTACCGGCCGGGATTCCCGCTCGGGTACTACTTCGGGAGCGTGGTGGCCTACTGGATCGTCGCCACGTTGATCCTCTGCGCGGGCGGGATCTTCGCCGTCCTCGGATCGATGCGCGGGCGCGGAAATGGGCCGACGTCGATGGATGGCGAGATGACGTGGAGCCTCGCGGCCCTGCACGCGTTCTTCGTGACGATGCTCTTTGGTCACATGTACACGTGGGTCTATGACAGCTTCGTGCTCGGCGCGGGGCTTGTCACGCTCAGTCGCCTCGGGTCGGGCTGGCGCCGGGGACTGACGATGCTCCTCGTGCTGGTGATCCTGGGCCATTACGGCGGCATCGGGGCCATGCGGAGCTGGAAGGAACGGGCTCGCACGCCCGAGACCTTCGGCCTGTGGGATGACGCGATCGCCCGCGACGACTGGTCCGCCGTGCGTCCGAAACTCGTGGGCAAATCCAACGTCCTCCTGAGCACCACCGGCTGCCTGGAGCACCTGGAGCCGGGGCTGTTCGTGCCGCCTGTGGGCGTCTTCATCGTGCCCGGTACGGAGGATTCGGTCGACGCCCTGAAGAAGGCCGAGCAGGTCCGCGAGGCCGAGTCCGTGCTCGTGCCCTGGACGATGACGACCTTGCAGGACTGGCCCATGTTCCGCGCGGGTCTGGAGGGGCGACCTTTGGTGCACGACGGCCCGAGATTCCGTCTCTACGGGCGGGCCGCGTCGCGGTGAGACGGCCCGGTGGGGCGATACTCAAACCGGTCCTTGAGCCGCAGGACCGGCTTCTCGATCCAGTGCCAGGAGGCGATCGCCACGGCGAGGCTCACGATCGCGTTGAGCGCCAGGATGGCCGCGTGCCAGTTGCCCCCGGGCGCGAATTTGGCCTCGACCAGGCCCAGCACGAAGAGGATCGGGAAGTGGTAGAGGTAGAGCCCGTAGCTGATCAGTCCGACGTTGCAGAGCCATCGGATTCGCAGCGGGCTCAACAGGCTTGAGCCCGAATGGGCGACGACGAACCCGACGATCGCCGACATCGCCAGGTTCACAAACAGGATGTCGCGCCAGGGTGTCCCCGGCAGCCAGACGAGACGGGATCCGCCCCAGGGGGATCCCGCCCAGATCAGGTAGCCCAGCCCGATCAACGCCAGGGGACGGAAGGCGAATCTCGCAGCCTCGGATTGTCCCCGTCCGGACGCGAACAGGCACGCCAGCAGGCCGCCGAACGCGAAGCCGTCGCTCCGGGTCAGGAGGTTGTTGAGCGGGAAGCCGTCCCATCTGGCCCAGACCGAGAGCGCGATCACACCGACGGCCAGCGGGACCGCATGCCGCCGGAACAGCAGCACGAGCGCCGGCCAGAAGATGTAGAACTGCTCCTCGACCGCGAGCGTCCAGGTGTGCGTCAGGGCGGGGAAGTAGCGGACCTCGGACTCGTTCGACCAGTACTGCCAGATGAACTGGGTGAACGTCGCGAAGTACGGGATGCCCCTGAGATCGCCGGTACCCGGGTGGACGATCGCCAGGGCGATCACGCCGACGAGGGTCAGATAATAGATCGGCCAGATCCGCAAGGAGCGCCGGACGTAGAACGACCGGAGGAACCCCGGCGTGCCGCCGTTTCGGAGGATGATCCCCGTGATCAGGTAGCCCGAGAGCACGAAGAAGAGGTCGACGGCGATCCAGCCGGAGCCGAAGGGCCAGGCGAAGTAGTGGTGGAGCACGATGAGGATGGCCGCGAGGCCTCGGAGGGCGTCGAGTTCGGGCACTCGGGACATTCGTCGGAAACCCTCTCATCCTTGATGCTTCAGGATCATCGACCTCCCTTTATACCCTCCGGGATCGCCACCGACGAGAGTCGGCTTCACCGCCGCCCGGGGCTTTGCTACTCTGCGCAGCAACCGGGACGGATCCCCGACACCCTTCGAGCACGGACGCGAGCCCCACCCATGCGCATCTTCATCTCGGCCGGCGAGCCCAGCGGCGACCTACACGCCGCGAACCTGATCCACAGCCTCCGCAAGCACGTCCCCGACGCCGAGTTCGTGGGCTTCGGCGGCCCCCGCATGGAGGAGGCGGGGCTCACGCTCCTCTACCCTCTGGTCAACCTCGCGGTGATGTGGTTCCTCCGGGTGCTGCTCAACATCCGGACGTTCTTGAAGATCGTCGACGACGCCGACGCCTACTTCCGGGACCATCGGCCGGACGTGGTCGTCGTGATCGACTATCCCGGCCTCCACTGGTGGATCGCCCGCAAGGCGAAGGAGCGGGGGATCCCGGTCGTCTACTACGTCCCGCCGCAAATCTGGGCCTGGGCCGGCTGGCGGGTGAAGAAGATCCAGAAGTTCGTCGACCAGGTCCTCTGCTCCTTGCCGTTCGAGCCCGAGTGGTACAAGGCGCGGGGCGTGGATTACGCCACCTACGTCGGCCACCCCTACTTCGACGAACTCTCCGAGCGGCACCTCGACCGGGCCTTCCTCGACGAGCAGGAGGCGATGTCGAAGCCGATGGTCGCGATCCTGCCCGGCTCGCGGACCCAGGAGGTGACCCGCAACCTGCCCGTGATGCTCCGCGCCGCGGCGCTGGTCGATCGCCGGATGCCGGGGATCCGCTTCGCCGTGTCGTGCCTCCACGAGAAGCACCGGGCGTTGGCCCGGGAGCTTGCGGCGAAGGAGGACCTGCAGGGCGTCCGGATCGAGTTCCATGCCGCGAAGACGCCGGAACTGATCAAGACGGCCGAGATCGCCTGGGCGGTGTCGGGCTCGGTGGGGTTGGAGCTGCTGGTCGAGGCCCTGCCGACGGTCGTCCTCTACACGATCCGCAAGTTCGACCTGATGGTGGCCCGGCACTTCATCAAGTCGAAGTACATCAGCCTGGTGAACCTGCTGGCCGACGACCAGGTTTTCCCCGAGTACCTCGCCACCCGCGACATGTCGTCCGAACTCGCCGGCTGGGCCGAGACCTGGCTCCGCAGCCCCTCGATGCGCGCCGAGGCCTCGCGCAAGCTGGCCGAGCTTCGCGATCGGGTCGCCGTGCCGGGCGCGTCCGACCGCGCGGCGGTGAGGATCGCCGAGGTGCTGGGGCGCGGCGCGAACCCTTCGATCCACAAGGGGCCGCACATCCGTCCGGCTCAAGTTGAGGACGCCTCCGACCTCGCCTCAGCCTGATGACGGGGTGACGCCCCGGCGGGCGGGATGCCATAATCGGGGCCGGTCCGGGACCGGCCCTCGGTTCCCCGGCATCTCTCGAACCGCCGGCACGGGAAGGCGTCACCAGTCATGTCCGAGAACCACGAGAACCGCACGCCCAACCGGCTCCTGGGCGAGACCAGCCCCTACCTGCACCAGCACGCGTACAACCCCGTCGAGTGGTACCCCTGGGGCCCCGAGGCCATCGAGCTTGCCAGGCTCGAACAGAAGCCGATCTTCCTCTCGATCGGCTACTCGGCCTGCCACTGGTGTCACGTCATGGAGCGGGAGAGCTTCGAGAATCCGGACATCGCCCGGATGATGAACGCGAAGTTCATCAACATCAAGGTCGACCGCGAGGAGCGCCCCGACCTCGACAATATCTACATGGCCGCCGTCCAGGCCATGACGGGCCACGGCGGCTGGCCGATGTCCGTCTTCCTCACCCCGGACCTGCAACCGTTCTACGGCGGCACCTACTACCCGCCGGTGGACGCGCGCGGGATGCCCGGGTTCAACCGGGTCCTGTTCAGCGTCTCGAAGGCCTGGGAAGAGCGCCGCGACGAGCTGGTCGCCTCGGCCGGCGAACTGACCGCGCAGATCCAGAAGAACTCGGACCTCCTGGCCTCCGAGGGCGACCTGGATGTCTTTCTGCTCGGCGGCGTCGCCGAGGCGCTGGCCAGGAACTTCGAGCGTCATCACGGCGGGTTCGGCGAGGCCCCGAAGTTCCCCCACCCGATGGACCTCCGGGTCCTGCTCCGCGAGCACGCCAGGACCGGCGATGCGAAGGCACTGGAGATGGTCGTCTTCACCCTCAAGAAGATGGCCCGGGGCGGCATCTACGACCATCTCGGCGGCGGCTTCGCCCGATATTCCACCGACGTCCGCTGGCTTGTGCCGCACTTCGAGAAGATGCTCTACGACAACGCCCTGCTGACCTCGGCCTACCTCGAAGCCTATCAGGTCACGAAGGACGAGGAGTTCGCCACCGTCGCTCGTGAGACCATCGACTACATCCTCTCGCGGATGACCGACCCCGATGGCGCGTTCTACGCCACCGAGGACGCCGACAGCGAGGGCGTAGAAGGCAAGTACTACGTCTGGATGCCCGAGGAGATCGCGGAGATCCTCGGCGCCGACCGTGCCGACGTCTTCTGCAAGGTCTACGACGTCACCGAGCACGGCAACTGGGAAGAGCAGAACATCCTGAACCTGACGAAAGGCCTGGACGATCGGGCCGCCGAGCTGGGGATGGACGCGGCCGATCTCCGCAAGCAACTGGCCGAGGACCGCGCGAAGCTGCTGGAGGTCCGCGACCGCCGGATCCCCCCGGGGAAGGACACGAAGGTCATCACCGCCTGGAACGGCCTGATGCTGTCGGCGCTGGCCGAGGCCGCTCACGTGCTCGGCGAGCCCCGCTACCTCGAAGCCGCCGAGAAGGCGTCGGCCTTCCTGCTCGAACGCTGCCGGCCGAATGGCGACCGCCTGTTCCACACCTACAAGGACGGCGCGGCCCGGCACAACGGCTGCCTCGACGACTACGCCAATCTCGTCGACGGCCTGACCCGGGTCTACGAGGCCTCCGGCAACGCCCGATGGCTGACGGCGGCGCTCGACCTGACGGCCGTGATGTTGGCGGAATTCGAGGACGCGGAGCAGGGGGGCTTCTTCTACACCGGGACATCCCACGAGGCGCTGATCGCACGTCAGCGCGACGCCTTCGACAACGCCACCCCCTCGGGCAACGGCATGGCCGCGACCGCGCTCCTCCGGCTGGCGGCGTTGACCGGCCGCGACGACCTCGAAGCCGCCGCCCGCCGGGCGATCCGCAGCGTCAAGGTCGTGCTCGACCGCGCACCGACCGCCGCCGGACAGACGGTCATCGCCCTGGATTTCCTCCTCGGCACCCCCCGCGAGTTCGCCGTCATCGGCCCCGACGCCGCCTCGACGCAGGCGGCCCTCGGCGCGATCCACGCGCGCTTCCTCCCCGGCAAGGTGATCGCCCCGGCCCCGGCGGCCTCGGGCGAATCGGCCTCGGCCGAGACGGTGCCGCTGCTGGCCGATCGGCCGGTGCAGGGCGGCGAAGTCACGACCTACATCTGCGAAAAGTTCGCCTGCCAGGCTCCCGTCATCGGCCTGGCGGCGTTGAAGGGCGCGATCGCCCTGTTGTGAGTCAGGAACCCGGGGGAGCCCAGAATTTGGGGTGTTTCGGGACCAGGATGTTGACATCCCCCCCCGGGTCCATTAAGATCACTCTCGCAGTGAGGGGGATTAGCTCAGCTGGGAGAGCGCTTGCATGGCATGCAAGAGGTCAGGGGTTCAAATCCCCTATCCTCCACTCTCGTAGGGCGGGTCATTCGACCCGCCCTTTTTCATGGACACGTCACATCGCCGATCGCTCGACCGATCCGATGATTCTTGGCGGTCCAGGAATGGCAAATCGGCCCCATCGCGGGCCCACCTCTCCGTTGCCATCAAGGAGGCGGCCGTCCATGGCGGAGAAATCAGCCGATTCCCCCGTCCGGATCATCGGCAGCCGCGAGTTGCACCAGAACCTTCCCGCCATCCTCCGCGAGCTGGAGCGGGAGAACGTCCGGTACGTCCTGACCGTCCACGGCAAGCCCCGGGCGGTGCTCGTCGGTGCCGAGCCTTACCTCAACATGGTGCTCGAACGCAAGACGCCCAGCGAGGCCCTCGTCGGCCTGCAGCTCAGCGCGTTGCTCGGCGGCAGCCTGCCGAACAGTTCGATCGATGACCTGGAGAAGGCCCTCGAATCGAACAACGAGTAGGGCGGCCGGACCGGCTTCTGCCCGGGGCTATGGGCCCATTTCCGCGTCCCGGTGCGCTAGGCGGCACCCAGGGGACGCGGTATCCTTTCCCTGTGGGTCAAGGAACGGGGTTCCCGGGCGAATCCCCGGGTAGTGCCGTGTTGTCCGCCCGCGAAGCCCGATAGGTAGGGGCCGATGCTCGACCGCCGCTGGGGGATCACGATCGTCGTCGCGCTCCTGGCCGTCTTCGGCGTGGCGTGGCTGGTCTCCTCGGTCGGCGACATGCACGACCGCCTGCACCGGGTCTCCCCGATCGTCGGCCTGGGCTTCATCGTTTTTGCGTCCCTGCTCGCGGGCGTGCTGGCCGTCTTCCTCTGCCGGTTCTTCTGGACCTTCGGCCGGGGCTCGCGGGCCCCCGATGCCAAGGCACCTGAGAGCGTCGTCGAGGCCGCTGCCGTCCAGGCCGACCAGGCGAAGTCGGTCGTCGAGCAGATCCAGGACCCGGCCGCCAAGCAGAAGCTCAACCGCGAGCTGGCCGAACTCGGCACCGACCGCAAGACCAGGCGGTTCCACGTCGTCGTCTTCGGCACCAGTTCGGCCGGCAAGACCTCGCTCATCAACGCCCTGATCGGCCGCGATGTCGGCAAGGTCGAGGCCACCATGGGCACGACCCGCCACGGCGAGGCCCACACCTACACGCTCGAGGACGTCGACGGGACGATCCTCCTGACCGACTCCCCCGGGCTGTCCGAGGTCGGCAATGGTGGCGCCCAGCGCGAGGCCGACGCCCGGAACCTCGCGGCGCGGGCCGACCTGCTCCTGTTCGTGGTCGACCATGACCTGATCCGATCCGAGTTCGAGCCCCTGGCGGCGCTCGCGCGGCAGGGGAAGCGGTCGATCCTGGTCCTGAACAAGACCGACCGGTTGATCGACGCCGACCGCGACGCGATCCTGGGCAAACTCCGCGAGCGGCTCGCCGGGATCATCCCGCCTCGCGACATCGTGACCGCCGCCGCCTCGCCGCGACCCATGCCCGTCCGCATCCAGCGCGAGGATGGCTCGGTCGCGACCGTGCAGGAGGATCAGGAACCCGACGTCGCCGAGGTCCGAGAGCGGATCTCCGAGGTCCTCGAATCCGAGGGGGAGATCCTCCGCGCGGGTAATCTTCTATTGCGGGCGCATCTGGTCGGCCAGGCCGCCCGCGAGCAGTTGACCACGGAGCGCGACAGGCGGGCGCAGGCGGTGGTCGACAAGTTCCAGTGGATCACGGCGGGCACGGTCTTCGCCAACCCGGTTCCGGCGCTCGATCTCATGGCCGCCGGCGCGGTGCATTTCCAGATGATCTCGGAGATCGCGGCGGTCTACGGCGTCGAATTGACGTCGGGGCACGTCAGGATGATCGGCGGGCAGATGGTCCAGATGCTCCTCAAGACAGGGATGGTCGAGGCGACCACCTCGCTGATCGCCGGCCTGTTCAAGTCGACGCTCGTCGGCTACGCGGCGGGCGGGGCGGTGCAGGCGGTGTCGATGGCTTACCTGGCGCACATCTCGGGCGGGGCGTTCGTGGAATACTTCCGTCGTGGCCAGACCTGGGGCGACGGCGGCATGCAGGCCGCGCTCAATCGCCAGTTTGACCTCAACAGCCGCGCCGAGTTCCTCCAGGAATTCGCCAAGCAGGCGCTCCAGCGCGTGAAGGCGTCGTACTTCAAGACCGCCGAGCCGAAGGTCGGGGGCTAAGGAATCGTGTCGAACCTCACCCTCCTGCCTACCAGGTCCGAGACGATCGAGGGCGCCTCGGAGGACCTCCACGCCGGCCGGATCGACTGCGTCGGCCTGTTTGAACGCTGCCTCGCGCGGATCGAGCAGTGGGAGCCGACCGTCAAGGCGTGGGTCGTCGTCGACCGCGAAGGGGCCCGACGCCAGGCGGAGATCCTCGACGTCGAGCTTCAGGCCGGCAAGTCGCGCGGGCCGCTGCACGGCATCCCCGTGGGGATCAAGGACATCATCGACGTCCAGGGCCTCCCGACCCGCGCCGGCTCCCGGCGTTGGGGGCTCCAGCCGGCCGACAACGACGCCCCGCTCGTGACGAATCTGCGACAGAATGGCGCGGTGATTCTCGGGAAGACGGTCACGACGGCCTACGCCTGGATCGACCCGCCGCCGACGCGGAACCCCTGGAACACCTCGCGCACACCGGGCGGTTCGTCCAGCGGATCGGCCGCCGCCGTCGCGACCGGCATGTGCCTGGGTGCGATCGGCACGCAGACGGGCGGCTCGATCATCCGGCCGGCGTCGTTCTGCGGGGTCGCGGGCCTCAAGCCGTCGTTCCAGACGATCTCGACGAACGGCATTGTGAAGTTCTCCCCCAGCCTCGACACCCCTGGCCCCATCGCCCGGACGACCGTCGACCTGGCGATCCTGCTCCAGGCTCTCCGCCCGAGGTCGCAGGTCATCCTCGACATGGTAAAGAACGCCGCGATCCGAGCCCCGAAGTTCACCCGGCTCCGCGGCGTCTTCGAGGACAGGGCCGAGTTCGAGGTGCGGCAGGCGGTCGACTCCGTCCTGAAGATCCTCGAACGGGCGGGCGCGACCGTGGTCGACTCCGAGCCGCCCGCCGGTTTCGACACGCTCCACCGCGACCATCGGGCCATCATGTCGGCCGAGGCCGCGAGGGTGCACGAGATGCGATACGGCACCACGCCCGACGACTACCCGTCGAAGATCCGGGCCCTGATCGAGGAAGGGTCGTCTCTGCGTGCCCCGCGCTACATCCAGGCGAGGGAGCACCTGGAGACCATCCGGGCCGAGTCGCGGTTCTATCGACCCGGCGACGCCTTCATCATGCCCTCGACGACCGAGCCCGCGCCCGACCTCACCACGACCGGCGATCCGGTCCTGAACTCGCCCTGGACCTACGTGGGCCTGCCGGCGGTGACGATCCCCATCGGGCTGTCCCACGATGGGATGCCCCTCGGCCTCCAGCTCGTGGGTACCTTCGCCAATGATCCGCACGCGCTGGCCGTCGCGCACTGGTGCGAGCGGGTGATCCGCGGGACCCACTACGTGAACGATCGTCCTGCGCCGGAGGAGTCCGATGTCCGCTCCTGAACCGGCCACGCCCGACGAGCCCGTCGTCAACCTCGACGAGGTCCTCCAGAAGCTCGACTCGCACGACTGGGCCGTCGCCCAGGCCACCGAGAGCCTCGACCACACCCTCAGCTCCTTGAAACTCAGCCCGGCCGAGGAGCAGGCGCTGGCGGCCGAACTCGGCCAGCTCCACGACCTCTCGCGCAAGCTGGAAGAACAGACCCTGGAGATCGCCGCGTTCGGGATGGTCAGCCGGGGCAAATCCTCGGTGATGAACGCCCTGCTCGGCCGGGAGGTCTTCAAGACCGGCTCGACCCACGGCACGACCGTCAAGAAGGACGCCGAGCGCTGGGAATTCTCGGCCGCCGAGGGAGCCGCCTGGCCCGAGGCCAAGGTCATCCTGATCGATACACCGGGCATCGACGAGGTCGGCGGCGAGGGGCGTGAGAAGCTGGCCCGCGATGTCGCGCGGCATGCCGACCTGATCCTCTTCGTCATCTCCAGCGACATGCAGCGCCGGGAGTTCGAGGCCCTCGAACAGCTCCGCGAGGCCAAGAAGCCGATCATCCTCGTCTTCAACCAGATCGACCGCTTCCCCGACACCGATCGCGACCTGATCCACGCCAAGCTCACCAACGAACGCGTCCGCAACCTGATCCGGCCCGAGGACGTCGTACTCACGGCCGCTAAGCCCGACCCCTATCGCGTCAAGATCCAGCGCCCCGACGGCACCACGACCGTCGCCTGGGAACAACCCCCGGCCGTGATCGAGCCGCTCAAGCTGAAGATCCTCGAAGTCCTCGAACGCGAGGGCAAGGCGCTGATCGCGCTCAATACCTTGCTGTTCGCCGGGGACGTCCACGAGGAGATCGTCCGGCACAAGCTGAAGATCCGCGACGAGGCCGCCAACAAGCTGATCTGGAACTTCTGCATCGCCAAGGGCGCCGCCGTCGGTCTGAACCCGATCCCCGTCGCCGACCTCGCCGGGGGCCTTGCGGTCGACGTCGGGATGATCGTGGCGCTCAGCAAGGTCTACGGCATCCCGGTCACGCGCAAGGCGGCGATCGGCCTGGTCAAGGACATGGTGAAGGCGTTGGGGGCGATGGGGGCGGTCGAGGTCGCCACCCGGATGCTCGCCAGCGGCGTGAAGGCCGCGCTCGGCGGGATCACCGTCATGAGCGGCGGGCTCGGGCTGCCCCTGACCCTGCTCGGCTACGGCGCCGTCGGCCTCACGCTCGGCAGCGCGGCCGCGACCACATCCTATGTCATCGGACAGGCGGCGAAGGTCTACCTGGAGCAGGGGTGCCAGTGGGGCCCGCGCGGGATCAAGAACGTGATCTCCCGGATCCTCGACGAGGCCAAGGCCGGAGGGGTCGTCGAGCGCCTGCGCGACGACCTCCGCGAGAAGATCCAGCCGTGAGCGGCACCCCAATCGAGCCCGCCCCGCTCGCGATCGCGGTCTATGGCATCGTGAACGCGGGCAAGTCGAGCCTCATCAACGCCTTGCGCGGCCGGGACGACCAGGCCGTCGCCCCGACCGGCGGCACCACGACCGAGGTCGTCGAACTCCACTGGGACGGGCTCGCGGAGGCGCTCCCCGGCCGCCGCGTCGTGCTCCTCGACACCCCCGGCCTGGAGGAGGTCGATGGCGCCTCGCTCGGGGCCGACGCCACCAGGGCCGCCCGGTCGAGCGACCTCGTCCTGTTCGTCATCGCCGAGGACCTGACCGACTCGGCCCGCGACGCCTTGCTCGCCCTGCGCGAGATCGGCAAGCCCGTCGTGCTGGTCCTGAACAAGGTCGACTTGCTTGGACCTGGAGAGGAAGACCGGGTGCTATCGTCCATCCGAGATCGCCTGGCGGGGGAACTCGATGCCGGGCTGATCGTCCCGGTCGCGGCCGCGCCCTTGTTCCGGCTGAGGGAGATCCAGCCGGACGGGTCTTCTCGGATGGTGACCGAGAAGGGGCCGCCTGAGGTCGAGGCGTTGACGAAATTGCTCGAAACGACCCTGCCCGCCGCGGCCGAGCACGTGGCCGAGCTGGGGCGGATCGTCCGCGAGTCGGAGGCCACTCAGGCAACCGCAATCGAACGGAAGCGATCGCTCCGGGCCCGGGCCGAACAGGTGGCGGACGAGACGGCGGTCGGCCTGGCGGTCGCGATGGCGGTCAACCCGGTCCCCTTGATCGACTTCCTGACGGGCCCGGCCGGGCTGATCGTGCTGATCCAGCGGGTCGCGATGGTCTACGGCGAGCGGTTCTCGCCCGACCTGGCGAAGGACCTGGCAAAAGAAATTGTGAGCGCCGGGCGTCGCATTATGTGGGGGAGCTTCGCGGGGATCTTCGCCGGGGGGGCCATGAAGATCCTGCCAGGGATCGGCCACCTGGCGGGCTCGATCACCCAGGGGACCTCCGCCGGCTACTTCGGCCACGTGGTCGGCCGGGCCCTGGTCGACTACCTTGAGAATGGCCACAACTGGGGCGAGGCCGGCCTCGTCGCCGCCCTCGAACGCATCGCCGCCCAGACCGACCGGTCGGAGCTGACCCGGGGTGTCGCCGAACGCATCCGGAAGCGGATCAAGGGTTTGCGGTGATTTGGCTTTGTTCCGTCATTTTTGAAATCGCACCCCAGCGGGGTTGAAATGGGTTCGTTCGACTGGAAACAGCAACTCCGCCGCTGGTGGTGGGCCATCCTGCTGACGGTGGCGGCCGTGGTGGGTCTCGGGATTGGGTTTGTTCCCGAACTTCTGGCGACCAATGGCGCGGTTGGTTCGTTCTGGCGGTTGATCTCGGCGGTCAATCGGGGCGACCTCGACGCCGTCCGGAACGAGTGTTCGGGACGATATCTAGCCACCCACAAAATCGAGGCCGCCCCCGAGGGCGGGGTGGTGAACTTCCCCCGGAACATCAACAAGAACTTCAAGGCCTGGCGCGACGGGAAGGACGTCCTTCTGTGCCCGACGAACCGCATCGGTCCCGTGTACCGCTTCGTGCGGGAAGGTTCGGCCTGGAAGTTCGACGGCCCGGCGGGGCTCCTGCGTCCCGGCGGCGTTTTCATCTCAGCGGGGGAACTCGGAGCACCCATCGGCGAGCCGGGCGGTTCGCCGTAGGCTCGACGCAACCCGCGTTCCTGCTTCGATTGACAGCATCCCCCGGATCGCTAGAATCGACCGGACCAGCCTTGCTGCGATCGTGCGCGCCCCGCGTCGTCCGGCCGGATCCTGGTTCCCGAACGCTTGCCCAGGACACGGAGGACGCTCGTGATGCGAGGGAGTCGCCCGACCCGCCGGATCCTCCGCGCGGGGCTCGGTCTCTGGCTGCTTTTCCTGCCGGTCGTCGCCGGGGCCCAGGACCCCAAGACCGGGGCCGACCCCAAGGCCGCGACCATCCCCGCCGAGACCGTCCCCGACGAACAACCGAAGGTTAAGTCAGTCGAGCCGCCCAAGGCCGCCGACACCAGGGCCGCGAAGGCCCCCGCCGGGCTGGCCTCGATCATCACCCTGTCCAATCCGATGGTCTGGGCCCTCGGCGCCTGCTCCATCGTGACCCTCGGTTTTACACTCGAACGCCTGGTCGCCCTCCGCAAGGGGCGGGTGATCCCGAAAGACTTCGTCCAGCGCTTCTCCGAGCGTCTGGCCACCGGCAAGCTCGACCGCGACCGCGCGATCGAGCTTTGCAAGGCCAACGACAGCCCGATGGCCCGGATCTTCCTCCACATCGTGAGGTACTGGGGCCAGCCGGCCGCCGTGATCCGTCAGGCCCTCGACCACGACGCCGCCGGCGAGATCATCGACCTCAAGCGGAACGTCCGGGTCCTGAACGGCACGGCCACCCTCGCACCGCTGCTTGGGCTGCTCGGGACCGTCATCGGCATGATCCAGTCGTTCGACGCCCTCGGGTCGAAGGTCTCGGCCGCGAAGGGCGAGGCGCTCGCCAGCGGAATCAGCCTGGCGCTCGTGTCCACGGCCATCGGCCTGGGGATCGCCATCATCTCGGTCGCCGCGTACTACTTCCTCCTCAACAAGGTCGACATCGTCGTCCGCCAGCTCGACGAGAACGCGAGGCAGGTCATCGACCTCGTCTCGGCCGAGGCCCTGCGGCCCGCCCACGATCGGCGGACGCACTCGTCCGAGCACCATAGCCGGATCGAGTCGCGGTCGATCTGACCGAGCCGGTCTCGTGTTGCCGCAGGACCACGGGAGGCCCCGAGCGCGATGCTTTCCGACCGCCTGAAAGCCGACGAGATGCCCTACATCAACATGACCCCCATGGTCGATGTGGTGCTCTGCCTGCTGATCTTCTTCATGGCCGCCACCCGGCTCTATGATTGGGACGAGAACGAATTCGCCGTGAAGGTGCCCGAGGTCTCGAGCGCCGCCCCTCTGACCTCCGCCCCCGAGGACCTGATCCTCACGATCGTCGGGCCGGGCAAGGTGGCGGTGGGCGAGACGTCGGTCGACCTCGACTCGCTCCAGCGGATCCTCGTCTCGGCCCGCGAGCGGTACGCCGACCAGGCCGTGCTCATCCGGGGCGACGGCAAGCTCGACTACCAGGCCCTCGCCGATGTGCTCTCCACCTGCCACGAGGCGGGGATCAAGAATGTCCGTCTGCCGGTCCGGCCGCGAGAGAATGTCCAAGGCGCCAAGTCCTCGCCCTGAGTCCGCATCCTACGCATCCACAGGAAATCGCCCGTGCTGCAACAGATTTTCGAGTCGATCAAGACGGTTATCGATGCCGAGACGTTCGTCAAGCTCGGCTACTGGGCGATGACCCTGATCGTGTTCACCGAGACCGGCCTGCTCATCGGGTTCTGCCTGCCGGGCGACTCCCTGCTGGTCACCGCCGGCATCTTCGCCGCGCGTGGGGACCTGGACATCGTCCTGATCAACGTCCTGCTCATCCCCGCCGCCATCCTCGGCGACACGGTGGGCTACGCCATCGGCTGGTACACCGGGCCGAGGCTGTTCAAGAAGAAGAAGTCGCTGCTGTTCAACCCCGAGCACCTCGTGGCCGCCCACGAGTTCTACGAGCGGCACGGCGGCAAGACGATCATCCTGGCCCGGTTCATGCCGATCGTCCGGACCTTCGCCCCGCTGGTCGCCGGCATGGCGAAGATGAACTACCGGTCGTTCCTGGCCTACAACGTGATCGGCGGGATCGGCTGGATCACCAGCATGTCGCTGATCGGCTACGTCTTCGGGCGGATGTATCCGAACATCATCAAGAAGCTGGACTACCTCATCGTCATCATCGTGTTCGTGTCGATCCTGCCCGGGATCATTCACATGATCATGCACAAGCTCAACCAGAAGAAGCGGGCGATCGCCGTCGAGGGCGATGCCTGACCCTGGAGCACGAAAGCGAAGCTTCCGCGTTCTGGAAAGATACGAGAACGCAGAGTGCCCGCGAACTTCCGGTGACGGATGTCCGCGGGCATCCCCGATTGGCTAACGATTCGGTCGTCTGATTCAACCTCGCTGGAGGAAGGCAGAAGCCCTGCTTCCGCACAACAAAGTCAGGAGACCAGCGAGTCGAAGACCCGCACCTTGGCCCAGGTCTCCTTGTTCTCGGCGATGAACTGGAGGTGCAGGGGGGCGGTCTGGTAGAGGTCGTGGCTGGCGCGGGAGTCGAAGACGACGTGGAGCGCGACGTCGAAATCGAGGTCGTTGACCGGCCGGGCGAGCTCGGGTTCGAGCAGGCCGGCGGCGAAGAAGACGACGCCCGGGTGGTCCTTGAGGTACGTCTGGCAGGCGGCGACCAGCGCGTCGCGGCCCTCGGGGGTCGGGTTCTTCAGGCTGAAGTAGACGTGGTGGGCGAGCATCATCGTCGGTTCTCGGCTGGGCGACGGGCCTCGTCGCGGGGAATCGGTCAGATCAGGAATTCAAGACGCGTGCGACATTTTCGGCCGTCACGGGCGAGATCACGCCCTTCTCGGTGACGATGCCGGTGATCAGGCCGGCCGGGGTGACGTCGAACGCGGGGTTGTAGACCAAGATGCCCTCGGGGGCGGTGGCCTTGCCGAACCCCCGGGTGATCTCCGCCGGGTCACGCTGCTCGATCGGGATGGTAGAGCCGTCGGCGAGGCTGAGGTCGAACGTGCTCGACGGGGCCGCGACGTAAAACGGGATGCCGTGGGCGTGGGCCAGCACGGCGACGCCGTAGGTGCCGATCTTGTTGGCCGCGTCGCCGTTGGCGGCGATGCGGTCGGCCCCGACGACGACCAGCTGGACCTTCCCTTCCTTCATCACCTGCGCGGCCATGTTGTCGCAGATGAGCGTGACCGGCACGCCCCGCTCCTTGAGTTCCCAGGCCGTCAGCCGGGCCCCCTGGAGCAGCGGGCGGGTCTCGTCCGCGAACACGTGCAAGGGTGTGCCAGCTTCTAAGGCCGAGAAGATCACGGCCAGGGCGGTCCCGTAGTCGGCCGTCGCCAGCCCGCCGGCATTGCAGTGGGTCAGGACGCCATCCCCGGGCGCGATCAGGGGCGCACCGTGTCGGCCGATGGCCCGGCACATCCTCCGATCCTCCTCGGCGATCCGCTCGGCCTCGGCCAGCAACTCGGCCACGAAGGCATCGGGGGCCATCTCGCCCAGGGAGTCCGCGAACCGGGTCATCCGGTCGAGGGCCCAGAACAGGTTCACCGCCGTCGGCCGACTGGTCGCGAGCGAATCGGCCGCCGCCTTCGCCGCCTGTCGGACCTCCCGGAGCGAGGCCCCGGAGTTGGCCGCGATCTGGGCCCCGAGGACGAACCCATACCCCGCCGTCACCCCGATCGCCGGTGCCCCGCGCACTCGGAGGACCTTGATGGCCTCCCAGACCGTCGGGACGTCCTTGCAGTCGATCAGGACGTGTTCATTCGGGAGGAGCGTCTGGTCGATCAGGCGGACGCAGCCGCCGAGCACATCGCCGTGCCAGGAGACGGTGCGGAAGCCGGGGTCAATCTGGGGAGCATCGCTCACGGTTCAATCCATCGAAAAACAAGCATTCAGTGAGCAACGCGGCTCCAAACGGGTCGGGGGTAGGGTGATGGGGACGAGACGTCGAGAGACCGACAAATTCTCACCCATCACCCATCACCCATCACCCATCACCCATCAATCATTCTTCTTCGTCTTCGTACTCGCCTTCCTCGTCGCCTTCTTCCTCGGGGTCGACCCACGAGTGGACCTCGGCGTAGACGTCCCAGATGCTCTTCATGGCGTGCTTGAGGTCCTGGGGCTTGAGCGGCGGGTGGCTGCCGGTGAAGCCCGCGACCTCGGCGGCCAGGCGGAGCAGGTCGAGGTTCTGGCGGCGGAGTTCGAGGAAGATCTGGCTCTGGCGGTCGAGTTCGAGGGCCTGCTCGATCGCCTCGTCTTCGTGGTCGTGGTCGCAATTCTCGTCGTGAACATGTTCGGACATGCGATGGCTCCTTGGACGTGGGGTCGGAAGGGTTCTGCAGAGAGGCGTCGGGCCTGTGCGGTTCTCACGCCAGGCGGAAACCCGCGTCGCGGGAGGGGGAATGAGGGCCGGGCAGGGGCCCTGCTGTCAGTTGCTCCAGGGCGTGTAGGGCAGGCCGAAGGTCTCGGCCACCGCCTCGTTGGTCACGCGGCCCCGGTCGATGTTGATGCCGGCGGCCACGCCGGGGTTGGCGGCGGCGACCTTGTCCCAGCCGTTCCGGGCGAACTGGAGGATGTATGGGAGCGTCACGTTGTTGAGGGCGTAGGTGCTGGTGCGGCCGACGGCCCCCGGCATGTTGGTGACGCAGTAGTGGACGATGCCGTCGATGACGTAGGTCGGCTGGCGGTGGGTCGTGGGCCGGCTGGTCTCGATGCAGCCCCCCTGGTCGATGGCGACGTCGACGATCACGGCCCCCGGCTTCATCGAGGCGAGGTCCTCCTTGCGGACCAGTCGAGGGGCCCGGGCGCCGGTGATGAGGACGGCCCCGATGACCAGGTCGGCCCTCTGGATCGACTCGCGGATGGTGTGGCGGTCGGAGTAGAGGGTGGTGACGTTGGGGGGCATGATGTCGTCGAGGTAGCGGAGCCGGTCGAGGTTGACGTCGAGGATGTAGACCGTGGCCCCGAGGCCGGCCGCGACCTTGGCGGCGTTCGAGCCGACCACGCCGCCGCCGAGGATGACGACCTCGGCCGGTGCGACGCCGGGGACCCCGGCCAGCAGGATCCCGCGCCCTTCCTGGGGCCGCTCCAGGTATTTCGCGCCCTCCTGGATCGACATCCGGCCGGCGACCTCGCTCATGGGGGTCAGCAGCGGCAGGTTGCCCTTGGTGTCGCGGAGGGTCTCGTAGGCGATGGCGGTGATGCCGCTCTTGAGGATGGCCCGGGTGAGGGCCTCCTCGGCGGCGAAGTGGAAGTAGGTGAAGAGGACCTGGCCGGGGCGGAGCTGGGGCCACTCGGCGGCCTGCGGCTCCTTGACCTTCACGACCATGTCGGCCCGCGACCAGATGGCGGTCGCGCCCGGGACGATCGTGGCCCCGGCGGCCTCGTACTGGGCGTCGGTGATCCCGCTGCCGAGCCCCGCGCCGGCCTCGACCAGGACCGTATGCCCTGTCGCCGTCAGCTCTTCCGCGCCGACGGGCAGCATGGCCACGCGGTACTCGTCCGACTTGATTTCCTTGGGGACACCGACAATCATCGGGAGCACTCCGGCCTCGATCGGACCCTGCCCTGGCGGAAGGGGTCGCGGGAGGTCACATTGCAACAAACCTGGCCCGGGGATTCAAGCCGGGCCGCCTCGACCCGCCTCGCCTCGACCCTCCATCCTACCAGGAGCCCCGCCATGCGATCGCCCCAGGAGGCCCGCGGGCCCGTCCGCGTGGAAACCGGCGTCGGCGAGCCCATCACCATGCCCTCCGGGCGGTTCTACCCGCCGGGGACCCGGATCAAGATCGACGCCCCCGCCTACCAGGCCGCCGTCACCCTCGACGGCTACGTCTCGGGCATCGCCGCCGGCACGTTCCTCGACAAGGCCACCGGCTCGAAGGATCTCGGCTTCGGCCTGGACATCGTCGACTTCCTCCTCGAACCCGAGAGGCCCGACGCGGTCGTCGCGAAGGATCAATATCATTTCAACGACAAGTATCACGGGGCCATCGCGAAGCGATACGTCGAGGGGCCGCAGATCTGCACCCAGGCGAAGAAACTCCCCGCGAAGGTCGGGCAGGGGAAGGATTTCGCCTCGGTCCAGCTCCACTACCGCTGGAACGTCGCGTTCGAGCCCCGAGCGAAGGCCGGGTCGATCTGGCAGCAGACACTCGTGTTCCCCAACGAGGGCCGTTTTTTCCTCGCCGCCGACCGGGTGACCACCGTGAGCGAGTCGCCCGAGATGTTCATGCGGCTCGACTTCCCCGGGCACATCCGGCACACCAAGGGGAACGAGTTCAAACAGATCTACCTGAGCTATCACAATCCGCAGTACTTGCCGTCGAGCGAGTTCCTCGACGACTTCACGCCCGACGCAAAGTTCCTTTATCAGCGGAAGCCGGGGCAGATCCCCGAGCGGTTCATCCGGGCCTATCAGGTGACGAAGCCCGACGGCTCGCCCGGCCCGTGGCTCGGCGGCCTCGCGCTCAATCCGGCTGATGTGTACCAGGCTTGGTGCCACCAGCGGGGCTACATCTGCTTGATCCAGGAGATTGGCGGTCGCCCGACGAAGCCCGGCGACACCTTCGGCGCCTGCTACCTGATCGGCTGGTTCGACTCGGTCGACGAGATGAACCGGGTCTACGACCGCTACAAGGGCTGGAGCGGCATCGAGCTCCAGGGCCCTGCCGACAAGCCGACCGGCTACAAGCTCGTCAAGACAGCCGAATTGACACCGGTGTCCGTGTAGTGTGGGCAACGCCCACCGCAACCGATGATGGAACCGAATCCGTTCGAAAGTTCAACCGACCGGACCGTATGGGGAATGTCCCCAAACACGGTTCGGTCGGACGTTGTGGTGGGCGGTGGCCCTACCGGGCGGCATGAGCGATCACATCCGTGGCTCGGTCGGATGCTCGTCAGGCCTTGGGCTTCTTCTTTTCGCGCGAGGCCCGCCAGTCGGTCAGCAGCGCCTTGAGTTCCTCGTGGGTGACGCCGGCGTGGTCTTCGGTGGCGTTCCAGCGGGTGAGGATCTCCTTGAGGCGGTCGCGGAGCGGCCCCTTGGGGAGGAAACGGCCCTGGAACTTCTTCATCACCTTCAGACGCGGATCGGACGGGAATTCGGGAGGCATCGCGCGACCTGGCCTTTTGGCTTCGAGTCTATGCCGGGAGGACGGGCGGTCGGGGCGGGTGCGGACTCAGAACACGCCCACCCAACCCGTCTGGGGAGGTTTCCCCACCGCCGGCGACATCCGGCGGAAGGGAAGACCATAGCAGAAAGACCCGCTCCCCGGCAACCTCGGCCGGTCAGCTCTTGACCTGGATCTTGATCGTGGTCGAGGCGCTCACGGGGCTGAGGAAGCCCGCCTCGTTGGCCTGGACCCGGAACTCGTAGGACCCGTTGGCGAACGGCACGGTGGACTGGATGCTGTAGCTGCCGTTCTTGCTGGTCATGGCGGTCCCGATGATGTTGCCGCCCGAGTCGAGCAGGTTCATCTGGACGTTGGCGGCGTAGGAGCCCTGGAAGATCGGGTTGGCGAGCTTCGAGGTGTTCGAACCGCCGCCCCGACTCGACGAGCTGAGGATCGGCTTGTTGGGCTTGGCCAGCGGCTTGCCGACCTGCAAGGTGCGCTGGAGGATGAACGCGTAGTCGTTGCCGGCGACGTGGGAGGGCGTCTGCCCCTCGTATCCGACCTGGACGATCTGATCCACACCCTGCTGGATCTGTTGCGCGATCGCCGGCGACGCCCCGGCCGATTCGAGCACGGCCTCGAACTTCTGGCTGACCTGCTGGGCCTCGGTCCGGCTGATGGACTGATCCGCCAGCGCCCCGCGGAGCGAGACGTTGAAGTTGGTGACCGTCTGCTGGTTCGCCTGCTGCAGCTTGGTCATCAGGATCGTCAGGTTCGACTGGATCTGAGTGACCGCCGCCTGGGGCAATTTGCGGTTCGGGGCGTAGGAGAGCAGGATCGACGGGATCCGCTCGATCTGGGTGAGTTTGTCCGAGATCGACTCGGGGAGCCCGGACGAAGAGCTCGTGCCGGTGCTGGTATTGGTGGTCGAGGTCGCAGAGACCGTCGTCGGCTTGGCGGTGCTGAGGAGCTGACGGCCTTCGAGGCCATCGATCGTGGGCGTGAACCGTCGGCGGCGTTCCATCGCGCGACTCTCCAGGGGTCGGGTCGGACGTCAGCCATCCCAGCCCGAAGGAAGGGGGCGGACTCAATCGCCCATCGGCTTGATGTCGGATCCTGGAGCAACCCACGACGGACAAGACGCGGGTTCTTTAGCAAATCCGGGGGAATCGGGCCAGATCAGTTGTTGGCCGGCGAGGCTCAGCCCGGGAGGAGCCCGCGCTTCTCCAGGAGCATCCGCAGGTAGGACCGGGGCTCGACGTCGAACACGCCCAGCTCGGCCGCGAGGCCCTGGACGGCCCACTGGGCGGCGGGGAGGTCGCCCTCGTCGTTCGCAATGGTCTCGATCTCGACGAAGTCGCCCAGCTCCTCGGCCCGGTCGAGCGTGACGTGGAGGGTCCGACCGGCCCGCTCGATCTCGGCCGACCGTCGCTCCTTCCGGACGTAGGCCACCTCGACGAAGCTCAGCCTCTGGAACAATTGACGGAACGAACCCACCGCGGCATCGCCGGAGCCGACTTCGATCTCAATCTCTTCCCTGGTCTTGACTTCCGACCCGAGTTTGGGCCCCTTGTAGGTCAGCTTGACCGCGTCCCCCTCCCGGCGGACCCGGAAGGCCTCGCCGGATGCGGCGAAGTCGCGTTTGGGGTGGTTGAGGTAGAGATCCTCGTTCGGGACCGGCCCGGAGAACTCGCAACCGAGCGCCTCGGCACGCGATTGGAACCCGGCGAGGTCGGCGACGCGGTACTTGTTCTCGATCTCGAAGGCCATTGGGTTTGTTCCCGTACTTTTTTGGGGGACCTCCGCAATAACGGCGTCGGCGAGCGAATAGACTACGCGAAACCCGGCGGCGGATCACTCTCCCCAATCGAAACCTCGCGCCGAACGACCGGGTCCTGGGAGCGGGTGGTGACGGGGGCCGGCCAACGTGGACCGGCACTCCTTGAGGCCCGCGAAATGGGGGATGACAGGAGTTGGACGTGGTTGCCGCACCCTTCTGGGTCGTCGGTGGCGTCTGGGCGCTGAGCGATTCGGCCGTCCTGGCCGGCGGGATCGTCATCGGCTCCCTGGTGTTCGGGGTGATCCTGCTCGGCGAGTTGCTGGGCCTGCGTTACATCTCGAACAACCGGGTCGGAATCGTGGAGAAGTTGTGGTCGTTCCGGGGCTCGGTCCTCGACGGCCGGATCATGGCCCTCAATGGCGAGGCGGGCTTCCAGGCCGATGTGCTCCGAGGTGGCCTCCACTTCGGCTTCTGGCGCTGGCAGTACCGGATCCACAAGGTCGCCCTGGTGACCGTGCCGCAGGGCAAGGTCGGGTACGTCTACGCCCGCGACGGCGAGCCGCTCTCCCCCAGCCAGACCCTCGGCCGGGTCTCGGCCAGCAACAACTTCCAGGACGCGCGGGGATTCCTTGTCGGCGAACGCACCGGTCCCGAAAACGAGCCGGTGATCGGCCAGCGCGGTCGCCAGCGGGCGATCCTCCGCGAGGGCGTCTACGCGATCAACCTGTCGCTGTTCCTGGTCATCACCGAGGATCGGGTCTTCCGGCTCGAGTTCGAGGGCCAGAAGGAACTCGCCGCGCTTGTGAGCTGGCAGAATGAGCTGAGGGCGCTCGACGGCTTCAGCCCGCTGGTGATCGGTGCCCCGATCCTGGCGGCTGACCCGCTCCATCCCGAGAAGCAAATCGCGGTCGACTCGATGGGCATCGTCACCGTCCACGACGGACCGACCCTCTCCCCCGGCGAGATCATCGCCCCGGCCGTCGGCTCGGATCGGAACGACAAGCACTTCCACAACAACTACCAGGATCCCGAGGCCTTCCTGCTGGCGGGCGGCCGCCGCGGCCGGCAGTACGTGCCCCTGATCGACGGCACCTATTTCATCAACCGATGGTTCGCCACCGTCGAGGTCGTGCCCAAGACGGTCGTGCCGATCGGCTACGTCGGCGTCGTCGTCAGCTACTACGGGCGGGTCGGCCAGGACGTCTCCGGAGATGCCTTCCGGCACGGCGAGCGCGTCGCCGAGGGCGAGCGCGGCGTCCTCGAACGGCCGTTCGGGCCGGGCAAGTACCCGTTCAACACCTACGCCGGCAACATCATCCTGGTGCCGACGACCAACTTCGTCCTGCACTGGGTCACCGGCCGGAGCGAGACCCACCGCTACGACGAGAGCCTCAAGTCGATCGACCTCGTCACCCGCGACGCCTACGAGACCAGCCTGCCGCTGTCCGTCGTCGTCCACATCGACTATCAGCGCGCGCCGAGCGTCATCCAGCGGTTCGGGGATGTGAAGAAGCTCATCACCCAGACCCTCGACCCGATGCTCAGCGCCTACTTCCGGGACGTCGCCCACCGTAAGACCATGCTGCAGCTCCTCCAGGAGCGCGATGACATCCAGCGCGAAGGACGCGACGAGCTGAGGCGGAAGTTCCACGACTTCGACATCGAGTGCGTGGACGTCCTGATCGGCAAGCCCAATACCTCGGACATCGGCGGCAGCAAGATCGAAGACCTGCTCGAACAGCTCCGGCTCCGTCAGCTCTCGATCGAACAGATCGAGACCTTCGAGCGGCAGCGGGCGGCGTCCGAGAAGCTCAAGACCCTGCACGAGGCCCAGGCCCACGCCCAGATGCAGACCCAACTGACCAACTCCCTGGTCAACGTCCGCATCGCCGAGAACGAGGGCGAGGCCGCGCTCGCCAGGGCGAGGAAGCAGGCCGAGCAGTTGGTCGTGACCGCCGAGGCCGAGAGTCGCCAGCGCGTGCTGGCCGGTCGAGGCGAGGGCTCGCGATTGCTCCAGGTCGGTCTGTCCGAGGCGGCGGTCTTGCTCCGGAAGATCGAGAGCTACTCCGACCCCCGACTTTACGCACTGGCGCAGGTCGTGGAGCGGCTCTCGCAGTCGTCGCAGCCGCTCGTGCCCGAACGGGTGTTCATGGCCGGAGGCGTTGGCGACCCCTCCTCGGCCTCGGGCACGTCGGCGGGGCAGGGGGTCCTCGGACTGCTCCTCAGCCTGCTCGTCGCCGAGAAATCCGGCTTCGACCTCAACGGCGGGGACACCACGAGCCCCGGCCAGGGGAGCCTCAAGGAACTCGCCGACCGCCTCGCGCAGCAGGCCATGAGCGCCCTGCAGGACTCGGTCGAATCGGCCCAGGCCCTTTCCGAAGCGGCCGCCGCGGCCCCGTCCGGCGAAGAACCGTTCGACATCACCCAGGCCCGCCGCCTGCCGGAATCCAACGGGGTATAACAATCGGGATCGTGGTCGGGGCTCGCCCAGAGCCCCGGCCCATCGGCTCCGGCACCTTCCGGTTCGATCCACTGCCCCGGGTTCCTCCCCAGGAGGAACCCGGGGCAGCGTCGGTTGCGGGTGCAGCGGGTCGAACTCCCCAGGAACTTGGATGCATGCCCGCTTTTTTCTACCGGGTTGGACAGTCCGTCGATAAACTCATGACGTTGCCATGTTGTCTCCCGATGACCAGGTGGGGCCGCGGACATGGATCGTGTGTCGCCGATGCGGGCGGGGCTGTTCGGGGTGATCCTGCTGATGCGACTGGCGCCGATCGCCAGCGCGGGTGAGGCCGAGGACAAACTGGCCAGGGGGGCGAAGGATGTCCTCAAGGCCTATTGCTACAAGTGCCACGGGCAGGATGGCCGGAGCGAGGGCGGGCTGAACGTGGTGGCCGACCTCGGCAAGCTCGTCGAGACGAAGAGAGTCGTCCCGAAACAGCCGGAATCGTCGAAGCTCCTCAGGCGGGTCCTGAGCGGCGAGATGCCGCCCGAGGAGGACCTCGACGCCCCCGCAGGCAAGCAGGCCAAGCTCCCTCGGCCCACCGACGACGAGATCGCCCTGTTGCGGTCCTGGGTCAAGGCGGGGGCCCCGACGGGGCAATCGGGCGCACCCAAACCGTTCATCTCGAACGACGACATCGCGCGGTCGATCCGGGACGACGTCGAGAAGCTCGGGCCCCGCGACCGCAAGTTCGCCCGGTACTTCACCCTGGTCCACCTGGCCAACGCCGGCCACAACGAGGACCAGCTCCAGTCCTACCGCCACGGCCTTTCCAAGCTGCTCAATAGCCTGTCGTGGAACCGCCGGATCAGTGTGCCCAGGCCGATCGACCAGGCCCGGACGATCCTGCGGATTGACCTCCGCGACTACCTTTGGGACGAGCCGATCTGGGAGGCCATCCTCAAGGCCGACCCCTACGCCGCCTTCAACGACGACCTGATCGCCCGGTCCCTGACCGAACTGACCGGGACCCAGCTCCCCTACATCCGGGCCGACTGGTTCGTCCACGCCGCGTCGCGCCCGCCGCTCTATGAGGTCGTCCTCCGCCTGCCCGACACCGTCCAGGAGCTGGAGTCCAAGATCGACGTGGACGTCGCGGCCAACATCCGGCAGGACCGAGTCGTCCGCGCTGGGTTCAACGACTCGGGCATCTCCCGGAACAACCGCCTGCTTGAGCGCCATGAGTCGACGAACGGCGGGTACTGGCGGAGCTACGACTTCTCGGGCAACGCCGACGAGCGGAACCTCTTCGCACGCCCCCTCGGACCCGGCGACGGCGAGCACGAGTTCCAGCACGACGGCGGCGAGTCGATCTTCACCCTGCCCAACGGGCTCCACGGCTTTTACCTCTCGGACGCGAAGGGTGCGAAGATCGACAAGGGCCCGACCGAGATCGTGCGGGACGCCAAGCAGCTCGACGGCGCGGTGGTCAACGGTATCTCCTGCCTGAGCTGCCACGCCCGGGGGCTGCTGGTGAAAGGCGATCAGGTCCGGGATCTCGTCGAGAAGACCGGGGCCTTCCCGAAGAGCGTGGCCGACACGGTCATGGCTCTCTATCCCGGCAAGGAGAAGCTGAACGAACTCTACAAGTCGGACAACGAGTCGTTCGCGAAGGCCGTGGCGAGGACCGGCGCGGCCCTGGGCCCGACGGAGCCGGTCTATGCCCTGGCACTGCAGTTCGAGTCGAACCTCAACCTCAGGCTGGCCGCCGCCGAGTCGGGCCTGACGGTCGACGAGTTCACGAAGCTCCTCAAGCAGACGCCGCCGCTGGCCCAGGCCCTCGGGCCGCAGCTCGTCGGCTCGACCGTGAAGCGCGATGCCTTCGTCGCCACCTTCCCCGCGATCGCCGAGGCCCGCCAGTTGACCCTGGTCGAGGCGGGCGCGAAGCCGGACGTCCCCCGCGCCAGGACCTCGCCCCTGAAGCCCGGGCGTCCGACCGCCTCCGGCAAGTGGATCGTCCTGTTCAAGGGGCGCGACCCCCGTGCCTGGAACACCCGCAGCGAAGGATCGACCTGGAGCCGGCCGCTCGCCGACCTTCCCGCAGAGATCAGGTACCTCCGCCTCCGGCGCCTGGACACGCAGGACGCCCTGATCATCCCGATGAGCCGGGAACGGCTCTGGGGCGCGAAAAGCTGGGGCGACGACCCGGCCTCCCGCGTGCGCTGGTGCGGAACGAATGAGGTCAAGTGGGGCGGTGCCCACCTCGGCATTGCCGAAGGGCCGAGGATCAGCGGGTTCGACCGGACCCACGAGGGCGAATGCGCCGTCCAGGTCGAGTTCGTCGACTACTTCATCGGCTCCGGCTTCGGCCACATCGCCCACGGCCGGTCCGAGGTCCAGGGCTTCGGATGGCACGGGAAGGTCATCGAGCCGACCGACTTTGAGATCAGCGTCTCGACCTCGGAGACCCTCACTCCCTCGGAAAGGAAGCAGACCCTGGCGGCCTCGACCGAGCCGGGCTCCGCATCCTCCCGCTCGTCGTTGAAATCCTCCTCGCGGTCTGGCGGGTTGAGTTCGGCCCCGCCTCCCTCGCGTTCGTCCCTCGGAGTTAAGGGCAAGGCCTATGATTCGAGCCGGCTGGAAGGGCTGCCGCCGACCATCCGCTGGCAGAACGACGACGGGTTCCGCGACGTGGCCACCACGGGCTGGTGGCTCGTGGGCCTGAGGTTTCGCGTCAGCAAGGGCACCGATGGGGTCGTCACGGCGGTCTGCCCGATCTACTCCAACGGCAAGGTCCAGACCGAGGGGGATTGGCACGGCCGGGGTGACACCCAGGAGGTCGTGCTGGTCGGTCGACCGGGCTATGCGGTCGGGGCCATCCGCACCCGGACCGGACTCCTCCTCGACGGCATCCAGCTCGTCTTCATGCGGGTCCGGGGGTCTGCCCTCGACCCCAAGGACAGTTACACCTCACCCCTGTACGGCAACCCCGGCGGCGGCCAGCCGACCGAAGTGAACAGCGCGGGGAGGCCGGTGGTGGGGATCCAGGGCAGGGCGACCGCCGAGATGCATGCCCTCGGCCTGGTGATCCTGAAGTGAAGCCGGGCCGAAACTGCCCGACCGGGAGGACCGTTGTGGTCGCCCCAAACTGAGTGGACTAGCCAGTCTAGGGGGACTGGTGGCGTCCCGGCGAAACTTGACAGGGGGGAAAGTACGGGGTAGCCTGGATCGAATCGAACCAGCGGTTTCTGGGGCGTTCGCGTCGGGAATCGGCGGAGGAATCCGGCGGATCCGGCGGGCGAGATCGGGAACCGGCGGTCACCCGCGGCGTCCAAGTTCGTATCTGGGCGCCCGGGCGTTTGGTTCCCCTCGTGGACCTTCTGGTCGCCCACCTGATACCTCTGTCATGCACCCCGATCGATGAACCGATCCGGCCGGGAGACCGTGCCGTCGGGGTGTTCTCCTTGGGAAGGTTCGCCGCCATGATCAATGCGTTCGCCCCGGGCAGGCCGCGGGGAGGCGACTGGGTGTGGGCCGCGATCATGCTGCTGGCCCTGCCGACGGCCGCCGCCCTGGCCCAGGGGCCCGGATCCCCCGCGCAGGGGAAGGGTCAGACCAAGGGGGCCGCGCCCAAGCCCGACCCGAAGGCCGATCCCAAGGCCAAGGCCGCCGCACCCGCGGCCGCCGAGGAGGAGGCGCCTGAGGAGAAGAAGGATCCCGTCGGCCCCAGCGCGAATGTCGAGCTGTTCAAGGACCCCCGCGCCGCCGCCGCGCTGGCGATCTTCAAGCCGACGCAGCCGCCCCGCCCCCAGATCACGTCGGCCGAACTGAACTCGGTCAAGTCGATGTCGGCTGGACTGGTCACCACCAATCGCGAGACCCTGTCGCGCTATGTCCAGGCCTGGGTGGCCGAGCTGACCAGCACGCCCAACCTCAAGGCGATCATTTCGCCGGCCCCGAATTCGGCCAACTCGCTGCCCCGCGGGTTGGAGCGGGCGATGGACCAGCTGATCGACCCGATCCTGACGGCCAAGAACGCCAATCAGGCTGGGTTCCTCGCCGAGTACAACAAGATCCTCCTCGAAACCCTTCCGCCGATCCTCGAGAATAACCTGTTCTCGCGGCTCGATGCGATGATCCTCCTCGGGACCGCCGGCGACCGCAACGCCCTCCCCGTCTTCCTCAAGCAGATCGGCAACGCCAACCAGGTGATCTGGGTCAAGCACTGGGCCCTCCGCGGGATCTCCAACGCCACCAAGATGGGGGCCGAGGAGCTGCCGGCGCAGACCGCGCTCGACACGGCCAAGGCGATCTCGAGCTTCCTCGACACCGAGAAGAACCTCCCCTGGCCGGTCCTGGTTCGCACGTTCGAGACCCTGGGTGCGGTCCGGTCCCCGTCGGTCGATTCCCTGAATGTCGCCCAGGTGCCGCTCGCCCTCCTGGCCCTCAAGAGCGTGAGCGACCCGGCGGCGCGGATCGAGGTCCGGGCCTGGGCGTCCTGGGCACTCGGGATGTTCCGGATCCCCAGCCAGGCGAGCAAGTACAACTACGCCCTCGTCGCCTACCACATCGGGCGGGTGGCCGAGGCACTAGGGAACAAGATCGGTGCGGAGTATGACCTCAGCCCCGAATCGTTCGACCGGGCCAAGGATCAGGCGGTCCTCTACACCGGCCTCCTGCTCTATCAGGTCGGGGGCGCCCTCTCGGGTGACCCGACCCGGGTCCGGGAGTCGGGCCTCCTGAATGTCTCTCACCCGAACGCAGCGGCGGGCAAGAAGGCGGCGACCGACATCGATAAGTTCGTGAAGGCGGTCGAGAAGTCCGCGGTCGAACTGGTGCGGGCCGGCGGCTCGCAGCAGAAGTCCGCCCGCGAGAACCTCAAGGCACGCGTTTTCGAGCTGAAGGCGTATCTCGACAAGAACCCGCCGGCCGACACGAAGCTGATCCCCGGCGGCCCTGACTTCCCCCCGGCGGGGCAGAAGGTGGCCGGTGGCCCCGCCGCCAAGTGACGGATCCGGGGGAGGGCACCGGCACCCGGCCGACCCTCCCTCCCCGGTCATCTCGGTCCCCGACATCCGCGACTACCAGCGGATCAACGAGGAGCTGATCCGGCTCCTCGACGAGGGGCATCGGCTGATCCGGCTCGAAGGGGCCGAGGGACAACGCCTGCTCGCCTCCGGCCTCGCCGGGGGCTGGCAGGCTCGCGTCGTCATCGAGGGCAATGTCGGGCCCGAGGTCGCCTCCGGTCTCGATGCCCCCAAGCTGGTCGTGACGGTCACGGGGCGTTCGGCCGACGCCTCCGGCGATGCCCTCCGCGCAGGCACCCTGATCCTCCACGGTGCGACGGGCGACGGCCTCGGCTACAATCAGCGAGGTGGGACGATCCTCGCCCGAGGCCCGGCCGGCCACCGGGCGGGTCTGATGCAGGTCGGCGGCCAGCTGGCGATCCTCGGAGACCACGGCCGGCTCCTCGCCGAACGCCAGTCCGGCGGCCTTGTCTTCGCCAGACGTTCGGTAGGCGGCCCTCACGTCGGTCGCGGACAGCGCGGCGGGCGACTGGTCTGGCTCGGCGACGGCGATCGCCCGGCGACCATCGACCCCGACGAGATGCCCCTCTGGGTCCCGATCCGGGACGGACTCCTCGCCTGAGCATCCAACGACATTCCCATGCGAACACGACTCGTCGGATTCCTCGCCTCCGCCTGCCTCCTCGCGGGCTCCTCGGGCTGCTCGCAGGAGCTGGGGGCCGAGTCGTTCCCGACGGGCGTGGTGAAGGGCAAGATCCACGTCGGCCCCCGCCCGATCGCGGGGGGATTCATGGAATTCCACCCCTACCTGGGCACCGTCGGCACGCTCCGCGTGACGCGCATCGGCCCGGATGGGAGCTTCGAGATCGACCGCGTCCCCGCCGGGCAGGTGATCATCGGCTTCGAAGACCTGCCCGGGAATTCGGTGGAAACCGTGGTCGGGCGGATGCCCGGGCACCTGTTCCGGATGCAGCGGGCCCGGATCATCCGGACCATCAAGGCCAACGAATCCAACTCGCTCGACATCGACCTGGGCGAGGAAGCCCTGCGCATGCTGAACCCGTAGCCCCCTCTGAACCTCGAAGGACCGAGGAACCTCATGGAAGACCTGAGCGTCACCCAGGAAATCGGCGCGTCGCTGCTCAAGATCCGGATCGTCTACCGCTGCTCGGACGGCTCGCTCCACTTCGACCTGCCGCTCGACCAGCTCCGCAAGGCCCTGGACGACGACAAGGGGACGCTCTGGATCGACATCGAGGATCTGCGGGGTCAGTGCGCCTCCGAGGTCGAGAAGCTCTTCAAGTCGTACTTCCACTTCCATCCGCTGGCGATCGAGGACGCGCTCAAGGACACCAACGTCCCCAAGGTGGACGACTGGGGTTCTTATCTGTACATGGTCTTCAACAGCATCGACTTCGACCCGGTCACCGACGACCTCTGCCTGCACGAGCTCGACGTCTTCCTCGGCAAGAACTACCTGCTGACCTACCACAACGAGCCCGCCCCGATGCTCGACCTGCATCGCGGCAACATCGAGCGCGACCCCGACAACCGCCTCCGACACGGGGCCGACCACCTGCTGTTCCACCTGGCCGAACTGACGGTCCAGCAGTACCTACCGGCCATCGAGCACCTCGACGACGCGATCGACGCCGCGCAGGATGAGGTTTTCGACAAGCCGACCACGCGGACCCTCCACAAGATCTTCCAGGTCAAGCGTTCGGCCGTGCGGATCCATCGGGTGATCGTGCCGATGCGCGAGGTCGCCAACCGGCTCGCCCGCGACACCTTCGCCCCGGTCCAGCCCGATCACCGGGTCTACTTCCGGGACGTCTACGACCACCTCGTGCGGATCCACGACATCACCGAGGGGCTCCGCGACCTCATCACCGGGGCCCTCGACACCTACCTCTCGGTGACTTCGAACCGCACCAACGACATCATGAAGGCCCTGACGATGGTCACGGTCATGTTCCTGCCGATGTCGTTCCTGGCCGGGTTCTTCGGGATGAACTTCTTCGGCGAGACCTTGATGCTCAATGACCCGTTCCCGAAAGGGACGCTGTTCTGGGGCTCCTGCCTGCTGATGCTCGCAACCCCGTTCGTCATCTACTTCGGGGCCAGGAAGATGAAGTGGCTCTGAACCGGATGTCGGTCCGCGCGTTAAACTGAAGGTGGACGCGACGCCGCAGCCCCCCACGTCGCCACCCGAGGACGCCCATGAGCACGCGCTGGCGATTGCGACCCCACGAGCCCGAGCGGATCCAGGCCCTCAGCCGCGAGGCCGGGGTCCCGCCGCTGATCGCGCAGTTGCTCCTGAACCGGGGCATCGACGACCCGGCCAAGGCGGCCTACTTCCTCGACTGCAAGCTGACCGGCCTGCACGACCCCGAGACGCTCCCCGGGGTCGTCGAGGCCGCCGACCGGATCATCCGCGCCGTCCGCGACCGCCGCAAGGTCGTCATCTACGGCGACTACGACGTGGACGGCGTCTGCGGCACCAGCCTGCTCTGGGGCTGCCTCCGCCTCGCGGGGGCGACCGAGGTCGAGTACTACATCCCGCACCGCGTCGAGGAAGGCTACGGCCTGAACGGCGACGCCCTCCGCCACCTCGCCGCCGAGGGCGGGGCGTCGATGATCGTCACGGTCGATTGCGGCATCTCCGCCGTCCGCGAGGCCCGGATCGCGCGCGAGCTGGGCGTCGAGCTGATCATCACCGACCACCACACCATCGGCCCGACGCTCCCCGAGGCCGACGTCCTGGTCCATCCACGCCTGCCGGGATCGAAATATCCGTTCGGCGACCTCTGCGGCTGCGGCGTCGCGTTCAAGCTCGCGTGGCAGATCTGCAAGGGGTTTGGCGACGGCAAGAAGGCGTCGCCGCAACTCCGCGACTACCTCATGCACTCGCTCGGCCTGGTCTCGCTCGCGACCGTGGCCGACGTGGTGCCGATCGAGGACGAGAACCGGATCCTCGTCCGCCACGGCCTCACGACCCTCCGGAACAAGCCCATCCTCGGCATGAAGGCATTGATCGACGTTTCGGGGATCAAGCCCGACAAGCCCCTCAATAGCGGCCACCTCGGGTTCCAGCTCGGCCCCCGCATCAACGCCGCCGGCCGGCTCGAACGGGCGAAGCGGGCCGTCGAGATGCTCACGACCGATGACCTGACCATCGCGCAACAGATCGCCTCGGAACTCGACCAGTGCAACACGGCCCGAAAGGACCTGGAGCACAACCTCGTCAACGAGGCCCACGCGATGGTGAAGGCGGGTGGCGAGACCACCTCGCGCGGCGCGATCGTCCTCGGCAAGGAAGGCTGGCACCCCGGCGTCATCGGGATCGTCGCCAGCCGGATCGCCGACGTCTACCATCGGCCGACCATCGTGATCGCCTTCCATGAAGATGGAACCGGCCAGGGCTCGGGCCGGTCGGTCGACGGCTTCGACCTCTACGCCGCCCTCTCCGCCTGCGCGGACGGCCTGACCAGTTTCGGCGGCCATCGCGCCGCCGCCGGGCTCAAGCTGCCGAGGTCGCACTTCGAGGAATTCGCCGCGCGGTTCGACGCCCACTGCCGCGACGGCCTCACCCCCGAGCTGCGCGAGAAGGTCCTGCACATCGACGCGGAAGTGCCCCTAGGCATGCTCACCTTCCCGATCATCCGCCAGATCGAGTCGCTCGAGCCGTTCGGGATGGGCAACCCGAATCCCTTGTTCGTCGCCAGCGACGTCCGGCTCGTGGACGAACCGAAATTGATGGGCGACAACAACCGCCACGTCCGGTTCAAGTTCGCCCAGGGCGATGCCATCGTCGGCGCCGTCGGCTGGGGCATGGCCGACCGGATCAAGAAGCTGACCCGGGGCACCCGATGCTCGATCGTCTTCCAGCCGCAGATCAACGAGTGGAACAATCGTCGAGATGTCCAGCTCGTGATCAAGGATTTCCAGCTTGAGGACGTTCCCGCGACCGTGGCTGTTTGACGAAGCTCCGCCGCTGCACACGCGGCAGAGGATCGCTCATTCGAGCGATTTATCGACGTACGGCTTCGCCTGGGTGTACGAGTCGACCACCGGCGAGAGGAGGGTCAGCACGAGCCACGCGATGCCGGCCGAGACGATCAGGGCGGAGAGCTTGAGGCCCATCACGAACCAGACGCCGACGGCGAGCGTCCAGACGACCCATTCATAGTCGCGGAGGGACTTCCCTTCGGCGACGCCCTTCACGACCGCGGCCGCGACGGCGACGAAGAGGATATTCGGGAAGAAGCTGCGCGTCCCCAGCATGACGCCGAGGCCGATCAGCCAGACCGCCGTGCTGAGGTGTTCGGCGCGCTGTTCTCGGGTCTGCATCGTCCGTGGCGCTCGCGAGGGGCGATGGGCTGGTGATCCCCCCGGACCTGGCCCCGGCCGGTCGGGAGGGGTGACGAGAGTGCATTCGCACCCCCCCGCCGATTATTGGGCCCGGATCGGTTCAGGCCTGGATCGCGGCCAGCAGGTTGACCATCTCGATGGCTGCCAGGGCCGCCTCGCCCCCCTTGTTGCCGGCCTTCAGGCCCGAGCGGTTCAGTGCCTGCTCGACGCTCTCCGTGGTCAGGACCCCGAAAATGACCGGGACGTTCGTCGCCAGTCCTGCCTGGAGGATCCCCCCAGCGGCCTGCCCGGCGACGTGGTCATAGTGCCCCGTCTCGCCCCGGATCACGCATCCCAGCGTGACGACGGCGGCGTACTTGCCCGTCTCGGCTATCCGCCGGGCGACCAGCGGGATCTCGAACGAGCCGGGGACCCAGGCCACGTCGACCCGGTCCCGGCTCACACCGTGACGCTCGAAGGTGTCGAGGCACCCGGAGAGGAGCGCCTCGGTGACCATCGAGTTGAACCGCGCCACCACGATCGCAAACCGCCCCGAAGGGCTCCGGAAATCGCCGACGAACGTGGCCATGCAGCGGGTCCTGGATAGAAAAACTCGGCGATCAAGACAGGTTCATGCTCATCAGGAACTCGGCGTTCGACTTCGTCTTGCGCATCCGCCCCGTGAGCAGTTCCATGGCCTCGACCGGGTTCATGTCATTGAGCACGCGGCGGAGGATCCAGACCCGGCGGAGTTCGTCCGGATCCATGAGCAACTCCTCGCGGCGGGTGCCCGAGCGGTTGACGTCGATCGCCGGCCAGACGCGTTTGTCGACCAGCCGCCGGTCGAGGTGGAGCTCCATGTTACCGGTGCCCTTGAACTCCTCGAAGATCACGTCGTCCATGCGGCTGCCGGTGTCGATCAGGGCCGTGGCCAGGATCGTGAGCGAGCCGGCCTCCTCGATCTTCCGGGCGGCGCCGAAGAACCGCTTGGGCTTCTGGAGGGCCGAGGCGTCGATGCCGCCGGTGAGGATCTTGCCCGAGTGCGGGGCCTCGGTGTTGTAGGCGCGGGCGAGTCGGGTGATCGAGTCGAGGAGGATGACCACGTCGCGGCCGAACTCGACCATCCGCTTGGCCTTCTCGATGACCATCTCGGCCACCTGGACGTGGCGCGAGGCGGGCTCGTCGAAGGTCGAGGAGATGACCTCGGCCGTCGGCCCCTTGACCGACCGCTCCATCTCGGTCACTTCTTCCGGCCGCTCGTCGATCAGGAGGACCATCACGTAGGCGTCGGGATGGTTCTTGAGCACGCTGTTGGCGATCTTCTGGAGCAGGATGGTCTTGCCCGTGCGCGGCGGGGCGACGATCAGCCCACGCTGGCCCTTGCCGATCGGGGTGACCATGTCGACGACCCGCATGTTGAGGTCGTCGCCGGAGGTCTCCAGGTTGAGTCGCCCGGTCGGATGCATCGCGGTGAGGTCGTCGAACCCGACCTTCTCGCTCAGCGTGTCGGGGTCTTCATAGTTGATGGCCTCGACCCGCAGGAGCGCGAAGTAGCGTTCGTTCTCCTTGGGCGGGCGGATCTGCCCGGCGACGATTGCCCCCGTCTTCAGGCCGAAGCGTCGGATCTGGCTGGGCGAAACGTAGATGTCGTCGGGGCAGGGCAGATAGTTGTAGTCCGGGCTGCGGAGGAAGCCGAAGCCGTCGGGGAGGACCTCCAGAGTCCCCTCGCCGTACATCAGGCCGTTCTGCTTGACCCGTTCTTTGAGGATCTTGAAGATCAGATCTTGCTTCTTGAGGCCGGTGTACTCGGTCAGCCCTTCGCTCTTCGCCGTGCGAATGAGCTGGGGCATGGTCATCTTCTGAAGCTCGGTGAGGTGGATCTCCCCGCGCTTGATGTCCTCGTAGCGGTCGTGGATCTCGGCGTCGCCGAAGACGTCGTCATCCCCCTCGACGGCGGCCTCGCCGTCGGCCGATGCGGCCGGGCGGGGTGCGGGGGACGGGGGCGTATCGTCCTCATCCTCCGCCTCGTCACCGAAATCGACCGGCTCGGGCCGGGCCTGCGCGACGGGCGCGGGGCGACTGCGTTCGACCACGGGCTCGGGCTCGGGCTCGGGCTCGCGGAGCCGGGCGGCCTCGCGCTCCTTGGCCTCGCGTTCGGCGCGGTCGCGGGCGGCGATGCGGTCGCGCAGGGTGGATCCGCCGCCACCGGGCTCGCGCTCGGCGGAGCGGGCCAGGGGGCGTTCGCGGGCCGGTGCGGGCGCCCCGTCGCGGGCGGGGGCGGCGGAGTTCCCCGACGGGGGCTGTTCGCCATCCTGGTCCTCGGGCGGCGCCGCGGCGGACTTCCTGAGCCTCGATCCGCCGGTCGATTCCCTGCGGGGGCGCGTCTCGTTCGGCATGGGAGGCGATTCTCCTCAATCGTCGCGGGCCGGCCGGTGAAGATGGGGAACCGGGGCCCGCGGACGTCGGTCGGCAAGTCAGACGGCCCGGAGGGCCGGAGGGTTCAAACGGGTGGTCGATTGCGGAGTCGGGCCGTCGTCGGGGTCAGGGAGAGCTGCGGCGGGAGGGCGGCGCCCATTCCTTGATCTTGTCCCAGATCAGGCCGATGGCGGCGTCGAGTTCCTCAGGAGTCCCCGCATTCTCGACGACCACGCCGGCCCGCTCGCGTTTCTTCTCGAGGGGCCATTGCGACGCCTCGCGGGCGGCCAGCCCCTCCTCCGTCCAGTTCCGCTGGGACTGGACCCGGGACAGACGGACCTCGCGCGGGGCGTCGACGAAGACCACGTGGTCGCAGAGCGAGTTCCACCCCGCCTCGAACAGGATCGCGGCGTCCAGCACGATGAGCGTCGCCCGGCCCTGCCTGGACGCGCGATCCATCGCCTTCTCGAAGGTCCGACGCATCAACGGGTGGAGGATCGCTTCGAGATCCTCGCGGGCCTTGGCATCCTGGAAGACGATGGCCCCGAGCGCGGTCCGGTTGATCGTCGCCTCGCCGTCGGGCGACTCCGGCGCGAGCAACACATCCCTGCCGAACCGGGCCACGACGCGGTCGCGGGCGGGGTTCTGATTGATCAGGGTGTGGCCGATCGCATCGGCGTCGAGCACGAATGCCCCGCGCTTTGCCATCGCGGCGGCGACTCGACTCTTGCCCGAACCAATCCCCCCGACGAGTCCCACCACCGAGAGGCGAGGGGCACCCCCGCGCGACGGTGCGCGTCGGGTCGGGTCGGCTTTTCCGGGGCGTCTGGGCGGCTGGGACATGGCGGGGATTCGCGAAGGGATGGCTTGTTGAGTGGAGGCAGGGGCTGGGAGGTCGGGGAATCCTCGTGATCCGGGCGATTCCAGGGCGGCGTCGGGCCCGTTCGTGGTCGAGAGACGGCGAGCCTGGCGGCCCGACGGCTCCGCGAGTCCTCCCCTGGCCTCGGCCGGGACACTCGTCCCTGCCGGCCTCGTCGGTCGGTGTGGAGCGAATGCGGCGATGAAGGGGGAAGGAAGCTAGGTGGCAGGGACAGCGAGGGGCAGGAGTAACCCGCCGTCGGACGACCCGTGACGACCGGAGATGGGAGGTTGCCGGATGGAATGCGCGGCGATCGACGAAGAGATGGACTTTCGACCCTCGTCTCCTACTTTATACGGGACGGACGGGCCGCTTTCAACCGCCTACCCGAGCGCGTTCCCGATTTCGACGCGCATGGAAACACCCTGCCCGACAGGGTTTTCCCGACCCCTATGGCCGATTCCTGGCGTTCAGAGGTCGTAATCCTGAATGTCCAGCCAGTTCGGCCCGACGCCCAGGTCCACCCTGAGCGGCACGTCGAGCGGCAGCGCGGAGGTCATGGCCTCCTTGACCACGGCCGCGAGGGTGGCGATCTCCCCGTCCGGGGCTTCGAACACCAGTTCGTCATGGATTTGCAGGAGCATGCGGGATTTCAGGCCCTTGCTCCGGATCGACTCATCCACCAGAAGCATCGCCTTCTTGATCAGATCGGCCGCCGAACCCTGGATCACGGTGTTCACCGCCGTACGCTCCGCGAGGTTGCGGTTCCGCCCGGTGGTGGACTTGATTCCATTGATCGGTCGCCGCCGCCCGAGGATCGTCTCGACTCGCCCCTTCGCCAGGGCGGATTCGAGCGTATCGGTGATGAACGTCGTGACCCCGGCATACTCCTGGAAGTACGCGTCGATGAACTTCGCGGCGTCGCCCTGGGTGATCCCCAGCCTCGCAGCCAGCCCGAACGCGCTGAGGCCGTAGATCACACCGAAGTTGACGGTCTTGGCGACCCGACGCTGGTCGGACGTGACGTCCGACTCCGGCACGCCGAAGATCCTCGCCGCCACCACGGAGTGGATGTCGTGATCCTCGCCGAAGGCCTTCACGAGCGCGGGATCCTTGGAGTAGTGGGCCAGGATCCGGAGCTCGATCTGCGAGTAGTCCGCCGTGAGCAGGGACCAGCCCTTTTCGCCCGGGATGAAGGCCTGGCGGATCTGCCGGCCGTCCTCGGTCCGCACGGGGATGTTCTGGAGGTTCGGGTCGCTCGAACTCAGGCGGCCCGTCGCGGCCACCACCTGGTTGAACGACGCGTGCACGCGGCCGTCCTGCGGGTGAACCAGCTCGGGCAGCGTATCCAGGTAGGTGCTCTTGAGCTTCGAGAGCTGCCGGTGCTGGATCAGGAGGCGCGGCAACTCATGCTTGAGTGCGAGTTCTTCGAGCACCTCGACCGCCGTGCTGGCCTCGCCCCCCGGCGTCTTCTGGAGCTGGGGCAGCTTCAACTCCTCGAACAGGATCTGCCGGAGCTGCTGCGCCGAGCCGATGTTGAACTCGCGATTGGCCTGCTTGTAGATGTCCGCCTCGATCGCGACCAGCCGATCACCAAACTCGCGCGAAAGCCTCTTGAGCAGATCCACATCCACCTTGATGCCGACTGCTTCCATCTCGGCCAGGACGCCGATCAGCGGGCGTTCCAGATCGCCATAAAGCCCCCAGAGCCCTTCCTCCTCGACCTTCGGCCGCAGGATTGATTCGATCCGCCAGGTCGCGTCGGCGTCCTCCCCGGCGTACTCGGCGACGCGGGCGACGTCGATCTGATCCATCGTCTTCTGGTTCTTGCCTTTGCCGATCAGGTCGGTGATCGGGATCATCTCATGATCGAGCAGTCGCTTGGACAGTTGATCGAGATTGTGGTTCCGCTCGCCGCTTTCGAGCAGGTAGCTCAGGACCATCGTGTCGGTGATCGGCCCCCGAATGGTCAGGCCCGCCCTGCGAAGCACGAGCATGTCGTACTTGACGTTCTGGCCGACCTTCTCGATCTGGGGATTCTCCAGGACCGGCCGCAAGGCTTCGAGCGTCGCCGTTTCGTCGAGCGTGCGGTCGAACATCGTGGCCCGGATCGGCAGGTAGTACGCCTCCGCTTCCTTCCAGGAGAACGAAAGGCCGACCAGATCCGCCCTCAGGGGATCGACCGATGTCGTCTCGGTGTCGAAGCAGAAGCGAGGCTGCGAGCCCAGATCCTTAAGGAACCCGGCGAGGCCCTCGGGAGTGTCGATCACCTTGTAGGCCGACATGTCCCAGGGCACGGCGGGGGTGTCGTCCACGATCTCGGACAGGAACCGGTGGAAGCCGCAGTCCTGGCAGAGTTGCTTGAGGGCCTTCGCATTGTAGGAGCAGATCTTGAACTCGTCCCAGTCGATCGGGAGATCCAGATCTTCCTTCAACTGCACCAGTTGCTTGCTGAGTTTCACCGACTCCTTCGCGGCGGTCAGGTTCTCCTTGCGCTTGGCGCCGGAGACCTTGTCGATGTTCTCCATCAGGTGTTCGAGCGTGCCGAACTGCTGGAGCAACCCGGCGGCCGTCTTGACGCCGATCCCGGGCACGCCGGGGACGTTGTCGACCGTGTCGCCGGTCAGGGCCAGGAGGTCGACGACCTGATCGGGTCGCACGCCCCAGTCCTTCTCCAGGGCGGCGGCGTCCATGAACTCCTGCTTGCGCAGGTTCAGGATCGTGGTGTGGTCGTCGATGAGCTGGCGCGCGTCCTTGTCGGCCGTGCAGATGACCACGTCGAGCCCATGCTCGACGCCGCGACGGGCGAGGGTCGCGATGATGTCGTCCGCCTCGGCCCCCTCCTGCATCAGGATCGGGACGCAGAACCCCTCGAAGACCCGGCGGATCGTCGGGATCTGGGCCGAGAGGTCCGGCGGGGTCTCGGACCGGTTCGCCTTGTATTCCGGGAACAGGTCCGACCGGAAGACCTTGCCCGCGCCATCGAAGGCGGCGACGAGATAGTCGGGCTTGCGATTCTTGATGAGATTGGAGACGTCCCGGTAGATGCCGAAGACCGCGTTCGTCGGCTGTCCCGAGGGCCCGGTCATCTCGTCGATGGCGTGGAAGACCTGGAAGATCAGCGAGTACGCATCCAGGATGTAGAACGTGGGACGGTTGCTCATGGATGGACTCGGTGGTTCCGTGTTGGATCGGCGTGTGGCATCGCCGCCGTCAGTGCCTGTGGCGATCCGGCGCCTCGGCGTCGGACACGCGGGTCGGAGGCCGGCGTTCGATCTCGATCAGGTGGATGCTCCCGCCCGCCCGGTTGGCCACCGCAATCCAGCCTTTCTCCGGCGAGACGGCCACTCCGATCGGCCGGGTCGCGCTGAACGAAGTCCGACCGCGAATGCTGAGCCGTCCGCTCCGCCCCGGCCCCGTCCCCAGGATTTCAATACCTGATCCGAAAGGCAAGCCGCAGACCAACCGCCCGTCGTCGGTACCTAGCGGTTGCAAATCACTCAGCCCGTCGTCCATCGGAGTCCGCGTGGGCTCGTCGGCGGGGTTGCCTGTCCATTTCCACAACTCCGACGCCGCGACGTCGGAAATGAGCAACGCGCAGTCGGCGTCGAATCGGACGGCCTCCGGGCCATGTCCTTTCCCCATCACCTTCTTCGCGAGAATCGTCGGCGAAGCAGGGGACTTCATATCGATCAACGCCACTGATTCCGACCCCTGCAGGCTGACGGCCGCCCGCGTGCCCTTCGCATCGAGAGCGAGGCGGATAGGGTCGTCCTTGGCGTCAAATTCGACCTTGCCCACAACCTTGCCGCAAGCCATCTCGATGACAGTGACCGACGGCGCCGGCCTGTGCGAACCGCCTTCGGCCGAGCCGGAGAGCAATACCAGGGCATGCGACCCATCGCCCGTCATTGCGATGTCGTCGGGATAGTAGCCCACGGCCACCCGATGACCGATTGGTTTGCCCTCATGTGAGTAGACGTCCCACCAACCTTCCTCCACATGTCGCCGGTCGTTGTTGGGACGCTGGAGCACATAGAGGCGATCCGACGTGGCCCAGATAGCCATCGGGCGGCCTTCGAGAAGGATCTCGGCCTGCTTCTTCATCTCGGGGCGGGAGGCCGGGTCGTAGACCAGGACCCGCGTGTATCGGGGGCAGGTGACGAATAAACGCTTGGCATCGGGCGAGAATGCGATCCGCTCGGACCGCTGGTAGCCCGTCGCGGCCCGCGAGACCTCGCGCAGGGTGATGTCCGGGAGTTCGAGGATCGGGGCTTCTGCTGCCTTCAACGCGAGAAAGCCGGCGGCGGCGATCACGACGAGGGCACCGACGACCCAGGCCGCAACATGCCCGCTCGCTCGCTTCTTCCGGAACGACACCCTGGGTTCTTCGCCCTTGATGATTCGCCTGATATTCATACGATGTCGCGCCACGACAAGGACGAGCAAAAGGAGGCAGACGACGCTCAGGGCCCGATTCTCGGGCGACCAAGGCGATGGCGTGCGATCGAAGTGTGCATAGACAAACACGACGCCTGCGAGAAGCGACGCGGCCGAGACCATCTTCGTGATCGTCAAGAAGACGATGAAGCCGAATAGCATCGCCACGCTCGGCACGGGATCGAGCGCGAGCAGGGCACCCAGGCTGGTGGCGACGCCCTTCCCCCCCTTGAATTTGAGGTAGGCCGGGAAGTTATGCCCCAGGATCGTGGCCAGCCCGATGAGGACCCTGGCATCGGGGCCGATCGCGAAGCCGGACTGGTCGAGGAGCTTCGGCAGCCCCCAGGTGGGCAGGAACCCCTTGAGGGCATCGAGAGCGAAGACGAGGAGGAAGTACCGAAAGCCGAGCGTGCGACCGACGTTCGTCGCGCCGATGTTGCCCGATCCGACCGTCCGGATGTCGATCTTCCCGAACCATCGCCCGACCAGCAGGCCGAAGGGGATCGACCCGATCAGGTAGGCGACCAGGATCGCCAGGGCCCCGATCATGACGGGGCTCCCTTCTCGGCGGCCAGTCGGAAGTGCGGCCGAGGGATTTCGCTCTCACCCAGGAAGGCGGAACGGCGGGCCTGGAAGTCCTCGATCGCCGTGGCGTAGTCGTCGTGCCGGCCGATGTCGAGCCAGTAGCACGGCTGTCGGTAGCAGTGAACCGGCCTGCCGTCGGAGCGGATGGTTTCCAGCAGGTCGGGCATCTGAAGACACTGGTTGGGCTTGAGGTAATCCCACGCCTCGGGCGAGAGGATGTAGATGCCCATGCTCACCTGGAATGAGTATGTGGGCTTTTCCTGATAGCCGGTCAGGATGTGCGGGTCCTGGCCGAACTGGAGGACGCCGAAGTCGATCCGGACCTCGCGGGGATACGAGGCGATCGTCGCCGATGCCCCTCGCGACGTGTGGAACCGGTACATCTCCGCGAAGCTCAGCGTCGTCAGGATGTCGCCGTTGATGACGAGCACCGGCTCGGTCGGCCGTTCGAGCAGCGTCAGGCCGCCGGCGGTTCCCAGCGGCGAGTCCTCGCGGACGTAGTTCATCCGGGCGCCGAACTTCTTGCCGTCCCGGAAGAACGACTCGATGAACTCGGCGAGGTAGCCGGTGATCACGTCGATGTCGGCGAACCCGAACCGCACGAGCTGGCGGACGACGACCTCCATGATGGGCATGGGGTCGGCGTCGCCGATCGGCATCAAAGGTTTGGGGAACGTGGCCGTGAAGGGCCGGAGTCGCGTGCCTTTCCCGCCCGCCAGGATGACCGCTCTCATGATCGAACTCCGGTGGGAAGGGAAGCAAGCATCAGGCTGCGCCCGTGATTGTGCGGCCGCGTTTCTCGTCCGCGACGAGCTGGAAGACGTCCAGCAACCGCCGGACGTGCAAATCGAACGACTGCTCGCGACCGAGCTTGACCGCCTCCAGGCTCATGGCGTGTCGCGAGGAGTCGTGGGCCATGGCCTCGATGGCCCCGATCAGCGGATCGATCGCGTCGGGCGAGGGGACCACGAACCCCTGCCGGCCCGCCTCGATCAGCTCGCCCGCGCCGTTGCAGGCGGTGGTGATGACCGGGAGCCCGCAGGCCAGGGCCTCGAAGACGACCAGCGAGCAGGGGTCGTAGTAGCTGGGCAGGGTGAAGAAGTCGCTCGCGTGGAAGCAAGGGCGGATGTCGCCCTGGAAGCCCAGGATATGAACGGTGTCCTCCAGGCGGAGGTCGCGGACCATCACCCGGAACGGCCCCGGCTTGCCGCCGCCGCAAACCAGCAGCCGCACGGGCCTGGCGTTGGGGATCCGCCTCTTGCGTTCGGCGAGGGCATGGATCAGGGGCCGGAGCCCCTTGAGCTGGAAGTTGTGCCCGACGAACAGGCCGACGAGTTCATCCTCGCCGAGCCCGTGCCGGGCGCGGAACTGCCGGCGGACCTCGCCGGGGTCGCCGACGCTGAGCCGGTCGGCGTCGATCGCGTTGGGGATCACATGCACACGCGACGCCGGGACGCCGTGGAACCGTTCCAGGTGCGAGCGGACCATCTTGCTCACCGCGACGATCCGCGTGTTCCGCGCGGGGGCGTACTGCTTCGCCTCGATGGCGTGATAGACCCATGCCTTCGGGTTGATCTTCTTCCCGAGGACGTAGCCGGTCCGGGACAATCCCTGGCGGAACCGCCGGGAGTTGTACTCCAGGCTGGCGCCGTGGACCCCTCCCTGCGGGATCAGGACGTCTTGCGCCCATGTGTTGATCAGCCCGATCGTGCAGTCGTAGGGCGTGGTGGCACGCCCCAGCGCGGCCTCGGCCTCGCGGGCGAAGTTCCAGGTGCGCTGCCACTTGGTGAAGCCGGGGGCGTGGACCTTGTGGCAATTCAATCCGTCCGGGAGGCTCTCCTGACGCCAGTTCTCGGCGTAGAGGTCGAGCGAGTGCCCGGCGTGGATCAGGCGACGGCAGAGGTCGGCCACGTAGGTCTCGGCGCCGCCCCTGGTCGGGTCGACCCGCTGGAATGACAAGGCCAAACGCATGCCGGATCCTCCGCTTCTCAGCGATTGTGGGCCAGGTACATCGCCGCCTTGGCCCGCACGAACCGCAGCGTCAACCGAGGGCGGGGCAACGCCATCGCCCGGCGATAGTGCTTCCAGAACCGCAGCGAATCACGCTCGCCAACACCCCCGACGCCGTCGGTCGAGAAGAGCAACTGGCCGAGGTCCTTCCACCGCCAGCGCGGGGCCGTCCAGCGGTGGAATGCCAGGCGGTGCAGGTCGATCAGGTGGAGCGTCGGCCGGGCATCGTGCAGCGTAGACATGTCGACGAAGAAGTGGCAGAGGTAGAGATCTTTATGGAACGCGTGGTTCCTGTGCAGTCGCGCGGTGATGTCGGCCATGCGGCGGATCAGCTTGCGTTTGAGCCGCTCGAAGTCGACCGGATCCATGTCCGCGTCGAGCTTCGGAAGGGCCTCGTGGAGGGGCTCGCAGCCGGTCAGTTCGGCGACCATCAGGAAGCTCTTGAGCCGTCCCCAGGGGCCGATGATCTCGCCGGCGCCGACGACTTCCGGGACCGGGATCCCCAGGGCCTTGGCGTGTTCCAGGTGGGCCCATTCCGCCGACGCCGGCGTGTGCTTGCCGCCGGGGTTCACCAGGGCCCCGAGCCGGTTCCGCCAAGGCAGTTCGTAGTGTCGCTTGAGGAAGACCGAGAGGTTCCCCTGCGGTGAGTCGAAGCGGACGCGGGCGGTCGAGCGGCCTTGCTTCTCGTGATGCTGGTCATCGGAGCGCAAGGTCATGATGGTCTGTTCGAGGTCGGCCGGGAGCTGGCCGCGGTGGGACTCATCGAGCCATGTCCAGCGTGCACCACGGACGAGCCGGGTCAGGAGCGAGCCATACTTCAAGGCATGCTCCTTTCCCAATCGATCGGCCTCGCGAACCGGAAAACCTGGACCCCCTCGCGCGACTGGCCGGCCTTCTCCGGGAACCCGGCGACCTTCGTCCCCGCCCGGGCCAGGAGGGCCCGGAGCGTCTCCGCCCGGGGACTCTTCGCTTCGATCTCGTCGGTCGTCACGACAATGTAGCGCAGGTTCCTGTCGGTCAGGGCCTGGCGGACGTGCCAGTAATCGTAACTCGGGCCCCCCTTCAGGAAGGCCGCCCAACCCCGGGTGTCGAGGATCGCGTCGCCCGACTTCGCGTTCTCCGACAGCCATCGAGCGGCCTCCTGGTGACCCCAGCGACTCGAATGCGAGCCCTTCGCCTGCGCGGCGACGCCGATCCCCAGCATCGCGACCATGGTCGCCAACGCGATGCGGCGACCCGCCAGGGCATTCGCCCCGATCAACCTGTGAAGGATTCGAGCGATCCCGCGCATCCCATGCGATGCGAAGGGCATCGAGAGGATGACCAATCCCAATGCGTGCCGGCCCGAGAGGTATCCCAGACTCATCGCATGCCGGCAGACGACCGCGAAGAAGCAAGCGGCGTAGGCAATCACGAGCCAGCGGCCGGCGGGCGAGCCCTCGGGGGCGCGCCGAAGCAGCCCGTAGATGACCAGCGGGACGAGGACGACGCTCAATCCTTCGATCCAGTCGTTTGCAAACTCCGACGCGATCGCGGGGAAGGACTTCGGGAGGGCCTCGCGGTTCGATTCTTCCTTCGGCGCGAAGCTCCACTTCGCTCCGCGGAACTCGGTCGGCAACCACTGCGGTACCGGGCGGGCCGGCCGCGATTTCGGGTCGTTGGTGCCCATGCCGATCCGGAGTGCGAGCTTCTCGGAGACCTTGCCCTTGAAGAGGGTGTAGGCCCCGATGAGGACCAGCACACCGCAAGCGGAGACCGCCAGCCTGGTCAGCGATCGGCTCCGTTCCGCCTGGCTCTTCTCGCGGATCGCCTTGACGAATCCGAAGAGGCAAACGACCAGCGGCGCGAGAACCACTTCAGGGCGGGCGAGGTAGCCAATCCCGCCGACGATCCCGCAGGCCAGGGCCGATTGCAGGCTCTGGCGACGGAGCGCGGCCTCCCCAAGATTGAGAGAAGAGACCATGAAGAACAGAGCCAGGCTGTCGGTCAGCGTGTCGTGACCGATCTGCGCCGGGACGGGTAGGAGTATGTAGAGGAAGACGGCAAAGGTCGCCGTCCGGCCGTCGAAGAGGGCCGTGGCGAGCTGGTGGAGCGGCCAGAGGAGGGCGACGGCGGCCAGCATGGAGACGAGCTGGGCGGCGATCCGCCAGGAGTCCGGCCCTTCGCCCGCGAGTCGTGCCACGGCGGGCTCGACGGTCGCGACCAGGGCCGGGTAGAGCGGATGCACGTCGGCGGAGCGGACGACGTCGGCCCACGGCTGCGTCTGGAATTGCTTCGCGAAGCGGATCAGCTTGAGGCCGTCCTGCGCCGGCAGGGGGGACCGGATCATGCCCATGATATGCAGCGCCACCGCGAGGATGGCCAGCAGGGGCACAAAACGACGGTCCGACATCGACGTCCTCCGTGATCGGGCGCACGCCGGCCAATCCTTGACCGGGGCCGCATTATAGGAAACGCCCGGGGGGGGTCAATCGCAAACGACCGACCGCCAGAGGTCCTCGATCGTCTGGTCGAACGAGTAGCGGGGAGCCCATCCGGTATCCTGACGCAGTCTCGTCGAATCGGCTCGGGAGTCGTCGGGATGTGTCGTCGGTTCGGCGTTCACCGACACGCGACGGCTCGAGACCTGGATCAGTCGCATCAGGCCGAGGCCAACACCGTTCGACTCGCCGGTCCCGACGTGATAGACGCGTCCCGGCAGACCGGAAAGGGCGAGCCGGAGAAGGGCCCCGGCGGCGTCGCGGACATCGATGAAGTCCCGCTTCGAATCGAGCGTGCCCGTATTGAGCGTAATCGGTCGGTCACGAGGCTCGCGTGCGAATTCGGCGGCGAATCGTCCGAAGGCCTGTCCGATCGGGGCGCCCGGGCCGGTGATGTTGTAGAGCCTCGTCGCGATCACGTCGACGGGTGAGCGTACGCATAGACCTGCCTGGGTGGCGAGATGCTTGCTCAGGCCGTAGGGCGTGGTGGGGCGCGGGGGGTATGACTCGTCGGTCGGCAGATGGTCCGGATCGACCGGGCCGAGTTCGGCGGCGGAGCCGGCAAGGATGACACGCGTGGGTCGCCCCAATCGCTTGAGCCCTTCCAGGAGATGAAGGGTGCCGAGCACGTTGGCGCGGTAGAGGTCGGTCGGCGGAGCGGGGGGCGTGAGGCCGGCGAGGTGGAGGGTGATGTCCGGCCGGAGTTCCGCGAGGAATCGCTCGGTCTGCTCGGGATTGCACAGGTCGAGTTCCGAACGCCCCGTGGCAACGACGCGGTCACCAGGCGCGGCATACTCTGCGACCTGCGCCATGACATGACGCCCGAGAAACCCAGTCCCGCCGGTGATTAACCAGGTTTTCATGCATGTAGGGTCCGCTATCGCGGACCAATCCGCCGGATCCGTTGTGGAACTGTTCCGCGATAGCGGGCTCTACACGAATTCAATTGTTTCTTTGACGAGCGGCGGGCCGTTCAGCAGCCGCAGTGCGGCGCGGAGCACGGAATCGGGGGACATGTCGCGGAGGCAGCGGTGATGACCGGCGGGGCAGATGGGCTTCTGGCAGGGGCCGCAGTCGACGGGATGATGAAGGTGCAAGGCCTTGTTGAAGTGAGTCAGCGTCCAGGCGATGTGGGTCGGACCGAAGAGGCTGAGGACGGGGACGTCGAAGGCCGCCGCGAAGTGCCGCGGGCCCGAGTCGGTCGTGATCAGGAGCGAGGCTCGCTTTACGAGGGCCTTGCTCAAGCCGATCGAGAGGGCTTGATCCGCGAGGTGCCTCACGCCGGGGCGGTCGGCCTTCTCGGCGATCTCGCGGGCAGCCTCACGCTCCGAAGGGCCGCAGAGGACGACGATCTGCCGACCGTGCTCGTCGTGGAGCCGGCGCGCGAGTTCGGCGAACGACTCGTTCGGCCAGGATTTCGCCGGACCGAACGCCCCTCCGGTGTTGAAGGCGATGTACGGCGAGGTCGGGGACATTCCGATGGACTGCAACGCGCGATCGGCGTTGGATTCGTCTACCTCAGTTGTCCCCAGTTCGAGACGCCGCGAGTCGATCGGGCAGCCCAGTCGTACGGCGATGGCGAGGTAGTCATCGACGATCGGCGTGGGGACGTACCGGCCGAGGTGGTCTCGTTTCGGGGCGAGTCGGTCGGTGAGCAGGATCCCCCGGCCGCCCCGCGCGTAGCCGATCCGACGTCTTGCACCGCCCAGGAACGCGACGATCGTGGAGCGGAAAGAGTTCGGCAGCAGGACGGCCAGGTCGGGGCGGTTCGAACGCAGCGCCTTCACGACCGGCCAGGTCTGATGCTCGGGCGACTTCGATCGCGGGTCGAAGGGGAGGATCGCATCGAACCACGGGCCGCCCTCGATCGTGGCCCGGATGCCCGGCTTGATGAGGGCGGTGATGCGGGCCGACGGGTGGGCGTTCCGCAGGGCGCGGAAGACCGGCGTGGCCATCACGGTGTCACCCACCAGGTTCGGGCAGAAGACGGCGATGTTCATCGCAGGATCCTCAGGCGGCGGGTCGGCCCAGGCGGGCGACGACGGCGGCGTGGAGCAGGGGGATCATGATTTCATGATGCCCCGTGAGTGCGATCCCCTCCGCGCCCGGGCGCTGGAGCACGTTCAAGAGCCCGCGATACTGCTGGTGGAAATCCAGGTTCGCCGTGGTCAGGCCATCGAGCGGATAGCCGAGGTTCCGCACGACCGACACGGCCTTGAGGAACACTTCAGGCAGGACCACCGCGCTGCCGAGGTTGAGCCAGGCGCCGCCCGACATCCTAGCGACGATGCCGCAGAGCAGGCGGAAGTCGTCGAGCGTGGCCTTGCCGAGCGAGGCCCCGTCGAGCTTCGACGTCATGTGGACGATGTCGGTCCCGATCGCGACGTGGACAGTCACGGGGATGTTCAGGCGGGCGGAGGTGGCGAGCAGGCTGGAGTCGAGGCCGGGCCCGCCGCGTTCGAGCACGACCTGGCCCAGCGCCTTGCCGAGCCCGCCCCCCTCGGAGGCCGCCCGGTCGGCGGCCTCGGCGAAGACGTCGGACGTCTCGCGGGCGAAGCCGAATTCCCCGCCGATCAGGCGGGCGCCGACGTCCTCGCTGGTGTGGCCGGCAAGGGCGATTTCGAGGTCGTGGATCGCGGCGGCCCCATTCAGGCTCAAGGAGTTGAGCACGCCGCGATTCATCCAGTCGATCAGATAGGGCGCGCAGCCCGTCTTGACGACGTGGCCGCCCAGCGCGGCGGCGATCCAGTCGCCCCGGCCGTGGGCGGCGAGGATCGCGTCGCGCAGCCGTCGGATCGAGCGGCCGGCGAGGATGTCGGGGAGGGAGTCGAGCCAGGCGTCGAGCGACGGATCCGGCGGGGCGGTCTTGCCGAAGTCGGCGAGCTTGACCTTGCTCGGCCGGGTGGCCAGGGGCTCGAAGCGGAGCGCATCGAGGTCGAGTTCCAGGGCCGAACCCTCGGAGGCGGTGTCGGGGAGGCTCATCGTGCGGGACTCCTTTCCCGGTCGTCGTCGGCGTCAGCCTGGATCGGCCGGGAAGAGATTCCCGAGGGCCGATTCCAGCAAGTCCGCCCCTTCGAGGGGTTCCAGCCCGATCCGCAGCGCGCGGAGGGGCCGTCCGCCCAGCGAGGTGATGCGGAGTTTCACGAGATCCTTCTGCGTGGTCAAGACCAGGTCCACGCCCGCCATCTCGACCCACTGGGCCAGGTCGGTGAGGTCGTGGAGGCCGTAGGGATGGTGGTCGGGGAACTTCCGGAAGGCCATCAGCGACCCGACCAGCGGCTCGATGGTGCGCCGGAATCCCGACGGATTGCCGATTCCGCAGAACGCCGCGATTTTGACCTTCGAGAGCGTTGAGACCGGTTCGCTGTTCCCCTCGGCGTCCAGGACGTCTCGGGGCGAATGTCTGGCGTCCAGCCAGCGTAGGGGGCCGGCCTTACGTTCCGCGTGTGACTTGATCGCGCGGCGGTCGGGCTCGTCGATCAGGTCGGCCCGGGACAGGACGACGAGGTCGGCCCGCTTGAGGTTGGCGATCGGCTCGCGAAGGAGCCCGCGCGGGGTCAACTTGCCCATGCCGAACGGGTCGAGGGCGTCGATCAGGACGAGGTCGAGGTCCCTGGACAGGCGGCGGTGCTGGAACCCGTCGTCGAGGACGAGCAGCTCCGAGTCGAGTTCGTCCACCGCGATCTTCGCCAGGCCCGCGCGATCTTTCCCCTGGAGGTGGGGGACGTCGGGCAGATTCTCCTCGAGGACGCGGCCCTCGTCGTTCAGGCCATCGGTCCCGCCGTAGCCCCGGCTGAGGATGGCCACGCGGCGGCCTCGCTCGCGGCCCCAACGCGAGACCCACTCGACCATCGGGGTCTTGCCGGTGCCGCCGAGGGTCAGGTTCCCGACCGAGACGACCGGTACGCCGGCCGAGTGGACCCGGGCCATGCGGCGGTCGTACGCGAAGTTCCGGGCGAGGACCCCGGCCCGATAGAGCAGGGAGGCCCCGTTGAGCACGATCCGGCCCGCGCGGGCCGATGGGCCCCGCGTCTCGCCGCGGATCAGCTTCAGATAGGCGTCCCTCGCGCGATTTTCCGACTTCAGCTCGCTCAGGTTCGGCCTCCCATCGCCTTGATGATCGCGCGGGCCATGTCGAGGGTCCCGACGGCGGTCGGGTCATTCGGCTCGGGCTTGAGGTCGTAGGTCACGCTCTTGCCCTCGCCGATGACCCGGGCGACCGCCGATTCCAGGCGGCGGGCCGCCCGGTTCTCCCCGAGGTGGTTGAGCAGCATCACCCCCGCGAGGATCATCGCCGTGGGGTTCATCCGCCACTGTCCCTTGTACTTGGGCGCGGACCCGTGGGTCGGCTCGAAGACGATCCCGTGTTCCCCGACGCCGGCGGCGGGCGAGACACCCAGCCCGCCAACGAGCCCCGCGCACAGCTCCGAGAGGATATCGCCGTAGAGGTTGGGAGTCACGAGCACATCGAACCGTTCCGGGTGCCGGACCAGTTGCATGCACATGGTGTCGATGATGACGTCCTGGAATTCGATCTCCGAGAACTCCTCGGCGGTCTCGCGGCAGACGTCGAGGAACAGGCCGTCGGTGGCGCGCTGGACGTTCGCCTTGTGGACGCAGGTGACCTTCTTCCGGCCCTGCTTGCGGGCGAAGTCGAACGCGAACCTTGCGATCCGTCGACTGGCGCCGAGGGAGATGCCCTTGAGCGTCAGGGCCATGTCCGCCCGGAAGGATTTGCGGGTCATGCCCTCGATCATCGCGAGGATCCGGCGCGTCTCGGGGCTACCCTGTTCGAACTCGCACCCGAGATAGAGCCCCTCGGTGTTCTCGCGGATCACGATGAGGTCGATGGAGGCGTTGGCGAAATTCGATCGGATGCCCGGATATCGCTTGCAGGGTCGGACGCTGCCGTAGAGGCCCAGGGCCTGGCGGAAGGCGTGCTGGACGTTGCGTGGGCCGCCGGCCGGTGCCGGGGTGATCGGGGCGCGGAGGATGACGCCCGTCCTGCGGCACGATTCGAGGACCCGGTCGGGGATCGGGTCGCCGTACTTCTGGAGGGCGTCAAGCCCGGCCTCCTGGACATCCCAGGCGATCTCGACCCCGGTGGCGTCGATGCACTGCTGCGCGGCCACGGCCAGTTCCGGACCGACGCCGTCTCCGGGGATCAGGGTGACGGCGTGGGCCATGGGGAGGGGACCTGCCCCGGGCGTCCGGCGGGGGACCGGGAGGCAACGGAAGTTCGGGATGGATTGCGGGTTGCGATCGGCGGATCGCGCGCGTACACTCATACTCACCACTTCCGGCTCACCGTATCCCGCACCCGGGCGGTCGTCAAGCGAACACCCGGGGCCTTGACCGGCAACACCCATGCTTTGTCCTCCCCTGACGCCCGCGCCGATCGTGACGGACTGGGTCGAGCGGCACCGCGACCCACGCAACTTCGCCCTCCACATCGTCGGGATCCCCTCGACGATCCTCGGCGGCCTGTTCCCGACGGTCGCCCTGATCTGCCTGTCCTGGCCGATCTTCCTCTTCGGGCTGGCGGTGTTCGTCGGCGGCTATGCGCTCCAGTTCCTCGGGCACGCCATCGACGGCACCGAGGTGGGCGAGATCAGCGCACTCAAGAGGAAGCTCAAGGGCGGCCGGCCGAAGGTCGCGGCCGAGTCGGCCTGAGTCGGAATCGATCGAATTGCCCGCGCGTGCCGGGAAGTCCCGCGGCCCTCGTGTCCCTTTGACTTGGGCCGAACCAGCGGATTGCCCTGTGCGCACCCGGAGAAAACCATAGAATCCGCAAGGTCAGCTCAAGCCGCACGTCTTGCAAAGCCGAACATCTGGGATAAGCAGAAGACTCGGAATGAAGACCCCGTCGCAGGATGCGTCGGGAAGGGCTCGGCCGTGCCACGAATCGCATTCGGGGCGGGCCGGGTGGGGCAGAAGTCGCGGACCCAAGGATGGGAAGCCCATGGCCATCGAGAGGTTCCTCAAACCGTTGCGGCCGGAGTCGGTGGGAGGCACGGACCCCTCGCCGGGGACCACGCCCGCTCGGGTCGGAACGATCGTGACCCCGGGGCGGTACCGCCGCCGGGCGTCGCGGCTCCGGTGGCGGGGGTCTCACAAATCCCAGGATGGATCGGCCATGCGAATGACGTCGCGACCGGGGGCGCTGGCACTGTCCGCGCTGCTGGGTCTGGCAGCAACCGGCTGCCACAACACGCCGTACATCGACACGAAGAAGCCGGTTCCTCGGAACCCGGTCGCCTCGTCGATGGCCGTCTCGACCGAAGACGACGCGGTCAAGCTGGCCAACTTCACCGACGGGGGAAACTTCACCGGCAACCTGCCGATGCAGCTCCCCAAGCTGGCCCCGCCCCGGACCACGACCAACCCGGAAGCCGACCAGATCTGGCCGCTCACCCTTCAGGAAGCGATCCAGATCGGCCTCAATAACTCCGAGATCGTCCGCGTGATCTCGCTGGGTGCCCAGGGCATCCCGGTCGGCGGCTTCGAGCCGACGCCGCTGAATACCGGTGCCGGTGCGGGCGTCTCCAGCTCGCTCGGTGCGGGGACGCTCTCCAGCGTCTACGACCCGGCGATTCAGGAGACCCAGATCGCCCAGGCCCTGTCCGCCTTCGACACCCAGTTCACCACCAGCCTGCTCTATGGCAAGAGCCAGACGCCGGTGAACAACGGCTTCCAGGCCGGCGTGAATTCGACCGGGGCCCGGTTCCCGATCATCTTCATCCAGGACCAGAGCCAGTTCCAGACCGGCCTCCAGAAGCGGCTGGCGACCGGTGCCGTGGCCCAGATCCAGCACAACATCAACTACGTCTACTCGAACAGCCCGGGTAACGTCTTCCCGTCGGTCTACAACACGAACCTCCAGCTCCAGTTCACCCAGCCGTTGCTGGGCGGCACCGCCCAGAATCCGTCCGGCCTCGAAGCCAACCGCGCCCCGATCGTCATCGCCCGGCTCAACGCCGACGCCGCCGTCTGGAATTTCAAGGCGGCGGTGATGGCCCACGTGCGGTCGATCGAGCAGCAGTACTGGGCCCTGTCGCAGCAGCAGATCCAGCTCTGGAGCCGCGAGGTCGCCGTCCAGCTCGGCGAGGAAGTCGTCCGGCGCGAGCGGGCCGAGCTCGAAGTCGGCAAGGCCACCTCGGCCGACGTCGCAGAGGCCGTCGAGCGGCTCGAACGGTTCAAGCTCGCCCTTGTGACCGCCACCTCGGATGTGATCACGACCGAGCGTCAGCTCCGCAACATCCTCGGCCTGCCGCCGGCGGACAACCGCCGCATCATCCCGGTCACCGCCCCGACCGAGGCTCGCCTCGAACCCGACTACGAGACCTGCCTCGCGCAGATGCTCTCGTTCCAGCCGGATATCGTGCAGCAGCAGCTCCTCGTCCGCCTGAGCGAGCTCCAGCTCCTCCTGGCCCGGAACCAGCTCCTGCCGCAGCTCAACTTGAACCTGCTGTACCAGTTCAACGGCCTCGGGCAGTCGCTCGACAAGGCCGAGGCGACCATGACCGGGGCCACGCTCCGGGCGATCGACCCCGGCCGGGCCGCAAGGGAGCGGGCCGCCGGCCTGAACGGCGGGCCCAACAACTTCTCGAACTTCACCCAGTGGCAGGTGGGCTTCACCTACCAGCAAACCCTGGGATTCCGCCAGGCGACCGCGAGCGTCCGGGCCGCGCAGTATCAGCTCCTCCGCCAGAGGGCGTTCCTGCAGCAGATCGTCCACCAGACGACGCACTCGCTCTATCGGTTCCTGCTCGAAGTGGACGCGAACTACAAGCAGTTCCGGACGGCCCAGAACCTCCGGAAGGCCGCCCAGCAGCGTCTCGAAGCGACCCGGGCGTTCTACGTCGAAGGTCGGATCACGATCGACCGCGTGCTCGACGCGGTCAGCCAGTACGCCGACGCCATCGCCCAGGAGGCGCAGTTCAAGACCAGCTACAACACCTCCATCGCGGCCCTCGAGGAAGCGAAGGGGACCCTGCTGGCCTACGACAATGTCGCGGTGAACGAGGGCCCGCAACCCCGCAAGGCGTACATCCAGGCCCAGGACCAGCGGGCCGCCCACGGCCAGATCCACATCGGCCGGGATGGCCCGCAGCTCCCGGCCCGGGTCAACGGCCCGCCGGTCGCGGATCCGGTCACCCCGATGGGACCGCCCGGCGTGAACGACTTGAACCCCAAGGCGCCCTTCCCGTCGCCCGTCGGCCCGGTTGGCCCGCCGCCCACCCCGGTTTCGCCGATGGTGCCCGCCGGCGAGCCCGACATCCTTTCCAGCAAGTTGCCGCCACTGCCCGCGTCGCAACCCCGCAGCGAGACGATCGCCGGCACGCCCAACATGCTCGGCGGCAACAAGGGGATCGACATCGGCGGCAGGCCCGGCCCGGGCGTCGAGGCCGAGGTCACACGGACCGGCGGCGGCAACCCGGCCCCGAAGCCGAATGTCGAGCCGCTCCGGGACATCCCGATGGATCTCCCGCCGCTGCCGAAGTGATCGCCCGCAGCCTCACGCCGACGACATGAACGAGGAGGACGATCGCCCCTGCCCCGGGCGGCCGTCCTCCTCGCCTTTTTTCGTGACCCTTGCCCCGGCGTGGGTTACGATGCGGGTCGCTCTCGGGACCGCTCCCCTCTCGTCCCGCGAGACCAGCCACCATCGTGCCGAGATATCCAGGGAGAACGATCGAGATGTTCCTGAACCGTCGCCAGATGCTGCTGGCCAGCGGCGCCGCGCTCCTCGGGCCCGGCGCGCTCCGCGTGCTCGCCCAGGACAAGGCCAAGCCCAAGAAGATCCTCTTCTTCACCAAGAGCTCGGGCTTCGAGCACTCCGTCATCAAGCGGAAGGGCGACGAGCTCAGCCTGGCGGAATCGACCCTGACCAAGATCGGCAAGGATCACGGCTTCGAGGTCGTCTGCTCGAAGGACGGCCGGCTGTTCGACCCCGACAAGATCGGCGAGTGGGACGGCTTCCTCTTCGAGACCACCGGCGACCTGACCACACCCGGCACCGACAAGCAGCCGCCGATGTCGGCCGACGGCGAGAAGGCCCTCTACGACGCCATCCTCGGCGGCAAGGGCTTCGCCGCCGTGCACTGCGGCTCCGACACCTTCGGCCACCACCGGCACCGGGGCGCGGACGACCCGTATATCCAGATGGTCGGCGGCGAGTTCTCGGGCCACGGCGCGCAGCAGGAAGCGACCATCGACATCGTCCACGCCGACTTCCCCGGCGTCGAGGCGTTCGGCAAGGACTCGTTCCGGTTCACCGACGAGTGGTACGCCCAGAAGAATATCGGCAAGGACCTGCACGTCATCCTGGTGCAGAACACCAAGGGGATGAAGGGCAAGGACTACGCGAGGCCGAACTATCCCCAGACCTGGACCCGCACGCACGGCAAGGGCAAGGTCTTCTACTGCTCCATGGGGCACCGCGAAGACGTCTGGGAGAACCCCAAGTTCCAGGGCCTGCTGCTCTCCGGCCTCGGCTTCGTGACCGGCAAGTTCGAGGCGGACACCACGCCAAACATCGACAAGGTCACCCCCGAAGCCCACTTCATCAAGGCTTGACCTTCGGAGTGCGGGAGCCAAGCTGCCGCTATCCAAGGATTCATGCCGACTTGAACGGATTATGAATTTAGTCCAGGGCCTTGCCGGCCATTGCGTCCGGCAAGGCCGTTGATTTTTTCGGGGCGTACGCAGGTCGTGTTTCTTCGATGGAGAGCGGCAGCTTCGCTTTCGCACTCCGAAGGCTATCGCAGCCCGCGGGGCCTGCCGCCGTTGCGGAACTCGGCCTCGACTTCGCGCGCGATCCGGTCGACGTCCTCGTCGGACGGGAAGGCGACGTCGCGGCTCTCGATCTCCTTCGCCTCGGGAGAGCGGGTGACGTCGCCGAAGACCTCCTGCCAGTAGGCGGTCTCCGCGGCGGTCTGGCCGATGCCGCGACGGATGGCCTCGGGATCCGGGGGAGGGGGCTCGGGGACCTTCTGGAACCGGTCGGCGGCGGCCTTCTTGCGCTTGAGGTCGTCGAGCTTGACCCAGTACTCGTCGGCCGAGACGACCTTGGCCTTCTTCTTCTCGGCCGCGCGCCGGACCCGGTTGTCGGATGAGACCACGGTGAGCGTCCGTGGCAGCGAATGTCCGCCGATCAGCTCCTCGATCTTCTCGTCGGCCGATTCGGAGGACTTGGCGTAGAGGATCGTCAGCCCCTTGTGGCGAGTCTGGGGCGAGACGAACTCCGGGGCATCCTTGGCGTCGAAGACGACCGTGGTGAAATGCGCCTCGACCGGATCGAGCCAGGCGGTCAGGTCATTCAGGAATCGGTGGCGGATCTTGCGCAGGCCGTCCGGGGCGAGCCGCTTGTGCAGCAAGCCGCCCGCGAACATCACGTTGTAGCCGTCGATCAAGATCCGCACGGGAGGCCCCAGGTCTCACTGCCGCAAAGTGTTCGATGCCAATATTCTAGGGACGGTGCGCTGTCTCGACTAGGCCGTGTGGACAACAGATAGGCAATATCGGTTAATGGCGGAGGCCGATCGAAACCAGGGAGGATCGACGATGCAGCACCGGCACGCCATCTCGGACGACGATTGGGCCCGCATCGAGGGCCTGCTGCCAGGACGGCCGGGCCTGCACGGCAAGGTCGCCCGGGACAATCGGCTGTTCGTCGACGCCGTCCTCTGGATCGCCAGGACCGGGGCCCCGTGGCGCGACCTGCCGGCCCGGTTCGGCAACTGGAATTCGGCCTGGAGGCGATTCGACCGCTGGTCCCGCAACGGGACCTGGCGGCGGGTCTTCGACGCCCTCCAGGACCCCGACCTGGAGTGGCTCATCCTCGACTCCACGATCATCCGAGCCCACCCCTGCGCCGCCGGCGCCCCCAAAAATGGGACGGCACCGGCGGTCAGGGCGAGCAGGCCCTCGGCCGCAGCCGCGGCGGATTCGGGACGAAGATCCACGGCGCCGTCAGCGGCCTCGGGTTGCCGGTCGAGCTGACCCTCACGCCGGGCCAGGCGTCCGACATGTCGCAGGCCGGGGCCCTGATCGAGGGCTCGCCGGCGGAGGTCGTCATCGCCGACAAGGGCTATGACAGCAAGGCGATCGTCGCGGCGATCGAGTCGCAGGGGGCGGAGGCGGTGATCCCCAGCCTGAAGAACCGAGCCGTGCAGCGGGACTACGACCGGGACCGCTACAAGGACCGCAACCTGGCCGAGCGGTTCTGGTCCAAGGCGAAGCAATACCGCCGCGTGGCCACGCGCTACGACAAGACCGCCCGGAACTTCCTGGCATTCATCCATGTCGCCTCGATCATGATCCTGTTGCAGTAGCCCATCCGGCCACAATTGCCCAGCTCTTGTCCACACGACCTAGTGCGGAGCATAGCGGCCGCGTTTCGCAATGCGCTGGGCGCGGGTCTCCAGACCCCGCCCCAGGGTTGATCGCAGGAAACCAGCGAACCGGGTCTCCAGACCGATTCGTCACGGGTCTGGAGACCCGGTTCGCTAGGGCCGCGCGGCGAGGGTTGGGGCGGGGTCTGTGTACAGACCCGCGCCCAGCGCTACCCGCTGTTTGTTCGCGCGAAACTGTATCGATGCTTATGCCCGGATGCCGTCCGGCGTGCAGCGGATGTCGCCGCCGACGATGACGGTGTGGGCCTTGCCCCGCACTTTCCAGCCGTGATAGGGCGTGTTGACCGACTTCGACTCGAAGGCGTGGCGGTCGATGGTCCACTCCTTGTTCGGGTCGATGATGGTTACATCGGCGTCGAGGCCGACGGCGAGGCTGCCCTTGGTCTTGAGGCCGACGAGTCGCGCGGGGTTGATGGTGAGCTTCTCGATCACCTGCGGCCACGTCAGGTGTCCGGGCTCGATCAGTCCGTGCACGGTGATCGGCAGCAGGGTTTCGAGGCCGACGATGCCGAAGGGGGCGTTGTTGATCTCGCGGGCCTTCTTCTCGGGAGCATGCGGGGCGTGGTCGGTCGCGAGGACCTCGATCGTGCCGTCCTTGAGGCCCTCGATGACGGCGTCCACGTCGTCCTGGGTGCGGAGCGGAGGGTTCATCTTGAAGTCGGAGTTGAAGCCCCGGAGGCTCTCGTCGGTGAGCGTGAAGTGGTGAGGGCAGGCCTCGGCGGTGACCTTGATCCCGCGTGCGATCCCTTCCCGCACCAACTCCACCGAGCGTCTCGCGGAGATGTGCTGGATGTGGACCCGGCCGCCGGTGATCTCGGCCAGGCGGATATCCCGAGCCACCATGATGTCCTCGGCCGCCGCGGGCATCCCGCCCAGGCCGAGGAGCATCGACACCTCCCCCTCGTTCATCACCCCGCCGACGGTCAGCTCGGGCACCTGGCAGTGCTGCATGATGGTCAGGTCGAACATCTTGGCGTAGAGCAGGGCGCGACGCATCAGGGAGGCAGAGTAGACCGGGTCGCCGTCGTCGGTGAAGGCGACCGCCCCGCCCTCGACGAGCTTGCCGAGTTCGGCCAGCTCCTCGCCCTTGCGACCCTTGCTCACGGCCCCGACGGGGTAGACGTTGATCAGGCCCGCGCGTCGGCCCTGGAGGATCACGAACTCGACCATCGCCTGGCTATCCAGGGCCGGATCGGTGTTGGGCATGCAGCAGACGGAGGTCACGCCGCCGGCGAGGGCGGAGCGCGAGCCGGTGGCGATCGTCTCGTCCTCCTCGCGGCCGGGCTCGCGGAAGTGGACGTGGATGTCGATCAGGCCGGGGCTGACGATCAGGCCGGAGGCGTCGATGATCGCGTCGGCCGACGCGCCGGGGTTCTCGCCGAGGGCCTGGACCTTGCCGTCGGCGAGCCAGAGGTCGAGGGTCTGGTCGAGGCCCTGGCTGGGGTCGATGAGCCGGCCGCCGCGGACGTGGATCGTGGGCAAGGGACTGGTCTCCGATCGGGGCGGTGCGGTCAGTCGGCCGCGCCCCGGGGCTCCATCTTACCGCTGAGCAGGTAAAGCACCGCCATCCGGACAGCCAGGCCGTTGGTGACCTGGTCGAGGATCGCCGAGTTCGGGCCGTCGGCGACCTCGGGGGTCAGCTCGACCCCCCGGTTGATCGGCCCGGGGGCCAGGATGAGGAGATCCTCGCGGGCCTTCCGGACTCGTTCGGCGGTCATGCCGTAAAACTTGAAATACTCCGAGACCGAGGGGAAGTGCCCCCCTTGCTGACGCTCGAACTGCACCCGCAGGACATTCACCACATCCAGCCGGTGCATGATGTCGTCGAGCCGGTAGGCGACCTCGCAGCCGTACTTCTCGAACCGCTTCGGGACGAGCGTCGGCGGGCCGCAGAGGATGACCTTGGCCCCGAGCTTCGTCAGGCCCCAGATGTTCGACCGGGCGACCCGCGAGTGGCCGATGTCGCCGATCAGGCCGACGGTCAGCCCTTCGAGCGAGCCCTTGGATCGGCGGATCGTCATGAGGTCGAGCAGGGCCTGGGTCGGATGCTCATGGGCGCCGTCGCCGGCGTTGATGATCGAGCTGGAGACGTGCTCGGCCAGGAGGTGAGGCGCGCCGGGGGTCGAGTGGCGGACGACCATCACGTCGGCGCCCATCGCTTCGAGGTTCCGGGCGGTGTCGATGTAGGACTCGCCCTTCGAGAGGCTGGAGACGCTGGCGGAGAAGTCCTGGGTGTCGGCCGACAGCCGCTTGGCCGCGAGGCTGAAACTGGTGCGGGTGCGGGTCGAGTTCTCGAAGAAGAGGTTGAAGACGATCCGGCCCTGCAAGGCGGGGACCTTCTTGCGGCTGCGCCGGGAGATCTCGGAGAACGACTCGGCCGTGTCGAGGATGGCGAGGATCTCGTCCTTGCTCAGCTCCTCGAGCCCGAGCAGGTGCTTTCGGGTCCAGGGGACGGCCGGGGCGGTCGGTGTCGGGCTCAACGGGCTCACTCCTCGGGGCTCCTTCCTTCGGGCGCGGGCATCAGCCGGATCACCGCGTCCTCGTCGTCCAGCGGGCGGAAGCGGACGGCGATGCGGTCGGACCGTTCCGTGGTCAGGTCGAGCCCGACGGCGTCGGCCTGGATCGGCAACTCGCGGTGGCCGCGGTCGACCAGCACGGCCAGCCGGACCCGCGCCGGCCTCCCGAGGTCGCAGACCGCGTTCAACGCCGCCCGGATCGTCCGGCCAGTGAAAAGGACGTCGTCGACCAGGATCAGGTCGGCCCCCTCGACCTCGAAGGGGATGTCCGTCCCCCTCAGGACCGGCCAGCGGCCCGCCTGATCTAGATCGTCACGGTAGAGCGTAATATCCAGCGCCCCCACCGGAACCGTCGCGCCCAGCCGGTCACCGAGCTCCTTCGCGAGGCGACGGGCGATCGGGACGCCGCGCGAATGGATCCCGATGACGCGGGGGATCCGGCCGCCGAGTTCCTCGATGGCGAGGGATTCGGCCATCTGCACGACGGCGACGGCCACGCCGGTCGCGTCGAGGACGCGGTCGCTGCTGGTTGGGCTCATCCTGTCGATCCGTCGGGTGGGGCGGACTGGAAGGGGCGGACGTCCCTCGCCCGTCGCCGCCGGATCGTAGCAGAGCCAGGCTCGGGATCGCAAGGATCGCGGCGTTGGCGGAGTTTGTCGAACTTACCGCGAGTCAAGGTCATTTCGACAAGGAGGGCTGTCGACCGGGCCGGAGGGGGACTTGAGACTTTCCGAGATTTTTTTCTCGGATTTCCGCCCTTCGGACAAACGGCGTGTAGACTTGAGTCGAGTCGAGGAATTCCGGCGAGCGAGTCGTCGGGGCCCCCAGCGAGCCGACGGCATCCTGGTTGCTTTCCTCTCTCGGCGTGCGGCAAGAGCATCGGGGCGAACCGAGTCTGACGCCGACCGACCGAGCCTGATCCATTGTGGAGGTGTTGCGATGAACCACGCACCGTGGTGGGCGACCGCCGTGCGCGCCGGCCGCTGGCAGAAAGTGATCGTGCCGGGCCTGGTGCTCCTGACCCTGGCCGGCTGCAACCATCGCCGGCAATCGATGCGTCCGGTCTACATGGCCCCCCCGGCCGCCGTCGATTGTGCCCCGGGCACCGACTGCGCCCCGGGCTCGACGATCACCGCCGAGCCGGGCATGTCCGAGACGGGCGGTTCCAACACGCCGGACGCCGGCCAGTTGATCCCGGCCCCGTCGAAGTCCCGCTCGATCGACTCGCCCCCCGCCGCGGGCGTCCCCATCGAGCCGAGCCTGAGCCCGACCACCAAGTCGAAATCGGGCTCGATCAAGAGCAGCCCGAACGAGGTCGAGCTGACCGTCCCGAACGGGGCGAGCTACAACGACCGGTCGTCCCGCTCCAGCCGTCGTACCGGTGCCTCCAAGGCGCGGTCGGCCTCGCTACGGGACCTCCTCCGCCCTTTCGTCGTTGAGCCCGGCGACCTCTTCCAACCGCCCAAGGCTGACCGCCCCTGGAAGTATGTCGTGGTCCACCACTCGGCCCATGCCGAGGGTGGGCTCGACCAGATCGACCGCGAGCATCGCCAGGTGCTCGGCTGGGAAGGGTGCGGCTATCATTTCGTGATCGGCAACGGCAAGGGCTCCCCCGACGGACAGATCGAGATCGCCCAGCGCTGGCTCGATCAGAAGCAGGGGGCCCACTGCCGCGACGGCAAGTTCACCGACCTCAACGAGTACGGCATCGGCATCTGCCTGATCGGCGACTTCGACGAGTCCGAGCCGACCCCCAAGCAAATGGAAGCCGTCAAAGCTCTCGTCGCGTACCTGTCCGACCGTTACGAGATCCGATCCGACCGCATGGGCACCCACGCCCAGCTCTCGAACTCCAGCACCGCCTGCCCCGGCAAGAATCTCCAGCCGTCGCAGATCTTCGGCACCAAGCCCGTCGCATCTCGCTGATCGACCGATCGGGATCGCGGAAATTTGTGCGACGCACCCATCGGGATGGCGTCGCACGTTTCCATTTCGAAGACCGTCAACTCCGCCGCCCGACCCACGTGGCGGCATTGGCGATGATCTGTCGGACCGCCGGGTGGTGATAGACGGGGAATCCGTCATGCCCGGGACGGAAGTAGAAGACCCGTCCCTTGCCGATGGTCCAGGCGAGTCCGCTGCGGAAAGTCTGGCCACCCTCGAAGGTCGACTGGAAGACCACCGCCTCGGGCGTCGGGACCTGGAACGGCTCCGAGAACATCGCCGTGCGCGGGATCGTGAAGCCGACGACGCCCTTCGCGATCGGGTGGTCCGCCTGCTTGACCTCGACCTTCTCCGCCTTGCCGTCCAGGCGCCAGGCGTTGACCTCGCAGGCGGAACTCATCAGGGCCTGGAAGGGCTTCGAGGCGTTGGCCGAGTGCAGCGCGACCAGGCCGAGCCGCCCCGTCCGGATCCGCTCGACGACCGCGCGGACGCGGTCGTCGGGCACGGCGTCATGCTTCAGGCGGCCGTACCAGACGAGGACGTCGGACTGATCCAGCGCGGCGTCGGAGAGACCGGCCTCGGCGTCGGAAAGCCGGGCGCGGGCGACCTTGAAGCCCTCGCGCCTCGCAAAATCCTCGGCGAGCGTGCCGTCGATGTCCTCGGGATAGAGCGAGCGGACGGCGGTCCCTTCGGCCCAGACCCGGACGCGGAGCGGCGAGGTCCAGGCCTTAGACCGCTCGGCGGCATTGGGGGCATCGGCGCGCAGGAATCCGGGGACGAGGCATCCGGCCAGTCCGAGGAGGGCGGTTCGGCGGTCGATTCCATGACGCGGCGAGAGAGGATCCTTGCGATCCAGGTCGGCGGGCATGTGGGATGGTTCTGCGGGGGGATGGTTCTGTGGTGGGATCTTTTGTGGGGTTTACTCTGGCGGTCTTCGAATTATCGCCGCATCCCCGCCCAATCACAAGGGGGGACTCGCTTCTTGGGTCTGCCGATGCCAGCACGCGTTGAGGTCAACGCAACCGGAACGCCTGGGGCAGGAGGTCCGCCATCGTCCGCAACCCCACGCGGTCGATCATGACCGGGGTCTCCGGAGTGGTGAATTCCGCCAGGACCTGCCGGCAGGCGCCGCAGGGCATGAGGTGGGCCGGCTCGGAACCCTCGGCGGCGTCGACGCAGGCCACGGCCACGGCGTCGATCGCGGCGTTGCCGTCGAGGATTGCCGCGAATGCGGCCGTCCGCTCGGCGCAGACGGTCAGGCCGTAGGAGGCGTTTTCCACGTTGCCGCCCCGGTAAATCTTCCCGCCCGCCAGCACGGCCGCGCCGACGTGGAAGTTCGAGTACGGGCAGTACGCCTTCCGGCTCGCCTCGCGCGCGGCCGACAGCAGGGCATCGAGGGACGCGGCGTCGACGGTCGGTCGGGTCACGGTCGCGCTCCGGGGGATGGCGACCGGGCGGGGACGGCTCGGACCGATCCCCGCCCGGCGTTGAACGCATCAAATCAGTTGTTGTTGAACTTCACATCCTGGATGTCGTCGCCCGGGGCGTGCTCGATGAAGTGCCAGGACACCTCGGTCGCGACCAGCTTCGTGAACTTGTTCTTGAACGCCGGCCTGCTCACGCCCGCTCCGGCCGGGATCGGCCCGCGGATCGGGAAGACCGTGTCGCGCTGGTCCTCGTAGATCGAGGACGACTCCTTGGGAACGGCGGTGTTCGGCTTGCCCTTGGTGTTCTTGGGGTGGGCGAGTTCGAAGACCTGGATGTGGATGCTCGAATTCCCCTCGAACAGGCCGGGGCTCTTGGGGTCCTCGATCTGGAAGTTGGAGATTTCGAGGAAGATGACGATGTCGGCCTCGAACGCCTTGGCGGCGTCGGCGGGGTCGGTCCAGGTCGGGTGGGCCTCGACCCACGACCAGACCTTGTCGGGCTCGACGAGGTCGATCTTCTTGACGTTCGCCTTGAGGATCGTGGCGAGTTCGCGGTTGATCTCGCGGTCGATGGCCTGCGAGGCGCCGAGCGCATTGGCCGAGGCGGTCGTGAGGATCACGACCTTCTTGCCCTTGAGGCTCGGCCCAGGGGCCGGGATCGTGGGTTCGAACGGCTGGAGGAAGTAGAAGAGGGTGCGCGGATCGCAGCCCGGCAGGGTCAGGAGGCCCGCCGAGGAGGCGATGAAGGTCAGCGCGGCCCGGCGCGTCCATGCATTTTTCGGCGAACGAGGGGTCATCCTAACGCCCTCCCAGGATCATGCGAATCGTCCAGGACAACGCGGTGACTGCCGAGGCCGCGATCACGTACGCGACCAGGGGGGTCTCCACATGGCGAAACCCGACCGAACGTCCTCTGCCGGCGCTCGCGAGGCACCAGGCCGCCAGGGCCAATGAGGCCGGGGCCAGGAACCCGCCCGCGAGATTCGCCCTGAGCGTCCGGTCGAGCCGGCCGCGGACGAACCACGCGAACGCCGTCGTCATCCCGCACGTCGGGCAAGGGCGGCCGGTCACGGCGAGGAACCCGCAGGGCGGCAGGCCGAGCTGCGTGTGCGTCCCCCGGCCGCGGGGATCGGGTTCGAGCCTGGTCGCGACCCCGAGGATCGTGATCAGGAAAAACGCGATCGCCAGCAGCCCCGTCCGAATCCAGGGCCGGAGCGTCGCGTCAGCATCCTCGTTCTCAGGGGGCGGGCTCATGGCGGCGTCTTCGAGGCGGGCAGGTCACGACGCGCCGGCCGGCGGACGCGGCGTAAACGCCGCCGCCGGATGGACAGGTGAGCCGCAAACTACCCCGGCCCCGGGTTTCTGACAAGCTCAAGTTCGCCCGACCGGACGGACGAAATCGCTGGCCTCCCCACCCCTCCGAACCGGAAATCCGGAAAAATCGAAACTGTACACTTGTACCGTAATTCACTTCCGGGTAGGATCTGAAGTGTCGGGCGGGGACGGCCGGGAAATCGGCCCGAACTGCCCGCCGGAAGCGAAGGAGATGCGAGGGGCCGTCGGTTCGGAAAGGAACAACATCCGCAGATCCGTCGGGCCCGTCGCGAGTGAAGGGGGAGTCGCTCAGAAGGGTTTCTCAACGCAACATACGGAAGCACCACGAGAACTCCGGGCCGTCGGGCCGGTCTCCCTGCGCGGGGGGGCCGGGGCGGGTCGGAGGGGGAGAATGTCCCATGACCCAGTATCCTGACCTGTTCGCCGCCCTGGCCGCCCCGTTCGACTCGCAGGAAGTGCGGGTCCGCTCGCAGGCCGGGCGCCAGTTGCACTACATCACCGCGCGGACCGCCATGAACCGGCTCGACAGCGTGCTCGGGCCGGAGAACTGGTGGGACGAGTATCTCCCCGGCGAGAACTCGGTCCTGTGCCGCCTGACCGTCCGCCTGCCGGACGGCTCGACCGTGACCAAGTCGGACGCGGGCGGCTACGCCGGCATGCCCGACCAGGGGGACGACGACAAGGCGGGTTATTCCGACGCCTTCAAGCGGGCGGCGGTGAAGTTCGGAGTCGGCCGGTACCTGTACCGCGACGGCGTCCCGGCCTTCGTCCGCGAGCGCGAGCCCGCCACCGTCGGCGCGGCCCTCCCCGCCGAACCGGCCCATGCCCCGACCCCGGAACCCGCCCCGGCGGCCCCGTCCCCGGCGACCAACGGCTCGCGGCACGCGGCCAACGCCAAGGAGCGAGACGGCGGCGGCCCGCCCCGCACCGGCCGGGCCCTGTTCGCCTGGACCAAGGAGCAGGAGCAGCGCCACGAGGTCGGTCTGCTCAAGTACCTCAATGGCTGGGCCAAGCTCCAGGAATACCCCGGCCGGATGGTCGACTGGGACGCTGACCAGGTGAACCAGGCCTACGCCGAGGCCTGCCGCAAGCTCCAGGCGATCTCCTCCTCCTCCAATGAGGCATACGAGGAAGCGCTCGCGAACTGACCCGGACGATCCAGGCCGAATCCCCCCCCTGACAGGACGACCGTGAGCCACCGGAGGGCTCGCGGGCGTCCTGGCTTCGTCCCGCCGGTCCTCCTCAATTGGGTTTGTTCCCCCGATTTTCGAATTGGCTTTGTTCCCGCGTTTTCGAAACGGACCTCCCCTCGGGCGAGTCCCCGGCGGGTTGTGGAAGCCGGGGGAGTTCGGTAAGGTGAACGCCAGCGTGCGAGACGTTGCAAAGGGGGGCGCCACGGGGGTTTCCGGACCGCCGGCCGGCTCTACCTTTTGAGATCCGAGCTGGCGAGAAGGTGCGTCCGCGGATGAACGTGGCGGTGATCGCTTCCGAGGCCGTCCCCCTGGCCAAGACGGGTGGGCTCGCGGACGTCGCCGGGGCACTCCCCCGCGCCCTGGCGGATCTCGGCCAGGACGTCAGCCTCTTCCTACCGGGTTACCGCCGGGCGAAGTCGGCCGGGGTCGAACTGCGCGACCTCGGACTCTCGATCTCGTTCCCCATCGGCGACCGCACCTACGACGGCCGGATCCTCGCCGGCAAGCTCCCCGGCTCGGATGTCGACGTATTCCTGGTGGATCAGCCCGAGTTCTACGACCGGGACCATCTCTACCAGGAGAATGGCGTCGATTACGCCGACAATTGCCAGCGGTACGTGTTCTTCGACCGGGCCGTCCTCGAAGCCCTTCGACGGATGGGCCGGCCGGTCGACATCCTCCACTGCAACGACTGGCAGACGGGGATGATCCCGGTCTACCTGGAGGAGATGTATCGGCGGGACCCGGTCCTGGGTGGCGCTGGCACGCTGTTCACCATCCACAACATCGCCTATCAGGGCTCATTCTGGCACTGGGACATGCCCCTCACCGGGCTGGACTGGAAGCTCTTCAACTGGCGACAGCTCGAATTCCACGGCCGGCTGAACTTCCTCAAGGGTGGCTTGGTCTTCTCCGACCTCCTCAGCACCGTCAGCCCGACCTACGCCCGGGAAATCCAGACACCCGAATATGGCTACGGCTTCGACGGCCTGCTCAAGGCCCGACGAAGGGACCTCTTCGGGATCGTCAACGGCATCGACCCGACCATCTGGAACCCCGCGGTCGATCCGACACTCGCCGCGAGTTACGACGCCGGGACCGTCTCGCAGGGCAAGCCCGCTTGCAAGGCCCAGCTCCAGCGGCGAGCCTCGCTGCCCGAGCGACCGGACGTCCCGCTGTTCGCCCAGATCGGCCGGCTCGACCCCCAGAAAGGCTGGGACCTGCTCGCCGAATCGGCCGATGAGCTGCTCCAGAACGACGTCCAGTTCATCGTCCTGGGCGTCGGGCATCCGCGATACCATGCGATGCTCGAACAACTGGCCATGCGATATCCCGGCAAACTTCGGGTCTTCCTCGAATTCTCGAACACCCTCGCCCACCAGATCGAGGCGGGTGCCGACATCTTCCTGATGCCCAGCATCTACGAGCCATGCGGGCTGAATCAGCTCTACAGCCTCGCCTATGGTACGGTCCCGATCGTCCGGTCGACGGGCGGCCTCGCCGACACGGTGGTGGACGCCACCCCCGAAAACCTCCAGGCCGGAACCGCCAACGGCATCGCCTTCCAGCACACCGACGGCAATGCCCTCCGGTGGGCCATCCGCCGGGCGCTGGAACTCTGGTCCGACAAGCCGACCTGGTCGAGCCTGGTCCACGCCGGGATGACCGCCGACTGGTCGTGGGATCGGGTCGCCGGGGAATACGTCGATCTTTATCGGAAAATCTGCGTGATGCGTGGCTCATTCTCCTGCGGCGGCAAGGGCTGATCGGGAACGACGTCCGGACGGATGAACCAATCATGCCCGAGTTGCGCAAGGATCCGATCGTCGGCCGCTGGGTGATCATCGCCACCGAGCGGGCCAAGCGCCCCCACGACTTCAAGGGGACCGACCAGACCCTCGCCGGGGCCGACTCGTGCCCGTTCTGCGAGGGGAAAGAGTCGAAGACACCGCCCGAGATCGTCGCCTATCGCGACATCCACACCGCCCCTAATAGCAAGGGTTGGCGGATCCGGGTCGTGCCCAACAAGTTCCCCGCGCTCCAGATCGAGGGCAATCTCGACAAGCTCGGCGACGGCATGTACGACCGGATGTTCGGAGTCGGGGCGCACGAGGTCATCATCGAGAGCCCGAGCCACCACGTCAGCCTCGCGACCCTCGACGAGGAGAGCATCCGCGAGGTTCTCTGGATCTACCACGACCGGCTCGTCGACCTGAAGCGCGACCGGCGGCTCGTGCACCCCATGCTCTTCAAGAACGTCGGCGCGGCGGCCGGGGCCAGCCTGGAGCACACCCACAGCCAGCTCATCGTCACGCCCATCATCCCGATCACCGTCCAGGAGGAGATGAACGGGGCCCTGGAGTTCTTCCAGTACCGCGGGCGCTGCATCTACTGCGACATGATCCGCCAGGAGCAGGCGAACGAGTCGAGGGTCGTGCTCGACACCCCCATGTTCACGGCCTTCTGCCCGTACGCCAGCCGATTCCCGTTCGAGACCTGGATCGTCCCCAAGGCCCATTCGAGCCACTTCGAGAACATCACCAAGCCAGCGGTGGACGACCTCGGCACGGTGTTGAAGACGGTCCTCGGCAAGCTCGAAACCGCCCTGGACCGGCCGCCATATAATTACATCATTCACACGTCCCCCTTCGATCACCCCGAGCTCGCCCATTACCACTGGCACATCGAGGTGATCCCGCGCCTGACGAAGGTCGCCGGGTTCGAGTGGGGCTCGGGCTTCTACATCAACCCGGTCCCGCCCGAGGACGCCGCCCGGTTCCTCCGCGACGCTTGAACTCGAAGGAGGGATCGACCCATGTCCATGCCCCCGAACGCCCTCCGAGTGGTCACCCGCGCCTGCCAGGGCCTGCGGATGTCGCCCGAGCAGTTCGACGCGATCGAGGAGTTCGAGGAAGGCCTGGACTTCGAGCTGATCGACGGCCTCCTCGTCGTGACCCCGTCCTGCACCATGCAGGAGGCCGTCGAGAACGATTACCTCGGTTACCTCCTGGAACTCTACCAGGAGCGGCACTTCAGCGGCCGGAGCCTCGACCTCTCGCTGGCCGAGTCGATCGTGAGGCTCGCCGACGCCCGCCTCAAGCTCGACCGGGCCCTCTGGACGGGCCTCGGCCGAGAGCCGGTCGAGGGGGTGGATGTGCCGTCGATCGGGGTCGAGTTCCGGGAGGCGGACGCGAAGGACGATCCGGCCCGACGGCTCGCGTTCTTCTCGGCCGGGCTCCGGGAATACTGGACCTTCGACCGCGCGCAGGGGACGCTGTCGGTGGCGAAATCCGACGCGTCCGGCGGCGAGACGACGCTCCGGCTCGACGCGGGCCAGGAATATCAGTCGCCGTTGCTGCCCGGGTTCCGACTCCCCATCGGCAGGATTTTCGAGGAAGCCAGGGAGTACGGCCAGGACGCCGACTGAGCGTGCCGTCCCGGCCGACTCTCGTGCGAAGGGACGCCCATGACCGGCATTCGGCTCGTGCTCGTGATCCATCACCACCTCCCCCTGGGGATGCCCGAGCCGGAACGCGAGTCGGTCTACCGTGAGCGAATGGTCCCTTCGCTCGAAGCCTTCGAGGCGACTCCCGAGGTCTCCTGCTCCGTCCACCTCTCGGGCCCGACACTGGAGTGGCTGCAGCAACGCCTCCCGGAGTATCTCGATCGGCTCCGGTCGCTCGTCGAACTCGGCCGGGTCGAACTCCTCGGCGGGGGCATCGGCGAGCCGGTCCTGCCGATGCTCCCCGAGCGCGACCGGCAGTCCCAGTTGCGGGCGATGTCGTCCACCCTGCAGGCGAAATTCCTAGCGACCATCCGGGGTGTCTGGCTCGCCGAGCAGGTCTGGGCGCCGTCGTTGGCGGCCAGCCTCGTGGATGCCGGGCTCGAATACACCGTCCTCGATGCGTCGCTGTTCCACCGCTCGGGCCTGGAAGGGGATGCGCTCGGGGGACATTACCTGGTCGAGGAGCAAGGGCGGCTCCTGAAGGTCTTCGTATCGACCCGGCTGGATCCGTCGGGGGCAACCTCGGCGGTGTTCGACGCATTGGCCCAGGCGGCCGAGGAGATTCCCACCGCCGCGGTGACGTTCGTCCTCGGGAGCGAACACGCGGGACCCATCGACGGACTCCGCGACTTCTGCTCGCAACTGGCCCGCAAGAGAGAATGGATCCAGACGACCACCTTCAGCCGGCTGATCGACGGGTCAGTCCCCTGGGGGAGCGTCTCCCTGCCGGAGTCGGAACATCCCGCGTGCCCGGGACCCTGGAAGAACCTGATGCCCGCGCGGGCGGAGGTCTCAGAACTCTACGCCCGGATGCTCGGGGTCTCGAACCGTCTGGCCGGCATCGACGGGACGTCGGACCTTGAGAGCATCAGGGGCCTCCTGCACCAGTCCCAAACCATCGATCCCTACTGGCCCGGCCTCGGGACGGGACGCCCGGATTGCCGGCAGGGGGCGTATTCCGGACTGATCCAGGCGGAGGCGATCCTGGATCGGATCCAGGGGCGTGATCCCGGGGCGGCGAGGGTGGAGGTCGCCGACTTCAATCTGGACCTGCGCCAGGAAGTCCGACTCCAGAACCGAACGCTCTGCGCGTTCGTCCGGCCCGCCCGCGGGGGCTGCCTCTATGAGCTGGATGTCCGCGAGCCGGCGAGGAATCTCGTCATGGCCGTGGAAAACGCCCGGGGCAGGGCCTTCGTCGATCATTTCTTGCCGGCTGATTTGACGCTGGAGGCTCTCCGTTCCGGCAACTGGACCGACCTCGGCGATTTCTCGTCCGGCACCTATCTCTCGAAGGTCCACTCCTCACCCGAGGGCGTCGCCCTGATCATGGAGCGGCCGGGCCGCGTGCTCGACCACACGATCCAGATCCAGAAGTCGGTCGCCGTCGAGGCGGACGGGGCGACGGTCGAGGTTTCGTACCTGCTCCAGGATCTGCCCGAGGTCCCGCTGATCTTCTCGCCCGCCATTCATGTGTCTGGCTTCGGCCCCGAGGCCAGAATTCAGGGCGGGGATGGATCGACTGGCGAACAGACGCTCATCGATGAGTTGGACCGGATGAACGTGGAGCAAATGGCGATCGAGGATGCCGCCCTGGCCGTGAGCCTGGAGTGGTCCCGTCCCGCATCCGTCTGGGGTTATCCGATCCATTCATCCGGATCCGACGCGCGGTATCAGTGCTTTGCGTTCCATCCGCGATGGGTCGTCCGGACCGAGGAAAACGGCACGTGGGAGGTCTCGATCCGCTTGACCGTCGAGGCCCCGGCCGGGGAGCATGAAGCCGGAGAGTGATCGCACGAAACCTCGGGGATCCCGGAGTGCAGCAAGACGAGCCCCCTCGCACGGCGGTGGACGCGGCGGCGACGATCCGACGCGCCAGGCGGCTCCGCCTGCGAGTCCGGGCACGCGCCTTGTCCGAACTGACCGGCGCGTATGCGGGGGCCCGGCCTGGCGTCGGCCTGACGTTCGCCGACCTCCGGCCGTACGAGCCCGGCGATGACGTCCGGCATCTCGACTGGAACGTGACCGCGCGGCAAGGGAAGCCCTACGTCCGCACGTTCGTCGAGGAGCGGGCCCTCACGGTCTGGATCCTGGTCGACGTCTCGGCCAGCATGCGATTCGGGCCGGAGGGGAAGACCAAGGCCGATCGGGCGGCCGAGACGGCGGTGTTGCTCGCGACGGCCGCGACGCAGTCGGGCGACCGCGTCGGGCTGATGCTCGTTAGCGACCGCGTCGAGGCCGAACTCCAGCCCGAATTCGGACCGAGGCATCTGGCGTCGATCGCCCGGATGCTCGTGGCCACCCCGACGGAATCGCCCCGGACGTCGCTCGCGACGGCACTGGACACGCTCTCGCGGAGGAATCAGAGGCGGGCGTTGATCGTCGTCCTGGGCGACTTCTACGACCCCGACTCGTTCCCCTCATCGCGCTGGGCGAAGCTCGCCGCAAAGCATCAGATCCTGGCCCTGCGGGTCATCTCGCCGGCCGAGGTCCGCCTCCCGCGAGCGGGACTGCTCGACTTGATCGACCCGGAGACCGGCCGGCGTCGGACGATCGACACGACGTCCGAACGAGTCCGAGCGGCCTACGTGCGTCAGGCCATCGAGCGCGACCGGGCCTTCCGCCGCTGGTGCGCCGAGACCGGCGTCGCGGGCCATGACTTCCCGACCGAGAGCGACCCGATCATCCGCCTCGTCCGGATCCTTTCGAGCGGCCGACCCCTCCGGCCCCGATGACTCAGGAACCTCTCGTGCCCCAGACAGCAAGAATCCATCCCCGCGAGGCCATCTACGTCCCCCCCCGCCCGAGCCCCGGGCCGGGTCCGATCGAGGAACCAGTGCCGGGCCCGTCGATCATCCCGACCGCCGTCGCCCTCGGGCTGATCGTGGTCGCGCTGCTGGGGACTCGTCGCTGGAAGCGGTCGGCGGCGTCTGTCCCCCGATCGTCTCCCAGCCTTCCGCCCAAACCCGCCGAGATTGTCGACCGGGCCCATGCCGAGGCTCGATCTCGACTCGCGGCTCATGATCCCCTGCGTTATCCCCAGTCGCTCACGACCGAGGAACTCGTCCTCGCCATCGGGGCCGATGATCGACTGCCCGTGGCCCTGGTTTCCTCGCTGCGGGGATATCTCGGAGAGTCCGACCGGGTTCGCTACTCGGGGGCGGTCGAGGCGGAGGCGGCCGAGGCGTTGCGGGCCTGGTCGGTCGAGTTGGTGACCACGCTCCCGCGCCGGGTCGACAAGGGGGCGAGGTCGAGGATCAACGGGAAATGATCCGAACCGATGTCGGGGCCCAGGCGGCGGTCCACGACGGAGAGATCTTGGCTCACGAAGGCATGATCGATCGAGAGCCGGTACGGCGACCAGGTCGGCCAGCTCGGCTGTCGCCCGAAGCCGATCCGGGAGTCCCGCAGCCCGGATTCCCGCAGCAGGTCGCCGAAGTAGGGCGAGCCGTCGGTGCAGTTGAGATCGCCGAGAAGGATGGTCGACCCGCCGGACTGCTGGATCGCAGAGCCGATCGCGTGGAGTTCCCCGCCTGTGGCGCCCTCCTGGTCCCGGTCGAACGGGGTCCGAGCGTGGACCAGCCAGAGGTTCCTCGGCCGCCCGGCGAAGAGGAACGACGCCCGCAACGTGGGGTTCGCCGATGGGACCAGCCGGGCGGGCGGCTCGACCGAGAGCGGGGGCGTCCGGAACCAGAGCGACAGGCCGCGAGATCCATCAGGGTATTCATATCGGTACGGGTAGCGACTCCGGATCTCCCCGACCTTTTCGAGCCAGCCGGCGGGGACCTCGACGAGGGCGACGAGGTCGGGCGACTCCTCGTCGATCAGCCGGCCGAGCCGGGCAGGGTCGGGATTGTCCACCAGGACGTTGGCGTAGACGATCCGCAGGCGATCGTGAGTCCCGGCCTCGGGCGGGACCGGATTGTCGGCGTGGTAGCGGACCAGCGGCTCCATCTGCGACGCGGCCAGGAGCGCGAGCAAGCCGGCCTGCCAGCGCGGGCGGGGGAACAGCCAGGCCAGGGTCGCCAGCGACGTGACCAGAAGCGCCGCCACCTGGAAGTGGCGGATCAGATCGAACCGCCAGTCGACCCTCGCGAAGACTCCGGAGATCGGATGAATCAGCGCGGCGACGGTCAGTGCGTGGAGGGGCAAGCCTCTCAGGCCACCGCCGGTTCGGGCTTGCTGGACCGGGTTGTGGCTCACGGGATCGGAGACCGCACGACGAAGGTCTCGGCCCGCCCTGACCCCGTCGAGAGCCGGACGCGCCAGCGCAAATCGCCCCCCTTGACGGCGGGCGGGGCGGGCTCGCTGGCGATGATCGTGTCGACCTGCTCGCGGGGCCGGAGTTCCCGGAAATCCTGCCCCCGGATTTTCCACTCGCTCTCGACCGCCAGCGGATAGAGATAGACCCGGTCGCCCGAGGGGGTCTCGATGTAGGAGTCGGTCGGCGACCGCTCGCCCTCCCGGAGATAGGCCTCCTCCAGGGGGGCGAAGGCCGTCGAATCGGCCAGATTCTTGAGCCGGAGCGTGAGGAGCCAGGCGCTCCCGCCGTCGCGAGGTCGGTCCGAGCCCGAGCCGCCGGTAAGGCCGGTGGATCGGCGGATCAGTTGCACGTTCTTCCGCTCGACCTTCAACGGCAGGATTTCCAGCGAGCCCGCGCGGATGGCGCGGCCGACCTCGGTGGTCCGCGACTCGGGGATCGACTCGGCGGCGGCGACCTCCCGGGCGGCCCGGCCGGTAGGTTCGATGTCCGAGCGGGCCACAGTCGCCGGTTCGGCCTCCTCGGTCGTCGAACGGCGGCGGTCGTAGATCAGCCAGCCGGCGGCCAGGGTCATCGCGCTGGCGTAGCTCGCGAGCAGCACGACCGCCGTCGGGATCCTGCGGGGCCCCGGCGGGTCCAGTTCCATCGACTCGGACTGGAGGGTCGGTTTCTTCGGGGCGGTTCGCGTTGTGTCGATGCCGAGCAGTGGCGGGGCGTCGTCCACCGAGTCCGGCCCCTGGCTGAGCGACGCGGGGATCTCGAACTCGTCGGGATCCTCCAGCGCGGACGGCTTCGACCGGGCCTGGATGGCGGAAGGGACGAATTCGCCGAGCAGCGGGTCGGGCTCCTCCGCCGGGCCGAGGTCGCGCAAGGTGGGCATGTCGGGGCTGGTGTTCGAGTCGGCGACGACCGGCGTTGTCCTGGGGACCTCCGGCACGACGGGGGGCGCGGGTTCGGGAGGCGTCGGCGAGTTGCCGGCGGGCTCGTTGCAATGGGTCAGGGAGTGCGAGATCGTCGGGGCCGCCTTCGGTTCGGGGAGCGGGCCCCCGCAGCTCGGGCAGTGCGCGTTGCTCGACATCGACGGCATCTCCGCTCCGAGTTCGACCCGTCGCCGGCCGGTCACGAGGTCGCGGGTTGTCGGCCCGCATTCAAAGGCTCGATCGTCTCGAAGGCTGACAACGATTGTACCAGTCGGTGACCGAGAGGAGGAGGTCCACGCCCTCCCCAACGGTTGCATGAGGGATCTCGGCCAGGACGGCGGTCTCCCCCAGGCGCCGGGACAGCTCGGCCCGGTTGGTCGACTCGGCCAGCGGGTTGCTCGTCGGCTCGGACCCATTCAGGATCACCCCGGCGATACGCAACCCTCGCGACCGGGCGGACGCGACCGTGAGCAGCGTGTGGTTCAGGGTCCCGAGCCCGCGCCTGGCGACGATCACGATGGGATAGTCGAGTTCCGCGGCCAGATCCGCCACGGTGGAGTCCTCCCCGAGCGGGCAGAGCCAGCCCCCCACGCCCTCGACGATCAGGCAATCGGCCGTATCCCCCCAGCGGCCGATCGCGGCCCGGGTCCTGGCCAGGACCTCGGCGTGATCGAGCCGTTTCCCCTCCAGTCTCGCCGCGACTGGCGGGGCCAATGGGGCTTGATATAGCAATGGGCAGACCGCATCCAGGGATACGTCGCCGGGCAGTGCCGATCGGAGGATGTCGGGATCGTCCGCCCGGATCGCCCCGTCCGGGCCGATCGTCAGCCCGGTCGCCACGGGCTTGATCGCGCCGGGGCGGCGACCTTCGCGGACCAGCCGGCGGATCAAGGCGGCCGAGACGAAGGTCTTGCCGACGCCCGTGTCGCTGCCGACGACGAACAGGCCCGGGAGCCGACTCATGAGGTCGCCCCTTCGTGGGCCCAGGCGATCCCGTCCCCGATCGCATCGATGATCGCGTCGATTTCCTCGATCGTGATCGTCAGCGGGGGGAAGATGACCAGCACATCTCCGAGCGGCCGGAGCAGGATCCCCCGCTCGCGGGCCCGATGGCAGATCCGTGCCCCGGTCTGAGATTCCCAGGGCAGGGGACGTTTCGTCTGCCTGTCCGCGACGAGTTCGACCCCCGCGATCAGGCCGCACTGGCGGATGTTCCCGACGAGCGGATGGTCTCGGAGGGCGGCCAGTCGGGTTGAGAGAAACTCGACCTTCGGGGCCATGTTTTCGAGCGTCTTCTCGTCGCGGAAGACCTTCAGATTCGCCAGGGCCACGGCCGCTCCGAGCGGGTTCCCGCCGTAGGTGTGGCCGTGATAGAAGGTCTTCCCGTCCCTCGCGGTGCCGACGAAGGCGCTGTAGATTTCCTCCGTCGTCAGGGTGGCCGCGAGCGGCAAGTAGCCGCCGGTGATGCCCTTGGCCAGGCAGAGGAAGTCGGGCGAGACCCCTTCGCGGTCGCAGGCGAACAGGCTGCCGGTGCGGCCGAATCCGACGGCGACCTCATCGGCGATCAGGAGGACGTCGCGGGCCCGGGTGATCTCACGCAGGCCCTTCAGATAGCCTTCGGGGTGCACGATCATCCCGGCCGCCCCCTGGACCAGGGGCTCGACGATCACGGCCGCGACCTCGCCCGGGTGAGCGTCGAGCAGGCCTTCGACCTCGGTCAGGCAGGCGATACCGCAGGTCTCGCGTTCCTTGCCGATCGGGCAGCGGTAGCAGAAAGGGGACGGTGCCCGGAGCGCGGGGAAAAGCAGGGGGGCGAACATGACGTGGAAGCGGTCGACTCCGCCGACGCTCACGTCACCCAGGGTGTCGCCGTGGTAGGAGTTCCTGAGCGCGAGGAACCGCGTCCGGTTCGGCTCGGGCCGGTCCTTCTGCCGCCAGTACTGGAAGGCCATCTTGAGGGCGACCTCGACGGCCGTCGCCCCGTCGTCCGAGAAGAAGACCCGGTTGAGGCCGGCAGGCGCGACCTCGGCGAGTTCCCGGGACAGCTCGATGGCCGTCGGGTGCGTGACGCCCAGGAGCGTGCTGTGCGCCAGCGTCTCGGCCTGCTCGACCAGGGCTTTCGTCAAGGCGGGGTGCCGGTGCCCGTGGACGTTGCACCAGAGCGAGCTGACGGCGTCGAGGTATCGGTTGCCGTGGATGTCGTAGAGGTAATTCCCCTCCCCCCGCTCGATGATGAGCGGGTCGGACGCGGCCCAGTCGGCCAGCGGGGTGAAGGGATGCCACAGGTGATCGAAGTCCCGGCGGCGGAGGCGTTCCTGGCGATCGGCGGAGGATTCGGCGTGCACGTCAGTCCCTGCGGCCCAAGGGTTTCTTGCGGAAGAGGACGGTCGTCCCCGGCCCGGCCGAGAGTTGCCGTCCGGCGTCGCCATTCACGACGGCGACCTCGATCCAGCCCGAACTCCCCGCCAGGGCGATCAGGTCGCCGGGGGAGCGGTCGCCATAGGTCCGGGAGATACCTTCGATCCGCACGTCCTTGATCTCGACGACCCAGTCACCGGCCGGGTGGTGCGCCACGCGAGGCTGCTGGACGTTGGTGATCAGGTTCCCGAAGGGATCCTTGAAGATGACCTCGGCCACGAGCCCCTGTGGATTCTCGGCCGCCTCGATCGTCCGCAGCCGGATCAGGCTGTCCGGAGGCCGGGCCGGGCCGAGTTCCTCCGGCGAGCCACCCCGAGCCAGGTGCGCGGCGGCCGGGGCGAGGATGTCCCGGCCGTGGAAGGTCGAGGAGACCTGCTTGCGGCGGAGGTTCGGGTTGGACAGCTCGCGGACTTCGGACGCGGACCGGCCCCGAAGGGCCCCGCTGATCAGGCCGTTGTCGGGGAGGACGAACCACTGGCCGTCGACACGCACGGCGACGAGGCGGCGGTCGGTGCCGACGCCGGGGTCCACGACCGCGAGGTGGATGGCCCCCTCGGGGAAGGCGTCGACGATGCTCGACAGCACGAACGCCCCCTCGACGATGTTCTGGGGGGCGATGCCGTGGCTGACGTCGACGAGCTGAGTGCCGGGCGCCAGGCCGAGGACGACCCCCTTCATCGCGGCGACGTAGGGGCCGTCCCAGCCGAAGTCGCTGGTGAGCGTCAGGAGGGCGGGTCTCACGTCTTGGTTCCTTGGGAGAGTGGCGACGCCGGGGGGCCTCGCGGTCAAGGTGGGACGCTAACCGTCGGGGATCTCGCCCGCTCAGGCCTGGGCCTGGTACCGGGCGGTGATCTTGGAGGTGATGCCGCCGCGCGGGCGGAAGTCGCCGACCACCGTCATCCGCCTCGGGTGGCAGGCGGCGACGAGGTCGTCGAGGATGGTGTTGACCGAGTGCTCGTAGAAGATGCCCCGGTCGCGGAAGGCGAAGAGGTAGAGCTTGAGGCTCTTGAGCTCGATGCAGGTCTGGCCGGGGACGTACTGGATGATGATGGTGCCGAAGTCCGGCTGGCCCGTCTTGGGGCAGACGGCGGTGAACTCGGGGCAGACGATCTCGATCTCGTATTCGCGGTCGGGGAACTGATTCGGGAACGCTTCGAGCAGCGTCTGCGGCGTCGACATCGAACGGGGCTCCTCGCGGGACAGGACACGGCGGAGGCCGGGGCCGGCGGACGCCCCTCGCCTCTCTCGTCCCCCATTCTATCCGCGAGTCGAGCCCGAGTGAGCCCCGTCGGCCGGCCAGGCCGGCCGTTATTTCCCCGGGGCCTTCGTGTTCGCCGCGAGGAGCCCGAACGTCCGGCTCACCGTCGAGGCGTCGGGAGCCGCGGTCGTGGTGAAGAACACGCAGCGGAACAGGCGGGCCAGTGCGATCGCCTGGTCGAGGTCATCCCCGGCCGATTCGATCGAGCCCCCTCGCCGCTGGGCCGACCGCTTCGCGAGGCCGTCGCGGTGCCGGGTCGCCAGTTCGGCGAGCGCGGCCAGGTCAACATAGGCGAGAGAGCCGGCGACCGAGAGCTTGCCCGCCCCGGCGGAGTCGAGCCAGTCCGTCGGCGGCGACTTGATGTAGCGGACCGCCGCCCCCGGGTTGTTGCTCACGACGAGCTGGTCCGGCAGCACCGAATAGGCCAGGTAGACCCGGGCATTGCCGAACGTGGTCACTTCCTGGCCGTCGACCTGGGTCGTGTTCAGGTGGAGCTGGGCACCGCGCCGCGAGTTGTCCAGGGCGATCACGGCGAGCATCGTGCGGAGGGCGTTCCTGACCGAGGCCGCGACCTGCGGCGCACCGTTGCCGGATGCGAGGCCGAGGGCGGCGACCATCGGGACACCGGCACCCTTCGACGGGTAGTCGAAGCCGTCGGCATAAGCCACCAGCCGCGGCCCGAGGGCGGGCAGGACGGCCTTCCGCACGTCCTGATCGAGCGCGATCCCCCGGACGGCCGTGAGAATGTTCTCCAACTGCCAGCGGTCATTCTCGGGGACGAACCCATCGAGGTAGTCTGCGATGGCCGAGAAATCGAACTGGATCGAGCTGAGGGCGACCGCCGTCTGGGGGATCTTCCGGAGCAGTTCCGTCGGGGCCGACTTCCGGGTCAGCCACTGCTTGAGCCAGCCTTCGAGCTTCGAGGGGTCGAGGCTCTCCCTGGTGTGGACCAGCAGGCCATCCTTCCACTCGACGGACAGGCCGACGTAACGCAGGGCCCGGAAATAGCCCCGGATCGAACCGGCCGCGCGGGCCTCCCCGGGCTTGTCGGAGTCGGGGAGGGCTTCGAGGAACCGGACCAGGAACCCGGGGTGGAGGGCCAGCCGGATGAAGGAGCCCGAGGGCAGCGATTCGCGGACCTCGCGGGCCAGCGGGTCGGTCCAGAGGCTCGGCAGTCCCGAGTCGGAGTTGCGCTTGAGGATCTCGATCAGTTGCTCGGCGGAATTCGACCAGGCGAAGGTTCCGTCGTCGAGCAGGAAGTAATGATCGGCGGGGCGGCCGTCGGCGTAGGTCCGGGTGAAGTAAGTCTGGCCTCCGTGGCGGTTCTCCTGGATGTCGCGCAGCTCGCCGGACGACTTCTGGGTCCGGTTGAAGGCCTCCATGAACCGGACCATGAGCGCCTTGTCGCGCGGCCGGACCATGACCAACCCGCGTCCGCCGTCGGGCCCGGCCCCGGCCGGCATGTGGAAGCTGAGGACTACCGCGTCGCCGAGGATGTCGTCCCGGAACCGGTCCCAGTCGACCTGGAGGGCCTCCTCGATCTGGGACCGGGCCTGCTGGAAGGCCTCGTATTGCTCGGACTTCAGGAGTGCCTGGACCGCCGGCAGTTCGCGGATTCCCCGGGCCAGCGGCGAGGCGACGATCGTCCCGTAATGGCCCCGGAGGTCGTCGACGCTCAGGGTGAACGAGGTGTCGGGCGGGAGCAGCCGGAGCAGGGATTCCGTCGAGCCCGCCGCCAGGACGAGGGCGGGGAACGCGAGGAACCCGAACGAGACGAGGCAAGACAGGGCCCGGCGGACCCCCGACCGAATTGAGCCGACCATGCCCGGACCTCCGACTCGACCCGACGAAATCACCCTTCGTTCCCGCCCGCACGGCTGGCGAGGCTCGGTCCCAGGAGGAACCCGAACGCCTGCCGGGCCGACCCGGAGATCGGCTTCACGCTGCGATTCACCTTCCGACCGACCGACTGGAGCACCTCGGTCGCCGGGGGCACCGCCACGCCCACGCTCAGGTCCGGCGAGGCCGCCCCGAGCGTGGTCTCGGGCAGGTCGATGACGTCCAGGCCGATCCGCGCGGCCGGTGCCGAGGCTTCCCTCGCCATGCCGAGCGTCGCCGATGTCGCCAGCGCGAGGGCACGGTTCAGGTTCGGCCGGCTGGGGGCGGGCCGGTTCCGGACGAGGTCGCGGATCGGAATCCGGTCATCTCGACGCGGGAAGCCCAGCGCGACAACGGCGAGGATCGCGGCGGCGGCCGACACCCAGGCGGCTCGCCGGGCGGCGGGAGACCAGGCCACGACGGCGGGACGCTCGAACTCCTCGAGGGCGGCGACCTTGAGCCGGTTGAGGAATTCCGGCGAGGCGGGCTCGAGTTTCGGGAGGCCGACGCGAAGGACCTGTTGGAGCCGCGTGAGCTGTCGCCAGATCGGCCCGCAGCGCCCGCAGCCGGAGGCGTGGTCGTCGAGCGAACGCTCCAGGTCGAGGAGGTCCCGGCCCGAGAGGTCGTCGAGCAACTCCCGGGAGAGCCGGTCGAAGTCGGGGCAGGTCAGGGACATCGGGCGCTCCGCTGGCGGACAATGGGGGGATCGGACGGGTTCATGGGCAGTTGACACCGCGACGGCCGAGATGCTCGGCGAGTTCGCCTCGCGCCCGGTGGAGCCAGGTCTTGACGGTGCCGACGGGCCGCTCGATCGATTCGGCGATTTCCTCGTAGGGCAGACCCTGCTCGTGGAACAGGACGAAGACGAGCCGGTATTCCGGTCGGAGCCGGTCGAGGGCCCGTTCGAGTTCTCCCGAGAGGTCGTCGGGGTCACCCGGGGGGGGGCGGAGATCGGGCCGGTCCTCGATCGAATCGGTCGGCAACGGGCGCCGGGCCCGCTTGCCCATCGCCGTGCGGCAGCGATTGGCGGCGATCCCCAGGAGCCAGGGGCGGAGCGGCCGCTCGGGGTCGAAACCGGCGATCGCGCGGAGGGCCCGGAGGAAGGTCTCCTGGACCACGTCCTCCGCGTCATGCCGGTTCCCGAGCATCCGGTGGCAGAGCCCGAGGACGACGCCGTGGAACTGGTCGATCAGCAGGCCGGGGGCCTGCGGGTCGCCGTCTCGCAGCGCCTGAACGAGGGCTCGGTCGTCGGAGGTGGTCACGCGATAACCTGGTCCCGGCGCTCCATCGCGGGCCGCCGGCGGTCCCGAACCGTTCCGGACTGCCTGGGATTACCCGCCCGGCGCCCCTGCCGTTTCAGGGATTTTCGTCGGGCGGGCGACTTTCTCAAGCCGGCCTCCGGAATCGGAGCGTGCGGAAATGACACCGCGACCCCGCGCCGGCGTGTGCCGGGGCGGGGTCGCGGTGTGCTCGGGTCGATCCTGGACCGTCCCGGGCGGATCAGGCGGGGTGGGCGGACCCGGCCTCGGCGGCGAGGTCGGTGAGCTCGGCGGCGGAGAGTTCGTGGAACGACCGGCCCATCTCCTCGAGCCCTTCGTGGAGCCGGACGGCGATGGCGTGGAGCTCCGGGGAGTCGATCCGCCAGGCGATGTCGGCCAGGTCCCCGGGCTCGACCTCGCTGAGGGTCTGGCCGCGACGCTCCAGTTCCGACTCCAGGCGGAGCATGGTCTCGAGCATCTCGGCGTGGGTCTCGGCCGAGCCGCCGAGCAGGACGCACTGGTCGCCGCTGCTGATCCGCTGCTGGTCGTCCCACCCGTCGAGCCCGAAACCGATGATGGCGGCCTTGAGCCTGCGCGTCTCGCGCTCAGGTTGCGTCCTCATATCGAGAGGGCCCTTCGCTTCTGGAGTGGGATGTCATACCGGCGTGGGTGGGGGCAGCCGCCCTCGGATTCGCGAGAACCTCGTCGGTCCCGCGTGCCTCCCGGCGGCCTCTCACGCCACGCGTAACTTATCGGCTGACGAACCGGCTCCATGCAGCGGGCGAGGGGGAATCGACCCGCCCCCCCGGCCCGGCCCCCTGCGACATTGTTACGACCCGCTCAGGCAATCCCGGGCCGACCCGCGGGCGACTTTATACGCAAGCCGCACCGTGATCGCGCGGGCCTCAAGCTGGTCCTCGCTGAAGAGCCGCCCTTCGCTCGGCGGCAAACCCGCCAGGGAGAGCGTCAGCGGAAGCAGATCCAGAAATTGCCGGTACTTTTGCTGAAGATCGGCTGCCCCGGTCGAATCGCCCACGGCTGCGCTCCTGGTCGTAGCGGGTTGGGTTGGAAGGGACGCCAACGCGTCGCCGCGCCTAGTATCCCGCCCGGATCGGCCCGGGGCAAGCGGCGAGACGTTCCGGACTCAATCCGTCGCCTCATCCAGCAGGGCCCGCAGTTCGGCCGCCGCCTTCCGAGGGAATTCCGCCCTCACCACCGCGGCGCTCACCGCCACCCGTCGGGCCCCCGCCTCGATCAACTCGGGCAGGTTCTCGGCCGTGATCCCGCCGATCGCGAACCAGGGCAGGGTGGTTTGCTCCGAGGCCCGCCTCGCGAACGCGAGCCCGGCGAAGTCATCGAACTCCTTCGTCCGGCTGGCGAACATCGGCCCGACGCCCAGGTAGCTCGCGGCGTCCAGCACCGCCCGTTCGAGCTGCGAGCCGTCGTGGGTCGAGACCCCGACGATCGCCGTCGGGCCCACGATCCGGCGGGCGTCGCGGACCGAGAGGTCGTCCTGGCCCAGATGCACGCCGTCCGCCCCCGCCAGCCTCGCGAGGTCGGGGCGGTCGTTGACGATGAACCGGGCCTTTGACCTGGCGGTGAGGATCCGGACCTCACGCGCCCGCGACAGCCATTCGCGGTCGTCGAGGTCTTTCTCGCGGAGCTGGATGACGTCGGCCCCGCCCGCCAGGGCCTCGCCGACCACCCAGGTCAGGTCGCCGAGCGTCGGAAGCCCCCCGACAAGCACCATGAGTTTCGCGTCGCCCAGCACGCGCCGGGACGCCATGGCGGTGATCGTCAGCTTCTCCAGGGTGTAGACGTCGTATCGCAGGACCTCGAACTTGCCGGACGCCCACACATCAATGAGCTTGGAATACTCTTCGAGCGTCCGGAGGGCTTCTTCGACCCGCTTGAAGTTGGCGAATAGAACCGCGCGGGGGTTCTCGCGGGTCTGCTCGCTGACGGTCATGATGTGGGTGCCGACGTCAGAGGGGGTGTCGCGGGAGGCGAGGAGGATCTCCGGATCGATCGCCCGGATCGCCTCGCCGAGGCGGTGGCGCACGTCCTTGAGGCGTCGGGTGAGCATCGAGTCGTTGAGGGCGAACCGGACGTAATCCTCCACCACGCGCAGCCCTTCCCGGGCCCGGTTCGCGGAGGCGTCGAGGATCCGGCCGAGGTCATCCCCCTGGCCGGGCTCGGTCAGTTCGAGCGGGGGGATGTCGGGGGCGAGCGGGATCGGGGCGATCTCGCCGCCGGTCTGCTCGTTGATCCGGTCGAGCAACTCGACCACGCGCAGGCCGGCGGATTCGACGGAGGCCCGGATCGCCGGCAGCACGGTGAGGATCGCCGAGAGCATGTGCTCGGTGCCGACCAGCCGGCCCCGGTCGAACGACCTCGCCTGGCCGACCGCTTCGATGAGAACGTCACGCGACTCGGACGCGTGCGGGATCGCCGCCGACGCGTCGCCGATCGTCTCGATCGCCCGGTCGATGACCGCGTCCTCGATCTCCACTTCAGCGATGCCCAGCGCGTCCAGGAGCGCCTGCGGGATGAGGCCGAATTCGGCGGTCAGGGCGGCGGAACGACTCTCGGTCTCCTCGGCGAGGGCCGCGAACAGGTCGGTGGGGTCGACCTGCCCCGAGGCACGACGTTGGGCGCGGAGCTCGGCTCGCCGGATCACACGCAGGGCGCCGGCCGTGAACGATTCGGGGCTGTAGTACATGGATCTGGCTTCGCTCGGCCGGCGGATCGGATCCGCGTGGGGCGTCGGGTCGACTTCGGTGCCCGACCTTGATTTCGGATATCGCGCGGACCATCATGATACTCAAGTCGTCGCGTCCCGGCTCGCACTCGATCGCGCCAGGGCACCCGCCGCACCCGCCATCGAGGCCGCCGGAAGTGTCCCCACCCAGCACCTTCGCAGGACCCCACCCCGTGATCCGCACGCTCCCGATCCTCCTCGCCTCGGCCTTCCTGGCCGCGATCGTCGCCGTCCCGTTCGCCCAGGCCGAGGGCGGCGCCAAGAAGGGCATCCTCAAGTTCACCATGAAGGACATCGACGGCCAGCCGGTCGACCTGTCCAAGTACGAGGGCAAGGTCCTCCTCGTCGTGAACACCGCCAGCCAGTGCGGCCTGACCCCGCAGTACAAGCAGCTCGAAGAGGTCTACGCCAAGTACAAGGCCAAGGGTTTCGAGATCCTCGCCTTCCCGGCCAATGAGTTCGGCAAGCAGGAGCCGGGCACCGATTCCGAGATCAAGGAGTTCTGCTCGACCAACTACAAGGTCAGCTTCCCTCTGTTCTCCAAGATCGTGGTGAAGGGCAAGGGGATCGACCCCCTCTACCAGTTCCTCACCAGCCCCGAGACCAACGCCAAGTTTGCCGGCGACATCCAGTGGAACTTCGCCAAGTTCCTGGTGAACAAGAAGGGCGAGGTCATCGCCCGCTTCGCCCCGCAGATCAAGCCCGACAGCGCCGACGTCACCGCCGCCATCGAGGCCGCCCTCGCCAAGTAAACCGCGATTGATACGTCGAACCCTGACGATGAGCCGCACCCCAACCGGTGCGGCTCTCTGCATTCCTGCCCTTCACGCAATGCTCCCAGGTAGCGAGGGCTGTCGTCGAGCCGAAGTCGAGGCGTCTCCCACCGACATCGAGCCCGGACAGCGCTTGACCTGACGGGCAATTCGCAAACCTTCACGGTCCAAGCCTCGCGAACGAAAACGGCCGACGATCCCCGAAGGATCGCCGGCCGATCGTATTTCACATCTTCGCTCGACCCGCTCAACTCCGAGGCGACGCCTCGTTCCCCCCCGCGGTTCGGACCGGCGGGGGCGCCGGGGCGGACGGGGCCGCGAACAAGGGCGAGGGGAGCCGATCCGGGCGTGCAACGACCTGGTCCCCCGGCTTCAGCCCGTCGCGGACCTCGGCGTAGGACTCATTCATCAGGCCCAGGTCGACCTGCTTCCACTCCCACTTGAGCGGCTCCTCCGGGTCTTTCCTCGGCTGGGCGACCGCCACGAACGGCTTGTCGCCCACCCAGCGCACGCCCTGGACCGGGACGCGGGTGGTATCCTTCTTCGCATCGACGAAGAACGACACCTCGGCGCTCAGGCCGGGGCGGAGGTCGGAGAAGCCGCCGGTCTCGATGTTGACCACCGCGAAGTAGATTCGGGTGTCCGAGAACGGGCCGTTCGACGGGGCCGGGATCGCCGTGACCTCCGCGACCGTGCCGCGCAATGGGCGGTCGGGGAAGGCATCGATCTTGATCTCCGCCTGCTGACCCTGGTGGATGTAGGCCACCTTGGACTCGTTGATCTTCGCCCGGACCCGCATGTGGTTCGGGTCGGGGAGGTCGAAGATCGGCTGCCCTTCCCGGACGGTCACGCCTTCCTGGATCTGCGCCTCGGTCCGGCCCCAGCTATTGGTCTGGTTGGCGTACACGACGATGCCCTCGCCGGGCGCGCGGATCGTGCAGTTGACGATCATCCTCTCGATCCGCTTGAGGCGGTCGGATTCGAGCTGGAAGGCGGCCTCCTGGGCGTACTTGTCCGACTTGATCGACTCGATCTTGGCCTCGAGCGCCTTGAGAAGCCGGGGCCTGGTGTACTTCTCCAGGCGCTCCTCCATGCCGAGCGCCTCGTTCAGCGAGATCTTGGCCCGCTGGAGCGAGAATTCGTCCGCCTGGTACTGCTGATAGGCCCGGAAGCCCTTGTTGTAGACGTCCTTCGACCACGCCAGGTTCCGCTCGGCACGGTCGTAGTCGAGTCGACAGGCGTTGATGTACTGCTTGATCAGCATCGCATCCTGGGGATAGATGCCGTCGCGGTACTCGCGGTAGCTGATGAGATTGACGTCGAGGATCGACTGGACCTGCTCGACGGCGGACTTGGCCTGTTCGTACTTGATGCGCTGGGACTGCAACTCGTCCTTGAACGAGGACGAGTCGAGTTCGCAGACGACCTGGCCCTTGGTGACGGGCGTGCCTTCGGAGAGGATGGAAATGATGCGGGTGGATCCCGGTTTCTCGTCGCCGATCATCCCGCCGCCACCGCCGCCACCGCCGCCACGGCCGCCGCCGCCACCCCCGCCGCCGCGACCACCCCCGCCGCCGCCACCACCGCCACCTCCGCTGCGACCCCCGCCGCCGCCACCACCGCCGCCGCCCGCGATCGTGCTGCCGCCCGATCGGCCGGCGGAGGACCGTTGCGGTACATACGGGGTCACGGCGTAGTTGAAGCTACGGATCGACGGCTTCCTGAGCGTGGCTTCGTTGGTCGCTCCGGAGGTCGCGCCCCCCGCCGATGCGCCACCCGCACCGCCGCCAGTTCCACCGCCGCCGGATGCGCCGCCTCCGCCTCCGCCGCCCGAGGCACCGCCGGCCCGCGCACCGCCGCCGGACCCGCCCCTGGCCCCGCCCGCGCCGCCGGCCATCCCGCCGCCCGATGCACCGCCCGAGGAGGAGGTTCCGCCGGAAGTTCCGCCGGTCCCACCTGCCATCGCACCGCCGGCGCCGCCGCGAGATGCAGTGCCGCCGGTCGTGCCGCCGACCATGCCGAGGAGGGCCTCGACCTGGCAGCGGATCTGGGTATTGCTGGCGCTTTCCAGCGACCCCGTCTCGGTCACGTACATCGCCAGCCGGCCCGTGTCGACCGACAGGATCTCCAGCGAGGCGGGTTTCGTCGACCAGTATCGAGACGGGGTGAACCCCGACTGGTAGGTCTTCCAGCCCGCGCCGGCGGCCGCCACGCCGCAGATACCGAGACCGATCCAGAATCGGCCGCGGCGTTTGCGTGGCGAGGAGGTCGCCGCCGGGAGCGCCGTCAGGGTCGTCAAATCCAGGGACATTCGATCCCACTCCCTCCGCCGGACGAAACAGCGGGCGCGGACCGCCACCTCGGAACGTGGCCGGGCCGGTGCCGTCGTCGCGATCGTTTCGGGGCGATTCACGTGAGTTGGAGTGCGACGCGGGCTGGTGGGGAAGAACTCCCGGGCCTCCCCGCATCGCTCACCCACGCCGCCGGCCTGCTCACGACCGGCCGGACGACGAGGGCGCTGTCAAGCTTGATCTATTCTAGACTCGGCGTCGAATTTTCCCAGGTCGTGCCCGAATTCCGGACAAGTTCTGGGACCCGCAAAGTCTATCGGGATTCGGGCGCGGCCGTCGGGCCGGCCGAAACCGTCAGCTTGTCATCGGCATTCAACACCGCATAGATCGACCGCGTCTCGCGATAGGCGTCGCGGAGCCTGTCGGAGTTGACGATCGTCCCATCCGGCTCGACGCCCCCCTGGATCGCGAGTGGCCGCGGGGCCACGAGCGCGGCGATCAGCCCGACGTCCCCCAGGGTGAGCATCCCGGGCACGATGACCCCCATCGGAAGTTTCGCCCAACGCTGCGTTTCCGTCCCGGCGAGCGTCACCGGACTCTCGACAATCCGGACCTGCGAGATCCGCGAGTCGAGCGCCGCCGCCGCGAGGGCGACCAGCCCGAACGGACCCAATCCCACGAGCGTGATCGGCAGCCCCTTGTGGCTGATGTCGAGTGCATCGACCCAGCGGCTCACGTCGTACGCCCACTGGCCGAGCAGGGGCCGGCCCGCCCAGAGCGACCACTCGGCCTCGTTGTGGTCTGGCACGCCAGCGACAACCCCGGTCTTCGGCTTGCCCAGGCCCGTCGCGCGTAGGTCGGCGACCAGGACGTCGGAATCCTGCTTGAGCAGCAGAGCGACCTCCGGATGTTCCTGGCCGACCATGCCGCCGGGCGAGACCACGATCGCAACTCGGGCGGCCTTGATTTTCGAGTGCAGGAGCACGCCTGAAATCCGGAGGCCCGGCTCGGGGCTGATGTCGAGCGAGGTCGCGTCGTCCGCAGCCTTCCGGTTCAGTTCCAGCGGACACTTCGGCGGACGCCCGCCCAGCAAGGTGTCCTCCAGCCGCCCCTTCAGCCGGTCCGTGTCGGCCTCCCAGCGCTCGGCGTGATCGGCCAGGGCGGGGCGGGATTTCGCCAGCGATTCGGATTCGAGAGCCACGAACCGGGGGATGGTGACGATGGTTCGGGGCCGCGCCGAGGCGTCCGGGTAGCAGCGAAGTGTCTGCGGATCTTCCACGCTGAACTTGGGTTCCGGCACGGGTGAACCGTCGCCCTTGCCGCGCAGCGACTTGTCGAGCCAGCCATAAGCGGCCTCGCGCATGGCCTGGTTGTAGTCGTGGCCGGACTCGATCGAGACGTGCTTGATGCGATCGCCGACCTTCAACTGTTCATACCGGGCCCGCGCGTAGGCCACGCTCCTGGCCGCCTCGCCCACGCTGAACTGGAAGGCGTCCTTTGTCGCGTTCACGACCAGGAGGGACCGCGGCGCCATCAACGCCAGGAGGTCGCCGGTGGTGGCAAACGTCATCCCGCCGGGAAGGACTTCGCAGACACAGCACGCCGCGCCGAGATAGGCGTCGTAGGTCCCGATCCCGCAGACGGGGATCACCGCCTTGAACCGGTCGTCGGTCGCCCCCGAATAGAGCGACTGGTTCCCGCCGCCCGACGCCCCGGTGATCGCCAGATTCGACCCATCGACCTCGGGGCGCGAGAGCAAGTAATCGACCGCTCGGCGGTTGTCGTAGACCTGGAGGCCGATCAACGGCGTCCCGAGCGGCCATAGCGAGGCGCCGTCGAGGGCCCCGTGGTAGGTCCCCGGCGCGGGCTGGACCGCCCGCTCGCCCGCGCCGAAGGCATCGACCGCGAGGCAGATGTACCCGAGCTTGACCATCCCCAGGCAACGCGACTGGACGTGCGGATCGATCCTCGCCCAGGGCCAGTGCCCATGGACGTGGAGCACTGCGGGCGCCTTGCCCGCGAGCGGTTCCGGCCGGTAGAGGTTCGCCGTGACCCGGACGCCCGGCCGCGACTGGAACGTCAGCCGCTCGATGACGTAACCATCCCGCTTGATGACGCCGAGGATCTCCGGATCGAGCGGCGCATCCCGGTCCGGGACCCGCCCGAGCGCCGCCTTGAGTCCCTCCCTGACGGCGTCGAGCCGCGTCTCCCAGCCCTGCGGCGTCTCGGGCGGGCGCGACGGGATCCGCCTCGCAGCGACCTGGGCCTTGAGGAAGTCGAGGAATTCGCCACCGTCCGGTTTCGCCTGTTTGGGTCTCATTCAACCAATGTAGAACGCCGGTCGGACCGCCTCAAGCGGCCCGTGCGCATCTCCTGCCGGTATCGACACGCGACTCTGTGACCTGGATGTCTGGGTAAGGTGTGCGGGCCCTCCGGCCTTCGCCGAGAAATCCGAAAAAAATCCGCACGATTCCGGATCATGGGCTAAAGTTCCATTGCCCGACGGACGAAACGCGGGCCGGGATGTTCATCTGCCGGGCCGTAATGGCTTGGCCTCGATGAAGATGCGTCCCGGCGGCCGGAGTCCGTCCGTTCTGTTCGCCTTCTCGTGAGGCGTGGAGGCGGGGCGGAGAGCGACGTTCCGGAGACTGCCCGAGGTCCAGGGAAGGGACGTCCGTTCCGCCCCGATCGTTTGCGATCGGGAGGCCGTTCTGCGTCCGCGCGGAGGTGGTCGGCCCGGGATGGCCGGATTGGGTTCGTTCGGTGGATGCGTCGCTCGGTCCCGCGGGGTGCCCCCTTCGGAATCGACCTCAAGACGAAGCCACACCGGAGCGACCCACGAGATGATGGCCTACGGGGCAGACACGCCCCGGCTCGCCCGACTGCGTCGGGCCGCGAGACCGAGCTGCGAGCCCCTGGAAGGGCGGCAACTCCTCGCGACGCCGGGATACGACTACCAGCTCAGCGGCTTCAAATGGGCGAACCCCACCCAGCTGACTTTCAGCTTCGCCCCCGATGGGGTCAACTGGGGGCACGGCACCAACAACCTCAATGCCGTCTTCGGCTCGAAGTTCGGCGAGGCCTGGAAACGCGAGATCGCCCGGGCCCTCCAGACCTGGGCCGCGGTCGCCAACATCAACGTCGGCGCGATCGGCGACAGCTTCTCCGACTTCGACGTCTACGGCGAGCGACAGACCGACCCCCGATTCGGCGACATCCGCTTCGGCGGGTACGATTTCCAGGATGGCCAGACCCTCGCCCAGACCATGTTCCCGCCGCCCAACGGCTACACGGGCGCGGGCGACATCCAGATCAACACCGCCAACGGCTTCAACATCGGCGGCGACTACGACCTCTACAGCGTGATGCTCCACGAGATCGGCCACTCGCTCGGCCTGGAGCACGCGCCCAACCCCTCCACCGTGATGTACGAGCGTTACCACGGCGTCCTGGGCGGGCTGACCTCGGGCGACGTCGCTGGCATCCAGGCGATCTATGGCGCAAGGCAGCCGGATGGCTACCAGGCCCAGGGGCTCGGATTCGCATCCAGCTCCATTGACGTCACCGCCGGCCTTGGGGCCGATGACGCGACAGCCGTCTCGAACGTGTGGCTCCAGTCGATCGGCGACCGACGCTACTACGCCTTCAGTGCCCCCGACGAGACCGGCGCCTCGCTGAGGGTCACGGTCAGCGCGGCGGGCATCAGCCTCATGAGTCCGAAGCTGACCGTGGTCGACGCCGCCTCCGGGCAGGTGCTCGCCACCGTCGCCGACCCGACATCGATCGGCAACAACGTCTCCGCCTTGATCCCGGGGATCGCCCCGGGCCAGCGGATCCAGGTGATCGTCGAGGGGGCGACCGGCGACGTCTTCGGCGTCGGCAGCTATCGCCTCGATGTCGGCTTCCAGGGCGGGACGCCGAGGAATCCGACCCCGACTCCGACGCCCACCCCAACACCCACACCAACCCCGACGCCCACCCCGACTCCCACGCCGGTCGCCCCCAGCCCCGACCGCTTCGAGCCCAACAACACGGTCCGGACTGCCGTCAACCTGGGGACGGTGACCCAGACCAGCGTCGGCTCGCTGACCCTCAACGCGCGGACGGATGTCGATGCCTACACTTTCCGTGCCGCCCGCGCCGGCACCTACCAGGTGCTCGCGGGCGGGGCCTGGGTCCGAGTGCTGAACGCAAACGGCAGACTGGTCGCGACCGGGATCGGCGGGGTCAGCTTCAAGGCGACGAGGAATGCGAAGTTCTCCGTGCTCGTGTCCACCGGCAACGGGGGGACGCTGGCGTCGTACAACCTGACGGTCCAGTTCTCCGCCGCCTTGACCACCGGGGGCAAGAAGGTCGCGCGGATCGTCGCGAAGCAGGTCGTGGCCGCCAGCCCGCCGGTCGCCTCGAATCCGACGCCCGTCGTCGCGCCGGAGGTGTTCCAGTGGATCCGGGAGAAGGTCCTGGATCGGATCGCGAGGCGCGGTCGGCGTTGATCGCCGACAACCCCCGCTGCGGACCTTGCCGGGCGGGTTCCTGGTCGTACAACAACGGGATGAATTCGTCCCGACGGGCACTCGACTTGCGGCTGTCAGGCCCCCGTCACGGGGTTTGATCGGCCGCGAGTCGTTGTGGTAGCCTGTCGAGGACGAGGCGGCCGACCGTCTCAGAGAGCCTCGCGGGCCCGATTTCTCGGCACCCGTCGCGGCCCGATCCCCGACCAGGAGAATCGTTCGCATGGCCGAATACACGCTTCCGCCGCTCCCCTACGACTTCGGAGCCCTCGAGCCCCACATCGATGCCAAGACCATGGAGATCCACCATGGCAAGCATCATCAGGCGTACATCAACAACCTCAACGCCGCGCTCAAGGATCACCCCGACCACCAGGGGAAGACGATCGAGGCGCTGATCGCCGACCTGAACGCCCTGCCCGAGGGGATCCGCACGGCGGTCCGCAACAACGGCGGCGGCCACGCCAACCACTCGCTGTTCTGGCAGGTCATCGCGCCGAACGCCGGCGGCGAGCCGACCGGCAAGATCGGCGAGGCGATCGCCTCCGAACTCGGCGGCTTCGCGGCGTTCAAGGAGGCCTTCAACAAGGCCGGCGCAACCCGCTTCGGCTCGGGCTGGGCCTGGCTGACCCTCGGCAAGGACGGCAAGCTCGCCGTCACCTCCACGCCGAACCAGGACAGCCCGATCATGGAAGGCACCACGCCGCTCCTGGGCTGCGACGTGTGGGAGCACGCCTATTACCTCAAGTACCAGAACCGCCGCCCGGACTACCTGGCCGCCTTCTGGAACGTCGTCAACTGGCCCGAGGTCGAGCGCCGTTACCTGGCCGCCAAGGGTTGATCGACCCCAGCTCGGCTTGACCCATCCGCCGGGCTTTGTATGATCCGGCCGATCCCGCGAGAATTCCTCAAGTTTCTCGCGGGATCGGCCGAGCCGGCTCCACTGAACCCGCCTCCTCGATCCCGCCCCGACTGGCCACCGGTCCTACCCCATGCATCGCTGAAGGAAACCGCGAACGCGCAGGCCGCTTGCGCGATGGTCAGGACACTGTCGGATCTTCGAGGAGACTCGCCATGGATTGGCGCAATTTCAAGGGCCGGAACCGGCTCCAGGCCGGGCTCTGGCTCGGACTCTCCCTCTTGAGCGCCGCGACGGGTTGCAAGAACACCCGGCCGGAAGTGCCCCCGGGGCGGCCCTATACCCCGGACGGGCGGCAGAAGCCCGCCGTCGGGTTCAGCACCGATCCCCGCCCGCTCACGACCGACCCCAATGTCGGGCCCGGCGGCATCGGCCGGGGTGCGGGCCTCGCCGATCGCTCCGAGGCCAACCCGCTAGGCATGCCCCCGGGCGCCGGCGGCACCAATTACGGCATCCCCGCCAACGGCTCCTTCGGGCCCGCCGGGACGGCCGGGCTGGCCGACTCGCCGCCCCCCTTGACCGATCCGGGTGCCACCCGCACGTCGACCCCGGGCGCGTTGGCGGAGCCGCCGGCCTTGACCCCGCCGCCGACCTCGACCCCCGCGCCCGCAATGCGGACTCTGCCCGCGTCCAACGCGCCCGACGGGCTGCGGCCGGGTCCGATCATCACCTCGCCGCCGAAGTAATCGTCGATGCGATCACCTGGCGCGGGCGAGCGTCCGCGCCAGGTCGTGCATCAGCGAGTCGAGCACGACCGGCAGATAGGCGTTCCGCGCCACGTGGGCATCCGCCGCGAGGCAGCGGTCGGCCAGGACGAACACATCCTCGGGCTCGACCTTCTGGGCAACCTGTTCGACCGCCCTGCGATCGTTCGGGTCGGCCGATGGCGGTTCGAGGCCGGCCGTCTGCCAGAGGACCCCGCGGAAGAATCGGGCCAGCTCGCCGATGAGCAGATGCGCCCGCTCGCGTTGATGCATCGACTCCTTTCCCGCCTCCTTGCAGAACGCCTCGACCTTCTTCGCCAGCGCCGGCGCGTCGAACCCGCGCGGCGAGGCGATCTCGTCGAGCAACGTCCGCCGGAACGGCGCCAGCGCCGGGCTCGCCAGCCCCCTCGCCCGTGCCACGCTCCCCTCGGCCGTCCGGGCCAGCCTCCGCGCCTCGTCCTCGGTCTTCACCACCCCTTGCTCGACCAGCAGGGTGGCGAGGTCCTCGTCCGACAGCGGGTCGAACCGGACCACCCGGCAGCGGGAGATGATCGTGTCGAGCTGCAACTCGGCCGACGTCCCGACCAGGATCAGGACCGAACCCGTCGGCGGCTCCTCCAGGGTCTTGAGGAACGCGTTGGCCGCCTCGTCGTTGAGGTCGTCGGCGTCGTCGACGATGGCGACCTTCCGCGACCCCCGCGCCGGCTTCAGCCCGAGATCCAGGCACAATTCCCGGATCACGCGAATCGGGAGTTCCTGCCGGTCCTCGGGCTTGCCGACCTGGATCAGGTCGGGGTGCGCGCCGTTGAGGACCTGGAGGCATCCCGGGCAGGCGCCACAGGGGTCCAGCTGCGACTCGGAGACCTTCTCGCAAAGCAGTGCCTGGGCAAGTCTCAGCGCGAATGTCCGCTTGCCGACCCCCGCCGGGCCGACGAAGAGGAAGGCGTGAGGCATCCGCCCCTGGGCCAGGGCCCGGCGGAGCGAGTCGACCACCCGGTCATGACCTCGGATCGAGTGCCAGGGCACGCTGCACCTCCTCGAAGATCCGGGCCGCGACGACGTCGGGCTCGTGGCCAGCATCGATGATGACGCATGGGCCCGACAGTCTCGGGGCCGCCGACTGGAACCCCTCCCGGACGGCCTGCCGGTACGAATCCGGCCGGTCCTCGATCCGGTCCCGGCCCGCCCCGACGCCACGCTCGCGCGCGACTTCGCGGGGCACATCCAGGATCAGGGTCAGGTCCGGCATCAATCCGCCCGTCGCCACCTCGCCGACTCGCCAGAGATCGGCCACATCCAGACCGCCGGCGTACCCTTGATAGACGACGTTCGATAGGAGGAATCGGTCGGTGACGACCACCTTACCGACCCCCAGCGCGGGGCGGATGATCTCCTCCACGAGCTGAGCCCGGCTGGCCATGTACAGGAGCATCTCGGATCGCATCGAAATCGGGATATTCGAGCGATCGAGCAGGATCGACCGGAGCCGGTCGCCGAGCAGGGTGCCGCCGGGGTCGCGGCAGGCGACGACCTCGCGGCCGAGCGTGCGCAGTCGCTCGACCAGCCGCGCGGCCTGGGTCGTCTTGCCCCCGCCGTCGGGGCCTTCGAGTGCGATGAAGAGGCCCCGGCTCGGGGGCGGGCTGTCGCTGGTCATGGATCGGGCCGAGAGGGATGGCGGTCGGGACTCGGCCGGTATCCTAACCGATCGGGCCCCGTCCGGCCATCGGCCCTCAGCCGACCATCCCCGCCGCCCGCACCAGCTCGTAGGTCCTGTAACCTCCGGGGACGTTCGCGGTGTCGAGGCCCAGGTGCTTCAGCAAGGTGGCCGCGATGTAGCCCCGCTGGCCGACCTGGCAATAGGTGACGATGCGTCGATCCTTCGGCAACTCGCCCAGCCGATCCCGCAGCTCATCCACCGGGATGTTCACCGCCCCCGGGATCGAGCCCCGGGCAAACTCCTCGGGCGTACGGACGTCGACCAGGAAACCGTCCAGCCCCGGCTTGAGATCCTCGGCGGGGACCACCGCGACGTCGCCGCGGACGACGTTCGCGGCGACGAATCCGACCATGTTGATCGGATCCTTCGCCGATCCGAACTGCGGGGCGTAGGCCAGCTCGGCCTCCTCCAGGTCGAAGACCGTGAAACCAGCCTGGATCGCCATCGCGAGGACATCGATCCGACGGTCCACCCCCTCCTGGCCGACCACCTGGCCCCCGAGGATCTTGCCGGTCTCGGGGTTGAACAGGAGCTTGATCGAGAGCGGCTTCGCCCCCGGGTAGTAGCCGGCATGGTGCGCGGGGTGGACATAAACCTTCTGGAATGCGCGGCCCAGCCGCCTGAGTGACTTCTCCGACTCCCCTGTCATCCCCGCGACCCATCCGAACAGGCCAATGATCGCCGTCCCTTGACTGCCCCGGAACCGGCCGGACTTTCCGAAGATGTGGTCGGCCGCGATCCGCCCCTGCCGGTTGGCTGGGCCCGCGAGCGGGATCTGGGCCGGGAGGCCGCTGACGAAACCCTGGATTTCGACCATGTCGCCGACGGCGTAGATGTCAGGGTCGGCGGTCTGCATCGCCGAGTTCACCCGGACCCCGCCACGCCCGGCGACCGCCAGCCCGGCCTCGGCCGCCAGACGGTTCTCCGGACGGACGCCAATCCCCAAAATGACCCGGTCGGTCTCGATCGACTCGCCCGACTTGAGCCGTACGACGATCGAGCCGTTCACGCCCTCAAACCCGACGGCCGAGTCGCCCAGCCTGACCGTAACGCCTTGCTGGATCAGGACATCCCTGATGGGGATGCTCATCTCGGGATCGAGCGGCGGCAGGATCTGGGACTGGAATTCGACGACCGTGGTCTGGATCCCTCGGCGGACGAGGTTCTCGGCCATCTCCAGGCCGATGAATCCGGCCCCGACGATCACAGCCCGTTTGGCTCCCCGGTCGAACGCCGCCTTGATCCGATCGGCGTCGGCGAGGTCGCGGAGGGTGTCGATGCCGGGCTGGTCGGCGCCGGGGACCGCCGGCCGGAGTGGGGCGGCCCCGGTGGAGAGGATGAGCTTGTCGTAGGGCTGTTCGGATTCGATGCCCGTGTCCAGGGACCGCACCCGGACGACCTTCCGGGCCCGGTCGATCGACAGAACGTCTGTCCTGGTGCGGACATCGATCCGGAACCGCTTGCGGAGCAATTCGGGCTTGACCACGAGCAGTTTGGCCCGGTCGGCGATCTCTCCGCCGATGTAGTAGGGCATGCCGCAGTTGGCGAAGGAGACGTCCGGGCCCCGCTCAAACAGCACGATCTCGGCCGATTCCGAGAGCCTCCGGGCCCTGGCGGCGGCCGACGCCCCGCCCGCCACTCCGCCGACGATCAACAGTCGCATGGCATCCTCCCTCCGCAACCGGCGCGCAACGCGGCCATCGCCGTCGACGGCCCGAAGTTCCATCGCCCTAACGTGTTAGCGAGCCCCGGCCTGATTCCAGGGCATCCTGGCGATGAGCATCCCCATCGCGCAGGTGTCGGTGATCCCGGCGAAGACCAGCCCGGCCCCGACGAACCCCGCCAGCCCGAAGAAACCGGGGTGAACGAGCCACCCAAGGGCCGTCCCCAGGACGACCAGGCCCCCAGCGGCGATCCGGACCTGCCTCTCCAGAGACATGACCGTCTTGCCGCTCCGCTCGACCGGCAACCCCGCCTTCTCCCAGGCCAGGGTCCCCCCTTCGACGTTGACGACCGCCCCCAGGCCCGCCGCCCTGAGCTTGTCGCAGGCCGTACGGCCCCGCGCACCCGAGCGGCAGATCACGTAGATCGGCCCGGTCCCGGCCATGCTCCGGACGGCCTCCGGGTCCAGACGGTCGAGCGGGACCGACCGGGCCGAGGTCGCGTGGATCTCCGCAAACTCCGCCGGAGTACGGACATCGATCAGGATCGCCGGCTCGCTACCCTTGAGCCTCTCCGCCAATGCCGCCGGCTCGATCGACTCCGCGACGGATGTCCCCATCTCAAAATCTCCGGAACAAAGCCAATGACTGCGTTTAATCTACTATATGTCACAATGGTTGATTAGTCAAGCTTCGGTGAACTGCAGGTCACGATGGGGCGGTCGGCGATTGGGTTCGTTCGGGCAGACTGGAGGATCGGGGCGGGGGCATGAATCCTGGTCCGGAGATGAGCGAGGGCCTCGCGGACGAGAGAGGCGTCCATCTCGTGGACATCGACAGGCTGGCCCACCCCGCGCAGGAGGGTGATGGTCAGGCGGCCGCCGAGGTGCTGGCGGAACTCTTCGAGGCCGTCGAGGATGGGAGTCGGGTCGTCAAGGATGGGGTCGTGGAGGGGGAAGCCGAGCTCGAGCAGGCACCGGATGACGGCCTCCGCATCCTCGGCCGGAAGCCCTTGCGACATCTGGGAATAGATGGTGTCGAGGGCCACGCCGATGGCGACGGCCTCGCCGTGCCGGACGCGGAAGTCGGTCAGCGCCTCGATGCGGTGGGCGGACCAGTGGCCGAAGTCGAGGGGGCGGGCCTCGCGGGTTTCGAACGGGTCTCCGCCGAGGGTGATGTGGTCGCGGTGAAGCTCGGCCGAGGCCCGGATGACGGGCAGGGCGGCCGAGGGGTTGCGATCTCGTATGGCCTTGGCGTCTCGGCAGATGCGTTCGAAGAGGTTGCGATCCTTGAGCAGCGAGACCTTGACCGCCTCGGAGAATCCGCAGCGGTAGTCGCGGTCGGGCAGGCTGTCGAGCAGGCCGGCGTCGTTGATGACGGCCCAGGGGACGGCGAACGAGCCAAGCCAGTTCTTCTTGCCGAAGAGGTTGACGGCGTTCTTGACCCCGACGCCCGAGTCGGCCTGGCCCAGTGTGGTGGTCGGGAACCGGACGAGGCGGAGGCCCCGGTGGGCGACGGCCGCCGCGAATCCCACGGCGTCCAGCACGGCGCCGCCGCCGATCACGACGACGTAGCTGCGACGGTCCAAACCCTGATCGTGGAACGACTTGAGGATCCGTTCCAGGATCTGGAGGTCGTTCTTGACCGCCTCGCCGCCGGGTACGGTCTGGACCTCACCCGCCAGTTCGACGCGGTCGGGATTCGACCGAACGAAGCCAATCAGGCGATCGGGCAGGTCGGGCATTGCCGTGGCGACGTGCTCGTCGAGCCAGAATTGCACCCGGGCGGGGCGGTCGCCGGACGGTTCGAGGACGTTCGCGAAGACGTCCTGCTCGCGGCCAAGGACGTCCTCGGTGAAGTGGAGGCGATGCGTGAACGTTGGGGCGAACCGAACCTCGGTGCGGTCGTCCAGGGTTCCGGGCGTCATCGTCGGTCGTCGTCCTCGGGCCAGGCGGGGAGGATGGCGGCGGGCGGGGATTGTCGGGGCGCGGGCTCGCTCCCCGGGGACCTTCATCTTATCTTACGCAAGGATCCATCACAAAGCTCGCACCGGGTGGCCCCGGCTGTCCAGAATCGACCGCCTACGATCGGATATCGGCAACATGGTCGAGTTCACCGCCCACCGCGGGGAGTCGCGCGACGCCCCCGAGAACACGATGTCGGCCTTCCGGCTCGCCTGGGTGCGGGGCATCCGCTCGGTCGAACTCGACGTTCACCTGAGCCGGGACGGCGTGCTCGTGGTCCACCACGACCCGGACACCGAGCGGATGACGGGCGAGAATCGGATCATCCGCGACCTCAACTACGCCGACCTGGCCGATCTCGACACCGGCTGGGGGAAGGGCGAGTCCTTCGTCGGTGAGCGGATCGCCCGTCTGGAGGATGTACTCATAGCCATGCCGGGTGAGGGGCGTCTCCTGGTCGAGATCAAGTCGGGGCCGGAGTCGGTCGAGCCGCTCCGGCTGGCGATGGAGCGCGCGGGCGCTGGCCCCGGTCGGGTCCAGGTCATCTGCTTCGAGACGGATGTGCTGGTCGAGGTCCGCTCCCGGTTGCCCGGGCTCCGGGTGCAGTTCCTGGCGGAGTACACGGACGAGGTCGCGCGGGACTGGCGCTCGCACCTGGCCGGGTGGGTCGAGACGGCCCGGGAGGCGGGGTTCCACGGTCTGGGCCTGGATCGGCGGATCCCGCTGGATGTCGGGGCGGTCGAATCCGTGCGGCGGAATGGCCTGCACCTGCACGTCTGGACGGTGGATGACCCGGATCGGGCGAGGGAATTGGTCGGGGTCGGTGTGGAGTCGATCACGAGCAACCGGGCGGCATGGCTGCGTGACCGGGTGGCTGATTAGGCCCATGCCGGGGCGGTCGGGCTTGGTCTTGCGTCGGCGCATCGGGGTGACTAGGCTGTTGGGGAGATGGAACCGCGGCTCCGGGGCATGGCACCGGCGGTCGCGGTCATTTGCTTGACGACGTCGGCTCCGAGGCGGGCCGTCGCGGAACGCGGCGGGCTCCGGTGAGTGGGCCGGCGGGCTTGATTGGGTCGATGGTGCTGTCGGTCGGAATGCCCCCCGCGCACGCGCGGGTGTCCTCGATCGGTCCGACGCTTGATGGGAACGACACGGCGGGGCCTTCTCGGAAGGGCCCGTCTCGGCCTGACACCAGGCAGCAGGAGCAGCTAGGCATGTCCGCAGACCGCATCCCCATGTCGAAAGAGGGCTACGAGAAGCTCAAGGCCCAGCTCGACACGATGAAGAACGAGGAGATGCCGAAGATCGCCGAGCAGATCGCCCAGGCCCGCGGCTACGGCGACCTCTCCGAGAACGCCGAGTTCGACGCCGCCGTCGAGGCCCAGGGGATGCTCCAGGCCCGGATCAACGAGCTCCAGGACAAGATCGCCCGCGCGTTCATCGTCGACAAGTCCACCCTGCCCACTGACCGCGTCGTCTTCGGCTCGACCGTGAAGGTCCTCGACATGGGCCTCAACGACGAGGAAGACTTCACCCTCGTCGGCCCCGGCGAGGAGGATTACGACAACAACAAGATCCTCCTTACCAGCCCCATCGGCCAGGCCCTCCTCGGCAAGAAGATCGGCGACGTGGTCGAGGTGCCCGTCCCGCGCGGGACGCTCAAGCTCAAGGTCGTGGGCATCGCGATCAGCTGAGTCCCGCGCGCGATCGCAGACCATCCGCACCGCTCCAGCCGGACCATTCCGGCGGCAGCGGTGCTTCGATTTTCAAGGGTTGCCCCGTCCGGGGATGCGCGAACTCCAGCCGCCTGGCATGTAGGGCGATGGCACCCCGCGCCGGCGGCTCCAGCCGCGACCCATACGCCGCGTCGCCGACGATCGGCCAGCCTCGATGGGCGCACTGGGCCCGGAGTTGATGCGTCCGGCCCGTCCGGGGACGCAGTTCGACGACGCAATGGGTCGGGTCGGCGTGGCGACCGAGGATCGTCGTGTCGGTGACCGCCCGCTTGGCGTTGGGATGCTCCGAAGATGGAATCGACGCGACGCCCTCGGGGCCGACGGGCGAGATCAAGTCGTCCCATGTGCCGCTCTTGAGTGGCGGCGAGCCTTCGTCCCTGGGAGCGAGCACGGCGAGGTAAGTCTTGTGCGGTACCTTCGCTGCGAACTGTTCCGAGAGCCTCCGCGCGGCCTTCTCGGTCTTCGCCCAGGCGATCACGCCCGACACCGGGCGGTCGAGTCGATGGACGGTGCCGAGGTAGATGGCGAACGGATCTGAGGGGCTCAGGTACGACCGGATCCGGTCTTCGAGGGTCGGCTCGGCGCCCCGTTTCCCCTGGCTGAGGAGGCCGGGTGGCTTGGAGACGATCAGGAGGTGGGCGTCTTCGAACAGGATGTCGAGTGGGCATCCGGCGGGGTCTGGCATGTCGCGTGCTGTCTTCCGGATCGAGCCGTCGGCATGCTCCGATCGGTCGGGGCGGGCCGTCAGGCGAGGGAGGCGGGACCATGCCGAGTGGCGACAAGTCGAAGTATACCGACAAGCAGAAGCGGATGGCGGAGCACATCGAGCAAGGTTACGAGGAGCGAGGCATCCCCAAGGACGAGGCCGAGAGTCGCGCCTGGGCGACCGTGAACAAGCAGACCGGCGGCGGCAACAAATCCGGAAGCGGCCGAGGCGTGCCCGACACCAACGTGTCGAGCAAGATCGGCGGCGAGAAGGGTGGCGCCGCCTCGGCCAGCCGCACCCCCGAACAACGCTCCGCCTCCGCCCGCAAGGCGGCCGAGACCCGCAAGCGGAACAGCGAAGCCAGGGCCGCATCCAAATAGTTAAACCTGTCGGGTGGGGTGCGGACGTCGACCCGCTGGGAGCCGTCACCCCACCGACATGTCGCCCGGCAGGTGGGCCGGTTCGTCGTGGCAACCGCCACCGTCGGTGGGGTGACGCCTCGCCTCCGGCTCGGCGTCCGCATCCCACCTGAGCAGCAAAATGGCCTACGCCTTCTTGGCGATGTTCACATACGCATGGACGTGCGGGGCGCCCCGGAAGTGCCAGACGAAGGTCGGGCCTTCGATGCGCCAGATGTCCCAGACGTGGTCGCCGCCGACGTCCTCGTTCTCGTAGAAGGCCATGTGGAGCTTGTCGAGCCCGCCGCCGTCCTTCATGATCGCCAGCGCCTCGGCGACGTCCTGCTCCCGGTAGGGGGACATCAGGACCTTGAGGACGGATTCGACCAGACCCTTCTGGTCCTTCGAGAGGTCGCCCACAGCGATGCCGGGGAACTTGCCCGCGTCGCCCTGGACGAGCACCGCGTCTTCCCTGGGTGCCTTGGGCTGGAGGGCCAATTTGCGCTGCGTGCCGTCGAGGGCTTCCAGGACCTCATTGGCCTTCACCGTCTGGTAGTAGAAGACGTTGCCGGGAAGCCCCTTCTCCTTGTCGCCCGCGCCGTGGCCGTAGATCATCGGCCCGCCGAACGCCGCGCCGGCGACGCTGTTGCCGTCGGCCCGGATGGTGAGGTGACGGCCGGTCAGCTCCCACTCGAACTTGTCGGACTCGGGATCGCCGAAGATGGCGACGTGGTACTGGTCGAAGCCGCCGGCATCGTCTTCCATCTGCTTCTGGAACCGCTCGTACCCCTCGGGGCTGACGACGCCCCGGAAGATCTCGTCCATGAGGGCGAGCTGATCCTTTTTGAGGAGTTCCTCGATCTTCGGCGGAGTGATCGGCCAGTTGGCGTTGATCTTCGACCTCAGGGGGTGGTCGAACGGGAAGTGGATGATCTTCTTCTGCTCGGGGGTGAGCGTCTTGAAGAGCCGCTTGACGGCGGTCTCGGCGGCGGGCGTCTGGCCCTTGTCGGCGGCCGCGGCGATCGCCCGGCTGGCGAGCGCCGGGGACAGCCCGGCGACCAGGGCCGCGCCGGCGACCTGGCGGACGAAGCCGCGACGGCTGAGGGCTCCCTCGGCCCCATCGCACTCGGGGCAACTCACGACCTTGCGCTCGCGATCGTTCATCCCTTCGTCCTCCCTCAAGCCGGGACGCGGATCGGCCCGGGACGTCCCGGGTGGTTCGGACTGTCGACCCTCCGCTGCCTGGCGAGAACGCCCATCATAGCGCGACGGGCGGGCGGATACGACGAGTTTGTCCCGGAGTCTGGAAATCGAGCGGTCAGCCCCGGGCCATCACCCGGTCGATCGCAGCAAGGAGCTGGGTGAACTCGATCGGCTTGGTCAGGTGGGCGTCGAAGCCGGATTCGCTCGCCTGGCGGATGTCGTGGTCCATGCCGAAGCCGGTCAGGGCGATCGCCCGGACAGGGCGGATCGCGTTGAGGCGGCCGAGCAGCTCGTGGCCCGTGCCGTCCGGGAGCTGGATGTCGCTCACCAGCAGGTCGAAGCCGGAGGACTTCGCCTTCGCGACCGCCGAGGCGCAGTCGGATGCCTGCTCGACGAGATGACCCTGGCGGCCGAGCAGTCGGCCGAGCAAGGCGAGGGTGGCGGGGTCGTCCTCGACCAGGAGGATCCGGTGCTGCATCGGGGCGACGAAGACCGGCAGGTCGGCCGAGGAGAGGCTCGGGTCGCGCGTGGGGTTGGGGATCCCCTCGGGGGCGACGGGGAGCGTCACGCGGAACGTCGCCCCCTTGCCCTTGCCATCGCTCTCCGCCGCGATCGTGCCGCAGTGGGCGACCACGAGCGCCCGGGTGATGGCCAGGCCCAGGCCCAGCCCGCCGAAGCGGCGGGTGACCTTCGATTCCCCCTGCTCGAACGCCTCGAAGATCCGGGGTAGCACCGTGGGGTCGATGCCCAGGCCGGTGTCGGTGACCTCGATCGAGACGGTCTCCGGTCCCGCGTCGACGGTGCGGATGGTGACGCAGCCCTCGGCCGGTGTGAACTTGGCGGCGTTCTTGAGGAGGTTCCAGACGACCTGATGCAAGCGGGCCTGGTCGCCCATGACCCAGGGGCGGACGCTGCCGAGTTCCTGCACGAGCCGGATCTTCCCCGAGTCGATGGTGTCGCGGCAGATCTCGACGGTGCGGCCGATGAGTTCGTGGACGTCGATGAGTCGCGACTGGAGGGTCAGCTTGCCCCGGGCGATCTTGGTCACGTCGAGGAGGTCGTCGATGAGATGCGCCTGGAGCTGGACGCCGTGGCGGATCATCTCGACGATCGGCCGGAGTTCCTGCCGGGTCGCCGGGTTCTCCTGCAAGGCCGAGACGGCGAGGAGGACCGGCGTGAGCGGGGTGCGCAGCTCGTGGCTGAGGACGGCGAGGAAGTCGTCCTTGGCGTTGTTGGCGGCCTCGGCGTCGATCCGGGCCTGCTGGGCCTCCTGATAGAGCCGGGCGTTGTCGACGGCCATGGCCGACTGGCGCGCGAGGTCCTCGGCAACGCGGAGGTCGGCGGCGGCGTAGCGACGGCCCGAGCCGGCCATGCCGAAGGTGATGACGCCGAGGAGTCGGCCCCGGGCGGAGAGGGGGGCGTACATCGCCGAGCGGAGGCCGAGTTCGCGGGCGAGCAGGGAGAAGGGGCCCCGGAGGTCGGAGTCGCCGGTGTCGGGGCGGTTGCCGTCGAGCGCGGTCTCGATCTCGGCCTTACCGCTGCGCAGGACCCGGGCCGGGCCGTGGGGGTCGTTCTTGCGGAGCGGGAACCGCCGGCTCATCTCCCCGGCCGAGGCCGCGCGGGCGTCCTCGGCGTGGACGATGGTGAGCCGCTTGACGTTGCCGTCGGGCTCGATCATGTCGATGAGGCAGCAGTCGGCGATCTTCGGGACGGCGAGCGCGGCGACGCTCCGGAGGGTGGTCTCGTAGTCGAGCGACGAGCCGAGCACCCGCCCGGCCTCGACGAGGAAGGCGAGGATCCCCTCGGCCTGCTTCTGCTCGTCGATGTCGGTGAAGGTGCCGATCCACTTGAGGATCTCGCCGCCGCGGTCGCGGACGGGCAGGCCCCGTGCCAGGTGCCAGCGGTGGAGGCCGTCGGACCGCCTGAGCCGGAGGTCGAGGGTGAATCCCGCGCCCGTCGCGAGCGAGCGGTCCCAGTTGGCCTGGAACCGGGCAGGTCCTCGTCGTGGATGGCGACCCGCCAGTCGCCGTCGCGGAGGGGGTCGACGCCGAGGCCGGAGTATTCGGGCCAGCGGGGGTTGAAGGAGTCGAACGCGCCATCGGGCCGGGCGGTCCAGACGATCTGGGGGATGGCCTTGGCCAGAAGCGGTATCGCCGGTTGGCCTTGGTGGCGTCGAGCGCCTCCCACTCCGCCGGCCCCGAGGGGATGACGGGGATGCTCGGGTCGGAGGCGGGGGGAGCCAGGATGGGGCCGAGGTTCTCGTCCATGCTCGTTGGCTCGAGGCAACCCATAGGGGGATTGGATGGAACGGGCGGGCCCGACCCGGCTCGGTCGCCCTGCGGCCAGCTCGGATCCGGCGACGGATCGACGATTGGCCCCTTGTTTGCGTCGATTTCGACGGCCACGCGGCGACAGCGGAGGCGCGGCCCTGGCGGGGAACCGGCCGCGGCGCGCGGGCCCATCTCCGCCCATTCTACTGCCCAGGGGAAGGGCCTGCGCGGCCATCGATCAAAAATCGCTCGCGTTCTTCGCCGTCGATCCCGGGCGGTGTATTCAATTGTTCAGGAGAACGGTGTTCGCAGCCGGGCGGAGTTGTTGTAAGCTGGGGCCATCCGCGGATGGGTCCGTTGTCGAGGAGAGGTCCAGTCCGATGCCGAAGCCGCCGCCCAAGGGTTCCCGGCCGCCCGCCCCCGGGCCGATCCCTCCCCCGACGCCCCCGCCGGCCGCCCGGCCGTTGCCCACGCCGGTCGCGGTCCCGGCCCCGGGATCCCGCCCATCGTGCCCGCGCCCAGCGGTTCGAACGACGTCGGGCTGGGCATCGCGGTCTCGGCCGGGGCAGGGCAGGCCGGGACGGTCACCGCGCGACGCGCCGGCGGCCTCCGCGACATGGGACTAGATGTGGACCCGAAGCGAGCCGGCGTCAGCGCGGCCCTCCAGCATCTCGCCAAGGCCGTGAACATCGCCTTCCAGACCGACTACGGCGAGAACTACCTGGAGGTCGTCTACCAGGCGGCGATCGTCCGCAAGGGCGAGATCCACATCGTCCACAAGGAGTACTTCGGCTTCGGGACGTCCTGGTTCGGGCAGCTCGGGATGCTGATCAAGTCGCTGCAACTCACCTGCGAGGGGCCGGACCCCGCCTCGCCCGAGGGCCAGAAGCGGATCGCGGAGAAGGGGCCGGCGACCATCCGGGGCCTGTTCAACCTGCTCGGCCGCAAGCTCGACCTCGTCGCCGAGTTCGAGGACCGCGTGCCGGCGTACGTCGAGCAGATGTTCGACCGGCTCGAAGGCTCTGGCATCATCGTCGGCTGGAACCGCGACGACTGGGAGATCACCACGACCTCCATCGGCCTGAACATCCTGATCCGGCCGACGTGACGGACGCCCGCCCGCATTTCCCCGCCGGATCGACCCGAGGACGCATTTTAGCGCCAGCATGTGTGCCGGAATCGCCCTGGCATGGAGCGAGTTGCCCACGGAGCTGATCGGGCGTCACGGCCTCAGCCGCCGCGCCCACGAGCGCGGGGGCGAGAGGGAGTTCCGCCTTTCTCTACCGCGACCGCGTCCCCCGGATCCCCGTCTGGCGCGACGGCCGGGTCCAGATCGTCCGCTGGGGCAACGGCCGGGGCCAGAGCCCGGTTCCTGCCCCGCACGGGCTGGACGTGGTTCTCGACCATCCAGGGGGGCGGCTGGCAGGGCTCGGGGGCGATCCCCGTCGAGATCCCCGCGACCCTCGCCCTGGAGCGAGGGGTGTGGTACCGCGTGCGGCAGGGGATCAGCGGCCTGCTCGTCCCCGACGAGCGCGGCATCGCCGTCGCTTACGTCGTCTGCGAGCCTTCGACGCATTATTATCACGTCATGACCCGCTCGGAGCGGATGCCGATCCTGATCGACGAGAAAATCTGATCACATTTCAAAGGTGGGGTGATCGATGTCGCTGGAGGGCCGGATCGAAGTCGTCGTCGGGGACATCACGAGGCTCGACGTCGACGCGATCGTCAACGCCGCGAACGAGAGCCTGCTCGGAGGGGGCGGCGTCGACGGCGCCATCATCGCGCGGCCGGGCCGGGGTTGCTCCAGGAGTGTCGCACCCTGGATGGATGCCCGACGGGCCAGGCCAGGATCACCGGAGGCTACCGGCTAGACGCCCGGCATGTCATCCACACCGTCGGCCCGATCTACGAGGATGGCACGCAGGGCGAGCCCGACTTGCTGCGGGGTTGCTACGAGAACTCCCTGAGGCTCGCCGCCGAGCATGGGCTCGACACCATCGCCTTCCCGGCGATCTCGACCGGCGTCTTCGGCTATCCGAAGGAAGACGCCGGCGCGATCGCCACGGGAGCGGTGATCGAGTGGCTCCTCAGGGAGGCGAACCCTCGCAAGGTCATCTTCTGCTGCTTCAGCGAGGCCGATGCCCGGATCTACCGGGCGCGGCTCAAGGCATCCTGTGAGAGTTACTCCGACGGCTGGGGCAGGGCGGGCTCCGTCGCCGTCGCGAGGT
>CBDIHP010000046.1:0-354117 GCA_965279195.1 Isosphaeraceae bacterium
ATCTTGGATAACTTAAAATTCCATTTTTTATAAAGGAATTTCAAAGGCAAAAAAAACAATAAAAACTTCTAAAAAAATAATTGAAAGTTTCCAATATTTTTGAATTTAGTATATATATGATCCAAAATACTTAAATGTCGAGACGGGACCAAAAAGAACCTCTATCTTGGATGACTTAAAATTCCATTTTTTATAAAGGAATTTCAAAGGCAAAAAAAACAATAAAAACTTCTAAAAAAATAATTGAAAGTTTCCAATATTTTTGAATTTAGTATATATATGATCCAAAATACTTAAATGTCGAGACGGGACCAAAAAGAACCTCTATCTTGGATGACTTAAAATTCCATTTTTTATAAAGGAATTTCAAAGGCAAAAAAAACAATAAAAACTTCTAAAAAAATAATTGAAAGTTTCCAATATTTTTGAATTTAGTATATATATGATCCAAAATACTTAAATGTCGAGACGGGACCAAAAAGAACCTCTATCTTGGATGACTTAAAATTCCATTTTTTATAAAGGAATTTCAAAGGCAAAAAAAACAATAAAAACTTCTAAAAAAATAATTGAAAGTTTCCAATATTTTTGAATTTAGTATATATATGATCCAAAATACTTAAATGTCGAGACGGGACCAAAAAGAACCTCTATCTTGGATGACTTAAAATTCCATTTTTTATAAAGGAATTTCAAAGGCAAAAAAAACAATAAAAACTTCTAAAAAAATAATTGAAAGTTTCCAATATTTTTGAATTTAGTATATATATGATCCAAAATACTTAAATGTCGAGACGGGACCAAAAAGAACCTCTATCTTGGATGACTTAAAATTCCATTTTTTATAAAGGAATTTCAAAGGCAAAAAAAACAATAAAAACTTCTAAAAAAATAATTGAAAGTTTCCAATATTTTTGAATTTAGTATATATATGATCCAAAATACTTAAATGTCGAGACGGGACCAAAAAGAACCTCTATCTTGGATGACTTAAAATTCCATTTTTTATAAAGGAATTTCAAAGGCAAAAAAAACAATAAAAACTTCTAAAAAAATAATTGAAAGTTTCCAATATTTTTGAATTTAGTATGTATATGATCCAAAATACTTAAATGTCGAGACGGGACCAAAAAGAACCTCTATCTTGGATGACTTAAAATTCCATTTTTTATAAAGGAATTTCAAAGGCAAAAAAAAACAATAAAAACTTCTAAAAAAATAATTGAAAGTTTCCAATATTTTTGAATTTAGTATATATATGATCCAAAATACTTAAATGTCGAGACGGGACCAAAAAGAACCTCTATCTTGGATGACTTAAAATTCCATTTTTTATAAAGGAATTTCAAAGGCAAAAAAAACAATAAAAACTTCTAAAAAAATAATTGAAAGTTTCCAATATTTTTGAATTTAGTATATATATGATCCAAAATACTTAAATGTCGAGACGGGACCAAAAAGAACCTCTATCTTGGATGACTTAAAATTCCATTTTTTATAAAGGAATTTCAAAGGCAAAAAAAACAATAAAAACTTCTAAAAAAATAATTGAAAGTTTCCAATATTTTTGAATTTAGTATATATATGATCCAAAATACTTAAATGTCGAGACGGGACCAAAAAGAACCTCTATCTTGGATGACTTAAAATTCCATTTTTTATAAAGGAATTTCAAAGGCAAAAAAAACAATAAAAACTTCTAAAAAAATAATTGAAAGTTTCCAATATTTTTGAATTTAGTATATATGATCCAAAATACTTAAATGTCGAGACGGGACCAAAAAGAACCTCTATCTTAGATGACTTAAAATTCCATTTTTTATAAAGGAATTTCAAAGGCAAAAAAAACAATAAAAACTTCTAAAAAAATAATTGAAAGTTTCCAATATTTTTGAATTTAGTATATATTTGATCCAAAATACTTAAATGTCGAGACGGGACCAAAAAGAACCTCTATCTTGGATGACTTAAAATTCCATTTTTTATAAAGGAATTTCAAAGGCAAAAAAAACAATAAAAACTTCTAAAAAAATAATTGAAAGTTTCCAATATTTTTGAATTTAGTATATATATGATCCAAAATACTTAAATGTCGAGACGGGACCAAAAAGAACCTCTATCTTGGATGACTTAAAATTCCATTTTTTATAAAGGAATTTCAAAGGCAAAAAAAACAATAAAAACTTCTAAAAAAATAATTGAAAGTTTCCAATATTTTTGAATTTAGTATATATATGATCCAAAATACTTAAATGTCGAGACGGGACCAAAAAGAACCTCTATCTTGGATGACTTAAAATTCCATTTTTTATAAAGGAATTTCAAAGGCAAAAAAACAATAAAAACTTCTAAAAAAATAATTGAAAGTTTCCAATATTTTTGAATTTAGTATGTATATGATCCAAAATACTTAAATGTCGAGACGGGACCAAAAAGAACCTCTATCTTGGATGACTTAAAATTCCATTTTTTATAAAGGAATTTCAAAGGCAAAAAAAACAATAAAAACTTCTAAAAAAATAATTGAAAGTTTCCAATATTTTTGAATTTAGTATATATATGATCCAAAATACTTAAATGTCGAGACGGGACCAAAAAGAACCTCTATCTTGGATGACTTAAAATTCCATTTTTTATAAAGGAATTTCAAAGGCAAAAAAAACAATAAAAACTTCTAAAAAAATAATTGAAAGTTTCCAATATTTTTGAATTTAGTATATATATGATCCAAAATACTTAAATGTCGAGACGGGACCAAAAAGAACCTCTATCTTGGATGACTTAAAATTCCATTTTTTATAAAGGAATTTCAAAGGCAAAAAAAACAATAAAAACTTCTAAAAAAATAATTGAAAGTTTCCAATATTTTTGAATTTAGTATATATATGATCCAAAATACTTAAATGTCGAGACGGGACCAAAAAGAACCTCTATCTTGGATGACTTAAAATTCCATTTTTTATAAAGGAATTTCAAAGGCAAATAAACAATAAAAACTTCTAAAAAAATAATTGAAAGTTTCCAATATTTTTGAATTTAGTATATATATGATCCAAAATACTTAAATGTCGAGACGGGACCAAAAAGAACCTCTATCTTGGATGACTTAAAATTCCATTTTTTATAAAGGAATTTCAAAGGCAAAAAAAACAATAAAAACTTCTAAAAAAATAATTGAAAGTTTCCAATATTTTTGAATTTAGTATATATATGATCCAAAATACTTAAATGTCGAGACGGGACCAAAAAGAACCTCTATCTTGGATGACTTAAAATTCCATTTTTTATAAAGGAATTTCAAAGGCAAAAAAAACAATAAAAACTTCTTAAAAAATAATTGAAAGTTTCCAATATTTTTGAATTTAGTATATATATGATCCAAAATACTTAAATGTCGAGACGGGACCAAAAAGAACCTCTATCTTGGATGACTTAAAATTCCATTTTTTATAAAGGAATTTCAAAGGCAAAAAAAACAATAAAAACTTCTAAAAAAATAATTGAAAGTTTCCAATATTTTTGAATTTAGTATATATATGATCCAAAATACTTAAATGTCGAGACGGGACCAAAAAGAACCTCTATCTTGGATAAGCGCACCCGCGCCGGACTTTGTCCGGTCGGCCGTCGATCGATTCGAAGGCCCCCTCACGCTCTATGCCACCCGCCTGCTCGGCGACGTCGAGTCCGCCCGCGACGTCGTGCAGGACACCTTCCTGAGGCTCTGCGCCCAGGATCCGGGGGGCATCGCGCCGAGGCTGGCCGAGTGGCTGTTCACCGTCTGCCGGAATCGGGCGCTCGACCTCCTCCGCAAGGAGCGACGCATGACCCAGCTCAGCGAAGAACAGGCGGTCGCGAGGACCAGTCCGGACCCCGCGCCCCCCGACCTCATCGAACGCAAGGAGTCGGCCTCACTGGCCTTACGGCTCCTCGACGGACTCCCTCCCAATCAGCGCGACGTGATCCGCCTGAAGTTCCAGAACGGCTTCTCCTACCAGGAGATCAGCCGGATCAGCGGGCACAGCGTCAGCAACGTCGGCTACCTCATCCACATGGGCATGAAGACCCTGCGTGCCCAGCTCGCCGAGTCCGCCTCGGCCTGAACCGGCCTCCAAACCTATCCAGAGACCCCACTCCTTCGGGATTCCCTCATACGCCTCCGATCAATCGCTCCTCGACTCCGAGCCGCCTCCGAAATCATCGCGCTCGTCGAGGAATGAAGGAGTTCGCCCCATGCCCTTCGACCCCAATGACCCCCGGCTGACGGCCCTGGCGCTCGGCGAGCTGTCCGAGAGCGAGCGTGCCGCGGTCGAGGCCGAGATCGCCGACGATCCCGAGGCCGCCGCCGCCCTCGCCGAGATCGCCGCCACCGCCCAGCTCCTCGCCGCGCAGTTCCGGCTCGAAACCGAGTTCGCCGGCAACGGCCTCCAGCCCTCCCAGAAGCAGGCCATCGAGGACTGCCTCGCCGGCACCGTTGCCCCCGCGACCGCCGAGCCCCCCGCCACCGTCCCCTTCCGGCCTTCGGCCCCGGACAAGCCCTCCGCCTCGCCCGCTGGCGTCCCCCCCTCGCGGTCGGTCTTCCAGCTCCGCGTCGCCGCCGGGATCGTCGCCATCGGTGCCATCGCCGCAGGGGTGGTCGCGGTGAGGTCCGGCTTCGATGGGACGAATACCAACTCGAAATTCAACTCGGTCGCCACGGCGGTCGGGGGAGGTATGGAACCGCCCTCGGCCAAAGCCCCACAGAAGGAGGCCCTCTCCCGACTTGGGGACTTCGCGGCTTCGGCCGGATCTCCCCCGTCGTCCGAGTCACCCCCGCCCGCAGCGTCCGAGCCCAAGCTCGAGTCGGTCCGAGCGGGCAAGGCCCTGACTTCCGCCCCCGCTCCTCGTGAGGCCGGCGCAGGGATGGCCGGCGGCATGATGGGCATGGGCGGCGGCGGTCGCCCCGGCATGATGTCCGGGGCGGACGCCTCGAATGGCCCGGTGTCCGACCCGCGACGGCTCTATGCCCCTGCGGGCCCCGCCGCACCCGGGTCGGCCGACGGTTACATGCGAGGGCAAACCTCGTCCAGGATGGGCTTCCAGGGCCAGAGCCAGCAAGCCCAGGGTTTGAACGGCCAGGGTCAGGGCCAGCAGGGGCAGCCGGGGGCGAAGCAGGCCCAGCTCCAGTTGCCGTTCCTCCAGTCTAGCGCCGGGCAAGCGGCCCCATCTCGGGCCATGTCTCGGGGCAATAACGAGGCGAAGGTCGGGGCACGTATCGAGCCGTTCCGGTCGGATGCTCTCGCTGGCCTAGGAGGCAGCGGTCAGCCCCCGCCGCATCCCGCTCCCGCGCCTCCGGGCGATACCCCCGCGTCAGTCCGAGCCAAGGGCAAGACCAGCCTGGACGCCTCCTCCGGCAAGGCCGAACCCGCCGAGGAGCGAGCCGACAAGGCCCCGCAGGTGGACCTCGCCATGAAGTCCCCCGAGACCGCGAAGCCCGGCCAGCCCGCGACCTCGCCGGACCCGATCCCGTCGAAGCAGCCGAATGTGTACAACTATCAGGCCCTCTCGACTCGCGTCAAGGAACTCAAGGACATACCCCCCACCGCCCCGGTCGAGGTCAAGCTCAAGGCCGACCGCCTCCAGCGCGAGGGGGAGGTCGTCCTCGAACAGCTCAAGCTCGCCGAGGGCAAGCCGGATCAGAAGTCCCGCGACTTTGACGGCAAGAAGCAGGACGTCGAGCGGTTCGGCCGGGAACTTGACGTGGTCGCCCAGCAGGTCGAGGAGGCCCGCAAGGTCCGGGTCAACGACGAGGAGTTCGGCAAGGTCCAGGACAACGCCTTCCAGGTCGTCAACGCCGCGCCCCTGTCCACCTTCTCGGTGGACGTCGATACGGCCTCGTATGCGAATGTGCGGAGGTTCCTCAACCAGAACAGCCTCCCGCCGAAGGACGCCGTCCGGATCGAGGAACTGCTGAACTACTTCACCTACGACGACCCGGCGCCGATGGCGACCTCGAAGCAGCCGTTCTCGCTCAACGTCGAGTCGGCCGCCTGCCCCTGGAGCGACGCCAACCGGATCGTCCGGGTCGGCCTCAAGGGCAAGGCCGTGGCCGACGACAAGCGGCCCCCCAGCAACCTGGTCTTCCTAGTGGACGTCTCCGGCTCGATGGCCGACCTCGACAAGCTGCCGCTGCTCAAGGCGGCCATGAAGCTCATGGTCGACAACCTGACCGAGAACGACCGCGTGGCCATCGTCACCTACGCCAACGGCGTCCGCGTCGCCCTCCCCTCGACCCCCTGCCACCGCAAGCCCGAGATCCTCTCGGTGCTCGAAGGGCTGGAGGCCGGGGGCAGCACCAACGGCGCCGGCGGGATCCAGCGGGCGTACGAGATCGCCGTCCAGAGCTTCATCAAGGGGGGCACCAACCGCGTCCTCCTGGCCACCGACGGCGACTTCAACGTCGGGATCAGCGACACGGATGAACTCGTGAAGATGATCCAGGAGAAGGCGAAGTCGGGCGTGTTCCTCAGCGTCCTCGGCTTCGGCCAGGGGAACCTCAAGGACGACAAGATGGAGCAGCTCGCCGACAAGGGCAACGGCCAGTACAGCTACATCGACTCCATCGCCGAGGCCCGCAAGGTGCTCGTCCAGCAGATGGGCGGGACGATCGTGACCATCGCCAAGGACGTCAAGGTCCAGGTCGAGTTCAACCCGGCGAAGGTCGCCGCCTACCGGCTGATCGGCTACGAGAACCGGATGCTCCAGGCCCAGGACTTCCGCGACGACAAGAAGGACGCCGGCGAGATCGGGGCGGGCCTGAGCGTAACGGCCCTTTATGAAATCGTCCCAGCAAACGCCGATCCGAACGTCGCCAACAACGTCAACCTCCGGTTCCAGAACGCCCAGAACCGCGGCGGCATCGGCTCGCCCGAGTGGCTGCACGTGGCCATCCGCTACAAGGCCCCGGACGGCGACGTGTCGACCGAGTTCGGGAAGGACCTGGTGGACGACGGCCCGCCCGTTCGCCCGGGCCTCGAACGACCTCAAGTTCGCCTCGGCCGTCGCCGGCTTCGGCATGCTGCTCCGCGACTCCCCCTACAAAGGGCGCCTCACCTGGCCCGCCGTCGAGGAGCTAACCCTCTCCGGCCTCGGCAACGACTCCGGCGGCTACCGCCACGAGTTCCGGGACCTCGTCAGGAAGGCCGCCGCCCTGGCCGTGTCCCAGAAACCATGACCTGTAGGGTGTGGTGGCCGCGTCCTCGCGGCCTCCGCACCGGCGGTATGGCGAGCCTGGTCGATCGGTGCGGAGGCCGCGAGGACGCGGCCACCACACCCTACTCAAGGATGTAGAAGCATCGCCTCGGGTCGTCCTCGCGGTGGAAGCCCACCGCGCGGTAGCCCGAGGCGAAGGCCTTTCGAAAGGCCGCCTCGACCCCCGATCGCCAGCGTTCGGCCTGTTCGGGCGAGGCCTTGCGGAGGTCGTTGATCGACTCGGGGATCTCCACCAGCACCGTCGGCGGCCGGGAATTCAGGGCGTCGAGGCCGTCCCCCGCGACGATTCGCGGTGTGCTCGCGGCTTCATCCTTCGAGAGGACCCGCGGCGTCCGTGGCCTCGTGGACCACTCGGCGATCAGGCGGTCGGTGGGGACATTCGCGTTCAGGGCGTCGGAGCGGAGCCCGTACATATTGGCATGGAACGTGCCCGAGGTGGCCCCGAGTCGGTTGAGGTTGAAGTGGGCGTTGCCCGACTGGAGCGGGTCGAACGACCAGGCGAGCAGGCCGATTCCCTGGTCGCGGGCGTAGTCCCATTGCACCTGCTTCATCTCGCCGCCGAGGCCGTGCCCCTGGTAGTCGGGGACGACCCCGGTCAGTTGCGAATAGAGGCAGATCTGGCCGCCGACCCGGCCGAGGAAGGCGAACGAGAGGCCGACCGCCCGGCCGTCTGGCAGGAAGGCCCCGAGGACCAGGCCGCCGTGGTGCTGGGCCCCGATCATGGTGGCGACCGGGATGACGTAGCCGTCCTGCGTGATCCCCCACGCCAGGCGCTGGGCGTCCTGGCAGGAGCGGTACTCCTCGACGCTGGCCGGCGGGCGGATGGTGATGTCGGGGCTCATGCGAGAATGTCTCGGCGTTGGGATCAGAGCGCGGCCAGGAGCGCGGCCAGCAGGGCGGCCCGCTCGGGAAGTGAAGAGATCAGGATGTGTTCATGATCGGCGTGGGCCCCGTCGCCCATCGCGCCCAGGCCGTCGATGGTGGGGATGCCGAGGCCGGCGGTGAAGTTGCCGTCGCTGCCGCCGCCCGTCGAGCCCTCGCCGAGGTCCCAGCCGAACACGCGGCCGACCTCGCGGACCCGCCCGAACAGCCCGGCCACGGCCTCGGTCCGCTCCATCGGCGGGCGATTGATGCCGCCCGAGACGGTCAGGGTGACGTCGGGCGTCGCGGGCGAGAGGGCTCGGATGGCCGCGTCGATCCGATTCGCCTCGGCGAGCGTGCTCACGCGAACGTCCACCTGCGCATCGGCTTCGGCGGGGACGACGTTGGTCGTGGTGCCGCCGGAGATCACGCCGACGTTGACGGTCGTCCCCAGTTCGGGCCGGGCGAGGCCGTTCAGGGCGAGGATCTGGTGGGCCAGTTCGACGATGGCGCTGCGGCCCTTCTCGGGCTCGACCCCGGCGTGGGCCGGGCGGCCGTGGGCCTTCAGCTCGTAGCGGCCGACGCCCTTGCGGGCCGTCTTGAGCCGCCCGTCGCGCAAGGGAGGCTCCATCACCAGGACCGCGCCGGCGTGCCGGGCTTCGGCCTCGATCAGCCCGCGTGAGGTCGGGCTGCCGATCTCCTCGTCGGATGTCGCCAGCACGACCACCCCACGATTCAGGTCCCGGGCGGCGACCCCGTAGATCGACAGGGCCGACTCGACTAGCACCTGGCTGGCCTTCATGTCGTAGATCCCCGGCCCGTGGGCCCGGTCGCCCTCGACTCGGAAGGGCATCCGGGCCAGCGTGCCGAGCGGCCAGACAGTGTCGTAATGCGTTAATATGAGCAAGGGCGAATGATCGCAGGAGGGCGACCCGAAGGCGGCGCGGATGTGGTCGCCGCCGGCGGGGTTGGGGAGCCGGGTGACGTGGCCGCCGAGGGCCCGGAACCGGCTCTCGATCAGCGAGGCCAGGCCGTCGAGGGCGGCCTTGTCGCGGCTGGGGGACTCGTGGCCGACCAGCACGGACAGCGACTCCAGCATCGACGGCAGCCGGGTCCGGAACAGTTGCAGGAGGTCGTCGGGGGCGAGCATGGGAGAGGGTCCGGCGTGGAGAGGATCAGGCGCGGAAGGTTTCCTCGCGGAGCGTCCACGAGGCGACCCGCTCGGGGATCGGCCGGAACCCCAGCCCCGGGCCCGTCGGGACGGCGACGGCGCCATCCTCGGCACGGATCGGGGGTTCGACCAGGTCTTCACGATAATACTTGTCCGAGCCCGAGACATCCCCCGGCAGCGAGAAGCCCGGCAGGCTGGCGATCGCCACGTTGGCCGCGCGGCCGATCCCGAACTCGTGCATGCCGCCGCACCAGACGGGGATCCCCCGCGCGACGCAGACGTCGTGGACCTGCTTCGCCTCCAGGAGCCCGCCGACCCGGCTGACCTTGATGTTGATGACCCGGCAGGCCCCCAGCTCGATGGCCTTCCGCGCATCGGCCGCCGAGTGGATGCTCTCGTCGAGGCAGACGGGCGTCTTCAGGACTTGCTGGAGTTTGACGTGATCAATGATGTCGTCATGTTCAAGCGGTTGCTCGATCAAGATTAGGTTGTAATCGTCCAGTTTCCTGAGCGAAGGCAGGTCGTCGAGCGTGTAGGCCGAGTTGGCATCGACCTGGAGCGGGAGGTCGGGGTACCGCTCGCGGACCCTGGCCACCGGCTCGACGTCCCACCCGGGGCCGATCTTGAGCTTGATCCGGCGATAGCCTTCGCCGAGGTATTGACCGATCAGGTCGAACAGCGGCCCGATCTCCTTCTCGATCCCCAGGCTGACCCCCGACTCGATCTCGGCCCGGGTCCCGCCGAGGAGCGAGGCCAGCGACTTGCCCGAGGCGGTCGCGAGGAGGTCCCACGCCGCCATCTCCAGGCCCGATTTCGCGAAGTTGTTGCCCTTCACCGGCCGGTAGTTCTTGACGAATTCCTCGACCGACTCCCAGGACTTGCCCAGGACCGACGGGACGAGGAAGTCCTTCAAGATATGCCAACACGTCTCGGTCGTCTCCGGGCAATAGTACGGATCGGCCGGGCTGGCGCACTCGCCCCAGCCGACGAGGCCATCGTCCGTCTCGGCCCTTATCAGGATGTGCTGGATGTGGTCCTTGACGCTCGAACTCGTCCGGAACACGCGGACCAGCGGCAGCTTGACGAGTTTGAGGTCGAGGGCAACCAGACGCATCGGAGAAATCCTATTTGTATCTCAGGTGATGTTTAGCAGGGGAAGCGCTGGTCGGGAGCGAACATCGCCGGTCGGTGGCCGGACGCGCTGGGCGCGGGTCTCCCGACCCCGCCCTTGCCTTTGATGCGTTGTTCAGGCCAGTTGGGCCTCCAGACCCGTTCTGAGAGACTCGTGCGGGCTGGGCATTTGTTTTCTGGGTCGGGAGACCCACTCCTGTCGGCCGGCCAGGCGAAGCTTGGGGCGGGGTCGGGAGACCCGCGCCCAGCGCTTGGGCCGCCCGCCGGGCGGTTTCGTCCGGCCCTTGGCCGTTGCATTCGGCGGGTTCAGGCCCGGATGTGGCCGTCGCCGAGGACGATCCACTTGGTGGTGGTGAGTTCGCGGAGGCCGCAGGGGCCCCGGGCGTGGAACTTGTCGGTGCTGATTCCGATCTCGGCGCCGAGGCCGAGCTGGCCGCCGTCGTTGAACCGGGTCGAGGCGTTGACCATCACGGCGGAGCTGTCGACCTCGGCGACGAATCGACGGGAACTCGCATAGTCGCGCGTGACGATCGCCTCGGTGTGGCCGGACCCGTGGGCGGCGATGTGGTCGATGGCCGCGTCGATCGAGTCGACGACGCCGACGGCGAGGATCTTCTCCAGGAACTCGGTGTCCCAGTCCTCGGGCGTGGCGGGGACCATCGCGGGAACGATCGCGCGGCTGGCCTCGTCGCCGCGGAGTTCGACCCCGGCCCGGATCAACGCATCGGCCAGCACCGGCAGGGCCGTCGGGGCGATGTCGCGGTGGACGAGGAGGGTCTCGGCGGCGTTGCAGACGCCGGGGCGCTGGGCCTTGGCGTTGACGATGATCCGCGCGGCCATGTCGATATCGGCACATGCGTCGATGTAGACGTGGCAATTGCCGGTGTAGTGCTTGATGACCGGCATCTTCGCCTCGGCCACGACGCGGCGGATGAGGCTTTCGCCCCCGCGCGGGATGGCCACGTCGATCAGCTCGGGCAGGCTGAGCAGGTGGCCGACGGCGGCGCGGTCGGTCGTCGAGACGAGCTGGACGGCGTCAGCGGGCAGTCCGGCGGGGATCAGTTCGTCGGCAAGGATCCGGTGCAGGGCCCGGTTGGAGTGGATGGCTTCCTTGCCGCCCCGGAGGATGGCGGCGTTGCCGCTCTTGACGCAGATGGCGGCGGCGTCGGCGGTGACGTTGGGCCGGGACTCGAAGATCATGAAGACCACGCCCAGCGGCACGCGGAGCTTCTGGACTTCCAGCCCGTTCGGGCGGCGGCTCGCCTCGATCGTCTCGCCCACCGGGTCGGGTAGGCCGGCCACCTCTTCGAGGGCCCTCGCGATCTCTTCCAGGCGCTTCGGGTTGAGCGTAAGTCGGTCGACGGCGGCCGAGTTGAGCCCGTGCTTCGGCGCGTCGGCGACGTCGAGGGCGTTCGCGGCGATCAGCTCTTCAGTCCGGTCGCGAATGGCCCTCGCCGAGGCGAGCAGCCAGGCGTTGCGCGACGCCCCGGTCGAGGCCGCGAGGGCCCGCGAGGCCGCCTTCGCCCGCTTTGCCATCGAGCGGCATTCCGTTTCGAGATCCAGTTCGGTCACCGACATGGCAATCACTTTCCAGGACGTCGATGGGAGTTACTCGGAAACCGCTGGCGGCCCAGCCAAGTGTAACTCATGGTTGGGATGCTTGGGAAAGAATATGCCAGATCTTGACCGCGTCGGCCATGGCGGCGACGTCGTGGACGCGGACGATCCTGGCGCCGTGGTGGACGGCCCAGAGCGAGGAGGCGACGGTGCCGGCGGCCCGTTCCTTCATCGCGCGGCCGGTGATCTCGCCGAGGAACCGCTTGCGCGAGGTGCCCACGAGGAGCACGCACCCCAGGGTGGCAAATCGACCGAGGTTCCGCAAGAGGTCGAGGTTGTGGCCGAACGTCTTGCCGAACCCGATGCCAGGGTCGACGGCGATGCACTCGCGGGGGATCCCGTCCCGCTCGGCCCGGAGCAGGGCCGATTCGAGCGACGCCAGGACCTCGCCGACCACGTCCTCATACTGGGGGCTCACCTGCATGGTCTGCGGCGTGCCTTGCATGTGCATGGCCACGGCCCCGCAGCCCGATTCGGCCACGACCCGGCGCATCTCGGGGGACGACAGCCCGGTGACGTCGTTGACGATGCTCGCCCCGGCGGCGACGGCGCGTCGGGCGACCTCGGGCTTCATGGTGTCGATCGAGATGGGCACCGAGATCCGACCGGCGAGGGCCTCGATGGCGGGGACGACGCGGCGGATCTCCTCGTCGACGGGCACGGGCTCGGAGCCCGGCCGGGTCGATTCGCCCCCGATGTCGAGGAGGTCGGCGCCGTCGGCGATGAGCTGATCGGCGACGGCGACGGCCCGCTCGACGGTGGTCGCGCGGCCGCCGTCGGAGAAACTGTCGGGGGTGACGTTGAGGATGCCCATGACCCTCGGCCGCTCGGGGGGGCCGGGGTCGAAGGTGCGTCCCGATGCGGACCAGGTTGCGGGGCTCATGGTGCGGGACGCCTGCGATTCGGGGCCGCTCGGGTCGGTCACTGGCCGGGGGGGAGGTCCCAGCGCTCTTCCATCATATTCACGATCTGCTGGGCGAGTTCCTGGTTCACGCGGTAGAACGCGGCCTCGGTGGACTCGCCGATTTCGGGGAAGAAGTTGACCGTCGCCGAGACCGACGCCGGGGTGTTGACCTTGCGGGCGTCGCCCACGCGGTTGTCGGTCCAGCTCACGGTGGCGATGATCGTCCCGACGAGCTGGCGCGGCAGGTTGAACGGGTTCTCGACGATGATGTTCTTGTCGGCGAAGTCGACCGAGCCTTGCAAGGTGGTGTCGGCCCCCTGGGGCTTGCCGACGACCTTGTAGGGGGTGCGGCGCTCGATCTCCTTGCAGACAAGGTCGGTGAGCTGCATGTTCAGGTCGCGCCGGTAGGTGGTGGACCGGAACATGGGGACGTAGACGGTCCGGACGTTCTCGGCGAACGGCGGTCGGAGGGTGTATCCGCATCCGGAGAGGGCCAGGGCGGCGAGCGTGGCCAGGACGGCGCGTCGGCTGGTCGGGCAGGGCGAGGGGTTCGTAGGCGACATGGATCCGCGACTCCTGCTGGTCCTGGCGTGCTGTCCGAACGGGGGGAGGGTGACCTGGGGGCCCCGGATCAGGGGCCGTTCATGCCGTTGGGCCCGACGCCGCCCATGCCGGTCATCCCGCCGCCGCCGGCGGCCGAGCCGTAGGGGTCGCCGCTGCCCGGGGCGCTCATGATCTTGCTCGGCAGGGCTTCCTTCCTGGGGACGAGGGCGAGCTTGCCGACCCGCGCCTTGGCCTTGCCAGCCCAGGTGCTGTTGGGCCACCGGGCCTGGACGAGCCCATAATAGTACTCCGCCGAGGTCGGCCGGCGGACCGACTCGAACCACTCGGCCTTCTTGAAGGCCCGGGCGGCCTCCTGCTCGCTGATGATGTCGAGGGCCTTGTAGAGTTCGTCCTTGTCGTCGCTCGCCCCGGTGCGACGCTCGGGGAAGTTGACCATGGTCTGCTTGACCATGTTGCGGGCCTTTTCCAGGCTCTCGCCGTCATACTCGGGCCCGATGTAGGACTTGAGCCGGCACTCGATCGACTCGCGCTGGGCCTTCTGGAGCAGGGGGCTCTTGGGGTGGTCGGTGACGACCTGCTCGAAGTAGTAGGCGGCCTGCTCGTAGTCGCCGACGGACTTGTAATGGTCGGCCATCTTGATTGCGGCGTCGTCGGCGAACGGGCCCTGCGGGTCATGGAGCCGGATGTTCTCGAGCAGCTTGACCGCGTGCGAGCCGGTGTCGACCAGCGGCTGTCGGCCGTCGAACCGGGATCCGACGGAGGAGACGTCGGCCGCGGCGGAGACCTCGGGCGGCGGGGCGGTGTCGCGCCTGAGGGTGTTCATGGGATTGGCCGTCGGGCCGTTCAGGCCGGCGGTCTGGGTGACCGAGGGGTCGTCGCCGGGCTTGCTTGGGTCGGCCGGCTTGTCGCCGCCGTCGGGCCCGGCGGGCTTGTCGGTGGCGGGCTTGGCCTGGCCGAGCCAGGTCAGGGCGATGGTGTACTCGCGGCGGACCAGCTGGTCGAGGTACTGGGTGCCGGGGTAGTCCTTGATGAGCAGCTCGTAGGCGTCGCGGGCGGCGACGAGCTTGCCGCGCTGATAGAGGGACTCGGCGATGAGGTACTGGGCCTTCTCGCCGTACTGGTTGCCCTTGCGCTTCTTGGCGATCTTCGTGAGGGCGGACTCGGCCTTGCTGAAGTTGCCCTGCTGGTAGAGGGCCTCGGCGTCGGCCATCTCGGCGTCGGCCTCGGGGATCTTGGCGGCCTTCGGAAGTTTCCAGCCGTCGGGCCCGAGGACGAGGCCCTTGGCGGTGCCGGGCTCGGCGGTGGCGTCCTTCTGCTTGGGCTGGGGCTCGGACGTCGGGTCGTCCTTCGGGGCGGGGGCGTTGTCGGCGGCGGCCTGGCCGACGGCCTTGTCCCGGGTGCCGTCCGTGTTGGCGGTCCGCTGATCGTCCCCGGCGACGACGCTGGCCGTCTTGCCGGGCGCGGTGGATTGCGAGGCGTGGGGGGTCTTGTCGGGGGTGAGCCAGCGGGCGAGGAGTCGCTCCTGGGAGCCCTGGGCGGTCTCGGGCGCACCCTCGGCGTAGGGGGTGTCGAGCTTGAGGAGCTTGCGCGCGACCGGGCCGGGGCCCGACAGGCAGCCGGACGCGGTGGTGGTCAGGCCGACGGCCAGCGCGAGCGTCCCGAGGGCGCGGGCGCCCCCGCGGACTCGGCGTCGAGGTCCGGGGCGGCCGGGGGCGTGCGACTGTGATTTCGGTTGGACCAGGGCCATCCATCAGGCTCCGAGATAGGGCAACATCCTCGGCCGACGCCCCAGCAGGTGGCTCACCACCGCGCCGAGGGTCCCCCGCACGGGGGCAAGGGCCGCCGCATCGAGTTCGGGCGACCGCCAGTCCGACCCCGGCGACGACAGGGCCCGGATCGCGTCGAGCGTCCGGCCGGTCAGCGTCGCCACGTGCGGCTGGCCCGGGCGACAGTCGGCGCAGAGCACCCCGCCGGTCGCCAGGCCGAACCAGACCGATTCCGACACCCCCCGCCCCTCGACCGCCTCGCCGCAGTGGGCGCAGAAGTCCAGCGAGGGCATGAGCCCGAGTTCTCGAAGGCACGCCAACTCGAACCGGAAGAGTCGCCGGGTCCCCAGCGCCGGGTCGCCCAGGTGACGGAGGGTCACCAGGGCCGCGTCGAACAGTCGGGGATGGGGATCGTGGAAGTCGGTCAATTCCGACAGAAGCTCGGCGACGTAATAGCCGGCAAACAGGGCCGCCATGTCCTGGCGGAGCGCATCGAACCGTTCGACCGGCGCGGCCTCGATGATCAGGTCGAGGGCGTCGGACGCCTTGTGGAGCAGCACGATATCCGAAACGTGGAGCAGGTCAAGGCCGCCTTCCATCGGCGACTTGTGACGCCGCGCCCCCTTCGCCAGCCCGGAGACCTTCCCCAGCTCCTTCGTGAACAGGGTCGAGACCAGGCTCGTCTCGAACACCTCCACCTTCGCGACCACGATCCCCAGCGTCCGCACCGACGGCACGAGCAGGCCCCTTTCCGCGTTCCGCGCAGGTTGACACGCCCCACCCACACGGCTGAGCATTTCGCGGACCCGTCGCGGCGTCAATGGCAGCTACGCGGGTTGCAGGACGTCCCCTCTGGAGTGCGGCAGCGAAACTCCCGCTTCGGTGCGGTGGGACTCGACGGAGGGACGAACCTCGGGCTCGTGTTCGAGCCGTTCCGGATCGTCCGATTCGGCCTCCGGCAAATCGGCGGCTTCGCTCCCGCACTCCAAGATGGGTTCCTGCCGAACGAAGCCAATTTCGGACGGTTCTTCCGGCTGGGGTTCGGGATGAGACTCCTGCCAGGCCCGCAACTCCTTGCGGGCGCGGGCCAGGCTGTTCCTGATGCCCTGGATATAGCGCCGGCGGCGACGGCCGGCCTCGTCGTCGTCGAAGGCGGCGATCTCGATGTTCCAGGTGGTCTCCTCGTCGCTGTCCGTCACGACGAGATCGTCGATCATGGCGTGCAGCCGCTTCGAGAGGACCGCGTGCTCGTAACGCTCGGCGCGGCGGAGCTTCCACGAGAGAGTGGCGACCTCGCAGGCGAGTTCGGCCTCGACGGCGTCGCTCGGGCCGATCGCCTCCACGATCGCGTCGACGAACGCCTGGACCTCGTCGAGGTCCTCGTGCGGCAGCGCCAGCCGTTCGGCACGGAGGCCGTGGTTCAGTGCGTTGAACCGCGATGCCGCCTTGCCCTCGGCCGTCTTCGGGCCCGTGCTCTTCTGCGCATTCCGACGGTTGGCTTCGATCTGCTTCTCGGTGGCCATGGGGACGCTCCGCCTTCGGGTTCTCGGGTGGGTCTCCCCGGAACGTAAGAAGCCGAGGCGGAGCGTGTCGGCGGAAAGCCCCGCGAATTCGGTGCGGATTGCCGGTTGCGCAGGAGGATCCCGTCGTAGGGTGTGGGGCCTCGCGGACCAACCGGACGCGAGGCTGTGCACCGCCGAGGGCGATCGGTCGGGGCGAGGGCCCGGCCGGTGCGGAGGCCGCGAGGACGCGGCCACCACACCCTACTTCAATTCCAGGCGGATCCGACGGATGGCGTGCTCGACGACTTCGAGGACGGTGATCGTCACGCCGTCGGTCTCGAAGGTGGCGCCGGGTTCGGGGAGGCGGCCGAGGGTGTTGAAGGCGAAGCCGCCCACGGTCTCGGCGTCGCCGTCGGTCGGGAGGTTGAGGCCGAGGCGCTCGTTGAGGGATTCCAGTTCGAGCGAGGCGTCGACCTCGAATCGGCGGTCGTCGATGATCACCACCGGGTTATCCGGAGAGGGGACGTCGTGCTCGTCGTCGATCGGACCGACGAGGGCCTCGATGATGTCCTCGAACGTGACCAGGCCCGCCACGCCGCCGTACTCGTCGAGCACCACGGCGATCTGGGTCCGCTCGGACCGGAACTCGGCGAGCAGGCCCCAGGCGTTCTTGGTCTCGGGGACGAAGTACGCCTGCCTCAGCAGCTTGCGCGGGGCGACCTGGTCGGGCGACCCGGACTCCTGGATCGCCGGGAAGAGGTCCTTGGCGAAGAGGATGCCGAGGATGTCGTCCCGGCTGGCTCCGAACATCGGGATCCGGCTCCGGCCGGTCTCCTCGAAAACCTTCGCCGCCTGGCGCGCGGTGGCCGAGGCGGGCAGGGCGGTGATCGAAGATCGGGGGGTCATCAACTCGGACACATCGGTGCGCGTCAAGGCGGCGACCTGTTCCATGACCTCGCGCGCCGAGTCGGGGATCTCGGTCTCGGGGGACTCGCCGTCCTCGCTGTCCTGGGGCAGCTCGACCTCGACGCTGACCGGGCGCGACCGCGCGTCCTCGTCGCCCGAGAGCTTGCCCGCGACGGCCTCGGCCGCGCGGCTGGCCATGAGGAACGGCGTGGCGAAGATCAGGATCGCGGGCGTCGTCGGATACAGGAAGTCGAGGGTCGTCTCGGCGTAGACCCGGCCGATCACCCCGGCGAGGAAGTGGACGATCCCCACGACCGCCAGCGCCACGAGCACGCCGCCGCCGGCCGCGAAGCCGGGCGCGACGCGGTCGCCCACCACCCCGATCAGGGTGGCGAGCACCAGGCCCGCGAGCGCGGCCAGGGAGTCGGTCGCGCGTTCGAGCTTCTCGTCGATGTGCGCGATCTTCTGCGCCCGCTCGGGCCGGCCCTGCGAGGCGGTGAGGTCCTCCAGGTAGCTCCGCGAGTACGTCCGGAGCGCCCGCGAGATCAGAACCGAGAACGCCTGCACCGTGAGCAGGACGACCGCCACCAGGACGGCCCAGGCCAGCGTCCAGCCGGTCATCGGACTCCCTCCCTCGCATCGGCCTGGCCGACGCGGGCGAACGTGTTCGCGAGCCCCAGCGCGGAGAGCACCTCATCCTCGCGCTTCCGCATCGCGGCGGAAGATTCAAGGTCGAGGTCGTCGAAGCCTCGCAGGTGCAGGAGGCCGTGGACGATGTAGAGCGCCAGCTCGTGCCAGGGGTCGACGCCCGCCTCGGCGGCGGTGGCTTTGGCCATCTCGGCCGAGACGATCAGCTCGCCGGAGAGTTCCTCGTCCTCGTCGGAGAGCGGGAACGTGATCACGTCCGTCGGCCAGTCGTGGCCGAGATGGCGGTTGTTGAGCTCGTGGATCGTCGGGTCGTCGACGACGGCGATCGAGATCGACGCGCGGGCGACGCCTTCGAGCCGCAACGCGCCTGCGACGAGGCGTTCGATCGCCCCGTCTGGGATCGCCAGGTGGGTCTGGGTGTCGCTGACCTCGACCTCGATGAGGGGGGAGGGAGGCTCGGCGGGGGGCTGGGGGTCGGAGTCGGGGGACGGTGGGGGAAGCATCAGGCGGTCCGTTGCTCGGGATACTTGACGCGGCCGTGGTAGATGCCGATGAGCGACTTGATCAGGCTCTCGCGGATCTCGCCGATCTCGCGCAGGGTGAGCCCGCACTCGTCGAACTGGCCGTCGTGCAGCCGCTTGTTCATGAGGTCGGTCACGAGCCGTTCGATCCGGGCGGAGGTGGGCTCGGAGAGCGTGCGGCTGGCGCTCTCAACCGCGTCCGAGATCATCAGGATCGCGGCCTCCTTGGTCTGGGGCTTCGGGCCGGGGTATCGGAACGCGCTCTCCAGCAGGGCCGAGGCGTCGGGGTTGAGGCCGTTGCGGCGATTGGCCTCGTGGTAGAAGTATTCCACCAGGGTCGTGCCGTGGTGCTGCTCGATCAGGTCGATGATCGGCTCGGGCAGGTGGTGCTGGTGGCCGAGGTCGACGCCGTCCTTGACGTGGCCGATGATGATCAGGGTGCTCATCGCCGGGGCGAGGCTGGTGTGGCGGTTGGCGCCCCCCGCCTGGTTCTCGATGAAGTAGTGCGGCTTGAGCATCTTGCCGATGTCGTGGAAGTACGCCCCGATCCGGACGAGCAGGGCGTTCGCCCCGACCCGCTCGGCCGCGGCCTCGGCGATCGTGCCGACCGTGATCGAATGGTTGTGCGTGCCCGGCGCGCGGCGGACCAGTTCCTGGAGCAGCGGGTGGGTGACGTCACCCAGCTCCAGCAGGCTGATGCCCGTCACGATGCCGAACGCATTCTCGATGAACGGGAGGCTGCCGCCGAGGAAGAATCCGGCCATGAGCCCCCAGCCGGCGCGCCAGAGGCTGTCGGTCGTGATCAGGCCGTACGCCTGGTTCTGCCACAGGCCCGTGGCCCAGGTCAGGATGAAGTAGCCCAGGGCGAGGGCCCCGCCGACCTTGATGAGCTTGGTGCGGGTCCGGACGTCGTTCAGGAGCAGGACGCCCCCGGCGGTGCCGCCCATCAGCACGATGAAGTGGCCCAGGCCGCTCCCCATCGCCAGGCTGGCGAGCAGGCAGAGCGCGAAGCTGACGACCAGGGCGAAGTGGGGGTTGAACGCGATCGCCAGGATCATCGCGGTGATCGCGACCGGGATCAGCTCGGCGTCCCATGTCTGGCCCGCGAGCATCCGCACGACGCCCATCGTCAGCACGACCAGGATCGACAGTTGCATGACCCGGGCGTTGTCGCGCCACAGCCGCAACTCGTGCCGCTGGATGTAGTAGCCGATGAGGGCGAACAGGGCGGCGACGATCACGAAGATCGCCCCCCCGCGCTGGATCTTGAGGCCCAGGGAAAGGTGCCGGACGGCCTCGTCGTGCTCGGCCCGGAGCAGGATGAGCTGCTCCTCGGTGACCTCGCTGTCCTGCTCGACGAGCAGTTCGCCCTTGTTGAAGGTGTCGAACTCGTCGGGCACGGCGTCGCGGGCGGACTCGCGGTCCTTGGTGGTCTGGGCCTCCTCGAACGTCAGGGTCGGCGTGCCGGCCAGGCGCTCGGCGACGAGCCCGAAGATCGCGGATCCCAGGGTGGGGCTGGTGAACTCGGAGGCGAACTCCTTCGCGACCGGGCTCTGGAGGTTCGACAGCCGCTCGGGGATGACCCGCTCGCGCTTGACCTGGCGCGCGTCCGACGCTTCCTCGCCGGCGAGGTAGACCGAGAGGTTGGAGCTGGAGTCCTCGGTGCGGGGGAGGGTGTCGGGGCCGAGCACGCCGTCGCGGATGATCGGGGCGAACGCCTTGCCGAGCCGGAGCTTGAGGCCGTCGCGGCGCTCGGGGGTGTCGCTCGATTCCTTGATGTCCTCGAAGAGCGCCGGGGTGAGCTTCCAGGCGGCCTTGAAGGTCTCGGGGAGGGCTTCGAAGTTCGGGGCCTTGGCGATGCCGTCGATGAGGTCCTCGACCCGCTTGGCGAGCTGCCGGATCGGCTCGGGGTCGTTCCGCATCACGGGGGCGACGGCGTCGGCCGCGGCCTGCCGGTTGGCGTTGGTGCGGATGGGGTTGCGGCGGGCGAACTTCTCGACGTTGACGCGGATATCGCGCGAGGGGCGCTGGCCGATCCGGTAGGGGAAGGGGACGCCGGATCCGTGGACGAGTGCGGCGGTGGCGAAGACGGAGGCGACGAAGAGGCCGATGCGGATCGCCTGCTCGCGGCGGCGGTCGCGTCGTTCCTGCTGGAGGTTCGTCGTGTGTGTCGGGCGGAGATGGGCCCGGGAGAGCTTCGATCGGCGTTTACCAAGGCTCATGGAAGGTCTCGGCCACGCGAGGTCAACGGGGCCGAACCCCATCCCTCGCCGGAGTGCACCGGGACGCCACGCAACGCGGCCCGGCTTGTCGATCCCCCGCACGCCACGGCGGGCGGAGGGATCGGACGCCTCACTCCGAGGCGGTCCCGCCCTCCGGCGCGGCGGCCGTCTCCGGCGAGCGCGTCGCGCCGGGCGCGGCCTCACTCGCCAGCTCCGGGCGTCGGGTCGGCTCGGCGGTCTCGTACGCGTCCACGATCGCCTGGACCAGCGGATGTCGCACGATGTCGGCCCGGTCGAGGGTCGAGACCCCCACCCCCGGGACCGACCGCAGGCGCTCGACGGCGTCGGCCAGGCCGCTCACGGTGGCCGGCGGCAGGTCGACCTGGGTCGTGTCCCCCGTGACCACGATCCGGGCGTTCTGGCCCATGCGGGTCAGGAACATCTTCATCTGGGGCACGGTCGCATTCTGCCCCTCGTCGAGGATGATGACCGCGTCGTTCAGGGTCCGCCCGCGCATGTAGGCCAGGGGCGCGATCTCGATGAGGTCGTTGCCCATGTAGCGGCGGATCTGGTCGTAGTCCATCAGGTCGTGGAGGGCGTCGAGCAGGGGGCGGAGATACGGGTTGATCTTCGCCTCCAGGTCGCCGGGGAGGAATCCCAGGTGCTCGCCCGCCTCGACCGCCGGCCGCACCAGGACGATCTTCTTGATCTGGCCCCGACGCAGGAGCGCAACGGCGTTGGCCACGGCCAGATACGTCTTGCCCGTTCCCGCCGGCCCGATGCAGAAGACGAGCGGATTGTCGCGCAGGGACTTGAGGTAGCGGGCCTGGCCGTCGGTCTTCGGACGGACCAGCCGGTTCCCCTCGCGGATCTCGACCTGGTCCGATTTGGGGCCGCTGGCGGGGTGGAGGACGTTCTCCACCAGGTCGGCGACGTCGCCCGAGGTGAAGGGGACCTGCTTGCGGAAGCGGTCGCGGAGCTCTTCGAAGACTTTCTTCGCCTGGTCGACGCGGTCGGCCTCGCCATCGACCCGGACCTCGCCGTGCCTGGCGAGCACTTTGACCCCGAAGGCGTCGCGGACCTGGCGGAGATACTGGTCCCGGCTCCCGAAGACGGCCAGCTCCTCATTATGCCCGTTGAGGGTGATCGTCGCTTCCGCCATGTCCGAGGATTGCGCTCCGGTGAAGGATCGGGGGCCCGGCCGGGGTGTGTCACCCCGAGCGAGTCGGTAACGGAATATTATGAGGCGTGGGAAGAGCAAAAGGCAACAGGCGAACCGCCCCGGGCCGGAACTTGTTCGGGCTCTGACGTTTGGGGCGAGAGGGAAATAAAACACGGCGAGGCCGGGCCACAGGCCGACCACGCCGCGATGTTGGACGGGAACGTACGATCCGGCCCGAGGGCTCAGTCCTGGAGGTCGATGTCGTAGACGTTGGAGCTGGCCTTGACCTCGTAGGAGAGGCCGGAGGTCTCGGGGATCTCGTACTTGGCCGGGGTCAGCTTCTTGGCCTCTTTGTAGGCCTTGGCGATGTCGTCCTGGCGCATCGAGCCGCCGGCCTTGTTGTTGGCCTGGGCCTTGGTGAGGTCGACTTCGCGGGAGCTGACGGTGACCTTGTACTTGCCGGGGAGGGCGCCGTCGTTGTTGGCGTGGGTGGTCAGGCTATAGGAGCCGTTGGTGATGGTGCTGGTCGCCGAGCGGCCGTTGGCGGCGTCCTCGGGGGCGAAGGTGACGGTCCCCTTCTCGACGGGGGCACCCTTGTACTTGACCGTGCCGGTGACCTTGTAGCGCGTCGCGAGGCCCGAGTCGTCGCCGCAGCCGATCGCCAGGAGCGCGACGAACGAGAGCGACATGGAAGCCAGGGCCGTGAGCGTCCGGCGACGCGGCGTGGGGAAATTCATCGGGATGTGACCTCTGGGATCCGGTGGCGTTGGACGGATGCGGTTTGGCGCCGCGGGTGCGAACGGATCGCGGGCCCGTCGTGCGACCGCGTTTGGCTTCGATACGATGATGGTCGGATCGGCCGACCCCCCGGTCGGTCCGTGATTTCGTCGAGGGGGGCGACCCGCCGCGAGTCGCGGCGAGCAGGTGACGCTCCCGGCCGATCGTGTCCCGGGAGCGCGGGACGGGCCTCGTGGAGACGATGCCCGGCGGGCGGAGGAGTCTCCGAGGGGACTCCTCCGGGGGGAGGCCGACGGCCGGGGCCGCGACCTCCCCGCTTGGTGGGGATTAGTAGGAGTCGGCGGAGACGACTTCGCCGCCGTTCCGGCTGCCGAGGGCGCAGTAGGTCGGGAGGCTGATCGAGCTCTTCATGAAGCGGACGGAGCCGTCGCCCATCAGGAAGTTCACGCCGCCGGCGTGGAAGCTCTTGGCCCCCTTGCTGGCGTAGCTGTACCGCGAGTTCCAGTTCGAGTCACCGAAGGTGATCGACGGGGCCTGGCTGGTGTTCCAGTTGATGGGGACGGTGGTGCCGAGGGTGCAACCGTTGTGGTGCCAGAAGTTGCTGTCGGCGACCTGGGCGGGCAGGGTCTCGCCGACGAGCAGGGTGTTGCTGGTGCCGTCGGTCATGCTGGCGATACCGACGGGGCCGACGCCCTGGGTGCGGTAGGCGAACATGCCGCGGAGCTGGCCGCCGCCGTGGGCGGAGATGCCGACGTTGAAGTCGGTGCCCCAGAAGCCGGCCCAGCCGATGCGGACGGCGTTGCCGGGGAGCGGGCCGGGGTAGGTGGCCGAGGTGGGGGTTTCCCACGGGCCGCCGGTGCCGGTCAGCGCACCGATGCAGTAGTTGTCGCCGAAGCTGCCGGCGTAGTTCGAGACCGGGATGGGGGGCAGGCCGCCGGCGCCGGGGAATCCGGCCGGGACGGTCGGGCCGCTACCATTCGGCCAGTTGCCGTCGATGGTGCTGTTGTTGCGGAGGCCCAGGCCGCGCTGGTCGCGGGTGCCGTCCGAGGGGCAGAGCCACACGTTGCCGACGGTGACCCACGCGGTGTACATGGCGCCCGAGTCGACGCCGCTGCCGTAGGTCGGGTTCATGAAGTTGATGGCGTTGTACAGCGTGCTGCCTTCGATCTGCGGCAGGATCATCACGCGCCACGACAGCAGATTGTTCGAGCCGGCACCGCCCCAGATGCTGCCCTTCGACTCGTCGGCGATGCCGCCGGGCGGGAAGGCGCCGCTCTGGTCGTGGTAGTTGTGGAGCGCGAGGCCCAGCTGCTTCATGTTGTTGACGCACTGGGCGCGACGGGCCGCCTCGCGGGCCGACTGCACAGCGGGGAGGAGGAGGGCGATCAGGACCGCGATGATGGCGATGACCACCAGCAGCTCAATCAGCGTGAAACCGCGACGAGACTTGGACATGGGCAAACTCTCCAGACGTTGGACGTGATGCGAAGCGACACCCGGAGCGGACCCCCCGGGTCGTCTCCCCCGATTAGCCGGCCAAGCGATCGAACCTTCGTCCGCCAACCAATTCACCGCCCGCGACGGCAGGGCATGCGCGATCATCGAGCACGATCGGAATGAAACGCGCAGCCCGGTCCTGGAAGATGACGGAGAGATTGAGACAGTTGGTTTTGGAGCAGGTACGGCCGGTCGGACCGTTCGGAACGAGACAGCTTGGACAGCCTAGTCGGAATCGGGATGAAGTGATGGGGGAGGTTCCCGATTCCTAGACACAAAGTACGGTCCGCCAGGTGCCCCGTCAAGGATACAAGGTGCACAAAAAGTTCAAAATCTTCGATTCGCCTCCCCGCAACCGATCCAAGGCACGTCTGCATGTGTGCAGCAGCGCGACGCACCGGGCGCAACCCGGACGTCCTCTCTAAAGTCTAACCTGGCATGCTCTTCGGCGACGGCCCCGCAACGCCACGCCCCCGCCGGCGCGCCGCCGCGTCCCCGATCAACGCCGACGACGGCCGCCCCTCGACGCACCAATCGCCCCAAGATCCCTGGATCCCGAACGGGCCAGCACATGCGAAACGGGTCCGAATTCATACAGACTCGTCTCGGCACACGCGATGCATCGCAGGGCCCTGTCGACGTCCAGGCCGCCGACCTCGACTCCGCCTGCATTCATTGAGAAGGCGGGCAAAATAATGCGGTCGGGCCCCACGAGGAAGCAAGGAAAGCTGTGCGACTCGAACCGGATCGCCGGGTGCAGGTGCCCGCTCAGCCGCTTCCCCGATCGCGCCCCGGGCCGGTCGCCGTGCTCCACCGTCCACCCGGACACCTGGTAGGACACCAGCGCGCCCAGCCGAGCGGGGTCGTGATTTCCCCGCACCGCGACCAGGGCCACCCCCCGGACCATCAGCCACGACCGCAGCGACGCCACGTCGCGATCGGTCCGGGGACAAGGGCCCCGGGATTCCACAAGGTCGCCCGCCACAACCAGTTCCCGGATCTCCGCCCGCGCCAGCAGCCTTCCAAGCCTCGCCAGGGTCTCCCCGAGCGAGTGTGCGGGGATGCAGTCGCCACCCGCCCCGCGCGACCACTCGTAACCGAGGTGCACGTCGGCCACGACCGCGACCTTCGCTTCCCGGTGCACCGCCGCGCATTCCGGCGTCAACCACCAGCCGTCGACCGCCTCGATCATCATGGCTGCACCAGCCGCCGGTGCAGCCGCTTGAGCGCCTCGGCGGCCGACTCGAACTGCACCGACTCCGTCGCCGCCGGGTCGATCCACGCCATCGCGAACGGCGACGCCGCGTTCAGGGGGCGGAATCGGGGGACCGGTCGGGTCGCGAGCCAGTCGAGCGCCGAGCGGGTATCGAGGAGGTCGTGGAGCACCTCGCGCCGCGTCTCCTTTAATAATGGGTGCGACGGGCAGGCCGCCTTCACCAGCGGATAGAGCCGCCGGCTGACCCAGAGCAGGCCGCCGACCCGCGTCCGCCCACCTTCGGGGTTTCGCAAAACCATCAAGCCGGTGGCCGCGACGTGGCGGAAACGCCTCGCGAGCAGATCCCCCCGATCCAGTCCGACGAGGATATCGTCTTCCAGACCCTCGCAATTCATCAGGATGGACAGGTCGTCGGCCTTCAGGCGGTAACCTTCGGGGAGGGTGAGGCACCAGCCGAGGTCGGCGACGCCGAGCTGCAGGTCCCGGGTCATCTGCTTGCCGACCCTCGCGGCGGTGGCGCGGCCCATCGCCTCGCAGCCCGCCCGGCCGAGGGGGGCGTGGAAGCTGTATCGGTATCCCTCGCCCCGCTCCGGGTCGCCGGGGGTCTCCTCGACCAGGAACTGGCCGTGCCCGGGGACCTCGCTCAGCCGCTCCTGCCAGGCGATCAGGTCGCCGACGACCGCCGACTCATCGGTCCCGAGGTCGTAGGTCTCCACCAGCCAGGCCCGGAGCGCCTGCGGGCCGTCGGCAAGGCGGTCGGCGCACTCGCGACGGAAGTGGTAGACCTCGCGGGCGAGTTCGTTCGAGAGCCCCTGGCGGTCGCTGCTCCAGCGCGGGAGGTTCGGCTCGCCGCTCGCCGGCCTGGCGTGGACAGTAAGGCCTTCGAGCCGGCGGAACTCCAGGGTCCGGCCGTCGAGCACGAACGTATCGCCCGCCTGCAGACGCTCGGCGTACGCCCCTTCGAGGGTCCCCAGCGGCTTGCCGTCGACCAGGACCTTCGCCGACTCCTCCGAGGTGATCGTGCCGACATTCGACCGGAACCAGCGGCTGACCCGGGCCGACCGGATGCCGAATAGACCCTGGTGCATCCAGATGCGCGGGGCCGTCCACTTCGGCGCGGCGCCGGGCTCGGGCTCGAACGCCCCGGCAGGCGAGGCAAGCGTGCCGGCGAGGAAGTTCAGGCAGGCGTCGTAATCCGCCCGCTCCAGATCCCGGAACGGGCTAGCCTTGCGGATCCGCTCGAAGCTGGCGTCGACCGAGCACTCCCCCGCCGCCGCCATGCCGATGAGTTGCTGGCAGAGCACGTCGAGGGGGGCCTTGATGGGCCGGATCGGCTCGACCCGCCCTTCGACGGACGCCTTCGCGGTCACCGCCGCGCCGACGAGTTCGCCGTGGGTCGCCGCGAGCAGGAGGCCCCGGGTCTGGGCCCCGACGGAGTGCCCCGCCCGCCCCACACGCTGGAGGCAACGGCTGACGCTGCCCGGCAGCCCGACGAGGACGGAGAGATCGGCCTGGCCGATGTCGACGCCGAGTTCCAGGCTGGTGCTGGTGACGACGGCCCGCAGCTTTCCTTCCTTCAGGTCCGACTCGACCTGCCTGCGGCGGTCGGCGTCGAGCGCCGAGTGGTGCGCGGCGACGGCGTCGGCGAGGGCGGAGTCCCCCTGGCGGAGGTCGTGGGTGATCTTCTCGGTGAAGGCCCGGGTGTTGGCGAAGATCACCGTCGTCCGGTTCTCCTTCGTGACCGCCTCCAGACGCTTGAGCAGCCGCCGGTACGACAGCCCACGGTGCGGCCCCTCGTCCGGCTGGATCAGCGTTTCGACCTCGATCGACGTCGGCCGGGCCCCCTCGGGCGGGCTCGCTTCCAGGGTATCGCAGGATCGCGTCGGCCCGACCAGGAATTGCGCGACCGTCTCCGCCGGCCGGCAGGTGGCCGACAAGCCGACGCGGCAGGGGTCGCTCGCGCACTGCGAGGCCAGGCGTTCGAGCGAGACCATCAGGTCGGCCCCTCGCTTGGTCGGGGCGAGCGAGTGGATCTCATCCACGATCAGGTGGCCGACCCGCTTCCAGCGCGGACCCCAGTCGGCCTGACTCAGTAACAAGGAGAGGCTCTCGGGGGTGGTGATGAGCAGGTGCGGGGGCGAATCCTTGAGCTTCTTGCGATGCCAGGCGGAGGTGTCTCCGGTGCGGACGCCGATGGTGACCGGGCTCTCCTCCAGGCCCATCCGCCGGGCGATCTCGGCCAGCGGCGTCGTGAGGTTCCGCTCGATGTCGTAGCCCAGGCTCCGGAGCGGCGACAGGTACACGCAGCGCAGCCCGGGTTCGACCTTGCCCGCGTCGAGGTATTCCCGGAACAGGCGGTCGAGGATCGCCAGGAACGCGGCGAGCGTCTTGCCGGTGCCGGTGGGGGAGACGAGCAAAGCGTGGCGGTCCCCGGCGATGGCCGGCCACGCCAGGCGCTGGGCGGGCGTCGGGCCGCCGGGGAAGCGGTCGCGGAACCAGTCCCTCACCGGCCCGCAGAGGCGTGCGAGGGGATCGTCGACGGCGGGTCCTGCCATGGTGTTCGCGAGTTCGGCATCCGGCCGGGGCCCGGCGCATCCTGGCCGGGCCGGCGGGCTCCTCGGTCGTTCTCTTCGAGGTGGAGGCGGACGGGTCGCCGAATTGTAGGGACCGGACCCGCCCCGAGGCCAGGGCGCAGGCCCGTCAGGCCGACTTTCCCGTCCCCTTCTTGATCGGGGCCGACGACGGCAGCTCCTGGAACCCGTCGAGCGACTTCCGCAACGTCGGGGCCAGGGCGTCGAACCGCTTGCTCTCGACGGTGTACTTCACCTCGAAATCCAGCCGGTCGGCCGCGAACCGGCGCTCCAGGATCGTCATCGAGAACGGCCCCCGCTGGGTCCGGACCACGGTTTCGAGCGCCTGGCCTTTTCCCTGAGGCACGACCTTGCACGACAGGACCTCGCAGTTCGGCTCGGCCGCGCGGAGCTGCTCGGGCAGGTCGGCTTCCAGCTCCTTGAGGTCGAGCTTGCGATGCGGCTCGGCCAGGACGAGCAAATTGTCCGACCAGATCCCGGACGCCGGGCCGTTGGCGAACAGCAGCGCGACCTCCGACGGGGCGAGGACGGGACTCCACTGCTCGGGCAGGTCGATGGCGAACCGGAACTCGCGCTGAAGCCAGCGGTTGCCGTCCTTGCCGACGCGATCCGCGCCGCTGTCGGGCGACTTGAGCGTCAGCGAGTCGAGCAGGGCGTCGAACAGGGCGCCGACCTTGGCGTACGTCGGTTCATCGACGTTCAGGGTCAGCGTATACATCTGTCGGTTCGCGACCATCCGGACGGAACGCTCCTTCCAGACGCCTCCGCTGCGGGGCCGGAACTCCCAGTGCGTCTCCAGACGCTCGCCCTTCGCGGTCCTGGTGACCTCGTTCCGCACGAGCTTGCCGCCGGGGCGTCGCCCTTGCTTCGCGTTCGCTTCGATCCGGGTCCGGTACTCGTCGAGGGTCTGGGGCGCCAGGCCGAGTTCGCAGGCGGCGACCCCGGGGCGCTCCGGGTCCGACTGCGGGATGAGGGCGACGAACACCCGGTCTTCCTGCTCGCGCTCGGCGATGGTCCAACCGGCGGGGATCCGCGCGGCGACGCCGTACTTGGGGGCCTCGAACATGACGGTGTCGGAGGACGGCTTGGCATCCTGCCCGAGCGTGAGCGCCGCGAACGCGAGGGACATCCACATGAAACCCATCTCCCGTGCGATGTTCAGGCGTCGCGGATGAAGTCGGCGGCGTAGGAGCGGACGGTCTTGCCGTTGAGGACGTGGAACCGCCGGAGTTGCTCGATGAGCTGGCCGCCGAACCGGTGCAGCGGCAGGTGGACGATCTTGCGCCCGAACCGCCGCGCCAGGCGCCGCCACGAGGCCGTCGGCGGCTTGGGGCTGACGACCGCGACGTGCCGCTCCTTGCTGTGGAGGAATGCCCCGGCGAGCAGGCGCTCTTCGAGGGTCTGGGTGAATTTGAGCCGGGGGTCATCCCAGATGTCGAGGATCGGCCGGGGGGGGTAGATGAACAGGGCCCCGCCGTAATCGGCCTGCGCGATGCCCGGGCCGATCATGTTCTGGAACGGGTCGGTGGCGAAGAACGACAGGGTCGACTCCTCGTCGTGCTCGGCGTACCAGGTCACCCGATGCGTGTAGATGTCGGGATCCGCCGGGACGTCGAACAGGAAGACGACGACCTCGATGGTCCCGCGGCTCGGCGGCATGACCTTCACGTAGAGGTCGCCCGTGTGCCAGTTGCGGAGGGTCTCGCGGATGTCGATGCCGTCCATGACGCTCGACGTGAACTTCTCGACGCGGGCGAGGTCGGCGCCGATGATCGCCTTGGCCTGGTCGCGGACGTGGCGGTGGAAGCTCTCGATGCGGTCGTCCTCGGGGGGCCAGGAGCACATCCCGTAGGGGTTCCACTGCTGCTTCCAGCGCTTCTTGTCGGGCTCGGGCGGCTGGGGCCTCAGCTCGCAGGACCGCCAGGCGATCGACTGCCCCGGCAGGCGGCTGACCATCTTCGACGGCCCCCACCCCGGCACGTCGGCCCGGTCCACGCTCATCCGCAGGGGGTCGTTCGGGTCGTACTCGGCGTCGTACCCCTCGGGGTGAGCATATCCATACTCGCGGGCCGTCTCGGCGATGGCAAGCGCGAAATCGTCGCCGGCCGTCTGCTTGGCCGCGACGATCAGGCTGTAGAGGTCGGCCGTGAGGCGGTTGTCGATCAGGGCGAGGTTCCGGACGTAGCGGAAGAAGACCGAGAGCAGTTGCGGCGTCACCCGCGCGGCGATCTTCGGGCGCTTCGCCTTCAAGCGGCTCCTCGCCTCCAGGACGAGTTCCTTGATCCCATCGACGGAGAGGTTGTCGTCGTCGGTGAGTTCGATCCGCCCGCGCTCGTAGAGCGCGGTGAGGAACGGCAGCTCGCCGAGGAGGAACACGAGCGTCTCGGTCTCGACGCGGTAGGTCTGGATCGGTGCGAAGAACGTCTGCGTCTCGGGCGGGGGGACCTGCCTCGTGTAGGCGTCGCGGATCCAGGGCCAGTCGAGGAGCGAGCAGACGAACAGGATCGACTTGTATTTCGATTCCAGCGCGCGGAGCCGCGCGGCCATCCACAGGAGGCGGTCGGTGTGCTGCCCCTCGTCGGGCCGGGGGATCGCGGTGAGCATCGCGGCGGCGAACGCCTCGGGCCGCGTGCGTTTGAGCGCGTAGGGGTCGGGGAACGTCGCGGTCTTGCCGGCGAAACTGGGCGTTTCGAGGTCGATGAACTCGCGGTGGATCCGCTCGCCGATGGCCGTGCGGATGCCGGCGATGACACCCTGGCAAGGGTCGACGGGGACGTAGCTGAATCCGTCCTCCGAGCCCGACTCGTCGTCCTCGACGTCGAGCTGGCAGACGACCGAGATGGCCGGGAGCCGCTCGACGGCGGCCTCGACGTCGTCCTGGAACGACGGCGGCAGGGGGACGGCCAGGCAATCATACGGACGCGCCAGCAACTCCTCGCGCACGCGGATCGCGAAGTCCCCCGAGCCGTGGATGATCGGGAGGACCCGGATCCTCGGGCCGATGGCGAGGAAGTCGTCGGCGTTGGGTCGGGGCGCGGGACCCTGGCTCACAGGTCGTCCTCGTCCAGATCCTCATCGTCGTCGTCCGCGTCCGGGTGGAGCGGGTCGCCGGGGTTGAAGAACAGGTCGCCCAGTCCCATCGGGGCGTGCTGCCCCCCCATCGCCCGGCGTTTGCGGCGGGCCAGCGTCTCCAGGTCGGCCGCCTCCTCGCCGAGGACGCAGAACAGAGCCTCCTGCCAGGCCTCGTCGCGGCCGAGCGGGTGCGTGGGGTCCTGCGCCATCCGCTTCAAGGCGAATCGGAGCATGTTGATGCCGTCGCGGGGCGAGTAATCCAGACGGAGGCCGTGGGCCTGCTGGAGGAAGTCGACAGTCAGCGACAGCAGGTCGGCCTCGGCGAACGGGAGATGATATTTGAGGATGGCCATCTCGTCGTCGCGCGCGGGGAAGCCAATGGTGAGGGTCGGCTGGAGCCGCGAGAGGATGTAGTCGGGCACCTCGTAGGTCGACTCGTCCTCGTTCATGGTGACGCAGGCGCGGAAGTCGGGGTGGGCCTGGATCGTGATCCCGGCGACGACGCTCTCGACGTAGCGGCGGTGGTCGAGCAGCGGGGCGAGGCTGGCCCACGACTTCTCGTTCATCCGGTTGCCCTCGTCCAGCACGCAGACGCCCCCCTGGATCATCGCGGTGACCAGCGGCGAGGCGTGATAGGCGATCTTGCCCGACTCGGCCAGGACGGGGGTGACGAGCAGATCCTCCGGCCGGGTGTCGGCCGTGCACTGGTTGATGTAGAGCGGCTGCTTGCGGAGCTTCGCCGCCGCCATGGCGAGGGTCGTCTTGCCGATGCCGGGCGGCCCAATGAGGCGCGGCGAGAGCGGGCGGTCGGCCTTGTCCACGACGAGCCAGCAGGCGAGCAACTGCCGGAGGATCCCGTCCTGGCCGATCCAGGTCTGCTCGCTGGTGTCGGGCGAGCTGAGGTGCAGCGTGACGCCGCCGATCTGGGCCGTCGGCAGGGCGTTCGGTGGTGTGGTCGGGCTTGGCATGGGGCGTCCGGCTCGTCGGGAACGGTCTCGTCCGTGTCGCCTCTCAGTGTAACCGGCCGGTGTGGCCCGGTCGACCGGGGGTGTCAATTCGCCGGGACTCCCGGCCGAAAGGCTGGCCAGCGACGGATCGTGAAGGTACGATCCAGGCAGGTGAAGATCCAGGGGCCGGGACGCGGAGCGGAGTGGCGGATCATGGCGTTTTCCGCCGTCGTGCGGTCGGAGCGGTTCGTCTTCCCGGGCACACGCGAGCTGCTCGCGAAGGCCAGCGAGGAGAAGTCCGGCGACCGCCTCGCCGGGGTCGCGGCGGGCTCCGAACGCGAGCGAGTCGCCGCCAAGATCGCCCTGGCCGACGTGCCCCTCGGGACCTTGCTCGACCAGCCCCCCATCGACCCCGACACCGATGACGTCGGCCGGCTGATCGTGGATTCGCTCGATCACCCGAGGTTCTCTCGGATCCGCTCGTGGACCGTCGGCGAGTTCCGCGACTTCCTGCTCTCGGACGACGCCGACGAGGCGACCCTGCGCGGGCTCCACAAGGCGATCCCGCCGGATGTCGCCTCGGCCGTGGCCAAGCTCTGCGGCAACAAGGACCTGATCCTGATCGCGGGCAAGATCCGGGTCGTGACCCGCTGCCGCAACACCGTCGGCGAGCGAGGCGTGTTCGCCGTGCGGGCCCAGCCGAACCATCCGGCCGACGATCCGGGCGGGATCCTGCTGTCGGCGCTCGATGCGTTGGCGTTCGGCTGCGGCGATGCGGTGATCGGCGTGAATCCGGCCACGGAGTCGGTGGAGGCCGTCGGGGCGATCCTGCGGACGCTCGACCGGCTCATCGAGCACTATCAGATCCCGACCCAGGCATGCTGCCTCGGACATATCACCACGCAGCTTGAGGCGATGTCGCACGGGGCCCCTGTTGATTTGCTCTTCCAGTCGATCTCGGGCACCCAGGCGGCGAACGAGAGCTTCGGCGTGACGCTCGAACTGCTCCGCGAGGGCAAGGAACTCGTGGCCGAGCACCACAGGGCGCGCGGGATCCCGTTCGTGGGGGACAATTTCTATTACTTCGAGACCGGGCAGGGGAGTGCGCTGTCGGCCGGGGCGAGCTTCGGCGTGGACCAGCAAACGCTCGAGGCGCGGGCCTACGGCGTGGCCCGGGTGTTCGACCCGTTCCTGGTGAACACGGTGGTCGGGTTCATCGGGCCGGAATACCTCTTCGATGAGCGACAGATCACCCGCGCGGGGCTTGAAGATCATTTCATGGGGAAACTCCTGGGCCTGCCGATGGGCTGCGACGTCTGCTACACGAACCACGCCGAGGCCGACCAGAACTCGGCCGACAACCTCCTGCTGCTGCTCGCCGCGGCTGGTTGCAACTACGTGATGGGCGTGCCATGCGCGGATGATGTGATGCTCAACTATCAATCGACGAGCTATCATGACGCCGCCGGCGTCAGGAAGTTGCTGGGGCTCAGGCCCGCGCCCGAGTTCGACGCCTGGTTCCGATCGATGACCGAGGGGCAAGGGAGGCGGGCGCTGACGTTCGACCGGGCGATGATCGACTGGGTCGAATCGATCGGGGCCGGCTCATGACCCCGGGCGACGAATCCCTTCCTGAGCCGTCGAAGCCCGACCTGCCGGACCTCGCCGAGATCGCCGGTCGGATGACCCCCGCGCGGCTGTTCGTCGGCCGGGCCGGCGAGTCGTACGACACACGCACCCAGATGCGATTACGCCTCGATCATGCGTTCGCTCGCGACGCGGTGCAGGCCGACATCGACCCGAGGCGCGACCTGGGGGCGGAGTTCGTCTACTCGCGCGGGCTGGTCGAAGCCCAGACCATGGCCCCCGACAAGGCGACCTATCTCCGCGCACCCGACCTCGGCCGCAAGCTCGACGACGAGTCGAAGGCGAAGATCGTCGGGACGTGCCCCCGGGGGATCGATCTCCAGATCGCGATCGGCGACGGGCTGTCGGCGACGGCGGTCGTGGCGCAGGTGCCCGACCTGCTGCCGAGAATCGAGCGCGGGGCGATGCGGCTGGGGTGGACGCTCGGGCGGCCGGTGTTCATACGGCACTGCCGGGTCGGGGTGATGAATGATCTGGGAGATTTGCTCGACCCCAGGCTTGTTCTCCTCTTGATCGGTGAGCGTCCCGGGCTTGCGACGGCCGAGAGCCTGTCGGCCTACATGGCGTTCAGGCCGAGAGCGGGCGACACCGACGCCAGGCGGAACCTGATCTCGAACATCCACGCCCGGGGCGTGCCCCCGGATCAGGCCGCACCTCGGATCCTGGCGTACCTCGGCCGGCTCCTGTCCCGCGAGGAGAGCGGGGTCTCTGTCAAGGAACCCGACATGAAAGAACTCGGCGATCCTCTCCCGCCGCGCGAGCGACCCAACCTGCCCCCGACCACCGGCGGACCCGACGCATGAGCCATGAGCCAGCCCACCACCCGCACGAGGACGAGGCCCGGCAACTCTCCGAGGACGTGCAGTCCCTGAAGAAGCTGGGATACGCGCAGGAGCTCCGACGCCGGCTCGGGACGTTTTCCAACTACGCGATCTCACTCTCTGTCATCTGCATCCTTTCGGGCGGGATCACCTCGTTCCACCTGGCCCTCTCGGGCGCGGGGGCCGCGAGCGTGACGTTGGGGTGGCCGCTCGTGGCACTCTTCTCGCTGATCGTGGCGATGACGATGGGGCAGGTGGCGTCGGCCTTCCCGACGGCGGGGGGCCTCTATCACTGGTCGTCGATCCTCGGCGGCCGGGGCTGCGGCTGGTTCACCGCCTGGTTCAACCTCGCGGGGCTGGTGACGGTCCTGGCGGCGATCAACGTCGGCACATGCCGGTTCGCGTTGCAGACGCTCGGGCCCTGGCTGGGGTACGACCGCTCGGGCGCGTCGGCGGAGACGGCGTTCCTGGTGCAGCTCGGGCTGGTCGTGCTCATCACCGCGAGCCAGGCGGCGTTCAATCACGCGGGCATCCGGGCGACGACGTGGATCACCGACATCAGCGGATACCTGATCGTCGTCGTGGCCGCCGCGCTGACGATCGGGCTGCTGTGGTATTCGCCCTCGCATGATATCTCGCGGTGGATACGATTCGATAACTTCAGCGGCGAGGCCGGGGCGAACGTGTGGCCGAGGTCGGAGAGCCTCGTCTGGCTGTTCGCGCTGGGGTTCCTGCTGCCGGCGTACACCATCACGGGTTTCGATGCGTCGGCGCACGCGTCGGAGGAGACGCTCTCCGCCCCGTTGAGCGTGCCGCGCGGGATCGTGCGATCGGTGGCCGTCTCGGGCGTCGCCGGCACGATCATGCTCGCGGCGATCGTCCTGGCCGCGCCCTCGATCCCCGAGGCGGCGGCGAAAGGGGACGCGGCGGTCACCTGGATCATCGAATCTGTCTTGCCTCAGGGATTGACTAGGATTTTATATGTCGGGATCGTCGCGGCGCAATATGCCTGCGGGCTGGCCACGGTCACATCGGCCTCGCGGATGGCCTACGCCTTCGCCCGCGACGGCGGGCTGCCGGCCTCGGGCTGGCTCAAGGAGGTGAATCTGCACACACGGACCCCCGCGCACGCGATCTGGGCCGTCTCGTTCGCAGCCATCGTGTTCACGCTCTACACGCCGGTTTACGAGACGATCACGGCCGTCTGCACGATCTTCCTCTACATCTCCTACATCATCCCCACCGGCCTCGGCGCGTGGGCCTACAAGCGGTCCTGGAAGAGGATGGGCCCCTGGACCCTGGGCGCCTGGTACCGGCCGCTGGCGTTCCTCGGGGCGTGCGGATGTCTGGCGTTGCTTGTCATCAGCGTCCAGCCGCCCAACGAGAAGGCGCTCTGGATCCTCGGCGGCTTCACGCTCGTCCTGACGGCCTTCTGGATCGGCGGCGTGCGTTCGCGGTTCCCCGGGCCGCCGCATCTGGATGCGTTGTGAGCGTGGGGAGCCCGTCGATGGACGAGAACGCCGGGGGCCCTCGGATCTGGGGGATCGCCGACCTCCACCTGTCGCACGCCCGGCCTGACGTTCGCGACAGCTACGCCGCGCGCTGGAAGGCCCACGTCGCCAGCGTCGCCACGAACTGGCGTCGCGTGGTGTCGCCCGACGACCTCGTCCTGATCCCCGGCGACATCTCGATGGCGCGGAATCACCGGGAACTCCAGCCCGACCTCAACTGGCTGGAGAACCTGCCAGGGACGAAGGTCCTGGCGGCGGGGAACCACGACACCTGGTTCAACCGCGCGGAGGCGATCCGCCCGATGCTGAGGCGAGGTCAACTTGTGGTCGGCGGAGACGCGGTGGCCACACATGGCGTCATCGTCTGCGGGAGCCTGGGGGCGCAGGCCGTCCGGGAGGACGACCCGGGCGTGACCGATCGCGATCTGGACCGGCTCGAACGCGAGCTGGATTCCGTGGACGCGGCGATCCGGCAGGCGTCCGGGATGCGATCGGCCGAGGAGCCAATCTATGTGCTCTGGCACTACCCGCCGTTCGACCAGCGGGGCAGGCCGGGGCCGGCGGCGGACCTCTTCGCCGAATGGGGCGTGACGGCGTGTATTTATGGGCACGTGCACACGCAAGGGCAGTGGTCGACCGCCGCGCAGGGGGAGCACGGCGGCGTCCGGTATCACTGCGTCGCGGCCGATGCGATCGGATTCCAGCCGATCCGGGTGGACAGGGTCGTCCGGGCGCGGCGGTAGGTCATTGAAGACCCCTCGCATGAACGAGTGAAGCTCTGGGCGCGGGTCTCCAGACCCCGCCCCCGGTGTCGTCGTGAGGTACAACAAATCGGGTCTCCAGACCCGTTAGTCAATCTTGATCTACGGGTCTGGAGGCCCGGATTGATGGTTCCCTTCGATGGTGGTTGGGACGGGGTCTGTGTACAGTCTGGAGCCCCGCGCCCAGCGCGGGGAGACCCGGTCCCGGAGGCTACGAGAGATAAGGATTGCTGGATTTTTCCGCGCCGATGGTGGTCATGGGGCCGTGGCCGGGGAAGACGAGGGTGGCATCGGGAAGTTTGAAGAGTTTCTCGCGGATGCCGGTGAGGAGCTTGCGGCCGGAACCGCCGGGGAAGTCGGTGCGGCCGACGCTGCCGTTGAAGAGGACGTCGCCGCCGAGGACGAATGGCGGGTCGTAGTCGTGGGCGATGAAGACGACCGAGCCGGGGCTGTGGCCGGGGATTTCGCGGACCTCGAACCGGAAACCGGCGACGTCGAGGAACTCGCCGTCGGAGAGCAGCCGGTCGGCCGCCGGGCTGGTGAAGCCCACGCCGAACTGGCCGGAGAGGTTCGCCATCGGGTCGGAGAGCAGGTGGGCCTCGTTGACGCCGATGAGCAGGGGCGCGTCAGGGAACGCCCGCTTGAGGTCGGCGTTGCCGGCGATGTGGTCGGCGTGGCCGTGTGTGTTGAGGATGGCGGCCAGCTGGAGGTTCTGCATCCGGAGCAGGTGGAGGATCGAGGGGACGTCGAAGCCGGGGTCGACGACGATCGCCTCGGGCTGCCCCTTGCGCCAGAGGACGTACGTGAGTTCCTGGAACGGGGCGGACTCGATCATCTCGATCCGGTAGTCGTTCTCCGCCATCCTCGGTCAAGCTCCTGGGACGTGTCGAAGTCCGGGCGCGGCTCCGATTGGCGGCGCCGACGGGCGTGGACATGGTGACAGCCCCGGGCGGATCCGGCAAGCGGAGTTGGCCCGCGTGTCGGTTGGGTCGGGTTGTGTGGATGTCCGTGGACGTGGATGGGTTGCCCTGGGGCGGGATTGTCATTTCCTCGTCGGCCGCGGTTGAAAAAATGACAAGGCGAGCAAGGCGGCGGAATCAGTGCGGCCGTCGCGACCGATCCGACCCGGTCAAGGGGTGCCGGTTGATCGGGCGGAACTCCGGTCCCGTCAGGCACTTTAGGGATTGGCCCGCGACTTGCATCACGTTGAGATTTGTTCGGTTGAGAATGGTCGGACAGCGGGTGTGAGCACGGTGCGACCGGACCTCGACTCGTTCACCGGCCAGGGTGTCGCCGTCAGGGACGGGGGCGATCCTCGCGGGTGTTCCCACGGACAGGAACCGCACCGCGTGCCAATACGGCTTCCCCTCGAAGGATGGCCCACCGTGTCGACGACCCTCTCGCCCAAGAGCCTGGATAGCCGCCGCCCCGCGTTCGAGCGGGCGATGGAAGTGATGTTCGCCATCGCGTCGCTGGCGGCGCTGGCGTTCCTGCTGCGTCCGTTGTTCCTGGAGACCGCGCGGCGGGCGGAGTCGTCCCCCGACGCGGACCCTCCGGCCCTCTCGATCCGGCCGGGTGGGGGAGCGATCTCGGCGAACATGCTGAACTCGCAGGCCCAGATGGCGCTGGCCTCCTCGACGATGCTGATCCCGGGCGCGGACTCCGCCGCGACTCCGGGCACGAACGTCGCCGCGGCCGCCGCCGCCATCGCCGAGGCCCGCGAGGTGATCGCCTCCTGCCGCGACACCTACCAGAACAAGGTCAAGGACTACACCTGCGACTTCCACAAGCAGGAGCGGATCGACGGCAAGATGGTCTCGCCGCATCAGATGCACATGAAGGCGAGGAACCAGCCGTCGAGCATCTACTTCAGGTTCGTGACCCCGAACCAGGGCCGCGAGGCGATCTACCACCCGGAGAAGTACGGGCACAAGCTGGTCGCGCATGACGTCGGCCTCGGCCGGCTGCTCGCGGGCACGCTCCACCTCGATCCCAAGGGGTCGATGGCGATGGACGAGAACCGCCACCCGGTCTCCGAGGCGGGGCTGGGGTCGATGCTCGAGACCATCTGCGAGCGCTGGAACGTCGAGCTGTCGCCCGAGGAGTCGGTCATCACGATCGACCGCGACGCGAGCTTCGGCGGCCGGCCTTGCATCCGGATCGACTCGGTTCACACCGAGCGGAGGCCGGAGTTCTTCTTCCACAAGGTGACGCTCTACATCGACCGCGAGCTGAACCTGCCGATCCGGTTCGAGGCGTACGACTGGGCGAAGGCGAATGGGCATTGCGACCTGGTCGAGGAGTACACGTACAAGAACCTGCGGGTGAATAACGGCCTGGCGGAGATCGACTTCGACCCGTCGAATCCGAAGTACAAGTACGGCCGCTTCTGAGCCGGCGACCTCGATCACGACAGGACGCCCGTACACCGCGGCCGTCCGGGACTCGCTGCGGCCCCTCCAGGGGCCTGGTGCGGGACCCGGGCGGCCGCGGGCGGTTGCGCCCGGGCGGCGGGGAATCCCCCCAAATCACCGTCATGATCCTCACGATCGGACCGGGGTCGGCCGATAGAAAAGTGTGGCGAGTGAGTCCGCCGAGGCCGCGGCAAGCGACCTTGGCATCGTGAGGGGGCTTCGCTAGAATCCCCCCGCCTTGAGGGTACTCCTTCGCCCGATCGAGCGACGGTGGCCGACCGTCACGCCGCGGGTTGGAGCGTTCTCGGAAGGATTCCCGACGCCCGTCCCGCTCGCGGGCGCGGCGTCGGCCGATTTCCGAGGATCCGCCTCCGGGTGACCCACCCGCGTCGCTGGCCAGTGGTTCGCCCCATCGATGATGATCGTCAGGATGATGCGGGTCTGATGTTGCCGACCGCCGACGATCGGTCCACGCCGAGTCGTCGCGATGGTCCCCGTCCGTCCCAGTCCATGGAAGGAGGCTCGATGAGCACGGTCCCGACCCCCAAGGCTCAGGTCCGCGTCCATATTCGCTGGATGATCCGCCGCGACATGCCCGAGGTCCTGGCCATCGAGCACGCCAGCTTCGACTTCCCCTGGTGCGAGGAGGAGTTCCTCCGGGTCCTCCGCCAGCGCAACTGCATCGGGATGGTCGCCGAGCACGGCGAGCGGGTCGTCGGGTTCATGATCTATGAACTCCACAAGAATCGGCTCTACGTCCTCGATTTCGCCGCCCACCCCGAGTATCGCCGCCAGGGCGTCGGCCAGCAGATGATCGCCAAGCTCGTCGGCAAGCTCTCCAGCCACCGGAGGACGCGCATCGTCCTTCATGTGCGGGAAAGCAACCTCCCGGCGCAGCTCTTCTACAGGAATCAGGGTTTCCGGGCCGTCGAGGTGGCGCGCGAGCATTACCAGGATACGGGCGAGGACGCCTACCTGATGCAATACCTCTTCGACGACTCGGTCGTGGAGGAGGCGGTCCCGGTCAACCGGATCGCCCAGCAGCTCGGCGGCTGAACCCGCCCGCGACACCGCCCCGCACAAAAGCCCGGGGGCCGTCACCTTGACATGGATGTCGAGGCGACGGCCCTCGGGCGTTTTCGTCGGGTGTAGTGGCCGCGCCTTCGCGGCCTCCGCACCATGCCGGGTGGCGCCCGATCGATCGCGTCCGTCGGTGCGGGGCCTCACGTCCCGTTGGTCCGCGAGGCACCTCACCTTACAATGAGTGCGGATCTGGTCGTCGGTGCGGTGGACCACGGGGGAATTTGGATGGAAAGCAGGTTGCTTCCGGTGCTGGAGCGGATCGCGGTGGCCCTGGAGACCATCGCGAGGCAGGGGGGGGGATTCGCCACCGGCGGGGAATCCCCGCGCGGGTTCGATTCGCAGATCCGGGCGTTCCGCGACGCGATTCGCGAGGGTGACTGGGAGGCCGCCGCCGACCTGCTGGCGGACCTCCCTCACGACGAGCCCCGCAAGCCGAACCTCGTCGAGGAACACCAGCGAGCGAGGGAGTCGGCCGCGGAGAAGCATCGCAAGGAGCTGGAGGCCGCGCGTCAGGCGAACGACCCGGAGCGGGTGATCCATCAGCGGGATCAACTCGCGAAGCTGCTGGCCGACGACCTGATCGTCGAACTCGACCGGACGCTCGTCCGCTGGTTCCTGAGCCTCATCATGTCGAGGCTGCGCGGCGGCCGGATCGCGCCCGACGTCGCGGGCCTGGCGGCACGCGTGGCCGATCGATTCGGCGGGACCGTGGAAGGGGCTAGCCTCCGGGCGTCCCTGCCGACGCTCCGCCGCAGTGCCGGGCTCTGTCCCCGCTGCGCGGCCCCGTACAAGGGCACGGCCGACGCCTGCCCCGAGTGCCTCAAGCCCGCGATCGCCACTCCTCAGCCGGGCGAGCCCAACCCCTGGGGCGAGGCCGCCGACGCGCTCGACGCGCTCGTGAAGCCCCCGGAGAATCCGCCCGGCGAGCACGACCCCCTCAATGATCCCGAAAGTTTCCTGGAGTTCCCGTTCGACCCAACTTGACGGAGCCCCGGGCGTCGGCAAGGATGGTAGGAGTTTCTCCAGCTTCACTTCCACGCCCATCGAGTCGCCGGCAAACTCCCCCCTGTCACGCGACTCGCGGCTTTCGGTTTGGGAAAGGGTCGGGCCATGTCCCGTGGATTGACGTGGGCCTTGCTCGTCTCGGCGGTTGCCGCGACGACCGTCCAGGCTCAGCTCCCTTATACGAGCGATCAGATCCCGACGAGACGGTCGCTGGCCCGGATCGGGCTCGACCTCCAGTGGGTCACCACCGTGCCCCTGGGCAGCCGGGGCGAGCAGCTTCAACTGATCAACCACGACAGGGAGTACCTGTTCGCCCAGACGAGCCAGGGCACCCTCCACACCTACAACGCCGAGACCGGCCGCAAGCTCTGGACCTTGCACCTCGGCGACATGACCGGGCGTGAGGTGGCCGTCGGCTCGAACTCCAAGGCGGTCTTCGCCGCCAACTTCGAGACCCTCTTCGGCCTCGACAAGGCGACCGGCCGGCCGATCTGGAGGCTGCCGCTGCCGGCCGCCGCCTCCTCGGCGATCAACGCCGATGAGGATCGCGTCGTGCTCGGCCTGGAGACCGGCAAGATCCTGGTCGTGGACGCCAAGACGGGCCGGATCGCCTGGGAACTCCAGTCCGCCCGCGCCGAACTGACCTCGCGGCCCATCATGGCCCTGAAGGTCGTCGCGTTCGGCGACGCCGACGGCCGCGTGGTCGCGACCCGCTCGGACTCGCCGCAACTCCTGTGGCGTCTGGTGATCGGCGGGCCCGTCGTGGCCCCCGTCGGCACCCACGGCGTCCGCACGCTACTCGTGCCGTCGCTCGACAAGAATCTCTACGCGATCGACGTCTTCCTCGGCGAGATCAAGTGGAACTTCTCCAGCGGCGCCCCGATCCGCCAGGAGCCGCTGGTCGCCAACAACGACGTCTACATCCTCAACGAGATCGGCGAGTTCATCGCCCTGGACGCCACGAATGGGTCGCACCGCTGGTCGGTCCCGACGAACGGCGGCAAGCTGATCGGCGTGACCCGCTCGAAGGTCTACCTCGAAACCCGCGACGACGACCTGTTCGTCGTCGAGCGGAAGACCGGGCAGATGGTCTACAGCCCGAGGGAGGTTCGCGAGCGGGCCGGCCTGAACCTGCGGGGGTTCAAATTCAACCCGCTGAACCGCCAGGACGACCGGCTGCACTTCGCCACGCCGTCGGGCCTGATCCTCTGCCTGCGGGAGATCGACCAGATCACCCCGTGGATCCACCCGGATCCGAACGCGAAGCCGTTCGGGTACATCCCGCCCGAGGGGTATCCCGACCTGATGCCGAAGATTCCGAATGCGAACTCCAGCCCAGGCGGCGACACCCCGCCGTCGCCGCCCCCCGCGGGCGACACCGCCCCGGCCGCGGATCCCAAGTGATCCGCTGACGGGCCACGACCCTCCGACCCCGATCACGTCGGCGGCCGGTCCCCTCGAACGGGGGGGATCGGCCGCCGGTCGGCGTTTGAGGCAGGATCGGCCGGCATCTGGTAAGATTCTCGCTCGTGCAAGCGACGACGCCGGCGCCGACGACCGTGGAAGGCCGGCGTTCCATGACGAAGGGAACGAACGATGGACGACGTGGTGCCCCTCCGGCGCGCGCTGTTGAGCGTGTCGGACAAGCGTGGGCTTCTGGAACTGGCGAAGGGCCTGGCATCGAAGGGCGTGCACCTGATCGCCAGCGGCGGGACCAAGGCGGCGCTCGTCGAGGCGGGCTTCGAGGTGACCGAGGTCTCCGACTACACCGGCCAGCCCGAGATCCTCGGCGGCCGGGTCAAGACCCTCCACCCCAAGCTCCACGGCGGGATCCTCGCCAGGCGCGACGTCCCCGGCGACCTGGAGGTCCTCGACGCCTCAGGCATGCTCCCGATCGACCTCGTCGTCGTGAACCTGTACCCCTTCGAAGCCACGGTCGCGAGGCCGGGCGTCACGTTCGAGGACGCGATTGAAAATATCGACATCGGTGGCCCCAGCCTGATCCGGGGGGCGGCGAAGAACCACAACCACGTCGCCGTCGTCACTTGCCCCGACCAGTACCCGACCTTGCTCGCCGAGCTGGAATCGACCGGCGGCACCAGCCTGGCCTTCCGGCGCTCTCTGGCCCGAGCGGTGTTCGAGATGACCGCCCGCTACGACCGGGCGATCGCGAACTACCTCGGCACGCAGGAGGAGGGCTCCGGCACCTTCCCGCCGGTGCTGCCTGTGCAGTACGAGCGGAAGTCGGTGCTCCGGTACGGCGAGAATCCGCACCAGAAGGCGGCGTTCTACGTCGAGGAGAACTCCGCCGGGCCGAATCTGGCCACGGCGAAGGTCCTGCACGGCAAGGAACTTTCCTATAACAACCTGCTCGACCTCGACAGCGCGTTGCGGTTGATGCGGCACTTCGCGGAGCCCGCGGCGACGATCCTCAAGCACAACAACCCTTGCGGCGCGGCCGTCGCATCGGGCCTCGCCGAGGCGTTCGAGCTGGCCTACGAGGGGGACCCGGTCAGCGCGTTCGGCGGGATCGTCGGCGTGAACCGGGTCGTCGACCTGGCCACGGCCGAGCGGATGTGCGTGCCCGGCCGGTTCCTCGAAGCGGTGCTCGCCCCGGGCTTCGAGCCCGACGCGATCAAGCTGCTGACCACCAAGCCGACGTGGAAAAACAGCGTGCGGCTGCTAAGCCTCGACGCCCCGCTCGGGCCCGATTCGCCCGCGCCGGCGGGCTTCGACCTGAGGCGCGTCGAGGGGGGCATGCTGGTCCAGGACTGGGACAGCATGGAGCACGACCCGGCCGCTGGTCAGGTGGTGACGAAGCGGCAGCCGACGGCCGAGGAGAAGGCGTCGCTGGCGTTCGCCTGGCGTGTCTGCCAGGCGGTCAAGTCGAATGCGATCGTGCTGGTGAAGGGGACGCAACTCATCGGCGTCGGGGCGGGCCAGATGAGCCGGCTGGATTCGGTCCGGATCAGCGTCTCCAAGGCGGGCGACAAGGCGAAGGGCGCGGTGCTTGCGTCCGACGCGTTCTTCCCGTTCCGGGACGGCCCCGACGCCGCCGCCGCGGCCGGCGTGACCGCCCTGATCCAGCCCGGCGGATCCAAGCGTGACGATGAGACCATCCGGGCCTGCGACGAGCACGGCCTGGCCATGATCCTCACCGGCCGCCGCCACTTCCGCCATTGATCACCAAGACGGACTGCTGCCTCTTGTAGCGAACGACGCCGGGCGAGAGTCCTTCGACCTCGCCCGACGTCATAGTTCTCGACTCAGTCGGATTCAGATGGCCGCCGCGGTCGCCGGATCATCGTCGTCCGCCGCCTCCGCCACCGCCCTGGCCGCCACCGCGCCCGGCGCCTCCCCCGGAAAAGCCACCCATCCGTCCGCCGCCACCGCCCCCTCCGCCGCTGAAGCCGCCTCCGCCGCGCGACATGCCGCCGCCGCTGAAGCCACCGCCCCCCATGCGAGGGGCCCCGCCGCCTCCAAAGCCGCCGGAATTCACCCGGGGGGCGGAACCCATCGATGGGGCAGGCCCACGCATCGCGGGGGCACTCGCCCGGGGCATGCCGCCGCCGCCGAGGTTCATCGGGGCCGACGGGCGAGACTGGACCATGCCGGCGCCGGGGTTGCGAACCTGCGGCTGAGGCTGCGAGATCCGAGGAGCGGCGCCGCCTGCGCCGGGGCCTGCGTAGTTCCGGGTGTAGCCTGCGCCCGGGTTCGTTCCCGGGCGGGGATTGGCCTGGGTCAACGAGGGGCGAGAGCCCTGATTAAGGTTCGGGTTCGCGTTGGATGCCCCGCCGCCCGGCTGAACCTGATTCGGCGGCACGTTCGGATTCAGGGGGGCGGGGAACCGGTAATTCGTGTCGGGGTTGTTGTTCAAGGGCGCTCCGAGGCGGCTGTCGTAGCTGTACCCCTGCTGACCGCGTCCGCCCGCCTGGTTCTGGCCGAGGGGGGCACCGAAGCGGTAATTGGATTCGGGGTTGTTGTTCAGCGGGGCACCCAGGCGGCTGTCATAGGAATACCCCTGCTGGCCTCGCCCGCCGGCGGCCTGCGACCCGATCGGGGCGCCGAACCGATAGTTCGACTCGGGATTGTTGTTCAGCGGGGCACCCAGGCGGCTGTTGTAGCCGTAATTGCCGCCCCCCCGCCCGGGGTTCGCGGCGTTATTCTGGACGCCCCCGCCATTCGGACGGTTCCCGACCGGGCCTGAGAGGTTCGTCCTGCCCGGGTTCTGGCGGACCTGCGAGACGTTCCGCCCGGTCTCCAGCGGCCGGGAGTTGATCCCGCCCCCGTTGTTCACGACCGAGTGGCGGCTCGTGGGGTTGAGGACGTTGCGACCCTGCGCGGGGGCGTTGAATCCGGGCGTCCAGCCCGAACCGTTGCGGGCGAGCACGTTGCCGCCGGCATTCCCATTCGCATTCGTATTCCCGTTGCCGCCCCGGCCGTTCGCCGGCTGGTTCGACGCCGCGTTGTTGCCGTTGCGGAAGGGATTGCCGAACGGGTGAGACGCGGGCGGGGCCATCGCGCCATTCCGATGGGCCCCGCCATTCCCACGATTCTGCGGGTTCTGGGCGACGTTCGTGCCGGGGAGATTGCCCGGACGTCCGCCGCGCGGGGTGCCGACGACCTGTCCGCCGCCGTTGCCGCGACCCGGCCCGTTGCCGCCGTTGTTCCGGCCCGGGAAATTCCCGTTGCCATTACCGTTCCAGTTCCCGTTGCCGTTCCCATTGCCGGGGCGTCCGGCGATCGGGCCGCCGCCGTTACCCGGACGGTGCTGGCCGGGGTAGAAGGGGGGCCGGTGGTGATGGTTGCCGCCGTTGTTGGGTCGGTGGTGATTGTTCCAGTTGTTGCCGCCCCAGCCCCCGCCGCCCCAGCCCCCGCCGCCCCAGCCGCCGCCGCCCCAACCTCCGCCGCCCCAACCTCCGCCGCCCCAACCGCCCCAGCCGAAGAGCGGGAATCCGAAGCCGCCGAAGCCGCCCAAGCCGAAGCTGCTGAAGCCGAAGCCCAGGCCAGAGCCGAATCCTCCGTATCCGAACCCGCCCAGGCCGAATCCTCCGTATCCGAACCCGCCGTAGCCCAGGCCAGACGGATAGCCGAAGCCCAGCCCGAAGCTGTTGCCGTAGAAGCCCGATCCGTAGCCGTAAAACGGCGAGGCGCAGAGGCTCGCATACCCGAGATAGCCGCCGTAAGGGGCACCGATCCCGTAGCCCAGTCCGAGGCCGTACCCATAACCATACGCCAGCGGGTTGATGTAGGAACTCCCGCCTCCGTAGAAGCCGTAGCCACTGACCGGGCTGGTGATGTAGGGGTAGCCGTAGGCGAGCGTGAAGGGGTAGTCGAGGTAGCCCGAGTAGAGGCTCAGGTTGCCGTAGTCGGCATAGGCGTAATAGCGACCGGTATTGTCGTAGTAGCAGCCGGGATAGCCGTCATAGTACGAGTTGGGCCGACCGAACCCGCCGTAGAGCAGGCCGTAGGATTCGGGCGTGACCTGCGAGTAGGGCTGATAGACCAGCGGCTGGTCCTGCGCGGCGGCGGCCGTGTCGACCTGCACCGGGGCGAATAGGGTCCCGCGATCCTCCAGGGTGCGGTCCCAGTACCCGTCCTGGTAGTTCCAGCCCTCGGGCTGCTTGATCCACTGGCCCGGCACCCACGACCAGCCCGGGTGGGCCTCCGACCAGAATCCGGCGGTCCACTTCACGCCTTCACCGTCGGGGATGTACTGGCCGGGGATGTAGAAGTAATCCTCGCCGGGGGCCTCGCCGACGTTCTCCTCGGGCCGATCCTCGGGCGGGCCGTTCTTCCGCCAGTTGATCCGATCGGTCTGACGATCGGACCAGAATCCGGGCACCCGGTACCAGCCGTCGGTGTCGCGCTGCCAGTAGCCGTTGACCCAGAACCGGCCCGGCGGCGGGACGCGCCAGGTGCCGGTGACCCAGACGAAATCCTTCTTGGCCCCGTTCCAGTTCCAGTAGCCGGGGATCCAGGTCGCCTTGTCGCTGGGCGCGTCGACGCCCGGCCGTTCCTGGATCGGATTCGGCGGCGACTTGGGCGCGCGGTCGGTGCCGGGCTCGCGGGTCGGCGACAGGAACGCCTCGTGCAGCGGCCCCTCGGCCATCGGCTTCACGAGCTGCGGGTCGGGATCGGGGGGCGGGGGGACGTTCGGATTCGCCGCCCCGGGGTCCTGGAACTGGGCAAGGGCGGGCGCGGCGACCAGGCTGAACGTGAGGACGAGCCCCGCCAGGACGCGGGCGCGTGGTTGACTTCCGTGGAGATGGGGGCTCATGGTGTCCCTCCGCGATCGCGGAAGAGCGAGTTGAGGCGCAGGTGCGGGCGGCGATCGGATTCGTTCCTCGTCGCCTCAAGGTTCAGTTTATCCAAGTTTTATGCCGGGGTTCTCCATTTGGCCCCGGAATTCCTCAATCCGTTGATTTCCGTCACGGACAGGCCGATTTTGCCGGTTCGGGGTGGTTAGGTGCCATCAGGAAAGTCACGCGGCCGACAGATTTCTGGTGGTTTGAACCAGCCTCGGAGTGCGGAAGCTTGCTTCCGCTCGGTTTTCGCGGAGCTTGCGCCGCGCGCCGAATCGGAGCCCAGGCCTTCGAGTTATCGTTTCTTCTCGGGAGCAAGCTCCCGCCGTGCAGGAGCGGAAGCAAGCTTCCGCACTCCGGGTGGTTGGGAATGCGGAGGAGTGCCGTCCCCTCACTTGCTCCCGAACGCCTCCTCGGCGGTCAGGAGCATCTGGGCGATCTCGATGAGTTTGCGGTTCTTGTCGCTGGCGAGGCGCTGGAGGCGACGGAAGGCCTCGCTCTCGTCGAGGCCGGCCTTCTTCATCAGGAGGCCCTTGGCCTTCTCGATGACCTTTCGGTCTTCGAGCGCCTGCTTGAGGTCGGTGGCCTCCTTGCGGAGGGCCTGGAACTGCTCGAACCGCCGCATGGCGATGGTGATGGCCGGTTCGAGGTCGGCCTGCTTGATCGGCTTGACGAGGTAGGCCAGGATGTGGTCGGCCTCGGCGCGTCGGATGAACTCGGCGTCGTGGTAGGCGGAGACCAGGATCACCGGGACGGGGTGGGTCCGGTAGATCTGGATGGCGGCGTCGATGCCGTCCATGTCCGGCATCTTGATGTCGGTGACGATCAGGTCCGGATTCGTGCGATTGCACAGCTCGATGAGTTCCCGGCCGTCGCGGGCGGCTCCGACGACCTCGTGCCCGAGGAGCGGGAGGATCTTCTGGAAGTAGTCGCGCATGTCGAGTTCGTCGTCGGCGACCAGGATGCGGAGGGCTCTCATCGGGCGGTTCCTCGGGGAAGCACGATTTGGAAGGTGGCGCCGGGTGACTCGCTGGCGGCGACGCTGATCTTACCCTGGTGGGCCTCGATAATCCTGCGCGTGATCGCGAGGCCGAGCCCGGTCCCCTTGGCCTTGGTGGTGTAGAACGGGTCGAACACGCGCCGAGCGGCCTCGGGGTCGAGCCCGGGGCCGTTGTCGCGGACGGTCAGTCGGATCGCGGGGTGGCGGTCGAGGATATCGTCCTCGGCCCGGATCGTCACGATCACGGGTGCCTTGCCCGCCGCGATCGCATTGTCCAGCAGGTTCCGGAAGACCTGCGTGAGCCGAAAAGCGTCGACGACGCACGCCAGGTCGCCGGTCGCGATCTCCTCGACCAGCTCGGCCTCCTTCGACTTCCGGTCCTTCTCGATGTGCGCCCAGGTCTCGCGCCAGATGTCTCGCACGTCGCACGCCTGCGGCTTGAGCTGGATCGGCGCGGCGTAGCTCCGGACGTCCTCATACAGGTAGTGCAGGTGGTCCTGCGCCTTCTGGAGCCTTTCGATGAGGTTGAGCGCCTCGGGCCGATCGGTGACCACCAGGGTCAGCATCTCCAGGCAGGCCTGGCTGCGCTGGAGAGCGTTGCGGCTCTCATGCGCCAGGCCCGTGACCATCTGGCCGATCGCCGCCAGCCGCTCGTTCTGGAGCATGCGTTCCTGGGCGAGCTTGAGGTCGGTGATGTCCTGGCCGATCTTGAGGATCGCGCGACGGTCCTCGTAGTCGTCGAGGAGCCGGGCGGTCCAGACGACCGACAGCGGCTGGCCCAACCGCGACCTCACGCGATACTCGAACCCAGGCGTCGGCCGCTTCGACAGGATTCGGTCGATCTCCGCGGCAACGGAGGCCCGGTCGGCCGGCTCGACGAGCAGGTCGAGATAGTTCGTCCCCTCGGCCTCGGGCAGGGGGTGGCCGGTCGTCCGCTCGACGAACGGGTTCAGGTAGACGATGCTGCCGTCCTCGCGGAGGATCACGATCAGGCACTCGGCCGCCTCGACCAGGTGCCGGAACGCCGCCTCGCTGCGGGCCTTCTCCATCGCCAGCCGGCGACGCTCGACGATCCGCACCAGGGTGGCGCGGAGGTCGTCGGGGTTGATCGGCTTGAGGATGTAGTCGGTCGCGCCCTGCCGGAGCGCGGCGATCGCGCCCTGGATGTCGGCGTAGCCGGTCACGATCACGACGGCGGCCTCGGGCGCGAGAGTGCGGAGCCGGGGGAGGAGTTCCTCGGAGCCGGCGTCGGGAAGCTTGCGGTCGAGGATGATCGCGGCGTAAGCGGGCCAGTCGCGGTCCTTGAGCGCCTCGGCCTTCGAGCCGGCCAGGTCGACGATGTGGTCGTCGAGCTCGAGGATGTCGCTGAGGTTGTTGCGAGCGTCCTCGTCGTCCTCGATCACCAGGATCCGCAGCGAGCGTTCGGCCATGGCGGTCAGTCCGACCCGTCTCGGGGGTTCGCGCTCAGGCGTTCGATCGCCGAGAGCAGCTCGGGGATCTGGAACGGCTTGTAGCAGACCAGGTCCGCCCCCTCCTTCAGGACCTGCTCAACCTGCCCTCCCACCTCGTTGCGGAAGCCGGTCACGATCACGGTCCGGGCCTCGGGCGAGAACCTCTGGACCGTCTCGAAGACCTCGGCGCCGTCGCCGTCGGGGAGCTTCATGTCGATCAGGACGACGCGGTAGAGGGCCGTGCGGAGCTGCTCGATGGCCTGCTCGTGGTCGTGGGCCAGGCCCACGCGGTAGCCCCGCTCGCGGAGCAGGTCCCAGAGGTTCTGGCAGAGGTCGCGGTCGTCGTCGACCACGAGCACCAGGGGCTGCTCGAGCGCCTCGTCGACGATCGCCAGCAGGCCGGGGAGTCTGACCGGCTTGGCGACGACCCGCCACGCGCCGGCGCTGAGGGCCTCCTCGGTGGTCGCCTGCGAGGCGAACGCGGTGACGATCACCCCGACCGTGCGCGAGCTGAGCTTCTTGATCTCGCGGAAGAGCGTGACCCCGTCCATGCCCGGCATCCGCAGGTCGAGCAGGGCGATGTCGTAGTCTGCCACCCGGACGAGCTTGAGCGCGTCCGGGCCGTTGTGGGCCATGTCGACGCTGTAGCCGAGGTCGACGAGGATGTCGGTCAGGTTGTGGCAGATGTCGATGTCGTCGTCCACCAGCAGGATCCGGGCGTCGTGCGCCGAGGGGTTCATGACTTGGGATCCTCGCGCGTGGCCGGCAAGAATTCGATGGAGAACGTGCTGCCCTGGCCGGGCTCACTCGCCACGCTCAGCGAGGCGCGGGACTTGTCCAGGATCGACCGGGTGATCGCCAACCCCAGTCCGAGGCCCCGGGTCTTGGTGGAGTAGAGCGGTTCCATGATCTTGGCGAGCTCGGCCCTGGGGATCCCCACGCCGGTGTCGGACACGTCAACACGAACTGAATTCTGCAACGTTCGACCCGAAATGCCAAGCCGCCCGCCCGAGGACATCGCGTCGCAGGCGTTGCGGATCAGGTTCCCGAAGACGATCACGAGCTGGTCGCGATCGGCCATCACCGCCGGCAAACCCTCCTCCCAGTCGACCGTCACCTCGACCCCCGGGCCCGGCGGGTTGTTCTCAAGCACGTCCACGATCAGCTCCGGCAGCGGGATCGGGTGCATCACCGGCACCGGCAGCTTCGCGAAGTTCGAGAGCGCGGTGATCACGTTGTCGGCCAGCTCGACCTGCCGCTCGATCCGCTGCAGGTGCACCGCCGTCTTCTCGGCCGTCGTCGCCTTCGCGTGCAGGAGGAAGTAGACCGAGGTCTTCACCACGTTGAGCGGGTTGCGAAGCTCGTGCGCGACGCCCCCCGCGATCTGGCCCAGAGTCGCCAGCCGCTCGGATCGCTGGAGCCGCGAGGCGTATTCGAGTTGATAGGCGTCCTCGATGATCGCAAGGTCGAGGTCGAGCCGCCTGTTCAACGCGTGCAGATAGGGCAGGGGGCTGGCCTTGTCGGCAGGCCAGTCGTGCATCAGGACGGTCGTCATCCCCGTGCGGAGCCTCGACAGCGCCAGACTCGTGAACGCCTGGTCGAGGCCGATCGCGACGTGCCTCCGCCCGACGTTCCATCGCCTCTGATAATACGCGATGTCGTGCTGGCCCGAGAGCAGCTCGCGGAGCCAGCCGAGCAGGGTGCCCTTGAGCCGGTTGATCTGCTCGGGCCCCTCGACGATCACCTTGCGGGTCGACTGATGGCGGTCGACCTCGTCGTAGAAGTCGTCGATCAGGGGCCCGAGGTGCGGGCCCAGGAGCGGGGCGAGTTCGCCGATCCGCTTCGAATCGTCTTCGGTCCACCCGAGGTAGCGTTCGAACTCTCGGGAGCGTTCGAGCAGATGCTCGCAATCCATGGAATCGGCCCTCACGCCGGCACCGACCAGACACCAACACGACACGAAGGGCCGGCGAGACCCGAACTCCCCCGCAGGCCGATCATCAGCCACGCGGGATGATCCATCCTAGCCGCCCGGAGTGGCCCGGAGAAGCCTGGAAATCCCCAGATTCCTGGATTCCATCGGCAAATGATGGCGTCCAGGGTTTTCTCCAGAATGCTTGACGCCTCCGTGTCTCCTCCATGACAACCGCCATCGGATCGAAATCTGCACGCATCAGGAAAACCCGGATTCGCCGCTTGACGCCGCGCCAGGGGGCCCATACAGTAAGTGTGTCGCAGCGCTCAAGATGGGCGACTGCGGATCGGCTACGGCGGCCCCACTCGGCGAGGTTTCTCGGCCAGGTGGGGCTTTTTGTTTTTCTGGGCCCGGTCCCGTCAACATCGCCGCCGGGTGGAGGCAATTCCTCCGCTCCGCCCCAGCGGCATGCGGTCTCGATCGCCGCGGTATCTTCCCCAGGGTGGTTCTCCTCGATTCCCCACCAGGATCTCGGGAGGCTTGAGCAATGGACGGCCTCGCTTCCGATCTCCAACGATCGGAACTCTCCAGCGAAAGTCGTACCCACGAATGGCTCGCCGAGCGGGCCTCGCGACTCGTCGAGGTCGCGACCCGACGGCTCCGGAACTCCGGCTATTCCGCCCTGGGCGACCTCCGCTGCGACGCGCCCGACGGCATCCTCCGGCTCTCCGGACGCGTCACCTGCCAGTACCTCAAGCAGGTCGCGCAGGAGGTCGTCACCTCGCTCCCCGAGGTCCACCGCGTCGTCAACCGCATCGAGGTCATCGCGCGCCACTGAGTCGCGCCCGCATGACCGCACCCGGACCGGATCACGCCCCCAGACGAACATCAAGGACCCGATCCATGCTCGTCCTGACCCGCAAGCGCGACCAGAAGATCCTCATCGGTGACGGCATCACCATCACGATCCTGGGCATCCAGACCAACCAGGTCCGGCTCGGCATCGAGGCCCCGGCGAACGTCTCGATCCTCCGCGAGGAGCTGAAAGACCGCCCGGCCGACGGCCCCAGGCCGAGGATGACCGAGGTGGTGCTCAACCTGGAGAAGCTCGAACTCGCCGGCCTCGTCGACTGACCTCGCGCCCCATCGCTGGCATCGGGGCATCCGGATTGCTCCGATGTCCGAGACGGGGACGACAATCGACCCCGCGGAATCCATCCTGGAAGGGGTCACCCTATGACGTGGTCGTGGCAAATTGCGAAGGTCTCGGGCATCCCCATCCGGGTCCACTGGACGTTCTTCCTCCTGCTCGGCTGGGTCGCCATCGAGTCGGCCGGCACGGGAGGGGGGGCTGTCGCGGTCGCCTCGGGCGTCGGGTTCATCCTGGCGCTCTTCGCCTGCGTCGTCCTCCACGAGCTGGGCCACGCGCTCGTGGCCCAGCGGTTCGGCGTGCCGACGTTCGACATCACCCTCTTGCCGATCGGCGGCGTCGCCCGACTCCAGCGCATCCCCGAACAGCCCGGCCAGGAACTCGCCATCGCGGTCGCCGGGCCGGCCGTGAATGTTGTCATCGTGGCCCTGCTCTGGATCCTCGGCGTCCGGCCGGGGACGGTGCAGGTCGACGGCACTGACATGTTGCAGGTGCCGATCCTGACCAAGCTGATGCTCGTGAACATCATGCTGGTCATCTTCAACCTCCTGCCAGCCTTCCCGATGGACGGCGGCCGCGTGCTCCGGGCGCTCCTGGCCTTCAAGCTCGACTACGTGGCCGCCACCCGCATCGCGGCGTCGGTCGGCCAGATGTTTGCATTCCTGTTCGGAGTGCTCGCCCTGGCGTCGCACAACCCGATGCTCTTCCTCGTCGCCCTGTTCGTCTGGATGGGGGCCCAGGGGGAGGCCGGCATGGTCCGGCAGCGATCGCTCATGTCCGGTTCCCGCGTCCGAGACGCCATGCTCACGCGGTTCCTGGTCCTGAAGCGAAATAGCACCCTCCTGGAGGCCGCGCAGCAGCTCCTGGCGGGCGACCAGCAGGATTTCCCGGTGGTCGATGACTCCGGCCACGCCTTCGCCGTCCTGACCCGCGACGCCCTGATCGAGGGCTTCGCCCGAGAAGGCCGCGACGCGCCCGTTGACCTCGTGGCCCACGGCAAGATCGTGCAGGTCGAGGCCGACGCCCCGCTGGAACCGGCGGTTCAGGCGATGCGGGAGGAGGGCCTGGCCTGCCTTGAGGTCGTCGAGGGGGGCCGGCGCGTCGGCCTGCTGACCCGCGAGAACATCGAGGAATATCTCATGCTGAAGCTCGCGATCGCCGCCGGCCCCGGACGCAACGCCGGGCCGCAGCCCGTCGCGAATCCCGGGGTCGTCTCGGCGGGCGCCGATTGACGCGGCCCTGACGGAGTGGTAAGATCTAGATATTCAGGAGTATGAAGGTTTTGGCCCGTTGCCACCCTCGGTCGCGGGGCGGCGGGCCCGCTCGACGTCGAGCCAGATCCCCGATGATGGACCATCGGCCCCCCAGGCGGCTCCGGCCGACGCCCGCGACGTTCTCGTGAGTCCCAGGTTTCGCCCGGCCTCCGCATACGCCCGGCGCATCGCGTGTCGGGGATCGGCGGGTCGGGCCGGGAGGCACAAGCCATGTTGCGCAGCATGCTCATCGGGCTGGACGGCAGCCCGCATTCCGAACGCGCCCTCGACCTCGGCATCGCCTGGGCCCGGCGGTTCGATTCCAAGCTCGTCGGCGTCGCCGTCGTGGACGACCCCGGCATCCGCGGCTCCGAGGGGATGCTCCTCGCCGAGGGCTACCACGGGTCGATCTACAAGCCCCTGCTGATGGAAGCCCGGCAGCACGTCGAACGGACGCTCCAGCAGTTCGTGAAGCGCTGCAAGGACTCCGAGGTGGGCTTCCGCGCCATCGAGGGCGAGGGCACCCCGTACGTCGAGATCCTTCAGGAAGCCCAGGCTCATGACCTCGTCCTGCTCGGCCAGGCCACCCACTTCGAGTACGGCTGGGGGGATCAGGATGACGAGACCCTCTCCCGCGTCGTCAAGGATTCCCCTCGCCCCGTCGTGGTCGTGCCGCGCGAGGAGCCGGTCCTCAAGCCTCAGGCCGTCACGCTGATCGGCTGCGACGGCAGCCTGCCGTCGTCGCAGGCGATCGCCTCGTTCGTCGCCAGCGGCCTGGACATGCTGGGCCCGGTCATGCTCCTGGGCATCGGCGAGTACGCCATCGACGCCGAGCGGAACCTCCACCGCGCCGTCGAGTACTTCCGCGCCCACGACATCGAGGCCCGCCCCCACCCGATCGTGACCAAGGCCCCGCCCGCCCAGGTCCTCCTCGAACGCGCGAAGGACTGGAACGCCGGCCTCCTCGTCCTCGGCGCCTACGGCCAGCCCACCCTCCGCGAGTTCTTCCTCGGCTCCGTCACGCGGACCATCCTACGAGAGACCACCGTCCCACTGTTCCTCAACCATTAGTAGGGTCCGCTATTGCGGACCAAGACTGCACATGTAAACAGCCTTGGCGAATGCAGAAGAGGTCCTCAATAGCGGACCCTACCTCACCCGCCCACCACAACCCCCGACAACCGGGTTATGGTGGGCGATCTCTTGCGTGTGGATGTCTGGGGTTTCAAGGTCCGGTCAACTGTTGCGGTGGGCGGTGCCCGCCGTCCGGAAGCCCCTCAACGCCGCCGCAACGATCCATACCGGGATCGTCGCGAAGCCAGCCGTATAGGACACGCCGAGCGGCAGGATCCACCAGTGGTCCCAGGCGCGCCAGCTTCCGGTGGGCAGCGGAGCCAGGAGCAGCCAGGCCCCTCCAATGACGAGGCTCTGCGCCGCGATCAGGGCCAAGAGGCTTGCGAGGCGTCGGAAATGCCTTGTGAAGAGTTGCCGGCTTGCGTACGCAAACAAGGTGACGACGGGCAGTCCGATCAAGATTGTGGCGATTCGGGGTGAGGCCTCAACCATCCGATCCATCAGCTTCGACACCGGGAATGGAAGCGAAGGCAGTCGAGCGATCGCGAGGGTGAGCGACCATTCCCGATCCTCATACAGCCGATAACCCGCGAATGAGACGGCGACCACACCGATCAGGGCCATCAACCTGAGGATGCCCGATCTTGTCCGCGCGCGAATGAAGTGGATGAGCCAGTAAGGCAGCAGACCCATGAGTGCGGCTAGGTTGGCCCCGTTGAATACGACGATCCCGACCTCCTTGAGCCGGTAATCGTCCATCCACCAGGGGAGCAGGAAGCCGACGCGTGGATCGTATTGCAACGGTGCGGGGCCCGATCGGTCCCAACTGGCCACCATGTCCGGATCATCGTTCGCCGCGACCATGGGGCGGGCCACTGTCCCTTCATCGACCGATTCGATCAGGATCGGCGCCTTCCAGTCCGCGTTGTGTACCAGCAATTGAGCGGCCTTGAGGTCGCGGATCGGGCCGACGGATCTCCACAATGCCCGCGAGGCGTCCGGTTCCCTGGCCACACCATCGGCAGCGAGCGTCAATCGTCGCCTGCCGTTGGCGCTGGCGAAGACACGCTCCTCGACCGGCCCACCGGCTTCGTCGCTGTTCGGCGCGACTGGAGAGACGACACCATCTTTGAAGACCACGGGATCGTAATATCCAGAATACAGCAGCCTGTTATCGGAATCGACGAGATCCTTTAGCCCATCGCGATCGACGTCGGAATCCCGGATCGTCAAGGATTCCAGTCTGCGCCAGAGGACCGGTGGCTCCTGACGAAGGGCCGAAAATGTACGCCCGTCCGTCCCGATCAACTCGGGCTTTTCGTCACCATCGAGATCGGCGATCGCGATGGCGCCCGCACTCCTCATGACGGACTCGACCAGGCCCGTCGAGGCGTTCAGCAGGGTTGTCTGGTAGCCGGTTGCCCCCTGAGTGACCGCCGCGATCAGCGGCATTCCGTCCTGGCCCTGGCCCCAGGTTCGGATCTGGACTTCCTGGAGTCCCGAGTGGGGAAATCGCGACAGCCAGAGTGTCCGCCCATCGACACCGCTGATCGCCTCGACCTCCAACTGGTATCGCTCCGGTTCCGGCCCGATCTGTGATTGGATGCCACGGGCCCGCAGCAGATCCGCGATGCCGTCCCGGTTCAGGTCCAGCCCTGGCGCCTCAATGACATCCACCGGATCGGATTTGCCCAGGGCGTGAAACGAGTAGGGGACCGACTGTTTCCACCGGACCTGACCGTTGCGGCCGTCGAGCAAGATCACATTCGGTCTACCCGCTTGACTGTTCGGCGGGATCAGCACCTCGGGGACGCGGTCATGGTCGAGGTCCAGAAGCTTCGGGTACGCTCCCCCGTCGTCATCGAGCGGGACCGACCAGGCTACCGTACCCGACGTGCTCGCGATGGCGCTGAGTTGCATCCGATCTGCCCCGAATGCGGTGAAGGCCACAACATCGTCGTTCCGATCCCCGTCCGGGTCATCAATGATGGGTGCGGATATCGCACGCGCCGTTAGCTTCGTCGAAGGGAACGCCTGGGAACCATCCCTGGGTGTCAACCAGTCGATGCGATCGCCGGCGGTCACGGCGAGCACGTCACGGCGCTCCCGACGGGCGAGCTGGACGAAGACAAAATTACCGGGTGCCAGATCGGAACCGGCCGGGATCGATTTCCACAGTCGCTTGCCGGTTTTCCCCGAGAGGACGTCGACGCCGCAGTACGCGACGCCTGGCTTCCATTGGAACTGATGAAGTTGAAATGGGACGAACAGGTCCGGACTTCCATCATTGTCGATGTCCGGGAGTAGCCCCGCGTCCGTGTCTTGGCTGACTTCCGGTCGCACGATCCCTGTCCATTCCGGCGTCAGGTAGATACGCGAGGACAGACCTACGGATTCCCAGAGGATGCGACCGGTCGCGCTCGAAAGGGCGAAGGTCAACGACCCTGTTCGTTTCGTCCAGATGAGGTCGGCCACCCCGTCGCCATCCAGATCACCCGGATGAAACGCCTGCCAGGTGAATCCCATCGGGTCGGTGACGTGGATGTTCCTCGGGATGTTGTCGGCTTTCGCCGTGTGGAGTTCGAGGTCCCTGCCATGCGTCTTGATGTCCGGAACGGGTAGCAGTCGTTGCCAGAGGACGCCACCGGTGCGACCGTCGATCCGCGTGAGGACCTCTGGGGAACCGTCGATCACGACGAGGTCGTGACCCTTCTTGAGTGGAATGCTCGCGACGGCCGTCGGTGTCTGCCAGTTGTGCGGATCCCACGGCCTGACCTGAGTTTCCCACATGGGTTCGGCAAGAACCGGGTCCAGGATGGTCTCGGTTCCCGGTTCGGTCAGTACCTCGAATGTCCGGCTGAGTCGCCCCACCCGGCTGACCCGGAGGCGGTACCGATCGGCGGGCACCGCCAGCGGTTCGAGCGTCGGGACGAATGCCGAGGCCACCGGCGTGTTCTCGCCGGGGCGGAGCAGTTCGACGTACTGGACGGGGAAATGTTCGTCGTACGCCAGGGTGAGCCGGGTGAGCCTGGATTCCTGGCTTTGTCGCACGGCCAGGATCGCCAGAGCGAGGATCCCCGCGCCGAGGAGGAACGAGCCGACGATCAATCGGACCGGCCCTTTCCTGCGGAGCCAGAGTCGGGCGGAGCGGAGGGCGTGCGACATGGGAGGGGTCCTCGGGCGAATCCAGGGCGCCAGGTTCCAGTGGAACCGACGGGCGGACCCATGTCATCGCACTTGATGCAAAAAACGCCGGGGCGGGGCGGTCCGGGGGCTTTTCGACTGGTCCCGGGGGCCCGGCTGTGGCATGGTGTAGGGGCCTCCGCGCGGGCGCGGCGCGACCCGTGGTTTGCCCGGTTGGCCCCTCTCCCAACGCACCGTCACACATCCGTCGCGAACGCCGATCGAGGTTGGAGCCATGCCCGTCACGGTGGTCCGGTGCAGCCTTCCCGGTTGCCAGGAGTCGGCCTCGTACAAGATCGCCGCCCCCTGGACCGACGGGGCCTTCTCCGAACTCAAGACCTACGGGCACGCCTGCTCCGAACACCTCGGCGCCGTCTTCCGCGAGGCCGAGGCCCGCTGGAAGTCGTACAAGCCCGAGCCCGGCGAGTCGATCGAGGAGATCGGCATCTACCGCTACGAGCAGGGCAAACGCGACCGCCAGCTCCAGCGCCTCTGGGGCCTGGAGGAGAACTACCGCACCTGAGAACCGCTTCCGGAACCGGGACCAGATCCGCTCCTATTGGGAGCCGGTTCATCGGGTGCCACTGGCTCGGCCAGTGCCGAGGGGCCTGAGGTCCGAGAAGAGTCTTGATCTCCCGGGCGACCTCGTCTCCGACCCCACAGCTTCGATCCGAGGCGAATGAGCACTGGCCGAGCCAGTGGCACCCGACCTGACTCCCAATTCGGTCCCATGTTTCTCGTTCCGGTCCCATCCTCAACACAGAAATCGCACACTCTCCCTCCACGATCGGAGCCTCCCCGATGATCGCCGCCCGATTCGTCTGCCTCGCCTCTCTGGTCGCGCTGGGGGGTTGGGGCACGGTTGCCAATTCCGACGAACGCGCATCCGGGCGCCTGCCGCTGACCGTCCGGGCCGGCAAGCACGACCGCAAGGACACGCCCGTCCGGTTCGAGATCCCGGAGGCGGCGCTCGGCAACCCGGTCCGCAAGGCGCTCGAAGCCGGGCCGGTCGGGTTGACCCTCAGGCCGGCGGGCGGCGGGCCGGATCTGGTGGCCCAGGTCGATCGGCCCGAGGGCAGAGGCCCGCGCGTGACGTTCACGCTCCCGGGCCCGCTGGCGGCCGGTTCCGAGGCAAAGTTCATCCTGGCGACGGATGCTCCGGCGAGTGTGAAGTCGCCGTGGTCGCTGACCCCCTCGGGCGGCGGGCTGGAACTCGTTCACGGCAAGCAGCCGGTGTTCAAATACAACACCAGCCCCGTCAGCAACGCCAAGTACCCGCCGATCCAGACCCGCGACGGCTACATCCACCCCGCCTATTCGCCCTCGGGCGCCCTCATCACCGGCGACTATTCGGTGAACCACCCGCACCACCGCGGGTTCTTCCTGGCCTACACCAAGACGAAGTCGGGCGAGCATGAGTCGGACTACTGGAACATCCATCAGGACAAGGGCAAGATCTTCCACGACGGCGTTCTGCACTCCGCCGTCGGGCCCGTGACCGCGAGCTTCGCGACGAAGCACAAGTGGGTCGGCAAGGGGAAGGACGTCACCTTGCGCGAGCGCTGGGACGTCGAAGCCATCGAGGTGCCGGGCGCGAACTACTGGCTGTTCGACATCACTTCGACCCAGCAGGCCGAGGGGCACCCGATGGAGTTGCCCCCATACCGCTACGGCGGCATGGCCTACCGCGGGCCCGAGCCCTGGCTCAAGGGCACCCTCGATGTCCTCACCAACGAGAACCGACACCGGGTCGACGGCGACCAGAAGCCCGCGAAGTGGATGGACCTCACCGGCCCGATCTCCGAAGGCTCCAGCACCTACGCCGGCGCGATGATGGCGGACCACCCGTCGAACATCAACCACCCGACCGTGATCCGCGTCCACCCGACGAAGCTGCCGTTCTTCTCATACGTCCCTTCGCACGACAAGAAGGTCGTCATCCCGACCGACACGCCCACTGTCTTCAAGTACCGCGTCCTGATCCACGACGGCCGCCCCGACAAGGCCCTCGACGACCGAATCTGGCGGGATTTCGCCGAACCCCCGGTTGTCTCGGTCGGGGAAAAGTGAGCGCGAACCTCGCACAGGATTGATCCACGCGAAAATCGGGAGCGCGTCCGCTTCCGTGCCGGGCGCGTCCCACCCTTTCCTGTCGTTCAATGTCTCCGAGCCCCTTGCGACTTGGCGGTTCAATCCTCGACCGACCCGCAGCAGGCGATCGACTGCAACTGCTCGGGCGTGATCTCCACGGTCTTGGGGGGCAGGTTGGGGACGAGCTTGGGGTCGTACTTGGACCCGGCGGAGACCTGGACCATGGTGATCCGGACCTTGGTGGGGAAGAACTTCTCGTGGTCGGCCCGCTTGTGGGCGTGGCCGCCCCCGCCGCTGCCGTCCTTGATGACGAGGTCCATCTGCTTGATGCCCCGGTCCCAGAGGATGGAATCGTTCTCCCAGAACTTGCGCATCGAGACGTCGGACTCGTAGATTCCGGCCCTGGTGTAGAGACCCGTGCCGGTGCAGCCGTAGCCGTTCCCCTTGCCGTTGTTGGGGATGTAGCAGAGCGTCCAGGTGGTCTTCTCACCGCCCGGGGGCTTTTCGAGGATCTCCGCCCGGATGTGCACGGTGCCGTTGCGGTAATCGACCGGCGCGGTCCAGTCCTTCGGCCGGTCGGGATTCAGCAGCGGCTCCTTCACATAGTAGTGGGACTTGCTCGGCTTCGAGGTGTCGGCGTCCTTCTTGGTGTAGGTGAAGGTCGCGTCGAACAGGACGAACTGTTCCGCTTGTGCCGATCGGGCGAATAGCAAGGCTACGAGGCCGAAGGTGCAGAGCGTGAGGCGATGCATCGTGTGACTCCGACCGGGGAGGCTGAATTGGGTTTGTTCCCTCAATTTCGCGCGCGCGTCGCCGGAGTCTGACGCGCCACGGCGTCGGTCGCAACATCGGCCCGGTCCCGAACGGATTCGGACTGGATTGAATATTCCCCGTTGGTTCGTGACCGGGCCGGGTCCTGTGGGTTGTGCGGGGCAGGTCCCGGTCGATCGTGGCAGGGGGGGGCGCGACGGAGACAGCCGTACAGGCCCGACTGTTCGGTCCGGCTGATGTGTTGTAAATGCTGAATTGGTAGCGATTTGTGGCAGATCGATCTTCGCTGACTTTGGACCCAACTCGGGTCGGAGACGTTACGACCGGACTGACCGATGCAGGGCGTTCAGGTGGGCGGTCTGAGGGGGATTTCGTGGCCCTGGTACTTTGGGTCAAACACGGGGGCAGACGATATAACGGTCGGTCAAACCCGCCTTGAGTCTCCGCGAGGACCCGCGGGATCGGGGCGGGATTTGTGTCCGCGGGATGCGTCGTTGCCGCGTCGGCCGCGCCGCGGTCCGGTAGGAGCCGGCCCGAGGGGCAGCATCCCGAGGGAAACGGCCTGTCGGATGGTGGCGCGGGCCAGGTACCGCCGGCGAACGGGCAAGGGGGGAGCCTCCTTGAATCCCGCCCGGCGTCAAGGAGGGAAACAGGAAGTGAACGTCATCACGACCCGCTTCGGCCTGATTCAAGTCCCGGAGACGGACATCGTCCGGATTCCGGAGGGCTTGGTCGGGTTCCGCTCGTTCACGCAGTATGTCCTGCATCCGGATCCGATGGTGGCCGGCCTGACGTGGTTGCAATCCGTGACCGCGGCCGACCTGGCCTTCGCCCTGATCGCGCCCCCCCTGGCGGTCAGCGATTATCGGATCGAGCTCCGGCCGGGCGACCGGTCGGCGCTGGAGCTGGACGAGGAGCGCTCGGCGCTCACCTACGTGATCCTCAACCGCGGCGACGGGGGGGGGCTGACGGCCAACCTCCAGGGGCCGGTGGTCTTCAACATCGGGCGTCGGCTCGGCCGGCAACTGGTGCTGACCTCCAGCCGCTACGCGGTGCGGTTCCCACTCACCATGCCCGGCCTGGCCGTGGCCCCAACCGTGCTCCCCGGTCCGACGCCGCTCCGAGCGACGGCGTGATCGTGGGGTTGACCGACACCGGCAACGAACCATCCCGAGCCCCGTCGTGGTACCCAAGCGCCCGGGCAAAGTGACCACGGACGGTCACAGGTCTCGTTGGCAGGAGGAAGGAGCCCAAGATGCTGGTCCTGTCCCGTCACCGCGACGAAAGTATCATCATCGGCGATGACATCGTCATCACCGTGGTCGATATCCGGGGAGATAAGGTCCGATTGGGGATCGCGGCCCCCATCGAGATCTCCGTGCACCGGCAAGAGGTGTACGAGGCGATCCAGCGAGAGAACCGCCAGGCGAGCCGACTGGAACCCCAGGACGCCCGCCAGCTCGAACACCTCACCCCGCCCCTGCGGCGCGACCTCCGTCGCACCCGCACGGAAGGGATCTGAGGCTCGGTTCGATCTCGACTCGGATCGCGAGGGGGGCGGCTTTCCCCGCCCTTTCACCCCGACCTTCGTCAAAACCGATCGCCGGATGTTCCGACTCCCGGGGCCTCAAAACCCCCGGGGATCGGACCATCCGGCATCTCCGTTTTGATGGGTGGTGGGAGATGGGTCATGTGTCAGATGTGACCCGAGGCGAGATCGTCAGGGGTCGCCGAATCCCATCCACCATCGCTCGTCACCAATAAACCATTTTTGATCATCCAAGCTCGATGATCTCATCATCCTCGTCGTCGAGCGGGATCAACTCGTCGTCGTCGTAGACCGCGTCGTAGCTCTCGAACGGGGAGGGGGCCGGGTCGGGCGAGGGCCAGTCCCCGGGGCGGCTGAGTGCGGTGGCATCGTCTTCGAGCAGGTAGTTCGGGTGGCCGGGGGCGACCGACGGCGTACCCAGGGGCGACGGGGCGGCGAAGCCGTTGCCGGGCGCGGGCATGAGTCCGAGCAGCCCGGGGGGCGGGCCGACGGGCTGGGCCGAGGGGGCCGGACCGTTGGTTTTTGCCCGGCGTCGGGCCAGGGCCTCCGACGGCGAGATTGCCTCGTCCGGCCCGAGGTAGACCCGGAACTTCCGGGAGCCCAGCGCGATCTTGTCCTCGGGCAGGAGCGCGGCCCAGCGGATCTTCTGGCCCTTCACGCTCGTCCCGTTCGTGCTGGCCAGGTCGCGGATCACCAGCAGGCCGTCGGTCTTGACGACCACGCAGTGCCGTTTGGATAGGCTGGGGTCGTTCACCTCGACGTCGCACATCTCGCGACGGCGGCCGATCACGGTCACGTCCTTCTGGATCACGATCGGGTCGCCGCCATCCAGCGGCACGAGCTCGGCTTTCATCGCGTCCAGCCCCATGTCCCGCCAGCGAGTGCCCATCCCCGGCCCGCGCAGCATTCTAGGTCCTACCCCGATGCCGAACAAGCGGGGCCGCCCCGTGATGCGGCGAAGCACCGGAGGCCGACGGGGCATACAGCCCCCCGGGCAACATCCGGTACGCGGCCCCTCCGGAAGGTCGGGTGTGTTTCGCAGGGCCGACGCCCGGGGTTGATTCCCGGGGACATCGCCCACGGGGCCCGATTCGTGACCCAGTGTTGAAGCAGACGGCGAGGGCAGGGGGATCGGGAGTCGCCCCCGGGCAAATGCCCTCGCGCAGCCGTAGCCAACGACGGGGGATGACATGCGAATTCGACCGGGTTCGATGGGGTTCGTGGGCGTTCTGGCGGTCGTCCTCGTCCTGGCCTCGCCGGGCGTCTCCTCGGCGCAACGCGGCCATGCGGGCAAGGCCCATCCGAAGGGCGGAGGGCGGCCCAGTGGGGCCCATCCCGGCGGGGCCCATCCCGGGGGGAATGCCAACCCTGGCGGGCCCGCCAGGCCCGAGGCCCGCCAGGCGAAGCCCGAGGCCCGAACCGGCACAGCCCAGGCCCGACCGGGCACAGCCCAGACCCCGGCCACGCGCCGGAATCAGGTGGCGGCCGACGCCATCGCGAGCCCCGGCTCGGTGCGGAGGTACGGGACCGCCGGCGCCGCCGCCCTCGGCGGGGCCGCGCTCCTGAACGCCGTCGAGCCCGACGAGGGTTCGACCACGATCCAGGTGAATCCCCAGGCACCGGCGACCTCGACCGCCACCGAGCCGGCCTCGGTCGCCGCGACGAAGGGATCGGATCCCGATTCCTTGAAATCGCTGCACGAAGGCATGGCCGCGATCACCCCGGGGGCCGCCGCCTCGCCTCAGCAGCGGCAGCTGCTGAGCAATCGCCTCGGGGCCCTGTCCGGCGACCGCAGGGTCCCCGCGCAACTCACCGACTCCCTCGCCGGTTCCCTCTCGACGGCCCTGTCGCAGGGGGGACTCTCCGGGCCCGAACGCCTCCGGCTCGGCCGGAGCGTCCGCTCGGTCCTGAACCCTGGGACCGCCACCGGGACGGACGCGAGGGGGGCGGTCGGCGAGGCCAGGGCGTTGCTGGAAGGTTCGAAGCTCGACCCGGCCACGTCGCGGAAGGTCCTGGCCGACCTCCAGGCCATCGCCGACGCATTCCGGGCCGAATCGTCGCCGGCCCCGGCCGCCGCGAACCCGTCCCCCTGACCTGTCGCCGGCCGTGGATGACCGGGTGGTTTTCGTGTCGGGGCGCTGAGCTTTCCGGGAAGGATCCTGGTATACTCCTCGTTCCTCGACCAATCCTCTCCCTGGGAGCCTGGGCCGTGTCGGAGCCCGCGACGAATCCGGACGATGACGACCTCGCGAGCTTCGGCTACCGGCAACGGCTCGATCGGACCCTCGGCGGCTTCTCCTCCTTCGCCGTGGGGTTCTCTTACCTGTCGATCCTGACCGGCCTGCCGCAGCTCTTCTACCTGGGCTTCGGCGCGGGCGGACCTGCCTTCTTCTGGACCTGGCCGATGGTCTTCTTCGGCCAGTTCCTGGTTGCCCTCTGCTTCGCGGAGATGGCGGCGAAATACCCGCTCTCGGGCGGGGTCTACCAGTGGTCCCGCCAGATCGGGCCCCCGTGGGTCGGCTGGATGGCCGGGTGGGTCTACCTCGCCTGCGCGGTCATCACCCTGGCGTCGGTGGCCCTCGCGTTGCAATCGACCCTGCCCCAGCTCTGGCCCGGTTTCCAACTGATCGGGCAGGCCAACGTCCCCGAGGATTCGTCCCGGAACGCCGTCCTGCTCGGCTGCCTGCTCCTGATCGCCAGCACCCTGATCAACAGCATCGGGGTCAAACTCCTGTCGTTCATCAACAACCTCGGGGTCATGGCCGAGATGGTCGGCGCACTGACCCTGATCGCCATCTTCTTCGGGTCGGCCAGGCGCGGGCCGGTGGTCGTGATGGAGACCCTCGGGCGGGGCGACGGCCTGCCGATGGGCTACATGGGCGCCTTCACCGCCGCCGCGCTCACCGCGACGTTCGTCCTCTACGGCTTCGACACCGCCGGCTCGCTCGCCGAGGAGACCGCGAACCCCCGGAAGAACGCCCCTCGCGCGATCCTCGGGGCGCTCGCCTCGGTGGGGATCGCCGGGGCCCTGCTGATCCTGGGCACGCTCCTCGCGGCCGAGGACGTGTCGGATCCGGCGCTCGGGCAGATCAGCGGGGGGATGCCCGGCGTGATCAACCGGGTGTTGGGCTCGCGGCTCGGCCCGGCGTTGCTGGCCGTCGTGGCCCTGGCGGTCACCGTCTGCACCCTGACGGTCCACGCGGCGGCCGTCCGCCTGATGTTCTCGATGGCACGGGACAACAACCTGCCCGGCTCGAAGTACCTCGCGAACGTCTCGGAGTCGACCCGGACGCCCATCGTGCCCGCCGTGATCCTCGGCCTGGCCGCGATCGTGCTCCTGCTCGTGAATCTCGACCACCCCCGGGTGATCGAGGTCATGGCCTCGGTGGCGATCGTCTGGGCGAATCTGGCGTACCTGTTCGTGACCGTCCCCTTGCTGTATCAGCGGGTGAAGCGGAAGGGGCAGGGGCAGGGGGGCGAGGAGACGGTCGAAGGCCTGTTCACGCTCGGGCGGCACGGGCTGCTCGTGAACCTTGCGGCGGTGGCCTGGGGCGCGGCGGTGGTGATCAACGTCGGCTGGCCCCGGCCGGAGATCTACGGCGAGCCCTGGTACCGGCTCCTGAGCGCCCCACTGGCGACGGGCGCCATGCTGATCCTCGGGGCCGGGTTCTGGCTGGCCCGCCGGAACAAGGTTGGCATCCTGGCGGGTCACCAGGCCGCACCCGTGCCGGTCCCGGTGACCGTCGCGGTTTCGGAAACTCTCGGAGGCGAGGTCGGATGAGCACGCAGGCGGCGGAGCGGCAGGGCAGCGGGGGCGAGCACGACGCCGACGGATCGCAATCCTATGGCGCGTTCGTGACGCTCCAGGCCTGGCTGGTCCACTTCTACACGTCGCTCGGACTGGTGCTCGCCGGCTGCATCGCCGTGTTGCTGGTCCGAGGCGGTTACGACGCCTTCTGGTGGTCGTTCGTGCTCATGGTCGTGGCGACGATCGTGGATGCGACCGACGGCACCATGGCGCGCCGGGTCGGTGTGAAGAAGGTCTTGCCGGGCTTCGACGGCCGCCGCCTGGACGACATCACCGACTTCCTGACCTACACCTTCCTGCCGCTGTTGCTGGTCTGGCGGACCGGCTTCCTGCCGGAGTCGCTGGCGCCCTGGCTGTTCCTGCCGCTGCTGGCGAGCGCGTATGGGTTCTGCCAGACCGACGTGAAGACGGACGACGGCTATTTCCTGGGGTTCCCGTCGCTCTGGAACGTCGTCGCGTTCTATATTTATGCCCTGCATCCCCCCGTCGCGGTGACCCTGGGCTCCCTGATCGTCCTGGGCCTGATGACCTTCGTGCCCAGCCGTTATCTCTACCCGTCGTCGCAGCCCAACGCGCTGAACTGGTGGAGCAACGTGTTGTCGGCCGCCTGGGTGGTGGTCCTCGGCGTCGTGCTCTGGGCCATGCCGGCGAACGCCGACCCGAGCACGTCGACCCTCGCCTGGACCCTGGCCATGCTCTCGCTCGCCTACCCGGCGTTCTACATGGGGGCGTCGTGGTGGGTGTCGATCCGATACTGGGCGAAACATGGGCTGTTGCGGGGTTGAAACGCCGCCATTCGGCGCTTCGCAACATCTCCAGCAATGAGCTAAGATAGATTGAAATGCCTTCGGGGCTGTGGATCGGCCAGCCGCGACGGCTTCTCGCCCGCGCCGGGCCCCTGACCGCCACCGGGGCGAGGCTGCGCCAGGGGAATCGTCGCATGGCAGAGCATTCCGACGCCTTCGCCACGGCCGCGACGCCCCACCTGACGCTGCTCGGCCGGATCGTCTCGCTCTGCGACCGGTTCGAGTCCGAATGGCGGGCGGGCCGGGAGCCCGCCATCGAGCCGTTCGTCGAGGGCCTGCCCCCGTCCGAGCGGGACTCGGCGCTCAAGGAGCTGATCACGGTCGAGGTCGAGCTGCGGCGGGCCCGGGGCGAGGCCCCCTCGATGGCGGCCTACTGGGAACGCTTCCCCGACGACAAGGACGTGGTCACCCGCGCCTTCCGTGTCTCTGTCGAGGAGGCGAACGACCCCTATCGCACGGTCGTCGGCTCGCAGGCGACGGTCGTCTCGGCCCCGCCGACCTGGCCACCCCCCGCCCCGGCCGACGCCCCCGTGGTCGGGCATTACCGGATCGTCCGGAGCCACGCCCGGGGCGGCCTGGGCGAAGTGTTCGTCGCGGTGGATGAGATACTCAAGCGCGAGGTCGCCCTCAAGCAGATCCAGCCACGCCGGGCGTCCGACCCGAGCAGCCGCGCCCGGTTCCTCACCGAGGCCGAGGTCACCGGCGGCCTGGAGCATCCGGGCATCGTCCCCGTCTACGGCCTGGGCCGGGACGAGCACGATCGCCCCTACTACGCCATGCGGCTCATCCGGGGCGACACCTTCGAGTCGGCCATACGCCAGTTGCACGAGGGCCAGAAGGGCAAGGCCGAGCAGCGGCTGGAGTTCCGCCAGCTCTTGCTCCGGTTCCTGTCGGTCTGCAATGCGATCGCTTACGCGAACAGCCGTGGCGTCCTGCATCGGGATCTCAAGCCCGGCAACGTGATGCTCGGGCCGTTCGGCGAGACCCTGGTGGTCGACTGGGGCCTGGCGAAGGTCATGAATCGGCCGGATGCCGCCGGGGAGCCGCCGCCGGGGGATCCCGACGCGACCGAGCTCGACTGGTCGCGCCAGGCCGGGCCCGACACGGCGACCCAGGCGGGGACCGTGCTCGGCACGCCGCACTTCATGAGCCCCGAGCAGGCGACGGGCCTGCTTGAGGAGATGGGCCCCTGGAGCGACGTCTACAGCCTCGGGGCGATCCTCTACAACCTGCTGGTCGGCCATCCCCCGATCGAGGCCGATGACCTCCAGACCATCCTGCGAAGGGCCCGCGACGGGGATTTCCCCCCGCCTCGGCAGCTCAACAGCCTCATTCCCCCGACGCTCGAGGCCATCTGCCTCAAGGCCCTCCATCGCGACCGTACCCGGCGATATCAGTCGGCCCGCGAACTCGCCGACGACCTGGAGCTCTGGCTGGCCGACGCCCCGGTGTCCGCGATCAAGGATCCCCCCTGGACGGCCATGGCCCGCTGGGCCAGGCGTCACAAGCCGCTGGTCGCGTCGCTGGCCGCGATCGTGATCACCGCGATTACGGTCACCCTGTTCGTCGTCCGGGCGATGGAGCGGCAGCAGCTGACATTCAAGGCCGATTCCCAGCGAAAAATCGACCTGGCGAACGCCGATCGCGAGCGTCAGGCGATCCTGGCCGAGAACGCCGAGAAAATCGTCCGGGCCCAGGAATACAGCGCCCGGCTCGCGGCCATCCGGGAGTCCCGGATCAACCCCCAGCCCGGCTGGACCTGGACCAACATCGAGGCCCTCGCCGGCCTGTCCCGCCTCAATGCCGACATCCGCGACGAGCGGGCCTTGCGCTCGGAGGCCGTGGCGAGCCTCACCGGGTCCGACCTCCGCCAGGTCTCCGAGTACACGCAGAAATTCACCGCCGGCGCCGTCGCCTACCGAGCCGACGGCAAGTTCCTCGCGGTCGGCCAGTTCAAGGCGCAGGCCTTCATCGCCTGCTCGATCCGGCTGGTCGATCTGGCCACCGGCAAGGTCGCCGAGGAACTCAAGGTCGCGCCCAAGCTCGTCAAGCTGAAGGGCAAGACGGTGCAGGACGGCGTCCGCGCACTGGCGTTCAGCCACGACGGCCGCTGGCTGGTCGCCGGGCTCCGGAGCGGCCGGCTGATCCGCTGGGACCTGCTCCACCCGGATCGGCCGTCGACCTCGTGGGACACCCATCAGGCCGAGATCGAACGAGTGCTCTTCGCGGGTGACGACGAGGGGTTGCTGACCCTGGACGTCGACGGCCATCTCATACGCTGGGCGATCCGGGAGGGATGGAAGGCAACCGCGAGCGCCACCGCTCGTGACGTGTCGGCCGCCACCCAGCCGCTCGACGGCAAGCTGCCGATCTACGCCGTCCTCGGGGATCGGCGACCGTCCCGGATCGACCCCACAACCTTGAAGACGATCGAGACCTTCCCCGTCGAGGGCGTGGACACGATCGCGGTCAGCCCCGAGGCGCGGTTCCTGGTCGTGGCGAAGGGCTCCGAACTGGAGCTGGTCTCCGTGGCCGGCAAGGGGACGATCCGGCGCCTCTTCGACCCGGTCATCGACCAGGCCCACTCCGGGCCGATCTCACGGATCTACTACACCGAGAACGGGGCCCGGATCCTCAGCGTCTGCGACCAGAACAACCGCCGCGAGATCAAGCTCTGGGAGGTCGCCAACGGCCGGCTCATCGCCATGCTCGACCCCGGCGGCGTGACCACCCTCCAGGTCGCCGTCCGGCCCGACGGGCGGGGGTTCGTCGCCACGGGGCAGGACAATGTCCGGGGCTACGAGTTCTCCCACGACGACATCCTCCACACGGTCGCCTTCGAGCATGAGGCCCTCAAGGCGGTCGAGTTCGACACCGACGGCCACGTCCTCGCCGCCCTCTCTCGCGGGGAACTCGGCATCTGGAACCCGCAGTCCGGGGCCAATCTGCTTCGCAAGCCGACGAACATCGGGACGGACTCCGACGGCCTCGTGGACATCGCGCAGGATCCGACCTCGCCCCTGCTGGCCTACCACGGGACCGGGGATGACGTGCACGTCTGGAGCCCCGTCGACGGCAAGCCCGCGCTGGTGCTCAAGGTGCGAGAGCCGGGTCTCCTCGTCTTCGACCGCAAGGGGAAGCTCTGGGGCCTGTCGGAGAACCGGGTCTTCTCCTGGTCGCGCGGAGAGACCGAGGCCCATTTCCACTGGCAGAACAAGGCGGCTGAATACTTCACGGGGCTCGCGGGCCTGATCGCGCTGGCGGTCAGCGAGAACGACGTGTTCGTCGCCGCCCGGGACGGCGTGATCCACCAGCTCCGTGGTTCCGACGGAACTTACGTCCGGGCCCTGGGCGCGGCCGGCGACCCCGTCCGCTCCCTGGCGGTGAATCCGGAGGGATCGGTCGTGGTCGCGGGGACCCAGAACGGCGAGATCCTGATGGTCAACATGCCCGACGGCAAGCTGACCCGGATCCCCAAGGCCCACGCCGCGCCCGTGCTGTCGCTGGTCTTCGGGCCGATGGGCAAGCTACTGGTCTCGGGCTGCTACGAGGGGTCGCTGCGGTTCTGGATGCGGGACGGCGACAACTTCAAGGAGATCATGGTCTTGCGCGCCTCGCCCCGGCCGGTCGACATGCTCTCCTGGAGCGGCGACGGCTCTCGTCTGGCCGTCCTGATCCGGGGCGAGAACGCCATCCGCGTGCTCGACCTCCGCAAGCTCTGCGACCGCCTGCACGAGGTCGGCATTGAGGCCGATTGCCTCCGACCCTGACCGGGACCGGCCCAAACTCCGGGCCCGGCGAGCGAACAGCTTCTCGACGTCCGATTGCCATGCGGACGCCCTCCGGTGGACAATGTCGCGGAGGGATCGATTCGGATGGACTCGTTCCCGGCACGACCCGCCCAGGGCCGCCGCCGGGGGGAGCGAGATCGAGCATGCGACGAGAACTGACGCGAGGGCGGGCCCTGACGATCTCGGCGTTCCTCCTCCTGATCCTCGGCCTCGCCGGCTGGGGGCTGAAGGGGGTCGCGAGCCGGCAGTGGGCCTGGCAGGACACCATGCTCCTGAAGGCCGAGTTCCCCACCATCTCGGGCGTCGAGAAGGGGGCCAGGGTCCGGGTCCAGGGCATGGACGCCGGCGTCGTCGACTCCATCGGCATCCCCGACGCCCCCGGAAGGCCGGTCGTCCTGAACCTCCGGATCGACCGCCGTCTCATGCACCTGATCCGATCCGATGCCCGCGCCACGATCGCCACCCAGGGGGTCGTCGGGGCGCGGTTCATCGAGATCCTCCCCGGCCGGGCCGACGCCCCGAGCCTGGCCAGCGGGTCGGCGATCGAGGTCGCCATGCCGGTCGAGTTCAACGACCTCGTGCGCGAGGCCTCCACCAGCCTCCGGCGCCTGGATGCGACCGTCGCCGCCGCCGAGAAGGGATTGAACGAGTTCAACGCGATCGCGACGAGCATCCGCGAGGGCAAGGGCTCGCTGGGCAAGTTCATCCAGGACGACGAGGCCCACCGCAAGCTCGTCGCCCTGACCCAGACCGGAGAGAAGACCCTCCACGACCTCGACGAGAACCTCTCGGCGCTCAAGCGCACCTGGCCGATCTCGCGGTACTTCGACGACCGGGCCTTCTACGACAAGGAGAAGGTTCTGTTCCATCCCGGTGCCGACCGCGTCGCCCGGTCGTTCGCGGCCGAGGACCTGTTCGAGCCGGGCCGTTCGGTGCTGACCCAGGCGGGGCAGGTCCAGCTCGACAACCTCGCCGGCTGGTTCAAGGCCACCCTCAAGCCGGCCACCGAGTGCGTCGTCGCGGCCTACCGCGAGAACGATCAGGACGCCGAACTCTCCCAGGCCCTGACTCAGGAGCAGGCCGAGACCGTGCGGAGGTATCTCTCGGCGAAGCACAAGATCCAGTCGATCGGCTGGTTCAAGAGCCGCAAGGTCGCCGCGGTCGGGTTCGGGAACTACGTCCCCCGATCCCTGGAGCCGAACGCCGTCGAGCCGCCGCGGTCCAACCGGGTGGAGATCCTCCTCTTCACGCCGCGCGGTTGAGTCGCCGGGCTCGTTTCCAGGCGTGTGCCGATCGGGTACAATTTGAAGAGTTCCGCCCTCGCCCGGGGCGCGTCTCGACGCCCCGGCCTCGCTTCATCCGATAGCGACCGCCCCGACCTCCCCGGGGCGTCCGACCCGATCGAAACACAGGACGTCTCGCCATGCCGCACCCCGGCCGCATCGCCTGCGCGCTTGCCTTCGGACTGTCGTTTTTCCTGCCCGTGCAGGGCAGGGGGGCGGACGAGTCCGGGAAGCCTTACGGGATCGACAAGCGCACCCCCTGGACGAAGTCCCGCGTGGTCGGCTCGCCCGAGCCCCCGTCGCCCTACCGCACCGTCCGGGCCTTCCCGAAGCTCAAAATCCAGCAGCCGCTCGCCATCGCGCCCATCCCCGGCACGGATGAACTTATCCTGATCAGCCACGAGGGCTCCTGGGCCCTCCCCGCGACCATCTCCCGGCTCAAGAACAGCCCGGACGTCGAGTCGCTGACGAAGCTCCTCGCCTTCAAGGATCGCATTTGCTACGGCGTGACCTTCCACCCGAAGTTCCGCGAGAACGGCTATCTCTACATCGGCTGCAACGGCCAGTTCGACAAGGACACCCAGACGCGGGTCTCCCGGTTCACCATGGACCTGAAGACGCTCGCCATCGACCCGAAGTCCGAGCAGCTCATCATCCAGTGGCCGTCCAATGGCCACAACGGCGGCGACATGGTCTTCGGGCTCGACGGCAGGCTCTACGTCTCCTCGGGCGACGGCACCAGCGACTCCGACACCAACCTCACCGGCCAGACCACGAACGACCTGCTCGCGGCCGTGCTCCGGATCGACGTCGACCACCCCGATCCCGGCAAGGCCTACTCGGTCCCGAAGGACAACCCCTGGGTCGGCAAGCCCGACTACCGGCCGGAACTCTGGGCCTACGGCTTCCGCAACCCCTGGCGGATCACCTGCGATCGCGTCACCGGCCACATCTGGGTCGGCCAGAACGGCCAGGACATGTGGGAGCAGGTCATCAACGTACGCAAGGGGGGGAACTACGGCTGGAGCGTCACCGAGGGCGGCCACCCGTTCTATGTGACCCGCAAGGCGGGCCCCGACCCGATCCTCAAGCCCACCGCCGACCACTCGCACTCCGAGGCCCGCTCGATCTCCGGCGGCATCGTCTACTGGGGCAAGAAGCTGCCGAAGCTGAGGGGCGCTTATATCTACGGCGACTGGTCCACCGGGCGCGTCTGGGGGATCAAGAACGACGGCACGAAGACGACCTACCACGAGGAACTGGTCGACACCCCGTTCGCCATCACCGGCTTCGGCGTCGATCACGAGGGCGAGCTGTTCGTCATCGACCACGGCAACGGCGCGTTCCACAGGCTCGAACCCAACAATGAGCCCGACCGGCACCTCGAATTCCCTCGCAAGCTGAGCGAGACCGGCGTGTTCGCGAAGGTCGCGGGGCACAAGGTCGACCCGGCCCTGATCCCGTACTCGGTCAACGCCCCGCTCTGGTCCGACGGCGCGGGCAAGGCCCGGTTCATCGCGCTGCCGGGCGACCAGACCATCAGCTACAACGACGGCGGCGCCTGGGGTTTCTCCGAGGGGGCCGTGCTCGTCAAGTCATTCAAGCTCGACACCGTCGACCGGCCGGAGGGCGAGAGCCGCTGGATCGAGACCCGGCTGATGACCAGATCCCAGGGCGAGTGGGTGGGGTATTCGTACCTCTGGAACCACGACCAGACCGAGGCCTATCTCGTCCCGAAGGAGGGCACCGACCGGGTCTATCAGGTCCGCGACGCCGCCTCGTCCGTCGGCAGCAAGCTCCAGACCTGGCACTATCCCAGCCGTTCCGAGTGCATGGTCTGCCACTCCCGCGCCGCCGCGTGGGTGCTCGGGCTCCAGACCGGGCAGTTGAACAAGGCGCACGAGTATCCGAATGGGGTCGTCGACAACCAGCTCCGGACCCTGGAACACATCGGCGTCCTCCAGACCGGCGGCTCCGCCGAGAAGCCAGTACGAACCCTGCCGAAGCGGCCCGAGGCGCTCGCGAAGCTCGCCAATCCCCACGACCCCTGGAGCCCGCTCGAAGCCCGGGTGAAGTCGTACCTGCACTCCAATTGCGCCTCGTGCCACATCCCGGCCGGCGGCGGGAATGCTCAGATGAACCTGGGTTTCTCCGTCCCGCTCAAGGACATGGGCATCTTCGACGCCGCGCCGAACCACGACAAGTTCGGCCTCGCCGACCCGAAGATCATCGCCCCCGGACACCCCGACCGCTCGGTGATGCTCAAGCGGATCTCGCGCCGCGGGATCGGCCAGATGCCGCCGCTCGCCTCGGCCGAGGTCGATCCCGACGCCATCAAGATCCTGACCGACTGGATCCTCTCGGCCGACCCCAGGCCGGCCGCGAAGCCCGGCTGGTGACCGGCCCCGGGCGGCCGCCTCAGGCGCGGAGGATCCCCGCCACGGGGCGGCCGTCGCTCGCCGGATGGCTCCGGCCGCGGCGGTCCACCAGCAGCCGCTTCTGGTCGATGCCCAGCAGGTGCAGGACCGTCGCCTGCAGGTCCGGCGGCGAGACGGGCGAGTCGACGACGTGCGCGGCCCGTTCGTCGCTCGCCCCGTAGACCATGCCGTTCTGGACGCCCCCGCCGGACACCAGGACGGTGTAGGCGTGCGGCCAGTGGTCGCGACCCGAGGCATCGGTCGCGCCGTTCATCACGACCTGCCCGATCCGAGGGGTCCGGCCGAACTCGCCCATCACGACGACCAGCGTCGAGTCGAGCAGACCGCGCAGGTGCAGGTCGTCGAGCAGGGCCGAGAGCCCGAGGTCGAGCGGCGGGAGGAGGCGGTTGCGCAAGGAGTTGAAGTTGTCCTTGTGCGTGTCCCAGAAGGGCGACTTCACGTCGCTGCCGTCGTTATGCCAGTTGACCTGGATCATGGTCACGCCGGCCTCGACGAGCCGCCGGGCCAGCAGCAGGCCCTGGCCGAATGGGTGGCGGCCGTACTCGTCGCGGAGCTTCGGCGACTCGTCCGCTAGCCGGAACGCCCGGCGCACCGCCGGGGTGGTGACGAGTTCGCACGCCTTGCCGTGGACCCGGTCGAACGCCTTCGCCGATTCTCCCCACGCGGCCATCGGCCCGTCGACCCGCGCCAGCCACGCCCGGCGGTCGGCCAGCCGATCGAGCCCGCCGCCGAGTTCGAGGTCGAGCGCCCGGGGAGCGAACGTCAGGCCGTCGGCGCTGGAGTCGACGAGCCAAGGCGTGTCGCCGTTCCCGAGGAATCCGCCGCGCTCGCCTGCGTAGTCGTTCGGAAGGTCGTTGAACCGATTCCAGCGGGGGCAGGGTCACCGAGGTCGGCACGCCGGGCCGGTTCCGGCCCAGGTGGTTCACGATGGCGCCGTAGCCGGGGAAGTCGTCGGGCGTCGGCGGGGCGTCGAGGTCGGGCCGGCTGTGCTTGCGACCCGTGAGCATGTAATAGAGCCCCCAGCCGTGCCGGGGATGCTCGTGCTTCATGCTGCGGATCAAGCTGTACCTGTCCGACCGCGCGGCGAGCCGGGGCAGGTGCTCGCAGACGAAGGTGCCGGGGACCTTCGACCGGATCGGCCGGAACTCGCCACGGAACTGCGAGGGGGCGTCGGGCTTCATGTCGAACGTGTCGAGCTGGCTCGGCCCGCCGAACAGGTAGATCAGGATGCACGACCTCGCCCGGCCGAATCCCGGGATCGATGCATGTTCCCTCGTGTCGTCGGACGCGATCAGGAGGTCGGACGAGGCGAGCCCGAGCGCGGTCAGGGCGCCGACCTTGAGCAGGTCACGCCTGGGGATCCCGTCGCAGAGCCTGGCCTGACCGCCGTTGATCGAAATCATGGGCCAAGCGTAGCCCGGCTGGGCCGCACGGGCAAGCGGATTCGGCTTATCTCGCGTCGTTCGCGGGCCCCTCGGCGACCTCGTCCTCGGCCTTGAGGTCGAGGGTGGTCCAGGCCGACACGCGACGGCCCTTCGCATCGACGCCCAGCAATTTGAAGACGATCGGCCCGTCGTCCTCGGCGAAGGCCCCGAGCGGCACGGGGCCGGAGAGCACCGTCCCGCCGCCCCGGACGGCCGACGACCCGAACTTGGACGCGATCGCGAGCTGGTCCAGCCCCCCCCGGGGCAGCGTCGCCGCCGGGGCCCGGCCCGCGGTCAATCGCGCCGGCACGGCCGACTCCCACGCGAGCGCCCCGAGCCGGACTCCCACGCCGCCCTGTTCCTTGACGCGGAACCGGACCTGGGAACCCGCCGGGGTCCGGGGCGATCGCGAGGCCACCGCCGCGACGTCGAGGAGCGGGGCGTCCTCGGGAAGTCGGACGACCGTCACCTGGAGCCCCGAGCCGGAGGGCGCGACGATCTTCACGTCCAGGGGCCGGCGATCTGGCGAATGGAGCACGAAGTAGCGGCTGGCTGTCGAGGCCTGGTCCCACTCGCGGGCCGGAGACCCGGGGGAAACCAGGTCGATCCGGGGGCCCGCGAGGATCCAGCCGTCCATCTCCCCGCGCAGTTCCAGCGAATGGATCCCGCCCAGGTCCGGGCGACCGGGGTCGACTCCGTTGAGGGCCATCGCGACGGTCCACTCGCGATAGAGGTCCTCGAATCGCGCCCCCGTCGCCGCTTCGACGTTCTCCAGACCTCGCTTCGGCGAGCGGACCATCGCATCGAGCAGATTCGTCCCGAAGCGGTCCAGGCACCAGCGGAGGAAGAGATACGTGCCCCCGCGATTGCCGTGGCTGCGGAACAGGTTCGCGGCGTAATAATCCTCGACGACCAGGCGGTAGCGTTCGGGCTGGGACAGGAAGGCGCTGATGCGATAGTCCAGGTTCGACCGGGAGTACCCGAAGAGGTCCTCGATCAGGTGGGCGAGCCCCTCGTCGAGCCAGCCTTCCTCCTCGGTCCCGATCAGCTCACCCTGGGCACCGACCTCGCCGAACGCCCTGCGCGAGAAGATCACGGCATGTCCATATTCGTGGGCGAGGATCGTCCTCAGGTGGGCATCCGGCGCGAGGGCGCTGCTCAGGTACATCATGTCCGAGTGGTTGCTGAACGGCTCTGGCAGGCGGACGTCGAAGTCCGCCCCACGAACGAACCCGTCCACGTGGACCCGGCCGCTGGAGAGTCGCGTCAGCCAGCCCGAGATGAAGACGGTGAATCGGCCATCGCGGTCGACATCGGCCGAGGGCCCGAATCGGGCGGAGCAGGTGGGCAGGATCCGGTCGTCGAACGTCCGGACGATCTCGCGGAGGGTGGCGTCGGGCACCCGGCTGACGTCGTCCCGATCTACATAGACCTGGATCCGTCGCCCGAGGCCTCGCAGCTCCGCGTCGATGCCCTTGTAGTTGCTCGGGCTGGCGACATCGCCATCCTTGACCATGAGGTGGAACCGCCGATGCGCGGGCGGCATGGAATCCTTCGACGCCGCACCGCCGGCGGCCCGGACCGGGTGCCGGATCGGCCTCCCCTCGCCGGGGAGGGGGCGGATGGGTCGCCCCGGGGGCCCGGAGGCGTCGCCCATCTTCCCCGGCCTGGCCGGCACCGTCAGCCTCATGCGGAACGGCCCGCCGTCGCGGCTCAGCGTGGAGACGATCACCAGGGTCCGGGCACTGGATGCTTCGGGCGAGACGGCGATCCGGGCGATCCCGTCATGCGTCTCGATCGCACGGGGCTCGTACAATGCCCAACGCCCACCGGCAATCGGCTCATCCGCGGCATTTACGCCCCTGGCGGCGACGAGCAAGAAGAGCGAGCCGAGTAGGCGGATCCCCTGGGCGATCCCGCCGGCGGTCGTGCGACGTCCGACCCGTTGCATCCCGCCCCCGACCGCTCGAAGCCTGAAATCCTCGCACGAACCCGAACGCCGGGCACGCCTTCCGCGATAGCCCTTCGATCGGTCTGCCCCCGCTTAGGGCTTGAATCGATTGCAACGGTTCCGGCGGATCTGACGCCGCCGCCCAGGCGTAGGGTCATCCTCAATCTTTGTTCTCCACCGACAGAAATCCATCGCCCAACCCTAGCCGCATCCTGGCTTTCCGCATTCCACCCGGAGTGCAGACTTGACTTGACCCCGGCGTTTGCTAAATTTGCTCTTACGAGCCACGGCTCGCCAGCACTCCTGCCGGAGTGGCGGAATTGGCAGACGCGCTAGCTTGAGGGGCTAGAGGGAGTTTACTCCCGTGCAGGTTCAAGTCCTGTCTCCGGCACTATGAGTGGTAAGGGGTTACGTCGAACAGACGTAACCCCTTTTCCATGCGCCCAGAGCCCGATTGGTAACAGGGCTGGGGAGGCGTGGGGTTCACATCGATGGCCATCCAGCTCGGAGTCGATTCGTACCAAATCCTCTCCCGATACCACGGAAAGCTGCATTCCTTCTCGATCGGGAGATCACCGAGTCGTACGCCGACGCGAAGTCGGGTCAGGTGGATTACCTCCTGCCTCGTCTGAGGCAGGGGTTGATCGAGATTCCCCCCGGAATGGGGATCGTCGATTTCGTCCGGTTTGACGGCAAGCCTGTTACCAGGACACTCCGCGTGGCCGAGCCTCGTGATCGGTGTCTCGAGGGCCCGGGCACGAGGGGTGGCGGAGACGACACAGAAGCCGAGCACCATCCACTTCAAGCACCTCGTCAACGCCGTGGGGGCAGCGTACCCCATCGTCAAGTTGACGCACGCCGAGCTCCAACGTCATGTCGATCGTCGATCGAGTACCGGAGTGACGGCCACGAGCGTCCGGAGAGAGATCATTCTGAATCAGGTTGATCACTAACCATTGAGGGCGATGGCCCAGCGGAAGCCGACCGCGCCCCGGACTTCCCCGGGGTGATCGATCAGCCACCGGCACCGCTCGACCAAGACCGCCTCCATCGCCGCCAGGTCCTCATACGCTTCCCAGGAATCCTTCGCAGCGGTTGGCCGGATCGGCCAGGCTGGGGCCTTCTCGGGGAGGTCCCCATGCACTTCGAGCCCCATGACACGCCCGAGGGGTTGGCCGGACGCATCCGGCAGGAGCCCGTCGCTCGCATCGCCCGGCGGCTGATGGCCGTGCGCCTGGCCATGCTCGGCACGCCGGCCAAGTAGAGTGTCCCCCGGGTCCTGATGTCGGTGGTGGCCGGCGAAGATGGTGCCGGTGAGGTCGTCGAACCGCCTGCGACAGCTGCGGCAGAGGTAGCGCTGGCGAAAGGGCTGGGTGTCGTCGCGGCCGTCCTTGTTAACCTCGACGGCGTGGCAATGGGGGCAGTCCACGCCGCCGCAAGGTTGACCATCGGCCGGGCCTCTGGTGGGGCGTTCAGGGCCCAAGGTCGGATTGTGGCAACTGATGCCCGTCAACCGAGCTACCGCCCTGAAACCCGGACTGAGCCAAATCGTGTTGAGGAATCAGGGGCCGGCGATGGCGCGGCGGAACTCGGGGTCGTCCGCGAGTGGGGCGAGGTCGGGGTCCTGTCGGGCGTTGTCCCGAAGCTTGGGGTCCGACAGGAATGATCCGCGGAGGAGTTTCAAGGCACGGGAACGGAGGTCGCGACGTTCGGGCGAGTCCGGAGGTGCCGCGCCCACGGCGAGGGCGAAGACGCAGGCGAGGTTGTATCGATCGGTGGGGCCGAGGTCCGGTCGTTGTTCCAGGGCGTTGGCCTCGACGACGACGGTGCGGAGGTCGCCGGCCCTGGCAAGGCAGAGGAGTCTGCTGAACCGGCAGGCGAGTGCGAAGGGCCCGGGGTCGGTCAGGGCGACGACGTGCTGCCAGTCGACGGCCGCTTCCGGGTAGCGTCGCGCCCGCTCCAGGGCGATCGCCCGCGCCCCGTGGAGGTTCATGGCGGTCGTCTTGAGGCGAGGGATGTTCGGCTCGGCAGCGAGGCGGGGCTCGATGTCGCGGAGCCCGAGATCGAACCGGGCGATGGCCGGCCCGAGACGCCCCTGATCGCGGTCCACGAGGCCCCAGTTGACGTACAGGTCGGCCCGAGACGCGCCGGCCTCGATATGCCGGGGCTCCGCGGAAATGGCCCGGTTCAGGAGGGCCTCGGCCCTCCGGAAGTCCGACACCGCCGCCTCGGTCGAGCCCGACGCCGAGCGGGCCAATCCCAGGTTGACGAGCGTCTGGGCGAGTTCCACCTCGAGCGCCGGGCTGGGGGCGGAGGCCTTGAGCAGGCGTTCGTAGGCCGCCGCCGCCCGTTCATAATGGGGGATCGCGCGATCATGCTGGTTCGCGTTCTGGAACGCGGCCCCCAGCTGGTGCTCGCACCAGGCTGTGTCCTGATCGGGCGGCGGGAGGCCCGGCGCGGAGGCCGCGGTCCGGCGTCTCGCCAGGCCCAGCGCGGCCTCGAACGACGCCAACGCCCGCGACGGGTCGCGGGTCATGAACAGCGTCCCGAACTTGTTGTGGAGCGCGACGAGGTCGTGGACCAGGGTCTGGTCGTCGGGCCTGTCGGCGAGCAGGCGCTCGAGCAGTTTCCGGGCGATGGCGAGGTTCCGCTCGGCGAGATCCGGATGGCCGAGCACGATCTGGAGGTTCCCGGCTTCGAGGGCAGCTCTCGCGGTGTCGTGCTGGACCCGGGGGTCCGACGAGTCGACGCGTTGCAGGGCCCTGTCATAGAACGGGAGTGCCGCCTCGGCCTGGGCCCGATACGCTTCCGCGAGGCGGGGCGTGCCCTTATGCGAGCCCTTGAGCATGACGTCGAGGATGGCCCGGATCGTCTCGTGGGCCTCGCGGTAGCCGGCCTCGGCATTCCCTCGCTGCCGCTCCGCCTCGCGCGCGGCCTCCGTCTCCCTCGCGAGCGCGGCGCGGAGACGGTCCTGGTGTACCAGCAGGCCGAGGATCGTCCCGAGCATGGCGAGGGCGAGGAACGCCGCGAGCGTGGCCTCGGCGGGGCGACGCCTCGCCCACTTCGCGGCGCGATCCAGGCGGCCCGCGGGCCTGGCCAGGATGGTCTCGCCCCGCGACCACCGCGCCAGGTCATCCGCCAGGGCCTCGGCCGACGGATAGCGTCGCCCGGGGTCCTTCTCCAGGCAGGTCAGGCAGATCGTGCAGAGGTCCCTGGGGAGGCCGGGCCTCAGGCCGGCGGGGCTGGAGGGCTCGGAGTTTCGGATCCGTTCCAGGATCCCCAGCGGGTGGTCCGCCTCGAACGGGAGCCGGCCCGTGAGGCACTCGAACAGGATCGCGCCCAGCGCGTGGAGATCGACGGCGGGGCCGATCGGGCCGTCGCCCCCCTGGGTCTGCTCGGGGGCCATGTAGGCGGGGGTGCCGAGGAGCTGGCTCGAACCGGTCTGGAACCGCCCCTCGGCGTCGAGGCGCTTCGCCAGCCCGAAGTCGGCGACTTTGGCGACGCCCTCCGCGTTATACAAGATGTTGGATGGCTTGAGGTCGCGGTGGACCACCCCGTGCCGGTGCGCGTGGCCAATCGCCCTTGCGAGGCCCTCGATCAGCGTGGCGGCCTCGGGAACCGGGAGCGGGCCGGACGCCAGGCGGTCGGCGAGCGAGCCCCCCTTCATCAGCTCCATCGCGTAGAAGGGGACCCCGTCGCGGACCCCGACGTCGTAGATCGGCACGATCGCCGGGTGGTTCAGGCTGGCGGCCGCCTCGACCTCGCGGCGGAACCGGTCGACCAGGATGGGGCTGGCGTCGCGGCCCGCGGCGATCATCTTCAGGGCGACCTGCCGGCCCACGCCGACCTGGATCGCCCGATGGACGACGCCCATGCCGCCCCGGCCGATCACGGCCCCGAGTTCGTAGCCATCCGCGAGCGGCCGGGCCGCCGCTCCGTCGCGGTCGGGGTCGGCGACGCCCGGGGGCGGCCCGACGAGCCGGAGCAGCTCGATCCATCGGTCATCGGCCCGGGTCCGTTCGAGGTCCCCGAGGCAGGTGGCACACTCGCCGAGGTGCCGTTCGATCTCATCCGCGAGCTGTTCGTCGATCTCCCCGCGCGAGAAGTCCGCGAGCTGTTCGGGGCTGGGATGCGAGGAGAAGCCGGCTGCGCTTGGGGGCATGCTCGCGGACCTCCGGCGATCGGGGCGTCGGACCCGTTTCACGGACGCGTGGTCGCCAGTATGGCGACTCTCCGCCTCCGGCCCCAGACGGCGGCGGCGACGCTGCCGATCCCGATCAGGACCATCGAGGAGGGTTCGGGCACGGCGGGGGCTCGGAGGAGGCCGTACTCGACGACGCCGGCCTGCTGGTTGTTGGCCCCGCCCCCGGCTCCGGCCGAGATGGTGCCGCCCGCGTTGCGGATTGTCCCCGTGTCCGTGAGGAAGAGGATCCGCCCCCCGCCCCCGAACGCGGCGCCGCCCTGGGCGAGGATGGTGCTGTTGAATTCGAGGTCGATGGTGGGCGCGTGGATCAGGAGCCCGCCGCCCGACCCGGCGCCAGCGTTCGCGGCGAACCCGGAGCCGGAGTTGCCGCCGTTGGCCTGGAGGCCCCCGGGCCCGAAGAAGGTGATCGCGCCCAGGGCTCCGAGTTCGATGGCCCCGCCGCCGCCGCCGCCGCCGCCGCCGATGGACTCGAAGGCCGACGTGCCGGTGGCGCCCCCCCCCGACCCGGCCTGGAGGAAGAGGTGGAGGTTTCCGTAGGTGGCGCCGGAGGCGCCCACGGCGTTGTCGCCCCCCTTGCCGCCGAAGCTGCCGCCGCCGGCCTGGACCGCCCCGATCCCGCCGATCCCGCCGGGACCGCCGCCGGGGCCCGTCCCGGTCTGGCCGGACGTCGAGCCCGACCCGTCACCCCCCTTGCCCCCGCCGGGGCCGCCCGCCCCGCCCTGGCCGTCGCCCGGGTTGATCAGCGCGTTGCTAGGGTGGCCCGCGAAGCCGTTCGCGTTGAGCAACCCCGCGATCACCGCGTCCGAGCGCGAGAGCAACGCCAGCGGATTACTGCCCGTGATCCGGATGCTGACCCCGGACCCGATGAAGATCGAGTCGAAGTCGAGGACCGAGACCGTGTCGTTGAACGACCCGCCCTGCAGGAAGGTCGTGCCGGTGAAGAGCACGTTGTTCCCGGAGTCGCGGAGCACGGGCGCGCCGTTGGTTTCAATCGTGTAGTTGCCGGCCGACAGGTTGAGCGTCCCCTGGGACGCGAAGGCGGCGGGGTCGAGGTAGGCCGCCCGGGCGGCGGGGGGGATCCCCAGTGCGGCCAGGCTCACCACGAAACAGGCGGCGATTTGCTTCCACATCGTGCACTCTCCTGGATGCGGACCGAGGGCAGACCTCTGCCCCGGTTCTGGATTCCGTACAGGAAGTGCGGGATGTCTCGATTCCTTTCACGGGTGCGGCGAATTCCCCGAGATTTCCCCACGCCGCCCCGGACTCTCAGTCGATCAGGCCTCGTCCCTCCTGACGCAAACGCCTCAGGACGCGAGACTTGGCGATCAGGACCGCGTTCACGGACAGGCCCAGTATCTCGGCGACCTCCGAGGCCTCGCGACCTTCCAGCACGTGGAGCCGGAAGCCCCGCCAGGTCGTCGGGGCGAACTCGGGCTCGATCAATTCCATGAGCCTCTGGGCCAGGTACTCGTCGTGCTCGCGATCCCAACGGCGGCCGAGTTCGCTATTCGGGTCCTCGATCTCCGCCAGGCGGTCCGCGACGCCGTTCCGGGGCTCCGATTTCCTCGACCTCCAGTAGTCGCGGAGCCGGTGCCCTGTGATCATCCTGACCCAGAGCCGGAAGGCGCCCGTCCTGCCGTTGTGGTCGAATTTGCCCAGATCCTTCGCCAGGACCAGGAGGACCTCCTGCGCCAGGTCGTCGACATCCGCCTCGGGCGCCTCCTGCTGGAGCAGCCAGCGTCGGATCAAGGGCGCGTAGATCGACGTCAGACGTCGCCAGGAGATCCCGTCCCTCGGCTCGCGTCGGAGGCGGTCGAGCAGGCTGAGGGGCGTCTCGTTCATGACGTCTCTTCCCCGGATCCGTCGAGAAGCCGAAGCGATCGAGGTCGCGAACTCCTCGTCAGCATAACGTGCCCTCAGGTCTCTCGCACCCATCAATGCGCCGCGGCGACAACACATGGACAGCGACTGTGTTTCGTGAACTGGCGTCCTCGTCGCCATCATCGTCGACTGCGCCCAAGAGTGTAGCTGGGCAATTCGCCGATGTGCCTCTTGTACTGCACTCTCCGAGACTTTCTTCACTCTACGCGGCGAGGCTGATCAGCCGTTCGGCCGTGGCCAGGATTTCCTCTTCGGTCACCCCGGGGAATAGAGTCGCACGAATTTCCTCGCCCAGCAGCCCACGACGCCACGCGCGACGCTTGTCGGCGTGGCTCGGGCGGCGAATCGGCGTGTCCCTGGGCGAGTCGGAGCGGTCCACCATCTCGCTCGCCGGACGGCCCCAGGCCCACGCCTCGGTCATCGCGTAGGTCCACAGGCAGATGTGGAACGCCCCCACATTCGCATGCAAGAACCGCACCTGCTGCTGGCCCGCTTCCACCACCTCCTTCACGTCCCGGAAGGCGATCTCCAGCGAGAAGCGATCCGCCACGGTCGTCAGGATGTCCGCCACCGAGGCCGACGCGTCGGTGCAGAAGATCGAGCGCGGCGGCGAGCCGGGCGAACCACTGGCACGGCACGGGGGCCGGATGCGAGGATGTCATGGCTGGCTCCGACCGGGGTGATCGGCAGGTGTGGTAACCGCCATCATCCCGGACGGGCCGGCATTCGTCTATGCTCCACGACTCAGCGGTTCAAGCCGGGGAAATCCCGGAAAGTACAGTCCACAAGGTGAACTGCGGTCTCCAGTCCGGCCGGGTCCATGGCGCCGAGGAGTCAGATGACATGCCGAGGGATTCTATGTTCAAGCTTCCTGTGACGCTCTTGACCACGCTTCTCGCCTGCGCCGGCGCGTCGGCCCAGCCGCCGACGCGGGCGTTCGATGCACCGGGCGCGCCCCCGTTCACGGTGCTCAAGGAGGGCGAGAACCCGCCGCTCGACGCCTACGACAACTTCGTCATCGGGCCGAAGTACGTCGCCGCGCCCGAGCGGAAGAAGGTCGAAGGCGTCCCCCAGGGCAAGGTCGAGCAGTTCGAGATCGACTCGAAGGAGACGAAGCTCTTCAACCCCGGCATCGCCCGCAAGGAGTTCGGCAAGGTTGACCCGAAGAATCCGAAGACCCTGATCGTCGAGACCCACACCATCGACTACAAGCGGAAGATCGGGGTCTACGTCCCCGCGCAGTACAAGCCCGGGGCCGCCGCCCCGTTCATGGTGGTCCACGACGGCCCCGGCCAGGCCAGCGGCTTCCGGACGGTCCTCGACAACCTGATCCACCAGAAGCGGATCCCGCCGATCGTCCTCATCGCGATCGGCAACGGCGGCGGCGACGCCCAGGGTCACGAACGCGGCAAGGAATATGACAATATGAACGGCGACTACGCCGAGTACATCGAGGCCGAGGTCCTGCCGCGCGTCGAGAAACACTGCGGCGTCAAGCTGACCAGGGATCCGGACGGCCGCGCGGCGATGGGGAACAGCTCCGGCGGGTCGGCCGCGCTCATCATGGCCTGGTTCCGCAACGACCTGTATCACCGCGTCCTGACCACCTCGGGCACGTTCGTGAACCAGGCGTGGCCGTTCGACCCGACGTATCCCGACGGTGCCTGGGGCTTCCACGAGTCGCTGATCCCCAGGGAGCCGAAGAAGCCCATCCGGCTGTTCATCTCGGTGGGCGACGCCGACCTGCTCAACCCCAACGTGATGCGAGACGGCATGCACGACTGGGTCGAGGCCAATCACCGGATGGCGAAGGTGCTCAAGGCCAAGGGGTACGAGTATCAGTACCTCTTCTGCCGGGGCGCCCGGCACAGCATCAGCAACGCGCAGCAGCAGTTCCTGCCCCACGCCATCGAATGGGTCTGGAAGGGGTATCCGACCGGCGGGGCGAAGTAGCCGCAAGGCGACTCGAATCGATCCGTCTTGTATGTCTGTACACAGGTGGCATTCTGTGTGCTAGACTATACCGTCCTCCCCGCCCTGGATCGAGGGGCGGGGAGATGGATCGGCGGGGGGGATCGTTCCCGGGGGGCGTCGTGGCCGGGGCCGAGCGACAGCGGAAGATCATTCACATCGACATGGACGCGTTCTACGCGTCGGTCGAGCAGCGCGACAATCCCGAGCTGCGGGGCCTGCCGATCGCGGTCGGCGGCTCGCGGGAGCGTGGCGTCGTGGCGGCGGCGAGCTACGAGGCCCGCCGGTTCGGCGTGCGGTCCGCGATGCCCTCGGTGACGGCGAAGCGGAAGTGCCCGGACCTGATCTTCGTGCGGCCCCGGTTCGACACCTATCGCGCGGTCTCGCAGCAGATCCGGGCCATCTTCGCCGAGTACACGCCGCTCATCGAGCCGCTCTCGCTCGACGAGGCCTATCTCGACGTGACCGAGGGCCTCAAGGCCGACGCCTCGGCGACCGCGATCGCCGAGGAGATCCGGGCCCGGATCCGCGCGGAGACCGGCCTGACGGCGTCCGCCGGGGTCTCCTACAACAAGTTCCTCGCCAAGATGGCGTCGGACGAACGCAAGCCCGACGGCCAGTTCGTCATCACGCCGAAGCAGGGGCCGCCCTACGTCGAGGCCCTGCCGGTGGGGAAGTTCCACGGGATCGGGCCCGCGACCCAGGCGAAGATGGAAGGGCTCGGGATCCGCAACGGCCTCGACCTCAAGGCCCAGACGTTGTCGTTCCTCCAGGAGCATTTCGGCAAGGCCGGGCCGTACTACTTCTGGCTGTCGAGGGGGATCGACGACCGCGTCGTATCACCCGATCGCGTCCGGAAATCCGTGGGAGCGGAGACGACGTTCCCGGCCGACCTCTTCACGCCGGAGGAGGCCCGGGCGGCGCTCGAACCGCTGATCGCCAGGGTCTGGTCGTACTGCGAAGGGTCGGCGATCCGCGGGCGCACGGCGACGCTCAAGGCGAAGTTCTCCGACTTCCAGCAGATCACCCGCAGCCGCACCCTCGACGCCCCGATCGCATCCCGGTCCACCCTGGACGACCTCGTGGCCGAACTCGCCGGGCCGCTTTTCCCCGTCAGCCGAGGAATCCGGCTCCTCGGCGTCACGATCTCCTCCCTGGAAGGCGACATCGCGCCCCGCGTCGGGAGGCAGCTCCTGCTGCCATTCTGCGGGGCCTGAATGGGCGATTGCAGTCATGGAGGCGGAGACTGGAAATGGGCGGGCGATTGCAATAGCATGGAGCGGATACGGATAGACATCTCGATTTCGAACGTGTTTGAGGCTCGCCCTCCTTGCAACGGCTCAGCCCGACGCCCGCTGCGCGTCGTCGTCGTCGTCTCACCCGATCCTTCGGATTCCGTCCCGTGCTCGCGTTGCTGACGATCCTGCACGCGGGAGGATTGATAGGGCGATCCATCGCGGCGGACTCCGGCTCGACCGACCGGGCGGAACTGATCGCGGGGGTCCGGGAGGTCGCGGTGCCGGGCTCGCCGGGCCTGCTGGCGGTCTACGCGAAGTCCGCCGGCGTTGTGGTGACGGGCAAGGCCGACGGAGGGATCGAGGTCCCGGTCGTGGCCTATGGCCAGCTCGGGCGGGGGCGGGTCGTGGCGTTCGCGCACGACGGCTACCTGAATGAGGATCAACTCAAGGTCGGCGACACCGCCAGCCTGCTCGGCAACGCGATGAAGTGGGCGGCGGGCGGCAAGGCCCGCCCTCGGATTGGTCTGATCAACGGCGAGGGCCTGCGGCCGACGTTCGAGGCCCGGGGCGCCGCCGTCGAGCGGCTGTCGCTCGACGATCCATTCCAGGGGTTCGATGCCCTGGTCCTGGTCCCGGCGCGGCTCACTCCCCAGCAGGGGAGCCGGCTCCGGGCGTATGAGAGGTCGGGCGGCGGTTTGATCGTCGCTGCCACCGCCTGGGCCTGGCGCGGCGCCGGCAAGCGCCCGATGTCTGAATACCATGGCAACCAGCTCCTGGCTGGCTCCGGCGTGGGCTGGACGGACGGGCTGGTCGAGACGCCCGGGCCGAAGAGGTTCGAGGTCGGCGAGGCTTCGCCGCTGGTCAACGCGGCGACGGCCCTGGATGCGTTCGCGGTCGGCACCATCTCCGGGCAGGCCGATGCCTCGCGCGCCCTGGAGAGCATCCGCCACGCACTCTCGGTTCTCCCGCACGGCGACGCCGCGTTCCGGACCGCGGTGCGCAACGCCCTCGCCTCGCGCGCGGTCGCGGATCGCGCGGTCTCGAAGAAGACGCCCGCCCGCGCGTCCGATCCTGTCCGGCGGATCGCCGTCGGGCTGGACGCGGCACTGGCCGAGTTCTCGCCGGCCGAGGAAATCGCCCCGTCGCCGTCCGCCGCCGCATTCCCCGGCGCCGTGCCGGTCGGCGCCAGTCGTGGCGAGCATCAGGTCACGATCGACACCTCGGTCCCCGGCTGGCACAGCCTCGGGCTCTACGCCGCGCCGGGGGACGAGGTCGTCGTGACTCTGCCCCGGGGGACGACCGGCCTGAACCTCGCGGTCCAGATCGGCAGCCACACCGACCGACTCTGGCACCTGAAATCCTGGCAGCGTTCGCCGAGCGTCATCCGGCGGTTCGCGCTGTCGGGCCCGAGCGTCACGGCCGCGAATGCCCACGGGGGGCTCATCTACATCGACGTGACCTCGAAATCCCCGGCGCGGACGATCAAGGTCGGGATCAAGAATGCGGTCCAGGCCCCGCTCTACCGCCTGGGCGAGACGACCCGCGACGCCTGGCACACGGCCCGCCAGCACCCCGCGCCCTGGGCGGAGATCGCCGGGGAGCACCTGATCCTGACCATCCCGTCGTCGGCCGTCCGCAAGCTCGATGATCCGGAGAAGGTGATGCGGCTCTGGGATGAGATCGTCGCGGCGCAGGACGCCTTCGTGAGCCAGGCCCGCCGGGATCGTGCAGAGCGGATCGTGGCCGATGTGCAGATCTCGGCCGGTTACATGCATTCCGGCTACCCGATCATGATCCCCGACGACGACAGCGTGCCCCTGCAACTGGATGAGGCCCGACTGCGTCGCGAGGGCGCGTGGGGTCATTTGCACGAGATCGGCCACAATCACCAGCACCCCGACTGGACCTTCGAGGGGACCGGCGAGGTGACCAACAACCTGATCGTCGTTTACATCCAGGACAAGCTCCTCGGGATGCCCTTCGCCGCCGGCCACGACGAGATCAAGAGCCCCGCGACCCGGGCGCGCCGGATCCGCGAGGCGATGGCCAAGGGCTCGCCCTACTCCCGCTGGGGGGATGATCCGTTCCTGGGACTGATGATGTACATCCAGGTCTACGAGGCATTCGGCCCCGAGCCCTTCCGAGCGGCGTTCGCGGAATACGCGCGTTTGAAGGACTCTGAGCGGCCGACCTCGGACGACGAGAAGCGGGACCAGTGGCTGGTCCGGCTCTCGAAGGCCACGGGCAAGGATCTCGGCCCATTCTTCCGCGCATGGGGCGTCTCGACCAGCGAGGCGGCGAGGGCGTCGGTATCGAAACTGCCGGCGTGGATGCCCGAGGGCCTGGCGGTACCCCGCGTCCCCTGAATCCGCTCCCCTTGCCCCTGCAAGGTTTTGAGGCTTGCTCGGGGGGATCCGCAGCGACTCCGGATCCGGATCCGTACACGTTGAAGAACGTTTGGGCCACGATCCGGACGCTCCGGATCCGATGCATGAGCGGGGAGCCTGCGTAGATTTTGAGCCTCGTTGGGTTGTCAACGTCGATTGGGGCAGGTAACTTACGTCAACGAGGTTTGTCGTTCTTCGTTGACGGAGAGAACGATGCGTAAGGTTCAGATGGTCACCGACCGCGAACTCGAGATCCTCAAGATCCTCTGGGCGCGCGGCAAGGCGAGCGTTCGCGAGGTCCAGGACGACCTGAACAAGACGGCCGGGCCGGTGGCATACAGCACCGTCCAGACCCTGCTCAACATCATGGAAGACAAGAAGGGACTCGTCCGCCACATCGTGGAGGGACGGACCTTCATCTACATCCCCAAGAAGTCGTCCGACCGGACGATCCGCGAACTGACGACCCGCTTCGTGGACCGCGTCTTCGACGGCGCCCTCGACCGCGTGCTCGTGGCGTTGCTCGACTCGAAGGCTCCCAGCGCCGACGAACTCGACAAGCTCCGCGCGATGATCGACGAGGCTCAGAAGCAATCGACCCAGGCCCCCGGCGAGCCGACCGCCCCGGCCGAGTGAGGCTCGGATAGGCCGTGAGACACTGGCCGGGAGGTCGGTGGATGCTCCACGCGATCGACCGCCTCACCCCGTATCTCCTCGACCTCGGCCTCTCGGCCTCCGCGCTGTTCTTCCTGATCATCCTCGCGATGGTCCTCTGCCGTCAGCCGACGCGCCGACGGGTGTGGGCCCGGTCCGGGTTGATCAGCTCCCTCCTCCTCCCCGTACTGGTATCGCTCAATCCGGGACCGCGACTGGACGTCAGCGTCGCCCTGCGCCCGCTGATCCGGCCCTCGATCGTCGCGTCCGCCCCCGCCATGCTGCCGTGGCCATCGTCCGGTTCGACGATGCTGCTCTGGCTGGGCCGCGGCGCGGGCATCGGCTATCTGGTCGGATCGGCCGGGTTCCTCGGCTGGTGGCTGCTCGGCCGCTGGGGCGTCCGGTTCGTCGTCAACCATTCGGTCCCGCCCAGCGACGAGACGGCCGACGGGTTCGATGCGATCCCGTCGCGCGGGGTCCTCCCTCGCCCCCGGCTCAGGGTCTCTACCCGGGTCGGGAGGCCGGTCCTGGCGGGCTTCTGGCGGACGACCATCCTGATCCCGCCGACCCTCGACAGGCCCGAGGCGCGGGCCGGGCTGCTCCTCAGCCTCGAACACGAGCTCGCCCACGCCCGATCCGCCGACCCGTTCTTCCTCTGGATCGGCGGGCTGGCACAGGCGTTGTGGTTCGGCATCCCGCCGTTCTGGTGGATCCGCGAGCAGGTGCGGCTCGATCAGGAGTTCCTCGCCGATCGGGAGGCGCTCGGCGATCGGGGCGTCCACGCCTACGCATCGTCCCTCGTCGAGATGGCCAAGGCCGGCGTCGTCGGCGACGAGCCGGGGGGACTCGACCTGCGCAGGGGGGGGGGGGATGTTGGCCCGCCCTCCGCCGATGCCCGGTCGCCCCTCTTCCAGCGGATCCTGATGCTCATCAAGAATCCGTATCCGATCGAGCAGGCACCCCCCCCGGGCCTGGTCTGGTCCGCCGGGCTGGCGACTCTGGCGCTGACCTGCTCGGCGTCCTTCCTCACGCTGGGATTCCGGGACGACGCCGCGTCCTGGCCCAATCGGGCAGCCGTCGCCCTGGCACCCTTCCACATGAGACGCCTGGACCTGCCCGCCTCCGGGCCCTCCGCCGAGCCGTTCCGGCTGCGATATCGCCTAGGCGAGGCCTTCACGCTCGATGCGGAGGTCTTCGCCACGGGGGTCGAGTTGCAGCAGCTCCGGATCCAGGAGCACGCCCTCGGCTCCCTCCAGCGCCTGCCCGACGTCCTGTTCGACGAGCCGGCCTGGCACCCGATCCGGATCGTGCGGAGCAACTCCAAGGAATCGGTCTGGGTCGACGGGATCAAGATCGCGGACAGGATCCCGGTGCGAGACCGCACCTCCTGGATCTCCCTCCAGGCGCTCCCCGATCGCCCCACGGAGTTCCGCGAGATCCTCGTGCGACCGGTCCAGGCCACGGTGGATCCTCTGGACGATCCCGAGCCGGTCCCGACCCTGCCGAGGATGCCAAATTGACAGCAGGCCTGATTGGCATCCATACGATCCGTGCCGACTGCCAGATTGGCACCGGTTGGGACATCGAAACCTCCATGATTTCATTGATTTGTATGGGGTATGAATTGTTTTTAGATCGATCTAAGTATTTTAAGAAAAATGCTTTGTGGCATCATTGACTGACTGCCATTTTGGCTCTTTTTGGTCTTGGTCCGTAGAGTGCATATGTGGTGTCTCGTGGTCCCTGCAACCGCAATCCAACGGGAGGGGAATTCATGAGTGGACTGAACTGGCAGCGTCATTGGGATCCGTTTCGCGACCTTCAGCGCGAGATGGGGCGGCTCCTGGAGAGTTTCGAGCCGCTCAACGCGCTCCGGATGCAGCGGGGGTATCCCGCCGTCAACCTGTACGATGCGGGCGACCGCTACGTCCTCATGGCCCAGGTGCCGGGCATGCTGGCCGACGACCTGGACCTCTCGATAACCGGCGACACCCTCACGATGAAAGGCGAGCGCAAGCGGTCGGACGGGGTCTCGGATGAGACCTACCGCCGCCAGGAACGCCCGTTCGGCAAGTGGAGCCGTGTGGTGACCCTGCCCGACCGCGTCCATGCGGCGGACGTCTCGGCGAGCTTCGCGGATGGGATCTTGACCGTCGAGCTGCCCAAGGCGGAGGACGCCAAGCCCCGCCAGATCGTCGTCTCGGCCCGCCGCGAGGCGGAGAAGCCGGCCGTCGTCGAGGCGGCCTCGTCCCCGAACGCCAGCGTCAGCGAGGAGGTGCGTCCATGAGCCTGGAACATCACCCGATCCGCGTCCTCATCGGCAATGCCCCCTTCGGCCTCATCCCTCAGCAGGTCCGGCCGAACGGCCACGCCAACAGCAACGGCCACGCCCAACCGCAGGCGGCCAACCCGTCGCAGGGCAATCCGAACCCGCGTCGGCCGCAGCCGGTCGCCCAGCCCGTGACCCAGACGCCCCCCATCGACATCCACGAGGAGCCCGAGGGGCTCGTCCTGGAGGCCGACCTTCCGGGCGTGTCCGAGGACCTCGTCACCGTGCAGATTGAGGAGAACGTCCTCACCCTGCATGCCCGGAACAAGTCCCGGCTGCCCGAGGGCGTACGGGCGCTCCACGAGGAATTCGCGGTCGCCGACTTCCACCGCTCGTTCATCCTCAGCGACGAGGTGGACCGCGACCGGATCTCGGCGGAGCTGAAGAACGGGGTCCTCCGGCTCGTCCTTCCGAAGGCCGAGCGGGTCAAGACCCGTCGTATCGAGATCAAGTCGTCCTGAACGGATCGCAGACCGACCGCCCCGGCGGCCGACCCATCGGCCGCCGGGGGCCGACGAATGGCCCTCCAGACACGAATCGAATCCCATCGGACCGCGACGCGGGGGCGTTGCGATCTGCCCAGCGGGCCTGTTCCCCCGGGAGATGACCCGAGATGATGCGTCCCTCCGTCTGGCGCCGGGAGCTGTCGCCGGCGATCCACTCGCTCCAGTCCGAATTCAACCGGCTGTTCGAGGAGTTCTGGAACCAGAACGTGACCGTGGCCCCGTCGGGCATGCCGCCGACCGACCTCCAGGAGGCATCGTGGGTGCCGGCCGTCGACCTCCACGAGACCCCGACCGAGCTGATCCTCCAGGCCGACCTGCCGGGCGTCGATCCCGCGACGATCGACCTGTCCCTGACCGGCCCGGTCCTCTCCATCCGGGGTGAGAAGACCCTGACCGCCCCGAACCCCGGCGACGTCAAGTTGAGCGAACGGGCCTCGGGCGTGTTCCTCCGCCAGATCGCCCTGACCGACGAGGTCGACTTCGAGAAGGTGCAGGCCGAGGCCAGGAACGGCGTCCTCACCGTCCGACTCCCCAAGCGCGAGGCTGTCAAGCCGAGGACGATCCCCATTTCCACCTGATCCCGAATTGGCTTTGTTCCCCCACTTTTCGAAACGGCGACGCCGAGCGTCGGGTCTTCCGACCGTCCCGGCGTCGTCGAGTCTGACCCGAATCGTCTGCGAAGTTTCACTTTCCGGCGGGTCGGTCTCCCCAAACCGGGGGAGTGTGGTAAATTGGTGCGAGATGGCGATTCCCAATCGGCAAGGCGGAGCGGAGAGCGCGGCTCATGGAGCTTGAGAAGACCCTCTGTTACGTGGCGATGGGCGTGGCCGGCCTTGTCAGCCTGCTCTTCCTGCTCGACCTCACGATCGGCCTGTTCGGCGGCCAGAGCAAGGTGCTGGACATCATGTTCATCCTGGGCGCGGCCTTCGTGCTCTGGCAGGGCTTCGAGACCACGCGAGAACTTCGCTAAGGTCTTGCCCCGTCAGGCTTTCGGATTCGTCCGGGTGATGATGGCCCGGACGACGCCGTCCCAGGTGAACGCCTCGGCCTCGGCCGAGACGTCCCAGCCCAGCCTCCGCGCAGCCGCCGAGGTCACCGGGCTGATGCTGGCCAGCCGGATCGCACCCGACGCGATCCGTGCCCGGCCGTTTTCCGAGATCAGCCCGTGCAGCCGCTCGGTGATCGCCGAGCTGGTCAGGGTGATCCAATCCACCGACCCTTCGTCGATCCGCGCCGCGATCTCCTCCGGCAGGGACTCGGCGTCGGCGTTCCTGTAGACCGCGACCTGATCGACCTCGGCCACCGCCTTCAATCGATCCTTGAGGATCGTCCGACCCCGGTCCGCGCGGGCCAGCAGGATCCGGGAATCGGGTCCGATTCGCGAGAGGAGCTCGTCGGCCAGATCCTCGGAACGGTAGCTTGGCGGGACCAGATCGGCCGTCAAGCGGAAGGACGCCAGCGCCTCGGCCGTCGCCGGGCCGATCGCGGCCAGCTTCGTCCGTCCCAGGGCCCGGAGGTCGCGCCCGGTCGCGGGTAGCCGGTCGAGGAAGGCCCGCACCCCGTTGCCCGACGTGAAGACGAGCCAGTCGTAAGTCGAGATTCGGTCGATGGCTTGGTCGACGGGGGCCCAGTCGTCGATGGGCAGGATCTGTACGGTCGGGGCCACAAGGACCTCGGCCCCGAGCGCCTCCAGGATCGAGGCCGAGCGGTCGGATTCCCCCTCGGGGCGAGTCACGACGATCCGCTGGCCGAACAGGGGTAATTTTTCGTACCAACTCTGGATGTCACGCTTTGCGACGATCGGGCCGACCACCAGGAGAGCGGGGGGCCCCAAACCCTTGTAGAGGGCGTCGTCCGGCAGGTGTTCCAGGGTCGAGGTGATGGTCTGCTGCGCGGGCAACGACCCCCATCGCACGGTCGCGGCCGGGGTGTCGGCGGGCATCCCGTGTCGGATGAGGGTCCGGCAGATCGCCGCGAGCCGGGTCACACCCATGTAGAAGACGAGCGTGCCGGGGAACTTCGCCAGGGCCGCCCAGTCGAGGCGGCCATTCGGGGATTCCGGGTCGCCGTGGCCCGTCACGAACGCGACGCCCGAGGCGCAGTCGCGATGTGTGACCGGCAACCCCGCGAAGGCCGTCGCCCCGACGCCCGCCGTGACCCCCGGGACCACCTCGAACGGGATCCCCGCCGCCACGAGGGCCTCGACCTCCTCCGCACCCCGACCGAAGACGAACGGATCGCCCCCCTTGAGCCGGACGACCGTCTTGCCCGCCGTCGCCCGGTCGATGAGGACGTCCTGGATCTGCTCCTGGGTCAGTTCGCAGTGCCCGATCGACTTACCCGCGCGGACGAATTCGGCCGAGTTTGGCGCGTGGTCGAGCAGCCGGGCATTGGCGAGGTGGTCATACACCACGACATCGGCGAGCCCGAGGACGTCACGCCCCCGCAAGGTCAGGAGGCCGGGCGCACCCGGGCCCGCGCCGACGAGGTAGACCTTTCCTGACATGGCACCACAACTTTGGACTGCGGAAGCCGAGCTTCCGCTTTGGAACAAATACGACACCCCGCCGTTCGGGACCGACTCAACCAGCCGGGCCTTCGGTTGGACAGCGGAAGCTGTGCTTCCGCTGTCCAAAGGGGTCAATCCAGGAGGGCCGGGCGTTTGGGGCCGCGGTCGATCAGGAGGATGCCCAGCTCGTAGAGGGCGATCATCGGCACGGCGAGCATGACCTGGCTGAAGATGTCCGGGCCGGGGGTCAGCACGGCGGCGGCGACGACCATGATCAGGACCGCGATTTTCCGCTTCGACCGGAAATCCTCGGCCGACATGATCCCGATCCGCTCCAGGAACAGCATGATCAGGGGCGTCTGGAAGCAGGCGCCGAAGACCAGGGGGAGCACCGTCGCGAAGCTCATCCAGTCCGTGATCCGCATGGTCGGCTCGATGTTCAGCCAGACGTTGAACTGGAGCAGGAACTTGAGGGTCACCGGCAGGACGCCGAAGAAGCAGAGGAACACCCCTCCGAGGAAGAGGCCCAGCGACATCGGCAGGAACTTGACCACGTAGTGCCGCTCGTGCCGGTAGAGGCCCGCCGCCACGAACGCCCACGCCTGGTAGAAGACCCAGGGGCTCGCCAACACAAGGCCGGAGATCATGCAGACCATCATGAAGATGGTGATGGTCTCGAGCGGCGACAGCGAGATGAACGGGCTCTTGGGGTCGAGGTACTGGGTGTTCTTGATCAGGTCCGCTTCGCGCTGGCGGATTGGGAACGTGAGGGTCTTGCCCTTCACCGACTCGGGGTCCGGCAGATTCAGGCTGGGGGCGAGTTCCTTGAGCTGCGCGATGAAGAGATCCGCCTCGATGATGGTCTGGACGGACTGGGAGATGGTCCCTTTATCGGTGGATTCCTTCGCCTTGCGGGCGACGTGGTCCTTGTAGAACTCCTCCAGGGTCTCGCGTGCGGGGGCTTCCATCGTGTTCATCACCCACCACCCGATGTTGGTCGAGGGCAGGGGGATGAGCGTGATGATCATCCCGACGAGGAGTCCGACGAGGGCGAGGATGATCCGGGCCCGGAGCTCTTCCAGGTGGTCGCCGAAGCTCATGGCGACCATGGTCTGTTCTTCGACGAAGAGGTCGCGATCGTTGGGCATGGGAGTGGACCGCTCTTTACGATTCCGCAACGGCCGGGACACGGGCTCCGCGTCGGCGAAGGGCCCTCGCTGACGAGGGTTCGCGATCGTCGAGGGGAGGATGTCCGGTACAGGTGGGGGAGGAGACGCGGGGCGCGCCGGCCAGTCCCGAGGCCGAGGCCCGTTGAGCGGCACCACCTTCGGCCTCGCGGGGACGGCCTTCGGGCGGGAGCGTTCCTGTAAGGATCAGTCTATCAAACGCCGCCTCCCCTCCGCCAGTGACCCGCGCGTCGGGTGTCCGGCCCCTCCCTCCTCGTCAATCTGAGGCAATTTCCCCGGGCGCTGCCGGCGCTCAACGTGCATGGGGGGCGGACGCGACCCCGCGCGTTGAATCAAGCCGACATCCGCCGCATACAAATTGCCTCGGGGCCGCCGGCGCCGAATAGTCGAGGGACGGGGCCCGGTGGCCCGACTCGCGACGCACGGACCGCGAGCGCCGTCAGGACGACCGATCTCAAACTGACGTTGCACTTTTCCCGACGGTCGTGACAATCCGAATTGCGGTCTCCCTAACCGGGAAACGGCCATTCGGATCTGGAACGGATTTCGATTCGCGAGGCCCGACACCACCATGCTGACCAACACGATGGCCCCTCCGCTCTACCCCCTGCGCTTTGAGCCGATCATCAAGCGCCTGATCTGGGGCGGGCGACGGCTCGGCACCGTCCTCCACAAGCCGATCGGCGAGGGCACCGACTACGCCGAGTGCTGGGAGATCTCCGACCACCGGGCCGACGTCAGCAAGATCGCCGACGGCCCGCTCGCCGGCATGGGGCTGCGGCAGCTCATCCGCGAGCGGTCCGAGGAACTCCTCGGGGCCGACTTCGCCGACCGCGAGCAGTTCCCCCTGCTCGTGAAGTTCATCGACGCCCGCCAGGACCTCTCGGTCCAGGTCCACCCCGACGACGAGAAGGGCCGACGGCTCGCCAACGACAACGGCAAGACCGAGACTTGGGTCGTCATGCACGCCGAGCCGGGCAGCAAGATCTATGCCGGCCTCAAGGAGGGCGTCTCGCGCGAGCAGTTCGCCGTCGCCATCGCCCGGGGGAGTGTCGAGCACCTGCTCCACTCGTTCCCGGCCGTCCCCGGCGACTGCATCCTGATCCCCGCCGGAACGGTCCACGCCATCGGCGCGGGGGTGATGCTGGCCGAGATCCAGCAGATGTCCGACGCCACCTTCCGGATCCACGACTGGGGCCGGGTCGGCGCCGACGGCAAGCCGCGTCAGCTCCACATCGCCGAGTCGCTGGAGGCGATCGACTTCGACCAGGGGCCGGTCGTCCCGATCCGGGCCGAGGCCCTGCCGGTCGCCGGCGGCACGCTCGAACGCCTGGCCCGGTCCGACTACTTCGCCCTCGACCGGCTCAACCTCGACGGCTCGGGACCGGCCGAGGTCGGCACGCCGGGGCGATTCACGATCCTGGTCGTGCTCGAAGGGGCGGTCGACGTCCAGTCGGGCCCGGACGGCTGGGACTCGCAGCCTCTCGAATACGGCGAGACCCTGCTCATCCCGGCCTCCGTCGGCACCTGCCAGGTCGCCCCCCGGGGCGAGGCCAGGGTCCTGACCTGCATCGTCCCTTGAAGATATCAGGATGCCCGGTGATGAGGGACGATGGGGATCCGCCACCGGGCGACCCCCCATCCGCGTGCCGGGGCCTCTCTTCCGATCATTGAGCATGGATGCGTATGCCGCCGGGGGCCCGACCCAACGGGCCGGCGGGCGAAGGAGTCGGGAATGTCGGACGTGTCGGTCTCGAACGGCGGGGGATCCGCCGCGCGTCTGTTCGCGGTCCAGCCACTCCTGCGGGCGGTGGGGATCGCGGGCGATGCCCGGATGCTGGGCCTGGGTGCCCTGTTGCTCGTGGTGGTGTCGGCGGGGCTGGCGGGGCTCGAAAAGCTGCTCGGCCCCACGAACGCCGTCGCCTCGCCGCTCCGGGACCTGTCTGAGCCGAGCTTCCCGGCGGCCGGAATCTCTGAGCTGCTCAACGACTGGGCGATGCGCGCGGTCGAGCCCTTCCGCCTGACGGTGACCCCGTTCCTCATCCTCCTCAGCCCGGAGTCGGATGCGCGGACGAGAATCTATGCGATCCTCGCGGCCGTCTGGACGATCCTGGTCTTCGGCCTGTTCGGCGTGGCGATCGCCCGGATCGCCGTGGTCCACCTAGCCAGCGGGGAGCGCGTCGGATTCGGGACGGCCTTGAAGTTCGCGGCAAGGCGCTGGGGGTCTTCGATCTGCGCCCCGCTGGCCCCGTTCCTGATGATCTCGCTCCTGGTGGCGTTTCTGTCGCTGGGTGGACTGCTCACCGCGATCCCCGGGGACGCCTTCAAGGTCGTCGTGTCGCTGTTCCTGGTCATCCCGCTGCTGCTCGGGGCGATCATCGCGATCCTGCTCCTGGGCCTGGCGGGCTGCTGGCCGCTGATGCACCTGACGATCGCGGCGGAGGGCGAAGATATGTTCGACGCACTCAGCCGCTCGTATTCGTACTTCAACCAGCGTCGCGGGCATTTCGTGGTCCAGGGCCTGATCGCCTGGGCGCTGGGGGCCGTCGGCACGGTGGCCTTCGCCATCGCAGCGATGATCGCGGTCCGGGTCGCCTTCTGGGGCCTGTCGCTCGGCGGCGGCTCCGGCGTGGGCTATCAGGGGCCCCTGGTCGCGGACATCTGCCGCCAGCTCTGGCTCTACGGCGTCCAGCTCGTCGTGCTGGCCTGGGGCGTCTCCTACTTCTGGTCGGCCTTCGCGGCGATCTACCTGGGCCTGAGGAAGGACGTCGACGGCGTCACCTGGCACGACGTCTACGTGCCCGAGCACGAACGCGACACATTCGCCCCCGAGCCGCCGGCGGCGGCCGCCGCCGCCGAATAATCCAATCCTGGTGCGATTCCCTCCAGACCCATCCGCTCCGTTTGGAGCCAGTTCGTGTGCCACTGGCTGTGCCAGTGCCGGGACCACCACCGACCAAACCCGAGGCCCGGATACGCCGGGGAGCGTTGTCCGCTCGCCTCCATTCGGCCCGGGGCTATCGTCGCACTGGCACAGCCAGTGGCACACGAACCGGCACCCAATGTCGGTGAGGCTTGATGGATTCAACCGATTCGCCAGGGGCCGTGGACGGTGCGGCCTTCGAAGAAGGTGGCCAGGACGGGCTCGTCGGATTCGAGCAGCAGGCGGTAGGGGTCGGGGTCGTCGCGGTCGGGTAGGCGGATCACGGCGAGGTCCGCCATCTTGCCGGGTTTCAGGCTGCCGACCTGGTGCTCCACGCGCAGGGCCCAGGCCCCGAAGAGGGTCGCCATCGTCAGGAGCAGTTCGCCACTGAGGGAGCCGTCGCGGCGGTGGAGATACCGGATCTCGTCGAGGACGCCGAGGCTGGGCGACGAGGCCAGGCTGTCGGTCCCGATGCAGACGACGACGCCGCGCTCGAGCATCGATCGATACGGATGCGTCGCGTGCCCGAACCGGGCGTGGGTGCGGGGGCAGAAGGCGACGGCCACGCGTTGATTGGTCGGCGCGGCCTCGGGGCGGAGTTGCCAGTAGTCATCCGGGGTGAGATAGGTCCCGTGGGCAACGATCCAGTCGGCCTTGCGGAGGTCGCCCCTGCGGACGTACTCGGCCGGTGCCTTGCCCAGGGGCTCCCACTCGTCGTCCCACGCGCCGAGGGTTTCGAGGAAGTCGCGGAGGCGGCCCCCTCGGGTCCGGAGGAGTTCGAGCTCCTCGGGCAACTCGGCGAGGTGGGTGGTGAGCGGGAGCTGGCTCTGGGCGGCCTTGTGATAGAGCCACTCGGCCGTGCTGTAGGGGGCGTGGGGGCTGATGCCGGGCCGGAGCCGACGGCGTACCGGGTCATTGCTGGGGGCCGGGGCGATGGGGCCGAGCCAGTCCCATGCGTCCTGGCTGGTCTGGAGGCCCCGGGCCCGCCTGAGCCCGAGGATCTCGGCGAAGACCGTCCCCCGGATTGGGGCGTCCGCCAGCCGGTTCCAGCTCAAGGGGGACGTGCAGATGTCGGCGACCAGGGTCGTGCCGGCGCGGACGGTCGCGTTGAGGTTGGCGTCGAAAGTCGTCGGGCCGTCGGCCGGGTCGGAGTTCCGGCGGAGGTCGATGACGCGGCCGAGCCAGTCGACCTGGTCCTCGGTCTGGTGGCCCGGGGGTACGAGTATGGGCCCGAGTTCGAGGTGGGTGTGGGCGTTCGCGAAGCCCGGCGTGATGGCGACGTTGCCTAGATCGATGTCGACGCCCCGGCCGGTCCGGGGGCCGAGTTCCAGGATCGTCTCCCCCCGGATCGTGATCAGGCCGTCGCGGATCGGCGTCCCTTCGACCGGGAAGAGGTAGCGAGCTCCGAGTGTGATCGGCTGGGGGGACATGGTCAAAGGGGATCAGGTGCCACCCGCCTCCGTCGTCACCGCGGCGCCCGACGGCTTGCGGTCGCCGTCGCGATACAGGGCGTAGAGCAAGCAGCCGGAAACCAGGACCCCGACCGCCAGGATCGGCCAGCGGTAGAGCTGATCGGGCCCGGCCTGGAAGAGCCAGGAGTTCAGGCCTTCGAAGCCGGGTGCCTTGAGCACCTCGTCGATGAGCACCGCCTGGCCGTTGCTGATCAGGTGGAAGACCACCCCCGGCAACAAGCTCTTGCTCCGGACCGCCAGCAAACCTAACACCAGTCCCAGGAGCGTGGCCGGGATGAGCTGCTGGAAGACGCTGATAAGAACATGCAAGAACCCGAAGAGCAAGGCCGAGAGCAGGATCGCCGACCGGGTCCGGTGCTTGCGCTGGAGGCCCGAGAGGATGTAGCCCCGGAACGCGACCTCTTCCGTGACGGCCGGCATCGCCGCGAGCATCAGGAAGACTTGCGTCTTGCTCAGGCCCTGGGTGAGTTCCTTGATGCGTTCGAGGGTCCCCTCCGAGATCGGGAAGAGATCACTCAGGATGTGGCCGATCTGACGGACGATCGGGTTGAGCGAGAAGGCCAGCCCGACGGCGAGCCCGAGGTACTTCCACTCGGGCCAGTAGAGCCTCAGGGTCTTGCGCGGTGAGGAGCAGAGCAGGAGCGACATCAACAGGGGCGGGGCCAGGATGAACGCCAGGTGGCCCCCGGCCATCTGGACCGGCCGGGAGACCAGCCCCTCGCTGTAGAGCGACCAGAACCAGGCGAAGCCGAGCATCAGGAGGAAGCAGAGCATGGCCTCGCCGGGGGTCGGCGTCGGGTCCTTGTCGCGGACCAGGCTCTTGAGCCAGCTCATCAGGTCGAACCGCTCGGCCTCGCGGAAGACGACGTCCTCCTTCTGGAACTGGTCGACCGCCCAGCGCAGGGCCATCGCGCCGTAGACGATCGTAGGCACCAGGACGGGGATGAAGTACTTCTGGGCCTTGGCGTACTCGCCCAGCAGCAGGGCCTTGAGCAGCAGCGAGACGCCGGTGATCGGGATCAGGCTGTAGGTCAGGTCCAGTTCGACCTCGGGTGCGAGGGTGAGCAGGATCAGGGGCAGGCTGATGAGGTAGAGGGGGGTCATGTAATATTGCCCCTCCTTCATGCTCTTGGCCATGATCGCGAGGGCCAGGCAGATGGCGCTGAAGAACGCCGAGAGGGGCAGGAGCAGCAGGAGCATCCAGAACGCGGCCGTCATGGTCGGCGGGGCGATCTGCGCGGCCGAGCGGGTGGCGGCGCTGCCCATCAGCGAGGCCAGCCTCAACCCGGTGATGCCCATGCTCGCGAGGTTGAGCAGGGCGGTCATCATGCTGGCGACCCAGATCGTGAGGAACTTGCCCAGGACGATCTCGGCGCGGCTAGCCGGGCTGATCAGCAGGGTCTCCATCGTGCCGCGTTCCTTCTCGCCGGCACAGATGTCCACGGATGGATAGAAGGCCCCGGTCAGCGACATGATGACCAGCAGGAACGGGAAGATCCTCGCCCACATGCTGCCGCCCGACTCCTGCACGGTGGCCAGGTCCTTGACCCGCGCCAGGATCGGCTCGACGTACTCGATCGGCCGCTTGTCGGCCTTGAGCCGCTCCGCGACGATGTCGTCATTCCACGCGCTGAGGATGTCGCGGAGGCGACGGTAGGTGACCTGGCTGGGCTCGTCGGTCGAGTCGTAGAGCACGCGGATCTCGACACGCTTCAAGTCGGCGATCGACTTCGCGACGTCCGGCGGGATGACGATGACCGCGTCGACCAGGCCGTCGCGGATCAGGGTTCGGGCGCGATCGGGATCGGCGTTCTCGGGCTTCCTGGAGGCGATCACGTCCAGCAGTTTGGCGTCGGCCGGGCGGTCGAAGAGGGCCTTGTCGAAGGCCTTCTCGGAGGGGTCGAGCAGCCTGGGCGTCGGCGGCAGGTGCTCCCAGCCGACGACCGCGACGGTCCTCGCCTTCTGTTCGAAGGCCGAGGTCATCCGGATGATCCCCATCCCCAGCAGCGGGTAGAGCAGCAGGGGGAGCACGAAGATCATGAAGAGCGTGCGGCGGTCGCGGAACTGGTCCCGTACCTCGCGGCTGAAGATCACCAGGACGTTCGACCAGCGCATGTGTCTCGGCCTTCGATGGAACGGGGACGGACCGGGTTGGCGGGACGGGCGGCGACCGGTCGGCTCAGCCGAACGTGGACGGGGCGACCATGGTCATGGGGTCGGGGGGCTCGTCCGTCTCGCCCCGGATCTCGCGGACTTCCTCCGCATTCTCGACCAGGAAGAAGAACAGCTCCTCCAGGTTCGGCTGGCCGTAGATCCCCAGCAACTCGCGGGGGTTGCCTTCGGCCTGGACCCGGCCCTTGTGGATGATGGCGACCTCGGAGCAGAGCTTCTCGACCTCGTGCATGGCGTGGGTCGAGAAGATGATCGTCTTGCCGGAGTCCCGCAGCTCCTCGATCTTCTGGAGCAGGGCCCGGGCGACCAGGACGTCCAGGCCCGAGGTCGGCTCGTCGAAGATCAGGACCGGCGGGTCGTGCACGATCGTCCGGGCGATCGAGACCTTCTGCCGCATCCCGGTCGACATCTTGGACCCGAGGGTCTCGCGGAAGTCGTTCATCTGGAGCGATTCGAAGATCGTCTCCATCCGCTCCTTGAGCCGCTCCCCGCGCATCCCGTAGAGCTTGCCAAAGTACTCGACGAGTTCCCAGGCGGTCATCCGGTCATAGATATTGGTGCTGGCCGACATGTAGCCGATGTGGGCCCGGACCTGCTGCGGCTGGGTCAGGACGTCGTAGCCGGCCACGGTCGCCTTGCCGCCGGTGGGGCGGAGGACCGTCGACAGGATGCGGAGCGTGGTCGTCTTGCCCGCGCCGTTGGGCCCGAGCAGGCCGAAGATCCGGCCGGGCTTGCACTCGAACGACACGCCACGGACCGCCGGGACCCAGCCGCGGCGGTAATCCCGGAAGGATTTGGTGAGGTTCTCGACCTGGATCACGCGAGGACTCGGTCCTTCCTGGAGGACAGCATGCGGCGCAGGACGGCGCGGGGCCGGAGAGACGTGGCGGTGCGGTGGTCGGGTCGCGCCACAAGAGGCGCGGGCCCGGACGATCGCTCCGCCCCATCATCCCGACTCGCCGGCCGGCCGGCAAGCCCCCCCGGGGGCCGAGTCGCATGGGTCAGACGGCCGCCAGTTCGGGCGAGTCGACCGTGGGCTCGGCGTCGATGTACTCGTAATGGACGTTCCGCTGCCGGGGGATGTACCCCGCCTCGCGGATCGCCCGGCGGATCTGCTCCAGGGAAAGATAATGCACGGTGCCCGCCGAGGAGACCACGTTCTCCTCGATCATCAGGCTCCCCATGTCGTTAGCGCCGAAGAAGAGGGCGATCTGCCCGATCTTGGCACCCTGGGTCACCCACGACGACTGGATGTTCGGCACGTTGTCGAGGTACAGCCGCGAGACCGCCTGGTTCCGCAGGTACTCGAACGACCCCGAGGCCGGCACGTCGGCCATCTCGGTGTGCTCGGGCTGGAAGGTCCAGGAGATGAACGCCGTCAGGCCGCCGGTCTCGTCCTGGAGCGCCCGGACCCGCTCCATGTGCTCAATGCGTTCTTCCAGTGTCTCGATGTGCCCGAACATCATCGTGGCGGTCGAGACCCCGCCCATCCTGTGCCAGACCCGGTGGACGTTGATCCAGTCGTCGGACAGGACCTTGCCCTTGGTCATGGCCTTGCGGACGCGGTCGACCAGGATCTCGCCGCCGCCGCCCGGCAGGCTGCCCAGCCCGGCGGCGCGGAGCCGTCCCAGGACGGTTTCCAGCGGCATCTTGAACTTCTTGGAGAAGAAGTGGATCTCCGGCGGGCTGAAGGCGTGGATGTTGAGCTGGGGGTAGTGCGCCTTGATGTCCCGAAGCAGGTCCTCGTACCACTCCAAGGGCAAGTCGGGGTGGAGCCCGCCTTGCATGAGGATCTGGTCGCCGCCGAGTTCCAGGGTCTCCTTGACCTTGTCGAGGATGACCTGACGGTCGAGGACGTAGGCGTCGGTGTCGCCGACCTTGCGGTAGAACGCGCAGAAATCGCAGGTGGCGGCGCACACGTTAGAGTAGTTGATGTTGCGATCGATGTTATAAGTGCGGTACGGCTCGGGATGGAGCCGCTTGCAGACCGCGTCGGCGGCCCGGCCGAGGGAGAGCAGGTCGGCCTCGCGGAGGAGCCGGACGCCGTCGTCGAACGCCAGCCGCTCCCCTTCAACGACGCGCTGCAAGATCGCGGCGACGGTGGAAGACAAGGTCCACTCCTTCCGGTGCGAGCTGGAGGGCCGCCGCCTTCCCCGCGAACAGGCGGAGTCCGGCGAGCTCGGGCTCTCCGAGGTCATAAGATAAGACGCGAGTCAGGTACTCGACGCAAGTATCGTGGTCGAGGCCGAGCCTCGGGCCGTGGATCCGGGCCAGGTCGTCGGCGTGGGCGAGCCCCTCGGACCGGCAGCGTTCCAGGACGTCCGGCAGGTCGCCCAGCTCGACCCCCGGCCGCGCCACCCAGAGGGCGAAGACGAACGGCAGGCCCGTCAGGGACTTCCACGCCTCGGCGAGGTCGATCACCGAAACGAACCCATCCTCCGGTACCTGCATCGCCCGGTCGCCGATCAGGAGCACCGCGTCGGCCGTGCTCTCCTGGATCGGCACACCCAGCGGCAGGGGCTCGACGACCTGCGGCCGGACCCCGTGCGCGGCATCCAGCCAGACCCGGGTCAGGGCCTGGCTCGTCCGCGAGCCTTCATCAAGCGCGAGCCGGCGGATCTGCCCCAAAGGCTTGCGGCTGAAGAGCTTGACGCTCCGAACCGGGCCCCTCGCCGCGATCGCGAACCCCGGGAGGATCTCATACCCCGACCGCCTCGCCCCGCGCAGGTACTCGACCGATGGGATGAGTGCCAGGTCGAGCTCGCCCCGGCCCAGGCGCTCGGCCAGCCGACTCGGGACGTCCATCTCCAGGTTGACACAGGGCGCGAACTCGCCCAGCCGGTAATACAGCGGCTTGGCGTTCAGGTAACTCACGGCACCGACGCGGATCGCTCCGGGCACGTCCATCACCGGACCCTCGGCTGGGCGATTCTGTCAGAACACTTTGAAAGTATAGTCGCGCGCCCGGGAATCTCAACCCCGGCCGAAGCCAACCTGATCAAGGTCGTTTTTGTTCGGATTTGGTGTGTTCTGTTCTGCTAGGTTTGCAGTTCGTTTAATTTTGTCCTTAAGGGCCCGGTCGCACACGGGCCGAATCGATGTATCTATGGAGCTTTTTGCGGGATGCGTATATGAAATAAGAACAAATCCGGCATTTGTCTCCGCACCGACCGCTTTCGGTGTCAGATGGCAGACCTAAGCTGGCAAGGGTACGGTCAGGTCGACGCCGATTCGCTTGCTGCGAGGGTACAATCCCAACATGGGCGAGGGTACGAAGGAATCCCGCGACCGGCCCGGCTTGCATGCCTGCGACTCGTCCGTGCGACGCCTGCTTGTCGCCATCTACTTCCTGTCCGACCCGGAAGGTCTGACCAGCCGCGCTGACGATGCCCAGCTCGCGGTCGAGGCCGACCTGAACCCGGTCGAGGTCTATCTGGGGATCCGCTGCTTGCGGCGACTCGGCCTGATCGAGCAGATCCTCTTCCCCGATTCGCATCCCCAACGCGGCCGGACCCTCGTCCTGATGGACCATCCGGCGGCCATCTGGTACCTCACCGAGACCCGCAAATCGCTTTCAGGCTGAGATCCGTCGCGCCCGCCGGCCCTTCGTAGGGCGCCGGCGGGCGAACGAAACCGCACGAAACTTAACGTTCCGTCGCTTTCTTCAGCCTCGGCTGGGGCTTCGCCTTCTCGGCGGCGACGTCGGCCATGAGCTGCTCGACCGCGCGGTTGAGCTGCTCGTCCTTCCCCTTCGGCATGTCGCCGGGGGTCGGCCAGACGACGATGTCGGGCAAGGCGCCGTTGAGTTCCATGTCCTCGCCGTTGTCGCGGAGGAACCAGCCGCGCGCGGGGAGCCGGAGGATGCCGACGTCCATGACGGTCGCCGCCCCGGTGCTCACGACGCCCCCGGCGGTCGGGACGCCCACGAGCTTCCCGCGCTTGAGGGTCTTGATGGCGTGCGAGAAGATCTCCGCGTTGGAGAAGCTGTTCTGGTTGCACAGGACGATGATCGGCTTCCGCCAGGTGGCGAAGATCATGCGGTCCTGCGGGTAGCCCTTGCCGCCGCCCCGGGGGATGGTCACCGCGTGGAGCGGCTGGGTGAGGCACGTGAGGAGCAGGTCGGCGGTCGAGCCGCCCCCGTTCTCGCGGACGTCGATGATCAGGCCGTCCTTGCCCGCGCCGGCCGAGTAGAGTTCCTCTTCGAACTTGAGGAAGCTCGGCTGGTCCATGCCCCGGATGTGGAGGTAGCCGAGCGTCCCCTTGCTGCCGGCCTCGACCGCCTTGCGGCTGTCCCTGATCCACTTGTTGTAGAGCAGGCCCTGGACCAGCATGAAGGGGATCGGCCGGACGGCGACCTCGCGCTCCTCGCCCTTGGCGTTCTTGACCGTGAGCTTGACGTCGCGGTCGAGCGGGCCGTTGAGGACGGTGGTCAGGTCCATCGAGGGATCCACGGGCGTGCCGTCGATCCGCAGGACGATCTCGCCCGCCTCGATCTTGCTCTGCGACTTGCTGGTCGGGCCGTCGGGGAGGACGTCCTTCACCTTGAGGCCGGGCCCTTTGTAGCCCTCGTCGAACCGGAGCCCCAGGTGCGGGGTGGCCGGGGTCCACGACCCGCCGACGGGGGCGGTCGGCTCGGTGGGATTCGGGGTCGGGGCGGGCCCGCGACGGGGGCCGCGACCACCACCACCGCCGCCGCCGGAGGTCGGCGTGAAGCCGAGGTGCGAACCGTTCAGCTCGCCCAGCATGAGCTGGACGACGGTCGCGAGCCCCTCGATGTCGGGGACCTGCCCGGCCATGTCGTGGTACTTGCGGCGGACAGCGTCCCAGTTGCGGTTGCCGAGCTTCTCGTCGTACCAGTTGTCGCGCATGATCCGCCAGGCGACGTCGAACGCGGCCTGGTACTTCCTGGGCAGGTCGACCGTCTGGTAGGCGCGGACGCGGTAGCCCGACTCACGACCGCCCGAGCCCGAGATGCTGGTGGGAGTGCCCGCGGCGACCAGGACGATCTGGTTGCCCGATTCCAGCCAGCGGGGGTCGCTGCCGGTCGTGCCGCTGAGCTTCTTGGGGGCGATGTCGTCCGGGGGCTCGATCGTGTAGATCCCACGCTCGCCGTTGACGGTCGCGGTGAAGGCCAGCTTCTTGGAATCCGGCGACCAGACCAGCCCGCCCTCGGTCGAGTTGGGGATCGAGACGCGGTGCAGCCGCTCGTGGATGCCCTCGAAGTCGATGACGACCTCGGGGGGCTTCTTGGGCTCGGGCGTGGCCGGGGTGGCGGTCGAGGCGGCCTTGGTCTCCGCCTTGGCCTCGGCCTTGGCGGGGGTCTGGGCCTTGGCCTGTTGATCGGCGCTGGTGCCGGGGCCGCCGGGGCGTCCAAACCGACGCCCGCCGCCGGGGAATCCGCCGGGTGCCGTGCCGCCGGGGGTCGGAGGGACGCCGGTGCCCGGGGGCGTCGCGCCGCCGGCACCGCCGCCGCGACGGCCGCCGGACTTCATCTTCTCGATGGCCTTCTCCAGCGTCCGCTCGCGGCGGGTCTGGTCCTCATCCTTGTTGCGGAGGTAGACGTAATAAACGTCGGTCTCCTCGGCCTCCCGGCGCCCGGTGAAGGCGATCATCTTGCCGTCGGGCGACCAGGCCGGGGCACCTTCGTCGTCCGGGTGCTTCGAGAGGTTGTAGGGGGGCTTCGAGCCGTCGATCGGGAGGACCCAGACGTCGTCGTTGAAGTCGTTGTCCTCGTGGGTCGAGACGATCCACTTGCCGTCGGGCGACCAGTCGAACTTGGGGGGGTTCCAGTTCGGCAGGACCTTCTTGGCGTCCTTGCCGTCCGGGTTCATGACGAACAGGTCGCCGCGTCCCTTCACGAACGCGACCTTCGAGCCCTCCGGGCTCCAGAGGAGAGACGACTCGACGTCGGGGTCGTTCGTGAGCTTCTCCCGCTTGAAGCCGGCGTTCTGCCACCAGTACTTGTCGCCGTCGGCCCGGGTCGCCTTCCAGATGTCGGTCTGGCCGCCGGAGTCGCTGACGTAGAGCACGGCCGAGCCGTCTGGGGCGAAGACCGGGTCACGCTCCTCCTCGGGGGTGTCGGTGATCCGCTTCGGCTCCATCAGCTCGGTGTCCATGACCCAGAGGTCGCCGCCGGAGATGAAGGCGATTTCGAGCCCGTCCTTGTTGAACGCCGCCGACTCGGCCGAGGCGAGCGTCCGGCGCTCGATCCGCGAGGCGACCGAGTCGGCCGTCTGGAGGATCTCGATCTTGGCCGGGGGCTCTCCCTTGGCCGGATTGAAGCGGTAGAGGTCGAAGAGGTGGCGGAAGACGATCGTCGAGCCGTCCTTCGAGATGGCGGGGAAGGCGACGGTGTCGTCCTCGAAGTTCGTGAGCGGCTTGTCTGCGCCGGTGGCGAGGTCCTTCTCGCGGAGGTTGAAGGCGTTCTTGTTCATGCCGACGTAGTAGAAGCCCTTGCCGTCGGGCTTGAACATCGGCCAGAGCCCGCCGAAGGGGTCGTTGACGACCTGCTTGAACGCCTTGGATTCGAGGTCGAAGGTCCAGACCTGGCTGGCCTGGGAGCCCTTGTAGCCCTTCCGCCACCACTGCGAGCCCTCGCGGGTGAAAATCAGCGACTTGCCGTCGGGCGAGACCTTGCCGTCGGCGCCGTAATCGTCGAACAGGAGCTGCTCGGCGGTGCGCTCGTCCTTGCTGACCCGGAAGAATCGCCGGCCGTTGCGGGGGTTCCAGCCGTGGTCGCGGACGGCGGAGACGAGCAGCGCCTTGCCGTCGGGGAACCAGCCTTCGAGGGTGAAGCCGCCGGTGTGGAACGTGACCTGCTTCGGCACGCCCCCCTGCGCGGGCATGACGTAGACCTGGTTGCCGCCGTCGCGATCGGAGACGAAGGCGATCGACTGGCCGTCGGGCGAGAAGCTCGGCTGGCCGTCGCGGGCGGGGTTGCGCGTGAGCGGCCGGGCGATGCCGCCGGCGGTGGGGACCAGCCAGATGTCGCCCGACCACGCGAACGCGATCGTCGCGCCGTCGGGGGAGAGGGCCGGGTCGTTCACGAGCCGGACGGATTCGGGCGACTGGGCGAGGGCCGCAGGCGTCGCGGCCGAGAGGACGAGGGCGGTCGCGACCGCGAGGGGTCGCCTGAGCAGGCCGATCAAGGGTGGGGCTCCCGGGGGATTTCGTGCGCGTCGTGGCGCGAGATGTGGGACAGAGGGGCAGGAGAGGCTGACCCGGCGAGTTTCGTCGACCTTGATGGTAGGCAATCTGGGCAGGTCTTGCCAGCCGGCGGCGGCGTCGATCGAGGGGATCGTGCGTGACCGGCAATCGTCGACGGAAATGCCCGTCTCGTTGACGGTTGGACAGGCTGGTTTTATCATCGGAGTGCCGATGATCGGGACGGCGAGGACCAGCAGCCGGGCCGATCGGGCGAGTCGAACGAGCCGAGTCCTGGCCCACTTTGAGAACCCGGACCGACCTGGCGCGAAAGGGGCGAGCGACGTGGCCGTGCAGATGGAACTCACGCGGATCATCATCAGCGAGAACAACGACCAGCAGATCATCTTCCTCAAGGAGATCGACGGCGAGCGGACCTTCCCCATCGTGATCGGCGTGTTCGAGGCCACCAGCATCGAGCGCCGGGTGAAGAACCAGGCCACGCCCCGCCCCTTGACTCACGACCTGCTGGCGAACACCATCGAACTCCTCGGCGGCGAGTTGCAGGACATCCTGATCAGCGAGCTCCGCGAGCACACCTACTTCGCCAAGCTCCGGATCCGCCAGGAAGGCGAGCTGATCGAGGTCGACTCCCGCCCCAGCGACGCCATCGCCCTGGCCGTGACCGTCGACGTCCCGATTTACGTCTCCGAGGACGTCATTGAGGAAGCCGGCAGCAACTGAACCCGAGGCAGCTCGGGAGTGTCCGTCAGCAAACCGGAGGGGTGCCAGAGTGGCCGATTGGGACGGTCTTGAAAACCGTAGATGGTGCAAGCCATCCGTGGGTTCGAATCCCACCCCCTCCGCTTCGTCCCGCGATCCGCGATTGTGATTGCCGAGCCCTCGCGAGCACCCGTGGTCCACGTCATCGCCGGCCCAAATGGGGCCGGGAAGACCACGTTCGCGACTCAGTTCTTGCCGAAGCTCGTCCATTGCGAGCAGTTCCTCAACGCCGACCTGATCGCGGCCGGCCTGTCGCCCTTCGCGCCCGAAACCCAGAGAATCCGCGCCGGCCGGTTGCTTCTCGAACGCATGGCCGAGCTGCAAGCAAAGCGTCAGGATTTCGGATTCGAGACCACGCTCTCGGGCCGGGGCCACGCCGCCCATCTCCGCGAGCTAAAACGCGTCGGCTACCAGGTGCTGCTCTACTTCCTCTGGCTACCCGACGTCGATCTGGCGGTGAAACGAGTTGCGAACCGGGTCCGGCAGGGAGGTCATCATGTTCCCGAGGAGGACATCCGTCGGCGTTATCGTTCGGGGATACGGAACTTCTTCCGGATCTATCGGGAGATCGCCGATGTATGGCAGGTTTTCGATCAGTTGGGATCTTTATCTCGGTTGATCGCCTCGGAAGATCGGCAAGGGCGCTTGATTATCGATCCTGCATCATTCGCCCTGTTCGAGTCGGAGGCATTGAACTCATGAGCGATGCGAAGCCTCGCTGGACACGCGAGGAAATGACCGAGAATCTTAACATCGCCCTCCGAGCAGCCGCCTTCGAGGCCTACAAAAAGGCCCGGGACACCGGGACCCCGTTCGTGGTCTGGCAGGATGGTAAGGTCGTCGAGATCGACCCGCAGACGATCCCGTTCGAGGAGTACGATCGTCCATCCCAGCGGGACATTCCTCCGCAGGAGTGATCCTCCCGTGCTGACGTCGGCCGAGGTTGAGGCCCTGATCAGACAGGCGTTCCGGGGCGTCAAGCTCGGGGATGGGATCGGCCTCTTTGAATCCCAGGCGATAGACCATTACGGGAGTGCCGAGGAACGGCGTCTATGTCGCGCCAGGGACGAGACGGAGGACTGGTCGAGGATCTCGGACCACGACCTGATCGGCTGCCAGAGCAGCCTGTCCTTCTTCGATCCGGAGGGGTTCCGATTCCACATCCCGGCCTACATCACCTCGGACCTCAGGGTGGGATGGGTGTACCTCCGCTCGTCGGTCGAGTCCGTCGTCTTGGGGAATGGGGACGTCCCCACCGGTCATCGTTGCGTCCTGAGCGAGGATCAGGTCGAGGCGCTCCGGCAATACCTGATGTACGATTACCGCAACGACGTCGATGAGGCACTCGATTCGTTTCGGATGCGAAGACGTCTCTGTCCGAGCGGCTATCTCGCTCGGGGGCTCCCTATCGATTCGTCGTATCTCAAGGTGCTCAATAAACTCAATCCGGATGCCTATGTCAGGTGACACAACGGAGTATGGCCCTGGCGATTCTTATTGGCCGAACCCTTTCGGCTCTGTGGAGGATGGCTCCGTCCTGCCGACGCTCACCTGGATGTGTTTGATTGTGCTTTGGCCCACCAGGCACGCCAGGCGCTGATGTCCTGGAAATGGTTCTCAGCGAATCTGCTCTTGAGCAAGGAAATCTCAGCAAATCGTTGATCTGGGATGTCCGAGGGTGCCGACGGTTGCCCCAGCACGTCAAAGAGATCAGGGACGACCTCGGTGGAGTCCGTGTACAGGAGGATGGCCCAGCAGGCCCAGAATCGGGTATCGGCCCGGCCCTGGTGGGCGAGGCGGAGCAGGTCGGGGAGATCGCGGTCGGGGTCAGCTCCGAAGTCGGGCGAGGTGAGCCGGCGGATCACGGCGTAGGCGTTGGCATCGGGATGGAGCAGCAGGAGCCGGGCCAGTTCGCCCGTTGTCACCCGAGCCGGGCGCGAGAATCGGAACCACCGATCCCAGTCGTCGCGGGACCGGCGGGAGGTGTCGCCGCTGAGGAACTGGAGACATCGAACGTTGGTCTCCGCGACGGCCTTCGCCACCTGGAACCTCGCGAGGGCGGCCGGATCTATCGGCGTGGCCGTCGCGCGAACTTCGGCCGGTAGGCCCTCGATCAACTCCAGCCAGAAACCGTCGCCGTTCTTGCGCTCATGGTCCTGGCGCGCGGCGTCGAACTTGCCGTCGAGCCCCTCAATCCAGGCGAGTTCGGCCCGATGCGGGCGGACGAGGTCGACACCGTCCGGCGTCCCGAGCAGACGCTCCACAGCCCGTCGTCGCAGCTCGGCCGGCTGGTCAACTCGGCGTGCGAATTCGAGCAGCATCGCCCGTCCCCTGGGACGCATCACCAGGAGAGAATATTCGATCGCATGCGGGGCGATGATGGGATCGGCCAGCCAGCGCTCCAGCGAGGGGAACAGGCCGGGCCAGGCCGAGACCTTCAGGACGTTGTGGATGGCGTAGAGGACACTGGGATCGTGCTCGAAGCCGAGTTTCACCAGGAATTCGACCTCGCCCAGGCCCCCGATCTCATCGAGCAGCCCGATCCACGACGGCGTCCAGCGGGCCCGGTCGGGCCGGACCATGCCCAGGATCGATGCTCGAAGGGAATCGTCGAGACCCGTGGTCCTAACGCAACGAGCGATCACGTTGACCAGTTCCGCCTCAACGCCCGGCGGCAGCGTTCCCCGGATCACGAGGTCGGTCGAGTGGTTCACGAACCACGGGGGGATGCCCGGGGGCATCGGCTGTCGGAACAAGGGCTGGAGGCCCCGGGCGGCGTTGATCCGTCGCGAAGGGTCGGGGTCGGACGTGAGCGTCTCCAGGAAGGTTTCGATCGAGCGCCTTGGATCCGACCTCAGCAGCGTGTATTCATCCTGGCGCGGGACGTTCGGCCTGCCGTCGCTCCAGTAGATGCCCCAGTTGGATTCGGGGCCATTCTCGATCGTCTCGGCGATGGCGATGTCGACGCCACGCCTCCACATCGCCCAGCCGAAGAGCCGGTAGCCCAGGGCCATGAGGCCGAACGCTACCACGAGGAGGATGAGCCCGCGAATGGTCAACCGGGGGCGAACCATTGACGGGCCCCATTTCTTATGCCAGATTCAGCCGAGGCCCGCGTGTGAGGGTTCGAGCACGGAGACGGTGCCGTCGTTGATCTCGAGTTCGGGCAGTTCGACCCGCGCCCCCTCGGCGCTGAAGACGACGGGGATGGGTTCCTTGGAGACGGCGGCGTCGTAGAGCAGTCCGAAGAAGCGATGGGCTGGGGTCGAGAGGCGCAGGGTCAGGCGGAAGAGGAGCAGGCGGAGGCGGGACAGTGGGGGGAGGTCGGAGGAGAGGATCAGGTCCTCCTCGCCGATGGCGATGATCCATCGGTCGGAAGGGATGTCGATCTCACCCTTGGCCTGGAGTTCCTGGAGCGCGCCGCGGATATCCGGCCGTTGCATGTAGCCATAGGTGCGCGAGACGGCGACGATGTTCCGGCCGAGGTTGACGACCTCGGCTCTCTGGTTCGTCGGGGCCTCGGCCACCGAGATCTGGTTTACGTGAAACAGGGTGATGTGCGCGGGCAGGACGCCGTACTTCTTGAGGAAGATCCGGAGTTGCAGGGGTAAGTAATCGTCCTGGCTGCGGACGGGTCGCGAGCAGAGGAATACGAACGCGCGGTCGGTCTCGACGATCCGCCGGCGCCCCTGGACGAGCAGGCGGGCCGAGGGCAGGTTCTCGGCGATCGAGAGCTGGATCTCGTCCACCTTGTCGCGGAGCGCCACGAGCCAGGCGACCTTCTTGCCCCCCTCGACGCCGAAGCGGTAGAACGCCCGGGCGATCTCGTTCCGGCCCCACTGCCAGGTGAGCATGATCGCCACCAGCACCACCGCGATCGCCACCGGGAAGTACCCGCCGTGGGCGAACTTGAGCAGGTTGCTCACGAAGAAGACCAGGTCGATCGCCAGGATCGGGGCCAGGATCGCCACGGCCTTGGTCACCGACCAGCCCCAGCGGTAGTGGGCAACATATCCGAACGCGAGCGTGGTGATCCCCATCGTCCCCGTCACCGCGATGCCGTAGGCCGCCGCGAGGTTGCCGGCGGTCCGGAACACCAGGGTGATGACGACGCAGCCCAGGAACATGGCCCAGTTCACCCCGGGGATGTAGACCTGCCCCTCGGCGTCCCGGCTGGTGAACTGGACCTCGAACCGGGGGCAGAACCCCAGCGAGATCGCCTGCTTGACGATCGAGAACATGCCCGTGATCAGCGCCTGCGACGCGATGAACGCGGCGATGGCCGAGATCAACAGGTCGATGCCGAGGATCGCGTTGTCGACCGTGGCGGAGCCCGTCTTCGGGGTCAGGGCGTAGAACGTGTTGGCGCGAGGCGGGACGCCCTTCTCCAGGATATAGGCGACCTGGCCGCCGTAGTTCAGCAGCAGGCAGGGCAGCACCAGCCCGAACCACGACGCCATCACCGGCCGGCGTCCGGACTCGTGCGGCGGCAGGCTGACCGGGTCGGCCGGGGCCGCGCCCGAGTGGCTGGCGAAGTGGCCGATGTCCGCATACTTCGCCTCGCCGCCGGTCACCGCCAGGACGACCACGCCGAGGATCACGAACGCCCCCGCGCCCGGGAAATTCCAGAGGAATCCGAGTGCGTACAGGGGGTTGAAGGCCGAGAAGACGTCGGGGTGCCGGAGGATCCAGGGCATTCCCTTGACGGCGATCCAGGGGAACCAGACGAGCATCATGAACCAGCCGAACAGCCCGCCGACCTGGCTCGTCCCGCGCCACTGGGCCTTGAAGAGCACGAACAGGCTGACCAGCGTCGCCATCACCGCCCAGACCTCGCCGAGCGGTTCATAGGCGCCGAGCATGCTGATGGGCGGGGTGATGACGCCGTCGGCCGCGAGCAGGCCGGCGGCGGCGACGACCAGGTAGCCGATCGCCGAGAGCCCGACGATCTTGCCCGTGTATCCCTTGAGCAGGCCCCAGAGCGCGAAGGTGCCGCCTTCACCCCGGTTGTCGGCCTTCATGATCAAGAGGTCATACTTCGCGGTCAGGAAGATGAGCGCCCAGAGCACCAGGCTGAAGCCGCCGAGGGCCTCGCTCCGGGTGAGCAGGTCGCCCCCCTCGTTGAGCAACGCCTGGACCTGCTCGTGATCCTTGTGGTGGTGCTTGAGGGCGACCGTCTCGCGGGTGATTTCCATCACCGTGTAGAGGACGGAGGTGCCGATGTCGCCGTAGACGGTCCCGGTCGCCTCGCGGATGCGGGTGAAGAGCCCGCCGTGACCATGCCCGTGCCCGTGTTCCGATCCGTCGCAGTGCCCCGCGTCGGGCGTCGAGTGTCCTGAATGCGCCGCTTCCACTCGAAGGAACTCCCTGCGTCACGGACCGGGCCGGGACCAACTCCCTGGCTCCGTTCAGGATAGACGAAGGTGCTCCGCCCGCGAAAGGGGCGAGCGGCCGCGTCCGGCGGGGTTCCGATTCGGACATCTCAGCTGTTCAGGAAGTGAGCGCGGAAGCCACGGGCCCGGCCGATCAGCTCGTCGAACTCCTCGGGCTTGGCGAGCTTCGCCTGGCGGTAGACGATCAGCCAGCGGTCGTTGCCTTCGAGGCAGAGGATCTTCTCGGGCCCGAACTCTCGGACGATCGGCTCGCGGATCAGGTCACGGACCGCCGCGTCGTGCTCCCCGGTCACGAAGTGCTCCTTCGCGAACTCGGGGTACTGGTCGAGCTTGATCTCCTTGCCCGAGAACAACGCGCCGAAGACCTTGCCCAGCGACCTCGGCTGGATCGAGAATCGCGGCACCCGGCGCTGACCGAGGTCGAATCCTACCACCGTCTGCCGCCAGTGTTTGGTGTGCTTGCCCCCGCCTGTCTTGTAGTAGTAGTCGAAGATGTAGAGCCCTTCGTCCTTGCCGCGACCGGTCATCAGGTTCTTCAGCGCCTTCCCTCGACCCTTGCCGAACAGTTCCATGCCCGATTGGGCGATCGGGAACCGCTCAGGCTTCGGGTCGAACTCAAACCCGAACCCCTCCGCCAGCGACTGGAGCAACTCCCTGCGCTTCTTCTCGTTCTGGATGGCCGCAACGACCATGACGATCAAGAGCACCAGGAAGCCGCCGACGATTGCGAGGCCGAACCAATCGGTTTTCATGAGAACACTCAATCGGAAGGTGGTGAGGGAGAGGTCGGCCAAAAGTTAGTCGCACTCGATCGCCGATTCAAGGCGCGAGCGGGGTGATCGAAACCGGACAAGACTGTCCGCTGGCGCGAACAATCTCTATGATGTGCAGAATCTCAAATGATCGTCCGGGCCGGTTCGAATGCACCAGGCGGGGGCGTGAATGGGAGGCTGCGCATGTCGTTCAAGGGGGTCTTCGCGGCGGTCGTCCTGGGGACGGCCCTGATCGTCGCGGCGGTGATGGTCAACTCGCGGCGGCCGACGTCGGACACGACGCAGCCGTCGCCGGCCTTCGTGAAGGCCACCGGCAAGTGCGCGGAGTGCCACCAGAGGGAGACCTCGGCGGTCGTCCACGAGTTCGAGATGAGCAAGCACAGCCAGGCGGGGATCAACTGCCTGGACTGCCACAAGGTCGCCGACCGGCAGGAGACCCTCGACCACCGGGGGTTCGCCATCGCGAAGAAGGTCACGGCGGCCAACTGCGCCCAGTGCCACAAGTCGGAGTACGACCAGTTCCTCCGGAGCCGGCACGCTGCGCCGGCTTGGGCGGCCGTGGCCGGCAAGCGCGACTTCACGGCCGAGCAGGTCATGTTCTCCGAGACCTACCACAAGGGGGCCGTCGACCGCCCGCCACACGACCTGATGAAGATCGAGGGCAACGCCCTGACCACCAAGGGCTGCCGCAAGTGCCACGACATCGGCCGGCCGAATGCCGACGGTTCGATCGGTTCCTGCACCGCCTGCCACTCGCGGCATGCGGCCTCGGTGTCGCTCGCCAGGACCCCGGAGACCTGCGGCCAGTGCCACATGGGCCCGGACCATTCGCAGATCGAGATCTATCACGAATCCAAGCACGGCGTCCTGTTCAACGCCCAGAAGGGCCGCATGAATCTCGACGCCCCGCCGAAGCGGCTGACCACCAAGGACATGCCGGTCCCGACCTGCACCACCTGCCACATGAGCGGGCTGGAAGGGCAGAAGGTGACCCACGACGTCACCGAGCGGCTTTCGTACTGGCTGTTCGCCCCGGTTTCGCAGCAGCGGCCGAACTTCCTGTTGGGCCAGGCCAACATGAAGGAGGTCTGCCTCAAGTGCCACACCACGCCGCGCGTGGAGACCTTCTACAAGGAGGCCACGGCCGTCCTGGAGGACACCAACAAGGTCGTCCAGCAGGCCGACGCGGTGATGAAGTCGCTCCGGGCCGAGAAGCGTCTCACTCCCGAGCCGTTCGATGAACCCATCGAATTCCTCTACTTCGACCTCTGGCACTACTTCGGCCGCACCGCCAAGCACGGCGCCTTCATGGGCGGGGCCGACTTCGTCCAGTGGCACGGCGCCTATGAGCTGGCGTTGAAATCGACCGAGCTGAAGCGTCAGGCCGAAGAAATTCGGTCGAAGCCGAAGGAGGCGTCCGGTGCGAACCCGCCCGCTCGTTGATCGGCTGGTCGCCGTCGGGCCGCTGCCCTGGGTCGAGCTATTCGCGGCGTCGAACCTGGCATTCCTGGCCCTGGACATCTTCATTGCCCACTCGATCAATCGGTTCGTCCATCCGGCCGAGTGGCTTCCCCTGGTCTTCTCGATCGTCGCGACCGTGATGCTCCTGGTCGAGATGGCCTGGAAGGGGCCCAGGCCGACGGGGCACGGCGGTGACGGACGGTGGCTGGGGCTAATCGTGGGCTGGGGCTCGGTGGCCGTAGGAGTCGCCGGGCTTCTGCTGCATCTCCAGAGCGCGTTCTTCGAGGAGCAGACGCTCAAGAACCTGGTCTACACGGCTCCCTTCGCCGCGCCCCTGGCCTACACGGGGCTGGGGCTGCTGGTCCTCCTCAACCGGATGATGCCGTCGGTCTCGGCCGAGTGGGCGACGTGGGTCGTCCTGCTCGCGCTGGGCGGCTTCCTGGGGAACTTCGTCCTGAGCCTGGCGGATCACGCCCAGAACGGGCTGGCCCATCCGATGGAGTGGTGGGCGGTGGACTCGGCCGCCCTGGCGATCGGGGCCCTGGCGATGCTCACGGCCTTGCCGGGGGATCGGGGACTTCGGCGCTACGTCGCCGCGATCCTGCTCGTGCAGGTCGCGACGGGGGTGGTGGGGGCCGGGTACCACGTCGCGGGGAACCTGCGGCTACCGGGCGAGACGCTCTGGGACCGATTCCTCTACGGTGCCCCGGTCTTCGCACCCTTGCTGTTCGCCGACCTCGCAGGGCTGGCGGCGTTGGGGCTCTGGGGGCTCGCCCGGACAATTCCCTACTCGGCCGCATCACCTGCCGTTCAACTCAATCACCCATGATCTCCATTTTCTCTCTTTTCCGTGGACGGCGGTTGAAACGTTCGGGTTCGCATGTCATGGTTAGCGATCGGTCCCGAATCTCTCCTGCCCGGAGTGCGCACCATGGCGAAGAAGCTGATCGTCGAGTTCCTCGGAACGTTCTTCCTTGTTTTGACCATCGGTCAGACGGTCATCAAGCCGAACGACGCCGGCCCGCTCGCCCCGCTGGCGATCGCCTCGGCGTTGATGGTCATGGTCTACGCCGGCGGCCACATCTCGGGTGCCCACTACAACCCGGCGGTGACCCTGGCCGTGCTGATCCGGGGCAAGATCGGGATCCTGCTGGCCCCGTTCTATATCCTGGCCCAGGTCGCCGGGGCCGGCGCGGCGGCGTTCACGGTGCTTTACCTCAAGCAGCAGCATGGCCAGCCCGGGCCGGTCGAGATGGTCCCCGCCCTCATCGCGGAGGCCCTTTTCACATTCGCCCTCGCCTATGTTGTGCTGAACGTCGCCACGGCCAAGGCGAATGCGGGTAACTCGTTCTACGGCCTGGCGATCGGATTCACCGTGCTGACCGGGGCCTTCGCCGTCGGGCCGATCTCCGGCGGCGCATTCAACCCGGCCGTGGCCGTCGGGGCGACGATCATGGGCCTGATCCCGATCAACAACATCTGGATCTACATGGCGGCCGACTTCGGCGGGGCCGCCGTCGCCGCCATCGTCTTCCTGATTCTCAACGCCGGTTCCGACGCCGAGGCCTGAGCCGGTTAGCCGGATCCGGACCCCACCCAATGGGGCACGGCGGTCGCTGCTGCGATTGCCGTGCCCCTCGCTTTTTGCTAGTTTCGGGATTCGAGGCCGAACCGCCATCAGGGAGGATGGGACCTTGGACCGTGACGGAGCGGGACCGATTCACTGGTTCGTCGGCGACCTGGGAGACCCCTGGTCGGCCACGATCGCCCGCGCAATCCCCGGATTCTCGATCCAGATCGCCTGGGCCGAGGAGTGGGAGTCCCGGCCCTCGCCGGACGTCCTGGTCCTCCACCTGCCCAATCCCGGTCAGGCCGAATACCAGCGCATTTCCCGATGGAGGGAGGGCCTGATTGGGGACATGCCCCGGCTCATCCTCGCCGTCGGGCCGCACGCCAGGCAGGCCGAACTCGACCGCTGGCAAGGCGTTGCGAGCGAGATCCTGCCCGAGGCGGTCGCCGCCGACCTCCTCTCCGGGCGGCTGGGACGATCGGACTCGCGGCCCGTGCGACAACCGTTGCCGGTGATCGTGGTGAGCCGGAACTTCGAGACCCGGGCCCTCCTGGGCGACGCGATCCGGGACCTCGGTTTCGAAACGACGGAACAAAGCCAATTGCCCACGACGGGGGCTCCGCCGCTCCGGGGGCTGGTCGTCTGGGATGCACCCGCGCTGGAGTCGCGCTGGACGGAACCCCTGGAACGCCATGCGGTTGCGGCCCGGATCGTCTGTCTGATCGGGTTCGTCGACCGCGAACTGGTGCAGCAAGCCAGGGCTGCCGGGGCCGCCGCCTGCCTGGATGTCCCCTGGGACCTCGGCGACCTCAGTGCGGTCCTCGACAGGCTGGCCGGAGAACTCTCGACGGGCAAGACCGGGTCGGAGATCCTGGTGGACCCGCCGCACGAGGTCCCGCCGACCCCGGCCTCGCGCGTCCGGACGGCCAAACGAACCCAATCTCGCCCCTGATCGGGCCCCAAGCCCCAACGGGCATCCGACTTGCAGCGCGGACCGCCAGCCGACCTGACACCCTCGACCCGACACCCGAGACGACCCGATGGCTGCTGCATCCCAACCGGCCCCGGCCTCGACGACGGACACGAGGGCGCTCAAGGACCTGACCCGCCAGGTGCAGAAGGCCGAGGGATTCCCCGAGATCCTCGCCGCGCTCAAGAACGGGCGATCCGCAACCGTCGACGGAGCCTGGGGTTCCGCCGGGCCGCTCGCCGCCGCCGGGCTCGCCCTGCATGCTCCCCAGACCCTGGTGGTCGTCCTCGCCCATGTCGGCGACCTGGACGACTTCCGGGAGGATCTGGCCACGTTCTCGGGCATCGCCCCCGAACTGTTCCCGGCCTGGGAGAAGCGTCCCGGCGAGCCGGGGGCGATCGACGAGACCTTCGGTCGACGGCTCCGGGTCGTCAATGCCCTGCGAGGGCCCGAGCCACCACGCGTGGTCGTGACGCCGATCCAGGCCTTGCTGCAACCCATTCCCACGTCGAGGGTTCTGGAACGGACGTCCCGCCGAGTGCGGGTCGGCGAGGAATTGCCGGTCGAGACGCTGCTCTCGTGGCTGGCCGATCAGGGGATGACCCGGGTCGAGGTCGTCGAGGTGGCCGGGGAATTCTCCGCGCGGGGCGGCATCGTGGACGTCTTCCCGATCGACGCCACCGAGCCGCTCCGGATCGAGTTCTTCGGGGACGAGGTCGAGTCGATCCGGCCGTTCGACTCGGAGACCCAGCGGAGCCGGGGGGCGATCGATCACGTCCTGCTCTCCGCCTCGCCCGTACTCGATTCCTCCGACCCCGAGGCGTTCGGCCCGCCCACGGATGCCTTCCCCTCCGGGACCTGGATCGCGCTGCTGGAGCCGAACGACCTCCGGGAGGAGGCGCGGCACTATCTCTCACGCGTGTCCGATCTCGAAGGCCTGTATGGTGTTGATGCGGCGTTCGCGAAGATCTTGAAGTTCCCGACCATCACGCTCTCGACCCTCGCGGCCAGCTCGCTTGAGGTGACGTGCAACCTCCGGGTCGAGTCGATCGAGCGGTTCTCGGGCGACCTGAACAAGGTCAAGAAGGAACTGGACTCGGCCGCGGCCGGCGACAAGGTCGTCATCGCCTGCCACAATGAGGCCGAGGCCGAGCGGCTCCGCGACGTCTTCGCCGACACCGACCTGGCCGGTTCCGGCCGCCTGACGCTCACCCTCGGGCGGATCCGCTCCGGCTTCCACATGATCGACGCCCGGACGCTCGTGATCGGCGACCACGAGCTGTTCGCCAGGGCCGACGTACGCCGGCCGGTGGCGAGGCGGCGGTACGAGTCGAGGGCGATCGACAGCTTCCTGGACCTGAACGAGGGCGACCTGGTCGTCCACGTCAATCACGGGATCGCGCGGTATCGCGGGCTCCAGATCGTGCCGAGGTCGAACGAGCACGACGAGGAGACGCTGCTCCTGGAGTTCGCCGAGGGGACGAAGCTCTACGTTCCCATCGCCAAGATCGAGCTGGTCCAGAAGTACGTCGGCGGCGGCAAGTCGGACCCGCCCCTGTCGAAGATCGGCGGGTCGGCCTGGGAGAAGCGGAAGAAGCGGGTGGCCGAGGCGGTCGTCGACCTGGCGGCCGAACTCATCGACATCCAGGCCGCCCGCGCCAGCGAGCCGGGGCATGCGTTCCCCACCGAGGAAAGCCGCTGGATGGCCGAGTTCGAGGCGGCGTTCCCGTATCAGGAGACGCCCGACCAGCTCACGGCCATCGAGGCCGTCAAGCTGGACATGGCCCAGCCCCGACCGATGGACCGGCTGATCTGCGGCGACGTCGGCTACGGCAAGACCGAGGTCGCCATCCGCGCGGCGTTCAAGGCGGTCGACGGCGGCAAGCAGGTCGCCGTCCTCGTGCCGACGACCATCCTGTCGGAGCAGCATCACCGCAGCTTCAACGCGAGGATGGCGGAGTTCCCATTCACGATCGAGGTCGTGAACCGGTTCCGCCCGAAGTCCGAGATCAAGGAGATCCTCAAGCGGACCGCCTCGGGCGGCGTCGACATCCTGATCGGGACGCATCGGCTGGTGCAGAAGGATGTCACGTTCAAGGACCTGGGCCTGGTCATCATCGACGAGGAGCAGCGGTTCGGCGTCGAGGACAAGGAGTGGCTGAAGTCGCTCAAGCGGACGGTGGACGTGCTGACGCTCTCGGCCACGCCGATCCCGCGCACCTTGCACATGAGCCTCCTGGGCATCCGCGACATCTCGAACCTGGAGACGCCCCCGCCGGATCGCAAGGCGATCGAGACCCGGATCCTCCGGTTCGACCCCGAGACCATCAAGCGGGCGATCAACCGCGAGCTGAACCGCGACGGCCAGGTCTACTTCGTCCACAACCGGGTCCACGACATCCACACGATCGCCGACAAGATCCAGTCGATCGTCCCCGAGGCCCGGATCGTCGTCGGCCACGGCCAGATGACGGGCGAGCAGCTCGAACGGACGATGCTGACCTTCCTGCGCCATGAGGCCGACGTTCTGGTCGCGACGACGATCATCGAGTCGGGCCTGGACATCCCCAACGCCAATACGATGTTCATCAACGAGGCCGACCGCCACGGCCTCGCCGACCTGCACCAGTTGCGGGGCCGCGTCGGACGCTACAAGCACAGGGCCTACGCCTATCTGATGCTCGAAGATTCCAAGATCGTCTCGCCGAACGCGGTCAAGCGGCTGAAGGCGATCGAGGAGTTCACCGACCTCGGCGCGGGCTTCAAGATCGCGCTGCGGGACCTGGAAATCCGCGGGGCGGGGAACATCCTCGGCGGCGAGCAGTCGGGTCATATTGAGAGTGTCGGATATGAATTGTACTGCTCGCTCCTCGAAGCGGCCGTGCGGTCGCTGACGAAGAAGCCCGACAAGCCCGGGTACGACTGCTCGATCGAACTGCCCTGGCGTGCGTACTTCCCTCGCGATTACGTGCCGGGTCCGAAGGTGAAGGTCGAGCTTTACCGCCGGCTCAGCCGGCTCAAGAGCCTGGAACGGCTCGCCGACTTCCGGCAGGAACTCACCGACCGCTTCGGGGCCCTGCCGCAGCCGACCGAGAACCTTCTACTGGAGGCGGAGCTGCGGATCCTGGCCGAGCGTTGGGAGCTCTCGCGGATCCACCTGGAAGGGGAGTATGCGGTGCTGACGTACCGCTCGGCGCGGAAGATCGAGGCGCTCGCGAAGCTCCGGCCGGGGAAGGTGCGGGTGGTGGACGAGCGGACGTCGTACGTGCCGCTCGACCTGGACGACAAGAAGCCGAAGGCGGCGGATGTGGCGCCGATCGTGAAAATGCTCTTGCAGCCGAGGTGAGTCGGGGTTAAGGTCCCCCCGCCTCATTCCAGCGGGACCGCCAGTCGGTTCCCCGTCCGCCTTGCGCGACACCATTGCCCTCCAGCCCGGACGCGGCCGCCACGCGGGTCAAGGATCGACCCGGCATGCGGGGAAGACATGGAGGGTGTCGATGGTTCGTCGCGTTTCGATCGCAGGTCTCGGGCTGGTGCTCTCGGGCGTTCCCCTGAGTGCGGGGCTCTCCGGTTGCGCCCCCAGTCAGGGTATGGCGATCGCCGATCAGACCGTGCCACCCGCCGCCCTGAGTGAAGGGTTCGAGCCGATCGCGAATCAGATCAATCGCGAGCGAGACCTCCTGAAGGGCCGCTCGACGCCGCTGGCCAGCCGCCCGGCGACCGCCCCGAACGCGAGCAAGGATCCGGCGTACGACCCCGAGTCGTCGCTCGCGAGCCTGCCCGCCGTCGAGTCGCCGAACCTCCCGGTGGATGCGGTCGCGCAGGGGCGGCCCGCCCCGTATCTCGGCCGGGTCCCCGACGCGGCCCGTCCCCAGGCGACGGGCGCATCCGCCGGCGGGGCACGCCCGGCGCGGTCCGCCCCCGAGGATCCGCCGGCACCTCGGCCCCAGCGGACAGCCTCGAACGCGAACCAGGGCCGTCCGACGTCGCCCGCAAGCGCGAGCAACGCGCCGGACGATCCCGGCGGGATCCCCACGCTCGAACCCTTCTCGCCCGCACCATTGAAGCCGAGGGTCGCGGCGAACGAACCCGCCCCGACGCCGTCGCCCCAGCCCGCCCGCGAGCCGGAACCCATCAAGGAACCGGCGCCCGAGCCCGTGAAGGTGGTCGAGGCAGCCCCCGTGCCCACGCCCGAACCGGATCAGCCGCCGACGACGCCCCAGACGAATCCGTTCGCGTCGGTGGCCAAGGTCGCCCCGATCGGGGCCGCCCCCAGGTCGGCGGCCCGCGCGTCGTCGCCGATCGACAAGTCCGTCATCGCAGTCAAGAGCGAGGCGCTCGACAAGCGGCCCGAGGCCATGACCAAGGGGGCCGGCTGGGTCGCGACGGTTGGAGATGAGATCATCACCTGGAGCGAATTCCAGCCGATCGTGCAGTCGCGCCTTCGGCAGATGGGCGGGAACGGCCAGCAGATCGACGACGCCACCAAGAACCAGATCGCCGCAGCGGCCCTGGGCGGCCTTATCGAGCAGAGCATCCTCGTCCAGGAGATGAAGCGCAAGATCAAGAATCCGAAGATGATCAACCTCTTCCAGGATCAGCTGCTGAAGGGCTGGGAGGAGGAAGAACTCCCGGTGATGCTCCGCGAGGCGAAGGCCGCGAACATCTACGAGCTCAAGGCGATCCTCGAGAAGAGCGGCCAGTCGCTCGATCGCATCCAGCGCAGCTTCGTCCGCAACCACATGGCCCGCGAGGTCATGGGCATGGAGTTGCGGGGCAAGATGAAGGTCGACCTGCCCGAGATGCGGTCGTACTATAACGAGAACCTCAGGGACTTCGAGCGTCACGCCCAGATCATCTGGCGCGAGATCCAGGTCGATTTCGACAAGTCGAAATCGAAGGCCGAGGCCAAGGGCAAGGCCGATCAGTTGCTCCAACGGCTCCGAAACGGCGAGGATTTCGCCGCCGTGGCCAAGGCCGCCTCGAACGGCCCGACCGCCTCGAAGGGCGGGCTGTGGGAGACCGCCCCCGGCTCGTACAACGTCCCCGCCGTCAACGCCGCGCTGGAACGCCTGCCGATCGGCCAGATGAGCCCGGTGGTCGAGTCGCCCACGAGCTTCCACATCGTCAAGGTGGAGTCGCGCCGCGAGGCCGGCCCCGCCCGGTTCGACGAGGTGCAGGACAAGATCCGCGGGATCCTCTTCGAACGCAAGGCCGAGGCCGCCTCCAACGCCTACCTCAAGAAGCTCCGCGACAAGACCGTCGTCACCACGATGTTCGACGGCACGGCAAGCGACCCGAAGCGCCAGCGTTGAGACGCGATGGGGGGATGGCCAGGCGGCCAGGATGCGGATAGTCTGACGAGATCGGGCCGGTCCGCCGCCGGCCCCGCATCCTCCACCGCGGAGTCTGTCGATGGATTGGGACGCGCTCCGACGCGCCGAGTTCCCCGTCACCGAACGCTGGGCGTACTTCGACCACGCCGCCGTCGCCCCGCTGCCCAGGCGATCCGGCGAAATCCTCCGCGCCTGGGCGAGGGAGCAGGAGGACAACGGCGTCGTCAACTGGCCGGAGTGGGAGAAGAAACTCCACGTCCTCCGCCGGGACATCGCCCGGTTGATCGGCGCGGGGGGGGACGAGATTGCATTCGTTTCCAGCACGACCCACGGCATCGGCCTGGTCGCCGAGGGGTTCCCCTGGAAACCGGGCGACTCGGTGGTGACGGCCGCCGAGGAGTACCCCTCGAACATCTACCCCTGGCAGAACCTGGCGGATCGCGGGGTGGAGGTCAGGCTCGTCCCGAGCCGCGAGGGCCGGGTCTGGATCGACGACATCGTCGCTGCGATCGACTCGACCACCCGCGTCCTGACCATCAGCCACGTCGAGTTCTCGTCGGGGTTCCGCAACGACCTCGACGCCCTCGGCGGACTGTGCCGATCCCGCAACATCGCGTTCTTCGTGGATGCGATCCAGGGGCTCGGCCCTCTGACGATCGACGTGAGCAGGACGCCCATCGACTTCCTCGCGGCCGACGGCCACAAGTGGCTGCTTGGGCCCGAGGGCGCGGGGTTCTTCTACTGCCGTCGCGAGTGGATCGAGCGGCTGAGGCCGATCCTCGTCGGCTGGCACAGCGTCACGTCGTCCTACAACGCGCCGACCCCGGAGTACGCCCTCAAGCCGAGCGCGGAGCGCTGGGAGGGGGGGAGCTTCAACATGCCGGGCCTCCAGGCCCTGGGGGCGAGCCTCGGCCTGTTCACGGAGATCGGTCCGGCGGTCGTCTCCGAACGCATCCTCGACCGCGCCGAGCGCTGCCGCGAGATCCTCCGCTCGCAGGGGTGGGAACTGCACGGATCGCAGCGTCCCGAGGATCTCTCGGGCATCGTGCCCTTCGGCAACGCGGGGCTCGATCACGACGCCGTCGTCCGGGCGATGCGAGAGCAGGGGGTCGCCCTCGCCTGCAGGCGGGGGCGTCTGCGTCTGAGCCCGCATATCTACAACGATGATTCCGACTTCGACCGGCTCCGCGGGGCGCTCGCCCGCGTGCTGGGCCGACCGGTCGTGGCGTAGGCGGGCCCGGACATGCCGCAATCCAAAGACTTATCCTCGCGCAAGGCCGTCTTCACCGGGACCTTCGACCCCCTGACCCTGGGGCACCTGGACGTCATCCGCCGGGGTTGCGAGCTGTTCGACCACCTGGTGGTCGGGATCGGCATCAATCCGAACAAGCAGTCGCTGTTCACGATCGAGGAACGGGTCTCGCTCTCGAGAATGATCGTCGCGCCCTATGAGAATGTGTCGGTGGAGTCGTTCGAGGAGCTGACGGTGCAGTTCGTGCGGCGGATCGGGGCCCGGGTCATCCTGCGCGGGGTGCGGACGCTTTCGGACATGGAGTACGAGTTCGGGATGTCCTTGACGAACGCCCGGCTGGACCCGTCGGTGGAGACGGTGTTTCTCATGGCCGACGGCGAATATTCGCACGTGTCGAGCAGCCTGATCAAGCAGGTGGCGAGATTCGGCGGCGGTCAGTCGCTGGAGCGGTTCCTGCCGCCGGAGCTGATCGGCCCGGTGATGGCGAAGATGCGGGAGCAGGGTTGACCCGGCCTGCGGTTCCGGCGAATCTGGAGGCCGAACCCCGACGTTTGTCGGGGATGTGCCACGAGAAGACCGGAGGTTCGCGATGGACGGACGACCCCAGTCGGCGGCGCAGGGCCTCACGCAGGGGCCCTGGCCGAGCCCGAAGCTGCTGTCCCTGATCGCGTTGATCCTGCGATTGAGCCTGGGGCTGTCGCTCCTGTCGCAGGGCCTGATGGGCTACTTCGCGCCGACGAGGGGCGCGGGTTCGCCGCTCTTGAACCTGCCATTCACCGTGCAGCAGATCGTACCGGTGGCCCAGATCTCCATCGGGCTTGCGCTCTGCCTCGGGTTCCTGACGGTCGTCGCGGCGCTCGCGGCGGCGGCGCTCAGCATCGGCCTGTCTTCTCTGCTGCTCTTCCAGTCCTTCGTCGGCATCGCGACGATGGGCCGGGGTGCCGGATGGCAAGGCATGATGAATTACGGCTATGATCCGTTCCTCATGAGCGGATTCAGCACCTCGCTGACGGTCGGGCATCAGGTCGCGGTGATCCTGCTGTCGAACGTGCAGATCAACCGGTTCTCGGTCGATGCCCTGGTTTTCCGCGCCGATGAGCAACCTCCGGCATCGCAACCCGACCCCGAGGTCGTCGAGCCGGAGCAGTTGCTGGAGATCAATTGAGGCCATCCGCCACGGCGGGGCGTCGCGACCTTGACATGGCCCTGGCGGTGGGGAACGATGGGCGATCGCCCCGACCGACGCCCTCTGCCCATGAGGATTTGACCGATGATCCGCCTCGGAATCGTCGACTTCGACACGAGCCACGCCGTCGAGTTCACCAAGCGGCTCAACCACGTCGACATCGCCGAGGACCAGTGGGTCCAGGGGGCGAAGGTCGTCGCCGGGGTGCCGGGGACCTCGAAGATCTCGCCCGAGGTCATTGCCCCGAATCTGGCCAAGATGAAGTCCTACGGCGTGCCGATCCTCGACGACCCGGCCGAACTCATCGGCAAGGTCGACGCCGTCCTGATCGAGGCGGTCGACGGCAGCGTCCACCGCGAGCGAGCCATGCCCTTCCTGGAGAAGGGGATCCCGCTGTTCGTCGACAAGCCCTTCGCCTGCTCGCTCGCCGACGCGAAGGCGATGGCGAAGGTCGCCATGGAGCGGCACATCCCGCTGATGTCGAGTTCGAGCCTGCGATACGCCCCCGAGGTCGTCGCCGCACGCTCGGGCAAGAGTTCGGTCGGTTCCGTGCTCGGTGCCACGACCTACGGCCCGGCGCCGACGCATCCGCGGAACCCGGGGCTGTTCCATTACGGGATCCACCCGGTCGAGATGCTATTCACCCTGATGGGCCCAGGCTGCCAGACCGTCACCTGCCTCAGCCGGGCAGGGGGGGAAGTCGTCACCGGGCTGTGGTCGGACGGCCGCGTGGCCTCGGTCCGCGGCATCCGGGCCGGCGCGACGGCCTACGGCTTCACCCTGTTCGGCGAGAAGGGCGTGAAGACTGAAGGCGTGGGAACGACTTATATCTACAGGGAGTTGCTCAAGAATATCGTGAAGATGTTCGAGACCAAGGAAGTCCCCGTCGACATCCGCGAGACCCTGGAGATCGTCGCCTTCATCGAGGCCGCGAAGACCAGCGCCGACGGCGGCGGCACGCCGGTGAAGATCAGCATATCATTTGATTAACGGAGATTGTTCCTGGCGCTGGGCGCGGGTCTCCAGACCCCGCCCTTACCTCGTCCGAAGGAACCAAGCACATCGGGTCTCCAGACCCGTGCATCGTCTCGGAGGAGAACGGGTCTGGAGACCCGATTCTGCTGTCACGCTCGGCGACTGTGGGGGCGGGGTCTGGAGACCCGCGCACAGCGATTCTGACCTCGCCCTACACGCTGATCACCCATCAAACATCACTTCGCGAGCTTGACCATCTTCTCGATGAAGTCGACCACGTCAGGGTGGTCCCACTGGGCCGCGCCGACCTCCGAGGAGACGACGCGGCCGGCGGGGGAGATCAGGAAGGTCGCGGGGATGCCGTCGGTGGCGAAGACGTCCGGGGGCGAGGTGGTCGCGCGATAGATGCGGAGGTTCTCCCAGTTCTTGCCCGCGAGGAACCTCGTGACCGCCTGATCCGAGCTGTCGGCCGAGACGCAGACGAACGCGACGTCCTTGAGCCTCGGGTTCGCGGCGAGGTTCGCCACCGATGGCATCTCGGCCACGCACGGCCCGCACCAGGTCGCCCAGACGTTGAGGAAGATCGGCTTGCCCTTCAACTCGGAGAGGTTGTAGGACTTCCCCTGGAGGTCCTGCACGGTCCAGTCGAGGTCGGCCGGCAGCGTGCTCGCCCCTTTCAAACTCGGCGGGCTGAGGTCGTTCATCCCGCCGCCCGGGTTGAAGAACGCGAGGTAGACGATCCAACCTAGCCCGCCAGTGACCGCGATCCAGAACCAGGTGCGGTCGCGCGGCTTTGGGACATCCGGATCCGGCATGGCGTTCCCCCGTAGTGTGGGCACCGCCCACCGTGAGTTTGAATGTCGAGATCCGGGACGATTCGACCTTGTTTGCTCAATCCTCCCCGCGGGTGCGGGCGACGGGGGCGAGGAGGTTCTCCACGGGGGCGTAGTCGTCGGTCAGGACGATGCCGCGGGAGCGGACGTCCAGTTCCTTCATGACCGACTCGCTGTAGGGCTTGGGCTGGAACAGCTTGTCGTTCTGGAAGAACTGCGGGTCGTCGTCGCGTTCGCCGAGCTTGTCGAGGTCGAGCTTGGTCTTGGACGCGACCACGACGAACGTCTCGCGGAGGCCGCCGCCGGGGATCTCGTCGGTGCCGAAGACGTAGACGTAGGGGAACGTCTTCTTGAACTCGGGGTCCTCGTACTGGGCCGTCTTGATCCAGGATCCGAGGAACCCGCCGTACTCGTGCGCGGCGGTGATGGACTTCTTCTTGGCATGTTCGACGGCGTCGGCGGATGCATCCTTGCCCATGGTCTTCTCGGCCTCGGCGGTGGCCTTGGCGTCCGACTTGTACAGGTCGATGATGTTGATCATGTACACGCCATCATCGCTGATCAGGTTCGCGAGCTTCTGGTTGAACTCGCGGGTCGTCAGGTGCCAGGGCACCGAGAAGTCGTTGAAGGCGTCGCCGAAGACGATGTCGTACTTCTGCTTGCCCTGGTTCCGCTCGACGAACTGCCGGGCATCGCCCCAGGTGGTCTTGATCGAGGTGTTCTCCTCGAGCCCGAGCGCGATGTGGTTGGCCTTCGTGACGGCCGGGTCGATCTCGGCGACGTCGACGTCGGTGCCCTTGTACTTGTGCTGCATGTAGCGCTGGAAGGTGTAGGCGCCGCCGCCGAGGAATAGGGTCTTGAGGCCGGCATCGGACAGGTCGGCCTTCTTCTTCTCCTTCGCGGCCTTGGCCTTGGCGACCCGGTGGGCGACCAGGGCGTAGATGTGCTCGTAATCGTAGTCGAGCCGCTCGGGGTGGCCGAGGATGTAGTAGCCGTGGATCAGGTTGTCGAGCACGAGGGTCCGCTTCTGGCCCTCGGCGACCTGGTTGTTCTCGACCTTGATGTAGTAATAGTCGCTCTCATCGAGCCAGGCGATCTCGTCCTCCTTCTCGGTGGCGGGGGTGCCGACCGGCTCGCGGATCCCCCAGCGCACGCCCTGGTCGGCGAGCATGCCGACGGGGAAGAAGGCGATCACGCACAGGCCGAGCGGCACGCCCGCCCAGATGGCGTGGAGCGTCGAGCCCATGACCGTCGCCGCGATGGCGAGGATGGCGCCCAGAAGCAGGATCACGCCCTTGGTGCCGAGCAGGTCAATCAGGACGAAACCGGTGAGGAACGTGCCGAGGATCGAGCCGACCATGCCCCAGGCGTAGACCTGGCCGATCGCCGCGCCCGTCTTCTTGGTCCGCTGCACGCGGTCGACGGCCAGCTTGGCCACGATCGGGCTGACGGTTCCGAGCGCAATCGAAGGCAGGAGGAAGGCGATCGTCACGACGATCAGGACGCGGGCACCCCAGCCGAAGCCGGAGAGGCCGTAGATCGCCAGGCTCAGGACCGAGCCCTGGGCCCCGGTGAACTTGTGCAGGAACGCCGGCGGGGATTCCAGCAGCAGGACCGAGAGCACGAGCACGGAGCAGGCCAGGAACAGCCAGCTCGCCTGCTTCTCGTCCTTGACCTTGTTGGCGATCTGGCCGCCGAGGAAATTGCCGAGGCTGAGGCCGCCGAGCAGGACGCCGATGATGCTCGTCCAGCCGTAGATGCTCGACCCGAGGTGGCGGGTGACGAGCCGGCCCGCGACCATCTCGAAGGCCATGAAGCCGAGGCTCGCGATGAACGAGAGGGTCGCGAGGTCCGAGAGCTTCGGCGTCATCGTGGCCATGTCGCCGGCGAACTGGTCCTCCGACGGCTCGGGGTCGGGGACGCGGATCCTGGTCAGCCGGCCGACCGAGAGGATGGCCAGGACCAGCGTGGCCGCGTGGCCGGCGAGGGCCAGGGGCCCGATGATCACGCCGCCGACGTTCAGGCCCTTGACTGGGATCGCCCCGGCGACCTGGGGGACCGCGCTCACCGCGAGCAGGGCACAGGCGATGACGCCGACGACCCTTCCGATGGGGACGCCGATCAGCAGGGCGCTCATCAGGCAGAGGGCGGCGGCGACGACGGTGACGACGGTCGAGGTGCCGAGGACGTACATCAGCCAGAACCCGGCGATGAACGTGCCGACGATCGAGCCGACCGCGCCCATCGTGTAGACGCTGCCGACGGCCGTCCCGGTCTTCTTGGCCTGGTCGACCGCGATCTTGGCGACGGCCGGCCCGATCATGCCGAGCAAGGTGCCGGGCACCAGGAAGGTGACCGTCACCAGGGCGAGGGTCCGGAAGACGGGCAGGGCCTCGACCTCGGGGATGTAGGGCCCGATCGAGTTGAGCCAGAGGGTGGCCAGGCTCATCGCGGCGCCCAGGCCGAAGAGCGGGCCGACGGCCTTCGTCGGGTCGAGCCTGTCGGCGAGCCGGCCGCCGAGGACGTTCCCGAGGCAGATGCCGCCCAGCATGATCCCGATCACGCTCGTCCAGACGGTGAGCGACGCCCCGACGTGCCTGGCCACCAGGCGGCTGGCGACGAGTTCGAGGATCATGATGCAGAGGCTGCTGAAGAAGGCGAGGGCGTACGGCAGAAATCGCTCAGCGCGGCCGTTCATGCGTCGGGCATCCCGGGTGTTGATAATTCAGGACGGAACGGAAGTCGAATCGGTAACACCATATCCGAACGAATGCGGCCAAACAACCGGGCAACGCGATGCGGCAAATCATCGCGACCCGCAAGGTCGTTTTGACCGTCGGCCGAACGCGACCTACCGTTCCTTGGCGGCGTATCTTCTGGAACCCGGGATTTGAATGGGAGGCGGCAGCCATGCGGGATTCGAACGCCACGAATCGACACGAACGGGCCCCGTCGGCCGCCTGCGTCGCCAGCGGCGACCGCGTCGCCTTCGCCGCCGACCTGCGCCTCCTGGGCATGGGCCTGACCGTCGCCGCCGGACTCCACGGCCTGGGCGTGCGCGGGGTCTACATCGCGCTGGCGGTTCTGCTCATGCCGGTGGCCGTGTTCCTGCTCTGCGGCTACATCGCGGGGAGGGCGGGGATGGTCGGGACGCTGGCGATGGCGATGGGGGTCTCGCTCCTGGCGTACCCGTCGCCGCTGGATGTCGGCACCAACGGCGCGACGCCCGAACTGCTGATCCTCTCGGTGGTCGGGATGCTCGCGATGATGGGCTCGAGCTGGGCCGAGGACCTCCGGCCCGCGCCCGAGTCGATGGCGTTGAAGTCCCTCGCTTCGCGGCGCCAGGCCGACCGATGGGCTCGCATCGACGTGCGATTCGAGGAGCCGACGGGACTCTCCGGCCCGATGGGTTGGGGCGGGGCCTCCCCGGGCCGGGTCGATGCCGGGTCGGCGGCCGGGGGCAGGTTGCACGCCCGCCGCGAACTCGACCGGCTGCAATCGCCCCGCCCGTGGGCCGGCCCCGGGTCGGACTGATTGAAGTGCCAGGGAGGGGTGACGTGCCGGGTTGGCGCCCGGGTGTCGAATCGGGCGAGGTCCCTTGCGTGGGGCAGGGGCATCGCCAATAATCGGATCGAGCCATTTCGAGGCCCGGGTACGCGAGGGATCCTTCGCGTCGATCCCGGCCGCGAGTCGCCCGACGGGGTGCGAACCTCGCCGGGCTACCCCCGATCCGCGCACCTCTCAACGAGCCCGGTTCCCCACCCCCCTATGGCGACCGCGACGAGCCCCGAGGTCATGGCCGGCCTCGATACCACGATCCGACTGATCACGCCGGAGCGTGTCGCCTTCCAGTATCCGCTCGCCGGGCCCTTCCGGCGGTCGGTCGCCTATCTGGTCGACCTGCTCGTGCTCGGCCTGCTCGTTCTGCTCGGCTCGATCATCGCGGGCATCCTGTCGCTGGGATCGGCCTCGGGCTCGGGGATCATCCTGGCGTTCTGCTTCGCGCTGAACTGGGGCTACGGCATCTTCTGCGAGTCGGTCTTCCACGGGCAAACCGCCGGCAAGCGGGCGCTGGGGATCCGGGTCGTCACCGACCAGGGGGTCCCGATCAGCGCGACGCAGGCGGCCGTGCGGAACATCGTCGGCACGTTCGACGGCCCGTTCCCGTTCATCTACCTGCCGGGCCTGGCCTCGATGCTGGCGACCCGGAAGTTCCAGCGCCTGGGTGACCTCGCCGCCGGGACGATGGTGGTGGTCGAGGAGACCCGCCGCGGCCTGCGGATGCCGAGGGTCAGCGAGCCGGGCGTCGAGGAGCTCCTCGCCTACCTGCCGGCGCGGGTCGCAGCGGGCTCGGAGCTGGCGCGTGCCCTCTCGGACTACGTCCGGCACCGGGGCCGGTTCGGGCGGAACCGCCGGGAGGAGATGGCCGCCCATCTCGCGGGCGCGATCCGCGAGCAATACGGACTTCCGCCCCGATCGAGCGGCGACGCGGTCCTCTGCGCGCTCTATCAGCGGGTCTTCCACGGGGAGTGACCGCCCATGAAGATCGCCGATCGGCTGGAAGAACGTGGCAAGACCTGGCGCGAGCTGGAGACCTTGCTCTACAAGCTCGAAGACCGCCGGCTCCGCAAGGCCGCCGCGTCCGACGTCCTCCGCCTGGGCGAACTCTACCGCTCCGTCTGCTCCGACCTCATGCTCGCCGAGGCCTACGACCTCCCGCGCGACACCGTGGTCTTCCTGCACGGGCTCGTCGGACGCGCCCACAACGCCGTCTACAGGACGAGCGGATTCCGGTTCGCCGACTGGGCCCGGACGATCTTCCAGGACGTCCCGCGCCGCCTGCGTTCCGACCGGGCCCTCTGGCTGTCGGCGACCCTCTTCTACGGCCTGTTCGTGCTGCTCGGCCTGCTGGCCGCCGCCCGGCCGGAGGTCGCCCTCCAGGTCGTCGGGCGGGTGCAGCTCGAAGCGATGGAGGATATGTATCAGGAGGCGTTCTCGTCGCGGAAGGAGCTCGAACGCAATGACGCGATGATGGCCGGTTTCTACATCCTCCACAACGCGGGCATCGGCCTGAGGTGCTTCGCCGGGGGACTGTTCCTCGGGATCGGGACGCTCTACGTGCTCTGCGAGAACGCCATCCAGCTCGGGACCGTCTTCGGCCACATGGCGACGACCCCGCAGGCCCGGAACTTCTACACGTTCGTGACCGCGCACGGGCCGTTTGAACTGACCGCGATCGTGTTCTCGGCCGCCGCCGGCCTGCGGCTGGGGTATGGGCTGATCGACACCGGGGGGATGTCGCGCCTGAAGTCGCTCGTGCGGGCCGCGCACGATGCCATCCCGACGATGGGGGTGGCGGTCATCCTGTTCGTCTTCGCGGCGTTCCTCGAAGGGTTCGTGTCGGCCTCGTCGCTCCCCTACATCGGCAAGGCGGCGATCGCCCTCGCGAGCACCCTGATCCTGCTGGGCTACCTGCTGCTCCTCGGCCGCGAGCCCCGCGTCGAGTCGGCCCCCGCGACGGAGGTGCCCCTTGGCGTTTGACCGGACGCTGGTCGCCGTCCGCGAGCGGTCGATGATCGACCTGCTCGACCTGGCGCTCGTCATCATCCGAGAGCGTCCGAGGACGATCGGCCTGACCGCCTTGCTGGGCATCTGCCCGTTCCTGGCATTGAATGCCTGGCTGTTCCGATGGCAGGACACGCAGAACTCGGATGCGACCGGGCTGGCCGCGCTCCTCATCGCCTTCGAACTGCCGCTGGCCACCGCGCCGTTGACGATGATCCTGGGCCGGATCATGTTCCTCGACACGCCCCGCCCCGGCGCCGTGGTCCGGGCCCTGCTCGGTTCGTTGCCCCAGATGCTCATCTACCAGTACGTGATCCGGGGGATCTGCTTCTTCCCGATCTTCTGGCTACTCCTGCCGGTGAAGCTCGCATTCTTGCCGGAGGTCGTCCTGCTGGAGCGGGGCAAGTGGTACCGGGTCCTGAAACGGTCCTCGAACCTCTGCAACGGGCGGGGTGGGGAGCTGTTCTTCTGCTGGATCCTCAGCGGCGCCTACATCGTGGGCTTCGCGTTCCTGTTCTGGGCCGGCACCTCGCAGATCCTCGGCCTGCTCTTCGAGATCGGGTCGCTCAGGGAGGAGTTCGAGGACGGGGTGTTCTTCAACCCGAGGTTCCAGCTCGGCCTTTGGCTCGCATTCGCCTTCTTCACGGTCTTCCGGTTCCTGCTCTACATCGACCAGCGCATCCGGCTGGAGGGGTGGGAGGTCGAGCTGAGGCTCCGTTCCGTGGGCGCGGCCCTCGCGGAGGGACGCCGATGGTGAGCCGTCCGGCCCTCTCCTTCGTGTTGATGCTCGGCCTCCTGGTCGCGGCCCCACCGGGCGATGCACGGGCGGACAACCCGGTCGCCGATGTCGCCTCGTCGCTCTCCAAGGGCAAATTCCCCTGGTACGACGCCGAGAAGGACAAGGTCAAGCCCGGGGAGATGCCCGCGAAGCCACGGGAGTTCAACCCGGCGACCCCGGCCAGTTCGGGCGCCGGGGTGGCGATGGGCCTCGGCGATGTCTTTTCTTACGTCCTGATGTTCCTGGCGCTCGCGGCCTTGCTGATGCTCCTGGTCTGGCTCTACCGGATGTATCAGCCGGCGCCGAGCGAGCGCGAGGCGAAGAAGCCCCTCAGGCCGATCAACCCGGCGCGGATCGAGGACCTCCCCGAGGAGATGCGGACGCCCCACTCGGACGACCCGTGGACCGAGATGCGACGCTGCCGCGAGCGAGGCGACTGGAACGGGGCTGTTCTCGAACTGTTCGTCCACCAGTTGATGTCGTTGCATCGGAAAGACCTGATCCGGCTCGCCCCAGGGCGGACCGCGCGCCAGCTCGTGCGGTCGATCCGCAGCCCCGACTTCGTCCCCCTGGTCACTCCGACCCTGCGGCTGTTCGAGGCGTGCTACTACGGCCGTCGACAGATCACCGGGGAGGAATTCGAGGAACTCTGGTCCCACTCCGAGGCGTTCGAACGCCGGCTTGCGCAGGAGGTGGTCGCATGAGCCGACTCCATCGGATGCGCCCCGGGTTGATCGCCGTCGTCGCCGTCCTCGCCGGTTGCTCGGCCAACGAGGTCGACACCGAGTATGGCCGGTCGTCGGACAAGAGCATCAACGGCACCCTGGCCCTCCGCGAGCGGTTCGAGGCGAAGGGGCATCGGGTCCGGACCGTCCACCGGCTCAACGAGAAGCTCGACTCGGCCGACGTCCTCGTCCGGTTCGCCCCGACGGGCGGCCCGCCGCCGCCGGACGAGGCCGACTGGTATCTCGACTGGCTCTCCGACTCCGAGGACCGTCACCTGATCTACGTTGTCCGGGACTACGACGCCGGCGCGGAGTTCTGGTCGGACGTGCTCGCCAACCTCCCGGCCGACGCCACGAAGGAGCACCGCGACCGCGTGGCCGCCCGCCGCGACCTGGCCAGGGTCGAGTTCACGGTCGAACTGCCGAAGGAGAAGGGCAAGGTCGGCAAGGTCGAGGACTGGTTCGCGGTCGAGCCGGCCTCCGGCGGGGTCAAGACCGCCTCCAGGCTCGACGGCCCCTGGGCGGATGGCGTGGATCCGAAGGCGGCGGCTCTGCCGTATCACCGGCCGCTCAAGGTGAATGCCGAGAAAGTCCTGCTCCGCACCGACGCGAAGCCGATGGTCATCGCCTGGGAGCGGTTCCGCAACGGTCGCGTCCTGGTCGTCGCGAACGGGTCGTTCCTCCTGAACGCTTCGCTGCTGAACCGGGCCAGGCGCCCGCTGACGGAGCGCGTGGTCGGGTGGATCGGTCCGGAGCCGGCCGACGTGGCGTTCGTCGAGGGGGGGCATGTGACCTCCTCCGCCGAGTCCGACCGCACACTGTTCGCGTTGCTCTCGGTGGCTCCGTTCGGCTGGATCGCCGCGCACCTGATCCTGTTCGGCGTCATCGCCTGCCTGGCGAGGGCCCCGCGCCTGGGTCCGCCGAGGGATCCGATCGAGACGAACCTCGAACGCCCGCTCGCGCACCCCGAGGCCCTCGGCTCGCTGCTCTCCCGGACGGGGCGGCGGTCCGAGGCCGAATCGCTGCTCGACGCCTATCGACGCTGGCGGACGCCCAATCGTCCCGGCTGATCCCCGACACGCTGACACCCCTCCCGGACCCGAGGCCGGACGAGCCCCAGAGGCCCCTGATGAGCATCAAGTTCTCCTGCGTGCAGTGCAACAAGGCCTATGAGGTCGCCGACGAACTCGCCGGGAGGCACGGCAAGTGCCGGCAGTGCGGCACAGTCTTCCGGATCCCCGTCCCCGCGATGTCGACGTCCGAGGATCCCGAGGTGACGGTGCTGGAAGATCGTGGGATCGCGCCCCGCAACCTCGCGTTTGAGGCCCAGGTCGAGCGGGTCGAGAACGAGTCGCAGCCCATCTCGGGCTTCGCGCAAATGGATTCGGTGCGGCCCGAAGTCGCCTCACCCTCCCCTGTGCCGTCCGCCCCCCCCTCGCAGGTCGCGGCCTGGACCTCGCGGGTCATGGGTGAGGTCAACAAGGTCTTCGTCGGGCAGGACAGCCTCGTCCGGGGCGTGCTCACCGCGCTCCTGGCCGACGGCCACGTCCTCATCGAGAGCGTCCCCGGGCTGGGGAAGACCCTGCTCGTGCGGGCCCTGGGGCAGGCGCTCGGGTGCGCGTTCAACCGGATCCAGTTCACGCCCGACCTGATGCCGTCGGACATCACGGGCTCGCCGGTCTACGACGAGCGGATCCACGACTTCCGGTTCCGGCCGGGGCCGATCTTCACCCAGCTCCTGCTCTGCGACGAGATCAACCGGGCCCCGGCGAAGACGCACTCGGCCCTGCTGGAGATCATGCAGGAGACCCGGGTCACCATCGACGGCCAGGCCCACCCGATCGAGCGGCCGTTCCTGGTCCTGGCCACGCAGAACCCGATCGAGTCGGAGGGGACGTACAATCTGCCCGAGGCCCAGCTCGACCGGTTCCTGTTCAAGCTCGTGGCCGATTACCCCAGCCTGGCCGAGGAGACGCGGATCCTCAAGCTCCACGCCTCGGGAGAGGCGCCCGACAAGGCGGTCATCTCGCAGGTGAAGACGGTCACGGGGCCCGACGAGGTCCTGGAGATGCAGCGCCATTGCTCGACGGTCACGATCAGCGACAAGGTGCTGCACTACATCGCCAGCCTGACGCGGAAGTCGCGCGAGTGGCCAGCGTTCTCGCTCGGGGCCTCGCCCCGCGCGGGTGTCGCCATCCTGCGGGGCTCGCGGGCCCTGGCGGCGCTCGAAGGCCGGAACTTCGTCGTGCCGGACGACGTGCAGGAGGTCGCCACCTGGTCGCTCCGTCACCGCGTGATGCTCACCCCCGAGGCCGAGGTCGAGGGCCGTGATGTCGACGGGCTGCTCGCCGAACTCATCCGCTCGGTGGAGGTCCCCCGCGCATGATGGGGAATGGCGCCCTGGCCGCCTCGGCCCTGGGGCAAATGCGCAACCCCGGCCAGCCCCCGGCCGCGTCGAGCTGGGCCGGGATGCTCTGGATCGCGCTGCCGGTCGCGGTGCTGCTGGGCATCGCGCTGTTCCGACTGGCGAGGCGATTCCAGTGGGTCGTCTGGCCGGGGCGGGCCCTGGGGACGGTGTTGCTCTTGCCGGCGATGCTGTCGTTCTTGCTCTTCCTCGTCGAGCCGCTGAGGCCGGCGCTGATCGCCCTGGACGTGATCGTGGCGGTCGTCGCGGTGGTCGACCTCTCGACGGTCATCGGCGCCCGGCGGATGGAGGTCGAGCGGACGTGCGGGCAGGTCGGCTCGATCGGCGAGCCGGTCGAGGTCGAACTGGCGATCGCCAACCGGAGCGGGTCGGGCCGGATCCTCCGGCTCCGGGACGACGTGCCGGAGACCTTCGAGGCCGATCCGGCCGAGTTCCTGGTGCGGATCCCCCGCAACGGCCGCGCGGTGCTCCAGTACACGCTGACGCCGAAGCGTCGGGGGACCTACCGTCTGGGGCAGGTCGACGCCCTCGTCTCCAGCCGCCTCGGGCTATGGCAGCGAGCGTTGACCTGGCCGGTCGAGAGCCCGGTGCGGGTCTATCCGGACATCCGCCAGATCGCCCGCTACACCCTGCTGGCCCGGCGAGACAAGCTGAGCGCGCTGGGGCTGAGGCGTTCGCGCCGGCTCGGGACGGACAACGAGTTCGAGCGGCTTCGGGACTACGCCGAGGGGGACGAGCCCCGCCACATGGACTGGCGGGCGACGGCGAGGCGCCGGAAGCTCACCGTCCGGGCCCACCAGGCGAACCAGAGCCAGCGGATCCTCTTCCTGATCGACTGCGGCCGGCTCATGGCCGGCGACACCGGCAACGGCCTGTCGCCGCTCGACCACGCCTTCAACGCCATGCTCCTGCTCGCCCACGTCGCCCTCATCCGGGGCGACCAGGTCGGGCTGCTGGCGTTCTCGGACCGCGTGCGCGCGTATGTGCCCCCCAGCGGCGGCGGCCGGCAGATCAACCGACTGGTTCACAGCGTCCACGACGTCTTCCCCGAGTACGTCGAGTCTCGCTATGATCGGGCGTTCATGGAACTGGAACGCCGCTGCCGCAAGCGTTCCTTGGTCGTTCTGATGACCAACGTCTTCGACGACGTGAACGCCCAGCAGATCGCCGACCATCTGGGGAACGTCGTCGGCAAGCACCTGCCGCTGGGCGTCTTCCTCCGCGACCACGACCTCTTCCGCGCGGCCGACCAGGCCCCCGACTCCGGCCCCGAGTTCTACACCGGGGCTGTCGCCGCCTCGATGCTGACCTGGCGGGAGAAGGTCCTGGCGAACCTCCGCATGAGGGCCGTGCTGACGCTGGATACCTTCCCCGACGACCTGACCGCGCCTTTGATCAATCGCTATTTACAGATCAAGGCGAGGCATCTGCTGTAACCCTCTGGAGTGCGGCAGCCGGACTGCCGCACTCCAAAGGGTCAATTGTCGCTGGTCATCGTGCCGTTGGTGAGGCGGGACCGGAGGTACGACGCCCGGACGATGTTCCGCTCGTCGACTTCGAGCGGGGCCCCCTGGAGCTTCTGGAGGTGGGCGGGCTGGGTGTGGATGAAGAGTTCGTTGACGGTCGGGATGGCCAGGTCGTCGATCAGGCCGAGGTTGATGCCCATGCGGACGCTGGAGAGGAGGTGCATCGTCTCCTCGCTGGAGATCGTATGCGCCGTCTTGAGGACGCCGTAGGCGCGGCTGACCTGGTCGTGGAGGTGCTGCCGGCGCTCGTTCACCAGCCCCTGTCGGGCCTTGCGCTCGTAGTCGATGATCTGCGGTACGACCTCGGAGAGGTTCCGGATCAGCTCCAGCTCGCTCTTGCCGAGGGTCTGCTGATTGGAGATCTGGTAGAAGTCGCCGAACGCCTGGGTCCCCTCGCCGTAGAGGCCCCGGACGGCGAGGTTGATCTTCTGGAGGGCGCGGAAGACCTTGTCGATCTGCTTGGTCTGCACCAGGGCGGGCAGGTGAAGCATCACGCCGACCCGGATCCCGGTGCCGACGTTGGTCGGGCAGGCGGTCAGGTACCCGAGCTGGGGGCTGTAGGCGTAGTTGAGGCGCTCTTCGAGGGTGTCGTCGAGGCGGTTGATGCGGTCCCAGACCTCGTGGAGCGAGAGGCCCGAGAGCATGACCTGGATGCGGAGGTGGTCCTCCTCATTGACCATGATCGAGATGTTCTCGCGGGGGCCGATGGCGACGCCCCGGTGCCCCTCGCTGCTGGCCAGCTCGCGCGAGATGAGCTGCCGTTCGACCAGGAACTGGGCGTCGAGCTTGGAGAGAGTGTTGACGTCGATGTAGTCGAGTTCGAGGTTGGCGGCGTCGAAGGCGGCCTTGGCGCTCGACTCGATCTCCGACTTCTCCATGCGGTTAGCGCGGTTGGAGAAGGGGAAATCGTTCAGATTGCGGGCGAGCCGGATGCGGGAGCACATGACGATGTCGCTCTCGGGGCCGGTGCCGCGGAGCCATTCGCCGGACTTCCTCGCCAGTTCTTCCAGATTCATCAGTCGACGTCCTTCGAACGGAGCTGGTCGCGGAGTCGGGCCGCCTGCTCGTAATTCTCTCGGGAAATCGCCGCTCGGAACTCGGAACGGAGCCGGAGCCGGGCCCGGTCGGCGTCGAGGGCGGGCCGGGACGGGACCTTGCCGACGTGCCGCGTCGCGCCGTGGGTGCGGATCAGGAGCGGGCCGAGGCCCCGGGAGAACGCCTCGAAATCGTTCGGGCACCCCAGCCGGCCCTTGGTCCGGAACTCCATGAACTTCAGGCCGCAGTAGGGGCATGTCAGATTGGCGAGCTCGCCGACCAGCTCTCCGACGTGGGAGATGATCAGGTTCTGGACCACGGCGTCGAGCGGCAGGACGGGGGGGGCCTCGGGGATCGTCAGGCCGCTTTCCCGGGCGCAGGAGGCGCAGAGGTGGATCTCGGTGCGTTGTCCGTTCACGCTCTCGGTCAGATGGACCGAAGCTTCCTCCGGGCAACGCTGGCACGTCATGGTCAGGTCATCCAGGGAAGTGGGTGGAGAGTGGCGGGAGAAGGGGACCCGGGGCCGGTCGACTCAGCGGCCGAGTTCCTGCTCGAGGTCCTTGATCTTGTCCCGGATCTTGGCGGCCATCTCGTAATCTTCCGCCGCGACCGCCCGCTTGAGGTCGTTGCGGAGCTGGATCAGCATGGTCTGCTGCGCCGGGTCGCGAGGGGCGCGCCTCGGGGCCTTGCCGGTGTGCTTGGTCTCGTCGTGGATGTTCTCCAGGAGCGGCATCAGCTCGTCGCGGAAGACCTCGTAATCGTAGGGGCAGCCGAGGCGGCCGGTGTTGCGGAACTCCTGGAAGCTCATCTGGCAGACCGGGCAGGTGGGCCGGTCGCCGGCGGCGGGCGTCTCGCCCTTGGCCTCGACGCCGGGTGCGGCGCTGATCAGCTTCTCGGCGAGCTTGCTGATGGCCGGCTGTTCGGTCGGCTCGGCGGCCGGCGCGAGGTGCTGCCGCGCGTGCTCGTCGCAGAAGTGATACTCCCGGGGCTTACCTTTCTCGATGTCGGTGATGTGGAAGGTCGCCGGCTTGGAGCATCGCTGACACTTCATCCCCGCACCCCCGTGAGCTCGCCGACGCCGCCCGGATCGCGACGATCCCGGCTCGGATGGGCATTCGCACATCGGATCGAGGGCGCGATGGATCTGAAGGGAGAGCCCGGGCGGGACCATGGAATTCATTCTAATCCGGTGGGGTGGGGTGTCAAGCAACCCGGCGGCCCGCCCTCGCCGCGTTGCCGCGGATCCCATGTCCCTGGCGCTCCGCGTGAACGTCCCGGGCTCACAGCGTGTCCGAGCGCCGGCCGGCTTGTCCCCCCCGGGCGCCGCTGGTACGATTCTGGCTTGCGCCCACGCCGAATGCCCGAGGTCCGATCGTTGGGGCGGGCCGCCCCTTCCGCTGTCCCGAGACCGACCCTCATGCCGTCGTACCGCCCCGCCTTCGAGGACGTTCTCCGCGAGTCCGCCCGCGCCCGCTGCGTCCCCGTCTACCGCGAACTCACCGGCGACGGCCTCACGCCCGTCTCTGCCTTCAAGCGGATCGAGGGGGAGGCCCCTGCGTTCCTCTTCGAAAGCGTCATCGGCGGCGAGAAAGTCGGACGCTTCAGCTTCCTCGGCGCCGACCCCTTCCTCCGCTTCGAAGCCCGGGGCGACGCCGTCACCATCGAGCCCCTCGACGGCTCAGGGCCGACCGTCACGAGGCAGTCGCCCGACCCCTTCGCCGACCTCCAGGCCCTGCTCGAAAAATACAAGGCGCACCACCTGCCGGGCCTCCCCCGGTTCTGCGGCGGGGCGGTCGGCTACGCCGCCTACGACGCGGTCCGATACTCCGAACGACTCCCCAACCCGCCGGCCGACGACCGCAACCTCCCCGACCTCTCGTTCTCGTTCTTCGACCGGATGGTCATCTTCGACCACATCCGCAAGACCATCCTGGTCGTCGCCCATGCCCACATCGGACCCGGCGCGGACGTCCAGCTGGCCTACGACCTCGCCAAGGCCCGGATCGACGAGCTGGTCGGGCGGCTCGCCCGCCCGAAAGACGAGGACCTGCTCCGCGACATCCGCACCGACGGCCCCCCGCCCGCGACGCCGAAGTCGAACCTCACCCGCGAACGCTACGAGGAAGTCGTCCGCCACTGCCAGGAGTACATCAAGGCCGGCGACATCTTCCAGGTCGTCCCCAGCCAGCGGTTCGAGGTCGAGACCAAGGCCGCGCCGTTCGACATCTACCGCTCCCTCCGTGTCCTCAACCCCAGCCCGTTCCTCTTCTACCTCACGTTCGGCGACCTCAAGCTGATCGGCAGCTCGCCCGAGATCCTCGTGCGGGTCGAGGACGGCATCGTGACCGTCCGCCCGATCGCGGGCACCCGCCGGCGTGGCAAGGACGAGGCGGAGGACCGGGCCCTGGCCGAGGAACTCCTGGCCGATCCGAAGGAGCGGGCCGAGCACATCATGCTCGTGGACCTCGGCCGCAACGACGTCGGCCGCGTGGCCGAGTTCGCCACGGTCCAGCTCACCGACCTGATGAAGATCGAACTGTATTCGCACGTGATGCACATCACGTCGAACGTCAACGGCACGCTCGCGGCCGACAAGACGGCGTTCGACGCCCTCCGCTCGGGCCTGCCCGCCGGGACGGTCTCCGGCGCTCCCAAGGTCCGGGCGATGGAGATCATCGACGAGGTCGAGCCGACCCGCCGCGGGCCTTACGCCGGCGCGGTCGGCTACATCGACTTCACCGGCAACATGGACACCTGCATCGCGCTGCGGACCATCGTCCTCGTCGGCCAGACCGCCTACGTCCAGGCCGGCGGCGGGGTCGTCTACGACAGCGTCCCCTCGGACGAGTACGAGGAGACCGTCAACAAGGCCCGGGGGCTGCTCAAGGCCATCGAGATCGCCGAAGCCCAGCTCTGACGAAAGATGGGTGCTCGGGCTCCGGCTGAGCCCGAGCGGTGCGCCGGTCGGAAGCTCTGGGCGAGGGGCTCCGCCCCAACCTGGATCGAATGGCGATCAGCAAACCGGGGCTCCCGACCCGTTCTCTGCCAGGAGGGAGAATGGGTCGGGAGCCCCGGTTCGGTGGTTGTTCCTGTCCTCGGCAGGGGCGAGGTCTGGAGACCCTCGCCCGGCGCCTTCGTGCTGGCCCAGCGTTTCGAGCCGGTCCCAGCGAGGACGGACCAGTCGAAACGCCGTCCGAATCCCCATGCCTCACCCAGGTGTCCTCAACCATCCCTGGTCAGAGCACCTCAAACCCCACCGCCTCGCCCTGCTGCTTGACGACGTCGGGGCAGATGGCGCCGGCGTCCCAGACGAGGGCGTTGGAGATCGCGGCGCCGGCGGCGTGGCGGAGCAGGGCCTCGGGTTCGAGGCCGTCGAGCACGCCCGCGACGAGCCCGGCGAGCAGGCAGTCGCCCGAGCCGATGGGGTTCACCGGGCGGATCTCGGGCGGGGTCACCCGGTAGGTCTTGCCCTCGATCCGGGCCAGGATCGGGTCGGCCCCGTCCGTGACGACGCCGACCTTCACGCCGTGCTTCGTCCATCTGTCGAGCATGGCGAAGATCTCGGCGTCGCTCGGATTCGGAGTGCGCAGGAAGCCGGCCGCCTCGCGGCGGTTGAGCTGCATGACGTCGGGCCAGAAGCCCCAGATGGCGTCGAGTGCGGGGCCGTAGGTGTCGAGGAAGACGGTCACTCGCTTGGCCTTGGCCAGCGAGATCAGGTCGCTGTAGAGCCCGTGGGTGGTCGCGCCGGGGCTCGACCCGGAGAGGGTGATCGCCTGGACCTGACCGCCGGCCAGGACGTCCTCCACCCTCTTGAACAGGGCGTCCGACTCCTCCTGACCGATGGAGGGGTCGGGGTCGAAGAAGGCGGTGTCGGGGACGGAGGCTTGCTCGGCCCGGATGGTCGTGATGACCCGGGTGGGCGAGGCGGTGGCGGTGACGATCGGGTCGAGCCCGTCATCGCGGCGGAGCAACTCTTCGCAGTAGGCGCCGACCGGGCCCCCGAGGAACGTGACCGGCCTGGCGGTCTTGGCGAGCTTCGCGAGCGCGCGGGCGACGTTGTTCCCCTTGCCGCCGACGACCTCGCGCAGCGACACGCCCCGGACGTTGTCGCCGGGGCGCCATGTGGGGACGGTGAGGGTCTTGTCCAGGCACGGATTGAGGGTGACGCAGAGGATCATAGGACAGCCGACCACCGGCGCTCCGGGTGAGGATTGGACACAAGAGGTGGGACCCGCGGCGACCGGCGGGGTCCATGGCGGGAACAAGTTCGGCTCGCGCGTCCGCGCGAGGCGGCCCGCTTCGCCCGCCCGATCGGCTGGCCGCCGACCTTCCCCCGGAGACCTTCCGGCCCAATATCATTGCCGACGATCGGCCACGCGGGCAACCCGCGCCTCCCAAAACACACCCCCGCCACGACCGCCTACATTCGACTCGCCGAAAATTCTCCTTTAACTGTTTTTGACAACCCAACTTACCCTGGTACATTCAATACAACTATTTTTCCTAAACTGCCTCCCTTTGTGCGCGTCGCGTGTCGTCCGGTGAGCGATCGCGAGGGCCAGGCCTTCGCGACGCAGCAGTCCGAGCCGCCACTCGCTCTCCTTCATACTGCGCGCCGGGATGACCGGTCCCGAACCCCCAACTCGATCGAGGTATCTGATGTCTGCCTTCTCGCACGAGGACGGTCTCCGGAAGACGGGGCAGGGACGCAGTCGCAAGAATCGCCACTCGCGTCGGCCCCGCCTGACACCTCAGGCTGACCATCTCGAATCGCGAAGGCTCCTGGTCTATACGGCGCTTTTCAGCGGGGTTGCGTTCTTTCAGGGGGATGGCGCGGACGACACGATTATCTTCCAGAACATCAACGGCCAGCTCAGTCACAATCGCTTCACGGCCGGCGACCCCGGCTTCAACAGCGATCTTGACTTCGACAGCAACACGCCCGGGGACCAGACAGTCGCCGCCGGGAATGGCCAGTCGATCACGGTCGACATGGGCGCGGGCAGCGACGTCGCCATCATCGGAACCGACGCCAACCCGGCCTCGACCACCGGCGCTCAGTTCAGCATCAACGGCGGCACCGGCGCGACCGACCAGCTCATCGTCGATGACTCCTCCGGCCCTCGCAACGCCACGGGCTCGGTGACCTATTCCCTGGACATCAGCAGCATCATCATCGCCGACGGGGCCAGCACCGCCGCCGTCAGCTATGGCGGCCTGACGGGTGCCAGGCTCGAACTCAAGGCCGGGTCGAACAACGGCCTCACCCGCGACTTCAACAGCGTCCAACTCGGCACCAATACGACCCCGATCCAGATCCTCGGCGGCGGCAGCGACGTCACCGACGTCTTTCTTTTCAGCCAAGGCCAGACGTTCGTCGGTTCGCTGGTCGGCGTCGTCTCCCAGTTCAACTACGGTGCCTACTCCAGCCCCGCCTCGGTGAACATCGGGGCGGCCACCGCCACCGGCTTCTCGGGCAGCTTCTCGGGCGTCCAGACCGTCATCGGCGGGAGCGGCAACGACACGCTCGTCGGTGGCAACGCGATCTCGGTTCTGTTCAACGGTCAGGATGGCAACGATACGATTACCGGTGGATCCGTCGGGGATATCCTCATCGGAGGCACCGGAAATGACTCCATCGACGGGGCCGGCGGGGACGACTTCATCGACGCCGGGACCGGAACCGACTCGGTCATCGGTGGCCCGGGCACCGACACGATCGGGATCCTGAACCTCTCCTCGAACGGCGGCAGCGCGATCACCATCGGCGGGAACAATGCCCTTGTGGTCAACGGATCCTCCGCCAACGACGGCACCGTCACCTTCCCGGGCAGCGATGTCGAGATCCTCAATGTGGACCTGGTCTCGTCGGGGATCGATTCCAACGACAACCTCGTCGTGACGACAACTCTGCCGGTGCTGATCCGAGTCTTCGGAAACGAGGGCGACGATACGCTCGACCTCAGTGGCTTCGTCGGAGTTTCCGAAATCGACGGTGGCCCCGGTGCGGATCAATTGATCGGCTCCGTCGGGAGTACGACATTTCTGCCCGGGAGTGGCACCGATTCAGTCGCGATCACTGGCGGAAACGGCAACGACGACATACGGATCGTCCGATCCAGCACGCTGGCCAGCATCATCCGGAACGGAGTCACCGCCCCCTTCGACCTCGACCAGACCGAGGGATTCACCTTCGATGGCGGTGCGGGCAATGACACGCTCACGTTTGATATCTCCGGCGGTGTGCCCTTTCCCTCCGGCGGCTTCAGCTACGACGGTGGCGTCGGCGGCAATGACACCCTGAGTCTCGTCGGAACCCTGCCGATCGGACTGCTCGGTACCGTGACCTACACGCCGTCGACCATCGTGGGTTCGGGCAACTACGACCTGGATGGTCGCACGATCGCCTTCACGAATCTCGAGCCGATCAACGACACGACCTCCGCCGCCAATTTCGTCTTCAACGGACCCGCGGGCCCGTTGCCCTACTCGCTCACCAACGGCCCGGTGCTCAGCGGCGCCACGACCCTGCAGATCGCCAGCCTCGGCGGACCGTCCTTTGAACTGGTGAATCTCGCCAACAAGTCGAACATTGAGGTCAACGGGGCCTCCGGCGGCAATACCTATCAGTTTGACGTGCCCACGAGCGTGTCCGCGCTGTCGCAGTTCACCCTGAACGCAGGCGACGGAAATGACTCGGTCGTCCTCAGGTCCACACCTGCCGGGGGGGTCTTCGACTTCAATCTCGGGCTCGGCGACGACACTCTCATCGCCTTCGCCTCGGGTCTCGGCAACAACTTGGTGAGCACCGACGGCGGCCTCGGCGGCACCGACACCCTCACCTTCAACACCAATGGCCTGGCCGCGACCGGCACCACCACGACCCTCACCTTCAACGGCAGGACGCTCACCTACTCGGAATACGAGATCATCAATGCGTTGATCCTCACGGTCCTCAACACCAGCGACGCCGGCTTCGGCTCGTTCCGCCAGGCGATCCTCAACGCCAACGCGACCGCCGGGGCGGACACGATCACCTTCCAGATCCCGAATGCCGGCCCCTTCGTCCTCGTCCCCGACACTCCCTATCCCTCGATCACCGAGACCGTGACAATCGACGGCTACAGCCAGCCCGGGGCGTCGCCGAACACCCTCGCCGTCGGCACCAATGCGGTCATCCTGATCCAGATCCAGGGGACGTCCTTCAACACACCGTCCCAGGGGGCCGCCGGCCTCACGGTCGACGGCGTCGCCGCCGGCGGCAGCGTCATCCGGGGGCTCTCGATCGTCCTTTGCGAGGCTGGCATCGATATCATCAACGGCGCCGCGAATGTTCAGATCCTGGGCAACTTCCTCGGGGTCGACACCACGGGCCTGATCGACCTGGGCAACACCGAGATCGGCGTCTTCGTCGGCGATTCCGACAACGTCGTGATCGGCACTCTGGCGCTGGCCGATCGAAATCTCATCTCCGGGAACAGCCTCTACGGCGTCGCCATCTCCGCCTCGCAGTTCGCGCGTGTGGCGAACAATCTGATCGGGACGGACCGCACCGGCAACGTCGCGATCTCGAACGACTTCGCGGGCGTCCAGATCGAGGCCGGCAGCACGGGGGCTACCATCGGAGGGCTGGCGTCCACCCAGGGCAACGTCATCTCGGGGAATGCCGCCGACGGCATCGCCATCCAGACGCTCACCTCCGTCATCTCGAATAACCTGATCGGCCTCACCGCCGATGGCCTCACCGCGCTGGGGAACCGCAACGGCATCCGGATCAACGGCGGGTCGAATAGCTCGATCTCCAGCAACGTCGTGTCCGGCAACACCAACGACGGCATCCTCATCTCGGGATCGACGTCCAGCGCGAACACGCTCTTCAGCAACCGCATCGGCACCGATTCGGTGGGCGCGAGGGCGATCCCCAACGGCAATTATGGGGTCGAGCTGGTCAGCAGCACCCGAAACAATCAACTCTTCAGCAACGTCATCTCCGGGAATACGACGGCGGGGGTCCGGCTGGACGGGGCGGGCACCAGAGGGAACCTGATCGCCCAGAACCGGATCGGCACGAACAACTCGGGCAGCGCCGCGGTACCCAACGGGAACGGCATCGAGGTCAGCGGCTCGACCGACAACACGATCGGGGCCTTCGCTTCGTCGCCGGGCAACATCATCTCGGGCAACACTTCCGACGGGATTGTCTTCAGCAACGACGCCGGGCGGAACGTCGTCCTCGGCAATATCATCGGCCTGAACGGCGTCGGGACCGCCGCACTGCCGAACGCCGGCAACGGGATCACCGTCATCAGCGGCACGACGGCCGGACAGACGATCGGTGGCACCACGGCCGCGACGCGGAACGTCATCTCGGGGAACCAGGGCCACGGGATCCTGTACCTCTTCACGAATTCGACGAACCTCGTCGGCGGCGACCTGATCCGGGGCAACTACATCGGCACGAACGCCGCCGGGACCGCCGCGGTCGGAAACGGCCTTTCGGGCGTGGCGATCCAGACGGGCAGGGCCGTCACGATCGGCGGGACGGCCTCCGGCGCGGGCAATCTGATCTCCGGGAACTCCGAGAGCGGCATCGTGACCGGAGGCTCCTCCGGCGTCCCCCTCGGCGGCCTGATCTCAAATATTCTGATCCAGGGGAATCTCGTCGGGACCAACGCCGCAGGCGGGTCGGCGATCGGCAACGGGAACAACGGGATCGAGCTGGTCGAGGGCACCGGCGTCTCGGTCGGCGGATCCGCCGCCGGCGCGGGCAATCTCGTGTCGGGGAACGCCAACCAGGGCCTCGATCTCTCGGTCGCGGCGTTGATCCAGGGGAACAAGTTCGGGACGAACATCAGCGGGACCGCCGCGATCCCCAACGGTGGCAATGTGATCCTGGGCACCGAGGGGGCCACGATCGGGGGCCTCACGGCCGGCCAGGGGAACCTGATCTCGGGCGCGACCGGGGACGGCGTGCGGATCGTCGGTTCGAGCTCTACGGGGGCCAACCGGCCGACTTTCATCCTGGGGAATCTGATCGGGACCGACGGGGCGGGCAATCGGCCGATCCCGAACGGCGGGACTGGGATCTTCGCCGACGGCAACGTCACCGCGACGATCCGGGGGAACACGGTCTCGGCCAATCGGGGCGGTGGGATCCAGACCGCGAATCCTAGCTCCGTGGGCGTGGAGGCCGCCACCACGCCAATCTTGATCGCCGGCAACGCGATCGGCACGAACACCGCCGGGACCGCCCGACTCGGGAACATCGGGCCGGGCATCCTCATCCGGTCCTCGGGCGTGTCGATCGGCGGAGTCTCCCTCGGCGACCGCAACGTGATCTCCGCCAACACGGGCGCCGGCATCATCATTAATGGATCCCGGAACCTCGTGCAGGGCAACCTGATCGGGACCGACTCGAGGGGCTCCGCCTCGCTCGGCAACGGCTCGTTCGGAGTCCATTTGTTTGAATCCAATTCCGGCAACTTCACCTTCCTCAGCACGTCCAACACCCTCGGCGGGGCCTCGGCGGGCGCCGGAAACCTGATCTCGGGCAACGCGTCCGGGGGGCTCGTCCTCTTCGATGCCTCGACCGTGGGGAATGTGATCCTCGGCAACCGGGTCGGCACGAACGCGGCCGGCAACGCGGCCCTGCCCAACGGCGGCGCGGGGATCAACATCCAGGGCGCGACTCGCAACACGATCGGCGGCATCGCTTCCGGCTCGGCCAACCTCATCTCGGGCAATACCGGGGTCGGAGTCCAGCTCCTCGGCCCGTCAAACGGCCTGCTCGGTAACCGGATAGGGACGACCCTCGACGGCAACGGAGCCCTCCCGAACTCGGCGGGTATCGGCGTCCTCGTGAAGGGTGTGGCGGGCAATTCGATCGGTGGTTCCGTCGCCGGCGCGGGGAACCTCATCTCCGGACATGTCGATTCCACCGGCGTCGGCATCGGGATCAAGGTCGAGGGGACTGCGGCCAATCAATCGCTCCGGACCGTCATCCAGGGCAATCGGATCGGGACGAACGCGGCCGGGAATGCAGCGATCCCCAACGCCGTCGCGGGCATCTACATCGTCTCGGCGGGCGGCAACACGGTTGGCGGGAGCACCGCCGGGGCCCGGAACGTCCTGTCCGGCAACGGCTCGACCCGGTATCCCGGCGCGGGGCTCTGGATCGAGGATAACGCCAGCGGCAACGTCGCGATCGGCAACTACATCGGCGTCAGCGCCGACGGCAGCACGCCCCTCGGCAACAAGGGCGACGGCATCGTCATCAGCGACGCCTCGAACAACGTCATCGGCCAGGGTTCCGCCGAGACCCGCAACGTGATCTCGGCCAACGGCCTCTCGGGGATCCAGATCTTCGGCGCCGACGCGACCGGCAACGTCGTCCGGGGCAACTTCATCGGCACCGACGCCGTCGGCGGCGGGACGGCCGGGCGGAACGGGATCTTCCCCTTCGGCAACGGCTCCCGCAACGCCGCCAATAACGGCGAGGTCGGCGTCGGGGTCTATCTCGACCACACCACCGGCAACACGATCGGCGGCACTTCGACGGCCGACTCCAATGTGATCTCCGGCAACCGGACCTACGGCGTACAGATCCTCTCCGGCTCGGCGAATACCATCGCCGGGAACCTCGTCGGGACCAACGGCGATGGCTCGGCCGGGGTCGGCAACGCACTCGACGGCATCCTGATCAACGGCTCCGCGAACAACACCGTCAGCCGGAACCTCATCTCGGCCAACGGCGACAGCGGCATCCACCTCACCGCCGCCGCCTCGACCGGCAACAGCCTGGTGGACAACCAGATCGGCGTCACCGCCTCGGGCACGCCCCTGGTTAACCGGCGGTTCGGCGTGGTGGCCTCCGACGGCACCACCGGGAACACCCTCACGGGGGGCGTGATCGTGGCCAACGGAGGGGCGACCAACGCCATCGTCGATCCCAGCGGCAACGGCATCACGGTCAACAACGTCTCGGCGTCGATCGTGACGATGAAGCGAGGCAAGCCGACCCTTTTGGCCGTGAAGATCAAGCAGAAGAAGGCCAAGCCGGTCAAGGCGAAGGCCCCGTTCGCGAATCGCCCGCAGGCGACCCTCCAGAAGTCCCACGTCGCCGCGAAGAATCGGGCCCGCTGAGCCCCGGCTTCCCGGCCGGACCGGGGCGGGATACGATGGCCCGACCGACGTCATCCCGCCCCTTGAGACTCCCCGATGCGGAACGACCCGCGCTGGCCCTTGCTCCTCACCTTGGCGTTCATCGTCGGCGTGGTCGTCCTGCCGATCGCCTCGTGGAGCTGGCGCCCGTTGATGGGGGCGGCGCTCGTCCTGACGTACGTCGTCGGCGTCTCCGGGGTCGAGCCCGGCGTTCTGACGCGACGCTGGCTGGGGTTCGCGCCCCTGGTCGGGTTCCTGGCGGCGATGGTCGCGATGTCGCACCCGTCCCGGGCGGCCCTGGGATTCTGGCAGGTCTTCGGCGAGATCCTGGCCAAGAACTCCCTCGCCTTCACGGCGCTCGTGACCTTGCTGGAGGTCTGCTCGTTCCCCGGCGTCATCTCGGCCTTCCGGCGCCTGGGGATGCCGATGGTCCTGGTGTCGACCCTGAGCCTGATGGAACGATATATCCACGTCCTCACCGACGAGTTGCGGCGGATGCTCCAGGCCCGCCGGGCTCGCAGCTTCCGGCGCTGGTCGTTGCTCGACTGGTCGATGCCCGCGAGCCTGGTCGCGATGCTCTTCCTCCGGACCCTGGAACGGAGCGACCGTATCTACTCGGCCATGCTCGCCCGGGGTTGGGACGGGAACACGCGGACGCTCGACGACTGATTCGAAGGGCGGCGGCCGTCTGGTACGATACCTCCCATGACGACCTCGCCCGCGACCGATCCGATTGGTTCCTCAAGTGGATCTCTCGTTCCCCCCGCGCTCCGGGTCGAGGGGCTCGCCTATCGCTATCCCGACGGCCGTCAGGCACTTCGCGGCGTCGATCTGGCCATCCAGCCGGGCGAGACCGTCGCGCTGGTCGGGCCGAACGGCGCGGGCAAGAGCACGCTGCTGCTGCACCTCAACGGGATCCTCCCCGGGCACTCGTCGGGGGCCAGGACGGACCTCCATACCCACGGGACCGAACCCTCGGGCAACGGCTCGAAGCCTCGCGGGCCGGCGGTCTGGGTCGACGGTCTCGAAGTCAACGGCAAGCACCTCCGCGAGGTCCGTCGCCGGGTCGGCCTGCTTTTCCAGGACCCCGACGATCAGCTCTTCAGCGCCACGGTGCTGGACGACGTCGCCTTCGGCCCGCTTCAGCTCGGCCTGAGCAAGGCCGAGGCCCGCGCGACCGCGCTGGAATGCCTGGGACGGGTCGACCTCGCCGCCGTGGCCGACCGACCGCCGCACCACCTGAGCTTCGGCGAACGCAAGCGCGTCTGCCTCGCCGGGATCCTGGCCTGCCGGCCGTCGATCCTGGTCCTGGACGAGCCCACCGCGAACCTCGACCCTCGCGGCCGACGTCGGTTCCTGCAACTCCTCCAGGGCCTCGACGTCACCAAGCTGATCGCCACACACGACCTGGAGATGGTCCTGGAACTCTGCGGCAGAACGATCATCCTCGACGGCGGCCGGGCCGTCGCCGCCGGCCCGACCCGCGACATCCTCTCTGACGAACCCCTCCTCGAAGCCCACGGCCTCGAAATGCCCCTGAGCCTCAAGCTCCGGTCGTGATCGCCCAGCGCTGGCTCCGGGCTTGTGGTGGGCGATGCCCACCCTACTTGGAGAGGAAAACCGTCGAAGGCGCGACGGTCTCGGGGATGGCGCACTGGGCGAACTGGCGGCGGCCGGTGCGGGTCAGGACGCTCTGCTTGACGTTGTCCTGGAAGGAGAAGAGCGAGAGCGTGCCCGGCGAGGTGGGGCGCACGCGGCCGGCCGACTTGACGTCGAAGGCATCGAGCACGCCTTGCGCGAACACGCGATGTCCGCCATCGGGCCATGTCTTGCTGGGGCCGTGGCCGGAGGCGAGGAAGGTGATCGCGCCCGCCCGGGCCTGGAGGTCGCGGACCCACTCCTGGATGTCGATCCCTCCGTCGGGCGTCTTGAGGCCGTGCACGGCGTCGAGGAAGACGACCGTGCGGACGCCCTGGCGGCGGAGTTCGGTCAGGCGGTCGGACAGCTCGCCGGCCGGTATGCAAGGCGATTCGGTCAGGTCGGGGAGGTTGTCTCGGGTGGCGAGCCGGCCGAGCGAACCGCCCTGGAGGTAATGCGACTCGATCAGAATGGCGACGACATCCCCGGGCCCGAGGCGACGGGACTTCGACTCGCGGTCGAGTTCGGCGAGGGCGTCGAGAAATCCGCCTGCCCCGGCGTCGTCGCCGGCAAAGGCCCTGATGATCACGCGATCCGAACCGAATGGCTTCTGGCTCGCCGGGGAGACCAGGCTCGCGCCGAGAAACCTGGCGACATCCCTGGCGTCGCGGTCGGCGAAGAGGATGGGCGGCAACGATGGGACGTTAAACTTGTTTGCCCCGAGGGCCAGGACGAAGAGTCGTTGTCCGGGCGGCTTCGCGGGCGGGGCGGTGTTGATCACGGTCAAGCCCCTCCGCCGGACGACGCCCAGGGCGTCGGTCACGGCCACGGTGAGCTGCGAGAACTTGATGTCCCCGAGGGCGACGAGCTGCCGCAGACTGACCTCCCGCGACGGGGGATTCTGGGCGACCTCCGCCACGGGCGCCCCGTCGCGCTCGATTCGGACGCTGACGATCGGCACCGCATCGACCGGGACAGACGCCTTCACGTCGACGGGCACGCTCGGGGCCAGGACCGTGACAGGGGCGTCGGTCGCCGGGGCCCCGGCCGGCTGGATCGAGAGGGCGGAGACCTTGCTCGTCGTCGGGTCGGCCAGTTGGGCCGGCGGCGCCTGGGGGCCGAGGGCGTCGGCTCGAGCGACGTTGCCGGTGGCCAGGAGCGTGTCGATCACGTTCGGAAGGACGCCCTTCCTCTGCCGGAACCGGGCCTCGAACTTGTCGGCCGTGTCGAACACGCCGGCCTGGATGTTGAGGATCGTGCCCCGGTTGGTCTGCCAGCCGAGGTACTTGCGGTCGGCCTCGAAGGAGGTGTCGTAGTAGCCGCGCGGGGACCAGAGGATCCACTGGTGGTCGACGCTCGGGAACAGGCTCAGGAGCGGCGAGTTCCGCTTCTGGGTTGCGACCCGCGCGCGCGGGCTGTCGCCCTGCTGGACATCGAACGTGATCAGCTCGGTCGTCGTCCGCGCGTCGAGCCCGGCCACATGATCCTCCAGGTTGGCCTGTTGAGCCCCGACGAAGAATTTCAACACGCGTTGACCCTTGGCCAGGCCAATACCGTCGGCGAAGCCCCCCTTCGTCACCTCTGCGACAGTCCAGACGCCGTCGGCCTCGCGCTCGAATCGGGCGCCGAGCGGGGCGGGGGCGTCGCAGCCGTCGAGATTCCAGAGTCGGACGGTCTGGTCGGACGAGCCGGTCACCAGTAACTTGCCGTCCGGCGAATCCGCCAGCGCATACACCGGCCCGCTGTGTCCGACGAGGTGCCGGACGCGGATGCCGTCAGTGAGACGGAACAGGGCCACTCCGGAATCGCAGCCGACGGCCATCACGGGATTGGGGTGCCCCGGTCCGGGCTTGATGATCCCGTACGACCACCAGCGGCGGTCCTCGGTCTCGCTCAACCGGATCCGGAACCCCTCCTGCTGCGCGTTGACTACATCCAGGGAGAAAGGATCGACCGGCGAGATCGTCCAGCCGGCGTCGGCGGCCTGCGCGTGGCGCCAGACGGCCTCGGACGGATCGACGAATCGACGCGCCTTGAGGTCGAACTCCTCGTACTCGTTCCCCTGACCCGGCTGGGCCGGCCGACTGCGGGAGAACCGGATCCGTGAGCTGTCCGGGTGGAATCCCACGTCCCAGAGGCTCGACCCCTGGCCCTTGAGGATCTCCCCCGGCTGACCGGGGGCATTCAAGGGCCTGAGCGTGATGGCCTGATCATCCCCCCCCGCGTAGGCGAGGGTCTTGCCGTCCGGGCTGAAGGCGACGGCGTAGCTGAGGTTCGAGAGCGTCCGGACCTCCTCGGTCACGGCCCCGTCGGGGAGGGAACGCAGCTCGATCAGGCACTCGACGTCCGGGCGGTCCTGGGCCTGGACCAGGTCCCGGACGACCCGGCTTACGGCCAGGCGCTTGCCATCCGGGGAGGTCGCGAGCGACTCGATCGGGCCCTGGGCTTTCGGTTTGTAGAGAGTCCGTTGGTTGCCGGGGTCGGCTCCAAGCCGGGCGATCTCGCCGTTCTCGCGGCCGACCACGATCGAGCCGTCGACCGGGTTGATCGACAGGGCGTTCACCGCGCTTCCGAGCTCATTTCTCGCGGCATCCAATACTGGTGGGTCGTACTGCTTCACCAGCGCAGCTGTCGCCGCGTCCCAGAGCCGGACGACTCCATCGCGCCCGGCAGAGACGAGCCGAGTCCCGTCGGCGCTATAGGCCACGGCGTTGACCGGCCCGACATGGCCTTGCAGGATCAGGGTCGTGGTCCGCGCCGCGAGATCCCAGATACGGATCGTCGCGTCATTCGAAGTGGATGCGAGGAACTTGCCGTCGGGCGAGAAAGTCAGGGCGTTCACCGTCAGGGTGTGGCCATCCCGAAAGACGTTCGGGTCCTTCTGGACCGGCAACTGGGCGACAACCTCGCCCGAATTGAGCGGGTCGAGGCCGGGGTAACGGAGCAGGAGGATCTCGCCGCCCCCCGAGAGGACGCCGAGGCCGCCGACAGCCAGGAGGCGCTGGCCCGGCTCGAACTCGACGGGCGACAGGGCCATGGCGTAAATCGTCCCCCGGTTGCCGCGCCATAGGGGAGGGCGGATGGTCCGGGTCGGGCGGGAGAGGTCGCCGTCGAGCGACCAGGTGTGGATCGAGCGGTCGAGCCCGCCGGAGAGCAGGCGGTTGCCGCCATTGCCGGCGAACACCAGGGCCCGTACGGGCGCGTGGTGGCCGCCGGTCGAGAGGATGAGGCTGGGGTCCCTGAAGAACCCCTTCGGTTCGAGCTGCCCGAGCGAAAACTGCGGGAACAAAGCCAATCCCAGGAACAGGGAGGGGGTGAGTACGCGTTTTGTCTTGGATCGAATGGCCAGGTTCATTTTCCAGGGTTCCGGCGACAGGTCAGGTCGGGATCGCAAGGGGTCACCAGTCCGGATCATACGACGCGGCGAAGGGTGCTGTGACCGGCCGGACCCGCGGACTTCGGATCCCCGGGGGAATCCTCAAGCCCGGCAGGATGGCGAGAATCGGAAAGTGCGCTCGAAATGGAGTGTTCCGGACGCTGCGGGCGGTCGATAACCAGGGTCGAATCGGTCCGCCTGCCAATGTCGATACCCGGAGTACGACCGGCCCGGACGGACCCGGGGCCGAGCGGCCAAGCGAAGGAGTCTCCCCCATGTCTGTTAAGTGGATCCTGGCCGCGACGCTCATCGCGATGGGCCTGGCCCCGGTGACCGCCCTCGCGGATGACCCGGGCGTCCCGGCCCCGACCGGGCAGGCGTCGTCGCAATACGTCCCCGGGAAGGTTTACCCGGGGATACCCTCTGGTGGTTATCCCGGTGCACCGTCTCCGAACCTCCCCGGCGCGGGCGAATCGGGAGGCATGACCCCCGGTGACCCGGGCGCCGCGGCCCCCGGATTTTCCACGGGAGCCGGAGCCGGCGACGCGGCGGGCGGCGCGGGGGCCGACGGGGCGGGACTTGGGGGCAGTGACACGGGGTTCGCCCCCGGTCTCGGCGGGACCCTGAGCGCGGCCGCAGCTCCGCCGGGGGTCATCGGCGACATGAGCCCGATCCGTCGGATCCAGGCCGCCCGGTTCCCGGACCTTCCGGGCCAGAATCCGCCGCCGGTCGTCCGGCCCGGTGGCGGGGGAGGAGGCAACGGCAACCAGTTCCCGGGTTCCAGCGTCCTGGTCTACTTCACCAGCCTCAAGATCGCCGACAACCAGAGCCCTCGCCCGCAGGACCGCTTCTTCTTCTCGTTCAACTACTTCGATGATGTGAACAAGTCGCTCAACGAGCGTGTCGGCTCGCCGGTCTCCAACCTCCGGATCTTCCACTACCTCCTCGGCTTCGAGAAGACGTTCCTCGACCGCAACGCATCGATCGGCGTCCGCCTGCCGATCAACGTCCTGACGCTGAACTCCACCGTCAAGGGCCTCCCGCACAACTCGTCGGCCCTTGGGAATCTCTCGGTCTTCGGCAAGTACATCCTCGCTCAGAACGACAACGGCGACCTGTTCTCGGTCGGCCTGAACCTGAACCTCCCCACCGGCCCGAAGGCGTTCGCCGGCAACAACTTCTACACGAACCTCAACACCACCGACATCCAGCCGTTCGTCGGCTTCATCAAGTATTACGGCGACCTGTATTTCCAGGGTTTCAGCTCGATCAACGTGCCCCTCGACCGTCGCGGGGCGACCCTCTGGTTTAATGACCTGGCCGTCGGCTACTTCCTCAAGCGGAGCCTCCCCGAGGAGGACGAGTTCATCTCGGCGATCGCGCCGACATTCGAGGCCCACCTCACGACCCCGCTGAACCATCGCGGCTTCGACATCAACGACGTCGCCTCGACGGCCGACACCCTCGACCTGACCTTCGGCCTCAACACCGAGATCCGCAATCGCAGCATTGTGACCGTCGGCTACGCCACGCCCGTCACCGGCCCTCGCCCGTTCAGCGGCGAGCTGATCGTCCAGCTCAACGTCCGCTTCGGCGCCGCCCGCTACCGCGCCCCGACGGCCCTCCCTTTCGTCAATTGAGAGAAGGGTGTGATGCCGACGCCGCCCGCCAGGGAGGCGTCACTCCACCGAAAGTAGGCCCGGCGCATCCTTCAGGGTGCCCGTGGGGTTCCCGAAGACGGAACCCCACGGGCACCCTGGCTGTTTTGATGCCCAGGAAAACGCCAAACCGAATTCAGGCCGCGATGGGGCGGAAAGGCATCTCGCGGGCGGCGGCCTCGACCGACGCGAGGTCGGGGCGTTGGAGCCCCTCGGCGCAGGCGACGACCAGGGCGAGGTCGGCCAGGCGGTTGATGCGACGCGGCAGGCCGAATGACACGCGGTGGATCGCCCGGGCGACCTCGGGGGCGAACAGCCCCGGCGATCCGCCCGCGCGACGGATCCGGTCGTCGAGATAGGTGAAGGTCTCGTCGGACAGCCAGGCCTGGAGTTCGCAGCGGCCGGCGATCCGCTCGTGGAGCGACTCCGGCAGGCGGTCCAGCAGCTCGGGCTCGCCGACCAGCAGAAGTCGAAGGTCGGACGGCCCGCGGGTCGTGGAGAGGTCGAGCAGCAGCTTCAAGGTCTCAAAGACCCGGTCGTCGCGGATCAGGTGGGCGTCATCGACCACCAGCAATGGCTTCGTTTCTCGCGAGGCCTCATTCGCCAGCCAGCCCCGGAACCGCCGGAGCGAGGCCGAGAGATTCTCCCGGCCGGGGGCAAGCAGCGACGTGTTGGCGCCGCCGTGGAGGAACTCGTCAGCGAGGAAGTGGACGAGCTGCTCGGGCGACATGGCCGGGAAGGTGACGTGGGCCGTCGGGCCGCCGAGATCGGCGGCGATCACGCGGGACATCAGGGTCTTCCCCGACCCGGGGGGGCCCAGGATCAGGCAGGGGGCCTCGCAGTGTTCGAGGCCGTACCGCAGGCGCAGCCGGGCGGTTTCCCGGCTCGGCGTCGGGACGTAATCCGAGGCGTCGCCGGTGTCGCGGAAGGGTCGGAAGTTCAGGCCGAAATGCGCCTCGTACAAGGCAAGTCGCCCCCGGGTCCATCCGGATCAGATCAGACGAAGGTCTCGGCCACGCCCAGGATCGGGATCCCGCCCCCCTGGAGGACCTCCTGCGCTCGGAGCAGGGCCCGCTCCGAGGTGATCGCCTTGCTCTGGACGAGCACGGCGGCGTCGACCGAGCGATGGAGGATCGTCGCGCTCAGCCCGGTGAAGATCGGGCTGCCGTCGATCAGGACCAGGTCGAATTCCCGACGCAGCCTGGCCATGGTCAGCGACCATTCCGGGTGCGAGAGGAAGTCGCGCGGGCGAGGGACGGCGGCGCGGAGGGGCAGGAGCGAGAGGTGGTCGTCGGGCGCGTGCAGGATCGCCTCGTGTACCGAGGTTCCCGACTCGATCACGTCGTCGAGGCCGGCGTGCGGTCGTATCCCCAGCTGCCGGGCCATCATCGGGCCCGTGAGGTCGGCGTCGACCAGGAGCATCCGGCCGGGGCGTCGGGCGAGGGCCCGCGCGAGCGTCAGGACCAAGGTCGTGCGTCCCTCGGCGCGGTGGCAGCTCGTGAAGAGGAGCACCTTCGCCTGGTCGCGATCGCGGACCTGGAGGAGCAAGTCGGCCAGCCGCTCGAAGCGGGGTCCGTGCTCGCGTTCGAGGGCAAGGACCGTGGTCGGCCAGTCGATGGCGACCTCGCGAGGCCCTTTGAGAGTGTCGAGCGCGTGCGGCGAGCCGGTGCGTCTGCCCTCACGGGCGTCCGGGGGCTCGACGACGAAGTGGGGCGGGGGGGGGAGGCCGGGGCCTTCCGAGCTTTCCCGCCTGGCGTAGACCTTCGCCAGGGCCTGATCAACGTCCCGCATGGCCTGGCTCCTCCGTGGCATCCGCCGGCAACAGGTAACCGGGCAACACCACGGGAGCATCCTGCTCCCGAAAGGTCGCCGCCGGCAAGGAGTCGATCCGAACGGCCACGGCCGGCACCTCGTACGCGGGGGCCAAATGCCCGTTCTGCGACAAAGCGCCGTCCAGCCTGGAGACGACTCCCACCCTGATCATCGGCCAAATGTCACGCCAGGACGAGCCAACCCAACCGGCACAGACGATCGCGGCCGCAAATCCCGCCCAGCGCACCTCGCGCCTGAGACGGCGCCTCGGCAGGCTCCGGGGGGCGATCTGGACCTGCCGTTGGCGAGGTCGGACCGTCGCCAGGGCGGGAACCTGGATCAGGACAGGGAGTTGGGGGAACGGTTCGTGCTGGGGGTCCATGGGGCGTCGCGACCTCGGCCCCGGTTCCAGGAGTGTTGCGCTCATGGCGTCCCCCGATCCTCTGCACACCGTCCCGCCGGGAGTCTCGTTCGGGGCCAACCTCGGCCACCTGAACCTCCCATTTTACGTGATCGGCCAATCTCGCCCTGGACTTGAGAGACCTTGACGGAAATGCCGGATTGCGAAACCTGCGCGGCCAGGGAAGGTGGTGGGACGGAGGGTTGTTGAGGCGTCGTGGGGGAGCCGGGACGAGAAACGCCCTGGTCGAGCCTTGGGGGGCGTCGACCGGGGCGTCGGCGGTTTTCATCCTGAGTGGCGGCCCGGCGAGGCAGGAGTCCGGGCCGATCGGGCGGAATCAGAAGGGGATCGGAGCAGGGGGGAGGCTATTCCGCACAGGGGAGATCCGTTTAACGGCCGAACAGCCGGAAGAGGCCGCGTCGCGGCGAGGCGGCCTCGGCGTCGTTGGTCCGGCCGGCGAACTGGGGCCGGCGACCGGCCTCGTAGCTGCCGACGGGGCGGAACTGCGGGGCCGCGCCCGTGAACCGGCCGCCGCCGCCGTTGGCCAGGTCGAGCGAGCGGACGTTGGCCTCGGTCACGTACGGGTTGTGGCCCTGCCAGCGGGTCTCGACCACCTCAAGGATATTGAGGGGGCAGAACATCGCCTCGCCGCCGACCGAGATCCAGTCGCTGGCGATCTGGCCGGTGGCGTCGACCCGGCCGTCGAGGCCGTAGCCGAGGGTGTACTCGTACTTGACGATGCGGGGCTTGTTGTCGTCGTTGTTCAGGTTCGAGCCGGAGTTCGCGTGGAGCTCCATCTCGACCTTGACCGATCGCTCGCCCTTGCCGGGGATCGCCTTGTAGGCCGCGACGTACTTGCCGATGCCGTGGTTCCAGACCTCGTTGGCGGTGCCGCGGGGCGGGAAGGCCCGGAGGTTGCCGAGGAGGGACTTCTTCTCGCCGCGGATGTGGTTCTCCAGCATCGCGTGGAAGCGGGGGGCGTAGGCGTCGGTCGGGTCCCAACCCGGGCGGGGGGGGCCGGCGGGGATGTCGGCCGCGTAGTCGCCGATCCGGTGGTTGTAGTGATTCTCGCCGAGTTCCGCCCAGAGGGCCTTGAGCTCGTCGGAGGTCAGCCCGGTGCCGGGCGCGGGGCGGGGCTCGTTCAGGAGGATCGAGGCGACCGCGCCGCCGAGGCAGTGGCCGGGCCAGCGCTGGATGTCCTGATTCTGGCTGTTCGCCGCCTCCCAGTTCCGGGCCGAGGAGCCGAGGAGCTGGTCGTACTTGAGCATCGGGCTGGGGGTGGAGTAGAGGTTGTTGTCCGCGCCCAGAAAGGTCAAGTCGTCATAGAGGTTGGGGAACCAGGTCGAGGTATCGCCCGCGGCCGGGCGCGTCTCGAGCAGGCCGTTCGCCCCGGCGCGGACGATGTCCTGGCCGGGGGCGATGTAGCTGCCCGGCGAGACCAGGAGGATGTCGTCGCCCATGACCTGGCTTGTGTCGACCCGGCCGTTGCCGCCGGCCCAGGGCTCGTGGATCGAGTCGGCCTTCGTCGGCCAGTAGTAGAAGTTCCAGGGCAGCCGGGCGGACTGGCCGGTCTGGACGAAGCTCGTCTCGACCGAGAACTTCGCCTTCTCTGCGCCCGTGATCTGGAAGGTGTACCAGCCGTGCTGGTCGGTCCCGACCTCGCCGCCGTTGCTGCGGGGCTTGCCGTCGGGCCCGGTGATCGAGGCGATCTTACCGGCGGTCGACTTCACCGTCAACGCGCCTCCGAACCTCGTGGGCACATAGACACCGAAATACTGATCGCCCGTCTGCTCGGACAGCGAGCCCCCGAGGGGCACGGGCTTGACCCGATCCGCCGCCTTTAACTCCGTCCAAGACGTGGCGCCCAGGACCAGGACGACGGCCCAGGTCATCCCAGCCCAAAGCTTGCTGCGGTAACGCATGCTGCCTCCCTAAGTACCGAGAGTTTCGCCCACCATCCCTGGCGTACGGCCCGCCTTGGCCGTCAGGGACTCGCTTCTCGGCGATTACCCCCCAAGGATTCGGCAATGCCAGGGGGAAGGTTGGGGCGAAATGGCGAAACGGGCTTGCCCATTTTACGGGGTCGAGTCATGTTCCCCATAACCCGCGAAGTCAGCATTTCCTCGAATTTGTCTGGGATATCTAAGGCCCCGAGAGAGCGTTGCCGATGAATAGCCGTGGCCACCCCTGGGGTGGAGCGCTTGAGCGTGGCATCGGCGACGTTCGGGCCTTCCGCCACCGTCCCGAGGCTGCCTCGCGAGGCCGCTGGATGGCGTGAACGTCATCCAGGAGGCCGGGCGGGGCATGGGGTCGAGGGATCGATCCCCGGCGGGGCGATGGTTGCTGTCGCTGGGCCCGGCGCTTGTCGTCGGGCCCGCGGGCCAAGCCCTTTGGGAACAGTCTGCACTCCGACTCGATCGAGACCACGGTCTGTCAAGACTATCAATTCAGAGGACATCGCGATGACCAGCGCGGTTCTGATTCTCGCTCTGAGCGGCATTGGCACTCACAAGACCTATGCCACCGCTCAGGCCCCCGCCAAGGTTCTCCCGGCCCCGCAGGCGCCCGCCAAGGTCGCCCCGGCCCCGCAGGCCCCGGCCAAGATCCTGCCGGCCCCCCAGGCCCCGGCCAAGATCCTGCCGGCCCCGGCGAAGGTCCTGCCGGCCCCCCAGGCTCCCGCCAAGATCCTGCCGGCCCCGGCGAAGGTCCTGCCGGCCCCCCAGGCCCCGGCCAAGGTGATGCCCGCCCCGGCCAAGGTGATGCCGGCCCCGCAGGCCCCGGCCAAGGTGATGCCCGCCCCGGCCAAGGTGATGCCGGCCCCGCAGGCCCCGGCCAAGGTGATGCCCGCCCCGGCGAAGGTCCTGCCGGCTCCCCAGGCACCCGCCAAGGTCGCCCCGGCCCCGCAGGCCCCGGCCAAGATCCTGCCGGCCCCCCAGGCCCCGGCCAAGGTGATCCCGGCCCCGGCGAAGGTCCTGCCGGCCCCCCAGGCGCCCGCCAAGGTCGCCCCGGCCAAGATCCTGCCCGCCGCCCAGGCCCCGGCCAAGGGCAGCCCGCAGTACTAATCCCACACCCGGCGAGTGCGATGGGCTGAGCGATCGGCCCACGCCCGACGGGTGACGCACACGGCTGGGCAGGGGATCCCTTCGGGGGTCGCCTGCCCAGCCGGCGTTTCGAAACCAACGTCCCCGCTCGCCCACATCCGCGGCGGCCCATCGAATTCCCGTCATCATTGCCGTTGATCCCCGCCGATCGCTTGGGATAACCTCCCGCACGCGCGAAGGACGCGCCGGGGAATCCCAAGGACCGTCGTGACGATGGCGATGCCGCAAATCCTCCCGCCCGAGGCCGTCCCCCAGGCGACCGCGACCGGATGCCCCGACGCCGCCCCCGTCCCCTCCATCTGGACCGATCAGGCCGTCCGACGCGCGGTCTGGATCCTGGTCGCCCTCGGCGTCTTCCTCCGGCTCCAGCGCTGGTGGGCGACGTTCCCGCTCTGGGGCGACGAGGCCTACCTGGCCACGAACTTCCTCGACCGCTCGTACGCGGACCTGCTCCGGCCGCTGGAGTACCGGCAGGTCAGCCCGCTGTTGTTCCTGTGGGCCGAGAAGACGGCGGTCGCGCTGTTCGGGTTCCACGAGAAGGCCCTGCGGCTGGTCCCCGTCCTGAGCGGGGTCGCCGGGCTTCTCCTGTTCGGCCACCTATCGGGCCGGATCCTCAGCGGATTCGCGAGGGTGGTCGCGGTCGGGTTCCTCGCCGTCGCCTTCTACCCGATCCGCCACGCGGTCGAGGTGAAGCCGTACTCGTCGGACCTGCTGGTCTCGATGATCCTCCTGACGATGGCGGCCGAGTGGTGGAGGACGCCCGAGCGGACCGGCTGGCTCTGGGGCCTCGCGGCCTTCACGCCGCTGGCGCTCGGACTATCCCACCCGGCGGTTTTCGCGGCGGGAGGAATCGCGATCGGGCTGTTCGACTCGATCCGGACGATTCGCTCACGGTCCGCCTGGCTGCCATATGGGCTCTACGTGGCCCTGATCCCGGCGAGCTTTCTCTTCTACTTCGCGGTCTTCACGGCCGCGCAGAGCGGCCAGGTGCTCGGCTCGATGCAGGAGTACTGGGCCGAGTCGTTCCCGCCGCTCCGGGACCCGCTCGGGCTCATCGTCTGGCTGGTCTCGATGCACACGGGGAACCTGTTCGCATTCCCGATTGGCGGCGAGCGCGGGGCGAGCGTGCTGACGTTCCTCTGCTTCGTCGTCGGTGCCCGGATCCTCTGGAAGTCCGGCCGCCGGCCGCTGGCGATCGCGGTTCTGTCGACGTTCGGTCTTGGCCTGATGGCCTCGGTTGTTCGGCGCTACCCGTATGGCGGCGAGGTCCGGTTCATGCTCTACGTCGCCCCCGGGCTCTGCCTGATGGCCGGGGCGGGGGCGGCGACGTTGATCGGGCGGATGCGTTGGCCTTCGCGGAAGGCGGCCCTCGGCTTCGCCGGACTGCTGGGGATCGGCGGCGTGATCTTCGTCGGCGACCGGATCAGGCCGTACCAGATCGCGGCGGACGTCAAGGCCCGCGAGTTTTCCCGTTGGCTCTGGAACGGGCAGGGGGGCGAGGCCGAGGTCGTCTGCCTCAAGACCGACCTGGGCGTCACGCTCGACCCCGAGCACTGGCAGCAGCACCGCACGGCCAATTACCTCTGCAACCAGCGGATCTACTCCGAGCGGCACGCCCGAAAGGAGCCCCCGCGCCTGGAGCGGGTATCGGACTCGCACCCCTTGCGTTGCGTCCTGATCAACGAGCTCCCCGACCACCAGGCGGCGTTCGACGCCTGGCTCGTGGAGATGTCGCGCGATTACGAGCTGGTCTCGAAGCGCAACATCGACCTCAATCTGAACCCGCGCGAGGCGTGGAACCAGGACCGGTTCGTGATCCTCGACTTCGTGCCGAGGTCGGGAGCGGTCGCCGGCCGGGACCGCACGAACCCTCGCTGAGCGTTCAAACCCGGGAGCCGGCGTCCCCCAAGTCTGGCCGGTGCTCTCGGCACCAGTCCTCGTACTCCGAGAGGAACTGCGAGAGCGTGAGGGTGAGCGCGCCGGTCAGGGGGATGAGGCCGTAGCGTCGGGCGAGCCCCTGGTGGTTCACGATGCTCCGGCCGCCCACGAAAACGGGGACCCCGGTGAGCTTGCTCAGCTCGGAGAACCGCTTGTTGATGCTCCGCGAGAGCACGAACGACAACGCCAGGGCGTCGGGCCGCCAGGTCTCGACGGCCCTGGTGTAGTCGCGCGTCGGGAGGTCGACGCCGAGGGTCAGGGCCCGCCAGCCCATGAGTTCCAGCCCGATGCTGAGCATCAGGACGCCCCCCTCGTGCCGCTCCCCCTGGACCGTCCCCACCACGGCCAGATGCTTCGGCGAGGGGTTGGCCCGCCGCACCTGGTCCAGCATCCGCCCCAGCCTCCGGAAGAGCGAGGCGGTGATCAAGTGCTCCTGGAAGACGTCGAGCTCGCGCCGGAACCACCGCTCCCCCGTCTCCACGAGAACCGGCTCGGCGATCCTGGTGATGAATTCGAGGGGGCTCAGCTCCGATTCCCAGCGCTCGAACAGGCTCTCTCCGCTCTCAATGTCTGCCCTCGCCAGGACGTCGACGAGCTGGCCGGCGGGCGAGGTCAGGGGGGCAGGGCCGGGCTCCAGCAGGACAGGGGGCGGCTCGACTCCCTCGGAGACCGACCCGAGGTTCAGCTCGTCGATCAACTCCCCGATCGACCGCCCCGCCTTGAGCATCTGCGAGATCATCCGGAGCGATTCCGCCTGCTCGGCCGAGTAGCGCCGGTGACCCGACGCCGACCGGTGCGGCACCGGGAAGCCGTAGCGCCGCTCCCAGATGCGCAGGGTGTGGCAGCTCACGCCCGTGAGCTTGGACACCGCGGCAATCGAATACTCGGCTTTGACTGGTTGAGACATGGCCACTTCGATGCCGCACGCCGGGATGGCTCAAACGCCATCCATCTCTGTTCGCCGGACCGATTTGTCTACGCTCGAAAGGGCTCGGCGTGATCGGACGCCCACATGCAGTATCCTATTCTGACGCCCGAAGACCAATCCCTCCATCGCTCCCGACAGGATATCGATCGGAAAAAGCCTTGCAGACGTTCGGACTCCCCGGCTTGCACGCCTTTGAACTTTGTTGGACAATTCGAGAAGTCCCCTCGCAATGCCCTTCCATGCGCTCCCCTCTCTTCCCAGCATGAGTCGCGCCGACGCGGCCGCCGGATAAGGAGCCGAACGATGCTCGTCCTCAAGCCACGGCCCACCGACCTCCGTCGCGGGATCACCCGGCGACACTGGCTGGAACTCGGCATGGCCGGCGGGCTCGGCCTCGGGCTGGGCTCCCCGGCCTGGCAGGCCCGGGGCGACGCCTCGGCCCGGCCTTCGGGATTCGGCAAGGCCCGATCCTGCATCATGGTCTACCTCTTCGGCGGGCCCAGCCACATCGACATCTGGGACATGAAGCCGGACGCCCCCGACGGCATCCGGGGCGAATTCAAACCGATCGCCACGAACGTCCCCGGGCTCCGGATCACCGAGCACCTTCCCAGGCTGGCGCGGCGGGCCGACCGCTACGCCATCATCCGGTCGATGACCCACGGCGACTCGGCCCACGGCTCGGCCTCGCACACGATGATGACCGGGCGCCGCCCCCGGGCGCTCGGCGAGGTCGGCCCCACGCCGGACGACTTCCCGACCTACGGCTCGGTCCTCTCGCGGGTCCGGCCGCCGCGCGGCGTGCTGCCGCCCTACATCAGCCTCCCCTGGACCATCTCGACCAGCACCAACGTCGTGCCCGGCCAGAACGGCGGATTCCTCGGCCGCGGCATGGACCCGTTCCGGATCGAGGCCCCGGCCGCGACACCGAATTTCATCCCCCCCAGCCTCGCCGCGCTCGACCGGGGTATCTCCCCGCAGAGGCTCGGATCCCGGCGCGAGTTACTGGCATCGTTCGAGCACGACGCCTCGTCCGCCATCGACCCCCGCGCCCGCCACGACGCCTCCGTCCTCTACCACCGGGCGTTCGAGCTCCTCTCCGAGCCGGCGGTGGCCCGGGCGTTCGACCTGGAGCGCGAGTCGCCCCAGGTCCGCGACCGCTACGGTCGCAACGCCTTCGGACAGAGCCTGCTGCTCGCCCGCCGGCTCACCGAGGCCGGGGTCCCGTTCGTCACCATTTACTGGCCCGACCGCACCGAGCCCGAGGCGTTCATCAACAATGGGGTCAAGGACAACGTCGCCGTCGCGGCCTGGGACACCCACGGCCTCCACGTCGGCGCGACCCCCAATTTCCCGATGCTCAGGGACAAGAATCTGCCCCCGCTCGACATCGCCTCGTCGGCCCTGCTCGACGACCTCACCGAGCGCGGGCAGCTCGACGAGACGCTCGTCGTCTGGACGGGCGAGTTCGGCCGATCCCCTCGGATCAATCGCGACGCCGGCCGCGACCACTACGGCAACGTCTTCTCGCTGATGCTGGCCGGCGCGGGCGTGCGGGGCGGCACGGTGATCGGCTCGTCCGACCGCATCGGGGCGCATCCCGCGACCGATCCCGTCTCCCCCGCACAGTTTGCGGCGACCGTCTACCATTGCCTCGGGATCCCCCCCGAGACCGAGATCCACGACCCCCTCGCCCGCCCCTTCCGGCTCTCCGACGCCCAGCCCTTGACATCTTTGCTTGCGTGATTGGATGCTAAAGTCGTACCTGGTCCCGTAGGATAGAGTTCCACGAGTTGCAACCCGCCCCGACGCGGGCCGGCCTCCAGATCCGTCTAGGATGTGAGGCACGCCCGCGCCCGTCGCGTTTGCGCACGGGAGTGGGACGTTGTTCCGCTTCCCGAGGTGGACTCGATTGCGGTTGTGCATCCGGTGTCTGACGACGTTGAGTTCGAGAGAGCCGGGCGGCCTCGTTCCCTGGAGGATTGGTCAGTTGAATTTCTCAACCAGAAGGCCGCGGGGCCGCCGCGAGACGAGGTTCGGGTTCGGCTGGGACTCGCTCGAATCCCGCCAACTCCTGACCATCAATTTCCAGATCGACTACACCTACGACACCAACAACTTCTTCTCGACTTCCGAGCGGCGAAATGCGCTCCAGGCGGCGGCCAACACGCTCGGGAGCATCCTGAACGACACGCTCCTGGGGATCACTCCCGGCGGCGGCAATACCTGGTCATTGAACTTCGACCACCCGGGGAACAATTCGACCGTCACCCTCAACAACCAGACGATCCCGCTGAACACGCTGAGGATCTACGCGGGCGGCCGGAACATCGGCGGGGGGACCATCGGACTCGGCGGGCCTGGGGGATACAACGCCAGCGGGGACGAGTCCTTCCTCGCCCTGGTCGGGGCACGCGGGCAGGTCGGGGCGCTCAATCAGAATGCCCCTACCGACATCGGCCCCTGGGGCGGCTCGATCACCTTCGACACCGGCACCAACTGGTACTTCGGCCTCGACGCCGCGAATATCGGGAACAGGACCGATTTCTACACCACCGCGCTCCATGAACTCACCCACCTGATCGGTTTCGGCACCAGCGGCTCGTGGGAGACCCTGATCTCGGCGGGACGATTCGCCGGCACGGCTGCCACCGCCCGATTCGGCACGACCGTGTCGATCTCGCCCGACCAGGGCCACTGGCGAGAAGGCACGATGGACGGGAACTACGAGGTCTCGATGGACCCGTCCCAGACCAACGGCGAACGGAAGCTCATCTCGGGCCTGGATGTTGCCGGGCTGGACGACATCGGCTGGGACATCAAGGTCGGCGCGAACGCCACCGCCGCGACGGCCATCAACGCGACGGTGCCGGCCTCGGGGAGTCGGAGCTTCGTCGCGCAGTCGATCGCGACCGTGACCGATGTCAGGGTCTACAGGCTCACGCTGACGGCGGGGCAGTCGCTGACCGCGAGCGTCACCTCCCTCACCCCCAGCCTCGACACGCTCGTCCGCCTGTTCGACGCGTCGGGTACCGAGATCGCCTCGGCCAACAACGCGGCGTCGGGCGTCGACACGCTGACGCGCACGATCGGCCTCGGCGGGACCTACTACCTCGGGGTCTCGTCTTCGACGAATAGCCGCTATCTGCCCGCCGACGGCACCAATCAACTGATGGCCGGGGCGACCGGCAGCTTCAACCTGACCATCGGCCTGCCGGGAGGCAATGGCGGGGGGGCGACGGGCGACACCGTCGGGGTCTTCAACCCCGCCAACGCGGGCGTCTACCTCCGCAACGCGAACAGCCCGGGCACGCCCGACATCGCACCGTTTGTTTTCGGCAACGGCAGTTTCAAGGCGATCGTCGGCGACTGGAACGGGGATAGCATCGACACCGTCGGCGTCTTCAACCCGGCGAACGCGGTCTTCTACCTCCGCAACGCGAACTCGTCGGGCAGCCCGGACATCGCCCCGTTCCAGTTCGGCGCGACGAACTGGATCCCGATCGCGGGCGATTGGGACGGCGACGGCACGACCACCATCGGGGTCTACAACCCGGCGACCTCCGTCTTCTACCTCCGGAACACGAACTCGTCCGGCGGGGTGGACTATGCCCCGATCCAGTTCGGGGCCCCCGGCTTCCTGCCGGTCGTGGGCGACTGGGATGGCAACGGCACCTCCACGATCGGCGTGTATAACCCGGCCAATTCGGCCTTCTACCTCAGGAATTCAAATTCACCGGGCGCGCCTGACGCCGGTCTGTTCGGCTTCGGGGCCCCGAACTGGAGGCCGGTCTCCGGCGACTTCGACAACAACGGCACCACCACGATCGGCGTCTACAACCCGACGGCCGGGGCCTTCTACCTGAGGAACTCCAACTCGTCGGGGGCGCCGGACGCGGGGCAGTTCGCCTACGGCGGGGCGAACTGGCAGCCCCTGTTCGGGCGATTCGCCGCCTCCGGCACGTCATCCGCCCGCGCGGTCACCTCCGCCGCCTCCCCTGCGGTGTCCTCGCTGAGCGACAATGCCGGGCTGTTTGCCCTGGAGACCAACCCGGCCTTGAAGCTGACGTCCAGGAAGGCGAGCCGGGTCAGCGAACAATCGGTCTCCGAACTCGCCCGCGACCTCCTGAAGGACCTGGCGACCCCGGCTCACCAGAGCGTGTAGCCGCCGTCGATGACGAGCGTGGCGCCGGTCATGTAGGACGATGCCTCGCTGGCCAGGAATACGGCCAGCGGGGCGAGCTCCTCGGGTTCGCCGAGCCGGCCCATCGGGATCATCGACTCGAACGTGTCCTTCAGCTCCGGGCGGTCCTGGAACCATTTGCGGTTCGGGTCGGTCAGGAAGCCGCCGGGGGCGATGGCGTTCACGTTCACCCCGCGCGTGGCCCAGTCGGCGGCCAGGGCCCGGGTGAACGAGAGCAGGGCGGCCTTCGAGGTCTCGTAGCTCCGGCCGGCGATGCCGCGGTTGGCGATCAGTCCCGAGATCGAGGCGACGTTGATGATCCGCCCCCAGCCGCGCGGGAGCATCGACCCGCCTACCACCTTCGACCAGACGAACGCACTCGTCAGGTTCAGGTCGATGATCCGCTGCCAGTCGGCCAGTTCGAGCGACTCGGTGGGGATGTCGATCCGGCGCCCGCCGACGTTGTTGACGAGGACGTCGATCGGCCCGTTCTCCTCGACGACCCGGCGCGCGGCCCCCTCGGTGTGATCCGCCGCGCCGACGTCGGCGACGACGAGTTCGACCTTCCGGCCCGTGTCGGCCAGGCTTTCCTTCGCGGAGTCCAGGCTCGCCTTCTCGCGGCCGACGAGCACGAGGTCGGCCCCGGCCTCGGCCAGGCCCCGGGCCATCGCCAGCCCGAGCCCCCGGCTGCCCCCGGTGATGCAGGCGCGCCGACCGTCGAGGCGGAATCGATCGAGGACGGATTTCATGTCAATGGTTCCAGGGTGGTGATGGACGGCGTCACCGCCGCGCGGCCGGCGGGGTCGAAGACCGGCCGGGCATAGAGCCGGCGGTGCCCGAGCTTGCCCATGTCGGATGCCGCGCCGGCGTGCCGCAGGCAGTACGCCACCTTCTGGGCGAGGTCGGCCGAGCAGTCCAGGTGGGTCGCGAGGTCGGCCGTCGTGAACGCCGAGCCGGGCGCGATCCGCGCGTCCGGGTCGAGCCAGTCCCAGAAATCCGACGGGGCCGCGATGGTCCGCGTCTCCAGGACCTCGATCAGCGAGCGGTCGACGACCGCGTGTCCTGGCCAACGCCGGCGCTTGACGCGAACCTCCTCGACCTCGATCCCCATCAACTCGACCCGCAGGTTCTCGCGCGTAAGGATGGATGCGATCGAGACCAGGTCGGAGAAGCCGGCGATCAGGCGGCCCCTGTACGGGCTCTTGCGGGCGGGCGGGGCATCGGCATTTCCGCGTCGGGCCTTCCAGGAGATCCGTTTCGCGAGCACCACGGGCTTGATGACGCGGACGCGTTCGGATTCGAGCAGTCGGGCGAGTTTGGGTCGGATCGCGGCGAGCGTGCCGTTCTGGATCTCGACCAGCTCGCCGTCGGCGGCCACGGCGTCGATGCGGTAGCCGAGGACGCGGACCTCCTCGCGACCGCCGGGGCTGGCGCCGACGGTCGCCTTGAGCTGGCGATGCAGGGTGCTTTCCAAGGTGGGCGGGCTCCGTCCCGGTCCGGGCGGTTCAGGCGGGCGGGAGCGGCTCGACGCCGAGGTCCCGGATGGTCACGAGGGCCTTGAAGTCCAGACCCTTGGCGGCGAAGGCCGCGGCGGCGCCTTCGAGGCGGTCGAGCACGGTGACGATCCGCGCGACCTTGCAGCCCATCGCCTCGACGGCGGCGACGGCCTGGAGCGCCGAGCCGCCGGTGGTGGTGACGTCCTCGACGACCACGACGCTCATCCCGGCCGCGATCGGCCCCTCGACCAGCTTGCCGGTGCCGTGGCCCTTGGCCTCCTTGCGGACGAGGAAGCCGAGCAGCTCGGGCCGGCCCCGGAGCCCGGCGAGTCCGAGGGTCGCGCCGACGATCGGGTCGGCGCCCATGGTCAGCCCCCCGACGGCGGCGACTTCGGGGAGGTCGGAAATCGCCTCCAGGACACCGGTTCCGATCACCGCGGCCCCCTCGGCGGCGAGGGTGACGGTCCGGCCGTCGACGTAGTAATGCGACGAGCGGCCGCTGGCGAGCGTGAAGCTGCCGGTGCGGAGGGCATCCCGCTTGAGGAGCTGGATGAGGCGCTGCTGGATCACTTCCTCGGTCATGACGTGGGGCCCCCGCAATCGGGGCCCTGCCGGACATCCGCCGGCGCCTGAGGTCCCCGTCCTGGGCGACACCCTACCAGACCCACCGACGCGGGATCAATCACCGCTCGACTTGAGCGACCGGGGTGGAAACACTCGAATCGAATCCGATCCCGTTCGCATCCGCCCAGGATCGGACCTGCCGGCAGAAGGCATCAAGGCGGGTGTCGGGCAATGAGGGATCATTGCGAAGCGAGGGGGTGATCTGGAGCGTCTTCTCGATCCCGGCGATCAGCTCGCGGACAAGCTGGGCCGCCGAGTCGCGACGCCCCTCGAAGAGGTCGAGTCTCGCCTGCGCGAACGTCACTTGGCCCAGGAACAGTTGGTTCCAGAGCACGAATTGCCCATCGTGCGAGTCGAGATACTTCTCATATCGGCGGGCTTCGGTCGTGGCCGATGCGATCGCCGTGGAGACGTCCTTGGGCGCGGATCTCCGATCTTCGAGCGCGACGGCGCGTTCGAGGGCTTCCTCCGCGATCAGCCGGAGCCGTGCCTGATAGAAGCCCATCATTCGTCTGAGAAATCCTCCCCGACGCAGATGGATCGGTTGCAGCTTCTCTTCGAAATTGATCCCCAGTTCGATCAACGGCCGTAGGTAGTCGCGCGGCGTACTCAGAAGCTCGGCGACCTGGATCGCCGACTGGATCGCCTGCGGATCGTCCGGGCGAAGTGCGATGGCCTTCTCATAGGATTTGAGGGCGGTCTCCAGGTCCTCCCGATCCTGAGGGGTGTAGGCGTAGGCATGGCCGCGATAGTACCAGGCCTGCGAGTCGTCGGGCCTCCGGGCCACCACCGCGTCGAACGCCTTCTGGGCGTCGAACTGGTGAGAGGCAGTGTTGAAATTCGCAATGGCGCGTTCCGTTTTCCCGGATTGCCTATCGATCAGCGCGCGTAGAAGTGTCGGCCAGGCGTTGTCGTTCCCGGCGAAGCTGCGGTGGGCCTCGATTGCCTTGAGGCGGAAGTCGGCCGATTCGGCGCCCTCCAGCCAGTAAGCCTCCCAGGCATCCTGGAATTCCGGCAGGGATCCGACTCCTGCGGTCGGCCCGAGCGGGCGGATTCCGACTGACCGATCGGAGCCGGCTGGCCGCCCGTCCTCCGCGCGGTTCCGGGCCGGATTCGCGGCCACCAGCCCGGCGGCCAGGCAGACGAGGATGGAGGTCGCCGCCAATCCGGTGGCGTGCTTGACGACCCAGTTGCCGACCAACTCTTTCTGTGAGGTGTACGGGACGTATTTGAGCGGCCTGCGCTGGAGGTAACGCCGCAGGTCCTCGGCGAGTTGCTCGCCGGAGTCATACCGGGCCGCAGGGTCGAATTCCAGGCATTTTCCGATGATCGATGCGAGCGAGGGGCGGACCTTCGGGTTGATCGACCGGATCGGCGTGGGCGGGCGCATCTGCCGGTCGCGGATCCCGAGGATGGTCCTGGCGAGCGAGACCCCCTGATCGGGGCCGTCGGGGGCCATCCCGGTGACCAGCTCGCGCATCACGAGCCCGAGGGCGTAGATGTCAGCCTGCCGGCCGACCGATCCCCAGCGATCGGGGTTGAGGAACGCCTCGAGCTGCTCCGGCGCCATGTAGGGGAGGGTGCCGCCGCGGAGCGCGGCCTCGGCCTCGGTCGCCGCGTTCGGGTCGTGGGCGAGGTTGAAGTCGAGGAGCTGCGGGCCCTCGCGATAGGTCAGGAGGATGTTCGCCGGTTTGACGTCGCGGTGGAGGATCTTCCTGTCATGCGCGTGGGCCAGCGCGTTGGCCAGCGAGAGGGCCATCCAGGCGACGGCATCGGGGTAGGACCCGCGGAGGGGGAAGTCGGCCCAGCCGGGCCGCTCGCCGCCGCGGCGGGACGACTCTGTGCCGTGACCTTCGGGCACGAGGGCGTCGTGGAAGGCGCGGGCCGATCGGGGCAGGCCTTTCGGCCCCTCGTGGCGGATGACCTGGTCGAGGGTCGCGCCCGGGCGGTAGGGCATGCACAGCCCGCGCAGGCCGCTCTCCTCGTGCACGACCACGGAGTGCACCGGGACGATGTTGGCGTGGTCGAGCTTGCCGAGGATCGACGGCTCGTGGCCCCGGTTCGCCGAGACCTTCAGGGCGACCTTCCTGCCCCCGACCTGATCCTCCTCGGCGAGGAAGACCCGGGCCGCGCCCCCCTGGCCGAGGATCGAGCGGAGCGTGAACCCCTGGAATCGCTCGCCGAGCTTGGGATAATCCAGCGGGGGAGGTTGAGGCCCGGCGGAGACCCGGCTGAGGACCTGGTGGTACGCGAGTTGCGACGCGAGCGATTCCTTCCAGTCCCCGTAACGGCGGCAGAATTCGGAGGGGTCGGGCGCCTCGCCGTATTCCTCCAGGAGGCAGTACTCCTCGTAGACCAGGCTCAGGACGAGGTCCGGCGACTCCCCCAGCGCGGGGTATCGTTCGAGATACTCATGGATCTCCGGGCGGTCTCCCTCCTCGAACCGAAGCGCGAGGTCGAGCTTGACCAGGGCCACCAGCGTGACGGAGTCGGTCCCGCTCTCCACCTGCGAGAGGCGACCGGGTTCGCCCGGTCCGAACTCCGGGGCGAAGGCCGTTCGGGCGGCGAACGCGTGAGAGATCCGCCCGGGGGACGCCGATGTCCGCGGGGATCGGTGACGCATCACTCCTCGCCTCCCTTCCGCTCTCGGGAGACTTCGCGGAACGCGAAGGCGCCCCGGAGTCGTTCGAGGAAGCGTTGGACCTTCCGCTCGTTCCAGCCGACGAGCCGGGCGACCTCGGGGGTCGTGTGGCCCTTGAGCCGGAGTTCGATGACCTGCCGCTCGACGCCGTCGACGCCGGCCAGGAGATTCTTCTCCCCCTCGACCGCGACGGCGACCTGGCTCGGCGTGGGCTGGTTGCCCGCGAGGAGCTGCTCGGCGTCGGAGGGTTGCAGGGGGCGGTTGCGCTCGTCGTCGCGCCTCTGGGCCCGGATCCGGCGGTGCCCGTCGATCAGCTTCTGCTCGGCCGCCTTGACGAGGAAGCCCTTGAGCCCTTCGATGTTCGAGAAGTCGAATCGCTCGAACTTCTCGGCCAGGCTCTTCATCACCGAATTGGCGATGTCCGTGGAATCGTAGTATCGCCGCATCTGCCGGTTGAGGCGATGTCGGACGACCCGGACGATCTTTGGGTAGCAATCATCGAAGAGCGCCTGCCAGGCCTCCTGATCGCCCTTGCGGGCGCGATCGAGGAGGTCGGCGTCGAGCGGCTCGGGCTGCGCACTCATGGAAAAGGCCTCCCACTCCGAACGGTGGGACGGTTCCAGGGTCGTCAGCCAAGCACCGCGGCGGCGAGCACTCCCGTCGCCGGCCGCGGACCGACGGCCCTTCCCCTCACGACCGATTGTAGCGAGAAGGGGAGGGCCGCAATAGCCGCATAGGCCGCATTTTCCGATCGTAGGCGCGGAGTTTCCCCGAGCCCCCGCGATGTTGCGGGCGGGCATCCGAGGCGGGGTCCGGCGTTAACACTCTTGGCGGAGCGTCAGGGGGTGCCGTTGCCGGTCGACCCCGGGGGCAGGGGGGAATCGCTGATGCCGGTGGTCGGGGCGGTCGGCGGCGTGTCGAGGGAGGGTTCCGGTGGCGGCATCGGGTTGGGTTCCGTGGTCCCCGTGCCCCCGACGATGTCGGTCGGCATGATGCGGATTGAGAGGCCTTCCACCGAGGGCACGAAACTGCGGCGATTGCGGCGCATGGGGTGGCTCCGATCCGGACGGGAGGTCCGGTTGAAATTTGGACGAACGAATTCGGATTGGGTTTCGGGCGAGAACGGACGTCGTGGGGGGGACGGCGTCGGTCGGACTCGCCCAGGTGACGTGCGAGAGGACGAGACCCCGCGCGGGCTAATGCTCGCGCGGAGAGGAATCGTAATTCTCCATCGGCGGCGCGCACGGCGGCCCATCGGCCGAAAGTCGTCCGCCCGGAGTCCAGCGGCGAAACAACCGCCAAGCGAGATCTATCTCGCCCAGTTTGACTGTCTTACGAGGCGGGGACGTGCATCCAGCCCCCGCCGGGGCCTCTGATCAATTGGAACTGAAGCAGAACGTCCCCCACGACTCCATCCTCGTTCTCGAGGCGTTCGGCAGGGGATATTCCTCGGCCGGTAACCAGCGGCGAGAGGCGATGTGGTATAGCGGGCAAGCCCGGTGCTGCGCCTCGGCGTCCTCGCGGAGGGCCTCCATGAGATCATACCGGCCCGCGCGATAGGCGACGATAAAAAGGCCGAGCGGGGAGATCGCATACGTGTCCGGATCCAGGGCCGCCTCCAGGGGCGTCCCCCCCTCAACCCGCCGCTCGACGCGTCGGACCTCGGCCGCGAGTTCGCGACGCAGCCCGCGGACCATGCTCCGGATCATCCGGCTGTATCGCTCCATCGCGAATTCGCCGGCCAGGTCCTGCCAGGGGTCGAATGCCCCCCGGGGCCCGAGCGTCTGCACGGTCACGAATAGCTCGGGGTCGACCGGGACATCCGGGTCGACCAGATTCAGCATCAAGAGGCCTGTCGCGGCCGTACGCCAGACGCCATCGACCGACTCCACCTCGCGGCGGGCGGCGGGACGCTTCCGCAGGTACAGTGACTCGATCCGTTCCGCGGTCACATCGATCTGGCGTTGTGTCGGGAGCACGGGGACAACCTCTCGGAGTTTCGCGAACCCGGCGTACCGGGCTGACTTTCGTCCTTCCCGCCTTGCGATGCCTGTTCGCAACGGTTGTGCTCGGAGGACCGTAAACCCCAGGAACGCCCGACAGGAAAATCCGAAAAACCGACAAACTTTTGTTCGGTCCCTGATCGCGAGGTTTCCGGGACGCCGGCCCCGGGCTCCCCATGTTGCCCCGACGCACCCGCGATCGAGTCCAGCATGGACGCGCGTCGAATTCGCTTCTATGATGGTCACTCCCCCAGATTCTCAGCGGTGACACCCCCCTCGGACGCCGACCGCATGCAGGGTTTGCCTGAATCCAACGCCTGGGACGAGATCAAACTCGACCTCGCCCACCGGCTCCGGATCGTCCGCGAAGACCTCTATGGCTCTCACGGCGGTCCCCTCCTCGCCAGGCAGCTCGGGATCACCCATCGCTCGCTCCTGACCTACGAGACGGGGCGGACCATCCCCGCCGAGCTGCTCCTGCAGTTCATCCTCCTGACCAACGCCACCCCGCACTGGTTGCTGACCGGGCAGGGGCGTCGTTACCAGAACCCGAGCGACAACTGAGCCCTCCACGCCGCGCCCGGTCGATCCGGGCGCGACTCCGATGGCCGGTCGCCGCTCAAGGGCCCTTGCGGATCCGGATCAGTTCCAGGTCCACGCCCTGGCCCCCCGTGCTCTGGCGGCACGACACCGCCATCACGTTCTTCCCGGATCGGAACCGCGACTTCTGCGCCTCGGTGAGCGGGATCTCCAGGTAGTCGGTGGCGTAACCGCCGGCCTCGAAGATCGTGGCACCATTCACGGACACGCGGACGTCCTCGTCGTGGTACACGCGCAGGATCAGGCGGTCGCGCGGGTCCAGGTCGCCCAGGTCGAACTCCTTCCGGAGCTGGATCCGGCCCGACTCCCACGGCGTCCGGATCCGGACGCCCGGCGTGCCCCGGCTACCGAACCCCGACTTCCCCTTCGCCCAGCCGCCGGCATCGAACCCGGTCGCGGCCCACTCGGGCGGCACGTCACCTTCCTTGAATGACCACTCGGCCCCGGACGCGATCACCATCTCCCGGCGCGAGACCTCGGTCTCGACCGCGAGCGTTCGATCGCCCGCGTCGCTGAGGGGATCGGGCAACGGCTTGCGGGTGTGGAGGATCAGGGTGGGATCCATCGGGTAGCGCCCGGTGTCGGCCCCGAAGATCGTGAGGCCGCCCTTCCATCGCGCCGAGGCGGGGACCTCGAATCGGATCGTGAGCGGCGTCCCCGCCGCCAGCTCCTTCCGGACCGACTCGGGCAGGACGGCGATCACCGAGACGATCTCGCCGTGGCTGCCGTGCTCGACGCCGTTCAGGTGCGAGAGCACGCCCCGGGCGTCCGCCGCGTCGTCCTCGAGTTCCTCCTTCTGGACGACCACGCCGTTCAAGGCGATCTCGACCTGCGTCGGGAACTTCTTGCCGTCGGTCTGGGGGTAGTCCTGGGGATTCCGGCGCTCGGGCCAGTCGACCTTCTCGCGGTCGGCCCTGGCGCCGGCCTCGAACATCAGTTCGAACCGGGCGGGCTCGGCGTCGAGGATGGCCTTCGGCAGCTTCAGCTTGTACTCGATGAAGCCCGTCCCCCGACCATAGACCTTGCCGGGCGGGGGCGTCGAGGGGGAACCGGACCAGACGCTCCGGCTGTACTCGCCCGGCGAGAATCGCACGATCGCCTGGTTCTTCAGGTGGTTCGCGACGCGAGGCAGGGCCTTCTCGGGCTTCACGACGACGTTCACGAAGTTCGCCGCGTACCGCTGGTTGTTGTCGTCGCGGAGTGTCAACAACAGGGCCCCGACGAACGGCCGATCGGGGACCTCGACCCGGATCGGCTCCTGGGTCGTGACCGAGTAGGGCTCCCACGTGCCTGTCCGATTCGACGGGGTGGCGACCATCAGGTGGTCTCCCTTGTCGGTCTCGCCTTCGAGCCAGTAACGGATGACGGGCGGGCCTTTGCGCTCGGAGTAGTGGCTAATGAAGATCGGGACCGTGATGGTCTCGCCCGGCGAGGCGACGATCGCAGGCGGGGCGTCGTAGCCGATGAAATCGTCCTGCTGGAGGTCGTACGGCAGCATCTGGCGCAGGACCTCGTCGTAGCCCATCGCCTTGGGAGTGCGGTCGTAGTTGGCGAAGCCGTTGTGCTCCCACTCGATGTCGGTCAACTCGGTGTAGACGTACCCCTGGATCTTGCCTTGTTTCCGCAACTGGGTCGTGAGGTCGCGGAACGACCAGGAGATGTCCCGGTCGCCGCTGCCCGCCGAGACGCCGCCGTATTCGGAGTTGATGAGCGGGGCCGTCCCCTGGACCTCGCCGGGGCAGTAATTGAAGGTCGAGCCGGGTTTCGTGCGGTCGACGACCTCCTGGATGTGCCGCTTCGCCTCGGCGTGCTCGTCGATGTAGAAGTGCCAGCTATTGAGGTCCGAGCCGGCGACGTGGTCGTAGTTGCAGGGGGAATGGTCCTCGACCAGACGCGTCGGGTCGAGCTTGCGGATCTCGGCGACCATCGACTTGACCCACGCCTGGGTGTCCTTGTTCGCCTTGAACTGCTCGGGCGAGCCCAGGCCCCAGGTCTCGTTGAAGGCGATCCAGGCCACGATGGCCGGGTGGTTCCTGTCCCGCGCGACGACCTCGCGCATCGTCTTCTCCCACGCCGTGCGGGCCCGCTGGGACTGCCGCCAGGTGTTCGGCATGTCTTCGAGGATCAGGAGCCCCAGCCTGTCGGCCCAGTAGAGTCGCCTCGGCTCGTCGGGCTTGATGTGGATGCGAAGTGCATTCAGGCCCATGAATTTGGCGAACATCAGGTCATTCTTGAGGAAATCGTCGTCCGGCGCCGTGTAGATTCCCTTCGGATTGAACGACTGGTCGAGTGCGGCCCTGAGATAGAGCGGCTTGCCATTGAGCAGGATTCTCTCATAGGGGGCCGAGCCGTAAGTGCCCCGGGCGATGGTCCGCAGGCCGAAGTAGGTTTGTACGGAGTCGCCGACCTTGCCCTCGGCGTCGAGTGCCTCGATGGCCACGTCGTAAAGGTGGGGCGAGTCGGGCGTCCAGAGCTTCGGATCGGGGACGGGAAGCTTGATGACGGATTCTGAACGTTCGTTTACGTTCGCGGTGACGGCCGGGATGGCCTTGTTCGCCGGCTGGACGCGGATCGAGCGGGCGTTTCCGTCGGTCTTGACCCGGAACGTCGCGACGGCCGGAGCGATCTCGGTGGTGACGGTCCAGTCGCCGACCCGGTCCTTGGGGCGGGATTCCAGCCAGACGGTCTGCCAGATGCCGGAGGTCGGAGTGTACCAGCCGACCTGCTTGCCGGTCGGGAGTTCGGGGTCGGTCGGATCGAACGCGCGGACGACGACGGTCGCCGGCCTGGACCGGTCAACGGCGTCGGTGATGTCGGCCTCGAACGGCGAGTAGCCCCCCTCGTGGGAGGCGACCGACTTGCCGTTCACCCAGACGTCCGCCCGCCAGTCGACGGCCTCGAACCGGAGGAGGACCCGATCGGACTTCGGGAAGTCGCCGGGGATCCGGATCTCCCGGCGGTACCAGCCGACCTTGGGGGCGTTGCGGTCGGCCTTGATGCCGGAGAGTTCGCTCTCCCAGCCGAAGGGGACGGCGATCTTCCGATCGAAGCCATTTGCACCCGCCTCGAACCACTTCGAGGCGACGCCCTCGTCCTCCGGGTCGAAGCGGAAGTCCCACGCCCCGTTGAGGTTCTGCCAGTGGGCCCGGACGGCGTCGGGCCTGGGATGTTCGGGCCGGGGGATCGCGGCGGTCTGGGCCCGGCCGGTCGGCGGGGACGCGAGCAGGCACCAGGCCGCCAGGGCCACGAACAGGGGACGGGGACGCATGGGGCAGCCCTCAGGGTGCAAGTCGGCTTTTGCGCAGGGGATGCCCCAGGCTAGCAAATCGCGGGGAGTCCCGCGATCCACCGCCGTTTGCTTATTTGTTGTTCAACAGCAGGACCAGCGAGTGCTCCAGCTCGGCCGGCTTGAACCCGAACGGTCCCCGTCCGCTCTTGTATGCCACCCTGCCGTCGGAGTCGATCAGATACAGGCGGCTGGGCATGCCGCTGTACTTCGCACCGACGGTGTCGTCTATGGTGTCGACCAGCATCGGGAAGCCCAGCTTGAGCCGGGCGCTGCAGGTCTGCGCGACCTTGACCCGCTCCTCGTACGACGTCGGCTGCGCCAGGCTGACTTCGACGCGGTCGTTCGACTCCATCCGCCAGCCGTCGATCGGGTGCGCCTCGCGGACGTAGACCATGACGAACGTCGCGCGGTCCTTGTACATCCGGTAGAGCTTCTCGACGTTCCCCGCCTGGCTCCGGAACGGCCCGCAGGTGAAGTTGCCGAACACCAGGACGACGGGCTTCGGGCCGATGAGCTTCGACAGGGTGACGTCCTGCGTGCCGTCGTTGGTCTTGAGGGTGAAGTCGGAGACCTTCTCATTGAGCGCGGGCCCAGGCTGCATCGAGCCGATCTCCTGGCGGAACAGCCCCCGGACCAGCGTCTCCTTGCTCGGCCCGCCGGGCACCTTCGATGCCGTCGCCTTGGCGGGCCTGGGCTGCGCCGTGGGCGGATTCACGGCGGCCTGGAGGTCGGACAGGGAAAGGAACCCCTGCTGGCCGCTGTCGACCATCCGGAAGAAGCCGTCGAATTCCTCCTTGCTGATCTTGCCGTTGCCGTCGCGGTCGAGGCGGTAGAACAGCATCATCCCGGGCGAGGGGGTGAGGGCGTGCGCGGAGAAGTCGAAATCCGCCTCGGTGAGCACGGCATCCCGATCGCGGTCGAGCCGGGCGAAGTCGCGGTCGGCTCCGCCGAACTCCTTGCGCGTGACCTCGCCGTCTTTGTCCTTGTCATACTTCGCGGCGGCCGTTTTCCAGTCGAACCGGGTCTGCGCCAGGGCCCGCCGGAACCAGCCGTCGTTGGGGCCGAGCTGGCTCCCCTGGAGGATGTCGACCAGCATGTCCATCCACTCGGGCCGGTCGGGATACGACTCCGCCAGGGCCTTCGCCACGGCGACCCGCTCCTGGTCCTCCTTGCTCAACTCGGGCTTCTTCTCCTGGGCGAGGGCATTCGAGGTGATCGCGAGGAAGAGGGCAGACGTGAGGATGCGTCGTGGATTCAAGGCGGACATGCCGGGAGACCCCTGGGGACTGGAATTTGTCGGTGCGATCGAAGAGTGGATGGACGATTCTCGCATGCAGCCACGTGAATGGTAGAGGGTACTTTTTGGAGTGCGAGAGCGGAGCTGCCGGTTTCGTGCGGAGGGATCGGCCTCAGCTGGACGCTTGGATGATCCACGGGCGTCGGAACGTGTCCGAATCCTCCTGGAAAGCGGCCGCTCCGCTCCCGCACTCCAGGGTGGCACAAACTTTTGTTGGAGGCTCCGCACTGGTACGCTCGGGCCTCCTCGTCCGACTCACCCGCCACGATCCACCAACAGAGAGCCTCTCCAATGACGACGCGTGCGTTTTCGATGACCCTCGCCCTGGTCCTGAGTGCGGGGGTTGCCGTCCAGGGGGCCGACAAGGCGAAGCCGGTCCGCATGGGCTGCGGCGCGATGACGTTCGACACGGTCCCCGGCTGGGGCCTGGACGAGCACGGCAAGTCGAACATCGGGCCGTGCCACGGCAGCGTCGTGGTCGACCGCGAGGGGACGATCTACACCAGCTCGCACGCCGGCGTCTTCGCGTTCTCGCCCGACGGCAAGGTCGTCCGCAAGTTCCTCGGCGACAAGTACTCCGACATCCACGACATGAAGATCCGTGCCGAGGGCGACACCGACTTCATCTATGGCGCCCGCAACGCCAACGCCGAAGGGTTCAAGTTCAACGCCAGGACCGGCGAGATCGTCCTCCACCTGCCGTTCCCCAAGGAGTCGGGCCTCAAGCCGACCCCATTCAACCCGACGGCGATCACCGTCGCCCCCAACGGGGATATTTATCTGTCCGACGGCTACGCCAGCAACCACATCTTCATGTTCGACAAGGACGGCAAGTATCTCCGCTACTTCGGCTCCAAGGGTAACGGCCTGAAGGAGTTCAACACCGCCCACGGCATGACGCTCGACACCCGCTACGACCCGCCCCGCCTCCTGGTCTGCGACCGCAATCACATGCCCAAGGGCCGGCTCGTCCACTACTCGCTCGACGGCAAGTTCATCGAGGAGGTCGTCACCGGCCTCGGGATGCCGACCTCCGCGCAGGTGCAGGGCGACTTCGTCTCGGTGCCCGACCTCCACGGCCGGCTGGTGATCCTCGACAAGACCAACACCATCATCGCCGTCCTCGGCCACAACCCCGACCGCGCCAAGGGGGGGAGCTACGGGATCCCCCAGGACCAGTGGATCGAGGGCATTTTCAGCGGCACCCACGGCTCGTCGTGGGACAAGGACGGCAACCTCTACGTCCAGGACTGGAACGTCGCCGGACGGATCATGAAGCTCGTCCGCGTGAAGTGAGCGGCTGAGAATTCAAGGCATCGCCGCCTTGCCCTCGTCTTGCTTCGGGGCAGGGCGGCCCTCCTTCGCGAGCCGCTCCTTGAGGAATGCGAAGATCTCCTTGGTCGGGCCATCGTCGGGCGCCCCGATCTCACGGTTGATGGTCGCGTGATTCTTCCCCGGCGCGGGTACGACCTTCGCCGGCACGCCCGCGTCCCGCAGCTTCGCCGCAAGGGCTTCCGACTGGATCTTCGAATCCTGCCGCGTCGCGACGTGGAGGATCAGGAACGGCGCGATCCCCTTGCCCCTCGCCACGTGGGCGATCGGCGAGGCATCGTTCTGGATCTTGCGGTCCTGGCCGAACACGGACGTGTAGGTCGTCTTCAGGGCCGGCAGACGGGCGAGTTCGATCTGTCTGGGTACGTCATAGCCGGCGCCGTCGAGCAGGACCACGCCGGAGAGGTCGGACCCTTTGAGGCCGGCCGTTTCGAGGTAACGCGTGTCGATGGCGGTCAACGCCGCCAGGTGCGCCCCCGCACTGTGGCCCATGAGGAAGATCCTCGACGGGTCGCCTCCGTGCTCCCTGGCGTGGTCCCGGACCCAGCGGATCGCCCTCGCGACGTCGGTTGCCTGCTGCTTGTAGTCGGCGTTCGGGTGCAGGCGATAGTTGATGCTGACGAGGACAAAGCCCGCCTCGTTGAATGCCCGGGGCTTCTCCTGCACGGCCATCTTGTTGCCGAGCTTCCAGGCCCCGCCGTGGATCCAGACGACGATCGGGCAATCCTTTGCATCCTTCGGGGCGTAGACGTCGAGCTTTTGCCGCTCGCCCCCGCCGGAGACGTAGGCGAGATCCCTGGCGACCCTGGCGGCGTCCGCGGGGAGGAGGGCGAGCCCGGAAGCGAAGAAAATGAGAGATGTGAGCATTCGTTGAAGTCCTCTTCTGCGATGACTTGAGGGCTCACCCCGAAAGTAGCCCTGCGGAACCCACCAGGCGTGGACCCGATTTGGAGCCAGTTCGTGTGCCACTGGCTATGCCAGTGCGACGGTGGCGGTGGCTCCCATCCGAGGATCCGCGCCGTGCTGCGATTGCTCCGGATCGGCCGGGGCCTTCCCCAGCACTGGCAAGCCAGTGGCACACAAGCTGGCTCCATATCGGGAGGATGCCGATCGAATCGCGTCGCTCCTACGCGATGAAACCGCGATCCTCGTCCGGAGTTCCGGCTCGGAGTGAGAACGAGCGGGCACACATCAGGGCGAAGTAGAACGCCGGCATCCTCACGATCATCACGATCGCCGCCCAGAGGGCCGGCGTCCCCGACGACAGGCTCAACGCGTCGTTGAGGAGCAGCGGGCCGAGGGGCTGGCTGCCTCGGGCGGGGGAGAGGACGAGCGGCAGCGCCAGGTCGGTGGCCGCGCAGACGATCAGCCAGGCGACGGCGGAGACGCGCAGGCCGCTCCAGGGGAACCGACGGGCGGCGCGTCGGGCCTGGTCGGAACGCGCGCCCAGGAGCGTCGCGGCGTCCTCCCACTCGCGGCGGAAGCGTTCCCGACGGGCCGATTCCAGGCGGAACGCCAGGCCGAGAGAACTCAACCCGACCGCCCAGCCGAAGAGCAGCCAGGGGCCACGCACCGGATGCAACAGAGTCGCGCTCTCGACGAGCCGTTTCGAAATGGCGGGGGCGAGCGGGATGCCCAGCGCGGCCCGATCGGCCAGGAAGAGCGACAGGCCGGAAAGGCCCGCAATGCCCACCGCGAGGGTCAGCGGCGGAACCCGGCCGATCCGCCCGGCGATCCATCCGGGCACGCGTCCGATCTTGCCGGTCCGCGCCCCGCCGAGCCCCCGGGCCACCAGGAGGGCAACAACCACCCCGGCGGCCGCCGGGCCGATCGACCTCCCGAGCGCCGGCAGGACATCGAGGATGAACGGTTCGAAATCGGCCTCGAATCCCACGTCGCGGAGGAGCACGCGCAACCCGGCGAACATCGGCCCGACGGCCGCGACGGTCCAGACCAGGCCGGTCAGCAGCCTCGCGACCGTCTCGCCCGGCGAGAGGAGTCGGCCCCGGTGGATCGCCGCGATCGGGTCGGGTTCGTCCCCCCTCGAAATCAGCCACGAACGCCCGACGGAAGCCAGTCCAGCGGCGAGGAGGGCGAGGATCGACGCGCGGGCGAGGTCGCCATCGCGGAGGATCGCCCGTACTGCCTGGGCCGGCAGCGGCGCATCCAGGCCGAACGCCAGCGAGGCCGTCGGGTCGAAGAGGACCCAGGCGAAGATCGTCGCCTCAAGGCGCCGGATCGTCGGGCGGAGGATCGGCCAGATCAATGGACTCCAGGCCGAGCGTCGCGTCCCCCCCACCGACTCGGCGGCGTCGAGCCAGAGCGGGTCGACCGACCGGAGCGACTCCGAAGTCGCCATCGCCACCAGGGCCGTCGCGCGAAGGACCTCGGCCCAGCCGAGGCCGAGCCATCGCATGACCAGATCGATCGGTAGGTTGACCGACGGGATCAACCCGCCCAGTTCCGTCGGGACGGGGTGGTCGGCCAGGAAGATTCGGATCGCCAGCGAGACAACCAGCGGCCCCGCCGCGAGGGGAAGGACGACGACGACGGCGAGGATCGGTCGTCCCCAGTACGGCCCCTCGCCGAGCGCGCGGCCGAGGCGGACGCCGATCCATCGCGACGCGAACACTACCCCGAAGGCCGTCGCGAGGCTGGCCAGCGCGCCGTTCCAGACGGCCGGATCCCAGAGCGTGAGCCCGAGCGCGAAGATCGAACGTCGCCACTCGCCCGAGGGGCCCCGGTCGAGGAACGGCGGCAGGAGGAGCGCGAGGATCGGGAGCGCCAGCAGGGCGAACCCCAGCGACGCCCCGGCTCGCTTGATCCCCCGGCCGATCGATCTCCAGGCGCGTCGGAGCACGGCGATTGTCGCCCTCATCGCGGATTCGCCCCGTCACGGCGCCGGGGATCGGGCCGTCATCGTATCAAAGTCGTTGCCGAAGGGCCTTATGGCTGTGAGGTTGTGTCGTGGATCACCCGGTGCTCAGGGAGTTGCAAGGGCTCTCGACCCTCAACGACCTCCTCCTCTGGGCGGCCGACCCGGGCCGAACCGCCTCCATCGTCGACCTCGTTGCGCTCGATGAATACACCCACGACCTGATCCTGCACGTCGAGGGCGAGCTCTTCGCCGTCTTCGACACGACCTGATTGGGCGACCTGAGGGCGGTCGCCCTCTGGGACCACCGGCCCACCGAGGCCGAGTTGCTGGACGCGCGCAGGGCACAGGGATGGATCCCCGTCCCCACGGCGACGGTCGAGGGGCCGAAGGTGCTGGGGATCGGCTGTCGGCTGGGGTAAGTGGTCTGGAAAAATCCCGAGCACGCCGTCTTCACACTCTGGAAGATTGCGAAGAAAAGGGGGGGACGTAAGCACGAATCCTGGCGATGAAGGGTTCAGGAGACTTCCGCCCGGAACGTAGTGAGATATGTTGTGTTGGGCGGTGCCCACCCTACTCGGGGCGGCGGCTGGCGAAGGCGATCCATCGGCCGTCGGGGGACCAGGCGGGGTCGCGGTCGCCGTCGGGGGGATCGAGCAGGGGGCGGACGGTGCCCCGGTCGAGGTCGAGGATTTGCAACGAACTGTCGGGGCGGCTGCGACGGTCATTGAAGGCGACCAGGCGGCCGTCGGGGGAGAGGGTCGGGAAATCCTCGCGACGGGCCTGGTCGGTCAGGCGGACCGGGTTCCGCCGGAAGATCGAGCCGGTGCGCCACAGGTCCCACCGGTTGAGGCGATCGGAGAGGAACGTGATGGTACCCGCGTCGGCCGACCAGACGGGGAAGGTGTCGAGCGCGGGGTCGTCGGTGAGGCGGAGCCGGCTCAGGCCGTCGGCCGCGCGGACGTAGATGTCCCAGTTGGCTTCGTTTCGCAGGACGTAGGCGAGTCGGTCGTCCTTGGGGGAGAACCGGGGCCAGAGGCCGCTGCCGAAAACCTCGACCTGCCCGGCCCTCGCGCCCTGGAGGTGCACAACCTCGATCCGCTCGTCGTTGCGGCCGATGGTGGACCAGTCGGTCGAGATCGAGGGCCGGCCGCTGGCGACATAGGCGATCCGGTCGCCGTCCTTCGACCAGCTCGGGCCGATCCCGGAGGCGACGGCGGTCGTCGGGCCGCCCTCGGCCGAGACGATCCGGATCAGGGCGTCGCGGCCGGTGGAGTCGAACGCGGCGAAGGCGATCCGCTTGCCGTCGGGCGACCAGGCCGGCGTCCCCGCGCGGAGGAATCCGTCGGGCCGGGCGACCGACTTCAGCCCCTGGCCGTCGGGATGCACCACGAACAGCCCGGCGGCGTCCGACCGGCCATCCCGGGGGTTCGGGAACAGCGGCCGTGCGAGCGACACGGTCCGCTCGGACACCTTCTCGGCGACCATGTTGAGTTGCCGGACCCGCTCGCCTTCGGTCCGATCCCGGCTCCGCTCGCGGACGACCACCTCCAGGCGTTCGCCCCCCGGCAGCGAGACCGGCCGGGCCTGGATCAGGACGTTCACCGAGCCGGAGACCCACTCGGCTGAGACCCAGCGGTCGGGCCGGCCAGATTCCAGAGGACGATCCAGGCGACCCGATCCCCAGTTTCGCTCGGCCCCGTTCCGCGAGCGATCGGCTTCCAGCCCGTAGGCCACGAGGTCGCCGGAGACGGTCGCCCTGCGGATCTCCAACGCGAGCAGCCGGCACGGGAGGTCGAGTGCGGAGCGTTCCACGCGCCAGCGGCCGACCAGATTCGATGCGGTGTCCTGAGCCGCGATGGGTTCCCCCAGGCAGGCTGCGAGTGTGACGATTGCGAATCCTACGCCGCCGCGTCGCGTGCGGAACCACATCGAATAGGAGCCCCTCGGCCACGGTATAGCCTCGGCCACAGGAGGAGCTTCGTCGTTCCGGCTCGGATCTTCAAGGGCGTCGACGCTTTCCGACGCCGCGTGCGCATCGGGGCCGGGCGCTCATCGAGGCACCTTGATCCGATAATTGGCGAGCACGGCCGTCACGTTGTCGGGCCCGCCGTGGTCGAGGGCCGCCCGGACGAGCGCATCGCACGCCTCATCGGGGTCGCCGTGGGACTGGAGGATATCTGCAATCATGCCGTCGTCGAGCGGCTCGGTGAGGCCGTCGGAGCAGAGCAGGAGGCGGTCGCCGTCGGCGAGCGGGAGCTTGTGGATCTCGGCGTGGACGCCGGCATTCGGGCCGCCGAGGACGTTGGTCACGACGTTCCGCTTCGAGTGCGTCCTCGCTTCGGCCGGGTCAATCATGCCGGCCGAGACGAGCAGTTGCACGAGCGTGTGGTCGTGGGTGATCTGTTCGAGCTGGCCATCCCGGAACAGATACGCCCGGGTGTCGCCGGCGTGGACGATGTAGAGGTCGGTGCCGATGCTGTAGGCCATCGTCAGGGTCGTGCCCATGCCGGCGAGCGAACGATCCTCGGCCGCCTCGTCGAGCAACGCGCGGTCGGCCACGCGAAGACCCTTGCGCAGCTCGGCAACCAGGCGGTTCTCATCGCCGTTTCCCAGATGGAGAAACCACTCGACCGTATTGAGGAGGAACCCCTCCACGGACTGCACAGCAAGGGCGCTGGCGCGTTCCCCGGCCGCAGCGCCGCCCATGCCGTCGGCGACGATCATCAGGTAACTGTCGTCGTCGGAGTATCGGGTCCCGGCGGAGCCGGGGAGGCTGGACTTCTCGACCCGCATGGCCTTGACCATCCGGGCGACGAGGAACTGGTCCTCGTTGTTCGTACGGACCCTGCCTTGATGCGTCAGGGCGCCGCAGGTGGCCGAGACCCTCGGGGGGTTGAGCAGGACCGTGGGGTCCTGCTCCTCGGTGGCATCGGGATCGGCCTTGGGTAAAGACGAGATCATAGCCATGGCGATTGACCCACCTCCGCGGGGACCTCTGACGAACCGTGTCGTCGGAGCGGAAGTGCAAGCGCCGTGCCATCCCGCCCGATCAGGCGGGGAACGTCTTCTCGAACCGCAGGCTGCGGGGCTGATTGGTCGGGACGCCGGTCAACGGCACGAAGTCGTAGCCGTTGGTCTCGCAGAGGCGGATGGCCTCGGGCTGGAAGAACCCCGACTCGATCCGGACGGCCTTCGACCCGCGTGACCGCGCATGCTCCTCCAGGGAGGCGAGCATCGTGCGCGCGATGCCCTTCCGCCTCAGATCGGGCTCGACGAACATCCGCGAGACCTCGGCGAGCTGGTCCGAGATGCGGACGATCTCGCCGAACCCGACGATCCTGTCCTCCACCAGGGCGACGACCAGGAACGGGTCGCTCGACTCGGGCTCGACGGGGCGCCGCTCGGGGTGCTCTTCGAGGTTATAACGCTCGATCACCTCGATCGCGAGCCGGTCGGCGAGGGCGAGGGTCTCGGGTTCCTGCGGGTCGCCCGCCCGGATCTCCGGGCGAATCGTGGTGAGCATGGGCCCTCCGGATCGGCTGCGCAATGAGTGGAAGTTTCAATGGAGGCTCGGCGGGAAGCCCTTCGGCGGGAGTACGCCGGATCTTCACGGCCGATTTCCTCCATTCTACTCCCGTTCTCCCCCCCTTGTACGCCAGGTTGCCCCGGTTCAACGTGAACCCGTCGAATCTTTCCGGGAAGAATGATTTCGGCGAGTTTGCCGGTTCTGCCGAAGAGAGCGAAGACGCTTGCCCGGAACCTATCTCCGGCATTCATGCATGTGCGGCTTGAAGCGGTCGGGGAGTGACGAGGATGTCGCGACGGAATGGCAACGGTTCGAAAGCCGGCGGCCGGTCGACGAGGCCCGGCCTGGAGGGCCTGGAGTCGCGCGACCTCTTGGCCGTCCTGGTCGTGACCAGCCCGCTCGACTCGGGGCCCGGCACCCTGCGCGAGGCCTTGATCGCGTCGAACCAGTCCCCCGGGCGCGACGAGATCCGGTTCGCAATCGGCGAGCCCGGCACCCAGCGGATCAGCCTCGGGAGCGGCCTGCCGCCGATCCAGGATCCGGTCGTGATCGACGGGACCTCGCAGCCGGGTACGGGCCCGACACCTCGGATTGTCATCGAAGGCCGGGGCGCCCCGGGGGCATCGGGGCTGGCGGTGACGGCCGGCGATTCGGTGATCAAGGGCCTGGCGATCGTCGGGTTCCCCAGCAACGCCATCCAGATCGGCGGCGCGGGCGGCAACCTGATCACCGGCAATCACCTCGGCGTCGAGCCCGACGGCCGCAGCTCCAACTCCAACGGAGACGGCGGGATCCAGCTCAACGACTCCCGCAACAACTCGATCGTCGGCAACGTGATCTCCGCCAACCTCGGCCAGGGCATCCTCATCGGCGGACCCCAGGCGTCGGGCAACCTGATCCAGGGGAACATCATCGGCCTGGACGCCTCCGGGAAGTCCCCGCTGGGCAACGGTACCTACGGCATCCAGCTCTCCGATTCGAGCGGGACGACCGTCCTCGACAACACGGTCTCCGCCAACCGAGGCGCGGGCATCCAGATCCTCACGTCCAACGGCAACCGGATCCACGGCAACCGGATCGGCACCGACGGCACCGGCGACCAGCCGCGCTCGAACTACCTCGACGGCATCTTCCTGGCCGAGTCCTCGAACAATTCGATCGGCGGCCCCGGCGCGGGCCAGGGGAACCTGATCTCGGGAAACGCCAAGGCCGGCATCGCGATCTACAGCCCCTCGCCGGGCCAGAACAGCGCGGGCAACCTGATCCAGGGGAACATCATCGGTCTCGACGCCAGGGGCGAGCACCGCCTGGGGAACCTCGGCTCGGGGATCCTCCTGACCGACTCCCCCGGCCAGCTCCCGGGGCCCGACGGCGGCGATCCCGTCCCGGGGTATCCGACCTTGCCGGGCAACTCGATCGGCGGCGAGAACCCTGGCGAGGGAAATCTGATCTCCGGCAACGGATCCTCGGGTATCGTCCTGTTCGGGCCCGGGACGTCCGGCAACACGGTCTGGGGCAACACGATCGGCACCGACGCCACGGGCACGATCGCCTTCGGCGAGGACGGGTTCCCCCTCGGCAACCTCAAGGGGGGGATCTTCGTCAGCCAGGCGCCGTCGAACTCGATCGGCGGGGCGACCGTCGCCCGACGGAACCTGATCTCGGCGAACCTCGGCAACGGCATCGAGATCTTCGGCAAAGGGGCAATCCGCAACCTGATCCAGGGCAACGACATCGGCGTGAATGCCTCGGGCACGGGCGGGCTGGGCAACGCCGAGGACGGCCTCAATCTCAACTCCGCCGGCCAGACCACCGTCGGCGGCGCGACATCGGCCGAGGCGAACGTCATCCTCGCCAACGGCGGCAACGGCATCCGGCTGTTCAGCGACGCCTCGAACAATCAAGTGCTCGGCAACCGGATCGGCGTCGCCCGATCGGAGACCAGCGTCTTCGGCAACCTCGGCGACGGCCTCCTGATCCAGGGCTCCGCCGAGAACCTCGTCCGGGCCAACTTCATCGCGGATAACAAGGGCAACGGCGTCGCGATCACGAACCGATCGTCGAGGAACGTCGTCCAGGCCAACTCGATCGGCAAGGCGCTCAACGGGCTGGGCGAGGGCAACGACGGCAACGGGCTGGAACTGGCCGATTCCCGCGCCAACCTGATCGGCGGCCCGGACCCCTCCGACGGCAACGTCCTGATCGACAATGACCAGTACGGCATCCGGCTCGCCGGGGGCGCGAGCCTCATCGCAGTCCTCAACAACACGATCGACTCCAACCACCGTGCGGGGATCTCGGTGAGGGATTCCCAGTCCATCTTCCTGGGCCTACCCGGCCTGGGTCCCATGAGCATCCCCGCCGAGGTCCCCGAGGTCTCGGGTCGGTCCGGCCTGGCGATCGGCAACACGATCCGCTCGAACGACCTCAGCGGCATCGAGATCGACGTGGGCGTCCGCGACGCGGTCATCGGCGCGAACCAGATCCTCAACAACGCCGGCTCCGGGATCCTCCTCGGGAACCAGTCCGAGGGCACGCTCGTCGCCGGGAACACGATCGGCGTGGCGTCCGACGGCGCGACGGCCGCGCCCAACCAGTTCGGCATCCGGGTGTCGGAGTCCCCCCGCAACACCCTCGGCGGCACCTCCGCCGCCGCCCGCAACGTGGTCTCCGGCAACGCGACGGCCGGGATCGTGCTCGACGGCATCGGCGCCCGCCTGAACCTGATCCAGGGGAACCGCATCGGCACCAATGCCGCCGGCACGGCCGCCATCGCCAACGGCATCGGGATCGACGCCCAGTCCTCGGGGCAGAACTCCATCGGCGGCGCGGGGGCGGGCGAGGGGAACCTCATCTCCGGCAACACGTTCTATGGCATCCAGCTCTCCGGCTATGACCGATCCAAGCCCACGTCCGACTTCATCGGAAACATCGTCCGGGGCAACGTCATCGGCCCCGACGTCACCGGCCTGAAGTCGCTCTCGACCTCGGGCAAGGGCCAGCAGGTCGGCATCATCGTCAACGACTCGCCGAACCACACCATCGGCGGGGTCTCGGCCGGCCAGGGGAACTTGATCTCGGGCAACCTCGACGTCGGGATCTACCTCGCCAGCCTCAACACCACGGGCAACCTCGTCGCCGGCAACGTGATCGGCCTGGATGCCTCGGGCAACGCCAAGCTCGGCAACGCCGTCGGCATCTACGCGAACGTGGCGCCCCAGAACTCGATCGGCGGGTCGGTCTCGGGCGCCGGCAATGTCATCTCCGGGAACCCGACGGCGGGCGTCTATCTGTTCGGGGAGCTTTCGAGCACCCGCAACGGGTCGCTGGTGCAGGGGAACCGCATCGGGACCAACGCCGCCGGCACCAAGGCGCTCGGCAACGGCACGGGCGTGTACATCCAGGCCGATCCCAGGAACACGGTTGGCGGCGCGGGGGTCGCGAAGAATCTGATCTCGGGCAACACCACGGCCGGCGTCTACGTGTTCGACTCCGACGACCCCAGCAACATCATCTCGGACAATTTCATCGGCTCGGACGTCACCGGCAAGAAGAACCTCGGCAACGGCGACTACGGCGTCCTGCTCTACAACGCCGCCAGCACGACCGTGAACCGGACCAAATCGGCCGACAACCTGCTTCTGCCCGCGCAGATCGCCGCCTTCCGCGAGTTCACCGGCGCAGTCCCCGCGACGACGACCACCACCACTTCCACGAGCCTGAGCATCCCGAAGCTGCCCGGGCGTTTCGGGACGAAGAAGTTACGGGTGAAGATCCCGTCAACCAAGAATACACATCACGTGAAAAAGTCGTGATTATAAGGGTGCCCGTGGGATATCTCCTGAGAGACCCCGGCGGGACCGCCCTGAGCTTCCAGAACCAGCCGGGCTGGGCCCGGGGTTTCCGAGGACGGAAACCCGCGGGCACCCTTGCGACATCATCGTGAACGACAAACAAGGGCCTTCAGTACGTGAGCGCCCGGGGGAGCGTCTTGGCGTGCTCGATCCAGGCGCCGACCCCTTCGACGGCGGGCAGGGCGCGCACAAGATTCTTGTCGGCGTTGACCTCCGCGAGCTTGGCGTGGAGGTTCGCCGCGTTCCGCTGGGCGAGCTCGGGCACGGTGTCGACTCCGGCCGCTTCGAGCAGGTCCGAGTACTGGGTGCTGATCCCCTTGACCCGGAACAGGTCGGCGCGGTTGGCCCACTTGAGGATCAGTGCGCCCGAGATCCCCGTCGCCGTCGCGATCTCCTCGCGGCCCCTGGGCGACGCCGCCCGCTTCAGCAGTTCCTCGACGGTGGGGATGCCGGCCGATTCGAGCTTGGCGGCGTAGACCTCGCCGATCCCTTCGATGTCGATGATCTTGGCCATCGTGGACGGTCTCCTTCGACCCTGGGACTCAACCTGTCGGATCATTTGACGGTGATGTGAGCCTTGATCTTGCCGAACGTCTCGTCCTTGATGCCCCGGACCTTCATGACGTCCTCGGGCTTGGCGAACGGGCGGCCGTCGATGATCGCCTTCGCCTTGACGGGTCCGATGCCGGGGAGTTCTTCGAGTTCCTCGGCCGTCGCCTTGTTGATGTTGATCGTCTTGCCGTCCGCGAGCGGCTTGGACTCGGTCTTGGTCGCCTCCTTGGGCTTGGCGGCGGCCTTCGGGGCGGTGGACTTGGGCGACGCAGGCTTGGCGGCGGCCTTCTTCGGCTCGGCCGGCTTGGGGACCTCGATCCGGACATGCTTGCGGACGGCCTCGATCTTCGCGGGCCCGAATCCGTCGACCTTCGCGAGGTCGTCGACCGACTTGTACGGCCGCCCGTCGATGATCGCCTTCGCCAGGACGGGGCCGACGCCGGGGAGCTCCTGCAGCGTGTCGGCGTCGTCCGTGTTGATGTTGACCGGCTCGATCTTGGCGGGCGCCTTGGGCTTCGCGGTCGCTTTCGGCTTGGGTTCGGCCTTCTGCTCCGGCTTGGGCTCGGCGGCCGGCTTCGCGTCGGCCTTGGCCTTCACCTTGGCCTCGACCTTCGCCTTGGCCTTCGCGGGCACCTTGGCCGGTTCCGTGGTCTGCGCGGCGGCCGGAGCGCCCTGGAGGACGGCCAGGACGAGGCCGGTGAGAGCGAGCGGGGTCATCCAGCGGATCGGGGACATGCGTGGACCTCGTCGGGAAGGGTGATGCCGCCGGTCTGGCGGGTCGGGCAGACTCCGCCCGATGGTGGTCGGGAAATCCTGTGCTCGTCGGATTCTCCAAGGTTCTCCCAGCCCGGCGATCGAATCAAGTCGAGAACCTCCCGTCATTTCGGGTTTTTCCCGGTCCGCGGCGGTGTCGGTGTCTGGCGAGTGTTGGATCTTTGTAGGAACCCCCGTCCCGTCGTGCTGATCCCATTGAGGAAAACCCGTGGATCTGGTATGTCTCGAATGCGTGCATGTCTTTGGGGGCGAGGCTTTCTCTGAGGGACGTTCCATGTCCACCAAGTCGTCGCGTGTGCGTCGGGTCCGGCCAAGGTTGGAGGCACTGGAGACCATCCAGCTCCTGGCCTCGAATCTGACCGGGGGCCTCTGGACGATTGCCGGCACGGGGAAGGCCGACACGATCGTCGTCGCGCGGGACGCGGCCGATCCGAGCCTGCTCCATGCCACGATCAACGGTAAGGTGGTCTCAACCCAGACGCTCGCCGATGTGCAGAGGATCAAGGTGCTGGGCTTGTCGGGGAACGACACGATCCGGATCGACGAGGTGAAGGGCGCGATCCCGGTCGAAGCCGTCCTCAAGGGGGGCGGCGGAAGGGATACCTTGACCGGCGGCTCGGGCAAGACCGTCCTCGACGGCGGCGGCGGCCCGAAGAACATCCTCATCGCAGGCAGCGGGCAGACGACCCTCCTGCGCGGCGTCGCGCCAGAGACCTCGAACCGCTTCGGCACGGCCGGCGCATTCCGCCGGTTCCTCCGCGATTCGGTCTCCCGGTCCGGTCGGCTGGGTATGAAGTTCCGGGCCCCCGGGACGATCGCGACGATCGGCGACGCGGCACCCACCGCCGGGGGCGGGGCGACCACGGGCCATTCGACCACCAACGTCCAGGTGGCGGGCGTCGACGAGGCCGACATCGTCGAGACCGACGGCAAGACCCTGTACGTGCTCTCCCGAGGCGAACTCCTGACCCTCGACGCCACCGACCCCTCCGCGCCCAAGATCCTCTCCCGGACCTCCGTCGACGGCAGCCCCCTCGGCGCCTACCTCGATGGGACCCGCCTGACGGTCGTCTCCTCAGTCTGGCTCCCCGCGACGACCAACGCAGGCGCGACCGGGAAGCTGGTTCCCACGCTCATCGCGCGGGGCAGCAGCCAGGTCCAGGTGACGACCTACGACGTGAGCAACCTGGCGAAGCCGACCGTCGCCGGCACGACGAAGGTCGACGGGTGGTACTCCGACTCCCGGATGGTCGACGGCAAGCTCTACCTCGTCGTGCAGAACGACCTGCTCTCGGGCGTGGGATACAGCGGGGGGATCGCCCTGGCGAACGCCCGGCTCGCGGCCCCGGCGTTCAACGCCCGCAAGCTGGCCGATGCGCCGATCGAGTCTCTGCTCCCCTCCTACGAGACGACGGTCACCGGCGCCGACGGCAAGCCGACGACCTCGAAGGGCCTGCTCGTGCAGCCCGAGTCGATCCTCCAGCCGGCCTCGGGCGACGACCCGAACCTGCTCTCCGTCGCCGTGCTCGACACCCGGGGCGGCTCGGCCCAACCCCTGGCAACCACCGGCCTGCTCGGGACGTATGCCTCGACCATCCACGTCTCCGGCGACCAGTTGTACCTCTTCTCGCCGACCTGGGATGACTCTGGCGTCTCGTCCACGAACATCACCCAGCTCTCTCTCAAGGGAAACGACCTCTCCCTGGTCGCGACCGGTCATGTCGACGGCACCCTGATCAACCAGTACGCCGCGGACGCCCACGACGGCACCCTCCGCATCGCCACCACCGACTGGCGGTCTGAGGGCCAGACGAACGCGCTCTACGTCCTCAAGGCCGACGCCGGGAAGCTCGGTGTGATCGGCTCGATCGAGAACATCGCCCCCGGCGAAAGCCTCTACTCGGCGCGGTTCGACGGCGACCGGGCGTATCTCGTGACATTCGAGCAGGTTGATCCGTTGTTCGCGATCGACCTATCGAACCCGACGGCGCCGAAGATCGCGGGCGAGCTGAAGGTCCCCGGCTTCTCGCGGTTCCTCCAGCCGGTCGGCGCGGGCTATCTGCTGGGCATCGGCCGCGAGGTCGACCCGACGACGAACCAGACCCAGGACATCAAGATCAGCCTGTTCGACGTCCGCGACCTGTCGAAGCCGACGCTGCTCGACACGGCGACCATCACGAACCCCGGCGCCAACTGGAGCTGGTCGGCCGCCGAGTGGGACCCCCACGCCTTCGGCTGGTTCCCCGAGATCGACACCCTGGCGATCCCCGTGTCGGGCTCGGTCGTCACGAAGACCGACGCCGACGGCAATCCGACCGAGTGGGCCACCCGCTCCGCACTTGACGTCTTCCACCTCGACGTCAACGCCGGCGCCTCGGCCCTCGACCCGATCGGGGCGGTGTCGCATGACAGCGACGTGATGCGATCTGTCCGGATCGGCGACGTCCTCTACTCGATCGCCGACCAGGACGTTTGGTCCGTCCGCGTCCAGCCCGGCTCGATCCAGGCCCTCGGCCAGGTCACCATCCAGACCGCCACCAGCGGCTGGCCCGCCAGTAACGGCGGTCCCATCGCCATCGACTGAGCACCGGCGGCCTTTTCTCGCCGTACTCAATCCTACCGCGGGAGTCGCGAAAGCGCTGGGCGAGGGGCTCCCGACCTTGCCCTTACGCCCGCCACGACGCACCACCGAACCGGGTCTCCGGACCGGTTCGTGCACCCGAATGAGTATGGGTCTGGAGACCCGGTTCGGTGGTACGGCTGCTCGATATTGGGGCGGGGTCGGGAGACCCTCGCCCAGCGCCGAGGGCCCTCCCCGAGGGCTTCGATCGACCAAGAAGCCCTTACCTCTGGTGATCGCGGATCAGGGCCGCATCGCGGTAGGGCGGGCCGAATTCGCCGGCCTGCTCGCGGTCGTCGAGGGATTGTTGCCAGTGGCCCAGCAAGAGATGCACGCGTGAGCGATCGAGCCGGAGGCGCGGGTCGTTCGAGCGGAGCATGACGGCGGCGTCGTAGTGGTGCAGGGCCCGGTCGTTCTCGCCGGTGCGGGCGAACAGGGACGCGGCGTATTCGTGGTACCACTCGTCGGCCGGGGCGAGTTCGGTGGCGCGGGCGAGCCAGGTCCGGGCCTCGACCGTCTGGCCTTCGCGGTCGAGAAGGATCCCCCAGGCCGCGCACGATCGGGCCGATCGATCGTCCCAGGCCGAACCGGGGCGGCTCAGCTCGGCCCCCCCTTTGAGGAACCGCTTCCGCAACGCCTGCCACGCGGTCCGAGCCTTCGAGTCCGGCAGGGCCCGCTCGCAGAGGTCGAGCGCCCGCGACACGTGCCGGTCGGACTTGGGGTCGAGCATCGCCACGCGGAGGAACAGGAGTTCGTCGATCTCGGTCTCGAGCCTCTCGCGGCGGTTTCGGTCCAGCGTGTCGAGCACCGGCGACTCGCTCCAGGCCATCTCGCCAGCCAGCACGCCGAACCGCTTGAACGCCTTCTCCAGATCCTCGTCGAGATCCGAATCGCCGCCGATGGCCCCGATCAGCCGGAGCCGGAGGTCCCTTGCCTCGCGCGAGAACGCGTCGGCCTCGATGCGGATCCGCTCCTGCGACTCGGCCTCCCGGGTGCGGATCCGGGAGTCCCTCAGCCGGTCTTCGAACCCTCTCGTCCCGTTGAGCACGTGCGTGGCGGCACGGAACTGGTTCGCCGCGACCACGAAGTCGCCCCGCTCCATCGCCAGCCGTCCTTCGTCGATCAGCCTGGAGGACTGCTCGTCGATCCGCCTCAGCTCGTTGCGGTTCTGCGCATAGGCCACCCCGAACCCGAGGCAGGCCAGGGCGACCGGGACGAGCAGGGCGATGCGCTTACGGTTCCGGCGGCAGGCCCGGACGACCCGGCTGGGCAGGGGCTCGCGGGCGAACCGGAGCGCGGCGTCGTCGGCCACGGCTTGAAGGTCGGTCGCCAACTCGGCGGCCGACTGATATCGCCAGGCCGGGTCGGGATCGAGGCAGCGGCCCACGACCACGTCGAGCGCGACCGGGATTTCCGGGTGCTCGTCCCGTAGCGGCGGCGCGCCCTTTCTCCTGGCGTCCGCCGCCCGGTTCAAGGCGTCGGCGACCGAACTCGCCCCCACCGGCGCGGGGAAGGGCCGCCTGCCGGCGAGGGCTTCATGGAGGAGGATTCCGAGCGAGTACACATCCGAGCGGCGATCGACGGGCGCGGTGTCTCCCTGGCCCCGGATCATCGCGTCCAGGTGCTCGGGCGACATGTAGCCGAGCGTGCCGCCGTGACCCTCGTTGGACGGGGAGACGATCCCATCCTCGGCCTCGGGGCGATCCTTGGCGAGGTTGAAGTCGAGGAGCATCGGCAGGCCGTCGGACGTCAGCAGGACGTTCGACGGCTTCACGTCCCGGTGCAAGACGCCCCGGTCGTGCGCGTAGGCCAGCGCCTCGGCCATCCTCGCCCCCCACCACGCCATCGCGCGGGAGAACGGCAAGGCCGCGAGCGTCGAGCGGGCCGACGAGGCCAGCGCCCCGGCCGACGGCGGGTCGAGCCGATCGAGCACGGCGAGCAGGTCGGCCCCGCTCCGCGCGACGCCGGCGCGGGCGTCTTCGAGCAAGCGGGCCAGCGTGACCCGGCCGAAATACGGCATGCACAGCAGGTGCAGGTCGGTCGCCGGGTCCGTCCGGTAGGAGTAGACGGGGACGATGTGGGTGTGCTGGAGCCGCGCGAGCGTCTCGGGCTCGCGCGAGCCGTGACGCGCAACCTTCAGGGCCACCGGTCGGTCGGCGAGCTGTCGCTCCTGGGCCAGGAAGACCCGGGCGAAGGCCCCGCGCCCGAGTTCCTCGACCAGCCGGAAGCCGGCGATCGTCTGGCCCGCCTCGGGGAAGGGCAGGGGGGCGGGCTCGTCGGGCTCCCAGTCGGCGGTGGAGCCGGAGCCGATCAGGTCATGGATGTCGAACACCCGGCGGAGGCGGTCGACCAGGTGGGGGAACCGCTCCTCGTACTCGATCGGCACCGGGGCGTCGCCGAACTCCTCGCGGAGGCAGAATTCCTCATAGAGGAGGGCGACGATCGAGTCGGGGTCCAGGGTCGGGTCGCGCTCGATGTAGCACTCGACCTGGATCGGTTCGGCCGCCTCGTACTTCAGGCCGATGTCGGACCGGAGCACGGCCAGCCGGACGGCGGCGAACTCGGGCGCGTCGGGTTCCGGGTAATACGAGGACGGATCGGGCCTTTGGGCCGGCGTCGCCGATCGCCAGGCGGTCTCATAGCGGCGGGCGATGCTGGTCGCGCCCGGGGAAGCGGCGACCTCCCAGGTCCGGGGCGACGACGACGCGGTGGGGCCCATGCTCCGGTCATTCCTCCGTGAACACCTTGCGCCTCAGGTCCTCGAGGACGCGCTGCACCGTCCGCTCGCTGATGCCGAGCTTCTGGCCGATCTCCTTGCTGGAGAGGCCCTCGGCCTTGAGCTCGATGACCGTCCGGCGCTCTTCCGGCACCAGCTCGCGGAGCTGACCGAAGGCCTCGCGGGCCTCGGCGAGCTGGCTGGCCGTCTCGAGCTCGGCGGGCAGCTCGCGGGGGCGGTCGCCGTCGGCCCAGAGGGGCTCCTCGCGACGCATGTCCTGCTTCTGGCTGCCGGCCTTGCGGTACTCGTCGATCACCTTGTTCTTCGCGGCCCGGGCCAGGAACGCGACAAGGTGCCGGCCGTCCTCGAACTGGGTCGGCGAGGTCCGGATCCGGTGGAAGAAGCTCCCCCAGACGCTCTGGAGGAAATCGAGCGAGTCGAACCGCGATCGCAGGAGGCGCGGGAGTTGCCGTCGCACGACCAGACGGACCTCGCCCTCGTAGCGGGTGAGGAGTTCCCGGGCGGCCTGCTCGTCCCCCTCGTGGATCCGCCTGAGGTACGACTGGACCTCGTTGCCGTCCCCCCGGGGGTTCGGGTACGGGGCCGAGTCCTCTGACGGCTGGGCCTGCGGCGGGGTGCCCGGGATGGCGATCTCGGCGGACATGCTGGCCTCCTTTCCCCGAGCGACGACCCGGATCCGGCGGGGAAACGGGCCCCGCCATCCTCCGCGCGAGGGTCGATCCACCCCCGCCTCGTCGCTCGATCTCAAGGCTAACCCGCCGGGCGAACCCTTGGCAAGTCGCTGGCGTAAGTTGATGTGGCCGCCCCGCGACAGATCGCCCCTTCTCCGACCCGAACGGTAGGCGAAATCGACGCTTCGGTTGATTTCGACCCCCCCGGTCGCATACGCTAGTCGGGTCATTTTCCGCCGATCGGCGGCCTCATCCGCGCATCCGAATCGCCCCCGGAGTCCTGCCACGATGGCCTCGTCCGACCTGCCGGAATTCCCGCTCGACGAACCCCCGCCCAGGCCGACGACCCCCCCCCATCCGGAGCGGATTCCTCTACGTCTTCGTCACCCTCGTCCTGATCACCGGCATCGTCTACGGCATCCCGTTCCTGCTCGAACGCCTCGGCTACGCCTACGAGTCCGGCCGAGCCCGGGCGTCGGTCGAGGCGCTGGAGAAGCTCGACAAGGAAGGGGTCCTGGCCCGCGCCAGCGAACTCTTCCGGCTCGCCACCAACGCCGTCGCGCCCGCCGTGGTCCACATCCGGACCTCCGGCGGCGGCTACGGCGACCAGCCCCGCAGCGAGAACCTCGGCTCGGGCGTCGTCATCGACCGGGCCCGGGGCTACATCGTCACGAACAATCACGTCGTCAAGGATGCCGACATCATCACCATCCGCGTCGGCCGGATCACCGACATGGCGGCCGAACTCGTCGGCGGCGACCCCAAGACCGACCTCGCCGTGCTCAAGGTCAAGGGCGTCCTCCCCTCCCAGGCCGACTGGGGCGACTCCGACAAGGTCGACATCGGCGACTGGGTCCTCGCCATCGGCAGCCCCTTCGGGCTCGACCGTTCGGTCACCGCCGGCATCGTCTCGGCCACGTCGCGAGGGAACTTGCCCCTGCCGATCATGGGCGACAACTACCAGGACTTCATCCAGACCGACGCCGCGATCAATCCCGGCAACTCCGGCGGCCCGCTCATCAGCCTCCAGGGGAAGGTCATCGGCATCAACACCGCCATCTTCTCCGAGTCCGGCGGCTCCCAGGGCATCGGCCTGGCCATCTCCTCCCGGCTCGCCCGGAAGATCGTCGACCAGTTGATCCAGAACGGGAAGGTCACGCGCGGGTTCCTCGGGGTCATGTCGCAGGAACTGAACTCCGCGCTCGCCAAGGAGTTCGGCGTCCAGAACGCCGAGGGGGCCATCGTCACGAATGTCCTGCCCGAGAGCCCCGCCGCCAAGGGAGGTCTCAAGGCCGGCGACGTCCTCGTCTCGATCGCCGGCAATCCCGTCAAGGACCCCTCGGCGTTGCGGAACCTCACCTCGACGCTGGAGGTCGGCTCGAAGGTCGAGATCGGCTACCTCCGCGACGGCAAGACGCAGGCCGTCGAGGTCACGATCGCCGAACTCCCCGAGACGCCCGTCGTGGCCTACCTCGGGTTCGAAGTGCAGGACGCCCCCGCCGATCGCGGCGGCGGCCTGTTCGTCTCACGCGTCGAGCCCGGCAGCCCCGCCGAGCGCAGCGGGCTCCGGGTCGGCTCTCGGATCGCCTCCGTCGGCCGCCGCCCTGTGAAGACCAAGGCGGAATATGATCAACTGATCCACCGCTACAACGCCGCCGACGGCGTCCCGCTCGGCATCCAGCTCCCCGGCGGGCGGATCATCTTCCTCAATGTGAGCACCATCGGCTCGCAGCGGTAACCCCTTCGGAGTGCGGCGGTCCGGCCGCCGCTTTCCTGACGACGGCTCGCCGATGTCGAGGCACCTGAACCTTCACAGTGCCTCGCACACCGGCGATTTCCTCCGCATGGAAAGCGTCAGCTCCGCTCCCGCACTTCCAAATCAGGCCTCCGACAGGAACGCCTCCAGCTGCGCCAGCGTGCCGCCCCAGCCGGCGGTCATGCCTTCGAAGGCGTTTTCGAAGAGCGCCCGCTCCTCGGCGTTGGCGTTGATCGGGAGGGCCCGCATGGTCAGGGTCGTCCGGCCGGGGGACGGCTCGGAGAACTCGACCGTCGAGAGGACCTCGGCGGGCCAGGTCGGGGCCATCGGGTGCCGGACGATCCCGGCCAGCTCGTCGGAGAACGACGCGACGAACACGATCCGCTCCGGCGGCGTCACCTCGCGGAAGACCCACTTGCCCCACATCACCTGGCCCTGGGGCGACGTCATCCCATAGTGGAAGACCCCGCCGGGCCGGAGGTCCATCTCGCAGCGCAGCATCGTGAACCCCTTCGGACCGAACCACCGCGAGAGGTCCTCGGCCGACGTCCAGGCGCGGAAGACCCGGTCTCGGGGGGCGTCGAAGGTCCGTTCCAGGACGAATTCCGTTCCGATCTCGCTCATGCGTCGGTCTCCTCGGGGGAGGGGGACTGGAGGAAGGCATCGAGCCGGTCGAGCCGTCGCTCCCAGAGCCGGCGGTAGGGGGCCATCCAGTCGGCGGCCTCCTTCAGCGGTGCGGGCTCGATCCGGCAGGGCCGCCACTGGGCGCGTCGCCCCTGGGTCACGAGCCCGGCCCTCTGCAACACCTTCAAATGCTTGGTGATCGCCGGCGGGCTCATGTCGAAGGGCGCGCCCAGCTCCTTGACGGACGCCTCCCCCTCGGACAACCGGGCCAGGATCGCCCGGCGGGTCGGGTCCGCCAGGGCGGCGAAGGTCAGGCTCAGGGTGTCGGTCGCCATGTTGATTTACCGTTCGGTGAATTAACCTCGCGGGATATTACGGGCCGATCCGTACCGGGTCAAGGCGCGTCGCGCGAATCCGTCGGCGTGGACGCGGCGGAAGCCCATGGCGGGGGTGAATGGGAAATCCCGACCCCTTGACTTGGACACCTGGTTTGCGGGACACTCCTTCTACGAAAATTCACAGTGTCTAAGTCGTGATAGGGCCGAAAGGTTCGGTTCCGTTCGCGGGAACGGTCGGAGGGGCGTTGTCAATGGGCTGGTGGCGGCCCAAAACCCTGGAGTCGGGGGATCGGCGGGGACGAATCTCTCTAAGTCGTCCCTCGATGGCAATTTAGAGGCCAGGCCCGGTCGTCGGCCGACCCATCGAAAAACTTGACCCCGATCCGGTGAGGGGTATACTTCCCCTGACGCCGCCCCGCGGATGGAAATGGGCAGGGCACGCCGGATCTCGTGCGATCGACCGAGGCGACCGCTCGCGGAACCTGCAGCCCGGTCCCGGGCCTGAGACCTCACCGTTCAGGAGCTCCCGGTGCCCCGCCACTCCGAAGCCACGCTCGCCGCGATCAAGCAAGCCATCCCGATTGTCACCCTGGTGAGTGAATATTTGCCGGTGCACCGCGCCGGCAACAAATTCAAGGCGCTCTGCCCGTTCCACGACGACCACAACCCGTCGATGGAGCTGAACCCGGACCGCCAATCGTACAAGTGCTGGGTCTGCGAGGCGGGCGGCGACATCTTCGACTTCGTGAAGGCATACGAGCGCGTCGACTTCCCCGAGGCTCTCCGCATGTTGGCCGACCGCGCCGGTATCGTCCTTGAAAGGCCCACGGCCGACGCCCACGCGTCGCCCGCCGGGCCGTCGAAGGCCGACCTGATGGCGGTCAACGCCTGGGCGGAGTCGGCGTTCATCGAGGCCTACCACGCGTTCGACCAGCCCCGCGGCTATGTCTCCGATCGCGGCCTGAATGAGGAGAGCGTCGAGCGGTTCCGGATCGGCTACGCCCCCGAGGAGCGCGACTGGCTCACGACCCGGGCGCGGCGCAAGGGGTTCGGGATCGACGTGCTCGAAAAAGCGGGCCTGGTGGTGCGGACCCCCGACCGCCCGGTCCCCCGCGAGCGGTTCCGCGGCCGCCTGATCTTCCCGATCCACGACGGCCGGGGCCGGACCCTGGGGTTCGGCGGCCGGATCCTGCCCGATTCGGAGAAAAAATTCGCCGACGCCGGCAAGGGTGTCGCTAAGTATCTGAACTCGTCCGAGACGGTGATCTTCCAGAAGCGCAAGCTGCTCTACGGATCCGACCTGGCGCGGCCCGCCGCCCGCGACGCGGGGTGGGTCGCGGTGGTCGAGGGCTACACCGACGTGATCGCGGCCCACCAGGTGGGGCTGCGGAACGTCGTCGGCACGCTCGGGACCGCGCTCGGGGATGATCACATCATCCAGCTCCGTCGGCTGACGGACCGGGTGATCCTGATCTTCGACGGCGACGAGGCGGGGCAGAAGGCGGCCGACCGTTCGCTCCAGATGTTCCTCAGCAATGAAGTCGATGTGCGCGTGCTGACCCTGCCCGACGACCTGGACCCCTGCGACTTCCTCCTGCGGGAGGGGGCGGGGCCGTTCCGCGGGCTGCTGGAGGCGGCGGTGGACCCGCTGGCGTTCGCGATCGAGCGGGCGTCGTCGCGTTTCGACCTCAACTCGATCGAGGGCTCGCGCCTGGCGTCGGAGGCGGTCCTGTCACTGCTCGGGCACATCCCGAGGCGTCCCGGCAGCACCATCGATTTGAAGGTCGCCAAGGCCCTCGACAGCTTGTCACGACGCCTGGCGATCCCCGTTTCCGACTTGAAGCGTAGGCTCGGCCAGATCCAGCGCGAGCAGCAGTCCCGCCCCGTCATCGCCCCGATTTCTCTGAGCCCAGAGGTCGCGGCCCCGGCCCCCTCGGCCCCCTGGATGGGGGGCGACGGCGCGTCGGCGGCGGTGGTGCCGACCCCCGTCCGCTCGCCCGACGCGGCCGAGACCGCCCCGCTCCCGAACAACCGCCCCGCGATCCGGGTCTCCGAACTCGATCCGATCGATCGCGAGCTGGTGCAGATTCTCCTGAACGAACCCGCCGTGGTGGGCCGGTTGATCACCCGGGTGACGGTCGCCAATTTGCGCGACGCCCCGCTGCGTGCGATCCTCCGCGCCTGCTACGACCTGTACGGCGAAGGCATCGAACCCACATCGGACCGGGTCTTCTACCGGCTCGATGACGGGGAACGATCGCTTGCGGCCGGATTGCTCCTGCCGATCGACAAGGCCAAGCTCACCGAAACGACCCGGCCGGCGACCCTCGAGGCGCGGCTGTCCGGAGTCCTCACCCGGTTGGCCGACCGCGAGCGACAGGAGCGCCTCAGGGACATCCGCTCCGCCCTGAGCGAGATCGATCGCAACGCCGAGCCTGATACCTATCGGGCCCTGCTCCTCGAAGAACACCGACTACTCCACCAGCGGCCGGACACGAAGAAAGCCAACGCGTCCTGACCCGTCGTGCCGAGGGAGGTTTGTGGATGGAAAAGATGGACGAGGGCCTCAAGACGCTCCTCGAGCTGGGCAAGCGCCGCGGCTTCCTGACGTTCGACCAGGTCAATGACTACCTCCCGGATGAGGCGAGCAGCCCCGAGAAGATCAGCGGGCTGCTCGAATCCCTCGACGAGATGGGCATCGAACTCATCAACGAGGACGAGGCCGAGGCGCGCCTGCTCGCCTCCGGCGACCTCGACGACGAGCCCGAGGATCTGGTCGAGGAGCCGGTCGACGACGACGAGGACGGCGAACTCACGCCCGAGGATCTCGACGAGATCTCCCGGCGGATCGACGACCCCGTCCGCATGTATCTCACCCAGATGGGCGAGATCCCGCTGCTGACCCGCGACCAGGAAATCAACCTGGCCAAGAAGATCGAGATCACCCGCAAGCGGTTCCGCCGCAAGGTCCTCGAATGCGACTACGCGCTGCGGCTCGTGGTCGACGTCCTCAAGAAGGTGAACGAGGGGGAACTCCCCTTCGACCGCACCGTCAAGGTCTCGGTCACCGAGAACCTCGAGAAGGACCAGATCCTCGGGCGCATGCCGCATAACCTGGTCACCCTCAACCACCTCATGGAGTGCAACGACCGCGACTTCCGGTCGTACATCCGCTCCAAGGGCGTGGGCCGGATCGGCCAGGGGTTCAAGACCGGGCTCCGCAGCCGCAGGCGCAAGGCGGTCACCCTCGTCGAGGAGCTGTCGATCCGGACCCAGAAGGTCCAGCCGCTCATGAAGCGGCTCGAACAGGTCGCCTCGCGGATGAGCGAGCTGGTCCGGCTCCGGATCCAGGAGAAGGCCGGCCACTCCGTCGCCAAGGAGGACCGCGCCAACCTGAAGAAGGAGCTCAAAGACCTGATGCTCATGACCCTCGAGACCCCCCGGAGCCTCGAGCGCCGGGTCGAGGCCATGAACAGCCGGTTCCGCGAGTACGAGCAGGCCAAGCGCGAGCTGTCCGGCGGCAACCTCCGCCTCGTGGTCTCGATCGCCAAGAAGTACCGCAACCGCGGGCTCTCCTTCCTCGACCTCATCCAGGAAGGCAACACCGGCCTGATGCGGGCGGTGGACAAGTACGAGTACCGCCGCGGCTACAAGTTCAGCACCTACGCGACCTGGTGGATCCGCCAGGCGATCACCCGCGCCATCGCCGATCAGGCCCGGACCATCCGCATCCCGGTCCACATGATCGAGACGATGTCCAAGCTCCGGAACGTCTCCAAGAAGCTCCTCCAGGAGAAGGGCCGCGAGCCGACCATCGAGGAGACGGCCAAGGCCGCGAACATCTCCATCGAGGAGACGCGCCGGGTGATGAAAATCTCCCGGCATCCGATCTCCCTCGACCGCCCGGTCGGCGAGAGCGAGGACAGCTACTTCGGCGACTTCATCGAGGATGAGGCCGCGGAGAGCCCGATCAACGCCGCCACGCAGGAGATGCTCAAGGAGAAGATCGACAGCGTCCTCAAGACGCTGACGTACCGCGAGCGGGAGATCATCAAGCTCCGCTACGGCCTGGGCGACGGCTACACCTACACCCTGGAGGAGGTCGGCCGGATCTTCAAGGTCACGCGAGAGCGTGTCCGGCAGATCGAGGCCAAGGCGGTCCGGAAGCTCCAGCATCCGGTCCGGAGCCGACAGCTCGAAGGCTTCCTTGAGAGTACAGGTTGATCTCAACCTAAGACCGCCGGCCGCCCCCGAGGCGACCGGCGGTTTTTTTGTTTCCCCTCCCCCCGCGCGACGGCTACGCTGTCGCGAAACACCGCACACCTCGACGCGCCCGGCACCCCGACGCACCCCCGCCGGACGCGACCCTCGCTCGGAATCCCAAAGGCACCCGGTCCCGTCTCGCCCGGGGGACGTCGACGTCCCCGGCCCATCGACCGGGCCTCCTCCAGGAGTCGACCACCCGATGTCCGCGACCGCCACCTCGCTCCGCGAACTGCACGGGCTCCACCAGCGCGCCAAGGCCCTCCGCGACCGCCTCAGCTCGGGCCCCAAGACCCTCGCCGCGCGTCAGGCCGCGCTCGCCACCAAGCAGGCCGCGCTCGAGGCCGCCAAGAAGGCGCTCCAGGACGAGAAGGTCCAGCTCAAGAAGTCCGAGACCACCCTCCAGGGCCAGCAGACCAAGGTCGACGACCTCAAGGTCAAGCTCAACCTCGCCCGCAAGAACGACGAGTACAAGGCGATCCAGAACCAGATCGCCCACGACAACAAGTCGATCGAGAACACCGAGGGGAACATCCTCGAAGGCATGGACAAGGTCGATGAGAAGACCAAGGCCCTCGCCGCCATGGAGGCCGAGGTCAAGGCCTTCGCCGACGAGGTCGCCAGGTTCAAGGCCGAGATCGACTCCAACGCCGCCGCCCAGAAGGCCCAGCTCGCCGAGCTGGAGAAGGCCATCATCGACGCCGAAGGGGTCATCCCCGAGGACTTCCGCGCCCAGTACGTCCGCGTCGTCAAGCACCGCGGCGCCGAGGCCCTGGCCTCGGTCGAGTCCGGCGCCTGCAGCGGCTGCTTCGTCTCGATCACGGCGCAGATGATGAATGAACTCATCAACGCCAATAACATCACCTTCTGCATGACCTGCGGCCGCGTCCTCTACCTCGCCGAGGAGGACGTCCCGACCACCAAGCGATCCAAGGGCAAGTAGTCCACCGCACCGACGGGGGCGGACGACACCTCGAACCGCCCGCGCGCCCGGGCTCCATCGCAGATGCGCTGGACGCGGGTAGGCGTCGCGGCGCACCCTCTACACTCCAGCAGGATCTCCCCATGCCCGAATCGATCCTCTCCCGCCGCCAACTCCTCCTCGCCGGCCTCGCCGCCGGCTCGACCGCGTTCCTGCCCCGGGGCCTCTCGGCCGCCCCCGCCCCGGCCGCCGACACCTGGCGTGGGCTCAAGATGGGGGTCGCGACCTACACGTTCAGCCGCCTGCCGCTGGACGAGACGGTCGCCGGGATCAAGCGGGTCGGCGTGAAGTACGCCTCAATCAAGGACGCCCACCTGGCCCTCAAGAGCACGGCCGAGCAGCGCAAGGCGGTCGTGGCGAAGTTCCAGGCGGCCGGCATCACGCCGATCAGCTGCGGCGTGGTCGGCATGAACGACAACGCGGCCGACCTCAAGAACGCATTCGAGTATGCCAAGGATTGCGGCCTGCCGGTGATCGTCTGCAAGCCGACGCCGGAGTCGTTGCCGGCCCTCGACGGCCTGGTGAAGACCTACGACATCAAGCTGGCGATCCACAACCACGGGCCCGAGGACAAGGTCTGGCCGTCGCCCCTGGGCGTGTTCGAGGCGATCCAGAAGCTCGACGAACGCATCGGCGTTTGCATCGACGTCGGACACACCGCCCGCTGCGGCGTCGACCCGGCGAAGGCCATCCGCACCTGCGCCCCGAGGCTCTACGACCTGCACATCAAGGACATCGCCGCCGCCTCGGGCAACTCGAAGCCCGTCGAACTCGGCCGGGGCGTCCTCGACCTCAAGGCCATCCTCCAGGCCCTGCTGGACACCAAGTACGCCTACCACGTCGGCCTGGAGTACGAGAAGGACATGAAGGACCCCCTCGCCGGAGTCGCCGAGAGCATCGGCTACCTCCACGGCCTCCTCGCCGCGATGTGATCCCTTTGTGGTCTCAACCACCCGGAGTGCGGAAGCCTGCTTCCGCTCCGGGTAGGGGACCTTGCTCCCAGTGAGCTTGGCCGACTCGAGCAGGAAAGAGCGACGAGCAAACCCGGCCGCTGGCGAGCCTCGCACGCAGAGCAAGCTTCGCGAGAATTGAGCGGAAGCAAGCTTCCGCACTCCGCGCCTTCGACCGGGCGTTGCCGCTGCCCGCAGGTCAATTCGGGCCGATCCAGATCCAGTAGCCGTAGGCCACCGGGCCGGCGAACAGGAGCGAGTCGAGGACGTCGAGCACGCCCCCGAAGCCCGGGACGGCGCTCGACGCGTCCTTCTGGACGCAGTCTCGCTTGATCATCGACTCCATCAGGTCGCCGAGCTGGGCGACCGGACCGACGATCAGGCCGAAGCCCACGGCCCCGCCCCAGGTGAGGCAGGGGGACTTGAGCAGGTAGCGGGTCACCGCCGTGACCAGGATCGCCGCGAGGACCCCGAACAGCAGGCCGCCGAGGGCTCCCTCGATCGTCTTGTTCGGGCTCAGCTTCGGCCACAGCTTGTGCTTGCCGAACAGCCGGCCGAAGGTGTACGCCCCGGTGTCGGCCCCCTTGGCCGTGGCGACCAGCAACGCCAGGAGCGGCAGCCCGTGGTACGGGCCGTCGAACCAGCGCATCTGGATGATGAAGCTGCCGAGCACCCCGACGTACGCCACGGCCAGGACCGTCCCGGCGATCGTCGCCATGGTCTGGCCGGGCTTCTCGAACTGGATGCTCTCGACCACGAACGCAAGCATCACGATGGCCGCGAACGCCCAGAAGGGCCAGGCCATGACGTGCAAGGAGGCCGCCAGCTCGAAGTCGTTCGAGATCCGGTTCGGGTCGCTCTTGGCCCAGTACTCGACGATATGAGGGGCCCAGTTGGCGATCACCAGCGCGATCGCCCCGCCGAAGACGGTGTTGCCCGCGGGCTTCGCGCTCGTGTGCTTCAGGAGCGAGACCAGCTCCTGGGCGCACGAGCCCATGACGAACATCGAGGCCGCGAACCAGAGCGGGAACCAGGGCGCGAGATACTCGTCGAGCCCCAGGATCAAGAGCAGCACGGCGACGAGCGACAGCCCCATCGCCAGGCGAGTGGAAAGCATGTTCGATTCGGTCCTGGGCGCGTGTGCTCGATGGGGCGAGGATCAGGGATGGATGATGGGTCTTGGGCCATGGGTGAGGATCGTCGGTGAGGATGAAAGAGTCTTCCCTCCGTTGACCCATCACCCGTCACCCGTCACCCGTCAACGAGCCGTCTCGACCGGCTCCGGCTGGATCAGGCCGCCGAACTTCCGCTGCCGGCCGCCGAACGCCCGGCACGCGGCCAGGAGGTCGTCGCCCCGGAAGTCGGGCCAGAGCGTCTCGGTCACGTAAAGCTCGGCGTACGAGACCTGCCAGAGCAGGAAGTTGCTCAGGCGCATCTCGCCGGCGGTGCGGACGAGGAGGTCCGGCTCGGGCATGCCCGCCGTCGAAAGATAGCGTTCGATCGTCGACTCGTCCACCGTCTGGGGGTCGAGCCGGCCGGCCTTCACGTCCAGGGCCATCTGCCGCATGCCGTCGGCGATCTCGGTCCGGCCGCCGTAGTTGATCGCCAGGCAGAGGGTCATCCCCTCGTTCTCGGCCGTCATGTCGATGGTCCGGTCCAGCTCGCGGAGGACTTCCGCCGGCAACCCCTCGCGCCGGCCGATCATCCGGAGCTTGACCTTCTGCTCCATCAGCTCGTCGCGCTCGGCCTTGAGGAAGTGCCGGAGCAGCCGGAACAGGAACCTCAGCTCGCGCTCGGGCCGCTTCCAGTTCTCGACCGACAGGCAGTAGAGCGTGACCTGCTCCAGGCCGAGGCGGCAGCCCTCCTCGACGATCGACCGCACGCTCTGGATCCCCCGGCGGTGGCCGGCGATCCGCGGCAGGCCCTTGCGCTGGGCCCATCGGCCGTTGCCATCCATGATGATGGCGACATGCCTCGGGAGCTGCTCGGGCGTGAGGCCGACGGCCCGGATCCTGGCCAGCCCTTCCTCGGTGATCATCGCGAGAGTGCCCCCGAATCGGGATTCCGAAGGATCGTCTGGGTCCGCTCCGGCCCGACCGACACCGTCGCGACCGGCACGCCGATCTGCTCGGCCAGGAAGTCCACGTAATTCCGCGCCGCCTGGGGGAGCGACTCCCAGGTCCGGCAGCCGGTGATGTCTTCCGACCAGCCGGGCATCGTCCTGTAGATCGGCCGGCAGTTCTCGAGGTCCGCCAGGTGACCCGGGAAGTCGCGGACCTCCCGCCCGTCGGCCGTCTCGTAGCCGATCCCGACCTGGATCGTCTCGTGGCCCGAGAGGACATCCAGCAGCATGACCGCGACCTCGGTCGAGCCCGAGACCCGGGCCGAGTGCCGCACAGCGACGGCGTCGAACCAGCCGCAGCGCCGGGGGCGGCCGGTGACGGTGCCGTACTCGCGGCCGACCTTGCGGATCCGCTCGCCGATCTCGTTGTCCTGCTCGGTCGGGAAGGGGCCGCCGCCGACGCGGGTGGTGTACGCCTTAACGATCCCGATCCAGCGGTCGATGTGCCGGGTCGGCACGCCCGAGCCGGCCGCGATCCCGGCGGCGCTGGAGTTCGAGCTGGTCACGTACGGGTAGGAGCCGTGGTCAATGTCGAGCAACGAGCCCTGGGCCCCCTCGAACAGCAGCCGCTTGCCGGCCCGGATGGCCTCGTGGAGGTAGACGCTGGTGTCCTTGACGAACGGCCGGAGCCGTTCGGCCAGGGCGAGGTACTCGTCGGCCACGTCGCCGGCGGCCAGGGGCTCGTAGTCGGGGAGCATCGCGCCCAGCAGCCGGTTCTTGTAGGCGACGATCCGGGCGAGGTGCTCCCGGAAGCGGTCGGGGTGGTAGAGGTCGCCGACCCGGACGCCGTGGACCCGGCCGACCTTGTCGCGGTAGCAGGGGCCGATCCCGCGCCGGGTGGTCCCGAGGTGGTCGGCGGCGGAGGCCGATTCCTCGGTGAGGCGCTCCTCGGCGAGGTGGTAGGGGAGGATCACGTGGGCCCGGTCGCTCACGAAGAGGCGGCCGGTCATGTCGACGCCCTGCGCCGCGAGGGTCTCGGCTTCCCTCAGCAGGGCGGGGGGGTGGATGACCACGCCGTTGCCGATGATGCAGGCGATGCCGGGGCGGAGGATCCCGGTGGGGATGAGCGACAGCTTATACGTCGTGCCCTCGGCGACGACCGTGTGGCCGGCGTTGGCCCCGCCCTGATACCGGACGACGACGTCGTGCCGGTCGCAGAGCCAGTCCACGATCTTGCCCTTGGCCTCGTCGCCCCACTGAAGTCCGACCACGCACGTTGAAGCCACGGCGAGACATCTCCCAACGGACCCCGCCGGGGCCGTCACCGGCGCCCCATCCGGGGGGAAGCGATCCGGGGGCCGCCAAATCGGGCGACCCGCCGGGCTTCCACGGTTCAAGGTACTTGAGTCACTTTGCCACGTCAAGTGAACCGGACGTGGCAAGACGGCGGGCGGGTTGGACTGTTCGGGATCCGCAACACTTTCCGTCAGAAAGCCGGGGCTTTCTTGCCTGAGGTGTGGATCTCGATCTCGCGCCGGAAATCGTCGAACAGGTAGGCCGAGTCGTGCGGGCCGGCGGAGGCCTCGGGGTGATACTGGACGGCCATGACCGGGAGGGTCTTGTGCCGCAACCCTTCCAGGGTCATGTCGTTGAGGTTGACGTGGCTGGCCTCGACGTCGGGCGGCAGGGTGGCGGCGTCGACCGCGAACCCGTGGTTCTGGGTCGTGATCTCGACCTTGCCCGTCCGCTCGTTCCGGACCGGGTGATTCGCCCCGCGGTGGCCGAACTTGAGCTTGAAGGTCTTCGCCCCGAACGCCTGGCCGAGCAACTGGTGGCCGAGGCAGATGCCGAAGATCGGCACCCCGTCCTTCTCGGCGGCCCGCTTGATGAGGGCCTGCAAGGTCCTCGTCGGGCCGACGAGGGCGGCGGGGTCGCCGGGGCCGTTGGAGATGAAGACGCCGTCGGGCTTGAGGTCGAGGATTGTCTCGGCGGGGGTCGAGCCGGGGACCACGGTGACCCGGCAGCCGGACTCGACGAGGTGCCGGGGGATGTTCCACTTCATGCCGAAGTCCATCGCCACGACGTGCGGCCGGCCGTCGTCCGACTTCGCACCGCCCCGGGGCTCCACGAACCGGCTCTCGAAGCCGGGCTCCCAGGTGGTGATGCCTTCGGGCATGACCTCGGTGGCGAGGTCGCGTCCGACGAGCCCCGGGCTGGCCTTGGCCTTGGCGACCAGCCTGGCGTCGTCGAGGTCCGTGGTCGAGAGGATCCCCTTCAAGGCCCCGATCTGGCGGGTGTGCCGGACGAGGGCCCGGGTGTCGATCCCTTCGATCCCGATCACGTTGTGGGAGGCGAGGTACGCTTCGAGCGAGACCTCCGCGCGATGGTTGCTGACGATCGGGCTGAGTTCCCGGACCACGAAGCCCCGGACCCATGCCCGATGGCTCTCGGCGTCCTCGGCGTTGATGCCGTAGTTGCCGATCTGGGGATAGGTCATGGCCACGATCTGGCCGTGGTAGGAGGGGTCGGTGAGGATTTCCTGATACCCCGTCATGCTCGTGTTGAACACGACCTCGCCGTCGATTTCCCCCCGCGCCCCGAAGGCCTGACCGGTGAAGACCGTCCCATCCTCGAGCGCCAGTTTCGCGATATCAGCCATGTCGGGCGTTGCTTACCTCGCAAAGGACCGTCGGTGGAGAACCCACCCATTTTAACGTCGGCATCGTCGAAAATGTACCCCCATGGAGTGCGGAAGCAGAGCCTCCGCCTCGGACAGGGAGACCGAATCGGAGTCGAGGGCCGTGACTTCTCATCCGCCCAGGCGTCGGCCAATCTTCCTGCAGGAACGCGGCGGCTTCGCTCCCGCACTCCCAAGGTCAGATCGCCAGGAGCTGATCCGCCACCGCCTCGATGGTTCCCGGGGCGTGGCCTTCGAGGCGGTTATTGACCAGCAGGAAGGCCGGCTTCTTCCGCCTCCGGGCCATCTCTCCGAGGGTGAAGAGGCCGTCGCGGGCGGTGGGGTTGGGCTCCTGGACTTGGCGGTAGGGCTCGAACTTCTGCACGGCGTCGTCGTACGCCCGGCCCTTGGTCAGGAGGGCCCGGGAGACCAGGAAGTCGGCCGTGACGATCCCGGGCAGGGCGACCTGCTGGTCCAGGGTTGGCATCCTCGTCCAGGCGTTGAAGATGTGCGCCACGTTGTGTTTGGAAAGGAGTTGCAGGTACTCCTCGGTCAGATATTCCGGGTTCCGGATCTCGATCGCCAGCCGGATCTCTTGCCCCAACCCGTGCAGGAACGGCTCCAGAAGCTCCAGGAATCCAGGCAGGCCGCCGGCGACCGATTTGGCCATCGTCCCGAACTCGATCATCACCACGGCGACGCGATCGCGGTACGGCAGGAGTTTCCGCAAGAAGTGCGTCTGCAAGACCTTGGGGTTGAGGAACTCCGGATTCGGCTCGCCCGCCCGCGATCCGTACCGGGCGTGCGAGGGCCACTTCGCGACCGTGACATCCTCGGGCGCCTTGAGGGCGAACCTCAGGCTCGACGGCGACTCGCCGAACAGCCGGGCCCAGTAGTCGTCCGAGGGGAACTGATAGAAGGAGAAGTCGCCGCCGACCAGGGAGAAGGTCCGGGCGTACTCCGAGAGGCACTCGTCGTCGAACTTCCGCTGCGAGAATTTGCCCCGAACCACATACCGGGACTGGGAATACATCGACCCGACCCAGCCGGGGTACTTCCACGAGCTGGTCCCGAAGAACACCCCTTCGTCCGCCAGCGTCTGGAGCTTTGGCGCCAGCCGCCTCGCGGCCTCGGGGAGTTCCTCGGGCTCATCGAACAGGCCCAGTTGCGGCATGGCCACCTCTTTGGAGTGCGGGAGCGGAGCTACCGCTTTCCGATCGGAGTGTTAGCCCACGAAGTCGAGTTCAGCGTTCGACTCAGGAAAGCGGCGGCTTCGCTCCCCCATCCCAAAGGGCTACCCGTGGGCCACCGGCTGGGGCGCGGGGGAGGGATTCTTGCCCTCGTGCTCGCCGGGGAGGCACCCGAAGGCCACGGCCAGGATGGCGTAGACGACCAGGAGCATCGAGCCTTCCAGCCAGTTCGACTCCCCGTCTTCCGAGACCATCTTGGCCACGAACACCGCCAGCACGACCGCCACGACCTCCATCGGGGTGAACAGCAGGTCCAGCGGCTGCTCGCGTCCCGGGAGGTAGCTGGCGAAGACCAGGACCGGGGCCACGAACAGGGCCACCTGCAGGGCCGAGCCCAGCGCAATCCCGACCGACAGCTCGGCCTGGTTCTTGAGCGCAACGATCACGGCCGTCGAGTGTTCCGCCACATTGCCCACCAGCGCGACCACGACCACGCCCATGAAGACCTCGGTCAGGCCGAGCAGCTCGGAGGTCGGCTCGATGGCGTGGACCAGGATCTCCGACATGAGCGCGACCAGGGCCGTCGCCACCAGGAGGAGGATGACCGGCCGCTTGATGCTGGCCTTCGGGCCGTCGTCCTCGACCTCCTCCTCGCCAGCGCGGAAGACGTCCTTGTGGGTGACGAGGCTGAAGAACAGGCTCAGGCCATAGGCGAGGATCAAAAGGCCCGAGACCCCCAGGCTGAGGGCGTGCTCCAGCTCCGGCTTGACCCCCTTGGGGTGCGACCAGTGGAACATGGCCGGGACGAGCAGGCCGACGACGGCCAGCATCATCAGGGAGGAGAGCGACCCGACGGCCGCCTTGCTGAAGGTCTGGACCCGGAACTTGATCCCGCCGGCCAGGAGGCTGGCCCCAAGAACCAGGAGAAGGTTGCCGATGATGCTGCCCGTGAGGGACGCCTTGACCATCACGTCCTTGCCGTCGCGGAGCAGGAAGTAGGCCAGGATCAGCTCGGCGGCATTGCCGAAGGTGGCGTTGAGGAGCCCGCCGATCCCCGGCCCCAGGCGCTGGGCGAGCTGCTCGGTGGCGTGGCCCATCATCCCGGCGAGTGGGATGATCCCGGCCCCGGCGATGACGAATTGCAACACGGGATGCCAGTGGAAGATCCAGCCGAGGACGGCCAGGGGGACGGCGGCCAGCATGTAGCCCTGCCAGCCCAGGCTCTGGAACCGGGCCAGGAGGGAGGTCGGCGGGCCTTTGGGGTCGGGAGGCGTCATGGGGGAAGGTGCTCCGAAGCCATTCGTCGTGGCGGTCCGGGGTGTCCTGGGTCGGTTGACTGGCGCAAATACCCTCTATAATATCTCCTGTCGGCGGGCAGGGGCCCGGTTCGTGCGGAGAGCGTCCGCAGTCCCCGGGCCAGTCCCGCGCACAACGTCAGAATTGACGAAAGAAGACGAGGCACCGCTCATGGCCGGCAATGTCCTGGAGTTCACCGACGCGAACTGGAAGTCGGAAGTGCTCGAAGCCCCCGTCCCCGTGCTCGTGGACTTCTGGGCCCCCTGGTGCGGCCCCTGCCGGTCGCTGGCGCCCACCATCGAGAAGATCGCCGGCGAGCTCGGCGAACAGGTCCGCGTCGGCAAGATGAACACCGACGAGAACCAGGGGACCCCCACCGGCCTCCGGATCTCCGCCATCCCGACCGTCCTGATCTTCCACGGCGGCAAGGAAGTGGACCGGCTCGTCGGCGTCAACACCGAGAAGAAGTTCAAGGAAGCCCTCGCCAAGCTCGGCGTCGGCGTCGCCTGAGTCCGGCCCTTTGGACGACTCAACCCGGACACGCATCAAGGTCTGCGGGCTCCGCGAACCGGAGCACGTGGACCTTTGCGCGCGTCTGCGGGTCGACTGGATCGGCTTCAACTTCCACGGGCCTTCGCCCCGGTCCATGGAACCGGATGATGTCCCCGAGCTGACAGCAGGGCTACCGGAAACCACCCGCAAGGTCGGGCTGTTCGTCGACCTCAGCGCGGGTTTGGTCGCGCGCTGCTGCAAGATCGCCGGGATTCAGGTTATCCAGCTCCACGGCAAGGAGCCGGTCTGGATGCTCCGCGACCTGCCCGACCTCCCGGTGATCCGGGCGTTCCGGATCGGCAAGGAGGCCGACATCCGGGCCATGTCGGAGTACATCGAGCGGGCCGATGCCATGCGCCGGCCGCTCCACGCGGTGCTCGTCGATGCGTATGTGCCGGGTTCCCAGGGCGGGACCGGCCACTCGATCGAGGATGCGCTCCTGGCCAAGATCCCGCCGCACCCCCGCTTGATCCTCGCGGGGGGCCTGACGCCCGAGAACGTCCGGGACCGGATCGAGAGGGTCCGACCCTGGATGGTCGACGTGGCCAGCGGGGTCGAGACGGCCCCGGGCCGGAAGTGCCCGGACCGCATCGAGGCGTTCGTCCGGGCGGTGCGGGGCGAGGGCTGAACCGGGGTCAGACCAGCTCGAACGACTGGAGCCGTTCGGGGATGATGATCGGCTCGTTCACGTGCGGCTGGAGCAGGGGGGCCAGGGCGTCCATGCTCTGGATCTCGCCGTGGACGAGGAACGCCTTCTTGATATTCCCGCCAGTCTGCTGATACCACCAGGCCAGGTCGTTGCGGTCGGCGTGGCCGGAGAAGCCGTCGAGGACGTACACCGCGGCGTTGAGGTCGAGCCACTGGTCGAGGATCTGTACCCGCTCGGCGCCGTCGGCGATCTGCCGACCCAGGGTCTTCTCGGCCTGGTAGCTGACGATCACGATGGCGTTGTCGGGGTTCTCGACCGAATGCCGCAGGTGGTGGCGGATCCGGCCGGCCTCGCACATGCCCGATGACGCGATGACGATCACCGGCCCGGGGATGTAGTTCAGACGCCGGGAGTCGTCCCAGGTCTGGCAGAACTCAACGTACTTCGAGCCGAAGTACGTCGGATCCTGGTCCATGAGCCGCTGGGCGTCCGGGGTGTAGGCCGAGCGGTAGTCGCGATGGACGTCGGTCAGCCGCATGGCCAGCGGGCTGTCGACGAAAACCGGGACGGGCTTGACCTTGTGGACGGCGAACAGCTCCTGGAGGCAGTAGATCATCCGCTGGGTCCGTCCCAGGCTGAAGGCCGGGATGATCACCCGGGATTGGAGCCGGTGGGCGCGGGCGACGATCGCGTGGAGCTGCTTGATCAGCTTGTCGTAGGGGTCGAGTTCCTTGGCGCCGTAGGTGCTCTCGGAGACCAGGAAGTCGATGTCCTTGATGATCTTGGGGTTCGGCAAGAGCCCCATGTCCCGCCGGCCGAGGTCGCCGGTGAAGACGAACCGCTTCGAGACGCCGTCCTCGACCGCGTCGATCTGGACGATGGCCGCGCCGAGGATGTGGCCGGAGTTCTGGAACGTCAGGGTGACGCCGGGGCAGATCTCGGTCGGGGTCTCGTAGTCGATGCCCTTGAAGTGGTCGATCAGGTCCTCGACGTCGTGCAGCTCGAAGAGGGGCTCGACGGGGGACTTGTTGGGGTCGCGCCCGTAGGCGTTGCGGGCATCCTCGCGCTGAATCCGGGCACTGTCGCGGAGCATGATGCTCGTGATGTCGGCAGTGGCGGGGGTGACGTAGATGTGCCCGGGGTAGCCCGCGCGGACGAGGCAAGGCAGCCGGCCGATGTGGTCGTTGTGGGCGTGGGAGACGATGACGGCGTCCAGCTCGCGCGGGTCGAACGTCATGTTCCGGTTCGGGCTATCCGGATCCATGCGGTCGGAGTCGAACAGCCCGCAGTCGAGCAGGATCTTATGGCGGCCGACTTCCAGCAGGTGGGCGCTGCCCGTGACCTGCTTGGTGGCCCCATGGAACGTGATTCGCAAAACCAGCCTCCCGCCTATCTTACGTCGCGCCTGAGGCCGATGTGCCCCGAGAGGCGAGGGGCGTCTTGACCAGGATCCGCTCCCGCCCGGTTCGCCGACTCGTCACGCACAGGAGAGGGCGACGAAACTTGCTGCTCTACTCGGTTTTATGTCCTCAACATTGTTGTCTTCACAACCCGGCAGTTCAAGTCCGGCTGACAATGGATTGGCAATGACCGATGAATCCGGTGCCCACCCGGGGCGATCCGCATTGACCGGATCCGCCCATGGTCTAACATTTGCCCTGCGAGATTGGCCCGCCGGCGGACACCCGGTCCGCCCAGGTTCCCGACGTCGTGGCCCATCCGTGTCCCTGGGTGAGGAGCACCCTCATGGCGCGAGAGATCCCCGATTCCCATCCGCTGCTCCGCCTGTTCCGCGGCATCACCGAGTTCACCTTCGAGGCCGAACTCGGCATCGCCGACCCGAACCTCGTCGGGTACGTCGCGGAACTCCTGGCCCGATTCGTCCCCAGCCAGGACCTCTGGCGGCTACGCGACGGCAACGGCCGCCGCATCGAAGACGTCACCCACATGGTCGCCGAGGCCGAGGCCGCCGGCGATTCCGGCCGCCGACGCGAATGTCACCGCCACGTCGGCGACTTCGCCCTCTTCTGGACCGGGGTCTTCCCCGAGGCCCTGCCCAGGCTCCAGCTCCGGGGGGCCGACCGGCTCGTCAACGTCCAGGAGCAGGGCAAGCGGTCCTACTACCTCGCCAGCACCCTCGAATCCGACGACGAGGACGGCCCGATCTTCCGGCGTCTCAGCGCCCAGTTCGAGATGTGTGCCTATGGCCTGACCATGATCCGCAAGGAGTGGGAACGGCTCGACGACGGCCAGGACAACGCCCGGCGACTCATCGTCGCCTGAACCACCTCCCTTCCGTATCTTCCGTTCCGGAGGAAAGATCGGTAACCTGGGATGACCCGCAAGTTCGCGACGGCACCTTGTTGCGGGTCGGTCCCGGGAGCCTGCCTACCTTGAGTTTGCCCGCGAGATTCCGGCTCGACGACCTCCGGCGGTTCGCCATCCGGCTCCTCGAAGCCCGAGGGGTCTCGCCCGCCCACGCGCTCGGCGTGATCCGATACCTCCTCTGGTTCGACGAGGCCGGGGCCGGCCGGTTCGGGTTCGCCACGCTCCCCGACTGGCTCGACCGCCTCGCCCGGGGGGACTTCGACGGCCAGTCCGACGGCCGGGTCGGGTTCGAACGGGCCGGGACGACCCTGCTCGACGCCGCAAGGGCCCTACCTCCGATCGTCCTCCAACGCGCGGCGAACCTCGCGGCCGAGAAGGCCCGGGACCTCGGCATGGGGGTTGTCCGGATCACGAACCTGGCGAGCCCCGGCCCGTCGGCCCCGATCTCGGCCGACCTGGCCCTTGGTCCGCTGGTCGGCACGATCCTCGGCCCCGAGCCCTCTTGGTCGATGGCCCTGCCGAGCCCCGCCGGCCTGCCCGTGGTGATCGACTCGACTCTCGCCGGCGACTCCGGCCAGCCGCCCCCGGCCTGGCTGCCCCTCGTCGCCTCCGGCCTCGGCGGCGGGCCCGGCGGCTGGCTCGTCGTCGCCTCGGCCGTCCCCGCCTTCGAACCGCTCACGACCTTCCACGAGCGGATCGGCCTGAACCTCCCCCGGAACGGCTCCCCCGGATTGATCCGCCCCGAGATGTGGGAGGCGAGCCGCACGCAGGTTTACGAAGCCGGCATCGAGGTGAACAAGGCCGCCTGGAAACGCCTCAACGAAGCGGCGCAGGCCCTCGGAGTTGAGGTGCCAAGGAGGAAGTAACCACCTGGAGTGCGGACGCTTGCTTACGCACTGGGGAGGGGAGCTTTCTCCCCGTCGCGATCGTTCAGCATGCTAACGACGTAACTCATTTGTAGCCTTACGCTTTAGCCAGGCACGCGGAGCAAGCTCCGCGAGAACCTAGCGGAAGCAAGCTTCCGCACTCCACGCCTTCGATGGACGTCATCCTGCGTTCGACAGATCCAGGGCCCCGACGGTCTCCCGCTTCCGCTCCAGGGTCAGGCCGATGCCGTTGAGGCTGATCCACCAGCCGAGGGCGTAGAACAGGTACGCGTGCTCGGGGAATCGGGCCATCAACAGGCCGCTGAGGGACATCAGGACCGCCGGTCCGAAGAAGCCGTAGTGCAGCAGCCAGGCCATCATGGCGAAGGCGAAGGTGCTCAGGCTCGCCAGCACGGGGCGGAACCAGACGTGGTCCAGGCCCGTCAGGCGGTTGAGCGAGACCGTGTTCAATGCCACAATCAGGAACGTCACCCAGATCCGCACCACCAGGGCGAACAGGCCGGGCAAGGGCTCCGTCCGCTGTCCCGGGCGGACCAGCCCGCGCCTCAGGATCCAGGCGGTGAGGACCGCTTCGCCGATCCAGGGGCCCATGTAGTGCAGCGGGGTCTCGTCCCCGCTCCGGGCCAGTGCGTACGACGAGAGGAATACCGCCAGGTGCAGCCAGCCGATCGCGGTCAGCACCAACCCCCAGCGCTCCTGGACCGCGATCCGCCCGAGTTCCCGGGCCTCCTCGCGGAGCCCGGAGACCACCGACCGGGGATTCACCGCGCCCACTCCGTTGTCCGCCATGATGCCGCTCAAAAGGGGAAGTCTGGGTTGACTGAGAAGACCAGTCAAAATCTAACACGTCGATGGCGGAAGTCCACCGGGGAAATCTCGAATCCCTGGATGGGTGGATCCGCCCGTATCGTAGGGATGGGACGAGGCGACCGATGCAACAGCGAAGACTGGGCCGGACGGGGTTGAAGGTCTCGGAGATCTGCCTGGGCACGATGACCTTCGCGGGTCAGTCGGACGCCGCGACCGGGCACGCGATCCTCGACGCCGCCGCCGAGGGGGGCGTGACCTTCATCGACACGGCCGACTGCTACCCGCTGCCGATCTCGCCCGAGACCTCGGGCAAGACCGAGGAGGTCATCGGCGATTGGTTCGCCGCCAACGGCCGCCGCGACGAGTTCGTCCTCGCCACCAAGTGCCGGATCCGCACCGGCCACGGCCCCAACGACCAGGGGCTGTCGCGCCGGCACATCCTCCGCTCGGTCGAGCTGAGCCTGAAACGCCTCCGGACCGACTACATCGACCTCTACCAGGCCCACTCGTTCGACCCCGAGACCCCGATCGACGAGTCGCTGCGGGCGTTCGACGACCTTGTCAAGTCGGGCAAGGTCCGGTACGTCGGCTGCTCGAACTACCCCGCCTGGCAACTGGCCCTGGCCCTGGGCCGGAGCGAGCACCTGGGCCTCGCCCGGTACGAGTGCCTCCAGCCGCGCTACAACCTCCTGCACCGGGACATCGAGGCCGAACTGCTGCCCCTCTGCCGGGAGCAGGGGGTCGGGGTGATCGCATACAACCCCCTGGCCGGCGGCCTGCTGACGGGCAAGTACGCCAAGGGCGAGCCCCCGCGCCCCGGGACGCGGTTCACCCTCGGCGAGGCCGGGGCCCTCTATCGCGAACGCTACTGGCAATCGGCCCAGTTCGAGGCGGTCGAGACCCTCAAGGCCTACGCCGAGTCGAGGAATGTCCCGCTCGCGACGTTGAGCGTCGCCTGGGTCCTGTCCCAGCCCGGCATCACCTCCGCCATCGTCGGAGCCAGCCGCCCCGAGCAACTGGCCGACACCCTCAAGGCCGTCGACTACACCCTCGACGACGAAGCCCGATCCGCCCTCGACTCCGTCTGGTGGACCTTGCCGAGACGGCCGGTGAGCCGCTGAGTTTTCGCCCAACCCGCTCCGCTGCGATCGACCGGCCGGATCGGGAAGAGCCTAGAGCGATTTCCTTTTGATTTTGGCGGTTGACTGGGATATCCCTGGGTGTCAGGAGGACACCGGGGATGAAGGCCTATTCGATGGACCTGAGGGAGCGCGTGGTCGCCGCCTGCGAGGCGGGCGAATTGACCAGGGAGGAGATCGCCGGGCGGTTCTCGGTGAGCGTCTCCTGGATCCGCGCGCTGATGAAGCGGTGGCGCGAGGCCGGCACGATCGAGCCCAGGCCCCGGGGCGGGGGCAGGGTGCGTGCCTTCGACGCCGAGGCCGACGCTCGGCTCCGCCAGGCCGTCCGAGACGACTCCGACGCCACCCTCGAGCAACTCGCCGCGGCCGCCGGCGTCGCCTGCGGCCCCACGGTCGTGTTCCGGGCCCTGAAACGCCTGGGCATCACGCGTAAAAAAAGTCGCGGCGGGCGGCCGAGCAGGACCGTCCCGAGCTGAAGGAGCAGCGGCGGGCCTGGCGCGAGGAGTTCGCCGGGGTCGACCCGTCGCGGCTGGTCTTCCTCGACGAGACCGGCTGCACCACCGCCATGGACCGGACCCACGGCCGGGCCCCCAGCGGCGTGCGGGTGGACGGCCCGGTGCCGCACGGACACTGGAAGGTCATCACCCTCACCGCCGCCGTGAGGCTGGGGGGCGTCCCCCAGCCCGCCTGCCTGGCCACAGACGGCGCCACCAACTCGGCCTGCTTCGAGACCTACATCGGCGACTGCCTGGCCCCGACCCTGCGGACGGGCGACATCGTGGTGATGGACAACCTCTCCTGCCACAAGTCGCCCGAGGTGCGTCGCCTGATCGAAGCGGCCGGCGCCCAGGTCCGCTACCTGCCCCCCTACAGCCCCGACCTCAACCCGATCGAGCCGCTGTTCTCGAAGTTCAAGGCGATCCTCCGCGAGCTGGCGGTCCGGACGGTCCCCGATCTCTTCGGCGCCATGGGCGACGCCCTCCGCCGGATCACCCCGCAGGACATCGCCGGCTGGTTCCGCCATAGCGGCTACACCGCCACAGAGTCAACCGCCAGACTCATAGGGAAATCGCTCTAGCGGCGGGTCTCCCGCGCTGGGCGAGGGTCTCCCGACCCCGCCCCAAGCCCGGCCACACTCCACCACCAGATCGGGTCTCCAGACCCATCCGGAAAGGCCTCGCGACGCCGGGCCTCTGATTCCCGGGTCTGGAGACCCGCTCCCGAGGTACGGCGACTCGAGCTAGGGGGCGGGGTCGGGAGACCCTCGCCCATCGCAACCGACGGTAGTGGGCCCGTCCGGGCCGAATCGCCGAACGCGCGGGAATTCCGACGACCCCGACAAATCTTGACGACGTTTGACGCTCAGTCTTCCTAGAATCTACACAATCTCCGCCCGGGTCGCGGTCTCCGAAGCCCTGGGCGGCACGTTTGAAGACTCCATGACGACGCCCCCGCGTTTCGGGCCCGGGGCGGGATCGGGATGAGGGTCGGGTTCGAGGGGGGATCGCGGATGACTCGCAAGGCGAAGGCGTTGCTGCTGCTGTCGACAGTGACGGTGCTGGGCGTGGGGCTGATCGCCGCCATGCCGAACCTCAATGCCCAGGGGCCGGGCTTCGGCCCGCCGGGCGGCGGCTTCGGGCCCCAGGGCCCGGGAGGTCCGGGCGGCCCCGGCGGGCCGGGAGGCTTCGGGCCGGGCATGTTCCTGGCCCCGGCCATCTTCCGGGTCGCCGACCTGGACGACGACGGCAAGCTCTCACCCGAGGAGGGGGCCAAGGCCGCCCGCAAGCTCGTCGCCGACGCCGACAAGGACAAGAAAGGTTCGATCGACGCCCAGGTGCTCGGCCGCGCGATCAACAAGAAGATCGGCCCGCCCCCCGGCCCCGACGGCCCCGGCCCCGAGGAGAACGACGGCGAGTTCGGCCCCGGTACCTTCTTCGCCCCCGGGATCCTCGACGCCGCCGATACGAATAAGGACGGCAAGCTGAGCCCCGACGAGGCCGCCGACGCCGCCGAGACGTTCCTCCGCGACGCCGCCAGGATGCCCGTCGAGACCGACCAGCTCGCCCAGGCGATCAATGAGAAACTCCCCCGGCCCGGCGGCATGGGAGGCCCCGGCGGGCCCGGCGGGCCGGGCGGCATGGGCGGCCCCGGAGGGCCGGCGAGGAAGCTCGTCAAGGACTTCGACGTCGACGGCAACGGCCGGCTCGACGCCGCCGAGCGCAAGCGGGCCCGCGAGCAGACCAGGCAGGCGGGCCAGGGCCGGCGCTTCGGGCCGCCCCCGGGCATGTTCGGCGGCGAGGAGGTCGAGACCTCCCCGGGCAAGAAGATGACCCCCGCCGACGTCCAAGCTTTCCCCGGCAAGTCGCTCTACGACACTTCGATCGTCCGCACCCTCTTCCTCGACTTCGAGTCGAAGGACTGGGAGCAGGAGATGTCGGCCTTCTACAAGTCCGACGTCGAGGTCCCCGCGACCCTGACCGTGGACGGCAAGACCTACAAGGACGTCGGCGTGCACTTCCGGGGCATGTCGAGCTACTTCACCGTCCGGGAGGGGCAGAAGCGGTCGCTCAACATCTCGCTCGACCACGCCAACCCGGATCAACGCCTGCTCGGATACAAGACCCTGAACCTGTTGAACGCCCACGAGGACTCCAGCCTGCTGCACGCGGTCCTCTACCTCGACATCGCCCGCCGCTACCTCCCCGCGCCGAAGGCGAACTTCGTCAAGGTGGTCATCAACGGCGAATACTGGGGCGTTTATACGAACGTCCAGCAGTTCGACAAGGTCTTCGCGGCCGAGAACTTCAAGGACGAGAAGGGCGTCGGGGCGAGGTGGAAGGTCCCCGGCAACCCGGGCGCCGACGGCGGCCTCCGCTATCTCGGCGAGGATCTCGCCCCCTACAAGCAGCGGTACGAGCTGAAGACCAAGGGCGAGAAGGCCTGGAAGGAACTGATCAAGTTCTGCAAGATCTTGAATGAGACCCCGCCCGAGGAGCTGGAGAAGGCCCTGGGCCCGATCCTCGACATCGACGGCGCGCTCAAGTTCCTGGCGATGGAGGCCACCTTCATCAACGGCGACGGCTACTGGGTCCGCGCCAGCGACTACTCGATCTACCTCGACCCCAGGGGCAAGTTCCACATCCTGCCCCACGACACCAACGAGACCTTCGGCCTGCCGATGATGATGGGCCCGCCCGGCGGCGGCATGGGCGGCCGCGGCGGATTCGGCGGCATGGGCGGCCGCGGCGGCATGGGGGGCGGCCGCGGCGGATTCGGCCCCGGCGGGCCCGGCGGGGGTGGTCCGGGCGGACCCGGCGGTCCTCCCCAGGGGGGCGGGGCGTTCGCGAAGGACGGTCCGCAGGGCAAGCAGGGCGGGCCGTTCGGCAAGGCCCAGGGCAAGGGGATGATGGGATTCGGCGGTCCCGGCATGGGTGGCGGCAGCATCGACCTCGATCCGCTGGTCGGGATCAACGACCCGTCCAAGCCGCTCCGCAGCAAGCTCCTGGCCGTGCCCGCGCTCAGGGCGAAGTACCTGGGCTACGTCAAGGAGCTGACCGAGACCTGGCTCGACTGGAAGAACCTCGGGCCGGTGGTGAAGGCGTATCATGATCTCATCGCCGAGGATGTGAAGGAGGACACCCGCAAGCTCTCCTCCTTCGAGGCCTTCGAGAAGGCTACCGCCGACAAGGCCCCCGAGGCCGCCAGGCCCGCCCGGGGCCGCCCCGAGCTGTCTCTCCGTGCCTTCGCCGACCAGCGCCGCGCCGCCCTGCTCAAGCGGCCCGAAGTGAGGGACGCCGGCAAGCCCTGATACCCGTCCGGGCAAGCTCCAGGTGCTGGGCGAGTGTCGAAAGCGGTGGGCGCGGGTCTCTAGACCCCGCCCCAACCGCCGCCTCGCCGTACCGCAACACCGGGTCTCCAGACCCATTTCGAGAATGCGGAGCCCTGGATTTCCAGGTCGGGAGACACGCTCCTGTGGTGCGTCATCTCAGGGCAAGGGCGGGGTCTGGAGACCCTCGCCCAGCGCCTCCGACCCGCGCCTGGCGTCCCCGACCCGCGCCCGGCGTGAGGGGGTTCGTGGGTTCCCTGGTCGAACATACAACATATCTCCCCATCGACAACTCCCTTTCCCAACGATCCCGACCGAGGACCCCGCGTCCATGCCCGAATGGCTGACCTCGTCGTTCTCCGCCACGCCCGCCGTGCCGCTCGCCCTGCTCGCCTGGCGGGTGGGGTTCGCCATGCTCCTCGGCGCCGGCGTGGCCCTGATTTATCGATGGGCGAGGCGCGGTGAGGTGGTCTCGCCCACATTCGTCACCACGTTGATCCTCCTCGCCACCGTCATCGCCATGGCCACCCAGGTCATCGGCGACAACGTGGCCAGGGCCTTCAGCCTCGTCGGGGCCCTCTCCGTCGTGCGGTTCCGCACGGTGGTCAAGGACACCCAGGACACCGCCTTCGTGATCTTCGCCGTGGTCGTCGGTATGGCGTCGGGGGCCAATCAACTGGTCGTCGGCCTTGTGGGCGTCGGCGTGATCGGCGTGGCGGCGATCCTGCTGTGGCCGAGGCGGCGCGGTGACGGCTGGGCATCGGGCGAGTCGATCCTGTCGTTCCGGGTCACCGCCGACGGCAAGGCCCAGGAGACCTTGCAGGCCATCCTCGAACGCTCGCTCGACCGGGTGATCCTGGTCTCCGTCGGGATGGCCAAGCAGCGCACCTGCCTGGACCTGAAGTACAAGGTCCGCTTCCGGGGGGACCACCGGCCCACGCACCTGGTCTCCGAACTGAACCTGATCGAGGGGATCTCCGACGTCGAACTGAAGCGGGAAGACTGAACCGCCCTCGAACTGTCGGCCCGATTCGGTCACAATCGGACCGGGCCCACCGAGGATCCCCCGCGCGCCGGCGAATGGGCGTGCGCGGCGGAGATCGTCGACGGTCCCGGGGACCGCGCCCGGATGATTTCCGCCCTGATCGACCGCCTCGAAACCGTCGGCCACTTCGTCCAGTTCGCCTGGCGGACGACCCTGGCCATGCCCCGGGCGCTGGCATCGCGGCCGATGGGCGTGCTGCACCAGTTCGAACGGGTCGCGCTCGGCGGCGTGCCGATCATCCTGGCCGCCGGGGCGAGCATCGGCCTGGTGACCTGGATCCAGACCCGCCGGCTGCTGGTGACCTACGGCGTCGAGGCGACCTTGCCGAGCGTCCTGGCCGTGGCCGTGCTGGTCGAGACCGGCCCGATGCTCGCCAGCCTGCTGGTCGCCGGCCGCATGGGCGCGGGGCTGGCGGCCGAGTTCGGGTCGATGAAGCTCGCCGAGGAGGTCGACGCCCACGAGATCCTCGGCGCGCCGATCCTGCCGGCGCTCGTGGCCCCTCGCGTGCTCGCATGTACGCTCGCCGTTCCGTTGCTGACGATCCTCCTGGACGCCTGCGCCATCCTCGGCGGGATGGCGGCCGAGCTCTCCGGCGGCACGCTCACTCTCGAAATCTACTCGCTCCGGACCCTGGATTTCCTCCGGCTCTCCGACATCATCCCCTCGACCCTGAAGACCGCCGTCTTCGGCTGGGCCGTCGGCCTGATCGCCTGCTGGACCGGCCTGGAGGCCGACCGGTCGACCGAGTCCGTCGGCCGCGCGGCCACCCTCGGCGTCGTCCGCGCCATGATCGCCGTATTTCTTGCGAATGTGTTCATTGTGCCAATTCTTCAAATAGTCACGCGTAGTGTTGGCTGGTCCTCGTAGGGGGCGCCGGGACGCGTACCCGCGTCCCACCGCACCATCGGGTCACGGATGTCCGTCCCGATCGCCCGCGCGGCCGCGACCCGGCCCGCCACGAACGCATCCAGCTCCGCCTGGTCCTCATCCGGCCAGGCCACGCCCGCGCCCGGGAGCTCGTGCCTGAACGTATTCGCACGCGAGCGAACCTTCCCCTCCGCCGAGTTCGGCCCCATGCCCTTGCCCGCCTTCTCCCGGTTCGCCTTCGTCCTCGCGTCGACCTGTCGCATCGCCCCGTCCCCCATCCGGGACCGCCCGGAGTGGGAGGTCACGCCTGATGGGTTGAGAACGCGGCCCGCAACCGGCGGGGAAATTTCGGGCATTTTCTCCGGCTTGGCCGCCCGCGACGATTGTGCGGATCAATCCGGCGCACGGCCCCCTGTAGGGTGTGGTGCCTCGCGGACAATCGTCCGCGACCACCGCACCGACGGGAGCGGACGACTCGAAAAACCCGGTAGGCCAGAGGAGACCAGCTCGCAGTGACCGCCATTTGAATCTGCAGCCGTTAGCTTCGACCACCTTCCTTGCGGCCATCCGAATGGAGAAGGATGAATTGCTGATTCCGGAATTGGCCGAATCTCAGCTCCAATTTCGGCGAGATTCTCCGTCCTCGTAATTGAAGGGCATCGAGATCAGAAGGGCCATTCGTTGGGAGATGCAGCAGTCCGTTCGACTCCACTTCCGCCTCGGACCAACTCGACCGATCGACGAAAACGGAACCAATAATCATTTGATTTCCTGGTGGTCCGTAGATGCCGGCCAGGATCCCGGGGCTCCGTTCGGGGATGGATTCCCGCTCGGCGAGTCGACAGGCTAACTGCCACCAACGGTCGATCCTGCGCAGGATGTCGCCATCCTTCGGCGGCTCATCGGGATTGAAACCTGGACGGTCATCTTCTTCAAAGTAGCGTTCATTGATTCGTACAAATACGATGGGAAAGTGCTTCTTCGCCCCGAGTACCTCCTTGAGTTCGGAGAGATTGAGTTCCGGCATCATGGGGCGTTCTGAGAACCGAGCCGTGACAATAGGCGGGCGGAAACGCCACTCCTTGTGGCCTTCCGAGACATTGCATTTTGTCCGCAGGGCCGAGATCAAGGCGGTTTCAACCGCGAGCGCCGTCTCCGCACTACCGAAGGGACCTGCAATCTCCAGCGTGAAGTCGCCGCGCTGGAGCCGCTTCTCAAGCTCGACGTTATGGGTCCGGCTGATGTGCGAGAATGCGCGTTTCTGAGACTGCCCATACCCGATATAGAGCGGGGTCCCCGAACGATCCCGAAAGAGATAAACGAAGTGTTTCCTTTCAATCTCGGGCCTCGGAGCCGCCATCGGCAGATCCTCGCGTTGAATGGAAATCGAAGTGCGGGCGACTCGTCGCGGCCTTCGCGGTCGTGGGTGTGGTGGAGGCGGACGTCCGTCCGCCTGGCACCACACCCTACGGGTCGGGTCGTTCCTGATCCCCGTGCGGTGGACGCGGGCCGCGAAGGCCGGGTCGCAGCGCACCTGCGGTTAGCGCAGGGAGTTCAGGACGAGACCCGTGAGCAGTTTCGGATAGAAATACGTGCTCTTGGGGGGCATCTTTTCGAGGTTCGAGGCGATCGATTCGACGTGCGACATCCCGGCGGGGGGGACGAGGCAGGCGAGGTCGCAGGTCTTCGCGGCGACGGCGTCGCGGACCTCGTCGAGGAGATGCACATAGGTGCACTCGGCGGTACCCCGGGGGGCGAGGAGCTGGTTGAAGACCAGCTCGCGGAGGATGCTCACGCCCAGCGATCGCCACTCGGCGCTGTGCTCGGGGACGAGCGAGTCCATTCGGGCGTCGGAGCGGAGGCGGGCGGTGATCCACCGATTGTCGGCGACGGTGCCGAAGCCGAGCATGTCCTGGTCGCCGCTCATCTCGATGGCCTCCCAGGCGGCGACGCGGCCGGCGTCGCCCTCGCCCGCGGGGGCGACCTCGAACTCGGGCGAGAGCGCCTCGGTGAGCTGCGCGACCGTCAGGCCGGGGAAGCCCGAGGCCAGGCGGTGCGTCGGGAGGATGAGCAGGCCGGGGTCGCTCATGCCCACGAGCATCATCATCGTGAAGTTGGCCGGGTCGTCGTCGCCCGCGAGTTCGCCCCTGGCGGCGAGTTCCTCGCGGTACTTCACGCCGGTCTCGTAGCGGTGGTGGCCGTCGGCGATGAAGATCGGGCGGGAGCCCATCAGGCCCTGGACCAGGGTGTGCGTGGCGGAGTCCTGGACTTCCCAGATCCGGTTCACGACGCCGAGGTGGTCGGTCGACTCCAGCGGCGTGCGGTCGCGGATGCCGGCCTCGACGGCCAGGAGGACCTCGTTGGTCGCGTCGGGGTAGAGCCCGAACACGGGGCTGAGGTTGTACTTCGTGGCGTTGAACAGGTTCAGGCGGTCGGCCTTGGGGCCCGACAACGTCTGTTCATGCGGGAAGATCTTGCCCTCGCCGAACGGCTCCAGCCGGACGCGGGCGATGAACCCCTTGCGGGTGAACGACTTGCCGTCGACCTCGTAGGTCTGGTGGTAGACGTAGTAGGCGGGGTGCGGGTCCTGACGCAGGACCCCGGACTTGAGCCAGGTCTTGAGGAAGCCCGAGGCGCGGGTGTAGCGGTTCGACTCGGGGGAGTCGGTCGGCTCCCCCTTGTTGAGTTCCAGGCGGATGACGTTGTGCGGGTTGGCCTGGTAGAGGCGGTCCTGGAGCGCGGGGTCGATGACGTCATACGGCGGGCAGATGACGTCGGACAGGTCTCCGACCTGGGCCAGGTCGTAACGGACTCCGCGGAACGGGCGAACGTCGGGCATGGGCGGTGGGCTTCTGAAATTGGAGGACGAATTGAGGTCAACGGGGATGATTAAGAGCGAGCGCGTCCATGATGGAAGGCGAGGATGACGCTTCGGTGGTTGTCTACAGCCCGGTCGCCAGTTCCTTGACGAAGTTTCCGATGGACCGGATGACCTCGGCGCGGTCCTGCTCGCCGATGCCGGCGAGGCGTCGGACGATGGCGCTGCCGACGATGACGCCGTCGGCGACGGCGGCGACCTGCTTCACCTGGGCGGCGTCGCTGATGCCGAAGCCGACGCAGATCGGGAGCTTCGTCTGGGTCCGGAGCCAGGCCACCTCGGTGGCGAGCTGGGCGGGAAGCTCCTTGCGCTCGCCGGTGATGCCGGCGACGGAGACGTAGTAGATGAAGCCGGTAGTCGTCCGGGCAATGGCGATCGCACGCTCACGGGGGGTGGTCGGCGTGATGAGCTGGATCAGCCGCAGGCCCTTCGCGGAGGCGGCCTGGAGCAGGGGGGCGGCCTCCTCCACGGGGAGGTCGGGTACGATCAGGCCGTCGAACCCGGAGGAGGCGGCGTCGTCGAGGAAGCTCGCAATCCCCCGGCGGTGGATGATGGCGAACGACACCATGGCGACGAGCGGGCAGGCCACGCCGGAGTCGCGCAGGGACTTGATGGTCTCGAAAATCTTCGGCAGTTTGACGCCCCCCTGGAGGGCGCGGGTGTAGCTGGCGGAGACGACGGGGCCGTCGGCGATGGGGTCGGAGTAGGGGATGCCGACCTCGATCAGGTGGGCGCCGCCGGCCGCGAGTTCCCGGATCAGGGACGCCGTCGTCGGCAGGTCGGGGTCGCCCGCCGTGATGAACGGCATCAGGGCGCGTTGATCCTCCTGGCGGAGGCGTTCGAACAGGGCGTCGATCCGGTTCATGGACGGCGGGCTTTCTCTCTCAGGGCGGGGATGAAGAATGGGTGATGGGTGATGGGTGACGGGTCATCGGAGGGGAAGCGAGGCCGGCTCGGGCCGTTTCCCGTCACCCATGATCCATCAATCATCACCCATCCGAATCAGCCCATGGGCTCGCCGCGGAGGCGGGCGATCTCGTAGGCGTCCTTGTCGCCGCGGCCGGAGAGGCAGATGACGAGGGCCCTGTCGGGGCCCACCCTCGGGCCTTCCTTGATCGCCTGGGCGATGGCGTGGCTGCTCTCGAGCGCGGGCAGGATGCCTTCGAGCCGGGCGAGGGTGTTGTAGGCCTCCAACGCCTCGCGGTCGGTGATGCTCTCGTAGCGGACCCGGCCGCAGTCTTTCCAGAACGAGTGCTCGGGGCCGACGCCCGGATAATCCAGGCCGGCGGAGATCGAGTGGACGTCGCTGGTCTGGCCGTCGTCGTCCTGGAGGACATAACTCAGGCTGCCGTGGAGGACGCCGGGCTTGCCCTGGGTCAGGCTGGAGGCGTGCTCGCCGAGCGACGGGCTGCGGCCGCCGGCCTCGGCGCCGATGAGCTCGACGGATTCGTCGTTCAGGAACGGGTAGAACATCCCGGCCGCGTTCGACCCGCCGCCGACGCAGGCGACGACGGCGTCCGGCAGGCGTCCGAGCTTCTCCAGGGATTGCTCGCGCGCCTCGCGGCCGATGACGGCCTGGAAGTCGCGGACGATCATGGGGAACGGATGCGGGCCGACGACGCTGCCGATGGTGTAGTGGGTCTCCTTGGAGGAGCCCATCCAGTCCCGCATCGCTTCGTTGGTGGCGTCGCGGAGGGTGCGGGAGCCGGTGGTGACGGGGACGACGTTGGCGCCCATGGTCCGCATGTTGAAGACGTTGAGCTTCTGGCGCCGGATGTCTTCCTCGCCCATGTAGACGGTGCATTCCAGCCCGAACAGCGCGCACGCGGTGGCCGTGGCGACGCCGTGCTGGCCCGCGCCCGTCTCGGCGATGACGCGCTTCTTGCCCATCCGCTTCGCGAGCATCACCTGGCCGAGTGCGTTGTTGATCTTGTGGGCGCCGGTGTGGTTCAGGTCCTCGCGCTTCAGGTAGATCGCGCAGCCGGCCTTTTCGCTGAGGCGCCTGGCGTGGAACAGGGGCGAGGGGCGTCCGACGTAGTCCTTGAGGTAGCCGTAGAGGGTGTCCTGGAATTGTTTGTCCGTCTTGACGGTCTCGTATTCCCTGGCGAGGACGTTGAGGGCGTCCATCAGGGTCTCGGGCACGAACCGGCCGCCGAAGTCGCCGAACCGGCCGAGGGCGTCGGGGAGCGTGGCGAACTCGGGGCGCTGGGCAGTCGTGGAAGCCATTTTGGGGAACCATCCTCGCGGGCGGGCCGGGCAGTGGAGCATGGTATTTTCCCGCCCGGCGTCGGCCCGGGTCAAGTGGGGCGGGAAGTTTGGGGGGCGTTGGATCACCGTCCGAGGTAGACTGGGGGCCGACGGCGACCCGACGGGGAGCCGTCACCCCACCGACGGACGCATCCGCCGCGCGGGCCCTCTGCCACGGAACACGTTCACCCTCGCCATCTCCCGGCCAGCCGCAACCCCGCCCGGCACGACAATCCCAGCGGCGTCAATCCCAGTCCCTTCGCCGCCTCGTCGCCGAAAAGGGCGGGGACGATCGTGCCGAAGTCGTCGGCCTTCAGGTGGGGCTTGAGGACGGCCGCGGTGTACTCCGCCTCGTCGTCGGGCAGGGGATCGTCGATGGGACCGGCGAACGCCACCGCCTCGCTCTCCAGCCAGAGGATCTCGCCCAGGGTCCTCGGCTCGCCCCGGCGGTGGATCGTCAGATTGCGGTAGACGGTCGTGAGGACCTCGTGGCGGATCTGTTTGCCCATGGGCCTCTCGGAGGTCCAGAGCAGTACGACCGCCCAGCCCCGCTTGAGCATGGCATTCGGGCGGAAGCTGTTCTGGAACTCACTCGCCGCGCGGTTGGTCCAGCCTCCGCCCCGGTCATCCGCCACGACAAGCCCGACCTGGAACGGCAGCTCGCCCAGCTCGTCCCGCTTCTCTTCCAGGGCCATGACGGCGATCATTTCGGCCTGCATGTCGATGAGCCGGTCCAGCGTCTCGACCACGTGGTCCTTCCCCATCGGGTTGAAGGCCGGCAAGGGCAGGGTGGCGTCGCCGGTGAGGGGATCGGTCAGGAGTGAGAGATAGGCACGGAATCGCGCCGTCCCGACGGGGAAGTTATAAATGCCGCGCTGGAGCTCGAGGAGCGAGAGGATCATCGGTTCGTCCACGTGTCTACCTCCGACCTGAGCTCGATCTCACCGTGGCGACACGCCCAGCGCATTGCGAAACCTACGCCATCCGACGGACACTCCAACCGACCCCGACGTTCGGCCCGATCGGCACGGTGACATTTGTTCGCCTCTTGCGGAACGGAAATCCTTGCGAACAATACCAATCGGGACGATCGTAGGGGCACTCCGGCCGGGTGCCCAGGGATGGGACGGCGGACACAAGGCGGGCGGGCTTCCATGATCACGTCGCGGATCAAGGCGATGCTGGACGCCTGCGAGGCGGGCTCGGCCCCGTTCCCGCCGAACGTGATGTACAACGAGTGCTGGCTGCTCCGGCTGGTCCTCGACTGGTTCGAGCGACACGGCGGAGACCGCTACCACCTCTCGCCCCTGGACGGGGCCCGGTGGTTCTCCGAGGCCTGGCTGCCGTCGGCCTTCCTGGCGAGGTATCGCGGCGACCGCCTCGCCGAGAGCCGGACGCATGCGGACGCAGTCATCGGCCATTTCAAGGTCGGCGACCCGGGCACGGCGGGCCTGGCGCTGAACCCGGACGCGAAGCAGTTCGTCGTGGTCGAGGCGAAGCTGTTCAACCGACTCTCGGCCGGTGTCCGCAACGCCTCCTATTACGATCAGGCGGCCCGGACGGTCGCGTGCATGGCCGATTCGCTGCGCCGGGCGGACCGAAATCCGAGCGACATGGACGACCTGGCCTTCCTGATCGTCGCCCCCCGGGCCCGGATCGACGACGGGGTGTTCGCGATCGACGCCTCCGACGAGGCCATCCGCCGCAAGGTGTTCCGGCGGGTGTCGGAATACGACGGCGAGCGCGACGGCTGGTTCCGCGAGTGGTTCGAGCCCACCCTGGCCCGGGTCGACATCCGGACGCTCGCCTGGGAAGACCTCTTCGACGTCATCGCCTTCCACGACAACATCGCCGGCCAGCAGCTCGACGCCTTCTACGGCGAGAGCCTGCGGCACAATCGGCCATCTGCTCGGGCGAAATACCCCGGAAGACGGGGGCAGTCGATCGACCGCGACCCCGAGCTATCGAAGAAGTAACCACCCGGATTGCGGGAGCTTGCTCCCGAGGGAAACCACGGTTCGACGGCGACTTCGTTCGATTGATCACGCAGAGCGAGCTCCGCGGGAACAGGGCGGGAGCAAGCTCCCTCACGCCACGAGGGTCAGTCTTCTTCCATCCCTGCGACCTGGACTTCCAGGTCGCCCGTGTAGAACGGGAAGAACTGCTGTCCGGCGAAGTAGTCGGTCATGGCGCGGCGGACGGTCTTGAGCTGGTCGAGGAAGTGGGAGTACTGCTCGATCAAGGCGCGACGGCGATCGGGCGGCAGGTCGAGGATGTCGGAGTAGGCGCGCTGGCCGTTGGCCTCGCGAAAGCTCCAGAGCCGCTTGATCCGCAGGCCGGTGTCGTCGTCCTCGAAGGTGAGCTGGCGGGCGTACTGCCGCGCCTTCATCTTCTTCGCGAACTTGATCAGCTCGGCGTTGGACTCGAACCCGCCGTGCTCGTCGATCCAGTCCACGATGTCGGACGTGAGCAGGCGTGGGCCCCGCGTCTCGCAGAGTTCCTTCAAGCTCGCCACAATCTCGGCCTGACCCATCGGCATGGTCCAGCTCCCCGACGCGACCGCCAGAACGTCCTGAAGTCTCGGGCCCTAGGGCGGGTTCTCCTGATTCTCCCGCCGACGAATCTTTCCTATTGTACACCCCCACTGAACCCGTGTCGATACTTTACCGATCGCGTGTTCATCCTGTGCGCCTGTGGAGTTCCGGGATTGACGGACTTCTGCAACATGCCGATTCGACCCTGCCGACGGCGCAAACATCGACGGCCCGGGAGGGGCCCGGTCATTGACGGAACCCTTGGGGGGCGATAGCGTTTGGAGATGGTCCGGCGGGGCTGCGACACGTCGCCCCGTCGAGCCGCCTGGTTGTCCCGAGTCCCGACCACGAGGTTCGTCCCCATGACCCGACTCCCCCGCCTAGGCCGTTCCCGATGGGGCCTGGTCGCCGCGCTCGCCGTCGTCCTTGTGGGCGCGGGCAGGCCCGAAGACGAGGCCGGTTTCGAGGCCCTCTTCGACGGCAAGGATCTGTCTCACTGGAAGATCCCCGAGGGGGACAACGGCCACTGGAAGGTCGTCGACGGCGTCATCGACTACGACGCACGCAGCGAGGCCAAGGGCGACAAGAACCTGGTCTCCAAGGAAGAGTACGGCGACTTCGTCATCAAGCTCGACTGGCGCCTGAAGGAAACCCCGTACATCAACCCGCGCGTGCCCTACGTCCTCCCCGACGGCACCCACGCCCGGGGCGTGGACGGCAAGCCGATCCAGTTGGCGCTGCCGGACAGCGACTCGGGCATCTACCTCCGCGACCCTAAGGGCAAGAGCCAGGTCAACATGTGGTGCTGGCCCATCGGCTCGGGCGAGGTCTACGGCTACCGCATGGACAAGAGCCTGCCGCCCGAGGTCCGCAAGGGCGTCACCCCCAAGACCCAGGCCGACAAGCCCGTCGGCGAGTGGAACTCGTTCGAGATCACCCTCAAGAAGGACCGCCTCACCGTCGTCCTCAACGGCATCACCGTGATCGAGAACGCCCAGCTCCCCGGCATCCCCGAGACCGGCCCCGTCATCCTCCAGCACCACGGCGGCTTCAAGGACGGCAAGTACACCGGGCCCCCCAGCCTGGTGCAGTTCCGGAATATCCGCATCAAGAAGCTTTGATTGTCCGGGGCTTGCAACGTCCCCGGCAACGCGGGCAGTTCGACCTGGCGCCGGGCGCGGATCTCCCGATCCCGCCCGGCCGAGGGGCGGAGGGGACCACCCAACCGGATCCCCCGATCCGTCGACTTCCGCCGTGGCCGACGAGTCCGGAGACCCGATCGTATGGTCTCGCGCGGCAAAGGTAGGGACGGCATCGCGGGATATGCACGCCCAGCGCGCCCCGCCGGGCTTGGCTGTACGGGGCAGGCGGTTTCCCCACCTCAAAGGGATCTCCATCGATGTGCGGGATCGCCGGATTCGTCAACCGGGGTCAGGCGCCGGCCGACCGGGCCCTGATCGAGCGGATGACGACGACCCTGGCCCATCGCGGCCCCGACGGGGCGGGCTACCACGTCGACGGCCCCGTCGCGCTCGGGCATCGGCGGCTCTCGATCATCGACGTCGAGGGCGGCTTCCAGCCGATGTCCAACGAGGACGCCTCGGCCTGGATCACCTACAACGGTGAACTCTACAACGACCCGGCGTTGCGGTCGCAACTGATCGCCCGGGGCCACGGGTTCGCCACCCAGTGCGACACCGAGTCGCTCGTCCACCTCTATGAAGACGACGGGCCGGAGTTCGCCGCGAAGCTGAACGGGATGTTCGCCTTCGCCCTCTGGGACGCCCCACGCCGGCGGCTCGTCCTCGGGCGCGACCGGATGGGGCAGAAGCCCCTCTTCTACTGCCACACCGGATCGGGCGGCCTGGTCTTCGGGTCGGAGCCCAAGGCGCTGCTTGAGCATCCCGACGTGCCCCGTCGGCTCTGCCCCCGCGGCCTGAGCCGCTACCTCTTCTATGAGTACATCCCCGGCCCGGATTCGATCTGGGAGGGGATCCGCAAGCTGCCGCCAGGTCACATCCTGATCTGGGAGGACGGCCGGATCGACGTCCGTCGGTACTGGACGCCCCTCGTCGGGCGTACGGAGTGGACCTGTACGTTTGATCAGGCCGCCGAGACGTTCTGGTCGGACTTCCGGTCGGCCGTGGAGCGGCACAGACGCTCGGACGTGCCTCTCGGGGTGTTCCTGTCCGGCGGGGTCGATTCGTCGAGCGTCGCGGCCGCGCTGGCGGAGGTCGAGCCGGCGTCGGGGATCCGGACCTACTCGATCGGCTTCGAGGACCCGACGTTCGACGAGTCCGCACACGCCCTGGCCGTGGCGAGGCACCTGGGGACCGACCACCGCACCCGGACCTTCTCCGCCGAGGACGTCTGGTCGCTCTTGCCGCACGTCGCCGACTGGCTCGACGAGCCGTTCGGGGATGCCTCGGTCCTGCCGACGCACCTCCTGAGCCGGTTCGCCCGCGAGGAGGTGACCGTCGCGCTGGGCGGAGACGGGGCCGACGAACTCATGGCCGGCTACCCGACCTTCGAGGCCGAGCGGCTGGCGCGGACGTACAACCGGTTCCCCGGCCCCGCGAGGGCCCTGGCGGGGGCGGTCATCCACCGGCTTCCGGTCGACCACGGCAACATCAGCCTGGATTTCAAGCTCAAGCAGTTCCTGCGGGGGGCGAATCTGCCACGCCCGCTGGCGCACCAGCGCTGGCTGGGTTCGTTCTCGGGCCCCGAGATCGCCGGGCTGCTGGTGGACCCCCCCGAGGGATTCGACGTCGAGGCCGAGCACCTGGCGAGGGCGGCGGGCCTGCCCGCGATGCCGGACGACCTGGAATCGTCGCTGCGGCTCTATCAGGACACGTACCTGCCCGATGACATCCTCAACAAGGTGGACCGGGCGAGCATGGCCTGTTCGCTGGAAGTCCGGGCGCCGTTTCTGGATGCGGGCCTGGTGGACTCTATCCAGTCCATGCCGTCCGTGTTCAAATATGGCGGCGGCTTGACCAAGCGGCTGCTCAAACAGGCCGCATCGAGACGTCTCCCCGCGTCGATCCTGAAGCGCCCCAAGAAGGGGTTCGGGATCCCGGTCGCGAAGTGGCTCCGCGGCCCCCTGGCCCCGCTGCTCGACTCGATGCTGGACGCCGACCGACTGCGCAGCCAGGGCCTGTTCCGGCCCGAGGCGGTGGCCCGGCTGGTCGGCGAGCACCGCGACGGGGCCCGCGACCACCGCAAGCCGCTCTGGACGCTCCTGATGTTCCAGCTCTGGCACGACCGCTGGCTCGGCCGATGAGCCGACCTGGCCTGACGACCCTCGCCCACCCTCGACCGCGACCCGATGCGAATCCTCCTGGTCTCCGACATCCACGCGAACTGGCACGCACTCGCCGCGATCCGCGAGCAGTGCGACCTCTGCCTCTGCCTCGGGGACCTCGTCGACTACGGCCCGGACCCGCTCCCCTGCGTGCGATGGGCGATGGAGCACGCCGACCACGCCATCCGGGGCAACCACGACCACGGCGTCGCGCAGAACGTCGCCGTGACTGGCGAAAAAGGATATAAGTATCTGACGAAGTGCTCCCGGCCGCTGCAGTGGGAGGGGCTCGGGCCGGAGGAGCGTCGCTACCTGCTGCAACTGCCGCTCACCAAGCGGTTCACCGTCGGCGGCCGGCGGTTCCTGCTCGTCCACGGCACCCCGCGCGACCCGCTGGACGAGTACCTGATGAAGGACCCCGAGACCTGGACCCGGCGGCTCGAAGGCACCGAGGCCGACATCGTCTGCGTCGGCCACTCGCACATGCAGTTCAACCTCAAGGCCGGGAATGCGATCGTCATCAACCCCGGCAGCGTCGGCCAGCCCCGAGATGGGGACCCCCGCGCGGCCTACGCGATTATCGACGACAACAAGATCGAGCTGAAGCGCGTCGACTATGACATCGAGGCGACCATCGCCCAGGTCGACGCCAGCCCCATGCCCGACCGCGCCAAGAAGCTGTACGCCGACTGCCTCCGCAACGGCCGGATGCCCAAGGGGGACCCGGAGGAGGGGTGATCTCGGTCGGGCACCCCTGTCCACCGGGAAACCACGGGGCTGCTCACAGCCCCCCGTCGAGGGCGTCGCGGATCGTCGGCAGGTACTTCTCGGGCGAGGCGGTGTTGACCAGCACGACCCGGTCGCCGGGGCGGATCTTGCCGAGGTCGGCGACTTTCGACAGGGCGACGAGGGTGGCCGCGCCTTCGGGGGACCAGGCGAATCGGCGCTCGCGCCATTCGGTGCGGATCGCGGAGCGGATCTGGTCGTCGGAGACGGCCACCGCGCAGCCGTCGGACTCGCGGACGATCTTCAGGACGTTGATGTGCCCGACGTTCCTCGCGACGTTCAGGCCGGTGGCGATCGTCTGGCCCGGGGGCAGGGGGGTGATGTCCGGCGCGCCCTCGTCGTAGGCCCGGACGATCGGCGTGGTCGCTTCGCTCTGGACGCAGATCATCCTGGGGCGCTTCGGGCCGATCAGTCCCAGGCATTCCAGCTCGTCGAACGCCTTCGCCATCCCGACGACCCCCGTGCCGCCCCCCGTGGGGTAGATGATGACGTCGGGGACCTCCCAGGTCCGCGAGGCCAGCCGCTCGCCGGCCGGCTCGGCCATCTCCAGGCCCAGAGTCTTCTTGCCCTCGGTCCGCCAGCCCGGCTCCTGAAACGTGGCAACGCTGAAGAATCCCGCAGGGATGTAATGCTCGCGGATCCGCTGCGCGCAGTCCACGATCGTCCCGGGGACGAGTTCCAGGTGGAGCCTTCCAGGATTCAGGGCCGCCAGCGCGGCGACGTTCCCCATCACCGGGCGGTCGGTGTCCGGCGACATCACGACGGCCGCCTCGATCCCCCCCGCAAGGGCGTAGGCGGCCAGGGCGTCGCCCGCGTTGCCCTGGGTCGGCACGGCCAGCCTGGTCAGCCCCAGCCGCCTGGCCATGGAGATGGTCATCGCCATCCCCCGGTCCTTGAAGGACAGGGTGGGATTGGCCCCGAAGCCCGGGTGCGGCTTCCCCTCGTCCTTGATCTCCAGGCGGCAGCCGAGCGAACGGCCGAGGGGGTGGTCGTAGGGGAGGGAGGGGGTCGCGCCCTCGCCGAGGCAGACGATCGAGACGCGATCGGCATCGTCGTCCCAATCGAGCGGCAGCAACCCCCCGAACCGCCAGAGGTTGCGGCGATCGGGCGACCAGAATCCGTCGCGGCCCCGCTCGGCCTTGAGGCGTTCCAGGTCGAGGATCATCTGGACCGGGCGGCCGTCCTTCTCGCAGAGGTTCATGACCCGGTCGCGCGGGTAGGTGGCGCGACAGGTCGGGCATTCCAGGTGGGAGACGTACCGCATGGGATCGGGCTCGGGTCGGGCGAAGCGGGGCGGGGTTGTGCGGGTCATCCGGATTGTGCAGGACGCCGTCGCGTCTGTCGACCCGAGGCCGGGGCCGCCGCGGCCCGCCTCGGGATCTGTTCAGAAAAATTTTGAATAAGATGGGGGGGCGCGACGTCTGAATTTCCAGTTGAGGACGTTCCCGACGCCCCGCCTCGCCGCCGCGATCCCAAATCGGTTGTCTTCGTCCTAGTTTGCCCTTGCGGAATTGCCGTCCGGCTTGAACCGCTCGGCAGGCCAGAAACGCTGGCCTCAATTCAAGGGCGCGGTATGATCGGAGACGTTGGGCTACGTCCTGCGGCCAGCATTCCAGACAAGACACCCTTCGCCCCACCCGTTCCGGCGGCGAAGGTCTCCCTGACGATCGAAAGGGTTTCCCGACATGCGCCTCTTTCCGAAGACTGGGCTCCTGCCGGCCGCGCTGGTCGGTGGCCTGATCGCCCTCGGCGGTTCCCCCGCCCGCGCCCAGGAGCCGAAGGCCGGCGAGAAGACCGAGCCGACCGAGATCAGCCTCCTCGACGCCATGCGTAGCGGCGACGTCGAAGCCAAGGCCGAGGGCCTGGGCGACGGCCGCATGACCGTCAGCGTCACCAACCGCAGCAGCAAGGCCCTCAAGGTCGTCCTGCCCCCGGGCCTCATCGCCTCCGGCGCCACCGGCCAGATGGGCGGCATGGGCGGCATGGGCGGCGGCGGCATGGGTGGTATGGGCGGCGGTGGCATGGGCGGCGGCGGCATGGGCGGCGGTGGTATGGGCGGCGGTGGTATGGGCGGCGGCGGCATGGGCGGCGGCGGCATGGGCGGCGGCGGTGGCATGGGGGGCAATACGAACCTCGTCATGCCCGCCCCGATGGGCATGATGATGCTCGGCCGCCTCATCATGGTCCTCACCCCCTCCACCGGTGAGAGCGACACCTGGAACCAGTCCTCCCTCATGATGGGCATGATGGGCGGTATGGGCGGCGGCATGGGTGGCGGCATGGGCGGTATGGGCGGCGGTATGGGTGGTATGGGCGGTGGCATGGGCGGCATGGGCGGCGGCATGCGGTCGGTCCCCCCGACCGGCCTGCCCCACGCCACGCTCCAGCCCGGCCAGTCGCGCAATCTGGCGACCCGCCTCGTGAGCCTGACCGCCCCGACCGCCGAGGGCTCCGTGGCCTTCCCGGCCAAGGGCGAGAAGCTCCAGCTCGGCGACATCGTCGAGGCGCAGGACGCCCGCAAGGCGTCGGCCCTCCGCCGCCTGGCCGAGATGAAGGCCCCGCAGACCGTGTCGCAGATGGTGATGTGGAACGTCGGCGGGCTGGACTGGGACTCGATCGCCCGGATCACCAAGGGCTGGGCGAATGACCACGAGGTCGCCCTGGCCAAGCAGCTCGTCGCCTCGCTGGACTCGCTTCCCAAGGGCGACTCCGGCCGCCTCCTGATCGACTTCACCGCCAAGGCCGCCGACAACAAGGCGTCGTCCGGCGAGCTGTCGAAGGCGTTCGGCAAGGACCTGATGATCCTCGGCCTGAAGGCGGAGCAGGGCATCCCCGCCCGTCCCGAAGGCCCGGCCGTCGCCTGCCGCGTGACCCTGGTCAACGGCAAGGAGAAGAAGCTGGAAGCCCAGGTCCAGGTCGCTTACACCGGCGCCCAGGGCGACACCTGGGTCCCCGCCGGCAAGTTCACCCTCCCGGTCGCCCTCGACAAGGCCGGCAAGATTGATGCCCCGGTCTTCGGCGACGCCCTGGCGGAAGGCATCCTCGGCCGCCTGGTCGACACCAAGCTGACCAAGGGCCCCCGCGTGAAGGGCAAGGACACCTACCGGGTCCAGATCAACAACTACTCCCCGCTGATCCTCAACGGCCTGGCCATCGCCGGCTCCGCGAAGGATGACGCCGCCCAGACCCCGAAGGTCCTCGCCGGCATCAACCTCTCGCCCCGCAAGAGCCTGGTCGTCCCCGCCACCCCCGAAGTGGTCGAGTCCCTCGGCCTCAAGCAGGGCGTCCGGGTCGTCGGTGCGGACCTCTCGGGTCTTTGATCCGAAGCCGTCCGGACCGGATTGAGCTGAACCTCCGCGAGGCGGGCCCTTGGGCCCGCCTCGCGGCCTTTCGAAGACCCGTTTGGAGTGTGGGAGCGCGGCTGCCGCTTTCGTGCGGGGAAATCGGACAATGGTCGGTCGTACGGTCCATCCGGGGTGGCGGGGAGCCGCATGATCCTTTTGGAGCGCGGGAGCCGCGCTCCCGCGCTCCAAAGGGGTCAGCCTCCGACCTGCCGCGCCGCCTCGTACAGGCCGATGCCGACGGCGGTGGCGAGGTTGAGGCTGCGGGCCTCGGGGCGGATGGGGATGCGCAGGGCGCGGCCGGATTCGATCCGGGGGGCGAGCCAGCGATCGGGGAGGCCCCGGCTCTCGGGGCCGAAGACCAGGGCATCGCCCTCGGCGAAGGCGGCGTCGGTGTGGGGGCGGATAGCCTTCGTCGAGAAGGCCCAGGCGCGGTCGGGGCCGATGGCGGAGAGGGCGTGGTCGATGTGGTCGACGACGCGGACGTCCAGGTGCTCCCAGTAGTCGAGCCCCGCGCGTTTGATCTGCCGGTCGCTGAGGTGGAAGCCGAGGGGGCGGACCAGCCAGAGGGCCGCCCCGACGGCCACGCAGGTCCGGCCGATCGCCCCGGTGTTCAGGGCGATCTCCGGCTCGTACAGGACGACGTGGAATCTCGGCCGGGGGTGCGAGGGCGTCTCGGATTTCGGTTCCATGCGCTCGGGCCTTCGCGTCCCCCGGCCGGTCGTCGATCGTCGATCGTCAGCGGGCGTGCAAGGGCCTTCTGCCGGTGTCGCGGGCGGCCCCGTTGTTCTCGGCGACCTGGAGGATCTGCAACGCGCGTTTGGGGTTCGATGTGTGGAAGAAGCCCACGGAGTGGCCGCCGTGGCCGCCGGCGACGTACGAGTACTCGATGTTGATGTGTTCTTCGGCGAGTCGCTCCAGGACCTTGGCCAGGGCCCCGGGCCGGTTCTCCATCTCGACGGCGAGCACGTCGCACTCGCTGAACTCGGTGCCGAGCGACGTCAGGACCTTCCGCGTCGGCGCGACGTCGTCGGTGACGACCCGGAGGACGCTCCGGGACTCCCGATCCATCACGCTGAGCGCGCGGATGTTGATCTTCTCGTGCGCCAGCGCCGAGCAGATCTTGGCCAGACGGCCGGGCTTGTTTTCGAGGTGCGCCGTGATCTCGTGGACGAATTCCATCGAACCACCTCCGAGGGACATTGCACAGCGGGAGCTCGGCGGCCAGGGGGAGACGTTGCCGACCGGGCCATGAAGACGGTCTTCACACTCCATTGTAGGGGCGATGCGGCGGCGTGACGCGCGTCGGGCCCGGAACGTGGCGAATTTTCCCTGACGATCGCGCCGGCGACAACGTCCGGCGTTCCCCCGAAGCAACGAGGGCCGCCCCGGCGCGAGCGCCGGGGACGGCCCAGGGGTTCACTTGCGGCCCGGATGGCCCGGGGGATCGTTCAAACCCTCAATCGATGTCGGCGCGACGGCCGCCGCGGCGTCCCTGAGGGCCGCCGGGTGCGACGGCGCCGGGCTGTCCGTTGGGGCCGGGTGCGACGGCGCCGGGCTGTCCGCCGGCCCCGGGGGCCGCCCCGCCGGCGCCACCGGGCGGGGCGGCGAGCGGGGGCAGGCCGGCGGCCTGGCGGGCCGACTGCACGGCGGGCATCAGGATCGCCGAGACGAGCGCCGGGTTGGTGTCGCCGAGGTCCACGAACGCCGATCGGAAGACCACGGTGACGTTCTCGTCATCCACGGCGAGGGCGAACGAGCTGGGGAAGAGCCTCGACTTGAGTTCCTCAGCCTTCGGGAGCAGCTCGGGTGCGATCTGGAACGTCAAGGGACCGGCCGGTCCCGAGGCCGCCGCCGGGGTCTCGCCGCCGGGTCCGCCCGGCCCGCCGGGGGCCGCGCCGCCGCCGCCCGAGATGGGGCCGGCCTCATCGCGACGCCCGCCGCCGCGTCCTCCGGGGCCGGGTGCGACGGCCTGCCGGGCGTCGCCCGAGACCGAGCCCGCTCCGTCGCCGACCTCCAGGGCCGGTCGCGAGCCGCCGCCCGCTCCGGGGGCCTGGGCCGCGCCGGGGCCGACGGTACCCGGGGCCGGGGCTCCGCCGGAAGCGAGGCTCACGCCCAGGTTCACGCCGGCCTGGACCCGACCGGGGAGGCTGGCGAGGGCGTTGGCGGTGGACTCGGAGGAGTCGCCGACCGAGAGCATCAGGACCTTGCCCGGCAGCGCGCCGATGACGTCCGAGCCGCCCGGCGGGCTCCAGGGCTTCTTCGCCTCAATCGCCAGGCGTGCGACGTCGGGGGCGAGGCCGATCACGAGCAGCTTGCCGCTCATCCGGATCGTCGGCTTGACCTGGCTGCCGAGCTGGCTGGCCATCTCGGGGGGCATCGAGAGGACGTACTGCTTGCCGGCCGTCCCGGCGTTCACGGCCTTGAACTCGGGCGCGGCCGGGGGCTTGGCCCGCTCGGACCCGCCGCCACCTCCGCCGCCGCTGACCTCGGCCTCGCCGCCGGGCCCTTGCGACCCACCCGGCCCGCGACGGCCGCCGGTATCGCCAGCTGCGCCGCCGGGCGCGGCGGGCGGGGTCATGGTCTTGAGCTGCTTGTTGGCCATGAGGACCAGCTCGTCGAGGGCCCTGCCGACCTTGACCGGGTCTTTGACCTCCATCACCAGTGCCCCGCGCGGGACGAGGCCGCCGCCGAGCGACGCCATCATCGAGCCCAGGCCGGTCGTCGAGGCCGCCTTGGGCATCGAGAACCAGTAGGCACGCGGGCCGAGGTTGGCGACGAGGTCCTCCTTCAGCTTGATGCGGGACTTGGCCATCGTGGCGGCGAACGAGTCGACCTTCGCGGCGGCGTCGGGGGCGGAGGTCTTCAGCTCGGCCATGATCGCGTCATACGCCTGCCCGAGGTCGACGGCCATCTCGGTGAAGCCGGTGGATCCTTCGGGCAGGGGCGGATAGCCCGCCTTGTCGAGTGGCGCCTGGTCCAGCAGCGCCAACACCCCGGAGCGTGGCTTCGGGGCGCTGACTCGCATCACCGTGAGCAGGGCATCGTTGTCGAACCCCATCTGGAACAACAGCGCGGGGTTCGCCGCCTTCGTGTTCACCTTCTTCATGTCGAACGCCGCGGTGATCAGGGGCGTGATCCGCTCGTTGAGCTTCCGCGAGGATTGGTAGATCTTCGAACCGGAGATGTTCGGCGACTTGCCGTCGAGCGTTTTGATGAGGGTCGAGGCGGCCCGGATGTTGCTGGTGAGGATCAGATCCTTCTTGCTCGACTCCTCGATCCACCAGAAGTTCGTCTGCCGCCTCGCCGCACCCGCGGGGACGGTCGCCTCGACGATCTTGTGCTCGTCGACGACGATGCTCTTCTCGATGGACCCCTCGCGGTTCACTGCGAGGATGAGACGCCGGAAAAGGCCCACTGCGGCCTTGTCCCCCATGACCCCCCGGATGACGATCAGCGCGTCGCCCTCGCCGTTGCCCGCGATGAACGCCCCCTTCGTGAAGATGTGCTTGATCATCTCCACGACTTCGGCGCCGTTGAGCTTCATCTTGCCGGCGCCGTAGTGGTCGATCGCCTGCGAGATCATGGCTTCGAGCATCTTGCCGGTGGTGGTCTCGTTCAGGATCTTGAAGGCGGCCGTCTTCTTCCAGGCCTCGTCGTTGGCCTCGGTGCCGGCAATGTGGATGTAGATGCGGTCGTAGCCGGCGGGCAGGAACTCCTCGATCGGCCTGGGGGGGCCGGCGGGGGCGGCGGCGGATTTGGTCGCCTGGGCGTGGGCGGTGCCGGCGACGAGGCTCGTCGCCAGGGCCAGGCCGGCGAGGGCCCGGCGGTGGAGCGTTTTGGGGAGACGCACGGACCGGTTCCTTTAGCGAGGGTGCGGCGCGGAGGTCCTCGACCCGGGCGGGCCGAGCGATCCGGGAGGCGGGGAGGCCCGACCTCGCATCGTATGTCCGCGACGCCCCCGCGCCAACCGGGGGGCGACCCCGCTCTGGAGTGCGGCAGTCCGGCTGCCGCTCTCCTGCCCGCCGGTCGACGCGAGCGCCGCCGTCGGTCTGGCCTCGTCGGCGCGTCGTTCGATCCGTTCTTCTGGAGAGCGGCAGCCGGACTGCCGCACTCCCAAAGGGGCTCAGAAGCTGTCGGCGCCGATGACCTCGCCGCGGTTGCGGGTGATCAGGGCGCGGAGGACCATCGGGTTGATGGTGTGCAGGAGGAACCGCACCGAGCCGTCGGCGAAGGCGGCGTTGAAGCCGCCGGGGAAGCCGGGGCCGCCGAGCTTGGGCAGGGGCTTCTCGGGGTCGAAGGGGATGTCGTCGGGCCTGGTCCAGATGACCGGCTTGCCGGCCTCCGCCACGGCGATGGTGTTGGACGTGCCGTCGGTGATGTCGGCGAGCTGGGTGTCCTTGCCCTTCTCGACGATCGCCATCGGGCCGACGAACGTCTGGTAGTACGTCTGGTTTGGCTTCGCCGTCGCCGGGTTGGGCGAGGCGTAGATCGCGGGCATCTTCTCGATCAGCTTGCGGTTGTGCTCGCTGTCCCAGGGCTCGTCGAGGTGGAACTCGTTGTAGAGGGCCTGCTGATCGATGTAGGGCAGGATCGCCACCCGCCAGCTCAGCAGCGCCTTGCCCTTGCCGTCGCGGATCGCCTGGGGCGGGAACTTGCCGTTCGCGTCGTGGTGGTTGTGCCAGGCGAGGAGGATCTGCTTGAGGTTGTTGGTGGACTGCGTCCGCATCGCCGCCGTCCGGGCCGATTGCACGGCCGGGAGCAGGAGCGCCACCATCACCGGCGCGGACGACGTCGCGTTCCAGTTCGGCACCGACTCTCGGCTCGATGCGCTCACGCCCTGGTCGTCGGCCGAGACGACGAACGCGCCCGGGAACAATTTCGCGCGCATCGCATCGATCGACGGGATCAGCTCGGGCGCCACGTTCAGCCTGATCCGTCCCAGCGGATTGCCCGGTTGCTCCTTGGCGCTCAGGGCCATCGCCTGGATCCCGAACGGGATGTTCGCCAGGACCGCCGGGATCGTCTCCCGGGGGTCGGTGACCGAAAGCATGGTCATGTTCTTGGGTGCGCCGGCGAGCCCCTTCGCGAGGTCGCCGCCGAGGACGAGCCGGCCCCTGGGGTTGGTCTCCAGGTCGAGGATCTTCCGGGCGTCGTCGGGCGAGATGGCCGCGACGAGGTAGTTCTTGCCGAGCGCCACGGTCGGCCGGACGCCGGCGGGCATCGGCATCAGCTCGCCGGGGACGTCCAGTCCGTAGGCGTCGTCCATCCCCTTGATCGGGCGGAACTGCACGGCCGGGCGGTCGCCCATGCGGGCCTGGAGCTGGCGGTTGACGGTGCCCATGACCGTCTTCAAGGTCGGCGCGAACGTCGATCGGTCCTTGATCTCGACCATCGCCGTGACCTTCGGCGGGTGGGTCAGCCAGCTGAACACGCCGCCCCAGGGGCTCAAGGGCACGGGCATGGAGTCGGGCGCGACGAAGAAGGCCATCTTCGGGCCGATCTGGCGCAGGAGGTCCTCCCGCAGCTTCACCCCGAGAGACTGCACCGCCGCCGCCTCGATCGCGTCGATCTGCGGCTGGACGTTCGGCGACAGCGCCTTCGCCACGTCGAGCAGCTTGCCGAGCGTGCCGTCGAGGTCATACGAGAAGACGGTGAACGAGGTCAGCCCGGCGGGCAGGGGGGGCAGGCCCTCGGCGGTGAAGCTGGGCTGGTCGAGGATCCCCAGCACGCCCTTCCTCGGCGCGGGGGCGACGAGCCGCCACTGGCTGACGAGCGACTCCCCCTCGAATCCCCAGCGGAACTCGAAGCGCTTGAGCCCGTCGAGCCCGAGCGGCGGCGGGGCCGAGGCGAGCGCGGCGGCGTCGTAGAAGCCGAAGCCGACGGCGGAGATCGTCCCCGTGCCCCCGGCCAGCCCGGCGCGGATCTTCGAGTCGAACGCGCTCTTCGCCTTGCCCTCGATCGTCGCGACGATCGCCTCGATGCTCCCCTCGACCGGCGGCAACGCGACGATCAGGTCGTCCTTCTCGAACCACCAGGCCCAGGGGGACTCCCCGCCCTGCACGACCGTGACCACGCGGCCGTCGGGCCGTTGGATCATCTCGGTCCGGCCGCTCCCCTTGCTCGCGTTCCGGAGGAAGTCGCGGATCGCCCGGCCCGACTCGCCCTTGCCGATCGAGCCGATGGCCAGGGCGGCGCTCCGGGCCTTCGGCTGGCTCGGTTCGAGCCGGACCCCGAACGCGAAGTGCGTGTTCAGGACGCTCTTGAGGATCGCGACGGTCTCCCTCGGCCCCGGGCCCTTCCTCGCCCCCTCGCCGCGGGCCCCTTGAGCCTGATCGATGAGCTGCCGGAACGTCTCCTCCAGCATGGCCCCGGCCGAGGTCTCGTTCAGCAACTTGAACATCGCCGTCTTCCGCCACGCCGCCTCGTGCTCCTTGAGCCCGGTCGACTCGATGTACGCCGCCAGGTTCTCCCCCGGGATCAGCCGGGCCAGCCGGTTGACGTCGGCCTCCTGCGCCGACGCCCCGCCGGCCGACATCACGCCGATCGCCAGACCCATCGAAAGAATCACGTGTCTCGAACCGAAACGCCTGTGCATCGTCGTCGTCCTCCCCCGCGTTGCGAACCGATCCCCTCCGGTCGACCGCCTGGCGACGGTCGTTTCCGGGCATCATACAACTGTCCGAGAGCGAGTGTTACTGCAATCCGAAAAAATTCGGGGACGATCCCGCCTCGCCGATACCGCGCCCGGCCGCGCGGGTGGTTTGTTCGATCGACGGCCACCGTCGGTGGGGTGACGCCCTCCCTTCGGGATGACGCCTGCACCCCACTCTACCTCTGTCTCCTCTGGCTGATCGTCTCAGTCCGTGCCCATGACTCGGCCCTTCAACTCGCTCGGGTCGACCGGCTTGGCGCTGAGTGTGATCCCGGCCAGGTCCTTGTGCGCGGGGGGGAGGTCGTCGGCCGTCGGGGCGATCTCGGCGATGCCGTGGAGGATCTCTCGCCGCGCCTCCTTCGATTTCGCGAGCTTTTCCCGTGCGTCGACCAGGGCGAGGATCGCCTCCTTGCGTCGATCGGTCCCGGCCGAAACCCGACCCAGGGCCATCGCGACCACCGAGAGTTCCGGGATCGGGCTCGGCTCGCTCCCCCCGTGGGGCAGCAGCACGCGTTCCGCCAACCGGTCCAGTTCCTTCGCGAGCGGGCCGACCGCGTCGCGTCCGCCCGGGCCGAGGAGCGAGAGGGCCGAGGCTGTGCCCGCCCTGCGCGAGTTCGTCCCCACTTCGAGCCCGGGGATGAGGATCGGGACGACCCGTGATTCCTCGCCGCAGGCCCGGGCGATCTTCGCGATCGCACAGGCGAGATCCTCTGCGGCCTCATCCCGATTCCTGGGATAGTCCGACTTGTGGGACAGGAGGATCGCCGTTTTGGGCATGTCCTCGACGAACCGCGCGATCAACCGATCCAGATACGGCTTCCCCGCCGTACCGACGTTCCTCAGCAGATCGGCCGACAGGCCCATCCGGGAGGGCGAGCCGTCCTCCACTTCCTTGACCAGCATCGGGATCGTCTCCGGTCCCGGCGTCATGCTCCAGGCGAGCCTGCGAATATAGCCCGACTCCGGGCCCTTGTTGCCGATCCGCTTGAGCATCGCCGGGATGAAGCGGTCGCGAGGCGCCTTGAATTTCGCCAGCGCCGCGAACGCCTCCGCGCGGACCTGCGGGTGGTCGTCGTCGACGGCCTTGTTCAGCCCGGCCGGGATATCCTTGGGGTCGATCGAGGCCAGGTGGCTCATGCCCTGGGCCGAGAGGATCCGGATGCCGGACTCCGGGTCGTCGAGCCCCTCCTCGATGCTGGGCCTCGCCTTCCGGACCGCCGCCTGGGCCTCGACATCGGGGAACCGATCGTTCGGGTCGGCGTTGATCGCCATCCAGAGGACGCTCATCAGCGAAAGCCGCGATTGCTTCCGGACCTCCGTCTCCGGGTCGTTCAGCCCCCGGAGGAGCGCATCGACGGCGAGGTTCAGGTCGACCCCGTCGCCGACGGTCGTCGCGATGTCCCTCGCGGCGGTCAGCCGGACGACGTGGTCCGAATTCTGCATCTGCTTCGCGAGCGTCCTCGTCGCACGCGCGTTGACCCAGGAGTAGACCACCCCGAGGATCACCGCCAGGGCCGTCAGCCCGACGAGCCCGCGCATCAGGCGTTCCCTGCGGGCCATCGAACCGATCCGGACGCCGGGGGCGGCGAACATCGCATCGTGGTCGTCCAGGGTGGGCATCTCGTCCTCCGGATTCGGAGAGGGGGCGTCGGAAACGAGGCGAGCGAAGTGGGCCTTGATGGTGCCAGATGGCCGCCGGGTTGTCGAGCACCGATTTCCTTCGGACCGGTCGCCCCGTCGCGCCTCACGCCGGGGGCCGTCGTGCTACGATGGAGAAGTGCCGGGCCGGGTTGAACTTATCGAGCGTCCGCTGCGTCCAACCCTTGTCGCATGTCCGTCCGTGGGAGCGTGGAACGTGGCCAAGAAGAAGAAGATCCGGGTCGCGTTCAGGAAGAACCGCCAGAAGCGCACCCGCGCCAATGACTTCACCACCGCCTACGGCAAGCCCGGCGCGGGGGGCGAGGTCGACGCCGCCTCCGGCGAGCGCGTCCGCGCCAAGGGCGACCTCTCGCGGCACCGGACCATCATCCAGGACGTCGCCGAACCCGGTTCGGAGTCCGAATCCGCCGGCGACAACCCCCTGGACAGCCTCGCAGTCGACCTCGCCGCCTGCAAGCGGGGGCGGGTGATCCGCGTCCACGGGCTCGTCTCCGTGGTCGAGTCGGAGGAGGACGGCACCGAGATCCGCTGCGGGGTCAGGCGCATCCTCAAGACCCTCGCCATCGACGGCCGCAACGTCATCGCCGTGGGCGACAAGGTCTGGTATCGGCCGGGCACCTCGGCCGGGGAGGAGGGGCTCATCGAGAAGATCGAGTCCCGGGGCGGCGTCCTCACGCGCGGCTACCGCCGCCGCGAGCACGTGATCGTCGCCAACGTTGACCAGCTCCTGATCGTCTCGGCGTTGCAGGAGCCCGGGCTGAAGCTGCCGCTGATCGACCGCTACCTGATCTCGGCCGAGAAGGGGGGCATCCGGCCGATCATCGTCCTGAACAAGGCCGACCTGGTCGACCTCGCCCCCTACCAGTGGGTCGTCGGCCTGTACAACCAGCTCGGCTACGAGACGATCGTCACCTCCGCCAACGACGGCCGCGGGATCGACCGCCTCCGCGAGTTGCTGTCCAAGGGGGCCACGGCCTTCTCGGGGCAGAGCGGCGTCGGCAAGAGTTCGCTCCTGAACACCATCCAGCCGGGCCTGAATCTCCGCGTCCGCGAGGTCTCCGGCTGGACGTCCAAGGGCAAGCACACCACTACCGCCGCCGAACTCATCCGGCTCCCGTCGGGCGGGCACGTCGTCGACACCCCGGGCCTGCGGCAGTTCGAGCTGTGGGACATCGAGCCGGGCGAGATCGAGGGCTACTTCATCGAGTTCCGCGCCTACGTCGCACGCTGCCGCTTCCCCGACTGCTCGCACACGCACGAGCGCGACTGCGCCGTCAAGGATGCCGTCCACGACGGCCAGATCCACCAGGGCCGCTACGAGAGCTACCTGAAGCTCTACGAGGGCGAGCCGATGGAGATGGACTGAGCCGATCGGTTCGAAAGTAGTCAGCCCCTCGTCATCCGGTGCCCACCATGGCTGGATGCGAGGGGCCGACGTGCTGTGCGAAAAGGACCGTCCGAGACGGCCCTCCCTTCGCGCCGGGGGACTTCCCTGGCACGGTCGCGATCGCCCCTTGCCTCATGCTCGGGGCGGTCGCTCGGCGCGTGGAAGTCCCTTGGGGGAGGCCGGTCCGTGTTGACCACGGGCCGGTATCCGGCGGGGACGATGACCGAACCGTGCCATGGCATCCTGCCGGCGTTGGAATCGGAACATCTTCATGTCAGGTTGTATCTGAACTTGCGGCGGACCGGGATGGTTCGCCGTTCGTCGTCAGCGAGGAGATGGGGCCGGTCGTGGCCTGTCGGGCGGAATGGAGACCCCGGGCAGAGGAGGCCCGAGGATCCCGGCCGGGCGATCGTTCGATCACCTCGCCAGGACGGTCGTCACGATAGTGTCGATTGGGGGGACCGTCAACCCTGTCTATCGGCTTTTTCGAGTCAGTTTGTTCGAGATGGTTTACAGGACGGACTTTGCGGCGACACAATTGCGGCCCGATCCGATCAATCACTGCGAACATGACCAATCCGTTCGCGACCTCCGAGGCGTCCGATGACCCCCGAACGACCCGCCCTCAGGCTCGGCTTCGACGCTTACACCGTCACCGACCGCAACCTCCCGCCTCGCGACATCCTCGCCCTAGCCACCGACTTCGGGCTCGACGGAGTGCAGTTCCTGGAGCCCTCCGTCATTGATTCCGGCCTGGATCACGCGAACCTGGCGGCGTTCGCCGCGGAGTCCTCCGGGGCGGGCCTGTACCTCGAAATCGGCCTCCCGACCCCCAACCCCGTCCGGCACTCGCGACTGTCCGCGCGTCCCATCACCCCCGCCGAGCACGCCCGCTCGCTCATCCCCCACGTCGAGGCCGTCGCCGCCCTCGGCTGCCGACACGCCAGGGCCTACGTCGGCGACCGCCACGACCGCTTCCGCGGGCCAACCCGCTGGGACGGCCAATTGGCGGCGACAGCCGAGGTTTTACGCGAATTGGCCCCGATCTTACGCGGAAACAACGTCAGGATCGCCATTGAGACGCATGCCGACCTCACGGCTGCCGACATGCTCCGCTGGCTGGACGCATTCCCGGACGAATGGTTCGGCGTGACGCTCGACACGGGCAACCTCCTGATGCGACTGGACGACCCCCTGCGCGCGGCCGAGTCGCTCGCACCCCGCGTCCTGGCGACCCATCTCAAGGACGCCGTACTCGCGTTCACCGACCGGGGGCTCTGCTGGCAGGCGCGCCCGGTCGGCGAAGGGATCGTGCCGATCCCGGAAATCGTCGCGACCCTGGCGAAACAACGGCCGGGGCTGGCCCTCTCGATCGAGCTCCACCCCAGGACCTATGACCTGCCGGTCTACGACCCCTCCTGGCTGGCGTACTTCCCAGACCTTGACCCGGCGCAACTCGCGCAGGTGTTCCGTTATGCGGCACGATGCGAGCAGGCGTACAACCGCGGCGAGAAGCCCAGGCCCGGGGCCGTCGAGTCCTTCCCCTGGCGCGAGCGCGACCTCGACTGGCTCGGCCGCTCGCGCGACTACCTCCGCGCGCTGCTCGCCGAGGCCAGCGCCGGCGGTTGAGTGACGCGCCGGGCCTCTTCGAGCATGGACAGGGCCTCCTGCCGCGTCCCCTCGGCCGCCGAATCCCCGCGCAGCATGGCCGCCAGCTCGTCAACCCGCTCGTCGTCCCCCAGCGGCCGGATCGTCGTCCGCGTCCGGCCCCGCTCGGTCCGCTTGCGGATCACCCAGTGCCGGTCGGCGAAGCAGGCCATCTGCGGCAGGTGCGTGATGCAGATGATCTGATGATGCGCCGACAGCTCCGCCAGGTTCCGCCCCAGCACGGCCCCCAGCCGCCCCCCCACGCCCGTGTCGACCTCGTCGAAAACCAGCGTCGGGACCCGGTCGACCCCGGCCAGGACCGTCTTGATCGCCAGCGTCACCCGCGACAGCTCGCCCCCCGACGCGACCTTCCGCAAGGGCCTCGCCGGCTCCCCAGGGTTCGACGCGAACACCATCTCGACCTCGTCGACACCCATCTCCGGCGGCGGACTTTCGGTGGGTTCCTCCGGAAAAGGATGTGTTCGAACCTCGACCGCCAGACGGGCATGTTCCAGGCTCACCCGCTTGAGCTGGGCCTGCACCGCCTCGGTGAATCGCCCGGCCGTGGTGTCCCTGGCCTTTGACAGTCTCGCCGACGCCTCGCGCAGCCGCCCCCACGCCTCGCGGATCGGCCCGTCCAGTTGACCGAAATCCGCCTCCTCCCTCTCCAGCGACGCAAGCTGATCCTCGATCGCAAGCCGCCGCGCCTCCAGGTCATCGGGCGGGCACTTGAACCGCGTCCCGAGCCGGCGATAGAGGGCCAGCCGCGACTCGACCTCCTCCAGCCGCTGCGGATCGTCCGCCAGGTCCTCCCCGAGCCGCCGGAGCGCGTACGCGATCTCTCGCGTCTCCTCCGCCAGCCGCTCCAGTTCTCCCGCCGCGTCGGCGAACTCCGCGACCGAATCCCCTTGCGACTCCAGCTTCCGGGCGACCTTCACCAGCAATCCCTGCGCGGACCGGTCATCCTCATAGAGCAAGCGATACCCCTCGTCCGCCGCCTCGCGCAGGCCCTCCGCCGACGCCAGCCGCGAGGCCTCGCGTGCCAGCTCCTCGAACTCCCCACGCCTCGGCCCCGCCGCCCTCAATTCCTCCGCCTCGAACCGCAGAAGTTCCAGCTCCCGGCCGCGACGCTCCGCATTGGAAACGAGCGCCTGTCGCTTGCGTCGGAGCGACTCGAACGATTCCCTCGCCTGGCGAAAGGCCCCGCAGAGGGCCTGGTGCTTCCCGTACGCATCGATCAGGCGTTTCTGATGCTCCGGGTCGATCAACGCCCGCCCCTCGTGCTGGCCGTGGACGTCAATCAGCCGGCGGCCGAGCTGCCGCAGCGTCGACACCGTCACCGGCGTGTCGTTGGCGTGGCAGAGGCTCCGCCCCAGCGAGCCGATCCGGCGGGTCAGGATCAGCTGATCGTCCTCGACCGGGAACGCCAGGATCGACTCGACCTCGGAGCGGAGGTCGTCCCCCGGCAGGTCGAAGACCGCCGACGCCCTGGCCTCGTCCTTCCCCTGCCGGACGAGTTCGGCCGACGACTTGCCGCCGAGGACCAGCCCGAGCGCCGTGAGCAGCAGGCTCTTGCCCGCGCCGGTCTCGCCGGTCCAGGCGCAATAGCCCGGGGCCAGTTCGACGCGGACATCCTCGATCAACGCCAGGTTCTGGACGGAGAGTTCGCGAAGCAAGGCTCGACATCCTCTCGAGGCCGCGCGTGGCGAGGGCCGGCCCCCGATCGGGGCGTGCCGACCCTTCGACGTGTCTTGGGCGTGCGGGGCGGTCTAGTGCCCCTTGCTCAAGTGTAGGTTACGAACGTGGAACGCGATGGCGTCCTGCACATGCAAATCCCAGTACGCCCAGTCGTGCCCGCCCGGGAACTCGACGTACTCGTGCGGCACCTTCTTCGACTCCAGATGCTTGTGGAACGACCGGTTCTGTTCGAGCAGGAAGTCCTCGGTGCCGCAATCGATCCGGAGCGCGGGGATCCGGCCGTGATCGATCCGATCGACGATCGCATACACGTCCTCCGGCCCGCCCCCCGGCCTGTCGCCGAAAATCCTCGGGAATTCCGGGCTGAGCGCCTTCGCCTTCTCGGCCTCGTCGTGCGTGAACCCCAGGGCCCCCGAGTGCGACGTGATGCTGGCGAACATCTCGTGGTGCTTCAACCCCACCTTGACCGCCCCATACCCCCCCATCGACAGCCCGCCGATCGCCCGACCCGCCCGGTCCGCCTTCACCGGGAACGTCCGGTCCACCAGCCCGACGACGTCCTTGATCAAATCATCCTCGTGGGCGTACCCCTCCTTCGCGTTCGAGTACCACCCCCGCCCGCCGTCCGGCATCACCACCACCAGGGGCAGCCCCGCCACATAACGCTCGATGCTCGTCCTGCGCATCCAGATGGTGTGGTCGTCCGACAGGCCGTGGAGCAGGTAGAACACCGACCACGGCCGGGGGATGCCCGGGTCGTCGGGGAACGCGATGTTGAAGGCCGAGGCCTTCTGGAGCGATCGGCTGTGATACTGGAGGGTCGCGAACGCCATCGGTTGCTCCTGACGGTCGAATCAAGTGCCGCGAAGATCCGCCCGTGCCCCGGGCCGCCAGTCGTCGACGAGTGCGGCCGACCAGGCTAAGTCCCGCCCGGCCGCCTGTCGAGCCGCTGCCGGATCCAGCCGCGCCAGGCACTCCCTCGCGACCGGCCCCAGCCGATCCCGCCCCTCTCGCTCCGCGATCCGGGCGAGGTCCAGCCGCTCCAGCAGCCCCCGCGTGACGGGCCGCTTGGCGTCCGGGAAGATCAAGGACCCGAGGAACTCCCGGCTGACCTCGTGATTCAAGGTGGCCCCGACGATTGTCGCCTGCTCAGCGTCGCGGCAAGGGACGAAGTACGACGTGTCGTCGAGCATCATTGGCCTCCCACCCACCGGCCCGAGCGGCACGAACACAGGCCGCTTCCCCAGCCCCGAGACCGCCACCTTCCAGGGCGCGAACGAGTACGGACCGATCCCGAAGATGGCGAAATCCGGCCGCCCCCGATAGATCGACGACCGCCTGGCCCGGAACCTCTCGACATGTCGCCCCAGGTAGGCATCCAGCAGACACGCCTCGGGGTCATGCCGGGCACGGATCCCCGAAAGTCCGAGCTGCGGCAGCACGATCGCGCGACGAGGCGGCGGCCGATTTGGGTGGAGCAAGTCCGCACTCTTGGTCAGCGGAAAAAGATGGTTCTCCTCGACCTCCACCGCCTCACCGAGCCCATTCCTCCAGATGCCCCCATCATCCGACAACTCCAGCACCGGCGCGGCGTCATGCTTGACCCCCTGCCGCCAGAGCAGGGGACACGCCCCATCCACATCCGACAGTCCCTCATAGACGACAGCGTCCGAGACGAGCCGATAACGCGGCGTCAGGCCCACGATCCGCTCCGGTTCCTCCGACGAGAGCTGCGGGTAGACGCGGAGGTCCCGGCTCACCGCCCCTTCGCCCAGTTCCATAAGGAAAAGGGAAGCGTCGACCGCCGCCTGGAACCATCGGCGTGCGTCGATCCGACGCAGCGACGCCGACCGTACGGGCCTGCCTGACTTGATCGCCTCGGCCCAGACCTTCCTCCCCACCGACGACTTGCAAAGCATCGCCAGGGTCAGCGGCCCTCCGCCGAGTTCGCTGAGGATCTTGAGAAGGAGATACTCCGAGATGTCGAAGTTGGACGCACCCGTCTTCGCGGACAGTCCCGTCATCGATTCGCTGCGGACGTCATCGTGCGCCGGCCGGTTGGCCTCGCCGATCGACCCGAGGGCCGCGGTGGTCACCCAAGGCAAGTTGCCGAGAACCAGCAACGGCCCCGGATTGGCCCATGCGAGCGAACGCAGGTCGAATGCGAACAGGTCCTCACGGATCAACCGCAGGCCAACGGCCCACGGGCAACCCCCCAGACGCCCACCCGCCCTCGCGAGCAGCTCATCCTGGATCTCGATGCCCACCAGTTCGGAACGCCCGTTGAGACGTGCGCCGGCCCCTTCAAGGAAATGACCTAAGCCGCAGGTCGGTTCGAGGATCCGTCCCCAACGGCCTTCGCTCAGTCCCGGCTCAAGGGCATTCAGGACCTCGTCCACCAGGCCCGGCGGTGTCTGGAAGTCCCCCAGCCCGACGCGGGACCGCGCGGGCTTCAACGGGGGGATCGGCGAGCGTCCGCTGGATCCAGACTTGGGCACGGCGATCACCCGTCGGGAACGTGTTATTGTCCGTCGGGGTGATTATTTCAGGTCGAGATACTGAAACGCAAGCACACTCCGAAAATCAACGCGGAGTCGGTGCGTCGAATCATCAAGCGATGATTCCGCGAGACAATCCGTCCCCGCCGGGCGCTCCGCTCCTATCCTTGTGACAGGGCAGCCTCGATGCCCGGGCGTCGCAATCCGGGCAGCCATGCGGCCAGTCGGGAGGTGTCGAGCGAGACGTCGGCGGGCCTGGGCTCGGGCAACGCGACATCGCCGCGACGGTTCGGGCGGATCAGGTCCGCGGGCAGACCCAGTGTGGCGGCGGCGCGTCGCATCAGCTCGAAGCGGCTGACCCGCTCTGGCCCCGCGAGGTGGACGATGCCTTCACGATGGTCCATGGCCAGCCCGAGCAAACCCTGTGCGGCGGAGCCGTAGTCGAGCGGAGTGCGGAACTCGTCCTCGAAGAACGCCAGCGGCTCGCCGAGTCGGACGGCGTCGAACGCTTTGTCGAAGAAGGAAGGACGGTCGCAGATGGTGGGACCATACAGCAAGCTGACCCGGACGAGCAGGGCCCGACCGGCCACCTCTCGCTCGGCCTCGGCCTTCGTGCGTCCGTATTCGAGGATCGGCGATGTCGGAGCGTCCTCCCTGTAAGGAGGCCGCGTGCCGTCGAACACCAGATCGGTGGAGGTGAAGATCAGCCGGGCCCCGCGGGCCTCGCACCAGTCGGCGATGATTCTCGTCGCCTCGACATTGACCGCGCGGGGCCCTCTCCGGGGCGCGCCGGGCCTCGTCGGCTGCGCTGATCGCCGCGGCGTGGGATGACTACATCGGGCGAGTCGCGATCGAGACTCGACCGGATCGACGCCGGGTCGAGGAGGTCGACGGGGGTCAGGTCGAAACCGGAACGGGGCGGGCAGGGGCGGCCGGACCAGGCGAGGAGGTCGAGCGGTCGTCGACTCGCCTCGTCGAGCAGGTAGGCGCCGAGCTGTCCGCTGGCTCCGGTGATCAACAGTCTCATCGGGAGGATTCCGTCAGGCCGTTGGGGACGGGGCGAATGTAACGCGCCGCGCGAGGGGAGCGAAGTGGGGGGACGGGGGAGTCTTCGGGATTTTGGGTCACGATCGGGGGCGCGGGCGGCCGATTCCCTGGATTGTGGGGAATTGATCGGGCAATGGAGTGTCCGGGGCCGCGTTTCACCGGCTTTGGGCCGGGGAGACTGACAGATGGATCTGCGCGACGTCCTGATCGACGACCTCGTTCTCGACCCGAACCTGAACCTCCGCGATCGGCTCGACGACTTCACGATCGAGCGTTACGCCGAGTCGTGGGACCGCATGCCCCCGGTCACCGTGTTCGAGGTCGACGGCCAGTGGCTGCTCGCCGACGGCCTGCATCGCCACGCCGCCGCCGTGATGATCGGCAAGAAGACTGTCGCCGCCGAGATCCGGATCGGCACCTACAACGATGCCATGGACTTCGTCGCCGGGGTCAACCTTTTCCACGGCCTGCCGCTGACCCGCGCCGAGCGTCGCAGGGCCGTCGAGATCAAGCTCCGCCTGCACCATGAGTCGTCCGACCGCCGCCTCGCGGAGGAACTCGGGGTCGGTCGGGAATTGGTGGCCAAGATCCGCAAGTCGCTCGTGGAAGGGGGCCAGGTCCCCATGTCGGCCACACGCGTCGGGGCCGATGGCAAGACGTACCCGTCGCAAGGATTGCCGAAGGATCCCAACGAACGCCTCCCACGCGACAAGGCATCGTTCGCCGACGATCCACGCGATCGCGGCAAGAGCGAGGCCGATACCTGGGACGACACCCGCGACCCGATGCCGCCGGTTCGCGACTCTGCCCCTCGATTCGCCGCCGAGGCGATGACCCCGCCGTGGGAAGGCGGCGACGCCAAGGCCGTCGCCCTCGCCCCGCCGGTCGAGGTCGCCGCGCCGACCATTGAGGAGATGCTGTCCCTGATGGCCAAGCAGGTCATGGAAGTCGTGAGCTGGACCCAGGCCGAAGGCTTCAACGACGCCTACAAGGCGGCCTCGGGCAACTCCCGCGGCCTGTTCCAGTCGTCAGTCATCAAGCTCGCCGCCCGTGCCGATCAGCTCCGCAAGGGTTGATCCAAAAAGGGTTTTAGAGCAGGTCACAGAGCACCGTATCCGCCAGGAAGAGCCCCTCGTGGGTCAATCGCAGCCGTCGGCCGTCGTCCTCCAGCAGGCCGGCGGCCTGGTGCTTTCGAATGGCTTCACCGGCCAGTGTATTGAGTTCGAGCCCCGTCCGATGCCGGAAATCGTCGCGTTCCAGGCCGACCTGGGTGCGTCTCAGCATCAGGACGGCTGTCTCGCGTGCCCTGGCCTCGGGTTCGAGTTGCTCACGCGGACCAGTCGGGTCCCCGCCCGACTCGATCCTCGTGATGTAGCCGAGGATGTCCCGCGTGTTGGATGCCCGGACCCCCTCGACATACCGGGCCGCTCCGACGCCCAGGCCGAAATAGGCATCGTTCGCCCAGTAGACCAGGTTGTGCAACGACTCCTGACCCGGTCGGGAGAAGTTCGAGATCTCGTACTGCTGCAAGCCCGCCCCGTTAAGCCGATCGATCGTGTGAGCGTACATTGCCCGCTCGATCTCTTCATCAACCGAGCGGACCTGGCCCGCATCCCACTGCTTCCAGAGCGCGGTCCCTTTTTCGTACACAAGTCCATAACAGGAAAGGTGTTCCGGCCCGAGTGAGAGGGCCCGTTCGAGGTCGGATTCCCAGTGCGACAGCTCGGATCCGGGGACGCCGAAGATCAGGTCGAGCGACCAGCGTTCGAACCGCTCCCGGACGAGTTCCACCGCGCGTGGGACGTCCTCCGGATCGTGGTTCCGCTCCAGCACGTTCAGTAGCGGCTGGTGGAAGGACTGGGCCCCGAGGCTGACGCGATTCACGCCGCCCTCGGCCAGAACAGCGACCTTCTCAGCGTCGAGCGTGCCGGGATTGGCCTCAACGGTCCATTCCCCACCCGGATTGAGGGGCAACCAGCGCCGGGCACCCTCAAGTAAACGCTCCAACTGCCGCGCGGTCAGGCGGGTCGGGGTGCCGCCGCCGATGAAGATCGTGTCGACCGGCTGCGGCGAACCGAGCCGCGACAGTTCAGACAGCAAGGCATCCAGGTATCGGTCGGCGAGGTGATCCACGCCGGCGAGCGAGGCGAAGTCGCAGTATCCGCACTTGTGGGCGCAGAAGGGGACGTGGATGTAGGCGGACCGGGGCCAGATCCAGGGCGGATCGGCGTCGCGCCGCTTCGTGATTGTCTCGGTCACGTGGATGCTCAGGGGACGGCCTCGAGGAACCGGACCTCGGGGACCACGGCCTTGAGCTTGGCCTCGATGCCCATGGTGAGGGTCAGGGTCGAGGAGGCGCAGCCCTGGCATGCTCCGAGCATCCGGACCTGGAGGACGTTGTCGTCGTCGAGCGCGACGACCTCGACGCCCCCCCCGTCGTTGCGGAGGTTCGGGCGGACGTGCTCGTCGAGCGCGGTCTCGATCCGGGCGAGCAGGGCCGATCGGTCGGGAGTGGCGGTGGCCATGGTGGGGCGGGAGCCTTGGGGCGTGGACGATTGTCGTACGGAACGATTTTAGGTCGGCCGGCCCCGCCGGTCCAGCCTAGAACCGCGAGGACCGGGCCGGACTCGCTTTTTCGAATCGGAACGGCGACAATGAGGGCCAGGAAACCAACCCGCCAGCCCGCCGCCGGGGCCCCCCACGCCCGGCCCCGGTCTCGCCGCCACGATCGATCGCAGGGGGCACGATGACCACGATCGCCCGCAATACGCTCGCCGCGTTCGGCTTTACGCTCCTGTACGCCCTCCCGGCGACCGCCGACGACGCCTCACCGAAGCCGACGGCCGAGCAGATCCGGTTCTTCGAATCCAAAGTCCGGCCGGTCCTGGTCGAGAACTGCTACAAGTGCCACGGGCCGGAGAAGCAAAAAGGTGGTCTGCGGCTCGATTCGCGTTCTGCCCTGCTGAGCGGCGGCGACTCCGGCGCGGTGGTCACGGTCGGCAAGCCCGAGGAGAGCCTGCTGATCGCGGCGATCAAGCACGAGGAAGACGGGCCGAAAATGCCCCCTTCGAAGAAGCTAGACGCCCCGCACGTCTCGGCGATCACCGAGTGGGTCAAGATGGGGGCCCCCTGGCCGGGCGAGTCGACCGGCGCCCCCGCCGTGGCGAAGAAGCACGCCGGGATGGAGATCACCGACAAGGATCGCCAGCACTGGGCCTTCCGGCCGGTCCGGCGGCCCGAGTTGCCGAGGGTGAAGGACGGGAAATGGGTTGCCAATCCCGTCGATGCGTTCGTCCTGGGCGTGCTGGGAGCAGGCGGGTTTCCGGCCGAACCCGTCCGCGAGCAAGACCCAACAGCTGAGGCGGTTGACCTATGATCTGACGGGGCTGCCGCCGACGCCGGCCGAGGTCGACGCCTTCCTCAAGGACACTTCGGCGACCGCCTATGAGAAAGTCGTCGACCGACTGCTCGCTTCGCCCCAATACGGCGTGAAGTGGGGCCGGCACTGGCTCGACCTGGTGAGATATGCCGAGACGAACAGCTACGAGCGCGATAATCCGAAGCCGAGCGTCTGGCGGTACCGCGACTACGTGATCCGGTCGTTCAACGAGGACAAGCCCTACGACCGTTTCATCAAGGAACAGATCGCCGGCGATGAGTTGCCGGACCGGACGGTCGACTCGGTGATCGCCACGGGCTTCTATCGCCTGGGGATCTGGGACGACGAGCCGACCGACCCGCTCCAGGCCCGCTACGACGGCCTCGACGACATCGTGGCGACGACCAGCCAGGTGTTCCTCGGCCTGACCGTGGACTGTGCCCGCTGCCATGATCACAAGATCGACCCGATTCTGCAGAAGGACTATTACAAGCTCCTGAGCTTCTTCCAGAACATCAACCACTTCCGCAACGGCGGTCCGACAGACGAGGTGCCGTTCATGGCGCCGGGCAGCGAGGCCGCCCGCGCGAAGGAGATCCGCGAGCACGACGCCAGGAAGGCGAAGCTGGAGGCCGAAATCGCGGAGATTGAGAACGTCTTCAGGAAGAAATATGAGTCGGACTCGGGGCAGTCGGTGGATAGGCCCGACCTCGACGAACTGCGCTTCCGCTTCTACCGCGACACCTGGGACAGGCTGCCGGACTTCGCCGCGATCAAGTACGAGGACGCGGGCGACGTCCCTTCGAAACGGTTTGATATCAGCCTGCGGACCCGCAACGAGGCGTTCGGGTTCGTGTTCGATGGGAGCCTGATCGTGCCGGCCGACGGCGAATATGCCTTCGACCTCGACTCGGACGATGGCGCGCGGCTGACCGTGGACGGGAAGCCGTTGATCGAGCACGACGGCGTTCACACCATCGGCAAGTCGAAGTCGGCGAAGGTGGTGCTCAAGAAGGGGAAGAGTCCGATCCGTCTGGAGTATTTCCAGAAGTCGGCCGGCCTGGGGCTGGTGGTCGGATGGAAGGGGCCGGGGTTCGATCGTCGACTCCTGACGCCCGCGCCGAAGAAGGAAATCCTGGCCGATGTCGGGCTGATGATCCGTCAGCATGGCGAGCGGCTGCTCGGGTTCCCGACGACCGACCGCTATCGGAAGGCCAAGCGCGAGCTGGCTGACCTCAGGAAGAAAGGGGCGACGGGCGAGACGATCCTCTGCGTCACCGAGCCCGGCAAGAACGCGCCGGAGACTCATGTGCTGGGGCGTGGGAATCCTCACGTGCCGGGCGACAAGGTTGAGCCCGGGTTCCTCGCGGTCATCGACGACAGGTTGGCGACCATCCCGGCCCCGCCCGCGGGCGCGAAGACCAGCGGCCGACGGGCCGTCCTGGCGAACTGGCTGTCGTCGCCGACGAACCCTCTGACCGCCCGAGTCATCGTCAACCGGATCTTCCAGCACCACTTCGGCCGTGGGATCGTTCGCTCGCCCAACAATTTCGGCGTCCAGGGCGACCGGCCCACGCATCCCGAACTGCTCGACTACCTGGCCTCGGAACTGGTGGCGAACGGCTGGCGGCTCAAGCCGCTGCATCGGCTGCTCGTGACCTCGAATTCATATCGGATGTCGTCGCAGGCCCAGCCCGAGGCCCTGGCGAAGGACCCGATGAACAATTTCCTCTGGCGCTTTGATATGAGGAGGCTCTCGGCCGAGGAGATCCGCGACTCGATCCTGAGCGTCAGCGGCAGGCTGAACCTCGGGATGGACGGGCCCGGCGTCTACCCGCCGATCCCCGCCGAGGTGATGGCCGGGCAGTCGATCCCGGGTTACGGCTGGGGCAAGTCGTCGCCGGAAGAATCGTCGCGGAGGAGTGTTTACATCCACGTCAAGCGATCGCTCCTGACGCCGATCCTCGAAGGCTTCGACCTGGCCGAGACCGACCGCTCGTCGCCCGTGAGGTTCTCGACCACGCAGCCCACGCAGGCGCTCGGCTTGCTCAACGGGGCGTTCCTGCAGGAGCAGGCCGGTTTCCTGGCCGATCGCCTCAAGAAGCAGGCCGGCGCGAAGCCCGACGACCAGGTTCGGCTGACGCTGCGGCTGGTGACCTCGCGCGAGCCCTCGGCGGACGAGGTCGAGCGGGGCGTGCGGATGATCCGGACGCTGGAGAAGCGGCAGCAACTCGGCCCCGACGTGGCGAGGCGGACCTTCTGCCTCCTGGCCCTCAATCTCAACGAATTCATCTACCTCGACTGAACCGACGCTCGCGGCCCGCGAACGTATCGATATCCACATGATTGGGGGCATCGCCATGAACGAGCGGAATCACGAGGAAGGCTCGGGGGGCTTCTGCGGCCGGACCCGACGGGAGTTCCTCTGGGAGGCGGGCGCGGGGTTTACCGGGCTGGGGCTCGTCGACCTCCTGTCTCGCGACGGCTTCTTCGCCTCGAAGGCCGCCGCGGCCGACAACAGCACGAGGTCGGCGAACCCGCTGGCGCCGAAGCCGGCCCACTTCAAGCCGAAGGCCAAGAGCGTCATCTTCCTGTTCATGTACGGCGGCCCGTCTCAGGTCGACACGTTCGAATACAAGCCGAAGCTGTTTGAACTCGACGGCAAGACGATTCAGGTGAAGACCTTCGGACGCGGGGGCAAGAAAAACGAAGGGCGGGTCGTCGGCCCGAAGTGGAAGTTCAAGCAGTATGGTCAGAGCGGGAAATACGTCAGCGACCTGTTTCCGCATCTGGCCACGTGCGTCGACGACCTCGCCTTCATCCACTCGATGACGGCCGACTCGCCGATCCACGGATCGGCGATGCTTCAGATGAACACGGGCAAGATCCTCTCGGGCAGCCCGTGCATTGGCTCCTGGGTGAACTACGGGCTCGGCAGCGTGAACGAGAACCTGCCCGGGTTCGTCGTGATGCTCGACCCGACGGGCGGGCCGATCAGCGGGTCGAAGAACTGGTCGAGCGGCTACATGCCGGCGTCGTTCCAGGGGACGACCCTGCGCTCGGCCGGCGTGCCTGTGCTCGACCTCAAGCGGCCGGAGGGGACGAGCGAGGAGACCCAGCGGCTCCTGCTGGATGAACTCGCGGCCTATAACCGTGAGCACATGGCCACGCGTGCCGACAACTCGAACCTGGCCGCGCGGATCGCCAGCTACGAGATGGCGTACTCGATGCAGACCCACGCCCCCGAGGCGGTCGATCTTTCGCGTGAAGATGAGAAGACTCGTTCGCTCTACGGCCTCGACGACGCCAAGACGCAGGACTTCGGCCGCCGCTGCCTGATGGCCCGGCGGCTCGTGGAGCGGGGCGTGCGGTTCGTGCAGCTCTACTCGGGCGGGGCCCACAACGACAGCAACTGGGACGCCCACGGCGACCTGGAGAAGAACCACAGCTATCACGCCGGACGGACCGACAAGCCCATAGCCGGCCTGCTCACGGACCTCAAGCGACGCGGCCTGCTCGACGAGACGCTGGTGATCTGGGGCGGCGAGTTCGGCCGCCAGCCGACGGCCGAGTACGCCAAGGGGACCGGCCGCGACCACAACGCGTACGGCTTCACGATGTGGATGGCCGGCGGCGGCATCAAGGGGGGCGTCTGCGTCGGCGAGACCGACGAAATCTCCTCGGCGGCGATCTCCGACCGGTTCCACGTCAAGAACCTGCACGCGACCGTCTTGAACCTGATGGGTCTCGACCCCGACCGGCTGACGTATTTCTACAACGGCCTGAATCAGAAGCTGGTCGGCGTCGAGGGCGCAGAGCCTATTCGACAGATCATGGCCTGATCACTCCTTCGCAACAGGATGTTTGTCCGCATGAGAACCGCGATCCTCTCCCTCGCGATCCTGGGCGGTTTGGGCCTGCTGGCCCGGGCCGCCGACACCCCGGCCTATCGCGTCCTGGGCGCCGACAAGGGCCGCATCGCCGTGGTCGAGCCCGACGGCAAGGTCTCCTGGGAGATCCCCTGCAAGGCCCAGGTCCACGACATGCAGCTCCTGCCGAGCGGCAACCTGCTCTACCACGACAGCGACACGCACCTTGTCGAGGTCACGCCGGACAAGAAGGTGGTTTGGACGTACGAGTCGAAGCCGAAGGACGGCTACAGGGGCCGGGTCGAGGTCCACGCCTTCCAGCGGCTGGCGGACGGGAACACGATGATCGCCGAGAGCGGCAACGGTCGGATCATCGAGGTCGATCCGTCGGGCAAGATTGTTCATGAGATCGCGCTCACGATCAAGAATCCGCACCCGCATCGCGACACCCGGATGGCCCGCAAGCTCGACAACGGCCACTACCTCGTCTGCCACGAAGGGGACGGAACGATCCGCGAGTACGACGCCTCGGGCAAGGTCGTCTGGTCGTACGAACTCGACCTTGCGGGGCGCCCCCGAGCCGACGGGCACGGGCCCGAGGGGCATGGCCGCGAAGTCTTCGGCGCGCTGCGACTGCCGAGCGGCAACACCCTGATCTCGGCCGGCAACGGCAACCGCGTTTTCGAGATCGACCCCGAGGGCAAGACCGTCTGGGCGCTGGAGCACGACGATCTGCCGGGGATCCAGCTCGGGTGGATCACGAGCATCGCGATCTCGCCGAGGGGCAACGTCCTGTTCGGCAATTGCCACGCGGGCCCGAAGAACCCGCAACTGATCGAGGTCAACCGCGACAAGCAGGTCGTCTGGTCGTTCAAGAACTTCCAGACGTTTGGAAATAGCCTGGCCGTGGCCAAGGTGATTGGCGAGGACCAGCTCAAGTGACCCCGTTGGAGTGCGGACGAGAAGCTTCCGCTTTCGGGCCGCCAGCGTGGAGCGTGCCTCCGTTCGCTGGCGGCCCATTATTTTATTCGAGCTTGAGTTGATCGTTTCGGTAGGAAAGCGGTAGCTTTGCTTTGGTAATTCAGGGTTACGGCAGCTCGCGGATCCGGATGTTCTTGAACTCGACGGGGGCGCCTTCGGATTCGAGGCAGAGGTAGCCGGAGTCGGGAGCGCAATTGGTGCCGCCGGAGACCTCCTCGCCGTTCACCCAGAGGCGGATCTCGCCGTTGATCGCGCGGACGTAGTAGTGGTTCCACGCGGGCGTGCCCTTGCTCAGCTTCTTGCGAGGGAAGCTGCGGGAGCCGTCTGGTGAGAGCGGCGGGAAGGGCTTCATCTTCGAGGTTCCCACGGCAAAGACGTCGCCGTGGGTGCCGAACCAGTCGCCGTCCTTCCCAGTGGATTTCTTGTAGAGATCAGCATATCCGTGGTCGAGGATCTGGACCTCGATGCCCCCGCGCGGCAACTGGTTCGGCTTGAGCCCTTCGAACACCTTCTCGGGTGCCCACACGAAGATGCCGGAGTTGCCGCCGAACTTGAGGTGACGCCACTCGGCGACGAGTTCGAAATTCTTCACCTGCTTCTTCGTCCGGGCGACGCCGACGGGCGTCCCCTTGCAGTGCACCGACCCGTCGGGCTTCCAGACCCAGGTGTCGGAGTCGCCGTTGGCGGTGACGAAGTCGTCGCCGGTGAGCTGCCGCCAGCCGGGTCCAGTGGGATCCAGCGCGGCGCGGGGGACTTTGGGCTCGTCGGCCATCAGTCCGCCGGCGAGCAGGACGGCGGCAAAGGTGCTCCCCAGTAGCGTTCGCATGTTCATGGTGGAAAATCTCCGGTTGAGGATGGGATCAGAGCCGGGGCGCGGCGGGCTTGATGGGGGGCTCGAAGTGGTTGGCCCCCTTCACCTTGACCTTCCGCCGGTAGACCTTGTCGCCGCAGGTGGCGTAGAGGATGTCGAAGTCCTTGCCGCCGAAGCAGAGGTTGGCGATCCGGCCGTTCGGGGTCGGGATGATGGCGTTGACGCGGCCGGCCTGGTCGCAGACCTGCACACCGAGCCGGGTGGCGGCGTAGAGCCGGCCGTCGCGGTCGACGCGTATCCCGTCGATGCCCGCGTCATCGGCGTTGTCGGGCATGTGCAGGTGATAATATCGCTGCTTGTGCTTGAGCGAGCCGTCGGCCTGGATCTGGTAGCTCCAGACCCAGTGGCTGCGGGCCTCGGCGACGTACAGGAGCGACTGATCGGGCGACACCGTCACGCCGTTGGCAAACTTCAGGCCGGTGTCGACCTCCTTCTTCTCGCCCTTGGAGCTGATGTGAAAGACGCGGCTCGGCGTGGCGGGGTCGGAGCTGGGGTTGGTCACGAAGGCGTTGCCGTCGTGCAGGACGACGATGTCGTTGCCGCGGAACCCCTCGGCGACGACCTCGGACGACCGATTCTTGTCGTAGGCGAGGATCTGGTTCGATCCGCTCGCCACGGCGTAGAGCGTGCCGTCGGGCCCGAAATACTGGCCGTTGGCACCCTTCGAATCCTCCACATAGACCGAAACCTTGCCGTCGAGCCCGATGCGGTGGGTCTTCCGATTCGGGATGTCATTGAAGTAGACGACCCCTTGCGCATCGGCGGCGGGGCCCTCGGTGAACTTGAAACCTTCGGCGACGAGCTGCCAGTCCTCGCCGGGGACGAGGATCTCGCGGAGTTGCTGCGAGCCTGCGCCGGCCTTCACCGGCTTCGGCCAGTCCTTCCAGAGGAAGCGAGTGGCCTGAGGGAAGACCTCGGTGGCGTGCTTGCCGTTGTGGCCGCCGTCGCCCCACGAGTGGGCGACCTCGTAGCCGGCGAACACGAGCGACCGCTCCATCTCCTGGTTGGCCATCCACCAGTCGCCGCCGTAGATGTTCAGATCATTGGATCCGTCTTCGAGGAAGATCCGGATCGGCTTGGGCTCATGCTTGCGGATGAGCGTGGGGTACTCGTTGCCGCCGCGGAGGCCGACGTACGTGCCGACGGCGCTGAAGACCCGGGTGAAGGCGTCGGGGCGCTCCCATGCGGCGGTGAACGCGCAGATGGCGCCGCTGCTGGCGCCGCCGATTGCGCGGTCGTTGCCGCTCTTCGACAGGACGATCTTGCGGCCGTCCTTGGCCGTCTTCGTCTCGACGTCGGGCAGCAACTCGTCGAGCAGGAAGCGGGCGTAATTGTCGCCGAGGCCGTCGTACTCGAAGCTGCGATTGAAGCGGTCGAGGGCCTTGTCAGTTCGTGCCTTCACCCGGCCGTGCATCACGAAGACGCCGATGGTGACGGGCATCTCCTTCTTGGCGATCAATTCATCGAAGACCGCCGGCGCGTTGTAGCCGATGCCGTCCTGGTTGACGTAGACGCAGGCGGGCGTCTTGCCGTCGTACTGCCTCGGGACGTAGATCCAGTAGTCGCGGGTCGTGCCGGGGAAGACCTTGCTGCTCTCGAAGGAGTACTTGCTGACCTCGCCCTTGGGGGCGTCGGCGGCGAGGGCCTGGCTCGACAGGCCGAGGAGCAGGAACAGGGCGAGCGGTCGGGGAGGCCGGGCGGGGCGGGTCGTCATGGGCGGGACTCGCGAGGGCGGGCCGGTCGGGAGAGCGGGCACGACAGGGCGAGATTCTAGCGGACCCGAAACCGCCGAGACAGGGGCCGGTGACGCCGCGTCCGTGCGGGTATCATGGGCGAGTCGAGTCGGTCATTTCACGATCCCGGAGCGTTCAAGATGATCTCCCGGTCGCGCATCTCGCTCGGATTGATCCTGTTGCTGGGGCTGTCCCCGGCCGTCCTCGGCCAGGCGAAAACCCCTCCAAAGCCGAAGGTGTTCGTCGGGTACGTCTTCGGCGAGACCGCGTCCGTGGACTGTTCGCTCTATACGCATCTCTGCGACGCCTTCCTACCGGGGCCGGGGAAGGTGCGGGGGCGCCAGCGGGTGCCCGACATCGACCTGGTGCGCAAGGCACACGCCGCCGGGGTGAAGGTTCAGGTCTCGCTCGGCGGGTGGGGATGGGACGAGCAGTTCGCGGCCCTGGGCAAGGGCCGCGAGGAGGAGGACCGCTACGTCCGCAGGGTCATGGGCGTGGTCGACATGAACGACTACGACGGCATCGACCTCGATTGGGAGTACCCCGACGCGGCCGAGGAAGTGGTCACCTTCGAGCGACTGGCCCGGCGCTTCCGCAAGGAACTCGACACGCTGGCCGTCAAGAAGGACCGGCCGATGCTGCTCACGATGGCCGCGTCCTCCAACACGCCGACGCTCAGGTGGCTCGACACGGCGTTCCTGGTCGAGACGATGGACTGGATCAACGTGATGACCTACGACTACACCGGCCCCTGGACCGACCACGCCGGCCACCACGCCCCGTTGCACGCCTCGAAGAAGCAGCCGGGGCCGCAGAGGTCGTTGGAGGACACGGTCAACTTCCTCGTGAACGACCGCAAGCTCCCGGCCGACCGCGTCGTCCTGGGCCTGCCCCTCTACGGCTGGGGATTCGCCGTCGCCGCCCCCTACGCCAGCACGAAGAACGGCCGGCGGGATGCCCCCGCGGAGGTCAACTACAAGGACATCCTCCCCCTGATGTCCCAGGGCTGGAGCCGCCAATGGGACGACGAGACGAGTACACCCTGGCTGATCGCGCCCCACACCCCGACCGTGATCGCCTATGACGACGAGCGCTCGATCGCCCTCAAGACCGACTGGGCCCTCGCGCGCGGCCTGCGAGGCGTCTTCTTCTGGCAAGTCAACGGCGACGCCCTCCCGAACGGCACCCACCCCCTCCAGTCCGCCGCCCGCAAGCGTTTCGACTCCGCCCGCCCGAAGTGAACCCCTGCCGATCCGGATGTGTCCGTCACTCAACAACCGGCGAGTGGCGACAAAACTCCGCTTGAACCCCCCCGCCGATTTGACTATCATTCCATTCCAACCTGGGATGCCCCGCACCCCGGCGTAGCAATCCGCCACCGTAGCTCAACCGGCAGAGCACCGCTTTCGTAAAGCGGGGGTTGATGGTTCGACTCCATTCGGTGGCTCTCGACGCAAACGCCCGCAAGGTAACACCTTGCGGGTTTTTGTTGCGCGGTGGGAGGGGTCGGAATCGGGCTTCACACCCACTATGTACCCACTGACGGAATCGATGACTTGTAGGTTGCTCTCTGTTGATATCTCCGTGCGACAAACAACGGGGCCTTCGCTTCAAGGTCAGGGTCGGGCCTTCGCGAAAAATTCTTGCAAGCTCCTCGGTTTCTTCGCGAACGGCATGATAATTTGAATAGGGATGGCGTTTTGTGCAGAGGGAAGTGAGCACGATATCAAGGGACTCGTGGAGACCGGAATTGATGGCCAGCAACTTCAGCTTCGAGACCTATTCGAGGACGCTTCGCAATCGGACCGATGCTCTCCGCAAGGCATACGAAGATTTCATCAAGCGAATGGTGGCCTGTGGGACTTATCAGAAGAAGCTCGACGCGGCGAGTGAAGTCCTCAAGGCCATCAACGACATCAGCGATATCCTTGATCCTCAAGACCGCCCTCAATGGCTGTCGGAAATCAGACCTCCTTTCGAGACCATTGTTGCAAATCCGGGGAGTGAGGGGGTTCTGATCGATTCCGCGCACGCGATCACCTCTCTCTTTCGCCCTGTGATTGATCACAGATGGAATTTCGATTCCCCGGTTGAGAATGTCATTGATTTCGACGAAATCTATCGCAGACACCTCACAGATTCAAAGATCCCCGATCTGTTCGAACGCATCGCGACAATTCTCGAGAAGATCGTGCAGTCGGAGGATGTCGATCGACTGAAAGTCATAAAGTTGATCGAGAAGTTGACTCAATTGCTGCGGAACAACGCAAAAGGGTCGCTTATTGCAATCGTGAAGACTCAGGGGTTCGTATCCTGCTTTGCGAAGCATGCCGCTTGGGAATACGTGAAAACAGTGCCCGGCGTTGAACCTCTGGTGAAGGCATTCGAACAGGCACGAGCCGAATTGGAACCCGAAGTTGTTAGGTTTCGAGCAGAGTTGGACGAAGCAATCGAAGGGAGCATTAAGTCAGAAATGCCTCAGCTTGAATACTCAGCGCCGCTCTCGCTGACTGATCAATCCACGCATTCCTAACCTAACTGCCCCCCTTACGCCCATATCCCAAACTGGTTTACACTCGGTCTCATAGGCAAAATGAGACCAGATACACGTCACCATCCTGGGCAAACGGTACCGGCTGAGATTCGCGAAGCTCGATCGTCGCACGCACGGCGAATGCAACGACCCGACGCCCGCGGCAAGGAGATCCGCATCACGGAGGAGCTTGCTGAGAAAGAGACACTCGACACCATCATCCACGAGGCACCCCACGCCTCTCAGTGAGTGACCGGCACAGTCCCCTTATGGGCCGCAGGAGTCGCCGGTTTGAGGTGTTGGGCAGGCTTGCTGGGGATGGTTGTCGAGGCGTGGTGATCTGGCGGGCTTTGAGTCGGGGCGTCGCCGACGGCGGATCGGGGAGGGCTTGACGGCCCGATGTGGTCGTGGAATGCTGGATTCTGTTAGAAAACTGCGAGTATTTCTTTCTAAATTTATTGATCTGACGGTCGTTCGAGTTGGATTGTACGGGATTCCCGTGTCTGTGCGATTGCCATAAGTGATTGGAAGGTTGAGAGATGCTAGAATGAACCTTTTTGTTTGTCGCACATCGTCTTGTGTTCTATTTGAAAAATCTATGCTTTTTCCTCGGATATTGTATTCGACATGGGTCTTTGAATGGCTAGGATTGGGACATCCGATGTCGGTCGCCTGATGCGATGTTGCATCCGTGCCGGATCGGGCCAGGGACCCTACCTCTCAAGGGGGACCGGATCGATGAGCGAGCGTTATGATGGGCGTGACGCTTCCATCGCATCGGCCGCGAGGGCTGCGCACAAGGCGGCCCGGAGCCTCGCTCGCGAGGCGGTGAGCCACGCCGAACGACGTTGTTTCGAGTCGCTGGCGGATCGCATCCAGATGTCGACCCTGGCCGCCAGGGGAGAGTCTTCCGAACTCACCGACGTCGGCCCCGCCGGGAACGGGCGGTCGCTGGTGGAAATGCTCCTGGTCGATGACCGGGTGGACAAATTCCAGCTCGCGAAGACGATCCTCCGACTCTGGTTCTGGCCCATGGAACTTCCATCGGATGCGGTCGAGGTCCCGCTTCGGACGGCGGAATCGTCTCACCTCCACTCGAGAGCCGAATAACGCAGCGGTCGGGTTCGGCGTGATGCCTGTCACACCCGGCTCCCGCTCGCCGGTTGCGTGGCGATGGTGCGCGACGTGTCCGAGGCGAAAGCCAGGGACAACGGGTCGAGCCGGGGCGGATGTGTCTTGAAAGCGATTCGCTCATCGCGAGAATCCATGGAACGGGGCGGACGTCGGATGCGAGGATTTCGACGGCGGCGAGTCCGGCCGGCAGGCCCCGATCAATCTTGCCGGCAGGGCGGAGGCGACTTTGTGAACGAGGCAAGCCAACGACGGAAGATGCGTCTCTCACCGACGGAAGTGGGCGTGGTCGCCGCCATCTTCACGTTCCTACTTGGGTTAATCGTCCCGGCTACCATCGTGGCCCGCGCCTATCCGAAGCGGGAGCGGCCGCCGCTGTCGCGAGTCGAGCGGACTTTGCTCGCCTATGTGTATCCAGGTTGGAACCAGCGTTCGGGACTGCTCCGCTCATTGGGCGTCGGGGCCATCGCGGGGGTGGCCGGGTGGGCGACCGCACGTCGCAGGCAAGGGCGAACCGACGAGACCGGAGGACCGGGCAATGAGTTGCCGGCGGGACTGTAGATCTTGAGAATCCTGGCCGAGTGATTCCTCGCCCGGCTCGCGAGCAACCCCTTCCCTAGGCCCCTGGTGCAATATGGCCGACGTTTCACGCCCTGATCAGGCCGGTAGTGTCCTCATCGGGCGGCTGACTCGGGCGTTCGACGATCTGCTGGCCCGGGATCACCCGCCCTTGGGTCGGGGCGTGCCGGGGTATTACGGCGTGCGTCTGGAGAACATCGCCCAGGATGGCTCCGAACTGGGTCTGGTCGTGACCTTACGGGCGGGGGAGACCTACTGCTGCTCCCAGTCGAGCTGCCATTTCGACTTCGGTCACGCGACGATCTGGTCGGAACTGCGAGGGGACATGGACGCGCAGGGCCTTCGAGAGTTACCCCTCCCGAGGATCCGACGTCTCCGCGTCGTGGTCGAGGCAGGGGCGTTATTCGATCCCGGTGGGCTGCGGTCTACTTCCTTGGAGAGCCGGGGATATGTTTATGAGGAGGGGCCGTTCCCGCCGGTGATCGGGCCGGACGAGCAAGGATGGGAATCCCTCCCTCCCTGATGAGTGGGGCGGCTCGGATCAGACACCGATTCCGGCTGGGGGGACGACACGCGGGCTACGGGCGAGGTAGGAGGCGAGGCCGGAGCCGCGCCCCATCGTCGGGGTTCGCACCCGCCGTGACGATGGGGGCGGTTGGCATCGTGTTCATGAACAGGTCGGATCGAGATAACGCCTTCGGGCGACGATCACTTTTTCTGCTTGTATGTGAATTCGCCCTTGCCTTCCCAGGTGTAGGTGAACGGGGTGGACTGGGTGGGGCTCGCGAAGGAGAAGGGCGAACTCTTGGCGTACATGATCCAGCTCCCCTCGATGAGATTCGCGAATTTCCCCGTGCAGAGCGACGGGACCGGCCGGAACTCGGCGACGAAGGACGCGGTGAAGCGGCCATGGGGGGCGGGGGAGAGCGTCACCGTGCCCGGCTCGGCGGCGCCGCTGTTGACGTCGCCATAGGTGCAGACGAGGACGTCGCCGTTCGCGGCGGTGAAGATGCAATAGGGAGCGCTCGCGAAGGTTGTCGGGGAGAGGAACGTGAAGAAGGACGTGCAGGAATAGTGTCCGAGATTGGTGCCCGTTCCGGTCGCGAAGTGGATCGACGGGACGCCCGGGACGAGCGAGAGCCCGTTCGGGACCGGTCCGCCCCCCGAGATCTTGAACGGCTTCACGACCTGGGCCGAGACCGGATTCGGGGCAAGCATAAGGCCGATAGCACAGACGACGGCGGACGCGACGAGGCGAGAGGACGACACGGGTTGCGACTCCTTCGAGGGGTAGAGTAGGGGGGGGGCCGGTGACATGGCGAGTCATCGCCGTCACGGCGGCGATGACTCGCCAATCTCTATCCTGCGGGGGACATGTCGCGGGTCACAAGTTTTCTTACGAAGATCCAAAATTTCCGACTCAGAAGGACATGGACCCATTCGCGTCGAGCTCGAGATCGTCAAACTGAGCAGCGGACCCTCCATGGCCTGCGGGGAATCCTTCTTGCAGGAGAAAGAATCCCGCTGGCCTGTGTCCCCGTGGCCAGCGGGATTGGCGAGATCGAGAAGTTCCGCAGGTAGGGGACGGGCTTCATACGTTATGGCCCGCATTCAGGATGGCACTGAATGCCGGCCGGCGACTCGTGGAGGACGCGAAGAGATCAATGGGCGGGCCGGACGCGCAGGTAGTCGATGCCCATGAGGTACGACTTCGCGGCGGCGGGATTGGCCCCGACGATGTGGACGGACAGGGTGTGAGGGCCGGATGAGGCGGGGACGCGGCCGAGGGGGAGTTCGCCGCTGTTCAGGACTTCGGGGTCGTTGAAGAGGTCGAGGGGGCCGGCGAGGGGTTTGCCGTCGAGTTCGATGCGGATCGCGGCGTAGTCGCGGGCCATGGTGAGGGCGGCGACGAGGTCAGACTCTCCCGAGTAGGGGGAGGGGATCTCCAGGTCGAGGCGGTCGCCGGGCTTGGCGCCGATCCAGAGGAGTTGCTTACCGCCGCTCCACCGGCCGTCGCGGAAGCCGGCCATGCTCTGGACCTGGGTGCGGCCTGCGGTCGCCTTCTGGACCTTGAGGGCCTCGCCTTCGAGGGCCCCGTCGACGCGGCCGGTCTTGGGGTCGATCGTCGGGGCGGGGCCCTTCGGGGCCTCGGAGGCGGGGGCGGCGACGGGCTTCGGCTGGGCCGCGCGATGGGCGTCCTCGGAGACCTTGGTGGCCTTGTGGATCAGGACGTGGGCCCCCTTCATGCCGCCGACGACGATGTCGGGGAGTCCGTCGGCGTTGAGGTCGACGACGCTCACCTGGCGGCCGATGCCGGCCTCGCCGTCGGCCTTGTGGGGGATCCAGTCGACCCCCTTGTCGGTCCGGGCGAGCCGGAACCAGTAGATGACCGCCCCGGCGTCCCACAACGGGCTGGCCTTGTGGTGCGAGTAGTACGTCTTGCCGGTGACGATGTCCTTGAGGCCGTCGCCGTCCATGTCCACCAGGGCCAGCGAGTGCGGCTCGCTGAAGACCAGGCCGTAGCGGTTCTGGCCGGGCTTGCTGCCCATGATGAGGTGCATCCGGAAGGTCGGCTCGGACCCGTCCTTCCCCTTCACCTGCTCGTACCACGCCAGGCCGAAGTCGTGGGCGGCGAGGCTTGTGATGATGTCGTTGTCGCCGTCGCCGTCGACGTCGTACGCATACATCTCCGCGCCACCATACGCATTGGTGAACGACGCCTTATGGAACGCCCAACTCGCCGTGAGCGGGGCCTTGGCGGGCTGTTCGAACCAGCCGTTGGCGACGAGGATGTCCTGCTTGCCGTCGCCGTTGACGTCTCCGACCCCCAGGCCGTGGCCGAACCGCTCGGGCGCGGCCTCGGTCGAGACCTTGTGGAAGGCCCACGGCTCGAACGGTTTGTCCCAGTCGATCGTGGCGAAGCCGAAGCCCCCCTTGAAAGTGCAGACCAGCTCGGGCTTGCCGTCGCCGACGATGTCGACCAGTTGGGGCGACTCGTTGGAGACCGACTCGAAGACCTGGTGCTTCTTCCAGTGCTTGTCGAGGCCGGCCTTGCCGGGGTTCTCATAGACATACGCCGGGGTGCCGGGGAACCCGACCACGAACACGTCGGCCGCGCCGTCGTTGTTGAAGTCCCGGACCCAGTTGAAGAAGTTGTCGGCGTAGCCCTCCATGTTCTGGGGTTTGGGCGCGTAGATCTCTCGCGTCTTGTCGAACGCCGGGCCCTCGAACCAGTAGGGCCCATAGACGGCGTCCATCACCCCGTCGCCGTTGATGTCGCCGGCGTTGGCACCTTCGGAGTAGTACGTGCCGGTCAGCTGCTTGCGTTCGAATGCGTGCAGCGCGAGGTCGCCGGCGGCCGCGAAGGCTCCAGAGAGCGGGATCAGGAGCGTGGCGGAGAGGATCGGCAGTCTCATGGGCGGCCTCGCGGTGCGTAGAGGATCGTCGGTGGATGGCCAAAGCGTATCGCGTCCTGCGGGGAAGTCGAGCGGGCACCCGGCAGACAGGCATGAATCCGCACTTCCTGGTGGCTGTGGTCTCGTCCTCGAGACCACGGTACGACCACCATGAGTTGCGAGGAAGCCACCATGCGCGAGGCGTTGTGATATGAGCGGTTGCTGGTCTACCGTGGTCTCGAAGACGAGACGACAGCCACGAGGTGGGTGTCATCCGGAGACGCCTGCCCGACGGCTGGCCGACAGGTTACAATCCAGATTCGACCGTCTCCTTCTTCCAGCCTCGCCAGCGATACCAACCGCCATTGATCCCTCCGGACGAAGGGCCACGCGATGTCCTGCGCCTCTCGCCTGAGTTTGCTCATCCTGGTACTGGCCTGGACACCCACCCTGGCCGACGAACCCGACCGCAAGGTCGCGGATTTCGTCGGGCGCTACTGCGTCTCCTGCCACAACGAGGAGGAGAAGCAGGGGGGCCTGGTCCTGGAGAATCGGCCCGAGAGGGACCGGGCGGCCTGGGAAGGGGTCGTCCGCAAGCTGTCCCTCAGGCAGATGCCGCCGAGCACCGTCAAGCGGCCCACGGAGGCCGAGTACCGCGAGATCCAGGTCGCCATCGAGGCGAGGCTCGACAAGGAGGCCGAGGCCCATCCGGATCCCGGGCATGTCCCGGCGATGCGACGCCTGACCCGGATGGAGTACGCCAACGCCGTCCGCGACCTCCTCGGCGTCAAGATCGACGCGACGACCCTGCTGCCGCCCGACGAGGCCAGCCACGGCTTCGACAACATGACTACCGGCGACCTCTCGCCGAGCCGGCTCGATCGCTACCTGACCGCCGCCCAGCGCATCAGCCGGCTGGCGGTGGGGGCGTCGAAGACCCAGGTCTTCGAGACCTTCCGCGTCCGCCCCGACCTGACCCAGGAGGAGCGGATCGAGGGGTTACCCTTCGGCACGAGGGGCGGGGCGGTGTTCGACGTCCAACTCCCGCAGGACGGCACGTATGAGATCCAGGTCCGGCTCGCGAGGGACCGGAACGAGCACGTCGAGGGCCTCCGCGAGCGGCACACGCTTCTGATCCTGCTCGAACGCGAGGAGAAGGCCCGAGTGACCATCGAGCCCATCCGCTCGGAACGCGACCACGAGACCGCCGACCTGCACCTCAAGGCCCGGCTGCCCATCAAGGCTGGCTCGCACCGGCTTGAGATCACCTTCCTCAAGCGGCCCAGCTCGCTCCTGGAGACGAAGCGTCAGCCGTACCAGGCCCACTACAACATGCACCGGCACCCCCGCCTGACGCCCGCCCTGTACCAGGCCACCGTCTCGGGGCCGTTCGACCCCAAGGGCCCTGGCGACACGCCAAGCCGTCGGATCCTGTTCGGTGGGCTGGATCGCACTCGGGGCAAGCCCGAGGATCACGCCAGGCGAGTTCTCGGGCCGATCGTGAATCGCATCTACCGTCACAGTCCGGATTCCGATCCGGACCCCGAGGCGATGGCCGTCCCGCTCTGGATTTTCAACGAAGCCGAGAGGACGGCCGGGTTCGAGGGGGGGATCGAGGCGGCCCTCGCAGGCGTGCTGGTCAATCCGTACTTCCTTTTCAAGGTCGAAGTCCAGCCCAACATGGGCGGCAAGCCCAACGGCCGTCCCGGCTCCTTGTACGATCTCGCCAGGGAAGAGCAGGCAGCGCGGCTGTCGTTCCTCCTCTGGGGAAGTATTCCCGATGAAGAACTGCGGAAGGCGAGCTTGGAGAAGCCCGACGTACTCCAGGCCCAGGTCCGGCGGATGCTCAAGGACGAGCGGTCGAGCTACCTCGTCGAGAGCTTCGCCGACCAGTGGCTCCAGATCCGCAACCTCGACGCGATCACGCCCGACCTCCGCCTCTATCCGGACTTCGACGACAACCTCCGCCAGGCCTTCCGGCGCGAGACAGAACTCCACTTCGAGGAGGTCATCCGCGAGGACCGGAGCGTCCTCGACCTCATCCGCACCGACCACACCTACTTGAATGAACGCCTGGCGAAGCACTATGGCATCCCCGGCGTTTATGGGACGCACTTCCGCAAGGTCGCCCTCGACCCGGTCTCGCATCGCGGCGGATTGCTGCGGCAGGGGAGCGTCCTGACGGTCAGCTCGTATGCGACGCGGACGTCGCCGGTCATCCGGGGCAAGTGGGTCCTGGAGAACCTGCTCGGGTCGCCACCCCCGCCGCCGCCGGCGAACATACCGGCCCTGAAGGACAACACCGTCGCCGCGAACCTTTCGGTCCGCGAGCGACTGGCCGAGCACCGGGCCAATCCGGCCTGTGCGGGCTGCCATCGGCTCATGGATCCGGTCGGACTGGCGATGGAGAACTTCGACGCCGTCGGCCGATACCGGACGTCGGAGGAGGGCCGGCCGGTCGACGCCCGGGGCGGGTTCCCCGACGGCTCGACCTTCGTCGGCGTCGAGGGGATCGAGAAAGCCCTCCTGGACCGGCCCGAGCTGTTCGCCCGGACCCTGACCGAGAAGCTCCTTAGCTTCGCCCTCGGGAGGGCGTTGCGGCCCGAGGATGCCCCGGCGGTCCGCAAGATCGTCCGCGAGGCGTCGGCCTCGAACTACCGATTCTCCAGCCTCGTCCTGGGCATCGCCCGGAGCGTCCCCTTCCAGTACCGGAGGTACGAATGATCGTCTCCAAGCGGGCCCTCCCCCGGCGGTCCTTCCTGAGAGGCGTCGGCGCGACGCTGGCCCTGCCGCTCCTGGACGCGATGCTTCCCGCGATGACCGCCCAGGCTGCGACGGCTGCCGATCCGTCGAAGCTCAGGAGGATCGGATACGTTTATGTGCCGATGGGCTGCGACGTCACCCGCTGGACGCCGCCGGGCGAGACGCTCGACGCGCTGTCGCCGATCCTCCGGCCCCTGGGGCCGATCAAGGAGCACGTCACGGCGATCTCGAACCTTGAGTTGAAGAATGCCTATCCCGGCACACATGCCACGTCGAACGCCGCCTTCCTGAGCGCCGCGAGGGCCAAGCTGACCGAGAGCACCGACTATTACCTGGGCACGACCGCCGACCAGATCGCCGCGAAGTCGATCGGGCAGGGGACCCAGCTCCCTTCGCTGGAACTGGCGATGGACCTGCTGGCCACCGTCGGACAGTGCGACAACGGGTACGCGTGCGTCTATCAGAACAACCTCTCCTGGTCGTCCCCCACGACTCCCTTGCCGAGCGAGGCCCATCCCCGGATCGTCTTCGAACGGCTTTTCGGCGAGGGGGGCAACGCGGCTGAGCGTTCGGCCTCGTTGAAGTCGAAGGCGAGCCTGCTGGATTCGGTCCAGGCCGAGATGAAGCGGCTGCGCGGCCAGCTCGGGCCCGGCGACCGCCGCACGCTGGACGGGTACGTCGAGACCATCCGCGAGGTCGAACGGCGAATCAAGGCGGCCGAGAAGGATGCCGGCAAGGACGCGGCCCGCGACCTCGACCGCCCGCAAGGCGTGCCCGACTCGTACGCCGAGCATGCGCGGCTCATGTTCGAACTCCAATTGCTGGCGATGCAAGGCGACATCACCCGGGTCATCACCTTTCAGCTCGCCCGCGAGACCAGCAACCGCACCTATCCCGAGACCGGCGTGGCCGACGCCCACCACCCGCTCACGCACCACGGCAACGACCCCGATAAGATCGCCCGGATGGCGAAGATCAACGAGTTCCACGTGTCGCTGTTCGCCGAGTTCGTCGCCCGGCTCAAGGCCACGCCCGAGGGGGACGGGACGCTCCTCGGCCACTGCCTCTACCTGTATGGCTCGGGCATGGGAAACCCCAACGTCCACGATCATGTGAATTTGCCAATCCTCGTCGCCGGCGGCGGCGCGGGCAAGATGCGGGGCGGCCGGCACATCCGGTTCGAGAAGCCCACCCCTCTGGCCAACCTGCATTTTACCCTCCTGGACAAAGTGGGCGTCAAGCTCGACCACTTCGCGGACAGCAAGGGGCAGGTGGCGGAGCTGTTCGAACCCCTGAAAATCTAGGCCGATTCTGCAGACATCGGCACCGTTTGGAGCCAGTTCGTGTGCCACCGGCTTGCCAGTGCCGGGACAGGCTTGGGTTTCGGGGTTGATCCGGATGGCTGTTGACTCCGTCGCCCTGGCAAGCCAGTGGCACACGAACCGGCTCCAAATTTTGCGACGGCGTGCTGATTCGCGTTGGATGGCTAACCAACCTCGATCGAGCGGAGACGTACATGATCGTTCACCTCGTCCTTGGCATGGCGCTGATCGGCACGATTGACGCGCCGCTCGCCGACGCGGCCGAGGCGCGGGATTGGGCACGTGTCGGTCGTCTCATCGAGGCGAAGGCCGAAGTCGCCAAGTCCCAGCCCGACGGCATGACGGCTTTGCACTGGGCGGTGCAGCACGGGTCGGTCGAGACGGTCAATCGCCTGCTGGAAGCGAAGGCGGATCCAAACGCGAGCAACCGCTACGGCATCCGGCCGATCCACCTGGCCTGCACGAACGGCGACGGGGCGGTCGTGCGGGCGCTGCTGGGGGCGAAGGCCGATCCCATCGCACCGTTAGAGGGGAACGAGACGCCGCTGATGATCGCCTCGCGGTCGGGTTCGATGGACGCGGTGAGGGCCCTGATCGGGGCGGGGGCCCGCCTTCAGGAAACCGAGCGTAAGGGGCAGACGGCCATCATGTGGGCGGCGGCGGAGGGGCACGCGGGGGTGGTGAGGCAACTCATCGATGCCGGAGCCGATTTCCGGGCGAGCCTCAAATCCGGCTTCTCGCCGATGTTCTTCGCCGTGCGCGAGGGACGTATCGAGGTGGCCAGGGTACTGCTCAAGGCGGGCGTGGATGTCAATGGAATCATCGGAGGCAGGAAGGCCGGAGGGAAGTCGCCCGAGCCCGGGACGAGTCCGCTGGTCCTGGCGGTCGAGAATGGGCATTACGACCTGGCGGTGGTCCTGCTCGACGCTGGGGCGGATCCGAACGATCAGCGCTCGGGATTCACGCCCCTGCACACGCTCACCTGGGTCCGCAAGCCCAACCGGGGGGACGGCGACGACGGCGACCCCTCGCCGATCGGCTCGGGCCAGCTCGACAGCCTGGGAATGGCGAGGGAACTCCTGAAGCATGGGGCGAAGGTGAATGCCCGTTTGGAGCGCGGGTCGTCGGGCCGGGCGATCCTCGGGCGGAAGGGGGCGACGCCGTTCCTGCTCGCCTGCCAGACGTGCGACTTGCCCTACATGAGACTCCTTCTCGAATCCGGTGCCGACCCGAAGCTGCCCAACGCCGAGGGATCCACCCCGCTCATGGCCGCCGCCGGGCTCGGCTGCCTGGCCCCCGGCGAGGAGGCGGGGACCGAAGACGAGGCCCTGGCGGCCGTCGAACTTTTGCTGTCGCTCGGCGCCGACATCGACACCCAGGACGGCCGGGGTGAGACCGCGATGCATGGCGCGGCGTACAAGAACCTCCCGAAGGTCGTGCGGCTGCTGACGGATCGCGGTGCGAGGCTTTCGGCCTGGAACCGCGAGAACAAGTGGGGCTGGACGCCGCTCCTGATCGCCGAAGGTCACCGTCCGGGGAACTTCAAGCCGTCGCCCGAGACGGTCGCCGAGATCCACCGGTCCTTCAAGCTCGCCGGGCAGGAACCGCCTCCTCCGACGCCCCGGGTCGAACTCGCGTCGGACCCCGCCTATACCACCCCGCCCGCCAAGCCGAAGCCTCCGCGTTGACGCGTCGGCCGTTCTAACCTATAGAGTGGTTCGAGATCACTTTTCGATCGGGGACAGGCCCCTGGATCCGCACCCCGGAGGATGCCGGGAAGTCGCCAGGGGTCTCCGATCCCTGGGCGGAAACGGTTGCGAAATCAGGTCATTTTCAACGGGTGCGGTCTCGGCCTCCGTCCCCAACCCCACCGCCAAATGGCGGTGGGGTTGGGGACGGAGGTGGCCCGTTTGAACCGGTCCATGATCACTCGATCGTCGCGTATCCAGCGGGCGGAGACCCCTGGATACCTCACGCCGCCCTTCCAGGACGGTCCAGTAGAGGGCTCTCCCAGCCTGGGGTCACCATGGACGGCAAACCGATTCCGAGCGCCCTATCCGACCTGCCCCGTCTGGGTCGCCCGTCGCGGACCTTCCGACAGCAACTCAGTGCGGTCGAACCTCCTGCAACCTGCATTTCGGCCTCGACCCTCTGGCTCCGCTGCGGCTTCCTCGGATTCATCGCGGGCCTGATCGAGGGTATGCTCCGGCTTGGCTGGCGGCTCTCGGGCTGGCACGTCCATAACCCGGATCTGTGGGTCAACTGGCACACGCCCTGGATGGCCGCCGTCTCGCTGGGGGCGCTGGGGTTCGGGGCGGGGATCGTCCTCAGCCTGCTCCACGTCTTTGCCCCGAGGAAGACCCTACGACTGGCCCCAATCGTCCTGGTCGGCCTGGGGGTGTGGAGCGTTGTCGGGATCGTGCCCGGGCTGGAGTGGTGGTCGGTGGGGATGGTCGCATTCGGGGCGGCCTTCGGGATCGGCAAGACTCTCGATGTGACCAGGCGGCCACGCCGAGGGATCGTGCCGGCGTCGTTCGGGATCTGGGGCGTGCTGGTCGTCACAACGGGTGTTTATCCGACGATCTCGCCGAGACTCTCCCTGGCACTCGACCCCAAGCCCAGTCCCGGCGCGCCGAACGTCCTGCTGGTGGTCCTCGACACCGTCCGGGCGGATCATCTGAGCCAGCACGGATACGGCCGGAACACCAGCCCGAATCTGGCGAAATGGGCCGCGCAGGGGGTGCGATTCGATCAGGCCCGGTCGCCGACGCCGTACACGCTGGGGACGCATGCGAGCCTGTTCACAGGGCGTTGGATGTCCGAGACATCCGCCCGCGCAGGGGCCCCGCTCGACGGCACGCATCGAACGCTGGCCGAGCACCTGAGCGACCTTGGCTACGCCACCGGCGGGTTCGTCGGCAACATCTTCTATGGCAGCCAGCACTACGGCTTGAACCGGGGGTTCGCGAAGTACCACGACTCGCCCGGGAACTTCACCCGTTCGGTCGGCCTGCGGGAGATCCTCCGGTCGAGCACGCTCGGGGCCAGTCTGGTCCACTGGTTCGAGCGCAAAACGAAGACCGTCGTGCGATATCAGAGGCTCCGACTCGACGGCGAGGAGGTCAATCGCGAGGCCCTGGACTGGATCGACGACGCCAGCTCGCACGGGCGGCCGTTCTTCGTGTTCGCGAACTACTTCGACGCCCATTCCCCCTACAGCCAGGCCGCGCACGCGGCACACCCCTTCGCCAGGATCACGCCCGAACGGCTCGAAGAACGGTTGAAGGAACTCCAGCGCCTGGAGGATCACTGGGAGTCGCATCCGGGTTCGATCGATCCGGACCACCTGAACCGCCTCCGGGCCGAGGTCAATGCTCAACTGACCGACTGCTACGACGACGGCATCGCCTGGGCCGATCGCAAGTTCGCCGAACTGATCGACGGGCTGCGGTCGCGCGGCCTGCTCGACAACACCCTGGTGATCGTCACCGCCGACCACGGCGAGATGCTCGGCGAGCACGGCGAGATCGGCCACGGCGTCAGCGTCTACCGGCCGGTTGTCCACGTCCCCTTGATGATCCGGGGGGCAGACGGCATGAGCATCCCCGCCGGCAAGGTGGTCGATCAACCGGTGAGCGTCCGCGACATCCCGGCCACCGTCCTGACCCTACTCGACGACCCCGGCGCGAAAACCTTCCCCGGCCAGTCCCTCTCGCGACACTGGACCGGCCCGGAACCTCCCGAACCGACCCCCGTCCTGACCGAGATGGAGCATCTCTCCTGGCGGAAGCGTTCCCCGCGCGCCCCGGCATCGCTCGGCCCGCTCCAGCTCCTCACCCACGACGGCTATACTTACCACCGCCAGGACCGCCCGGGCCAAGCCCCCACGGAATCCCTCTTCGACCTCCGCACCGACCCGGGCGAGACCCGCAACCTCGCCGATGACTCAGCCCACGAACCCCAGCTTCACCTCTTGCGCGAGTTGCTGAAACGAACCCAATCCGGTCCCTAAACTTGACTCACTCTGCCCAGGTGTTCCACGTGGAACATTTTTCCCAAGTTGTTGCGTGCCGGTCCCGCGAGCACACTTCCTACCCTCCCTGCTCGCCAAACGAACCCAACTTCACCTCTAAGGATCACCTCATTGATGCCCGGGGGGGCCCTCATGCTGGTCGCGATGATCGCCTCCAGCACGAATTCTTTCCGAGGCCGGGACGATCCGGCGCCGGCTACTCCTGTCGCATCGGGTTCTTTGAAGCCCGGTGATCAGGCGGTTCTCGGCCTCCAGGGCGGGGGTAGGAAGCTCGTGTGGCTCGCGCGGAGCGAAGCCGACTGGGATGCCATGCTGGACGCCGAGAATGCGATTTCGAAAGACCTGCTGGCATTGATGATCGCTCAAGGACGCATGCCTATGGTCCCGACCGGGACACCCGTAGTGATTGAGAAGCGGGCTACGTTCACCGCATTCGTCCAGATCATCAGCGCGAATTCGATGGCCAGTCCGGCTGGATTCAAGTGGAGATGCTTCGGCCGGATTCGGAGTACCGCCAGGGTAGAGAACCAGCAGGAGGAGTATCTATGAAGATAGAAGAACTTGCCGCGATCATGCTGGAAGGGCTCTACAAGAAGCGAACCAAGACGGGCGAAAACGACCTTCGGGAGATCGCCGAACAGGGAGGCGTCCCCGACGGAAGCGACCTCGCATGCGCCGCGGAGTCCCTGAAGGGCTTGGGTTATCTTGACTCCGATGGGTAGTGGGTGGATCCGGACGACGACACTTTCCTCGGGCGGCTCACGGCATCGGCCAAGGTGGCGTACGAGCGGACCGGATCGGGCCGGGATCTGATCCAAGGCGACTCGGGAGGCTACCTCTCGATACAGCCCATCATCATCGGCACCTAGGTCAACGGCGACATCAGCAACCACGGGAACATGATCGTCAGTTCGCCCCGCGCTACGATCTCCATTACGTCCGGCCAGAGCGCTATCGGCCTTGCGGTGGAGCTGATCCGGGCCCTGAAGGCGACGGATGCCCTGAATCAGGCCGAGAAGGAGGAGGCGGTGGAGGACGCCCTATCCCTGAAAGACGAGTTGGAGAAGAAGCGGCCCAACAGCAAAGTCGTGATAGACCTGCTCCAGGGGCTTTCTCAGGTTTCTCTGGCCAGCGAGTATGTGGCAAAGATCAATCATCGCCTTGGATATTGACGGATCTTAGTGGCTCAAGGCATGGGCCGGGATCTAGAGTACTTGGAGCCCCGGATCATCTGACAGGGCGCGCACCACCACGTGATGCGAGAGTCGATCTGTGGGGGAGGACCTACCGGGTCGACTACCGGGAGGTTGAGAAGGCGATCGATTATTAGCTTGGACAGGCGGCTTCGACGGGTTTGACCCCGAGTTAGTCACCGAAGCGGTCCGGACGGGGATGGTGGACCGGGGGCCGCAACGGAGATCGGTCGCCCGGCTTAGCAGTTCAGGATCATCGCACATGGCCAGGTTGTCGCGCCGATTGGCAGTGCGGATCGCGGTCGTGGTGCTCGCCCTGGCGGTGATCTCATGGGGGACGCGTGCCGCGTTGCTCCGTAGATCGGCACGGTTCCGATCGCTGGCCGACTATCACGCCGGCCAGATCGCGGGCATCGAACCGATTTACGGCGGAACCGATGGGGCGGAGACAATGTTCTACCATCGTGGCGTCCCGCTCACGACGCAGGAGGCGGCCCGATACCACTGGCACTGGAAACTGAGTGCGAAGTATGCGGCCGCGGCATCTCGCCCCTGGCTGCCCGTCGCATCCGATGGCCCCGAGCCGTAGTGCGCTTCCGACCTCCATCGCGTGCGACGTGGCATGGGGCAGTAGTAGTTAAAAGGCGGCCGGTCATTGATGGGCGGGCTTGAACGCCCGGATGGACTTGTAGGTCTCGCGGAGATACCAGCCCGCCGCCTCGTGGTCCATCAGGACGATCACCCGGCCGGCCACTGGGTGACCCGCCGGCAGGATCAGCGTCCGGATCCACCCCGTCTCGGACAGCGCCCGCAGGCACCCCGCCAGCTCGACGGGGGTGACCGAGGCGGACTCCATCAGGGCCTCATCGCCCTGGCGGCAGGTCAGCCCTTCCTTGTCGGAATACAGGCTGATCGCGACCAGGACCCGGCACACCGCCGCGTTATCCGGAGTCGAGCGGAACCGGGCTCCCGGTTGGATCAGCATCGTCGTGGACATGGCTCCCCCTCTGCAGACCCCGGGGGACCGAAGGGCACGGCGTCATTGCCGTGCCCGCGCGATCGTCCCCGCCTCATCGTTCCTGGGTCGAGCCGTGGGGGAAGGGGCGAACGGCTGCGTCACATGGATTCGTGTGGTTGTCGGGGGGAATATTAAGGATCGTTTTGTCTAATTCCAAGGATTGCGTTAGGAATCGCCCAGGAATCGACGTTCCCGGGCCGAGCGTGTTGACCTTCGTCCTCAACCGTCCGCCTGCGGTTACAGTTCGGATCGAGCGGGGGCGAAGGCATGCGATATGAAGGAGATTACTCGCTGGTCCGGCGGCACGCGGGGACGCAGCGCGACACCTGCCCGTGAGGTCTCACAGATTAAACCCGAGCGACGCCGAGGGTCTGTCGCTGCTGCGACGGACTGTGCTCGGTCGGCTCGGGGAGGAAGGGGAGAATCCCTCCGAGCATCTTCCTCCACGCGACCCTGGAAGCGATCCGGTCGGCGGGGCCGGAGGAGGGCACAACGCCGCGGTGGTGAGGGCAAAGGAATTCACTCGCCCCGGCGTAGGCGGCCTGGTTAGACTGAAGTCGTTCGTCGTTTGACGCCTCTTTCGACGGACACATCGGGCCGGCGTCGATCCCGGGGGGGAGATGGCGCCGGCCCTTTGATGTTCCCGATGGTTGCGAATCGTTTCGGGGCGTGGGACATTTGTCGTGTCCTCCCCGGACGCTGGCGCCTCGACTCGGAGAAATCTGAGGCGAGGCGTCAGCCGTTAGCGGGTGGGGGATCGACCGGATGGCACTGCCCCCGATTAGCCGGCTGACCACAACGACTGTCGCCTCGTCCCAGGCGACGGGCTCGGGCAGCTCGGCCCACGGCCTCGGGCGGATGGCGAACGCGAGCAGGCGATAGGGGCAGGGCACCTCCACTAACTCGATCGCGGCCGGTGCTCACCCGAGCAAGTCCCAGTCGAGTGCCCGCAGCAACAGCCGGGCGAGCCGTTGCGGGTCGTCTCCCCCATCCCTCATTAACATCTCCGGGATCGTGAGCCGTTCGCCAGCCTGCCGCGTCACGGCCGGGGCGACTTCCGCCCAGGAATGGTGATCATCGGGCCGCCCCTGTAATGCGACCAAGATCTGCGAGGAGGCCCGGTGAAGGTCCCGACGCATGGGATGCGGGACGTCCTCCGAATGGGCCAGCTCTTGCGCCACCTCGGCCACGATCCGATAAGCGTCCCGCAGCCTCTGCAACAGCACGGGATCGCAGGGGCCGTCGTGGGCCGCCGGATGGTCTGTCATGGCCCACACCGCCTCGTGCGGAGAGAAGTGACGGGGCTCGAGTCGTCGAGTCATCCCGCCCGGGGCGGCGTCGGCCCAGGCGTGGAGGATCGGAGGGGATACCAGAGAGTATCATCCCCACAACGGCAATTGCAATCTTGGAAATATAATTGCTTAGGTTTTCCTCAATCGCACGCGTGCATATGGCTCGCATGTCAAGCGGCGACGCCCCTCGCAGTCCGGGCCGATCCCCGAACGCGATCCGGTGTCCGTCATGAGTCGAGAACGCGGGCGGCGGGGCTTGCCCTCGGGCTGGAATGAAAGCGAGAAGGGGCCGACGTCGAGCGACCCGGGGTGAGACTGGTTTGGCGGCGGCTCCGGATCATTGCCGGGCGGCTAATTGGATGTTCGGGAACGTCTTGGGCAGCGACGGTTGCCGCAGCCGGCCTCGCTGGTTCTGCGCGCGGATCCTTTTGCTCTCCTGCTGGCGGACTTCCCCACGTCTGGCGGGCGTCGGGTCCACGGTTTATGAGGCTCTCTCGCACTCGGCGAGCGACCAGCTCGACGTGGATCCTCGGCTTGCCGTAGCGGCCCTTGACCTCGCCGTGGATCGCCCTGATCGCGACGACCAGGGCCTCACGCCCGGCCGACATCCGGCTCCTCGGCCTTCCCCGCCGGTCGTAGTAGCCGCCGGCGGAGACGCGCAGGACCCGGCACATCAGCCGGACCGGCCATCGTCCCCGGTGGCGTTCGACGAAGTCGTACCTCAAGACGACTCCCTGGCGAAGAAGGCCGTGGCCTTTTTAGGATGTCGCGGTCCATCGCGAGCCGCTTGTTCTGGGCCCGGAGACGCCGCAATTCCTCTTCGAGGGCGGGCGGGTTGCCCCTGCCGGGGAAGGCGTGGTTGCCGTCCATGGCGAGGGCCTGCTTCCAGGCTCACAGCATGCCATCGCCGAGGTCGAGGTCCCTGGCGACCGCAGCCAGGCTCTTGCCCTGCTCGGTGACGAGCTTGACGGCCTGGGCCTGGAATTCGGGCGCGAAGGTCCGTCGTGTCTTGGCCATCGGTGGACTCCTGGGTTCGAGCTTGCGCTCCTAACCCGGCGCCCGCCAGACGTGGGGAAGTCCACCCGGGGTTTGCCCACCAGTTGCCCACCGGCGAGGCCGCAACGTGCCGCAGCCCGTCGCATGCCGTCGCGCTTTCGGGGCAGGGGAGGCCACCAATGCGGACGATCCGGCCCAGCATAACCCGTGGAAATGACGGGAGTTGGGTCGGATCGTCGTGAGTTGTCGGATGCTGTCGCAGAAGGGTGGGTGACGGGATTCGAACCCGCGATATCCAGATCCACAATCTGGTGCCTTAACCGCTAGGCCACACCCACCGTCGATGGGTAAAGGTTACCCAGTCGGGGGTCGGATCGTCAAGCTGGGAGATCGGCCGTCGGGCCCGGTTTGGTGGCGGGCCCGACGGCGGAGGGTGGGGTGGTTCAGTCGATGGGACGCTTCGGCTCGGGTTCGCCTTCGCGGGCGCGACGCTCCATCTCGCGTTCTTCACGCTCCTCGGGGGCCATCGCCTCCTCGTCCTCGGATTCCTCCTCGGCTTCGAGGGCGTTGGAAGAGGGCTCGGGGTAGGCGGGGTCGGACTGGACGAGGAGGGGTTGGCTGAATTCCTGGCCGTCGACGGTCAGGAGCAGGCGGTAGGACCCGGCCGGGACGGGGCGGAAGTTGCCGCCGCCGAAGCCGCCGAACATGCCACGCCCGCCGCCGCCGCGACGGGCCCCACCCTGGCCAGTGCCGCCGGGGACGGTGCCGTTGAGGTCCCAGGTCAGGCGGTGCAGGCCGGCCTCGACGCTGGGGCGGAGGTCGCGGACGGTGTTCCCCTGGATGTCCAGGATCTTCAACGCGATCTTCTCAGCCTTCTTGCTCAGGCCGTAGTAGATCACCGCGCCGTTGAACGGGTTCTGGCCCACGAACTTGCGGTTGGTGAGGCCACGGGGGACCTCGGAGCGGAACCGGATGGCGGTGTCGGGCTTGGCCAGGAACGCCTTGGCGGTGTAGGCCGCGCGGGTGGCCTGGCGGAGGGCCCCGACTTCGAGGACCCAGAGGCTCCGGCCGTGGGTGGCGACGGCCACGACGTCCAGCGTCGGGTGCTGGGCGTACTCGAACACGGCGACCGTCGGCAGGGTGCTGCCGTTGATCTTCGCCCAGGAGGTTCCCCGGTCGATGCTCGCCCAGGCGGCGAACTCGGTGCCGAGGTAGAGCAGGTCGGGGTTCTCGCGGTCCTCGCGGAGGGTCTTGCTGGAGCCAGTCGGGAGGTTCGCGCGGATCGACTTCCAGGTCTGGCCGAAGTCCTCCGAGACGTAGACCAGGGGGTCATACTCGTCGGAGCGGTGGCCGTCAAAGGCGACGTAGACCCGGCCGTCGGCGTGGCGGGAGGCCTCGATCGACGAGACGTGCCGGGGGCCCTTGAGGCCGAGCTTGCCGCTGAGCTCGGTCCAGGCTTTGCCGCCGTCCTTCGTGATCCAGAGGTTGCCGTCGTCGGTGCCGGCGTAGAGGACGTTCGGGTCGCGGGGGGATTCCGACAGGGCGGTCGCCGTGCCCTTCTCGGACTTGGTGATGTCGGGCGAGATGATCCGGAGGTCGTCGCCCTTGTTCAGGGAGCGGAAGACGTAGTTGCCGGCGGCGTAATAGATCTTCGGATTCTGATTCGCCAAAATGAACGGGGTGTTCCAGTTGAACCGGAACCGCTTGCCTTGCTCGGGACGCGGGCGGATGCCGCCCCCCTCGCCGGTCCTGAGGTTCCTGCGCCCGAGGGCTCCGTTCTGGGAGGTGTAGTAGATCTGGTCCGGGTCGCTGGGGTCGACCTGGCACTTGAATCCGTCGCCCATGCCGACGTTCATCCAGTCCTCGTTGAGCGCCCCCTGGCCCGATCGGACCATGTCGGGGCCGCCCCAGGAGCCGTTGTCCTGCAGGCCGCCGTAGACCTTGAACGGGCGACGGCTGTCGATGGCGACGTGGTAGAACTGGCCGATGGCGACGTGGTTGTAGTGGTCCCAGTTGCTCGACCGGTCGAAGCTGGCGTAGATGCCGCCGTCGCAGCCGAGGACCAGGTGCCGGGGATCCTTCGGGTCGATCCAGAGCGCGTGGTGGTCGGCATGGACGTTCCGGCCGCCGTCGCCCCGGAAGGTCTTGCCGCCGTCGGTCGAGCGGTGGAGCGCGACACCGAGGACGTACAGGTAATTGTTGTCGGTCGGGTCGACCCGGATCTGGCTGAAGTACATCGGCCGGGGGGTGAGGCTGTTGATCCGGGTCCAGCTCTCGCCGGCGTCGTCGGAGCGGTAGACGCCGCCGTATTCGAAGCCGTCGGTGCCCTGGCGGTCCTGGGCGTTCTCGATCTGGCCGGCGAGCATCGAGCCGAAGGGCCGGCCGGGGTCGACCAGCGACGCGCCGCTCTCGGACTGCATCGAACCGACCTGGTCGAGTCCGGCGGGGCGGGCCTCGAACGTCACCAGGACCTCGACCGGCTTGTTGTCTCGGGTGACCAGGAACTTGACCTGCTCGCCGGCCTTCCGCTTGCGAATCTCGGCGACCAGAGCCTCATAGGTGGCAACCTTCACGCCGCCGACGTTGACGACGATGTCCTTCGACTTCAGGCCCGACTTGTCCGCCGGCCCGTTGGGCACCAGTTCGTCGAGCACCGCGCCCGAGGCCGGTGCATCGTCGCCGGTGACGCCGAGGTAGGCGTTCCCAGCCGGGGGCGTGGCGGCCTTGGCGGGTTCCGCTTTCTTCTCGGGCTCGCCTTTCTTCGACGGTTCGGCCTTCTTCGATGGGTCGGACTTGGGCGTGGCCGACTTCTTGGTCGCGGGGCCTAGGCCGGTCTTCTCGGATTCGAGGACGGCGTAGACGACCCTGGGATCCTTCTTGTACCAGTCGAGGCCGATGCGTCCGAGGTTGGAGGTCGGCAGGCCCTTGGTGATCTTCTTCCAGGTCTTGCCTCCGTCGGTGGTCCTGTGGATCCCGGAGCCGGGCCCGTTGCGTTTGGCGGGCTCGTTGACGTCGAATGCGTCGCGCTCGCGCTCGTAGGTGGCGACCAGGAGGGCCTCCGGATCGGCCGGGCTCATCCGCATATCAACGACGCCCGTCCTGTCGTCGACGTGGAGGATCTTCTTCCATGTGGCCCCGCCGTCGGTCGTCTTGTAGAGGCCGCGGTCGGGATTCGGGGCGTAGAGCCGGCCGAGGGCGCCGACGTAGACGATGTTGGGATCCTTGGGGTGGATCACGATCTTGCCGGTGTACAAGGTCTCCTTCAAGCCCATGTTCTTCCAGGTCTTGCCGCCGTCGGTGGACTTGTAGACCCCGTCGCCCCACGAGACCGAGTTGCGCGGGTTGGCCTCGCCCGTGCCGATCCAGACGATGTCCTTGTTCGACGGCGCCACGGCCACGTCGCCGATCGAGACGGTGGCTTCCTTGTCGAACAAGTATTCGAACGTGATCCCGTGGTTGGTGGTCTTGAGCAGGCCCGACGACGCCGTGCCGACGTACCAGAGGGACGAATCTCCCTCGAAGACCGAGATGGCCGTGATCCGGCCCCCCATCGCGGCGGGACCAAGCGACCGCCAGTTCAGGGCCTTGGACCAGTCGTCGATCTTGAGGGCGTTGTCCCCGATCGCCCCGGCCTTCTTTGGCGCCTTCAACTCGTCGAGCTTCTTGTTCAGCTCGTTGATCTGCTTCTGGACCTCGGCGATCTGCTTCGACCGCTCGGGGTCCTCGGCCGGCGTCTGGGCGCGGGTCAGACCCGCGCCGACGAGCAAGCTCGCCGTCAGGACGATCGGAAGGAGCCTCGTACCGAGGCGGATCAGTGTGGGGGTCGGCTTCGACATCGGGGGTGCGATCCTCGGTGGGGACTTCGAGGGCGGATGGGGTGGATCTCTGTCTGGAGGGTGATCGACGAAGCGAGTTGCCTCGACCTGATCGGGAGCCAGTTCGGGTGCCACTGGCTTTGCCAGTGCCAGGATCAGCCCTGACTTGCGGACTTGGCGATGGGCCGTTCGATGCCCCTGGTGGCGGTTCAAGCCGCAGAGGCCACTGTCGCACTGGCCAGCCAGTGGCACCCGAACTGGCTCCGAATTGGCTCGAAGGCGTGACCGTTCGGCTCGGCGCAAACTTTCCCTATTCTGCCTAAATGGCCAAGCTTTCGCAACGGCCTCGGTGCCGGATGGAGAAGGGGGAGCCGGCTCTGGTAGAGTGCTCGGGCGTCAAGGGGGCGAGCGGGGGCGTGGTGTGGGGGCGTGGCGATGGGCGAGCCGGATCCGATCCAGTTCGAGGACGACGGGGTCGAGGAGGACAGCGGGCCCGGGCCGGTCGCCGAGGAGCCGGCGCTGGTGATCGATGAGGACGATCGGTACAACCGGCTGCGGCTGATCCCCTGGTGGCGTCAGGAGCGGCTGTCGGCGGCGAAGGTGCTGGTGGTCGGGGCGGGGGCGCTGGGGAATGAGGTGCTCAAGAACCTGGCGCTGCTTGGCGTCGGGACGACCTATGTGATCGACCTGGACGCGGTCGAGCCGTCGAACCTGTCGCGGTCGGTGCTGTTCCGGCTGGAGGACGGGGGGCAGTCGAAGGCGGTAGTGGCGGCGCGACGGGCTGTGGAGATCAACCCGGACGTGACGATCAAGGCGTTGCGCGGGGATGTGATCACGGATCTGGGGCTGGGGGTGTTCCGGGATGTTGATGTGGTGATCGGTTGCCTGGACAACCGCGAGGCCCGGCTGTGGGTGAACCGGCAGTGCTGGAAGGTGAGCACGCCGTGGGTCGATTCGGGGATCCAGGAGATCCAGGGGGTCGTGAAGGTCTTCGTGCCGCCGGACTCGGCCTGCTACGAGTGCGCGATGACCGAGCGGGACTATCAGCTCCTGAACCTGCGGTACAGTTGCCCGCTCCTGAAGCGTGAACAGATCCTCGAAGGCAAGGTGCCGACCGCCCCGACGATCGCCTCGATGATGGCGGCCCTGGAGGTCCAGGAGGCGCTCAAGCTGATCCACGGCATGCCGGTGGCCGCCGGCAGTGCGCTCGTGTTCAACGGCGTGACGAATCAGTTCTACTCGACCCGGCTGCCGTTCCGCGAGGACTGCCTGAGCCACGAGACCTATCCTGAGCCCGACGACATCGGCCTGGGTGCCGATGACACGGTGGCTTCTCTCTTCGACGCGGTGCGGCCGACGCTGGAGGGCCCCTTGAGCCTCGCGCTGGAGCGAGACCTCGTCGTGGCCATCGACTGCCCGACGTGCGGCTGGCGCAAGGAGGTCATGCGCCCGAGGACGAAGGTCGGGCGCTCGGAGGCGATCTGCCCGAACTGCCGGATCGAGGGGCATCCGGAGACGGTCCAGGCGGTCAACGAGGGGGATGCGCTGGCGTCGCGGACGCTGGGGGAGGTGGGCATCCCTCGATATGATATCGTCCGCGTCGACGGGGTCGGCGACAGCCGGTTCGTCCTGCTCGGCAAGGACCGGGCGTGGTTCGAAACCGGCTGGTGACACCCTTGAGTGCGGCAGCTTGCCTCCGCTCCCGCACTCGGGGTCGTTCGGGAGGCGTTACTTGATCTTCGCGCCCGGGATGCACTCGGGGTCGTCGACGGTCAGCAGGATGACCTTCTGGCCGGAGGTGGCCGCGAGGAGCATGCCGTTGGAGGTCTCGCCCCGGAGGACGGCGGGGGCGAGGTTGTTGACGATGATGATCTTCTTGCCGACGAGCGACTCGGGCGTGTAGTGGGCCCGGATGCCCGCGACGATCTGCTTCTGGACGTCGCCGACGTTCAGTTGCAGGAGCATCAGCTTGTCGGCGTTCGGGTGCGGCCTGGCTTCGAGGATCTCGGCGACCCGGAGCTCGACCTTGGCGAAGTCCTCGTAGCCGATCAGGGCGACGCCGGCGGGTGCGGCCGGAGCAGGGGCGGGTGCGGGTGTCGGGGCGGGCGGGTTGGCGGCGGGTTCGGTCATGGTCGGGATCCCGGTGGCGGACGCCCCCGGTCAATCGCGGGGGCCGTCGAAGGCCCCATTGTGCCGAAGGGATCAAGCCTGAGCCAGACCAACCACCTGGAGTGCGGAAGCTTGCTTCCGCTCTCACCCGGCGGGAGCTTGCTTCCGCTCTCACCCGGCGGGAGCTTGCTCCCGAGAATCTGGATCGAGTCGGGGGCGGTCCCTTCGATCTCGCACGCGGAGCAAGTTCCCCGAAAACAGGGCGGAAGCGCGCTTCCGCACTCCACGCCTAGCGGCCCACGAGCCGCTTCGCGCCCGAGGCGAGTTGGGTTGATGACCTGCCAGGCCATCACGAAGGGGATGCTCGGGTGCTTGAGGACAGTCGGGGTGTTCTTCTCGAACACGAAGTGGCCGCTGAACATCACGGCGTAGCCGCCGAAGAAGAAGAGCGGCGACCACAGCGGCTTGAAGGGGAAGGAGCAGGAGGGCGGCCGCCACCATCGGCCAGCCGACGAAGACGTGGAGGACGTGGTTCACCGGGTGCTGGTGGTCCTCGCGGTACTTCGCGACGAACTTCTGGAACTTCGAGGGGGCCTGGATCGCGGTCGTGGACATGTCGGGACTCCGTTTCCCATCCGGGCCGGGCCCGGAGACTCCATCCATGGAGGACCTTATCGCAAGGCCGCCGGGCGTGCCTACCCCAGCCGGAGGGGCCTCGGCCGTCTCTCTCTCGCTTGTCCGATGTGGCCTCGACCGCCGGGACGTTCGTCTTCGGCTGGATGCCCTTGTGGACCTTCGGATCCTCGTACGTATCCAGGTTCTTGTGGAAGATTTGTGAGTAGTAGGTCTGGAAGTTGAACTTGGGGCTGTTGTCCTCATCGTGGCACTTCCAGCAAATCCCGCCCTTGTCGGCCCCCTCGGCGGTGCGCTTGAGGAACTTCGTGATCTCCTTGTTGTCGGGCTCGGAGACGTGCCGCGAGGCGGGGCCGTGGCAGTTCTCGCACTGGTTGCCCTTGAGGTTCGGCGTCAGCTCGGCGGAGACCCAGCCGGTGTTGTAGGCCGAAGCCCGTCGTGTGGCAGGAGATGCACTCGGCGTCGTACTCGCGGTTCCGCTTGGGGTCGTTCGTGAGCCCCTCGTAGGCGTGGGGCGTGCTTGGAGTTCGACCACTTCTGGAACGTGTTGGGGTGGCACATCTTGCAGTTGTACGCCCCGATCGTAGGTCGCCCCCGGCGCGCCCTCGACGTTCGCCTTGCGGTTGAAGTTCGTCACCAGGCCGACCGACTTGAGGATATTCTGATATTCCTCGTCGATCAGGACCCGCATCGACTCCGCCTTGGTGAATCGGGAGTTCAGCTCCTGCCGCTGATATTTGACCTGGACCGGGCTCCCAGGGTAGATGCCCAGCGCGACGACATACTTGCCCTTCTGGCCTGCGTCGATCACGAGCGTCTTGCCGGTCGTTGGCGTATTCGGGCTTGTCGGCCGGCTCGGGCAGCTTGGCCGTGGTCACGACCACGTCGAAGCCGGGGAACTGCTTGGCCAGCTTGATCCCCTCATCGCGAGGACCCTGGACCATCAGCACCTGGACCTGCGAGGACTTCTCCAGGTCGGCGAGGACAGCCGGGAGGACCTCCTCGGGAGACTTGTAAGTGAGCAGGGCCTCTTTGGCGGGGTCCACGAGCTTGTTGTAGGGCTCGGATGTCATGACCGCGGTGACGCCGATGGCGACCTCGCCCGCCTTTGCGATGGTGCTCTTGCGGACGGCCTCCTCCATGCCCGAGGCGGGGATGAGGTTGGCCGAGAGGAACCGGGGCGGCTCCTTCAGGTTGAGGAGTTGCGCCATGACCTCGTCGACGCCGAGCTTGAGATCCTCGGGGCCGAGGGCCACGGCGTCGTACTTCATCGCGGTGAGGCCCTTGAGGGCGATGCCGAACTTGATCTTCTCCTGCTCGATCCCGCCCCGGGAGCTGCTCGGGTGGTGGACGAGGTTGCCGGAGTCGATCGCGGCGGTCGGCCACTTCTGGGCGTGGAGCTTCTCGAAGAGGTCGTAACGCCGCTCGAAGCCGCCGAGCTGACCGTCGGCGCAGCCGCAAGGCTGGAGATAACCGTTGCCCTCGCCGCTGACGATCAGGACGCCGGCCGGGGCGGGGCTCCAGTCGGCGAAGAGCTTGGTCGGCCCCTTGTCGGGCTTGGGCGCCGTGGCCTGTTCGACGACGGGTTTGGTCGAGGGGGTGGTTTCCTTGGTGTTCGAGCCGCAGCCCGCGAAGGAGGAGGCGGCGAGGACGAGGAGGGCGGCCGACCAGCGGGTGCCGTGGGGGTTTCGGGGCATCGGGTTCGGGCTCCTCGGACGCTCGGGGCGGATCGGAAAGGGTCTCTGCGACGCGGGCCTCCGGCCCGCGAACTTCCGGCACATCGACGGCGGAGGCCGCCTGGCGTGACGCGCCGGCGGCCCAAGTGCTTCGCCCCGGTCGGGCGGGGGAAGCTGGGGGACCATTCTACCGAATCGGCAGGGTTGGCGAAGGATCCCTCCCGGTCCCACTCATCATCGGCAAGAACGGCACAATCGTCCAGGTTAACTGTTGCTGTTCACGAAGACCGAGACCGGCACGCGGATCAACGGGGCGTGCGGGTGGCTGGTCTTGATCACGATCTCGTCGGTGACCGCGCCGGTGTCGGACTGGGGCTTCACGGTGACGGTGAGGTCGTACTTCTTGCCCTTACTCGACGGGGCGGCGACGCCCGGCGCGGAGTCGGCCGCGCTCGGGGCCGACGGCTTGATCGCGACGTCCAGGATGCCGGGTTTCTTGACGATCTCGAACGTCGTCTCCGACTGGTCGCGGACCCACATCGAGAGCGTCTCGGTGGCGCCCCGCCTGGCGGAGACCTCGCGCATCTGGACGCCCCAGCGCGGGGCCATGGAGATCGGGCCCTCGACCCGCCCGACGGCGGTGAGCTTGACCTCGGCCTTCTTGGGGTGGTCGGTCTTGATCAGGACCTCGTCGCTGAACGGGCCGATGTCGGCCCCTTCCTTGACGATCACGTCCACCAGGACGCCGCCCCGCTTGAGGTCGTATTTCTTGCGTTCCTCGTCGTCCAGCGGGCGGATCGCGTGGGCCAGGACGCCGGGATTGGTGGTCACGACGTCGGTGACCTTCAGCTCCGGCCGGTCGTGCGAGAACAGGACGACGGGGATCTTCGTGGCCTTGCCGGTCCCGGGCGTCAGGAAGTTGAGGATGGTGTCCCCCGGGATCATCGTGATCGCCGGGTGGATCATGCCCGAGATCACGAAGTCGGCCTTGGGATTGTCGGGGTCGTTCGACTCGATCGTGACCGCCCGCTCGAACTTGTTGTGGAACTCCTTGGTGTCCCACGTGACCTTGATCGAGGTCGAGGCGCCGGGCTTGAGGGTCAGTTTGCCCTTCTCGGACTCGTTCTCGGTGAGGTTCGCGATCGTGCAGGAGCAGGTCGACGGGCCCTTCCAGAGGACCAGGTCGCCTTTGCCCTCGTTCTTGATCGTGAATTCCTTCGCCCCGTGCTCGTGCTGGGACATGATCCCGAACTCGTGGCGGGTCGGGCCGACGACCGCCATCCGCGGCGCGGGCCCGCTGGGGACCGCGACGGAGTCGGGCAGCAAGGCGTCGGGCTTGCCGCCGAGCCCGCCGACCAGCGGGAAGCCGATGGTCAGCCCGACCGAGAGGGCGATCACGATGGCACCGAAGGCGATCCAGCGCATCATGGGAGGGACTCCGTCCCGAGGGCGAGGCGGCGAGCGGGGGTTCCTGACGACCCGGGTACTCTAACCGCCCGCCCGATGGGGGTAAACGTCCTGATCAGCCGTTGCTGTTCACGAAGACCTGGACCGGCACGCGGAGCAGCGGGGCGTTGGGGTGGTTGGTCTTGATGAGGATCTCGTCGGTGACCGCGCCCGTGGGCGTGTTGGGCTTCACCCGCACCACGAAGTCATACTTCTTGCCCTTGGCGGCGGGGGCGTTGGGGGTCGCTGCGGGCTTGTCGGCCTCGCTCGCGGCGGCGGGGGTGATCTCGACGTCCACCTCGGCCGGCTTCTTCACGACCTCGAACTTCGTGTCGGGCTGGTCGCGGACCCACATGGTCATGTTCGAGCTGCCGCCCCTCTTGGAGGAGACCTCGCGCATCTGGACGCCCCAGCGCGGGGCCATCGAGATCGGGCCTTCAACCCGGCCCAGGGCGGTGAACTTGAGTTCGGGCTTCTTGGGGTGGTTGGTCTTGATAAGGACCTCGTCGCTGAACGGGCCGAGGTTCGCCCCCTTCTTGACGATCACGTCGACCCGGACGCCCCCCTCCTTGATCTCGAACCTCTTCTTCTCCTCGTCGTTCAGCGGGCGGATGCTGTGGCTGAGGACGGCGGGATTGGTGGTCACGACGTCGGTGACCTTGAGGTCGGCCTTGTTCTGGGAGAAGAGGACGACGGGGAGGGCGAAGTCCTTGCTGTTGTTCGGCGTCATGAAGTTCAGGGTGGTCTCGCCGGGGATCATCGTGATCGCCGGGAAGATCTTGCCGCCGATGGCGAACTTCGCCTTGGGGGTCTCGGGGTCGTTGGTCTCCAGGTAGACGGCCCGCTCGAAGTCGTTCGAAAACTCCTTGGTCTGCCAGGAGACCTTGATCTTGCCGCTGGCGCCCGGCTTGATGGTGAGCTGGGAGCGCTTCTCGGGGAGCTTCTCGGGCAGCTCGACCACGGTGCAGGAGCAGGTGGACGACTCGGTGCCGGCGGTCAGGATCAGGTCGCCCTGGCCGTCGTTCTTGATCTCGAAGTCATGCTCGCTGCTATCCTGCTGGGTCATCGTGCCGAAGTCGAACTTCTCGGTGCCGATGACCGTGAGTTTGGGCCGGGGGCCGGTCGGGGCGATCGGCGCCGACTCGGGGATCAGGGACTCGACCTTGCCCGAACCCGCGGTGAGGTAAGGGAATCCGATCGTGACGACCACCGAGGCGGCGATGACGACGACCCCGAAGACAATCCAGCGCGTCATGGGAACACACCCCTGATCGAGAGTTCCGAGGGAGGCGAGTCGAGGCCGCCGGGTCGCGGCGACCGAGATGGATCGGGATGAGGACGGACGGGGCCCGGAGTGCCCTGGGGACGTGTCCGAACCGCCGGCGCACGGGCATGCGGCGGCATTCCGGGAAGCCTCGCGACTGATTTACGCCCCGGTCGTGCCTTTGGTTCGCGCGAAACCGGGGCCGTCCGGAAAATCGCTCAGCCGCTGGCCCCGACCGTCTTGAGGTCGGCCCGCTGGCCTTCGTAGGTCTCCGAGAAGTTCAGGACTTTCGGGTCGGGCTCGATGCCCCAGCTCCGGCAGGCCTGGGCGTAGATGTCCGGCCACCAGTTCTCGTGGTTGGTGAGCCCCTGGTCGCGGACCGTCGTCCAGTTGCTGAGGATCTTCGACCAGCAGCGGTCGCCGTAGTCCAGGGCCTCCTTCCAGTGCCCGATCTGGGGGATGTACCACTCGCGCCCGATGGCGGCGTGCAGCACCTCGTCGGCCCAGTCGAAGTCCTGGATCGTGGCCATCAGCGGGTCGCCCGACGCGACGCCGACCTCCCACTCGTACTTCTTGCCCGTCTTGGCCATGAGCCCCTGCTCGATGAAGTAGAGCACGGCGTGGCGTTCGATCGGGGTGCACTCGGTGTTGAGCCGGTAGGACCAGTTGAAGGTGATCCGGGCCCTCGTCCAGTCGATCCCCTGCGCGACGAAGCCGACCTCGCCCATCATCGCGTGCCGGGCCTCGTCCCAGAGCTGGCGCGACATGTCGCGATAGTAGCCCCAGGGGCGATCCTTCGTTTCGAAGATGATGCTGGCCATCATCTCGGGGACGTCGATCTCCCGGATCCGCTTGAACAGCATCATCAGGGTCTTGGGCCGGGCTTCGAACTCGGGGTCGTAGAGGAACCCCTCCGCGTTGACCCCCTGGTTGTACAGGTCGGAGAACCGCTCATCCCGGCGCGGGATGGGGTCGTAGACGTACGGGGTCGCTGACCGCCTCCGGGCCGGGGTTGGCTTCGTTTCGCCGGAACCCCCGAGCCCGCCGGCGGCCTCCAACAGAGAGTGCAGGTAGGACTTCGTCTCGGCCAGTTCGGTGGGGTCGCCATCGGGCGCGAGCGCATCGAGGCACTTCGACCCGAAGGCGATCATGTCGGCGAGTTCGAGCCGGGCGAACCGGATCAGGCGGACGGTCGGGGCGTCGGTCAGCGGGTTTGTCCGGGCGACGTACTCGGCCAGGGCGGCATCCAGCGCGGGGAGGGCGACCGCATAGACCCCGGTCAGGAGTTCCAGGGTTGAGGGGGCGGCGAGGATCTCGTCGAAGAGGATTTCCAGAGACGGGTCGGGGACGGCTTCCAGGCCCAGGGGCGGCTCACGCATCTCGCCGACGCGGGTCCGGATGGCCTGGACGTGCTCGGAGCAGAGGTAGGCGTGGTGAGAGAAGCCGGTCTTGAGTTCGTAGATCGGCTCGGCGGTGATCCGGGCGGTGAGGATCTCGAACAGCCGCCTGAAGGCGTGATGGAACCGCTTGAGCCGGGCGACGCAGTCCTCGATCCCTAGACCCGGCCGGGCGGCCTCGGCCATCGTCGCCAGCCCGGCGAGAGTCGGCAGGCCCCGATACGATTGATAACCGGCCAGCGCGGCGGCTTGATCGAACATCGTTCCCACCCAGTGCCTCGTTCCCGGTCCTTTGCGGGCACGACCCCGGCCCGCGTCTTATGCTCATTGTAACCGCGCGGCTTGCCCCGGTGGAGCGACCGGATCCTGCGGACGGGTCCATCGGGATTTTCCCTGGCGAGTTCCTCCCAGGCTCGCGAGAATGTCGCAGACTTCCCCGACCGTGCCAGCTTGCGCAATCATCTGGAGCACCGACGATGAGCCCCGCCGAGACCGACGCGGTACTGACCCCCCAGGAACTGACCGCGCTCGTCCCGCTGGCGAGGCAATTCCCGAGCCTCGACGCTGTGATCGGCGAGATCGCCCGGCTGTCGGCCGAGTTGACGCTCCCCAAGGAGACGACCCACGTCATCAGCGACGTCCACGGCGACGACGTCAAGCTCCGGCACGTCATCAACAACGCCTCGGGGGCGATCCGGCCGCTGGTCGAGGGGCTGTTCGCTGGGCGGCGGACCCCGGAACAGATCAAGGAACTCCTGACCCTGATCTTCTACCCCAGGGAGACCATCGAGCAGGTCCGCCCGACCCTCCGTGACGTCGAGCAGCGCCGGGCGTTCGCCAGGCAGGCGCTCAACGACCTGTTCGAGATCGTCCGGACGCTCACGCGTCAGAAGAGCCTGGCCCACGCGACGAGGGTCTTCCCGCCCGAGTACGCCTCCCTCCTCAACGAATTGCTCAACGAGCCCGTCAGCGGCCGGGGTCCGGAGTATCTCGACTCGATCGTGAACGCCCTGGTCGAGCAGGACCGGGTCGAGCAGTTCTTCCGGGCCACGGTAAGGGTCCTGCGGAACCTGGCGATCGACGAACTCGTGCTGGCGGGGGATTGCTGGGATCGCGGCCCGCGCGGGGATCGCGTGGTCGACCAGCTCATGCACCTGCCGAACATCTCGTTCCTCTGGGGCAACCACGACACCGCCTGGCTCGGGGCCTGCCTGGGCTCCCGGGCGTGCATCGCCCACGTCCTGCGGATCTCGGCCCGATACCGGCGGTTCTCGCAGCTCGAGGAGGGCTACGGGATCACCTTGCAGCCGCTCGAACTGCTGATGCGGCAGAAGTACGCCGACGACCCCGCCGAGTGCTACAAGGTCAAGGGGACCGGGCTCCGCGACGCCATCACGATGGCCCGGCTCCAGAAGGCCGCGGCGATCATGCAGTTCAAGCTCGAAGGCCAGCTCATCGCCCGGAATCCCGAGTTCGACCTCGATCACCGCCGGCTCCTGCACCTCATCGACTACCAGGCCGGTACCATCACCATCGACGGCGTGACTTACCCGCTCAAGGACAACCACTTCCCCACCATCGACCCCGCCGACCCCTACGCCCTCTCGCCCGAGGAGTCCATCTGCCTCGAACGGCTGCGGCAGTCGTTCCTGTCGAGCCAGAAGCTCTGGGACCAGATGCGGTTTCTCGTGACCCACGGCGCGATGGTCGGGGTCTGGGACAAGCATCTGATCTTCCACGGCTGCGTCCCCGTCGATGCGAACGGCAATTTCCTGCCGATGGTCGTCGACGGCCGCCCCAAGACGGGCAAGCAGCTCTTCGACTCGCTCGAGGTGGTCATCTCGCGAGCGCTGGACAACCCCAGCGAGAAGGACCGCGACCTGATGTGGTACCTTTGGTGCGGACCGAGGTCGCCGCTCTTCGGCAAGGACCGGATCACGACCCTGGAGAACGACCTGGTCGCCGACAAGGCCACGCACGTCGAGACCAAGAACCCGTACTTCAGCCTGATCCATGAGGCCTGGTTCTGCGAGAAGGTCCTCGGTGAGTTCGGCGTGGATCCGACCCACGGCCTCATCGTCAACGGCCACGTGCCGGTGAAGCTGGAGCAGGGGGAATCCCCGATGAAGCGGAGCAACAAGGCGATCACCATCGACGGCGCGTTCTCCGCCGCGTACGGCGACCACGGCTACACGCTGGTGCTCGAACCCGAGCGGACCCTCCTGGCCACGCATCACCACTTCGACTCCGTCGAGGCCGCCGTGCGAGACGGCGTCGACATCATCCCCGACCTGGTCGAGATCCGACACTGGCCCACCCCGCACCGCGTCGCCGACACCGAGCGTGGCCAGCGTTTGAAGCAGGAAATCGCCCTGCTCGAACGTCTGGCCCTGGCCTACCGGCTCAACAAGATGAGGCCCGGACAGGTGTGAACCCGTCCGAAGCGACCAGCGAATCTGGAGTGCGTCCGCTTGCTGACGCTCGGTTCTCGCGAAGCTCGCTTCTTCGAATACGAGGGCGAAGGGATTGCCGACGACTCGGGGCCCTTTCCTGGGAGCAAGCTCCCGCCGGGCGAGAGCGGCAGCAAGCGGCCGCACTCCAGATTCCCGTTTGGATTGGTCAGAACGGCACGCCCCCGGCCTTCGCGGCCGGGGCGGCCTTCTTCGTCGAGCGTTCGCGGCCCGGCGAGGCCACCGGGCCCGGGGATCCGATCGGTGCGACGCCGTCGGCGCTGACGCGGGCGGGCTCGCCGATCGCCGAGGGATCGGGCGGGGTGGCCTCGATTCCGGAAGGGGCCTCGTTGGCGAAGCGGAGGAAGGTCCCCGGCCGGAGGGGCAGAGATGAGTTGGTGATGAGCACGTCCGTCGGCCGGAAGGTCCCGCTGATCTGGGAGCGGTCGGGCCCGAGGTTGCCTAGGATCTTCACGGGGACGTTCGCGACGTGCTCGTTGCGGATCACCTGCACGATCGGCCCGTTCACGACCCCCTCGGGGTCCGACGTCTTGATCGCATAAGACGGCACGTTCGCGACCGGGCTCTGGGGCGTGTAGGGGCTCTGGACCCGCTGGCCGGGCTCGTAGGTGCTGTTGCCGGGGTTGGCGATCGTCACCCAGGCGGCCGAGAGCGGGCTCGCCAGCTCGCGGAGGGATGCGAATGACTCGACCAGGGGCAGGATCGACAGCACCTTGCCCGGCACGGCCTGGCCTTCGACGAACACGTTGATCGTGTCGCCCACCTTCACGGCCGACTTGTCCACCGGCATGAGCACGCGGAGCGACGACACGTCGGCGAGTTCGAGGACGGTCGCCCCCTTGTTGAGGTACTGGCCGACGCTCACGGGCGCGGCGAGGATCACGCCGGGGAAGGGGGCACGGAGGGTGCAGCGGTCTCGGGCGAGCTGGGCCAGCTCGACCTCGGCGTTGGCCGCCTCGATCTGGGCCTGGTAGTACTCCTGATATTCCTTGCCGCCCCCCTTGAGCTGGGCCTGCTTCTCCTTGACCTGGGCCTTGGCGACCCGGACCCGCGCCGCCGCCTCGGCGTCGTCGAGCTGGGCGACGACCTGGCCGTCGCGCACGGTCGTTCCGACGTTCACTTCGATGGTCCGGAGGATCCCGTCGGCGGTGGTCATGATCGAGACCTTCCGCAAGGGCTCCAGGAGCATGGGCACGAGGAAGCGGTCGGGGGCGATCAGGTTCAGCTGGGCCCGCTCGACCCGCGCCGCCGCCTGGTTGGGGTCGCCCGGCCGGGGGGCAGGGGCCTGCGCCCGGATCGGGCCCAGGGCCGCCCCGAGGAGCACCCCGGCGGTGCCGAGGAGGGTCCAACCCGCGCGTCGCGTCCGACGATCCCGTCCCATGATCCACCTCGCCTGGCCAGTACCCGTGAGGCTCACCCTCGCTCTCCCGTCGATTCAGGCTAATCCGTCGGGCTCGGACGCGTCAATCGCGGATGCGACGCCCCTGGCAAGGCCGCGCCCCGCCCGTTACCATCGGCGCACGAGCCGAGCCCGCGACGCAACCCGGCCGGCCCGTCCTCTCCCAGCCAGCAGCCAGCACATCCGTCCAACCGACGCAGCCCAGAAGGGGAGCAACGCGCATGGGTTCCGATCAACTGACTCGACGGGGGTTCGTGGGCACGACCGCGGCCGCGGGGGCCGCGACCGTCCTGACCGGCTCCGCCGCCCGCACCTCCGGGGCCGTCCAGGGGGCCAACGACAAGACCCGGGTCCTCCTCATCGGCGCGGGGAGCCGCGGCAACCAACTCCTCGACACCTTCCTCGCCCGGCCCGACGTCGACTGCGTCGCCATCGCCGACTGCGACGACAAGCAGGCCCAGAAGACCGCCGAGTCGATCAAGAAGCGCAAGGGCAACGACCCGATCACGGTCCGCGACTACCGCAAGATCCTCGACAAGGACAAGAAGACCTTCGACGCCGTGGTCATCGCCACCCCCGACCACTGGCACGCCCTGCCGTCGATCCACGCCATGCAGGCCGGGTACGATGTCTACTGCGAGAAGCCCGTCGCGCACAACATCGCCGAGGGGCAGGTGATGCTCAAGGCGGCGAGGAAGTACGACAAGATCCTCGCCATCGGCACCCAGCAGCGCTCCTCGAGCCACTTCCAGAAGGCGGTCGAGATCGTCAAGTCGGGCCAGCTCGGCAAGGTGTTCTGGGTCCAGACCTGGAACTTCGAGAACATCAGCCCCGTCGGCATGGGTCGCCCCTCCGACGGCGAGGCCCCGCCGTACGTCGACTACGACCTCTGGCTCGGGCCGGCGCCCAAGAAGGCGTTCAACCCCAACCGCTACCACCTCCTCTTCCGCTGGTTCTTCGACTACGCCGGCGGCATGATGAGCGACTGGGGCGTCCACCTGAATGACATCGTGCTCTGGGCCCTCGACGCCAAGGGCCCCCAGTCGGTCTCCTGCACCGGCGGGATCTTCACGAGCGACGACAACCGCGACACCCCCGACACGATGCAGGTCGTCTACGAGTTCCCCGGCACGACCCTGACCTACTCCATGCGGAAGGGCAACGGCCTCAAGTACAACGGCCACGAGTACGGCATCCTGTTCTGCGGCACCGACGGCTCGCTCCTGCTCGACCGCTCGGGCTTCGAGATCATCCCGGACAAGGTGACCCTCCCGTACGGCATCAAGCTCGCCCAGGGGGACCGCCCCCTCCGCAAGATCGACCTCAAGGCCGACAAGCAGCCGGGCGTCGACGGCCAGCCGGCCCATATCGCCAACTTCGTCGACTGCCTCAAGACCCGCAAGCGGCCGACCTGCGACATCGAGATCGCCCACCGCTCGACCAACACCTGCCACCTCGGCAACATCGCCTACAAGCTCGGCCGCAAGCTGTTCTGGGACAATGAGACCGAGACCTTCAAGAACGACCCCGAGGCCAACGCCCTCCTCACCCGCGAACCTCGCGCGGGCTACGAACTGCCCAAGATCTGAGGATCTCACGAGCCGGCTCCGCGTCCCGCCCGGCGCACCCAACGGTCGGGCGGGACGGGGAAGCGTTGGGCGCGGGTCTCCCGACCCCGCCCCGACCACCGCCGCGCCGTCCAGCCATACCGGGTCTCCAGATCCGTTCTCTTGAGGTTCCGTGTACCGGTCTGGAGACCGGATTTTCCGGTACCGCGCGGCGACGGTGGGGGCGGGGTCGGGAAACCCGCGTCCCGTGCTTCTCGCACCGACCGACGAAGAAAAGCGACGCAGGGGCCCCACCGAGCATGATCCGAACCTACGGCGCGATCCTACGGCTGGTCGGCCCCCTGATCCAGATCGTCTGCCTGCTGATCCTCATGCGGATGGGCAGCGACAATCCGAGCTACCTGGGCGTCCCGCTGAGGTCGATCCTGCTCTCCGGGATTGGCGTCGGCCTCGTCTGCGTGATCGCCGGCATCGTGATGACCCAGCAGGGCCGGCGACGCTGATCTCGCCCGAATCCTTCACCCCCGCCTACAACGGTTCCAACCTCTCCTGGAAGGTACCCCGATCCAGTCCTCGACGCCCGAGGTTCCATGTCCACTGACGCCGAGTTCTCGCAGCATCCCGCCAAGCATCGCACGTACAAGTATTATGACTTCATCATGGCGGGGTTCGTCACGATCCTGATCTGTTCGAACTTCATCAGCGCCCCCAAGCGCGTGATGATCGGCGACTTCGTCTTCGGCGCCGGCGTGCTGTTCTTCCCGATCAGCTACCTCTTCGGCGACATCCTCACCGAGGTCTACGGCTACGGCAGGTCGCGAAAGGTGGTCTGGGCCGGGTTCGTCGCGATCACGTTCGCGTCGATCATGAGCTGGATCGTCATCAAGCTCCCGCCCGACCCCCGCTGGCCCAACCAGGCCGCCTGGGAGACCGTCTTCGGCGGCGCGCCCCGCGTCGTGGCGGCGTCGATCATCGCCTTCTTCGCCGGCGAGTTCGTGAACTCCTACACCCTCGCCAAGATGAAGCTCCTCACCAAGGGCCGCTTCCTCTGGATGCGGACCATCGGCTCCACCCTCACCGGCGAGGCCGCCGACTCCCTGATCTTCTACCCCATCGCCTTCCTCGGCATCTGGGACTCCGACCGCCTGCTCACCGTCATGGGCATGAATTACTGCCTCAAGGTCGGCTGGGAGGTCATCGCCACCCCTCTGACCTATCAAGTGGTGAACTACCTCAAGCGCGTCGAGAACGAAGACTACTACGACTACGACACGGACTTCACGCCGTTCTCGCTGTCGTAAGGCCCGCGATTGCGGACCAATTCACGATTGCGAACGCGTCCGGCCCGTGATCGCGGACCCTACCAAGGCGATCGCCTCGGGCAGGGCCTCGCACTCGGCCTCGAAGACGCGGGCGGCGAGGGACTCGGGGGTATCGGTGGGGAGGACCGGCACCTTGCGCTGGAGGATGATGGGGCCCGTGTCGTAGGTGTCGTCGGCGTAGTGCACGGTGCAGCCGGACTCGCCCACGCCCGCCGCAAGGGCGGCCTCGTGCACCGCGCGGCCGTGGAAGCCCTTGCCGCTGAAGGCCGGGACGAGCGACGGATGGATGTTGATGACGCGGTTGTGAAAGTCTGCCGGGATTTTCACGAGACAGAGGAACCCGCCGAGGATCACCAGGTCGGCGCCGGACGCCCGGATCGGGTCGAACACCGCGCGGCTGAACTCGTCCAAAGACTTGCCAGCACGTGTGACCACGTCCACGGGGATCCCGGCGGCCTCGGCCTTCGGGATCGCCCCGATGCCCGGCTTGCTGGCGATGACGCGGACGACCCGGGCCGCGAGCCGGCCGTCATCGATGCGTTCGATCAGATTCTGGAGCGTCGTCCCGCCGCCCGACACGCACACGGCGAGCCGGATCGGCGGGCGTTCGGAGAGGGGCGTCGAGGACATCGGCTCAGGCCCCCGCCGGGTTCGCGAGCCCTTCGATCACACCCACGCAGCGGGCACACAAGGTCGGGTGGGCCGAGGATTCGCCGACCGTCGGCCGGAGGTTCCAGCATCGCTCGCACTTGGCGTGCTGCGACTTGGTCGCGGAGGCCGACAGTTCAGTCGCGGAGTCGCTCGCGAAAAGCTTGATCTCGGAGACCATGGTGATGGTCGTGAGGATCCCGTTCGAGGGCTCCAGCTCGGCGATCGTCGCGGCGGGACCGGTGAGCTCGAGCGACGCCTCCTGGGCGCTGCCGATCACCTTGTCTTTGCGGAGCCCTTCGAGCGCGACGTACGCCAGCTCGCGGATCGTGCGGAAGGTCTTCCAGCGTTCCTGGATGGCCTTGTCATCGAACCGCTCGTCCGGCCGGGGGAACTCGGCCAGGTGGACGCTCGCGGGCTTGCCGGCCGAGGCGGGGACCAGCTCCCAGAGTTCCTCCGCCGTGTGCGGGATCACCGGGGCGAGCAGGCGGACGAGCGCGTCGTGGAGCCTTGCCATGACGTACTGGGCCGCGCGCCGGTCGGCGCCGGTCGGTGCCTCGGCGTACAGGCGGTCCTTGAGCACGTCGAGGTAGAAGCTCGACAGGTCGACCGCGCAGAACTGATAGATCCGCTGATAGACCTTGTAGAACTCGAATTCCTCGTACGACTCCCGCACGTCCCGGATCAACGCATTCAACTGCCCCAGCGCCCAGCGGTCGATCTCGTGCAGGGCCGCGACGTCGAACGTGCTCGGATCGAAATTCGCGTAGTCTTCGAGGTTCCCGAGGAGGTACCGGAACGTGTTCCGGATCTTCCGGTACGACTCCGACATCTCCTTGATCCCGCGCTCGCTCATGCGGACGTCGTCGGCGTAGTCGAGGCTGGCGACGTAGAGCCGGAGCACGTCGGCCCCGTACTGCTCGGTCGCCTTCACCGCCGAGATGGCGTTGCCGCCCGACTTGGACATCTTCTTGCCCTGGTCGTCGACGATGAATCCGTGCGTGAGCACGTTCTCAAAGGGCGGCCGGCCGTTCGCGCCCATCGAGGTCAGGAGCGACGACTGGAACCAGCCACGGTGCTGGTCCGAGCCTTCCAGGTAGAGGTAGGCGGGGAAGCCGAGGTCGAAGTCGCCCGAGAGCACCGCGCGGTGGCTGGAGCCCGATTCGAACCAGACGTCGAGGATGTCGCCTTCCTTGCGGAACTTCGTGCCGCCGCACTTCGAGCACGCGGCGCCCTTGGGCGCGATCTCCTCGACCGGCCTGGAGTACCAGGCGTCGGCCCCCTCCTTGCGGAAGAGGTCGCGGAAGTGGCGGACGGTCTCGGCGGTGAGGAGCTGGGTCTCGCACGACTCGCACCCCAGCGCGGGGATCGGCACGCCCCAGGCACGCTGGCGGCTGATGCACCAGTCGGGCCGGAGGGTCACCATCGCCTCGATCCGCGATCGCCCCCACGACGGCATCCAGCGGACGTCGTGGTTGATCGCGTGCAGGGTCTTCGTCCTCAACGCATCATGATCCACCGAGATGAACCACTGTTCGGTCGCCCGGAAGATCACCGGCTTCTTGCACCGCCAGCAGTGCGGGTAGCTGTGCTTAAAGCTGAACGCGTGGAACAGCACGCCCAGCCCCTTGAGCTTCTCGACGATCAGGGGGTTGGCCTGGAAGACCGTCTTGCCGACGAGTTCCTCGGGGGCTTCGCTGGTGTAGCGGCCGGAGGAGTCGACCGGGCTGAGGGTCGGCAGGTTGTAGACGCGGCCGGTTTGGTAGTCCTCCGCACCGTGCCCGGGCGCGGTGTGGACCAGGCCAGTGCCGTCCTCGACGCTGACGTACTGCGCGAGAACGATCGGGCTGACGCGGTCGATGAAGACGTGGCGATAGGTCGCGTGCTCCAGCTCGCGGCCCTTGCAGCGGCCGAGTTCGCTGAACTCGGTCACCCCGCGCAGGCCCATGACCTTCGCGACGAGGTCGGCCGCGAGGATGGTCCGGACGGATTCGCCCGTCGTCGGGTCCACATACTGGATGCCGACGTAGGTGATGTTCTCATTCGCCGCGATGGCGACGTTGGCGGGGAGGGTCCAGGGCGTCGTCGTCCAGATCATGACGTTCCAAGGCCCCGGTCCCCAGGATTCGGGGACGCCCGAGACCATCGGGAAGTTCACGTAGACGGACGTGGACGTCTCCTCGCTGTACTCCAGCTCGGCCTCGGCCAGGGCGGTGCGGTCCTGGAGGCACCAGTGGATCGGCTTGAGCTGGCGGAAGATGTAGCCGTTGTCGACCAGGTCGGCCAGGACGTCGAGGATGCCGGCCTCGTAGCGGGGGTCGAGGGTGAGGTATGGATCCTCCCAGTCGCCGAGGATCCCCAGGCGCTGGAACTGGGTGCGCTGGGTGTCGACCCACTTCATCGCTTCGACCTGGCAGAGCGCCCGGATCTCGGCGAACGACATCGCGGCGGCCTTGGAACCCAGGTCCTTCATGACCTTGTGCTCGATCGGCAGGCCGTGGCAATCCCACCCGGGGACATAAGGGCTGTCGTACCCCTGCATGTTGAGGGCGCGGACGACGATGTCCTTGAGCACCTTGTTGAGCAGGTGCCCCATGTGGATCTCGCCGTTCGCGTACGGCGGGCCGTCGTGCAAAACCCGACGCGGTTTGCCCTTGCGCTCCTCGCGAATCCTCTCGTAGAGGTCGTCGGCCTTCCAACGCTCCTGAATCTTCGGCTCGCGGACCGTGAGGTTCGCCTTCATGTCGAACTTCGTGGCCGGAAGGTTCAGCGTCTCTTTGTACGGCTTGGCGTTGGTCGACATGGGATGCGTCGGGTTTCGATAGGAGAATGGAAGTTCGGCACGAGGCGGCCGCCCGGGGTCGGACAGGCTCCCGACGCGCCGGGTTCATCCCGCTCGGGTTCCAGATTCAGAACGAATAGTGTGCGTTCCGGCCCGCCGGGTCGTCAATCGGCCAGGCGTTCGAGCACGCCCCGGACGATCGTCCGGAGCTTCCCCTCGGCCGTCCGGGCCACCGCGAGGATCTCCTCGATGCGGACCGGTTCGAGAGCGTCCGGCAGGCAGAGGTCGGTGATGATCGAGAAGCCCAGGACCTTCAGCCCCGCGTGGACCGCTACCAGCACCTCGGGCACGGTGGACATGCCCACGACGTCCGCGCCGATCGCCCGGAGGAACCGATACTCGGCGCGGGTTTCGAGGTTCGGGCCGGTGACGCCGACGTAGACGCCCCGGTGGGCGACGATCCTGTTCTCGAGCGCGACCTGGAGCGCGAGTTCGGCCAGATTGGCGTCGTACGGCTCGATCATGTCGGGGAACCGGGGCCCGAGCCGTTCGTCGTTGGGGCCGATGAGCGGGTTGACGCCCATCAGGTTGACGTGGTCCTCGATGACGACGAGGTCCCCCTTGCGGTGCAACGGGTTGAGCCCGCCGGCGGCGTTGGAGATGAGGACGGTCTTGCAGCCCAGTTCCTTGAGGACGCGGATTGGGAAGGTCACCTGCGCGGGCGTGTATCCCTCGTAGAGGTGGAACCGCCCCTCCATCGCGGCGACCGTCTTGCCGGCGAGCGTGCCGCAGACGAACTGGCCCTTGTGGCTGGTGACCGTCGAGTGCGGGAAGTGGGGGATGTCGTTGTAGGGGATGACCGCCTCGGCCCGGATCTCCTCGGCGAGGGCCCCCAAGCCGGTGCCCAGGATGATGCCGACCGTGGGCTGCCCTTGCCAGCGAGACCGGATTGCGGCGGTGGCCTGGTCGACGTCCTGCCAGCGGTGCGAGTCCATGGTCGGGTCGGATCCTGGGGAAATCAAAAAACCGTCCCGGGCGAGGCGTCGATTCGCCAGGCCCGCGACGGCGTCACTGAGCGGGAGGAGTCGCGTAGAGATCGTGCGGAACCGGACCGGCCGTCTCACTCCAGGCCCGCATAGAGCCTGAGGTAGCGGGCGAACCGGGGGTCGCTGCGGAGCGTCTTCAGATCCGGGTCGCGCTGGAGGTGCCGGATATGGTCGTAACCGAGCCGGAGGGACCGCTCCAGGGCGTCGAACGCGGCGTCGACCATCCCCATGAGTGCATAGCTGCAGGCCAGATTATACCAGGGGATCGGCCGATCCGGGCGGAGCTTTGTGAGCTGGCGGTCGATCTGGAGTGCCTGGGAGTAGAGCCCCCGGGTGGCCAGATTCTTGGCGTGCACCTTGAGGACGTCGGCGTACAGGGGGTCGCGCTGCAGGATCCGCCCGAGGAATTCGAGTTCGAACTCCAGCTGGTTTAGCCGTCGTAATTTCCGGGTCGAGGTCTCCGGAACCGACTTATCCGGGGAATCGCTCGCATCAAACGATGAGGCCATACCCGAGACGCTCCCTGGGCAATCGAGTCCGCTGAGACCGGGATGGGGACGGTGGGGAAACGGAAAGGTTTCTTGACACCGTCAACTTACTCGACCGGTTCCGGGCGTACCACGGGATTGCCTTACAAAAACGCCAGTGTCGTTCCTGGTGAACACTCCGGGGCGTTCACGGCGACGACGCGCCGCATCGTCACCCTCTATCTTACCTGGCTTCACCAGGCGGAGCAAATAGAAAAGCGAGGCCAGCGAACGCCCGATCGGAGATCCGACCCGGCGCAAGCTGGCCCTGACAGGGGAGTTCCCGAGATGGACGTCTGTCCGCCGGGCCCGGACGATCAAAGATCGTCGAGATCCTCATCGTCGTCGTCGAGGCCGTCGAGGTCATCGTCCTCGTCATCCTCGTCGTCGTCGAGGTCGTCTTCCTCGTCGAGGTCGATGTCCTCGATGTCGGTCAGATCCTGGTCGTCGTCGAGGTCGTCTTCTTCCAGGTCGTCATCGTCGAGGTCGTCATCGTCGTCGAGGTCGTCGTCGAGGTCGTCATCGTCGTCGTCGAGTTCCTCGTCGTCGTCCTCGAATTCCTCGTCGTCCTCCTCGTCCGGATGGCGGGCGACGCAGGGGGTGACACCCCACTCGAGTTCGTCGAGGCCGAGGTGTCTCGGTTCCTCGGCGAGCGCGGTCGATTCCAGGCTTTGCCACATCGTGTCAGTCCTTGGGCCTGTGGGTCGAGAGGAGGTCGCCTCCCGGCTCGACATGCGGGGGAATGTCTCGGCGTGAAGTGAATCGCCCGGAGGCGGGTTCCGAGTCACCCGTAGCGGAGACCTATTCGTAGAAAAGGGATAGATGATTGTCAAGCGACGAAGGATGGTTTCGGAACGCCCGCCATCGGGGTTCACGAAAGTTACCCGAATCGCACCGATTGTCCGGCCCCGGCGGAGCGGATGATCGCCTCCAGGAGCCGGATCGTCCCGAGCGCATCCTCAGCGGGACAGCACAGGGGCCGATCCTCCCGGATGGCCGCGACGAAGTTGGCGTCGATGCTCTCCGCCGGCGCCGGCAGCGTCGCCACGAGCCCCTCCCCCGGGGAGTCGGCGGGGTACTCGGTCAGGCTTTGATCGGTCACCCGGAGGCGTCCGCCTTCACCAAAATAGGAGATCTCGAACAGGGAGCCCGGCGAGACGCCCGAAAGCCCGAGTGACACGGCGGTTCCGTCGGCCAGGAGGATCGACGCCGACGTCACGAGGTCGAGCCCCGACTCGTGCCGGCTCTGGAGCGCCGTCACCTCGCGGGCGACCTGCTGGGTCGACCAGAGCAGGGCGTCGAGCAGGTGGTCCCCCGAGTCGGCCAGGATCCCGCCGCCGGCGACCTTGGGGTCGAACCGCCAGGAATTCTCGGCCCCCCCGTGGGTCTGGAGCCAGGGCTGGGCCAGGACCGCCGACACCAGGCGGACCCGGCCAATGGACCCGGAGGAGATCCGCCGACGCGCCTCGGCCAGGCTCGGCAGGAGCCGGAATTGATGCCCGACGGCGACCTTCCTGCCGCGGCCCCTCGCCAGCCCGACGATGTCGACCGCCTCCTGGACGTTCGTCGAGAGGGGCTTCTCGATGAAGAGGTGGCAGCCCGCCTGGAGCGCGTCCATCGCCGGCCGGTAATGCGCGACGTGCGGCGTGAAGATCGCCAGGGCGTCGGGCGAGGTCGCCTTGATCAGGTCGACGTGGTCCGGGAAGGCCCGGGCACCCTGTGCGCCCGCCAGCGCCTCGGCCGCGTCCCGGTCCGGGTCGGCGAAGCCGACGATCGAGACGCCGGGGAGGCCCGACAGCCGCGTCAAATGCACGCGCGCGGCGTATCCGCAGCCGATGATCCCGATGCGCAGAGGATCCATCAACAACCTCGGTCACCGAGAAGAGGGAAGCGGCGCGGAACGACGGGCGAGCCGGGCTTATCCCAGCAAGCCGGCCCCCCCGCGTCAAGACATTATCCGGGCCGGTCAAGCGGTCCCTCGCGGTTCCCCCGATCCACCTCCCGGATCAGCCCGCCGAGCGGAGCACGCACTCGATCTCCTCGACCAGCGAATGGCCCTCCAGCGGCGTCAGGAGCATCCCCGAGCAGCCCGCCTGCCGGCCTCGCTGCTGGTCGAGGTCCAGCGGATTCTTCGAGACCAGGATCACCGGGATCCGCCGGGTCTCCTCCAGGCTCTTGAGGAGCTTGCAGATCCGGTAGCCGTCGATCTTCGGCATCCCCGTGTCGACCAGGATCACCTCGGGATGCTCCTTCCGGGCCATCGGCAGGACCTCCAGGCTCTCCCGGGCGCGGACGACCCGGTAGCCCTTCGGCTCCAGGGAGGCCTCCACCAGCGTCGGCACCCGGTCGTCGTCGTCCACGACGAGGATCGAGTGGGTCCTGGGCGGCGCGATCATCGTCTCGTCGTCCGGGGCCGCCCGCTCGGCCGCGAGGTCGTCTGGCAGGGGTTTCATGCCCGGGAATTCGCCGGTGCGGTCGGAATCCGAGTCGTCGGTGCCCGGCGGGTCGTGGAGCGCGGGGTGCTCCGCATCGGCGGGCCGGCCGGGACGCCGATCGACCCGCGGCGGCGAGCAGTCGAGGGAGTCGCCCCGGCGGATCAGCCCCTCGATCCAGGACTGCCCCGCCTGCGCGAGTTCGTCGGCCGGATCGAGGCGGAGCGCATTGCGGAGGCAGTTCAGGCAGGCCATCGGCGAGTCGGCCGCGGCGGCCATCCAGATCCACCATCGGGGGTCGTTCAGGCCCCTCTCGGCCCGGTCCAGGAGGCGCAGACGGGCGCGGTCCGGTCGGCCCCCGAAGACCATCTCCACAACGTCGCTGTACGGCCCGACGGTCGACGATTCGCCCATGTCTCTCGCCCCCTGACGCCAAACTCGGATTCCCACGTTCCCGTAGGAACGCTAGGTCGCCGTTCGGACCGCGTCAAACAAGGACGATGGCGGCGTTGACGGGCGGAGACATGGCCCCGGGCGGCAGCCCGCGTGGTTTGACTGGTCGCGATCGCGGATCCGAGGCTAGAATGGGATCTCAGCCCGAGGTTGCCGGCGCGGCACTCGGGGTTTTTCGTTTCGCCACCCCGAGAACCCGTTCCATGATCCGCCTGATCGGTGCGCGCAAGAACTTCGGACGCCAGGTCCTTTACGACGGGATCGACGCCTCGATCGTGCGCGGCGAGCGGATCGGCCTGCTCGGCAAGAACGGCACGGGGAAGTCGACCCTCTTCAAGATCCTCACCGGCGCCGACCACCTCGACGGCGGCCAGGTCCTCCGCGACCGCAATTGCTCGGTCGGATACCTGCCGCAGGAGATCCACCCCCTCAGGGAGGGGACGGTCTTCGAGAACATGCTGAACCAGCTCGGGCCCTGGACCGAGGCCGATCGCCGGCTCAAGGCGGTCATGAAGGGCCTGGAGGAGGGGGATCCGAAGGCGCTCGAATCCTACGACGACGCCATGGAAGGGTTCCTCTCGGCCGGCGGCTACGAGATGGAGCCGCGCGCCAAGGCCATCCTCCAGGGCCTCGGCTTCCGGGTCGCCCAGCTCGAGGCGCCGGTCGCGACGCTGTCGGGCGGCTGGGCCATGCGGCTGGCGCTCGGCGGCCTGCTGGCGTTCGAGCACGACCTGCTGCTGCTCGACGAGCCGACGAACCACCTCGACCTGCTGAGCCTCAAGTGGTTCGAGGACTTCCTCCTCGGCTACCCCGGCGCGATCCTGATCACCTGCCACGACCGCGACTTCCTCGACCGCGTCATCGACAAGAGCTTCGAGCTCGATATGGGCAAGCTCTACATGTATCAGGGGAATTACTCCGCCCACATCCCCCAGAAGGAGCACCGACTGGCCGTCCACCAGGCGTCGTTCGACGGCCAGCAGAAGAAGATCAAGCAGATGCAGGACTTCGTCGACCGCAACCGGGCCAACGCCGCCACCGCCTCCCGCGCCCAGAGCCGCCTCAAGGCCATCGAGAAGATGGACAAGATCGACGCGCCCAAGACCGACAACTCCGCCATGCGGATCAAGCTCCCCGAGCCACCCCGCAGCGGACAGGTGGTCGCCAAGCTGACCCAGGTCGGGTTCGCCTACGGCACCAAGGTCATCTACTCGAACCTCGACCTCGAGATCGAACGCGGCGACAAGGTCGTGCTCGTCGGGCCCAACGGCGCGGGCAAGACGACCCTGATGAAGATGCTCGCCGGCATCCACACCCCGAACAAAGGCGAGATGGCTCTCGGCGCCAACGTCTTCTGCACCTACTTCGCCCAGCACCGCGTCGAGGCGCTCGACCTCAAGTCGACGGTGCTCAACAGCATTCGCGAGGTCCACCCCGGCGCCAGCGAGGGGTCCCTGCGACACCTCCTCGGCTCGTTCCTCTTCAGCGGCGACGCCGTCGACAAGCCCGTCAGCGCGCTCTCGGGCGGCGAGAAGACCCGGCTCTGCCTCGCCAAGATCCTCACCGTCGCCCACAACTTCATCATGATGGACGAGCCGACCAACCACCTCGACGTGGCCAGCCGCGACATCCTCGAGGAGGCCCTGCAGGAGTACGAGGGCACCCTCTGCTTCATCTCGCACGACGAGCACTTCATCCGCGCCGTCACCACCAAGGTCATTGAGGTCGATGATGGCAAGGTCACTGTGTACCCGTCCGACTACGACAGCTATCGCTACATGAAGCTCAAGCAGTCGGCCGACTCGCCGTTCGCAGTGCTCACCCGGGGCCTGAAAGCCAGGACCGAGGACAAAGGCAAGGGGGACGCGAAGTCGGGGGGCCGAGGCGCATCGGTCGCCTGACACTGTCGAACGGTCCTGACGAACTCGTTCATCTCCTCCCGGGTGCCGTCCATGACCCGGGCCAGCACCATCACCAGCGAGTCGAAGCGGTCCGGGCGGCCCGAGCGCCCGGACCCCTCGATCTCCGCCGCCACTCGCGACACCTGGTCGGCCGCCACCTGGAGCGACGCCCCCTTGATCGAGTGGGCCAGCCGCTCGGCCTCCGTCTGGTCGCCGGCCGCGATCGCCGTGCGCATCTGCGCCAGGCGGTCGAAGGCGTCTTCGAGGTAAATATCGATGACCTCGACCAGGAAGCCCACGTCGCCGTCGAGGGCGTCGAGCGCCATCGTGTGGTCGAAGAAGATGTACCGGTCGGGATCGATCCCGTTGAACTTCATCGCGCACCTGCTCGATCGCGGTCGTGATCAGATTGAGAACGGACCGCGAGACTCCCCCGCGCCTCCTCATTCTGAAGGGGATTCACCCCAATCCTCAGCCTCGCGGCCCCAGATTGAGAGCGAATCGCCCGGAGAACTCTAGTTCGCAACCGACGCGCCAAGGGCCCCGGATCGACGCGACCCCGCGCCGGGGTTGATCCGGGGCAACTTCGAGCGTATGTTTAACAACAGTTAATCCTCCCACCTGCCTCCCGAGGCGCTCACCCACGTCCCCTGCCGTCGAGGCCACTCGACCCCGGCGGGGGACAGGCCCTGGATGATGGAAAGGAGGTCCACGGTGCTGTGGACTCGACCCCGAACCGTCGCGCCCGCGCTCCTGGCCCTCGCGCTGGCCTCGTCGGCCGCGTCCGGCCAGGTCCCGCTCCACGAGCGGATCGACCAGGCCATCGAGGCCCCGCTCGAAGGCAGGTTCGCCCCGCCGGCCACCGACGGCGAGTTCCTCAGGCGTGCGACGCTCGACCTCAACGGCCGCGTCCCCAACCCCGAGGAGACCCGGGCGTTCCTTGACGACCCCTCGCCCTACAAGCGGGCCCGGCTGGTCGAGGCCCTCCTCGAACGACCCGAATACGCCCGCCGGATGCAGACGGTCTTCGACGTCCTCTATCTGAACCGGATGCCCGACAAGCACATCTCGGTGAAGGACTGGCGGAACTTCCTCAGGAACGCCTTCGCGAAAAACATCCCCTACGACCAGATCGCGAGGGAGATCCTCGGGGCCGACGGGGCGGATGACGCGAAGCGTCCGGCGGCGAAGTTCATCCTCGACCGCGAGGCGGACCCCGCGCTCCTGACCCGCGACATCGGTCGGATCTTCCTCGGTCGCGACATGCAGTGTGCGCAGTGCCATGACCACCCGCTTGTGGATGCCTACAAGCAGGCCCACTATTACGGGATCTACGCATTCCTGAGTCGCAGCTCGATGGTCCTCGACGCCGCCGGGAAAGCGATCGTCGGCGAGAAGGCCGACGGGGTCGTCAACTTCACCTCCGTCTTCAAGAAGAAGGTCACGCACACCACCGGACCCCGCATCCTCGACGGCAAGCCGTTGACGGAAACCGAGGCCCCCAAGGGGGATGAGTACGTCGTCGCCCCGGCGGACAAGGTCCGGTCAGTGCCCCGCGTGAGCCGTCGCGACCACCTGCCGGGGATGCTGGCCGGAGGCGCGGTCCCCGAGTTCGACCGCACGATCGCCAACCGACTCTGGGCCCTGATGATGGGCCGGGGGATCGTCCACCCGCTCGACCTCGACCACCCCGACAACCCGCCGTCGCACCCCGAGCTGCTCGACCTCCTCACGAAAGAGTTCGCCGCCGGCAAGCGTGACGTGAAGGCATTCCTTCGCGAACTGGCCCTGACGCGCACCTATCAGCGCTCCAGCGAACCGCCCCCGGGCGTCTCCGAGAGCGACCTGGCCCCGTCGAGGTTCGCCGTGGCCGCGATCCGTCCCCTGACCGGCGAGCAGCTCGGCTACGCCTATCTGGCCGCCACCGGCATGGTCGAGGCGAACCGCACCGAGGTCGAGTATCAGGTCTTCGGGCGCGACCCGAGGCTCAAGCAGCTTTTCTCGCTCGACCGCAAGCGCGAGGCCCAGGCGAAGGTGATGCTGGAGGACGCCCTCTGGGAGCGCGTCGAGCCCCACATCAACGCCTTCTTGACGTACTTCGCCGCCTCCGAGGACCCCACGGTCCACCAGGCGCTCTTCCTCGCCAACGGCGGCAATCCGCAGGCGTACCTCGCGCCCGCAGGGAACTGGCTGGTCGGGCGATTGAACGCGATCCAGGACCCGGCCGCCCTGGCGGACGAGCTCTACGTCAGCGTCCTGAACCGGCGCCCGACGGCCGACGAGAAGGCCGAGGCCGCCAGGTACCTGGCCGAGCAGGTCGATCCGAAGGCCAAGGACAGGAACACCGACCGCATCCGCGTGATCCAGGGTCTCGCCTGGGCGCTCCTGTCGTCGTCCGAGTTCCGATTCAACCACTGACCCGCGGGCTGAAACGCCTCCCATCCGGATGGAGACTCGATGATGCGTTGCGACTATGCCTGCCAGTCGGCGGAACACGTCGTCTCCCGGCGCAATTTCCTGGGGACCCTCGGCATGGCCGGGGCCGCCGGGCTGACCGGGGGCTTCAGCTCGTTCATCCACCCGGCCACGGCCGCCGCGCTCCAGAAGAAGGAGGCGCAGGTGCTCGTGGTCTGGCTCGCCGGCGGGGCCAGCCAGCTCGAAACCTGGGACCCCAAGCCGAAGACCGAGACCGGCGGGCCGTTCCGGTCGATCGAGACCAGCGTCCCCGGCGTCCGGATCAGCGAACTCCTGCCCAAGACCGCCCGCCAGATGCACCACCTGGCGCTCGTCCGGGGCGTGAACACGAACGAGAATGACCACGGCAAGGGTGCGTACATGATGCACACCGGCCGTCGCGAGACCCCCGGGCAGGAGTTCCCGCACTTCGGCTCGCTCGCCGCCAAGATGCTCTCGACCGACAGCGACCCGCTCCCGGGCTACATCCACATCACCCCCGGCGGCGGCGGGCTCGGAGGCAAGGAGGCGGCCTTCCTGGGGGCGAAGTACTCGACCCTCTGGCTCGGCAACGGCTCGGCCCCCGGCAACACGGTCAAGCCCGAGATCTTCTCGCCCAAGATCGAGGTCGCCCGCCACGAGATGCTCAAGAAGATGAATGACCGCTTCGCCAAGAGGCGACGCACCGCCGAGACCGAGGCGTACACGACCACCTACGAGCAGGCCCAGCAGCTCATGGACCGCCGCGAGGTCTTCGACGTCACCAAGGAATCCGAGAAGGAGCAGGATCGCTACGGCAAGCACGACTTCGGCCGCCACTGCCTCCTCGCCCGACGCCTCCTCGACGCCGGATCCACGTTCGTCCAGGTGTCGCACCAGAACTACGACACCCACAACGAGAACTTCATGTTCCACCTGGAACAGCTCGGCGAATTCGACCAGGGCTTTGCCACCCTGATCGAGGACCTCGCGGCCCGGGGCCGGCTCAAGCACACGCTCGTCGTCGTCATGTCCGAGTTCGGCCGGACCCCCAACATCAACCACCTCTACGGCCGCGACCACTGGGGCACCGCCTGGTCGGTCGCCCTGGCGGGCCGGGGGATCACGGCGGGGAACGTCGTCGGCAAGACGAACGAGAAGGGGACCGAGGTCGTCGACAAGCAGGTGGGCGCGGGCCACCTGTTCCACACGTACCTCCGCGCGGTCGGCGTCGACCCCACCGGCGGCGTCGACATCGACGGCCGCAACTACCAGATCGCCGACCCCGCCGCCGGGCCCATCAAGGAGGTCCTGGCGTGACCGACTCGAAGCCCAAGATTCCCGAGCCGGCCAAGGCTCCAGCGCGGCCGGTTCGGGTGAAGTCCGTCGATCCGTCGAAGATCAAGATCGAGCTGGACCTCACGCACAAGCGGCCGCTGGTGTCGTGCAAGTTCGACCCGCTCGGCAGGTTCCTCTTCGTCGGGTCCGAGGACAACACCGTCCAGCGGTTCGACCTCAAGACCAAGTCCGCCATCGGCTTCGACGGACACGACTCCTGGCCGCACACGCTCGACGTCTCGCCCGACGGCAAGCTCCTGATCTCGGGCGCCTGCGACGATTCCGTCATCTGGTGGGACGCCGAGGCCGCCAGGTCGCCCAAGCCTGTTCGCAAGGTCAAGGCGCACGACGGCTGGGTCCGATCCGTGGCCGTGAAGCCCGACGGCAAGATGCTCGCCAGCGGCGGGAACGACAAGCTCGTGAAGCTCTGGGACCTCGCCAGCGGCAAGCCCTTGAAGACGCTTTCCGGGCACGCCAAGCACGTCTACAAACTGGCGTTCCACCCCAGCAAACCCTGGCTAGCGTCGGCCGATCTGGCGGGCATCATCCGGCTCTGGGACGTGGATTCCGGCAAGGAACTCCGCCAGTACGACGGTTCCCAGCTCTATGAGTACAACGGGGGGCAGGGGGTCGATTACGGCGGGATCCGCGACATCGCCTTCCGCGACGACGGCAAGTGGCTGGCCGCCTCGGGGCTCATCAACGCATCAAACCCCCTCGGCGCCGTCAGCAACCCCGCGCTGATGGTCTTCGAGGTCGACTGCAAGCCCGGGACCAAGGGCAAGCTGCTCAAGCCCAAGCCCGACCCCAAGGGCGTCGGCTGGGGCGTCCGGTTCCTCCCCGGCGGCTCGATCGCGATGGGAGTCGGCGGCAACGAGGGGGGCTCGATCATGTTCTTCCCGGCCGACGGACCCAACGAGACCTCGACCTTCAAGCTCCCCAACACCGCCCGCGACCTCGACCTCCACCCCGACGGCCAGCGCCTCTCCACCGCCCACCACGACGGTCACGCGCGCATCAGTCTGATCTGACAGCGCTGGGCGAGGGTCTCCTGACCCCGCCCTTGCCGTGATCGAAGCAGCTTCCAAACCGGGTCTCCAGACCCGTTCTCCATTCGAAAAAGAGAACGGGTCTGGAGACCCGGTTTCGTGGTACAGCGTGGCCAGGGCAGGGGCGGGGTCTGGAGACCCTCGCCCAGCGCTGGTGCGGCCCGCCCAGCGGTTCGAAGAGCGGCCAGGCCAACGGAATCAGGCCAACGTCCCCGCCTTGATGAGCCCGCCCTGGAGCACGGCCAGCAGGCGGCCGCGATCCTCAAGGATCGAGATATCCTCAAGCACATCCCCGTCCACCACGAGGATGTCCGCGAGCTTCCCGGCTTCGAGCGTGCCGAACTCGTGCGACCGCCCCATGATCTCGGCGCCGGTACGGGTGGCGCAGGTGAGGACCTCCAGGGGGGTGAGGCCAACGTACTTCACGAAGAACGTCAGCTCCCTGGCGTAGTGGCCGTGGGGGTTCCAGGCGAAGCCGTAGTCGCCGCCCATGCCGAGGCGGCCGCCGGCCCTCAGGATCATCCGGGCACTCTCGGCGCCGCCTTCGAGGGTTTCCTGATGGCCGTCGATCACGGCCTGGGGGAGCCCGAACTCGCGGCCCTTCTCGACGCTCGCCAGCTCGAACTGGAGCGCGGGGACGACCGGGGTGTTGCGGACCATCAAGAGCTCCAGCGCCTCCTGATCCATGAACGTGCCATGCTCGATCGTGTCGAACCCCGCGCGGAGGGCGTTCTTGATGCCCTCATTGGCCCGGCAGTGGCCGGTGACCTTGCGTCGGTAGTTGTGGGCCTCGGCGACGACGGCGGCCATCTCGTCGAAGGTCATGCAGAGCGTGTGGTGGTCCGCCGCATCGGGCGCGGCGGCGTCGCCGGTGGGATAGGTCTTGATCCACTCGACCCCGTCCTTCACCAGCTTCCGGACCGCCGCCCGGCCCTCGCTGGGCCCGTTGATGAGCAGAATCAGCCCCTCCATCCCCAGCTTGAGATGGTCCGAGTTCCAGTCCATCAACCCGCCCGCGCCGCAGATCTCCCGCCCGCTCGCCGCCAGGCGCGGCCCCGGATACAGATCCTCCTCGATCGCCTTCTTCAACCAGACGTCGATGTTGTGCAGGCTCCCGCCGCTGCGGGCCGACGTGTACCCGCACTCCAGCGCCAGCCTCGCATTCGCCGCCGCGAGCAGCGTCACATACTCGACCGGATACTTGATATCCAGGTCCGCCAGCTCCGCCACGTTGAAGTACGTCGGATGGAAATGCGCCTCCACCAGCCCCGGGAGGATCGTTCCCCCCTTCGCATCGACCCGGACTGCATCTTGCGGAACCTGCGGCGCCCCCGCCGCCGGCCCCACAAAGACGATCGGCTCATGTTCCACCGGCGGTGGAGACCTATTTCGGCAGGCTGTTCGGTGTGGTGTGATCGGGGTGTGACCCGATCGACCCGAGGCGGAGGCCGGCGATGGACTTCCCGATCCACCAGTACATGGACGAGCAGGCCTGCTACGACCGGCTCGTCGAGATCCTCCACCCCGAGGGCCTCGCCTGCCCGCGATGCGGAGGCCGCGAGTACGGCGTGCACCGCAGGCACCGCGCCCCGGCGCTGGACTATCGCTGCCGCGGATGCCGACGCGTCTTCAACGCCTACACCGGCTCGGCCCTGCAGAAGACCCAGCGGCCCGCATCGCACCTGCTGCTGATCCTCCGCGGCATCGCCCAGGGCACCCCCACCGCGAAGCTCGCCCGCGAGCTGGGCTGCGACCGGGTCAAGCTCCTGGAGCTGCGGCACCGGATCCAGCGGCGGGCCCTGGACGGCCAGGAGGCCGAGCCCCTCGACGACGCCGTGTGCGAGGCCGACGAGACCTTCGTCAACGCGGGGGAAAAAAGGCATCCCGCACGACTCGCCCGATGACCCGCCGCGGCGCCGCGCGAACAAGCGTCGCGGCCACGGCACCTTCGCCAACGACCGCCCGCCGGTCGCCGGCACCTTCGGCCGCTCCTCCGGCGCGATCCGGCTGCACGTCCTGCCGACCACCGACCAGCGGACCTTGAATGGCATGATCCAGGCGACGACGGGCCCCGGTGCGAGGCTGAACACCGACGAATGGTCGGGCTACGACCGAGTCCCGGAGCTCGGGCGGTCGCGTGTGACGGTGAACCACGCGATCAAGGAGTGGGCCCGCGACGACGACGGCGACGGGATCCGCGAGGTGCACGTCAACTCGATGGAGGGGACCTGGGCGGCGCTGCGGACGTTCCTGCGGCCCTTCCGGGGCGTGAGCAAGCACCACCTGCGCGGCTACGTGGCCATCTTCGAGTGGATCCACAACCTCAAGTCGGTGACCGACGACTTCCTGGCCATCCTCCTCGGAAGAAAGCCGAACACCGCTGGTGGAACATGAGCCAGACGATCTTCCCGTCCTTAACGACGACTGCCCCATCCTTAATCGGCGGCCCGCCGTTGCCGTCGACGACCTGACCGTGATGTACCAGCAACGTCCCCTGGGCCGTCTTCATCGCCACGCCTCGCGTTCAACCCCGTTGGAAGGAAGAACTGGAGCATACGGGGGAGTCGCATCGGTTTCAAATGATCGTGAGATTGAGACGCAAAGAACACTGAGGTCAGGATCAAGGTGAGTAAATTTAAGGCCGATTGCTGCTCAAAGATTCCTGATCTAACGAACGATCAAATTACAGCGGCGAATCAAACAGCCTAGGCAGCATGTTTGGCGTACAGTAAGATATGACCATTTATGTTGGTACGCTGGTTGACCTATTGGTGGTTTCCGCGCTGCCTCAGTTCTGTTTGGAAGGTCTCTTCAGGTTTGATGACTTTTAACGCAATCGAGCGAGGATCGCTGGGTTGGTCAAAACCGAATAGGAGCCTACGCTCTATTCGTTCATTCTGAACGATGATTTCTTGGACCCGATGATGGTAATTCTGAAGAAATTCGGCAAGCGTGTCGGTCGTCGGTGATTTCATCATTAATATAAAGGTAATTCCATCGATTGCAATGATGGCACCAACGATCGATTCTGGAGAACCAAATGGAGCAAATGCGATCTCGGAGCAAAATTGGCTTGTCTGTCCGACACATCCGTAAACGTATAGCCCGCATCCCTCCGGAAATGGGATCCCCTCGAAGAGAATCCGCAGCCAGAAGTCTGGTGGAGTCCATTCACTGAGCGCCGAGGAATTGAATGAAGCGTTACCTGAGGAGATGAAGCTGCAGATGAACTTGAGCATCCAACGCTCTAAATCGTCACCATTAAAGAGTTGGATCTTTGAGGTATGGACAGTATCGCTCAAGGGTGAGGCTCTTCGGGCCTCTTTGCTTGCCTCGAACAGTCGGATAGCAACCGAATCAAGTCCAGAGAGTGAGTTGTTGTGCCTTTCGCACAGATTTTTGCTTATTAAGTGTGACGTTAGAACCCACTTGGTCTCACCAATCGGAATCCAGGGCAGACCCGCGACATTGATGGGTTCGCCGATCCTCCTTAGAATTCCTTCGCTGACATAGTGCTCTCTGCTGATTCGTGGCGAGCAATCACCTAGAGCGCGAGCATAGCATTTTCGATTTTTTCGACCAGTTTTTGAACGAGGCTTTGTCGGCCGCACATGTTTAAGGCAGCAATTGAAAGCCTTTCTGCCGCTATTGCATAGGCAGATTGTGTGTTCATTAAATCGAAAGTTAATGTATTGCAGCTGCGCTTTGTCTCTAAATCTTCGGAAGCACTAAGGTTTGACGTCCAGGACGCCTTCCAGGACTAAACTAGAATGGGCGATGAGGGACTCGAACCCCCGACATCCTGCGTGTAAAGCAAGCGCTCTAACCAACTGAGCTAATCGCCCGGAGGGGACGTGGTGCCCGGAGGATTGGACGCACGTCGTCACGGAATGGTTCGGAGAAGATACCAATTCCGGGGCGAGATGGCCAGATTATGCCCCGGCGGTACGGCGGGCGCGTTCGGCCTGGTGGATCTCGGGGTAGAGCTTGCGGATGAAGCGGTCGAAGCCGCGGTCGACGAGGCGGGGGAGGAGGCGGTTGACGAGGAGGAGGGTGCGGCCGGGGAGGGTGAGGACGGTCTCGTTGCGGCGTTTGGAGATCGTGCGCAGGGTTGCGACGGCGACGTCCTCGGGGCGGGCGGTGCGGCGGTTGTGCTGGTTGGTCCGGGCGGTGTTGGTGTGGAGGTTCTTCTCGAAGTCGGTCGAGGTGAAGCCGGGGTTCACCAGGCCGACGTGGATGAAGTACTTCGACCACTCCGCGCGCAAGGCCTCGACGAAGCCCGCGACGGCGAACTTGCTGGCCGAGTATTCGGGTCGCCCCGGCAGGCCGCGCCGGGCGACGATCGAGCCGATCACGACCATCGAGGGGTCGTCCCCCATCCGGAGCAGGTCGAGCAGGCCCCGGGCGAGTTCGGCGACAGCGAAGAAGTTCACTTCCATCACGGCCCGGAGGACGTCCGGGCCGTGGGATTCGTACTGGCCGTACGCCCCGACTCCCGCGGCCTGGACGGCGATTTCGAGCCCGCCCCAGGCGTCGCGGACGGTCCCGAGCAGGCGCTCGCGGTCGGCCTCGACGGTCAGGTCGGCGGGGATGACCAGAACCTGTTCGACCGGGACGCCGCGCGCAATGGCTTCGTTTCGCGTGTTCTCGAGCGAAGCCACATTGCGGCCGGTCAGGGCCAGCTTCGCCCCGCGCGAGGCGAGTTCGAGCGCGATGGCCCGGCCGAGGCCGGAGGAGGCCCCGGTCACGAGGCAGCGGGCCCTCTGGAACCGGGATCGAGATCGGGAGTGGGCGGGCATCCCGGGGACCTCAGAAGCGGTCGCTGGTGATCTCGGGCTCGGCCCGACGCCAGCCGGAGCCCGACTGGCTCACGATGGCCTTGGGCTTGCTCCCCTGGATGATCACGGGGTTGCCCGAGGGGGTGGTGTCGCAGACCGAGCCCACCTGCACGGCCGGCCCCATCGCGGCCGGAGCGCAGCCCGGCGGCACGGCGCCGTAATAGTAATTCCGGGTACAGCCAGAACTCCCCACCAGGACGGTGGTGGCCAGCGTCGCGCAACGGACCCAGCCGTTCGAGAAGAGTCGTCTCAGGGGCCCCATGGCGATCCTCCTGACCGCGACCGGTCCCCGGGCCAATGCTCGGGGCACTCCGCGAATCGGTTCAAGATGGGCAAACGCGGGGCATCGCGGTCGGATCGCAGTGGGTCAATCAGGAGGAGCCCCGTCCGCCGGCAAGGTCGCCGGGGACGCCGGACCATAGCCGAAAGCCCCCGGATCGCCAACCTCATTCTGGATCCGAAAAAATTCCTCGGGATCGCGCGCGGATTCCGGATCGGGTTCCGCTCATGATAGTGACGGACGAGAGCAGGGCGTGAGCGTCACTCGTCCGGGACGACTTTGCTCGCGAAATGCCCGGTGTGATGGTGGATTCTGGGGGCCTTGCCGTCTCACCGGTCTTTCGCGGAGTCGCTTCCCGGACGAGTGAAGCCCACGCCCTGCCGCGTTCGAACGAAGGCATGGAGTGCCGAAGCTCGCTTCCGCTCTCTTCTCGCGGAGCTTGCTCCGCGTGCTGGATCGAAGGCTTGGCGTTCGACCGAATCTGGATTCTCGGGAGCACGCTCCCACGAACCTGGAGCGGAAGCGAGCTTCCGCACACCGGGTGGTTGCGTCGGTCAGAGATTCAGATCGCTCCGCAGGGAAGCTCTCGCCTCGGCGATGCCGTCGCGGATCCGGCGCTCGATGAGGGCGGTGAGTTCCTCGGGCGAGAGGGTGCGGATCTCGTCGACGGTGATGGGCTGGCCGAAGACGACTCGGACGGGGAACATCCGGGGGAATCGGTGCCAGCGGGGCCAGCCTTCGTAGGTGCCGGCGATGGCGGCCGGGATCACGGGGACCTTGGTCTTGGCCGCGAGCATGGCGATGCCCGACTTCAAGGGGGCGAGTTCGCCGTCCCGGCTGCGGGTCCCTTCGGGGAACAGGACGACGAGGCCGCCGGCGCGGACTCGCTTGAGGGTCTCCTTGATCCCCTGGGCTCCGATCCCCTCGCGCTGGATGGGGAACCCGCCGACGGAGCGGATCAGGGTGCCCAGGATCGGGATGAACAGGGTGGACCGGGCGACGTAGTTGAGCGTCCTCGGGGCGACGAACCCGATCATGAAGACGTCCCAGTGGCTCAGGTGGTTGGCCACGATCAGGCCCGCGCCGGTGCGGGGGATGTGCTGCCGCCCGGTCGCCCTCAGGCTGCAGAACGACATGTAGATCGTGCCCAGCGTGAGCTGGACGATCCGGAACCAGATCGCGGCGATCGTCTCGTTCCTCCCGGGCTCCTCCGCCTCCCGCTTGCGGCGACTCGGGCGGACTTCGGTCGGGGTCGGCGAGGCTTCCACGGCGTCGGTCCTTGGAGTGCGGGATTCTGGGCTCGGATCAGCTCAGGGCGGAACGGATCATCTGTTCGAGAGCGGTGACGACCTGGTCGAAGTCGAGGCCCGAGGTGTCGACGACCTTCGCGTCGTCGGCCGGCTTCATGGGCGCGATGGCCCGTGCGGCGTCGCGGGCGTCGCGGGCCTGGAGGTCGGCCAGGACGGTTTCGAGGGCGATTGATTCGCCCCTCGCGACGAACTCGGTGTGCCGGCGGCGGGCGCGTTCCTCGTCGCTGGCGGTGAGGTAGATCTTGACGAAGGCGTCGGGGAAGACGATGGTCCCCTGGTCGCGGCCCTCGGTCAGGATCTCGCCCTCGACGGCGGCGAAGGCCCGCTGGAGTTCGGTCAGCCGGCGCCGGACGCGTGGGTTGTCGGCGAGGTATCGGGAGGCGTTGGTGACTTCGACCGAGCGGATCTGGCCGGCGACGTCCTCGCCGTTGAGCAGGACCTGGCCGCGGGGGAGCTCGACTCGGGTCGATTCGGCGAGTTCGCCGAGGGCGTCGGCCGATTCGAGGTCGATCCCGGAGCGGAGGGCGGCGAGGGTCAGGGCGCGATACATCGCGCCGGTGTCGAGCAGCCTCCAGCCGAGTCGCTCGGCGAGCCGCTTCGAGACCGTGCTTTTGCCCGCGCCGGCGGGCCCGTCGATCGTCACCACCCGGATGGCCATGCTCGCCCCTGAACCCCGACCTCGGATCGCATCACGACTGGATAGCATAGCTTACCGATGGGGCGAGGATCCTCCAATCGTCCCGAAACGGGCGAGGCCCGGCGGGACGGATCCCGGCCGGGCCTGGCGATGATTCGGGCGGATGAGTGCGATCGAGATCAGCGTTTCCCGCCGACCGGGTGTCCGAGCGGCTGCCGGCCGGCGAATCCGGCGTTGAGTTCGTGCCAGTGGGCGACCTCGGGCTCGCCGAGGCGCCAGCAGAGGTAAACCTCGCGCCCGTCCTTGAGGCTGTAGAAGTCGCAGAGGCCGTCCGTGCCCTTGAGTTCGACGCCGAGCTTGGCGAGCTCGTCCAGGTAGCTGCCGAGCGAGGCTTCCTGCGCCTCCAACTCGGCCTCGAAGTGGGCGAGTTCCTCGTTGTAGACGTCGTCGACCTTCTTCTTCTTGTCGCGGGAGATCGTCGAGAGCCGCTGACGCATCTCCTCGACGACGCGGTACTCGCGGACGATGTCGGCGACGATGGCCCGGACGAGCGGGAGTGCCTTGTTCGCCTCCTCGACGGTGTAGTACTTCCGCTTGGCTTCGGGGGGCTTGGGAGGTGCCATGTTCGGGTGCCTCGGGTCGGACGGAAGCGGTCGGGCGTCGTTGGGAATGATCCGGGTTTGGATCGCGTCGCGGAGACTCCCTCACGCAATCTTCAATCCAGGAGCATTATAGGACCGGGTCCACCTCCCGCAAGGTGACCAGGGGATCCTCGATGAGTTCCCCAAACATCAGGCCCGCCGGGCCATGAGTCGCCCTGCTACCTCGGAGGCGGGCAATGCGTTGAAAATCTCGGCCGCCACGAGCCCGGCCCGCCGCGCAACGCCGATCCCGTATTCGAGATCCGCAAGTCCCCTCGTCGAGTGCGCATCGGGGTTGATGACGATCCCGACCCCCAGCGCCTTCGCCCGACGGACGTGCAGATCGTCCAGGTCGAGCCGGTGCGGGTTCGCGTTGATCTCGATCATCGCGCCGGAACCGGCTGCGGCCTCGATGACCTTGTCCAGGTCGATCGCGTAGCCGTCCCGGGCGAGCAACAATCTGCCTGTGGGGTGCCCGAGCATCGTGACCCGGGGATGCCGGACCGCGCGGATGACCCGGGCGGTCATCTCGTCGCGCGGCATGCCGAAGCTCGAATGGACGCTGGCGACGACGTAATCGAAGCCGTCGAGGATTTCGTCGGGATAGTCGAGCGAGCCGTCGACCAGGATGTCGCACTCGATCCCCTTGAAGAGGCGGAAGTCGTCGCCAAATTTCTTGTTGAGCTTATCAATGGCCGCCCACTGGGCCTGGACCCGCTCGATCGAGAGGCCGCCGGCGTACCCGGCCGATCGGGAGTGGTCGGCGATGCCGAGGTACCGGAGCCCGGCGTCCTTCGCGGCCTGGGCCATCTCCTCAAGGGTCGCGCCGCCGTCGCTCCAGTCGGTGTGGCAGTGGAAGGTGCCGGTGAGGTCGGACAGTTCGACGAGCGTCGGGATCGGCCCCGCCTCGGCCAGGGCGAACTCGCCGACGTCTTCGCGAAGCTCGGGCGGGATGTAGGCCAGGCCGAGGGCCTGGAAGAGTTCGGCCTCGTCGCGGCAGGGGACGTTCCCGTCCGGGCCTTCGAGGGCATACTCATTGAGCTTGAGGCCCCGGGCCTGGGCCCGTCGGCGCATCTGGATGTTGTGCTCCTTCGAGCCCGTGAAGTAATGGAGGGCGAAGGCGAACTGGGTGTCGGAGACCCCGCGGAGGTCGCACTGGACCCCGTTGGCGATCCGGACGCTCGTCTTGGTGTCCCCTAGCGCGAGCACCTGGGCGACCTCGGGGAGTTTCGAGAACGCCTGGAGGATCGGGACGGGGTCGTCGGACGAGAACAGGATGTCGATGTCGCCGATCGTGTCCTTGCGGCGTCTCAGGCTGCCGCAATACTCCGTGCGGATCACGCCGGGCATCTCGCGCACGGCCTGGAGCAGGGGTGCGACGAGCTGGCGGGCGGTGCTCTGAAGGATCCGGTCGCCGACGGACTCGATGAAGTTGACCCCTTCGAGGATCTTCGCCGCCGTCTTGGCGCCGAAGCCCTTCACGGCGGCGATCTTGCCGGCCTCCCCGGCGGCGCGGAGGTCCTGCAGGCTCTCGATCTTGAGTTCGTCGTGGAGCGTCTTGATCTTCTTGGGCCCGAGCCCCGGCACGCGGAGCAGGGCGACCAGGCCGGGCGGGGTGGTGCGGCGAAGTTCGTCGTAGGCGGGGAGGTTGCCGGAGGTCGCGAGCTGGGCGATCTTGGCGAGCATCGTCGCGCCGATGCCGGGGACCTCGGCCAGGCCCCCCGACTCGACCATCGGGAGGATGTCCTCGGGCAGAGTCCGGAGCGCCTGGGCCGCGTTGTGATAGGCGCGGCAGCGGAACGCGTTCTCGCCCCGGACCTCCAGCAGGGTGCCCATCTCTTCGAGGATGCGGGCGATCTTCGACGTTTCCATGGGAGCCTGGACCTTCGGGCCGGCGGGCGGGGCGTCGCTCGGGCTTTAGAAATACAACTGGCAGCGGATCCAGAACAGGTCACTCGTGAGCTGGAGCCCGCCGGGCTTGAATTGCACGGGGTTCCCGAACACCGAGTGCTGCCAGTCGAAGTAGACCTTCACGTAGCGATTGAGATACCAGTTGAAGCCGAGGTCGGTGGCGTAGACGCGGTTGGTCCAGAGGGACTGGTCGGCGAACCCGCCGGTGAAGATCTGGTTGCCCATCGCCCACTCGGAATACCGGGCCGCCAGCTCGATCGCACCGAGTCCGCGCTCGCCACGCTTGAGGTTGAACGGGTGGATCGGGTCGACGGGCCCGCGGAGATCCTGCTCCTCGCCGGTCAGGAAGTAGCCCATGGTGACGTGATAGGCCGAGATCGGCACGCGGACCTCGGGCCCCTTGGACCTGGAGTAGGTCTCGAACCCGAAGTCGTACCCCGCGATCAGCGCCAGGCTCTTGTAGTAGTACGCCGCGTGGACCTCGCCGAGGCTCCGCAGGCCGACCTCGTTGACGCCGCTGTTGAACTGGAGGTAGGACGGGATCGCCTTGTTGGCCGCCGTGCTGTCGACCAGGTTGTGGGAGGTCCGGAAGATCGTCGGCGCGGCCGGGTTGTTCTGGATCCCCGAGCCCCCCGAGGCCCCGATATTGAGGTTCTGCAAGGCCTTGAAGCGCTCGGAGTTGTCGAACGGCCGGACGTTGAAGAAACCGAGGACGTCCTTGCGGCCGTTGTAATCGAAGTAGGAGTTCCTCGGGCCGGCGGCGACGGCCACGGCGTATTCCGCCCTGCCGTCGAGGATCTCGCCGTGGAGCATCGCGGCCGTGTTGCGGATGTACGACGAGTTGATCGCGAAGATCGACCGCTCGGGGGTGACCAGGTACTGGTTGGCGATCGCGTAGAATTCGTAGGTGTAGGGCATCCGGTAGCGGCCGAGGCGGAACTGGAACCGCTTGTCGTAATTGAAGTTGATGTAGGCGTCCAGCAGGTCGAAGTTGGTGCTGTACCCCTTGTTGAACGAGATGCTGTACTCGATGGGCTTGGTCATCCGGCCATTGAAGAAGAACCGGACGCGGTTGGGATACAGGTTCACCTGATTGACGGGGTCGCTCTGGGCCTGCTGGTAGGCCCGCATCTCCACCTGGGTCTCCTGGTGGAACTGGAGCTGGAATTCCCCATCCTTGTCCTCCCAGCGGAACCCCTCGGTGAACTTGGAGTCGAGGGGCACGCCCTTGGGCTTCGACCGCGGCTGATCGGTGCGGATGTCCGGCGGCTGGTCGTCATCCGGGCTGCGGGGGATGCTCCCGCCGGGCGGTGTCCGGGGGCTCCCAGGGTTGGCCGGAGGGGCCGGGTTGGGATCCGGCAAGGCAGGCGTGTCGGAGGGCTTGAGCTGGTCCTTGAGCGTCCGGATCTGATCGGTCAGGTCGGCGTTCTGCTGCAGAATCGCCTGCATCTGGGCCTGGAGGGCGGCATTGGCGGCCTCCATCTTCTTGAGGCGTGCGTCCACGTCATCCTGGGCCCGGGCCGGTAGACCGGTCACGGAGAGGGCGAGCCACACGAGGGCTGCGGCTGCCGGAGCGAAGCGTCCTGTCATTCGCACGTCCCGCCGACGGACTACCATGCCAACCTGAATGCTTTCGATCGACTTTGACGGTTCATCGGACCTTGCGGGTGGGTTGCATCAGTCTTTCTCTAACGTGTCGAGCCAATGACGCAGTTCATACGGCATGCCGTGGAACATCAATGACCCGGGGACGATCCAGTCGGCCCCCGCGCCCGCCAGTCGGGGGACCGTGTCCTTGCGGATGCCCCCGTCGACCTCGATATCCACCACCCCGCCGAGCCGATCCCCAAGTTCCCGGGCCCGCCGGACCTTGTCGGGCAACCCGGGATCCATCGTCGCCCCCTTGACCCCGAGGGCCGTGCCGATCAGCGTGAGGCGGTCGATCTTGTGCCAGTAGGATTCCGCCAGCTCGACCGGGTCCTCAACACGCAAGGCCAGCCCGACCGACTTGCCCCGGTCGTGCACCGCCCTGATCGCCTCCAGAGGGTCGGACAGCGTGTCGAGCTGGAAAAGGATCCGATCGGCCCCGGCCTCGATGAAGTCGTCCAACCACGCGAGCGGGTCGGCGACCATCAGGTGCACCTCGAACGGCAACGGCGTGTGCGGCCGGAGGCTCTTGACCAGGTCCGGGAAGAACAGCAGGGCGTGGACATAATGACCATCGGCCACGTCGAGGTGGAAGGCGTCCGAGGCCCCCTCCACCCGGCGGATCTCGGCTGCGAGATTCGAGAGGTCGGCCGACCACAGCGACGTGGCGCAACGGATCATCGTGTCAGGCCTTTCGGAGGAAATGCCGGTCCAGCCAGCCCGAGATCTCGCGCTGGACGTCTGCGTTGTGGCGGGGCTCGTCGAGCACCTTCGGCGTGACCTCGACGAGTTCGGCCTTAGGGATCGACCGGCCGAGGGCCTCGGCCATGTGGTAGGGATGGACCGGATCCGGCCGGCAGCCGATGACCAGCGTCGGCACCGCGATTGCCGCCAGTTCGTCCAGGCTCTTCAAGGGGCAATCCAGCGGGATCTCGACGAATTTCGGCCAGGTCTCCTCCGCCCGGGGATGGGCGAAGTTGTCGAGGAGCACCTGCGCGACGTCGGCCGACTCCGCCTTCACCCGCTCGAATTCGGGAGTCGCCTCGAACCGCTTCCGGCCCTCGGCCGCCCCGAAGTGTCGGAGGAACGAGGCGATGGGCGGGAAGTAGCGGATGTTGTCAGGGTAGGGCAGGTCCAGCCAGGCAGGACGCGATTGCACCAGGCCGAGCACGCGATGGGGGTAGCGGAGGGTGGCATTCAACGTCAAGGCCGCCCCCATCGAGATCCCGCCGATGACCGCCTTCTCGATGCCGAGGTGATCCATCAAGCCGATCAGATCGTCGGCGAAGGTGGCCAGCCGGAGCCGATCCGGTGGGCCGAGGGGGCGGGTCTCGCCGTGCCCCCTGGCGTCAAACCCGATAAGCCGGATCCCCGGCTGCGGCGAGTAGCCGGCGAAGGCCCGCGACGAATCGCCCCCCAGGCCGTGCTGGAAGACGAACGGAAGCCCTTCGCCCGCCTCGCGATAGAAGAACGTCAGGCCGTCTCTCGTGAACTCAGGCATCGTCGTCCTCGGGATCGTCTTCGCCGTCGAGAAGGTGTTCCAGGACCGCCCCGAGGCTGGCCGCTACCTCGGATTCCGGGAGCCCGTGCAGTATCAATGGGCCGTCGAAATCGACGGAAGCCAGCGCCTCGAAGTAGGCGTCGAGGTCGAGCGCCCCTTTTCCCAGCCCGATGTCCCCGGCCCGGCCGTCGCGGCCGATCTCCTTGACGTGGGCCAGGATGAGCCGATCCCCCAAAAGGTCGACCGCCCCCTGCATGATCTCCCGCATGCGGGGAATCGCCTTCGCCCGGAGGAGATTCGCCGGGTCGAGGACGATCCCGAGCCGGTCGGAACCGACCTCGTCGAGGAGTCGCTTCGCCCTGGCGGCCGAGTCGATCACGTTTGCGTGCTCGGGCTCGATCCCCAGCCAGATGTCGTGCCGACCTGCGATCTCGACCGCCCGGTCGATCCCTGCCCGTAGCGACGACCAGGCGGCCTCGGTTCCGTTGTCGGGATGGGCCCGCCACATGTCGTCGGGGTCGAGGGTGCCGGTGCAGAGCGTGATGAGCGTCGTTCCCATCGCCCGGGCGGCCCCGGCGAGGTGCTCCAGCCCCAGGAACCCCGCCTCCCGCGCGACCGGGTCGGGATGAATGAGGTTGAACGTCCCCGAGAGGGCGAACATGTCCAGCCCGCGCGACTCGTGGGTGCCCCGTATCCGGATGATCAGGTCGTCGGGGATGGGTTCGTTTGGCAACGTCGGCCATCCCGCCACCGAGAGGTTGAACTGGACCCCCTCGAACCCGTGGGCCAGTGCGGCGTCCAGGGTTTGCTCCACGCTCGGTCGGGCGAAGGACTTCGCGAAGATTCCAATTCGCATCAGACGGCCCCCGACGTTTCATCGAGCCTCACGAAGGCCCCGCCGTTCTCGACCGAACGGGCGATTGCGACCAGCGCCTGGACGGCCGCGAGCCCGTCTTCGAGCGACGCCCCGGCCTGGGCCTGGCCTTCGAGGATCGCCGCTGCGAAGCCCTCGACCTGCCGCTTGTAGGTGTGTGCGTCGGCCCCGAGCGGCCTGGTGAACTGGCCGGAACGGGTCGAGAAGCACTCCACGTCGGCCGCTTTGTGATACCAGGGCAGGTGGACCCGGCCCTGGACGCTGCCGAGTTCCCCCTGGATCTGGAACCCCTCGGCGAAGTCCCCCCGGACCGGGATTGAGAGGTCGAGGTGCCCGATGGCCCCGCTCTCGAACTCGACGGTCGAGAACCAGCAATAGGCCCCGAACTTCTCGACCAGCCTGGCCGACAGCCCGACGATCGGCCCGCCGAAGTAGCGGGCGGTGTCGACCAGGTGGCTGCCGTGGGTCATGAGGAAGTAACGACGCTTGTCGGCCTTCGGGTCTCCCGCCGGCCTGAGGGCCTTCTCGCTCGTGAAAGGGATCGGCTGGAGGTTGTCGGTCATGGTGTAGCGGTAGGTCGAATCCCAGTACCACGCCTTGAGGGAGAGCATCTGGCCCATCTCCTCGCGGACGAAGCGCTGCGCGAACGCGATCCCGGGATCGAACCGGCGGTTGTTCCCGACCTGGATCCGGACGCCCGCATACCGGGCGCGGTCGAGAAGGGCCTGGCAATCGCCGACGACGGTGCCGAGCGGTTTCTCCACGAGCACATGCTTGCCGGCGTCGATTGCCTTCAGGCATGCGGGGACGTGAAACTGGTCGGCCACGGCAATGAGGACCGCCTCGACCTCGGGGTCGGCGAGCATCTCGACATCGCTCGCGTACACCTTCGCCGGCTGATGGATCGCGGCCATCCGCTCGCGGAGGTCGGCCGCGACGTCGCAGATCGCGTACAGCTCCGCGTTCCTCGCCTTCTTGCACGCATCAAAATGGGCGAACTGCGCAATCGGCCCGCAGCCGAGGACGCCGATCCGGAGCTGTCGGGGGGCGGTGGACATAAAATGCTAGGTCTTTCCGGTACCGTACGCCGAAGCGCTGGGCGCAGGTCTCCAGACCCCGCCCCAACGTCCGCCACGAGGAACCACCCAATCGGGTCTCCCGACCCATCCGGGACCACCACGATGACGGGGCCTTTGATTTTCGGGCCTCGAGACCCTCGCCCGCGGTTCTGATCTCAGGGTAGGGGCGGGGTCTGGAGACCCTCGCCCGGCGCGAGGACGCATCCACCGCACCCCAGGTGTTACTTCACCTGATCCGGATACCGCTGCCGGAGCGATTCGAGCAGGGCGTTCTTCTTCTCGCGAGTGGCGAGGGCGACAAGCTCGCCGAGGTGCTGCTCCATGCCGACGTCCTGAAGCGCACGGGAGCGGTAGACCTCGATGGCCTCGGCCAGGGCTTCGAGGCCCAGCTTCGGATCGGCCTCGCCCTTGGAGTTCTTGATCGAGTTGATCGCCGAGCCGGCCAGGAACAGGATGTTCGGGGTCAGCCCGCGCTTCTCGGCATCGATCATGTTCAGGATCAGGTTGCCCTGGTCGAGGGCACCGGCCCGGGTGATCATCGTCGGGTTCAGGCCGGCGACGGGCATGGTGAGGACGTGCTCGGAGGCTTCCCACTCCGCCCCATAGGGCCGGATCATCGCCGTGCCGGGCCGGACGGGGCCGGTCTGGCGGAAGTCGATGCCGTCGAGCCGGGCGAGGAAGTCCATGACCTCGCGGAAGATCCCGCGATTGGTCCGGGACCCAATCCCCGCGTTGTGCCCGTAGATCGCCGGCGGATTCGAGTGATTCCGGGTCGCCTCGCGGACCATCCGGGTCACGCCGCCGGCGTAGGACTCGCTGAACATCACGCCCGATGCGCCGGCTTCGAGGCAGGCGTGGACGGTGTCGAGGATCTCGTTCGGGGCGCCCGAGACGTGGGGCGAGTAGACCAGCCCGAGCCCCTCGCGCTGGGACTTCGTCCGCTCGATCGCCGCGACGGCCTTGCGGGTCCGCTCGGCGACGGGGGAGTAGTCGAGGTTCGGGTAGAGGTCCTCGTCCTCCTTGATGAACATGAGCAGCTTGCTGCCGGCGAGGTCGCCGACGAGCCGCTCGACGTCATCGGGGGTGATCCCGGCGGTGGGCTTGAGGATTGTCCCGAATGCGGGCTGGTCGGCGGCAAAGCCCGTCTTCGCGCGGAGTTTGTGCGGCCCGTAGGCGGGGCCGGGGAAGGTCTTCAGCACCTTCTCGGGGATCTGGAGCGAGACCAGGCGGGAGTCGAGGTTCTCGTAGAAGTCGAAGATGATCGCGCCGGCGGCCGTGTGCAGGATGTCGCAGGACGTGAGATGCCCGTCCGGCTGGAGCATCATCTTGAGCGGGAAGGCGACGTGCAGCAGGCCGATCTTGCCCGAGGCGTCGAAGGCGTCGGTGCCGGCGGCGATGGCGGAGCAGGCTTCGAGCAGCGAGCCCTTGGGCGGGTTCTTGATGCCGCTGGTCGCGTGGTAGCTGATCTCGGAGACGGCCTTGGCGAGGGTCGTGGTCCGGAAGGCGAAGAAGTAGGTGGCGACGATGTGGTCGTCCATCCTCGGGGCCGGCTTCTCGGCCAGGCGCTTCGTCACGATGTCCCGGAGCAGGATCTCCCGGGCCTCCGTGTCGTACCAGAGGGCGTCCAGCGTCGTCGTTTCCAGGGCGGTCATGGTCGTTTGGGCTCCAGCTCTCGTCTCGTTGGCGGGACAGGGATCGGCGTCCCGGCCTCGCGTGCGAGGCTCAGGATACCGCCCGGCCCGCCGGTTTGCACGCCCCGCCCCGCGCGGCCCCGGGACGGATCGACGGATGCGTCACCCACCGGGATCTCGTCGCGTTTTCCCGGCCTCCTGGATTGACCGGAATTCCGTTCACGATATGATAAGGCCCTGCGACATCCGGGAGATCTCCCACCAATAAGGGATGCCAATTGCATTTTGGGGATGGCAGTTGGCGTCCACCCTCCCCCTCGGGTACACTCCCTCCATGAGACTCGACGAAAAGCTCCACAAACGGATGCAGGCCCTGGGGCTGAACGGGCAGAAGCTCGCGCGGCTGTCTCAGGTGAGCGACTCCGAAATCTCCCGGATCCTCACGGGCAAGTCGCTGCCCGGTCTCGAAAACGCGTTTAAGCTGGCGAAAGCCGTCGGCGTCTCGCTCGACTACCTCGCCGACGACACGCTCGAAGCCGACCCAGCCCGGGCCACCGAGGCCGGATCCGAGCAGGAGAAGGCGCTCGTCAAGGTCGCCAACGACATCGGCCTGGGCCAGGCGATGATGGTCCTGGAAAACGTCCGGATCGTCGGCTACGAGGTCGCCATGCGACGGCTCCTCGAAGCCCGCCCGATCATCGAGCCCGTCGACAATTCGCGCGGGAGCACCGCATCCCAGTCCACCCCGGCCAGCGGTCGCGCGACGGCCTGATCTGACGTGGGCACGTCCTTGTCCTTGCGTAAAATAGGAAGAGCCTCGCGGGTCCGATGGGACACGCGAGGCTCGTTTCGTTCGTTCGGGTGCGAGGCAACCTCGGCCCACGCTTCCATCAGATGACCAGCCCGAGTTGGTGCGGAGGCCGCGAGGGCGCGGCCACCACACCCTACCTGGCGTCAGAACTGCTTCCGCTGACGGCTGGAGGGGATCCGCAGGGCCTTGCGGTACTTGGTGACCGTCCGGCGTGCGACGGGGAGGCCGCTCTGGCCGAGGTGCTCGACGATCTCCTCGTCGGACAGGGGGTTCTCCTTGTCCTCCTTGGCGATGATCTCCAGCAGTTTCTGCTTGATCGTGTCCCACGCGACCTCTTCGCCGTCGGCCGTGGTGGTGCCGCCGCCGAAGAATCGCTTGAGGGCGAAGATCCCGCGCGGGGTTTGCACCCACTTGTCGTCGACCGCCCGGCTGACCGTGGTCACGTGGACGTGCACGCGGTCGGCGATCTGCTGCATCTTCAAGGGCTCGATCGACTCGGGGCCCTTGTCGAGGAAGTCCTTCTGGTGCTCGATGATCGCCCTGGCGACCTTGAGCAGGGTGCTCCGGCGCTGCTCGATCGACTCGATCAGCCACTTGGCCGACATCAGCTTCTTCTGGATGAACTCCCGGGTGACCGGGTCGGCCGACTTGTTCTTGAGCATCCGCTGGTAGTGCGCGGAGATCTTGAGCTGCGGCGTGTGGTCGTCGGCGAGGCGTACGGTGTACTCGCCGTGATCGTCGGGTTCGACGATCAGGTCGGGCACTACGAACTGGTTGTTCTGCGACTCGTACCGCTCGCCGGGCCGGGGATTCAGACGGCGGAGCTGCTCGATGGCTTCCTTGATCTCGTCGAGAGAGATCCCCGTCTTCTTCTCAATCTGAGGCAGGCGATTCTGCTGGATGTCCTCAAGGTGGTTGGAAATCAACACCTGTAAGACATCGCGATAGGGGACCTCGGGGGTGAGCTGAAGGAGCAGGCACTCGCGGAGGTTGCGTGCCCCGACGCCGGGCGGGTCGAGCATCTGGACGACTTCGAGGGCCTCCTCGGCCTCGGCGAGATTGGCCTCGCCGCCATAGTCGCGGACGACGTCGTGCAGGTCGAGCCGGAAGAACCCGTTCTCGTCGAGGTTGTGGATGATGTACTCGGCCAGGGCCCGGACGTTGGCCGAGCAGTCCATGTAGCCGAGCTGGTGGGCCAGGTCGTCGTGGAGCGACTCGGGCCGCGACGCCATGTTCTGCATGGCATCATGCTTGCGGTCGGCCTCTTCGGAGAGGGCGGCGCGGCTGAGGCGGTGGGTCTCGCCGTAGGAGTCCCAGTCGTCCGGGCCCTCGAACTCGGGCGGGGTGGCGTCGGCCTCGCTGGCGGCGGCGGTCGGCTCGGCGTCGGCCTCGGAGGGGAGCGACTCGCGCAGATCCACGAGGAGCGGATTCTCGATCAGCTCCTGGTCGATGCGTTCCTGCAGCGCCATGAGGGGCAACTGAAGGATCTCCATCGACTGGATCATGCGGGGCGCCATGCGCATCCGCATATCGGTGCGCATCTGCTGTGAGGTGTCGAGACGCATGGTCCTGTTTCCGCCACGGAAAAGGGGGAGAGCCGATTCAGCTACAGCCGAGTCACCTTGCTTCGTGATCCCCCGGCCGGGCTCGATTCGTCCGAGCCGGGCCGCTCAACGGTTGCACCGTCGCGAGAACCGGGCGATCACCTGAGCAAGTGGCATGCCAAACGAAGGAATTGAAATTCGCGAGACATGGGGATGGGGGCGGAGAGGGCTCACGCCCTAATCGTAGCACACGCCGGGGGGCGGATCAGAGCTTCTGGCGCCCCTGGAACGCGTCGGCGAGCATCTCCTTGTTGGCGAATTCGAGGACCGAGCCGGAGGCCAGTCCGCGGGCCAGGCGGGTGATCGGGATGCCCGAATCCGCCAGGCGGTTTGCGACGAGCAGGGCCGTTCCGTCGCCCTCCATCGTGGGGTTGGTCGCCATGATGATCTCGCGGACCGTCCCCGACTCCACTCGGGCCGCCAGCGCGTCGACCGTCAGTTGCTCCGGCCCCACCCCTTGCAGGGGGGCGAGCCGGCCGAGGAGGACGTGGTAGACCCCCTGGAACGACCCGGCGCGTTCGAGCGCCAGCAGGTCGCGTGACTGCTCGACGACGCAGATCAGCCCCTGGTCGCGGCGAGGCTCGCGGCAGATCGCGCAGAGGTCCTCGTCCGACTCGGTGAGGTGGTAGCAGACCTTGCAGTACTTGACGCGTTCCTTGACGTCGCGGATCGCCTCGGCGAGGACGAGCGCCTCTTCCGGCGGCGACTTGAGGATGTGATAGGCGAGCCGCTCGGCCGACTTGGCCCCGACGCCCGGGAGCCGCCCGAAGGCGGCGATCAGGCGATCGACGGCGCCCGAGGTCGTGGAGGTCCGCGGTGCCATGATTCAGGCTCCGGGTCCGCCGAACATGCCGCCGAGGCCGGGGATCGGGAGCCCCCCCGCGAGCCCGGAGATCGACTGCGCCGCGGCCTCCCGGGCCTTGGTCAACGCCTGGTTGACGGCGGCCGTGACCAGGTCCTCCAGCAGCTCGGCGTCGTCGGAGAGCAGCTCGGGGCTGATCTTCACCGACAGCACTTCCATACGGCCGTTCGCCTGGACCGTGACGGAACCGCCGCCGGCCGTCCCCTCGACGACGAGCTTGCCGAGCGCCTCGGTGGCGCGCTCGACGTTCTCGCGGATCTTGCCCGCGTTCCGCATCAGATCGGCGAGATTGCTCAGATTATTGAACACGACGGATTCGATCCCCGGGCCAGAGAGAGTGGCGGGTTCTCCCGCCGGGGCGACCCGGTCTCCCGGATCAACCCGGCGGCGTGTCGTCTTCGGCCTCGACGTGGACGAGTCGGGCCTCGAAATCCTTCAGGAGCTTGCTGACGATCGGCTCCTCGCTCAGGCCCTCGTCGCGCATCGCCGTGGCGATCGCGCGGCCGGGGGTCGGCCGAGGCTCCTCAGCGCGTTCGAAGCGGATCGTAACGGCGCGGTCGAGCCATCGCCTCAGTTCCGCCTCCACCCGGGCCCTCGGGTCGGGCCCTTCGAGCGTGTCGGCGACCCAATTGTATCCCGCGTCGACCCCGATGACCAGCTCGTTTGGCCCAAAAATTGCAAGTGGCTTAACTCGCGCCAGCTTACTTGCGAGGTCCTGGGGCAACTTCGATACCCAGGACTTCCAGCTCCCGGCAATCCATTCTAGGTCCCACTGCCCGGTTTGTCCGGGATTTTTCGGCGAAATCGGCCCATCTGCGTTCATGGATGCAGGGACGGGCCTTGCATCGACGACCGCCGGCCCCTGTGCCGCGGCCGGGGCAACGGGTGCCGAAGGGGGTGGCACCTGTTCAGGTGCCGTCAGCTTTTTTTTTTCGAGGGCCTGGACGGGGCCCCCCGACTCCAGCGCGGAGAGTCGGCCGATCAGGTCGGACATCTCCGAGAGATTCTCCAGCCGGGCGACCCGCGCCAGGGCCAGCTCGACCAGCAATCGGCCGTGGGGGCTGCCCCGGAGCCGCATCCGCGTCTCGGCGAAGATCTGCTGCGCGGCCAGGATTGTGTCGAGGTCCCAGGCGGAGGCGATCCCCTGGAGACGGGGCTTCTGCTTGGGGCTAGTGGCGAGCAGGCCCACGTCGGCCCCGGCCGAGACGACCATCACGTCGCGCAGGAACTCGATTCCGCCGTCGAGCAGGTCCGCCGGCTGGACCCCCTGCGAGGCCGCCTGCTCGACGATCCGGAGGGCGGCGGCCGTGTCGCGGCGGGAAAGCACCTCGAGCAGGTCGAGCGTCCGGTCGTCGCTGGCGATGCCGAGGAGCTGCTGCACGACCTCGATGGTCAGCCGCTCCGAGCCGAATGAGAGGACCTGTTCGAGCAGCGACTGTGAGTCGCGCATCGAGCCCGAGGCGCGTCGGGCGATGACGGCGAGGGCGTCGATGTCGGCCGCGACCTTCTCGCTCTCGCAGATGCCGGCGAGGGTGGAGACGATCTGCTCGGGGGTGATCCCGGCGAAGTCGTACCGCTGGCAACGCGAGAGGACCGTGATCGGGATCTTGTTCGGCTCGGTCGTTGCGAAGAAGAACTTGACGTGCTCGGGGGGCTCTTCGAGCGTCTTCAACAGGGCGTTGAACGCGCTCGTGGAGAGCATGTGGACTTCGTCGATGTAGTAGATCTTGTAGCGGGCCCGGCTGGGGCGGAGGCCGGCGTTCTGGCGGAGTTCGCGGACGGCCTCGACGCCGTTGTTGCTGGCACCGTCGATCTCGATCACGTCAACATCCTGGCCGGCGGCGATCGCCTGGCAGATGTCGCAGGTGCCATCGGGCTGGTCGGTCGGCCCCTTGGCGCAGTTCAGGCACTTGGCGAAGATCCGCGCGATCGACGTCTTGCCGACCCCGCGGGTGCCGCTGAAGAGGTACGCGTGGGTGACGCGGTTCAGGCGGATCGCGTTGCGGAGCGCCTGGACGACGTGATCCTGGCCGACGACCTCTTCGAACCGCTGGGGGCGGTAGCGTCGGGCGACGACGGTGTAGGCGCCACCGGCCGAGGCCCCGGCGCGATTCGCGGGGTCCATGGGCGAGGATGGGGTCCCTGGGAGTCGGGACAATTGGCACGCTCCATCGGGCCTGGGTGTCGTCGGGCACGCGACGCGGAGCGAGAGGGGCGAGTCGGGCGGGTGTGCGTCGAGCCTGACCGAGTTGGAGAAACGCCCCGGGAAGGGGCCTGACTGAACCGGGGAGGTTCTCCCGGACACATGAAGGCGATGCTTATGGCTGCTGGGTTCCCCCCCTGACCAGGTTCACAAGCCCCCATTGCCCGGGTCCCCCCCGGCTCAGTCAGACCCCCTCATTGCCAAAGACGTTTCCGTCGGAAATCCGTTGTGTCGAAGTCCGTTGCATTATCCAGATCCGCCCCCGAAGTTCAAGACGGACGAGCCGGCGGCGCGGGAAAGTCTCGACGATTGTCCAGCGTCGGGTAGGATACTTGCAAGTCGTCGAGGGGCCGCCGCCCCGCGCGACCCGGTGCCCAGCGGGCGACCGCGCCCGCCCACGACGTCCACAATCCGCCGGCAGAAAGAGGGGCACCCGATGGCCCGACGCTTGACCGCCCGACCCTCCCCCTCCTGGGTCGGCGACCTCGGGGTGACCGAGCGGATCCTCCAGAACGGGCTGAAGGTCATCATCCTCCCCAGGCGGCATGTGCCCCTGGTCCATTGCGACCTGTATTACCCCGTCGGATCCGTGGACGAGCCCCCCGGCAAGTCCGGCCTGGCCCACTTCGTCGAGCACATGCTGTTCAAGGGGACGGAGCGGTTCCCCAAGGGGCAGATCGACCGCCTGGCGATGGCCGGCGCGGGGCATTCCAACGCCGAGACCGGCGAGGACTGCACCCATTACTGGTTCGCCTTCCCGTCCGACCGCTGGGAGATCGCGCTCGACATCGAGGCGGATCGGATGCGGTCGGTCGCCTTCGACCCGATCGAGGTCGAGGCCGAGCAGCACGTCATCCTGGAGGAGTGGTCGCAGCACCAGGATTCGCCCTTCGGCCGGCTCGACACCGAGCACCTCGCACTCAGCTACCTCCGGCACCCTATCGCAACCCGATCCTCGGCTGGCCCGACGACTTGCGTCGAATCCAGGTCGACGACCTGCGGCGGTTCTACGCCACTCACTACCGGCCTGACGGCGCCGTCCTGGTGATCGTGGGGGACCTGTCGCCCGACAGGGCACTCAAGGCGATCGCCTCGCGGTTCGAAGGCATCCCCCGGGGTCAGCTCGGCCGCTCGATCTCCGAGGCCGACGAGCCCCGGCAGCACGGGCGTCGGGAGTTCACGTTCGTCGAGAGCGAGTCGGTCCCTCGCGGGTTGCTGGGCTGGCACACCGTCCCGATCGGGCATCGCGACGTGCCGGCGCTGGAGGTCCTGGCGGACCTGCTCTGCATCGGGCGGCGTTCGAGGCTCTGGGAACTGCTGGTGCATCAGGAGCGGATCGCGACGGGCGTCGAGGTCTGGCAGGGCGCCGCGCGTCGGGCGGGGCAGTTCTTCGCGCAGGTGGAGGGCGTTCCGGGGGCGGATCCGGGGAAGGTTGAGGACTTCATCCTGGACGAGATCGAGCAGCTCGCCGACGAGGGGCCGACGCCCGAGGAGTTGAGGCGGTCGCAGAACCGGCTCGAAGCCGCCTGGCGCTGGGAGCAGGAAGACATCGCGGGGCTCGCCGCCGGGCTCGGGCATGTGGCCCTCTGGGGCGACTGGCGCGACTGGCAGAAGGAGCACCGGGCTGCCATCGCCGTCGAGGCCGAGGACATCCGAAGGGTCGCCTCGACCTATCTCACCGAGTCGAATCTGACCGTCGGCTGGTCGATCCCCCGTTCGGGCCCGGCGGTGAAGATCCTCCTGCCCGACGACCGGCTCATCGTGCCCCGTCCTTCGGCCCCGCCCGCGCCGGAGACCGAACTCCCGGTGGCGTCGTTGCGGGGGAACGGCTCGACCCGGCTCCAGGACTATCAGCCGGTCAAGCAGACGCTTTCGAATGGATTGCGGGTCCTGCACGAGACCCGTCCCGGCACGGGCGTCGTCGCGCTGGAACTCTATGTGGACGCCGGCCAGATCCGCGAGGAACGTCCCGGGCTGGCCGCGTTGACCGGACGCTTGCTGGAGGAGGGCACCACCCGGCGCTCGGCCGACGAGCTGGCCGAGGCGGTGGAGGACGTCGGCGGCAGCCTGGAGGTCAGCTCGACGGGGGCTTCGCTCCACGTCCGGGCCGAGGATTTGCCGCATGCCCTGGAGTGGCTGGCGGATTTGACGCTCCGGCCGAGTTTCCCCGAGGATTCGGTCCGGTGGGTGAAGCGACGGATGTCGGCCGAGCTCCAGTCCGATCGCGACGACCCCGGCTTCGCCGCGAGCCTGCTATTCCACTCGATGATCTACGGCGACCACCCCTACGCCGCGACCCCCGGGGACCGTCCGGCAGCTCGCGGCGCTCAAACGAGACGACGTCGTCGGGCACCACGCCCGCTACTTCCGGCCGGGAAATGCGTTTCTGGTGGTCGTTGGCGATTTCGACGCCCGCAAGTTGATCACGCTGGTGAAGCAGCATTTCGGCGAGTGGTCGGGGAAGTGCGGGGCCTTCCCCGCGCTGCCGGAACTGACCAGGGCTGTACGCCCTCGCGTGCGCCGGGTGATCCAGCAGGGGGAACAGGT